>NZ_JACIDF010000004.1 GCF_014196195.1 Anoxybacteroides rupiense | reverse complement strand
GAGGAGTACCCAAGTCTGGCTGAAGGGGTCGGTCTTGAAAACCGAGAGGCGTCGAGAGGCGCGCGGGGGTTCGAATCCCTCCTCCTCCGCCATCAATATTAATAAGCTAATGATCATCGCGGGGTGGAGCAGCCAGGTAGCTCGTCGGGCTCATAACCCGAAGGTCGCAGGTTCAAATCCTGCCCCCGCAACCAAACAAAATGGTCCCGTAGTGTAGTGGTTAACATGCCTGCCTGTCACGCAGGAGATCGCGGGTTCGAGTCCCGTCGGGACCGCCATAAATGCGTATGGCTCGGTAGCTCAGTCGGTAGAGCAAAGGACTGAAAATCCTTGTGTCGGCGGTTCGATTCCGTCCCGAGCCACCATTTTTGTGTGAATGTTTGTAAATAAAGCGAATGAGTTGCTGAGAAAAGTGCTGTCTTTGGTGAATAATTTAGAAGAATAGCGCAAAAAAGCTTATGTCATGGCTGATTTTTCATAGAAATAAGCCGGCCTACCTCAATTGGTAGAGACGAGCGAAGCATCGGTGAAATGACTGCGAGTTGCCTCGACGCATTGGACATCTTGAAATATCTTGAAGAGGAAGAGGCACAGGACACATATGCTTTTATGGTTAGTTCTATGGATGAAGCCGACTTAGCTCAATTGGTAGAGCAACTGAATCGTAATCAGTAGGTTGCGGGTTCAAGTCCTGCAGTCGGCATTTTAACTTTTTTGAGTAATGGAGGGGTAGCGAAGTGGCCAAACGCGGCGGACTGTAAATCCGCTCCCTGTGGGTTCGGCGGTTCGAATCCGTCCCCCTCCACCAGTTAGGGGCATAGTTTAATGGTAGAACAGAGGTCTCCAAAACCTCCGGTGTGGGTTCGATTCCTACTGCCCCTGCCATTTTACAGCATGGCGGCTATGGCGAAGTGGTTAACGCACCAGATTGTGGCTCTGGCATTCGTGGGTTCGATTCCCACTAGTCGCCCCTTTTGAATATGAAGAGGATTGGGGTATAGCCAAGCGGTAAGGCAACGGACTTTGACTCCGTGATGCGTTGGTTCGAATCCAGCTACCCCAGCCAAATGCGGAAGTAGTTCAGTGGTAGAACACCACCTTGCCAAGGTGGGGGTCGCGGGTTCGAGTCCCGTCTTCCGCTTTGATGGCGGCATAGCCAAGTGGTAAGGCAGAGGTCTGCAAAACCTTTACCCCCGGTTCGAATCCGGGTGCCGCCTTTATCAAATGTAATGAATATAATTGTTGTTGTTTAATTAGTTGACTAATAGTTTGTTTTGTGGTATAATATATCATGTTCTGATGTTTGTGATTTGCCGATGTGGCGGAATTGGCAGACGCGCACGACTCAAAATCGTGTTCCCGTGAGGGAGTGTGGGTTCGACTCCCACCATCGGCACCATTTATTTTAACAGGGATGACCTGTTTTTTATTTTAAATTTGCTTCGACAAAATTTTACTTTTTTTGCTTCAAAAAATTACAATTTTGTTTAGCTGTGGTTGCTATTATAGTATATGCACGGGTGTAGTTTAATGGTAAAACCTCAGCCGCGAGCGATACATCATTGTATAGACGACGAGTTGCCTCGACGCACAAAGCATCTTAGAATGAACTGGTAGAGGAAGAGGCATGGCATATCGGGACACTAGAAATTTGTAATGAAAAATTTGATAATTATGCGGGTGTAGTTTAGTGGTAAAACCTCAGCCTTCCAAGCTGATGTCGTGGGTTCGATTCCCATCACCCGCTCCATTTATACATACATAGGGGACAACGCAGTGTTTCGTTTCTTAGGAGAACGGGGCATTGCGTTTTTTGTTTTTACATGCACGTTTATTGTATGATTTTCATTGTCGATTCTCCTCCATGAATCTGTGTGAACATGCTTTGAATGGAGCTAATCATTTTTGCACACTCGGTTTGCTCCATTGCTGGAGATAAGTATACGATTTGTATGGCTTGTTTGGTACTGTATGTAACGGCCGTGCGTTCAGAATCTACAATAGGGCTTCCAAATGGACCAAGCTCATCTTTGGCAATCAGTTTTTTAGCTAATTGAACATGGCGGCCATTGATCGCCTGATATTGATCTTCCTCTGTACCGACTTCAATCGAAATATCTCCCTTTATTTGGTCGGCGTCATAAATTCCGATCGGTATTTTATAATAAAGGGAAAAGAAGTTATTGATGTCGGCAGCTGAGTGAATGGAAGGAATAAATTGCTGTTTTTGTATACGCCGATATAAGCTTTCTGAAGAAGGACGATATCGACTTGGATCAGTTCCAATGGCTTTAAAAATTTGCCGCCATTCATTGATTTCTTTCATTTCAATAATAGGCTTCTCGTGCCATTCAAAATAAATGGATTCTTGAAAAAGCTGCAATCTTCCCTTCAACATTTGCGGAGAATCGTCTACTACGATATTGTTGTAAGTGATGACTCCTACTTTGAATGTTGGAATGATATGCTTGAGTGTTTGTGATATATTGATGTTCATATGTTCACCTCTAGTTTTTAATTTCATTTTACCATGAATTTAATATTTTAGCGAAAGGAGGGATTAGCATGGATGTGAAAAAATTGAAAGAAGATATTATTCAATACAGCCAAACCATCGGAATTGATAAAATTGGCTTTGCAAGTGCTGATCCGTTTGTGGAACTAAAGGAACGCCTTCGTCTTCAGCAACAGCTTGGATATCAATCAGGATTTGAGGAGCCGGATATTGAAAAAAGAACCGATCCCGCTCTGCTGTTGGATGAAGCGAAATCCATTATTTCTATCGCGCTTGCTTATCCTTCGAAAATGAAAAATGCGCCTCGAAGCACAAAAGAGGAAAAACGCGGAATTTTTTGCAGGGCGTCGTGGGGAACGGATTATCATATTATTTTGCAAGAGCGTCTGTTAAAGCTAAAGGAGTTTATTTTAGAAAGAGTGCCAAATGCAAAGGTTAAATCAATGGTAGATACGGGAGAATTAGCGGATCGGGCTGTGGCTGAGAGAGCCGGGATCGGTTGGAGCGGCAAAAACTGTGCGATTATTACTCCAGAGTTTGGATCATATGTGTATTTGGGAGAAATGATCACGAATATACCGTTTCCTCCAGATAATCCTATAGAAAATCGGTGTGGTTCATGTACAAAATGCCTCGATGCTTGCCCGACAGGAGCGCTTGTCCAAGGGGGACAGCTCAACGCTCAACGGTGCATTGCTTTTTTAACGCAGACAAAAGGTTTTATCGCAGATGAATTTCGTGAAAAAATTGGCAACCGTTTATACGGATGTGATACTTGCCAAACAGTGTGCCCAGAAAACAAAGGAAAGGACTTTCATTTTCACGAAGAAATGGAACCGGATCCAGAGGTGGTGAAGCCATTACTTAAGCCACTTCTCCATATGACGAATCGAGAGTTTAGAGAAAAGTTTGGGACTCTTTCGGGTGCATGGAGGGGGAAAAAGCCGATTCAAAGAAATGCTATTTTGGCATTAGCTCATTTTCAAGATCGGACAGCCATTCCTGATTTGTTAAAATTGCTAAAGGAAGATAGTCGGCCAGTCATCCGGGGAACAGCAGCTTGGGTATTAGGGAAAATTGGTGATGAAAATGTTATGCCCATTTTAGAAGAGGCCTTACAAATTGAAAAAGATGAAGAAGTATTGCGAGAAATAAAAAAAGGATTGCAGTTGTTGATGAATAGAAGGAAAGATGGAAAAAATCAGCCGACCATCACATAATGTAAAATAAAAAAGAAAAAGTGGTGGGCAATGTGAAAAAAGAGTTAGAAGAGCTGCTTAGAAAACGGGCACAATCCTTTGTTTCATTATCGAGATGCAAAGACGATCCAATGATTGAAAGAAAACTGCAATTATTCCAGAAACGGGATGCGGAAATCGTAAAATGTAGCATAAAGGGAACGGTTTGGCGAAAACAGAAGCTCAGGGAGAAGATCGATCTTGATTATATCGTGCATTATCAATTTTTAGTAAAGCAACGTGAATGGATGTATATAGAGGAAATGACAGAGCCAAGGCGCGCTTGTTTTGAGCAAAAACAATTAGTGGAAGATCATAAGCTGACGATTTTAGATAGAATAGAGCCTGAACATACAGTTGAACGAATGGCAAAAGGAGAAAAAAAGGCTTATGTATATGATCGAATCAAGGCTGTTCAATATGCAGAAACATGGTGGAACAGCTATAATCCCCGTTTCCCTAAATTTTCCGTTGATTGTACAAATTTTGTTTCTCAATGCTTGTACGCGGGAGGAATGCCGATGGTTGGCTATCCGGAGCGCGGCAAGGGATGGTGGATGCAAAATAACAATTGGAGCTATAGCTGGACCGTCGCTCATGCCTTTCGGTGGTATTTGGGAGGAGCGCATACCGGGTGGAACGCAGTAGAGGTTACCTCTCCAGAGCAGTTGTTGCCTGGCGATATTATTTGTTATGATTTTCAAGGAGACGGACGTTTTGACCACTCGACGATTGTAGTCGCGAAAGACCAAAAAGGCATGCCGCTCGTAAATGCTCATACAACGAATAGCCGGATGAGATATTGGTCGTATGAAGATTCGAGTGCCTACACTCCAAGTATTCAGTATAAATTTTTTCATATTGAGGATAAGGGATAGTATAATAAAACGAGAAAGATCAAATCTGAGGTGAGTAAACGTGGCTTTACATGTAGTATTGTATCAACCAGAAATTCCAGCGAATACTGGAAATATTGCACGTACATGCGCAGCAACGGACACAGTATTGCATTTGATCCGGCCGTTAGGATTTTCTACGGATGATAAAATGTTAAAGCGGGCAGGATTGGATTATTGGGAGTATGTCAATATTTTTTACTATGACTCGTTACAAGAGTTATTTGATCAGTATCAAGATGGGGAGTTTTATTTTATTACAAAATTTGGTCAAAAGCATTACGATTCTTTTGATTTTAGCGATCGCGAAAAGGACTATTTCTTTGTATTTGGACGTGAAACAAGCGGTCTTCCAAAAGAATTGATTGAAAACAATATGGATCGTTGCTTGCGCATCCCGATGAACGATAAAGTTCGTTCATTAAACTTATCCAATACGGCTGCCATTCTGGTGTATGAAGCCCTCAGGCAGCAAGGATTTAAAGGCTTATATTAACAAAAAACGACCTTCATGAGGAGGTCGTTTTTTATTGTTTAGTTTTTTACACTTGGCTTGTCGTCATATCCAGCTGTAAAAATGGCAGATAAAAAGGCAATGATGACCCCGAGCACGAGTAATGTTCTCATCGTGAATTTCCTCCTTATGTGATAAATAGTCGCTTCTCCTTACTATTATAGCCCATGGGACAAGTATTGTTTAGAGGAACAAGTAAATTTTTGTTTTATAGTGAATGATCAAGGACATCCTCGCATACATTGTAATAATCTCGTTGTTAGTCATCAAGTATTAAGGAGGTTCTTTATGGATATTTTAAAAAAAATCGAAAGATACAGGGAAGATGAGCAACGATTAAAGTGGGAAGGAACCTTCGCCGAATATTTGCAGGTTTTAAAGGAAAAGCCATGGGTTGCCCAGTCCGCTCATTCGCGTGTCTATAATATGATTAAAGATGCCGGGGTGGAGGAAGTAGATGGAAAAAAACGATACAATTTTTTTAGCGGGCAGTTGTTTGGGTTAGAAGAAGCACTTGAGCGCCTAGTAGAAGAATATTTTCACCCTGCCGCGAAACGATTGGATGTTCGGAAGCGTATTTTGTTATTGATGGGACCGGTCGGCGGAGGGAAGTCAACACTTGTTACGATGTTAAAGAGGGGATTGGAAGCTTATTCACTAACAGAACGAGGGGCTGTATACGCCATTAAAGGCTGCCCAATGCATGAGGACCCGCTCCATCTTATCCCCCATCACCTGCGTGATGATTTTTACAAAGAGTATGGAATACGGATTGAAGGAGAGCTTTCGCCACTTAACATGATGAGAGTGGAAAAAGAATATGGCGGTCGAATTGAAGATGTAATGGTCGAAAGAATTTTCTTTTCAGAAAATAAGCGCGTCGGAATTGGTACATTTAGTCCATCCGATCCTAAATCACAAGATATTGCCGATTTAACAGGAAGCATTGATTTTTCAACGATTGCTCAGTATGGTTCAGAGTCTGATCCTCGCGCCTATCGATTTGATGGTGAATTGAACAAAGCGAATCGCGGAATGATGGAATTTCAAGAAATGTTAAAGTGTGATGAAAAATTTTTATGGCATTTGCTTTCACTAACACAAGAAGGAAATTTCAAAGCTGGCAGATTCGCATTAATTAGCGCAGATGAATTAATTGTCGCTCACACAAACGAAACGGAATACCGCTCTTTTATCTCTAACAAAAAGAATGAGGCGCTTCATTCACGGATTATTGTGATGCCGATTCCATATAATTTAAAGGTGTCTGAGGAAGAACGAATTTATGAGAAAATGATTCGGGAAAGCGATGTTGCAGATGTGCATATTGCACCGCACACACTTCGTGTCGCAGCCATGTTTACGATTCTGACGAGATTGAAGGAGCCAAAGCGTCCAGATATTGATTTGCTGAAGAAAATGCGTTTATATGACGGTGAAACCGTAGAAGGGTTTAATGAAGTCGATGTAGAGGAATTGAAGAAGGAATATACCGATGAAGGAATGAGCGGAATTGATCCGCGTTATGTGATTAACCGCATTTCTTCATGCATTATTCGCAAGGAAGTGCCATCCATTAATGCATTAGATGTGCTTCGTTCATTAAAAGAAGGGCTGAACCAACATCCATCTATTTCAAAAGAAGATCGCGAGCGATATTTAAATTTCATTTCCTTGGCGCGAAAAGAGTATGATGAAATTGCAAAGCAAGAGGTGCAAAAAGCATTTGTCTACTCGTACGAAGAATCCGCTAAAACATTAATGGATAATTATCTAGACAATGTAGAAGCGTATTGCAATAAAACAAAATTGCGGGATCCGTTAACAGGAGAAGAAATGAATCCGGATGAAAAACTCATGCGTTCGATCGAGGAACAAATTGGCATTTCGGAAAATGCAAAGAAAGCATTTCGTGAAGAAATTTTAATTCGTATTTCAGCATATGCGCGAAAAGGGCAACGATTTGATTACAACTCCCATGAACGATTGCGGGAGGCGATTCAAAAGAAATTATTCGCTGATTTGAAGGACATCGTAAAAATTACAACATCCACAAAAACGCCGGATGAGCAACAACTTAAAAGAATTAACGAGGTGGTTGCCCGCCTTATCGATGAATATGGATATAATTCAACGTCTGCCAATGATTTGCTCCGTTATGTCGGAAGCTTATTGAATCGCTAGCATGCCTCAGCATCAGGCATGCTTTTTTCATCCATTGGGATTTTAGGCTTGTCTTACGGAGAAATGGGGACTAATTTTCTTAATTATTTGTCAATTATTTTTGGTTTTTGCATAGGATAGAGTAAACAACCGCCATTATTGTATGTTTGTAGACGCCAACACCAGTATATGATGAAAGGGTAAAAAATGTGATTAGGAGGGGAAACAATGAGTGGAAATTTTATTGTATCAAAAGAAGACTGGTCCCTCCATCGGAAAGGACATGATGATCAAAAAAGGCATCAGGAAAAAGTAAAAGAAGCGATAAAAAATAACTTAGCTGACTTAATTACTGAAGAAAGCATCATTATGTCAAATGGTCGCGATGTGATTAAAATTCCAATTCGTTCTTTAGATGAGTATAAAATTCGTTATAACTACGATAAAAATAAACATGTCGGCCAAGGAGATGGGGACAGTCAAGTAGGTGACGTGGTTGCTCGTGATGGTTCTGGAGAAGGACAAAAAGGACCAGGTAAGGGGCAAGGAGCTGGTGATCAAGCAGGAGACGATTACTATGAGGCCGAAGTTTCACTATTAGAGCTGCAAGAGGCTTTATTTAGCCAGTTAGAGCTTCCGGATCTAAAACGAAAGGAAGCAGATCAAAATACTGTTCAACACATTGAGTTTAACGACATTCGCCGAACCGGATTGATGGGAAATATTGATAAAAAACGAACGATGATGTCCGCATTTAAGCGAAATGCGATGAGCGGAAATCCAAGCTTTTATCCAATTTATCCGGAAGATTTAAAATTTAAAACATGGAATGAAGTCGTCAAGCCAGATTCGAAAGCGGTTGTTCTTGCGATGATGGACACGAGTGGCTCTATGGGTCTATGGGAAAAGTATATGGCTCGCAGCTTTTTCTTCTGGATGACACGGTTTTTGCGTACAAAATATGAAACGGTGGAAATTGCTTTTATCGCTCATCATACAGAAGCGAAGGTGGTAACAGAAGAGGAATTTTTCACAAAAGGGGAGAGCGGAGGAACCATTTGTTCATCAGCCTACAGAAAAGCGCTTGAATTGGTGGAAACTAAATATTCACCTTCGCGCTATAACATTTATCCGTTTCATTTCTCAGACGGAGACAATCTCACCTCCGATAACGCCCGATGTGTAAAGCTTGTGAATGAATTAATGAAGGTGTCCAATATGTTTGGATATGGAGAGGTGAACCAGTACAATCGCCATTCGACTCTCATGTCTGCTTATAAAAACATTAAAGATGAGAAATTTCGTTACTATATTCTCAAGCAAAAATCGGATGTGTTTCACGCGATGACCACATTTTTTAGAAAAGAGGAAAATAAAACACTTGTATAGCCCTTGCGTGATGCAGGGGTTTTTTATCATATCAGAATTTATGATCTTGCCTTTTTTAAAAGAAGTGAGGCGCTGTCTAGCTTCAAGCGCCATCGGCTCGAATCGCTCCTCTCCGTATTGCGGCGGTTCCTTCATTCAGCGACGGCGCAGGACCAAACTTGGCTTGGTTCGAGCTCTCCTCAGTGGGGCTTGTACGATCTTCGCCAGTAGGTGGATGTTTTGCCCTTTTCTTACGAAGCAGGCCATCGAGGTGTTGCTAGCTCCTCTCTCTCGATGATATGATAAACTCATATAGTAATAATTGGAATAGTGAGGATGATCATACATAGATGTTTATTTAAGAAGATGGCGTGGCCTGAATTCGCAGCAGAAGCCAGACCTGTAAAGATTGATCAATATGGGGAATGAAACGACAAAAGGATAAATGCAGAGAAGAAAGAGAGGGAATGGATCATGTCAAATTGGAAAGAAGAGATCGTATCATGGGGAAAGGCGGTTGGAATTGCCGTTATTATTGCAGTCGTAGTTAGAAATCTAATTTTTGCTCCTTATATTGTGAAAGGGGAGTCCATGCTGCCGACTCTGCAAAATGATAATCGCCTGATCGTGAGCAAGTTCAGCAAATGGGAGGGATACAAGCACTTTGATATCATTGTATTCAATGCTCCTGATTCAAAAGAAAAGTATATCAAAAGAATTATCGGCTTACCCGGAGATACCGTTGAAATGAAGCATGATACTTTATACATTAATGGTAAAGCCTATAATGAACCATATTTAAAAACATGGAAGGAGAAAAATGAGACGGAAGGCCTTGTGACAGGAGATTTTACTTTGCAGGAAATTACAAATAAAAAAGTCATTCCAAAAGGGTACGTTTTTGTGTTAGGGGATAACCGTTTAGTCAGCAAGGATAGCCGTTATTTTGGACTTGTGCCAATGAAGGATATTGTAGGTAAGGCTGTATTACGGATATGGCCAGTGGATGAGGCAGGATTAGTGAAATAAAGCAACTGTTTTTATACCTTTTAACATAATCCATCGAGGAGTCTCCCACTTCTTAACGGAGTGGAAGTGGGGCGGTTCATTAAAGATCATTTCTTTTATTTTCAAACTTATATAAATAACCCTCCCATCGTTTTTCGTTTTAAGCATTTGCGGGCGATCGCCGCGAATGCTTTTTTGTGTAAATAGGATCCTGTAAGATAAAGCGCTCCTGTCTTATCAGTCTGACATAAAGAATGGGTTAGTGAAACGCTAGGAAAGTGAAAGATTCAAGCTCCTCCCTCAGAAGGAAGCCATTTTATTAAGAAAAAATTAAGAAATGATTTGCATAATAGGACTAGCCAATTTAAATAGTTTCAATAAGGAGGAGTCTGTATTGAAAAAATGGATAGTTATATTCATTGTTGCCATTGTGGTGATTGGCGGAGGTGTTTGGATTTGGTCAATGGGCAAAAAAGATACTGTTGTAGCGCAAACACCTACAGCCTCTGTGCAAAAAGGAAAGTTGGAAGTGAAGGTAAGTGGCAATGGAACGATCCAGCCTGTTACAAGCGAAGATCTCAAAGCAAAAGCCAACAAGGAAGTAGACGAAGTCCTTGTTTCTGAAGGCGAGAAAGTGACAGAAGGGCAAGAGCTGATAACTTTTACAGATGGCAGCGATCCAATTACGGCGCCGGCAGCTGGAACGGTGACATCAGTAGCAGTAGAGCCAGGACAGCGAGTAACAATAGGTCAAGTTGTTGCTCATCTTACTAATTATGATGATTTACAAGTGACGGTACAAATCGATGAATTAGATATTCCGAAAATAAAAGCAGGCCAGACCGCAAGCGTGAAAATCAATGCATTTCCCAATACAACATACAGCGGCAAGGTGACCTCTATTGCAAATGAGGGAACCATCTCTAATGGTGTTTCAACATTTGATGTGACAGTGCATCTTGATAAATCAACCAATGTGAAGGTTGGCATGACAGCAGAAGCAAGTATTTTAGTAGAAAGCAAGGATAACGTGTTATACGTGCCGATTGAAGCTGTTAATACGATCAATGGACAAAAGTTTGTTGTTGTCACTGACCCATCTTCTTCGGAAAATGGCGAAGCTACTAGACGACAGATCATAAAAACAGGGATCAATAATGAAGATTACGTAGAAATCACTGAAGGATTAGAAGAGGGAGAGATTGTTCAATTGCCGAGAACGGCAGTTACAAGCTCAAATATGAATAACAGAATGGAGTTTGGCGGAATGATGAACCGTATGCCGCGAATGAATGGGGCAGGCGGTATGGGTGGCAGAAGCTACCGAGGAGGGGAGTAGGCAAATGGCCAAGTCAATTATTGAAATACAAAATATGACGAAAACATACCGCCTAGGCGGTGAGGTGGTCCAAGCCTTACAAGGAATTTCTTTGCAGATTCACAGTGGCGATTTCCTGGCGATTGTTGGACCCTCTGGTTCAGGAAAGTCGACTTTTATGAATATGATCGGATGCCTGGATCGACCAGATGCTGGCAGCTATTTTCTTGATGGAAAAGAAATTGCCAGATTGAATGACAATGAACTAGCAGCCATTCGAAATGAGAAAATCGGTTTTATTTTTCAAAATTTTTTCTTATTGCCGCGCCTAACTGCGCTGGAAAATGTCGAACTCCCTCTATTGTATAGAGGAATGAAAATAAAAGAAAGGCAGCAAATAGCGCAAGAATGCCTTAAAAAAGTCGGATTAATAGAACGTGCTCATCATTTGCCAAGCCAACTATCAGGCGGGCAACAGCAGCGTGTGGCAATCGCGCGAGCGCTTGTGGGCAATCCTCCTATTTTGCTGGCAGATGAGCCGACGGGAGCACTTGATAGTAAAACGAGTCAAGAGATTATTAACATTATGAAAGGACTAAATGAACAAGGGCATACGATTATTATCATTACCCATGATTGGGAAGTGGCCAAACAGGCGAAGCGCATCGTACGTATTCAAGATGGTCGTTTATTTGAAAGCAGAGGTGATTTCATTGAGGCTTCTTCAGTCGATTAAAATGGCGATGCGCAGCATTCGCGGCAATAAGCTACGTTCTTTTTTAACAATGCTTGGAATTATTATTGGCGTGTCTTCTGTCATTGTTTTAATTTCGATTGGCCAAGGATCAAGTAAAGCTGTAGCAGAGCAAATTAATCAATTAGGAACCAATTTATTAACGGTCAATGTGATGAATTCAGATATTGTAAAACTGACGGTAGAAGATACCGAAAAATTTCGTAAACTGGACGGGGTGAAGGAGATCGCTCCAGTTGTATCAGGGCGTGTAAGTGTTAAAAATGGCACGACCGCTACGCAAGTATCGTTGATCGGGACGACTGCTTCCTACCAGACTGTGCGAGAGGCTCAAGTTAGCCAAGGGCGCTTTTTGTCAGATATCGATGTAGAATATCGCCAAAAAATAGCTGTTTTAGGAGCTAATACTGCGCAAACGCTGTTTGGAATGGAAAATCCGGTCGGAAAATATATTCAGGTGGATGGAATATCTTTTAAAGTAGTAGGGGTGCTTGCATCCAAAGGAGGTTCCATGGGACAAAGCGGCGATGATGTTATTTTGCTGCCACTTTCAACGGCACAGCGTATCACGAAGAATACCAATGTACAAACCATGTATATTCAAGCAAAAAGTGCTGAACAATTAAACTGGATAATGGCAGAAATCGAACGAACTTTGATGCGCATGTTCCCAGACCATCAAGATAGCTATAGTGTTTTTAATCAGCAAGATTTAATGGATACAATGAGTTCGGTGACAAATACGATGACCATGATGCTTGGAGGAATTGCAGGTATTTCACTTTTAGTCGGCGGAATCGGGATTATGAATATTATGCTCGTATCCGTTTCAGAACGAACGAAAGAGATTGGAATTCGTAAAGCCATTGGTGCCAAACGAAGAGATATTTTACTGCAATTTTTAATTGAGGCCGCTGTGTTAAGTGCTTTTGGAGGGATAATCGGCATTGGACTTGGTTTAGGAATTGGCCAAATACTCTCTGTGACGCTGAAGTTATCTGTGTCTTATTCTGTGTCTGTCGTGCTCATTGCATTCTTGTTCTCGTTAATTGTCGGTATTGTCTTTGGGGTCTTTCCGGCTAGCAAAGCGGCAAAGCTCGATCCGATTCAAGCACTCCGTTATGATTGATTTTGGAAATGAAGCGATCGCCTTTTGCGACCGCTTCGTTTTGTTGTATATTGGAAAGAAGGAGGGGAACTGGGTGCGGCTATTAATCGTAGAAGACAATGTGGATTTATTGCAATCGATTATTCAAATTTTAAATGATGAGTTTACAGTAGACAGTGCGACAAACGGCGAGGAAGGGCTATTTTTGGCACGGCAAAATATTTATGATGCAATCATATTGGATGTGATGCTTCCTGAAATCGACGGCTTTGCGATTGTTCAGAAAATGAGAGCAGAAGAGATTCAAACGCCAGTTCTATTTTTAACGGCAAAAGATTCGCTTGAGGACCGGGTAAAGGGACTTGATTTTGGCGGGGATGATTACTTGGTAAAGCCGTTTCAGGCTGCGGAGCTAAAGGCGCGCCTGCGTGCTTTATTAAGGAGAAGCGGCAGCTTAACGACGAATCAAACCCTTCGCTATCGCGGGATTGAATTGCTAGGAAAAGAAAAGGATATTAAAGTCGATGATCATTTCATTCGCTTGACTGCGAAGCAATATGAGTTGCTGGAATATCTGATCAATAATAAAGGAACGATTTTAACGAAAGAACAAATTTATGATCGTGTATGGGGATTTGATTCAGATACGACGATTGCGATTGTCGAGGTATTTATTCATCATTTGCGCAAAAAACTGGAGCCGTTTGGCTATCATACAGATATTAAAACGATTCGCGGCGTGGGATACATGCTTGCGGAATCATAGGAGAGACCTCTATGTTTCGACGTACCCATATTCGACTGACGATTTTAAACTCATTTGTTTTTTTCATTCTTATTAGCATGCTTGGTGTTTTTTTATATTCGTATTTGCAAACGCGCTTATATAAAGATGTGGATGAGACCATTATTCGTGCGATGGAGCGAGTTCAATATGGGGAGGCGGGAGAAAGAATCGCTCCGCTGCGGGATCCTCGCCTTTTTATTATTGCTTGGAACGAACAAGGAAAAATCATTGATCCGAATGCGAACACAACATTGTTTCAACAGAACGAGCTCACCATTTATCCCCAACAGTTAAATGAGCTATATGATATCCAAATTGACCATTTATATTTTCGAACAATGGCTGTCTCTATAGATACGGCGTTTGGTAAAATAACTGTGCAAATATTGCGGAATATCAATTCGGAAAAAGAAATTTTAAATCGTCTGTTGCTGCTGATGATAGCAGGAGGCGGCGTCGCTCTTCTTTGCTCGGTGGCAGCGGGATATTTTCTTGCTGAACGAGCGCTGGTGCCCATTAAAAGCGCTTGGCAAAAGCAGCAGCAGTTTGTTTCCGATGCCTCTCATGAGCTTAGAACACCTTTAGCGGTTATACAGGCGAAAACGGATTTATTGTTTCGCTCTCCTTCGGCGACCATCGAAGAAAAAATTGTCGATATCTCCGTCATTGCTAAAGAATGCAGACGTCTTTCTAAGCTGGTAGCGAATTTATTAACATTGGCCCGTTCGGATTCAAATCAGATCGAGATGAAAAAGGAGCCATTTCGAATCGATGAGTTGCTGCGGGAAATTGTCAATCATTATGATGAAATTGCTTCCTATCAGCAAAAAGAAATGACGCTAGATAGTGAACCTTCTCTTTTATTTGCGGGAGATAGAGAAAGGATTCATCAGCTGATTGTGATTTTATTAGATAATGCCATGAAATATACAAAGGAAGGAGGAAAAATCCATCTTTCCTGCCATCAAAGCGCATCTTCTATTATACTAAAAGTACAGGATAATGGAATCGGTATTGCAGAAGAGGACATTCCGAAAATTTTTGATCGCTTCTACCAAAGCGATAAAGCTCGCGCCGCATCAGATGGAGCAGGTTTGGGGCTTTCCATTGCGAAATGGATTATCGACCAGCATTATGGGAAGGTGAAAGTGAAAAGTAAGCTAGGTGAAGGGACCTGTTTTGAAATTACCTTTCCTAAAAATCAAAAAATTTAACAGATCCACCGAGAAATCTCCCACCTTCCCATTGCCAAATCAAGCGAATTAATTCGTTTGGGAAGTATCCAGTTTTTGAATCGTCTCTAGCATTGCAAAAATAGGTTCCAGTACTTCTTGGTTACGCGGTGTCTGGATATTAACAATCATTGGAACGTTTCCTTTGATCCAAAGCACATTTACGGCCGTATCGTTTGTATAAGCTTTGTACCAGACCGCTTGATGAAGCATTCCTTGCAGGTTATTGGTTTCTTGCTGGACAGCGTCGGAGGTCACTGCCTTGGCTTGATCTTCGACCATTTTGGCATAGTCCGTTTCGTTGTCGTCTGGCTGCACTAGGCGGATTCTGACAAATGAACGATCTTTTAGGAGAACATCAGAATTCGGTTCTTCTGCTTCAAGCTTCCAGTTCCCTAAAACATAAAGAGAGAAGGATTGGTTTTCACTTGTTTCTAATTTTCCTGTTTCTTCATATGTTTTTCCATCTTTAGTATAAGATAGCTTTTTCTTAGTGGGAGGTTTGGCCTCTGTTTGAGATGCATTGTCCGTATTCGGGCTGTCAGTGCCTATGTTATGATGATCTGTCGAATTGTTATTATTCGTGCTGACGCTGCTGTCTTTGTTGCTGTTGTCTGTGCTACTGTTGTCTTGAGTGCTGGCAGTGTTAGCGTTTGGAGTTGTTGCCGTTTTTTCAGTTTCCTGCTTTGTGCCACAACCAGCTAGAAGAACAGTTCCTGCTACAAACAGTGTCAATATTTTGTATAGTGATTTCATAAAAAGCCCTCCTTAAATAAATGGAAGAATATCATTATTATATCATATGAAGAGTACGAATTATCCATTATTTTACTAAAAATGTGCCGCAATATGCGAAATAGAGGCTTTCTGCCTATTTTTTACTATAACCTTTTAACATCATCCATCGAGAAGCTCCTCATCTCTTAACGAAGTGTAGGTGGAGGGGGCGCTAGAAAATGGATGAAAATAGAAGTTCAAATGACGCTTATTACCTTAACGCTAATCGCTTTCTGAAAAATGGATAGAAAATCATTTAGAATCAAACTACTTTGTTGCTTGTTCTCCCACAAGCAGGGCATGGATATTCTTGATTTTGAATGAATCATGTGAAAAGGATGGATTATTCATCATTCTATCACAATCATAAGCTACATAGCATGATTGTATTTGTATGATAGAATTTGGCCGGTTTTGCGATGGTCTGGGCGCGGGCGGTCGAGCAGCGCTGCTTTCAGATCTTTATCTTACCTTCTTGTGACGAAAAGGCAAGTCGTAGATTTGTCTCCGACCATCGAAGAAAATAGAACTCTGCTTTTGGATGGGCCGTCTGTTCCCTTTTTTCGCGGGGCCTCGATCATTCGCAAATGGGGCCAATTGCTAAAGTCATTCATCACTTATATAGAAAAGCTAATGTTTTAACATATAGCGGTTAATAGGCCGGCCGACTCCGCCATATTGAATATCGATTTGCACTTTTTGTTGCTTTTCTAGATATTCTAAATAACGCCGGGCAGTGACGCGGGCAATTCCGACTCCCTCAGCTACCTCTTCTGCTGAAACAGGGATTGCCTGTTGCTGAAGGTAATTGATGATTTTTTGAAGTGTAATCTCATTCAATCCTTTTGGAAGTCCGCCATTTCTTTCGATCTGCGGCATTTGCAAAAGCCTGTCCAATTCTTGCTGTGTTAATGTGGTTTTAATAGTCAGCTTTTGTCGGAAAGTATGATAATTTTCTAATGCCTGTTTTAATCGTTCAAATTTGAATGGCTTCATAATATAATCAAATGCGCCGTTTTGCAGTACACGTCTTACCGTCTCTATATCGCTGGCAGCGGTAATGGCAATGACATCAACGGCGTGCCCCTCTGTTCGAATCTTCTGCAATGTTTCCAGTCCATCTTGGTGCGGCATATAAATATCAACGATGACTAAATCAGGATGAAGACGGCGCACCATTTCGATTCCTTGGATTCCATTTGAGGATATACCGATCACTTTAAAGTGCGGAACTTGCTCAATAAATTGTCGATTGACTTCTTGCACCATCGGGTCATCTTCGATTAATAGCACTTTGTACATTCTTTATTTTCCCCTTTTCTTACATGTCGAATGTAATAGTAAAAATGGTTCCCTTGCCCATCTCTGATTCTACATGGATTTTTCCGTTCCCTTTCCTGACGATTTGTTGAAGGAGATATAAGCCGATGCCCCGGTTCTTTTTATCCTTTGTTGAAAATCCTTCATCAAAAATATAAGGGAGATGGCGCTGATCGATACCGCAACCGTTATCCTCTACTGAAAGGCATAAGAGTTCATCATTCTGTTCAATGCTAATATAAATTTCTTTCTTTCGCTCAATCATCGTTTGAAAAGAGTCGAAGGCGTTTTCGATTAAATTTCCAAGTATAACCACGAAATCATGATGGTCTAACGCACTTGGGAGTTTTTTGAGCTTACTATGGCGGTCGATGATGACTTGAATGCCGAGCTCTTTTCCGCGGCGGATTTTGCTAAGCAGCAGTCCGGAAATACTATCATCTTTAATCTTTTGGCTTAAAAATTTAGTCAGTTCGGCCTGTTCTTCAGTTATCTTAAATACGTATTCAAGCGCTTTTTCTTTATGGCCGAGCTGAATAAGGCCAGCAATGGTATGAAGCTTATTCATATATTCGTGATTTTGAACCCGCAAGGCGCTGACGAAGGCTTTCACTCCTGTCAATTCCTCCGCCAGCTTTTTGACTTCTGTTTGATCTTGAAAAATAGCGACGGCTCCGACAATTTGACCATTTACTTTAATAGGAATTCGGTTGCTTAAAATATTTAAATGCCGAGTTTGCAGTTCTTTATTATAGATTGGCTCATTGATTTGCAGGATTTCCGGTAAGTGTGTATCGGGAAGGATCAAACGAATCGGTTTGCCAATGACATCTTCATAAATTCCTAACATTTGTTTCGCTTTGTCGTTAAAAATCGTAATTTTTTCATCTTTATCAATGGCAATAACCCCTTCATGCATCGCATTAAATGTCTCTGTTCGCTCAACAAGCAGCTTCGCAATTTCATGCGGCTCCAGTTGAAACATTTGCCGCTTAATATGAGAAGCAAGCAGCCAAGATCCGATTCCC
Source organism: Anoxybacteroides rupiense (assembly GCF_014196195.1). Lineage (GTDB taxonomy): Bacteria > Bacillota > Bacilli > Bacillales > Anoxybacillaceae > Anoxybacteroides > Anoxybacteroides rupiense. The sequence continues at coordinate 377,723 of NZ_JACIDF010000004.1, read as the reverse complement.
CCAAACAATAAAGAAAGGCCAGCGGTAAGCAAAATTTCTATTTTTAAGGATAATAATGCTTCTAGGACGCTCGGAAGCTGATAAGCGGCGATAACGACGCCAATCTGCTGGTGATCGTTGTTCATAATCGGAACAAATGCGCGAATAACCGTGCCAATTTCACCGCGAGCTTTAGATGTGTATGTATGTTCAGCGAAGGCAGGGCCTTCATCTTTTCCAAATGACGGCTTGCCGATCATTTCTTGCACAGGATGGGATAATCGAATACGATGTTGATCTAATACGACGATATAGGTCGCTCCATGAATGATTCGTAAACGTTCCACCACAGCATTAATAGAGTGTCGCCCAGCTGGTGTTCCTATTATATTTTGCTTGATCTCTGGAAGTTCAGAGACCGTGCGCGCAGTTAAAAGAGCGCGTTGTTTCAGCTCTTCTTCCTTTGTGTGAACGAAATTTCCGACAATCACAATGCCGCCTAACAGTAAAGAGAAGCTCACAATAAAAAAGATAAGGGCTGTAATTTTCCAACGAATCGATAGTCTTTTCATCTGTCAACTCCTTCTCAGAAAGACAAAGCATGCCAGTTGTTTTGCCTGTTGCCTCTCTGTTTTTTGACCGTGAGAGGCAGCAGAAAAAACAGGAGAAAGATTGAAGCGATGGGTTCCCAAAACAGATCCTCCATTGTGTCTTGATCATAAAGCATAAAACTTTTCTTCTATCTATTTTATCATTTCTCTCTGTATATGTTAGAATTTTCTCAAAGCAGAAAACAGGTGACGGGAGAGAAGCATGAGAAGAAAATGGATGATCACCGGCTTATTGGCTATTTTAGCTGCTGTAATCGTATGGATGATACAAATTCAAAAGCCGGAGCAGCTTGTTTATGATGATGAACAGCAAGGGTTAAACAAGCAAATTGTGATTTATTTTAGCCACGTTGTCGCTGAAAATACACCAAAAGGATTAGCAGCGCAGAAATTCGCTCAATTGGTGGAGAAGAAGACAAATGGCCGGGTGAAGGTAGAAGTATTTCCAAATGGATCTTTATACTCAGACGGGGAAGAAATCGATGCCTTATTGCGCGGTGATGTGCAAATGATTGCCCCATCATTGTCAAAGGTCACACAGTTGATTCCAGAGTGGCAGGTTCTGGATTTGCCGTTTATTTTTCAAGATTATAGCGATGTCGAAAGAACCTTTACAGGAGAGGTCGGAAAGCAATTATTAGCGATGCTTGACCGCGAAGGGATGAAAGGGCTTGCGTTATGGAGCAATGGTTTTAAACAGATGATGAGCAATCGCCGGCTATTGATTGAACCAAACGATTTTTCAGGATTAAGGTTTCGGGTGATGCCGAGTGAAGTCATTAGCAAACAGTTTCAGGTTTTAGGGGCCAATCCGATCGTAGTTTCTTTTGACCGTGTTTATGAATCGTTAGAGAAGCATGAATTTGATGGGCAAGAAAATACGATCTCCAATATTTATTCAAAAGGGTTTTATCAATTTCAACCATACTTAACAATCAGTAATCATGGCTATCTTGGCTATGCTGTTATAGTCAACGGCAGGTTCTGGAATAGTTTACCAAAAGATATTCAAGAAAAAATTACCGAAGCCATGCAGGAGACAACGAGATGGAATTTACAGCAGTCTAAACAACAAAATCAAGAAGAATTGGAACGAATGAAACAAAATCAGCAAATGCATATTTATGAACTTACAGAAACAGAAAGAGAAAAATGGAAACAGTCATTTAGACCATTATATGAAGAATTTCAGAGAGAATTTGGCAACGATCTTTTGCGGAAGATTCAGCACTGAGCCTCATTGGCTCAGTATTTTTTATGGATTTGGTTTGAAGAACAAAATGAACAAAATGAACAATATTACCATAATATTCATACTCTTCTGTCGTTTGTTAAGATAAAGGCGATGATAAATGAAAGCGTTATCAAATAGAGGGGGACAGAAGGATGAGGATTCATTTTAAAAATTTAACGGTTCAAGTGCTCACGGGAATTGTGCTTGGTATTTTGGTAGGTTTTTTATTTCCCGATTTTGGAACGCAGCTAAAGGTGCTAGCCGATGGATTTATTAAGTTGATTAAAATGCTGATCGCACCCATTATTTTCTTTACTGTTGTCATCGGTATTGGAAACATGGGGGATTTGAAAAAGGTAGGACGAATTGGCGGTAAAGCGCTCATTTATTTTGAAATTGTGACGACGTTTGCTTTAGCTATCGGGATCATCGTTGTCAATCTTATCAAGCCTGGTGCAGGAGTTAATATAGACGCGATAAAGGGGGGCGATGTTTCCCAGTATACGAAGCAGGCAGAAGCAACGGACCACGGGATTGTCGAGTTTTTATTAAGTATTATTCCTGATAATGTGGTTGGAGCGATGGCGAAGGGAGACCTGCTTCCGATTCTTTTCTTTGCTGTACTGTTTGGATTAGCGACAGCGGCAATGGGAGAAAAAGCAAAGCCAGTAGTAGATTTATTTGAAAGATTAGCTGATATTTTCTTCCGTATTGTTAACATGGTAATGAAGGTATCTCCTCTTGCCGCTTTTGGCGCTATGGCTTATACGATCGGTACATTTGGATTAAGCTCTTTAGTGGCCCTTGGAAAGCTAATGGGATCTGTTTATATGACAATGTTTTTATTTATCGTGCTTGTGCTGGGGGCGATTGCTAAATTTTATCGATTTAGCATTTTTAAATTTATTGCATACATTAAAGACGAAATTTTGCTTGTGCTCGGGACATCTTCTTCAGAGTCAGCCTTGCCGAAAATGATGGAAAAACTCGAAAAGTATGGGTGTTCTAAATCGGTCGTTGGTCTTGTGGTTCCGACAGGATATTCTTTCAATTTAGATGGAACATCGATTTATCTTTCCATGGCGGCCATGTTTATTGCGCAAGCGTACGGGATTGATCTGACCATATGGCAAGAACTCACATTGTTAGGTGTGTTAATGCTGACTTCGAAAGGAGCGGCAGGAGTAACGGGATCAGGGTTTATTACGCTGGCGGCAACGCTCACAGCATTTCCGATGATTCCAGTAGAGGGAATTGCATTGCTTCTTGGAGTGGATCGCTTTATGTCGGAAGCGCGCGCTATCACGAATCTCATCGGAAACGGGGTAGCTACAGTTGTTGTTTCAAAAATGGAAAAGGAATTTCATACTGAGGGCAATCCTGAGATGAATCAAAAGATGACCATCGCCCAGTAATGGACGGTGGAGGATGACAGAAAAGATCATGGAATATAGCTAGCGCAAGATTTCGGCAAATGAATTCTTGGACATGCTGACTATATTGCTTTTGAAAGAGCGTGGTTCAGCATGAACCAATATCTTCAGAAAAATCGGCGGCCGAAGGCAAAGAAGTAGATTTTCCTTCAGCCGTCGTTACACTATATAGGCTCCATGTTCATACAAAAAAGTAAAAAAGGAAGTGTATGCTTTTTTATTCAAAATAGGTTGACAATGGTATTTATTGTTTGTATAATAAATCTCGAATTAAAAATTTATTAGATCGAAATTTATTATCTCGATTTCAAGATTTTTGACTTTTGGGAGGATGTGAGCTAGGTTGATTCAAATATATCCGGCAGATGAAAGATATCATGCAACTCATGGTTGGCTAGATACGCACTTTAGTTTTTCTTTTGCTGAGTATTTTGACCCAACTAACGTAAATTTTGGCCCCTTGCGTGTATTAAATGATGATGTGATCAAACCACTTCGTGGATTTGGTGCACATCCCCATCAAGAAATGGAGATTGTGTCGATTGTGCTTAGCGGTCAGCTGAAACATAAAGATAGTTTAGGCAATGAGGCCGTTACTACATTTGGCGGCATTCAGCGAATGTCGGCTGGAACTGGAATTGTTCATTCTGAGGTGAATCCATCAGCGACAGAGGATGTGAATTTGCTGCAGCTTTGGTTTTTGCCAGAACGTCAAGGCCTTGCTCCGTCTTATGAGAGAACCGACTTTGATATAAGCCAATTGAAAAACCAATGGCTTCCTGTTGTAGCGAAAAATCCACAATCTCCTAATGTGGCGCACATTCATCAGGATTTAACCATCTATTTGTCAGATATCGAAGCGGGAAATGAGATCATATTTGAGCAGGAGAGCGGCCGTCGCATTTTCCTGTTTGTGATTGATGGAGAATTGAAGGTTAACGAGGAGGTTAATCTATATAAACGAGATTCTGCACGAATGGCTCAAACCCCTCAATTAAAAATAGCCGCTGAGACCGATACGCGGGTAATGCTCATTGATCTGCCTTAAAAGGCGGAATGAGATTATATATTTATAAAGGAGAGAATGGATATGACCAATGTCAACTTAGCGATCATCTATTACAGTTCTACCGGAACCAATTACAAATTAGCGAAATGGGCAGAAGAAGCAGCGAAAGACGCAGGGGCAGACGTAAAGGTATTAAAAGTTCCCGAGCTTGCTCCAGCGGCAGCCATTGAATCTAACCCTGCTTGGAAGGCACATGTGGAAGCAACAAAAGATGTTCCAACGGTTACGCTAGATGACTTGGAATGGGCAGATGCGATTATTTTCAGCGTACCAACCCGATTTGGCAATGTTCCAGGGCAGCTTAAACAATTTTTAGACACAACAGGGGGGCTTTGGTTCCAAGGGAAGCTTGTCAACAAAGTGGTAAGTGCTATGTCAAGCTCTCAAAATCCTCATGGTGGTCAAGAGCAAACCATTTTGCAATTGTACACAACGATGTATCATTGGGGAGCCATTGTGGCAGCGCCAGGATATACCGATTCGGCGATTTTTGCTGGCGGAGGAAATCCATATGGTACAAGTGTAACAGTAGATCAAAACGGCAATATTGCTGAAGATGCTGAGGCGGCTGTCAAACATCAAGCAAAACGCACGGTGCAAGTCGCCCAATGGGTGAAAAACGGTTTACAAAAATAAAAAATTCATGAGATCAGATGAAACCGGCTTCTAACATCGCCATAAGGCGATAAGAAGCCGGTTTTTTGATCAAGCATATCTTTTGCTTTTTAAAAGCAAAAAAAGCGATAATGAAAACGTAAAATTTGGAAGGAGGAGAAGCAATGAACAGCTTACATGATGGAGCGATCTTACATAATGGTGTCAAAATGCCGTGGCTTGGATTTGGTGTTTGGAAAGTAAAGGATGGCGAGGAAGTAGTTCAAGCGGTGAAAACAGCGATTGAAGTAGGATACCGTCATATTGATACAGCCGCAGTCTATAAAAATGAACAAGGAGTCGGCCAGGCTATAAAGGAATCTGGCGTGCCGCGACAAGAGCTTTTTATTACTACAAAAGTGTGGAATTCAGATCAAGGATATGATACTACATTAAAAGCGTTTGAGGACAGTTTGCAAAAGCTTGGTCTTGATTATGTGGACCTTTATTTGGTTCATTGGCCTGTAAAGGGGAAGTATAAGGATACGTATCGTGCGCTTGAACAGCTATACAAAGATGGCCGCGTGCGCGCTATTGGAGTATGTAATTTTCAGATTCATCATTTAGAAGATTTGCTTGCGGATTGTCAAATTAAGCCGATGGTAAACCAAGTGGAGTATCATCCGCGCCTTACTCAAGAAGAGCTTCGATCCTTCTGCAAACAGCATGGAATTCAGTTGGAGGCTTGGTCGCCGCTTATGCAAGGGGAATTGCTTCATGATTCCACTTTAATTGAAATCGGAAAGAAATATGGAAAATCACCGGCACAAGTGATTCTTCGCTGGGATTTGCAAAACGAAGTGGTGACTATTCCAAAATCAGTCACTCCACATCGTATTAAAGAAAATGCAAACATTTTTGATTTTGAATTAACGGCAGAGGACATGGAGAAAATTAATTCCCTCAATAAAAATGAGCGGATCGGTCCCGATCCAGATAATTTTAATTTTTAACATATTCACTAAGAAGTTTCGCACCTTATAAAGTGGAGTTGGGAGAGATTCATGTATCCTTTCATCTCTAAGACGTCGTACTGTGAGAAAAAAGGTTGCTTGCTGTAAAAAGGTGTCATAAGAGAAGGTTTTCAGGTTGTAGTCAAAGTGAACATGGATTTTGGCTACAACCATTTTAATAGCCTCCATTTGTAGCGATGCTTCCACATCAAACTGGCTTGAAAACACAAATAAAGAATGCAGCTGGGAGGTGCAAATCGCACGAAAGAAGCTCATAAGCGGAAGAGCGATCGCCATTGATGGAGGATAAAAATGTTTATCATCAATTTAAGGCTTCATGATGGAAGCCTTTTTAATTTTATAGGGGGGAGAAGCTTCTTGTTCTGAAACCCAACGATGAAATAGAACAAGAGCTACGTCTATATATACATGACTTCGGCATTGGCTCCATTTGCGAATCATGGAGATCCAATAAAACGAAAAGATCGAAAGGTTCCCTCAATTTGATATGGCGAAAACACGGCTGAAGGGGAGAAGAGAATAAGCTATGAGCATGATAAAAAAGATGGAGCGAATCATCTTGAAAAAGCGGACAAGAATAAAAAGGAATTTGTATATGTATTCATTTTTTCCATACTAAAGGGTAAAGAGGACTTTGTTTGACGAAAAAATGCGAGGTACAGTAAAATATTAAATAGTATAACATGTTTTTCAGGATGTTATGCGACCATTAACGGAGGGTTTATGAATGTTTTTTCATCCGATGGATTTTTTAATTATGATTGCATTTGGCATTTCTCTGTGGGCGCAATTTAAAGTTTCGGGAAACTTTGAAAGATGGTCAAGAGTATTAGCTTCTTCCGGATTAACGGGAGCGGAAGTGGCCAGAATGATTTTAGACCGCAATGGTCTTTATCATGTGCCTGTTGAGCCAGTTCGAGGAAGATTAACGGACCATTATGATCCGATTTCCCGTGCTGTTCGCCTATCAGAACCAGTATATTACGGACGTTCCATCGCCGCCGTTTCTGTGGCAGCGCATGAGGTCGGCCATGCTGTCCAGCATAAGCAATCATATGGAGCGCTAGTGCTTCGCCACCGCATGTTCCCGATTGTTAATTTCACATCTGGAGCCGCTCCGTTCTTATTAATAGCGGGATTTCTTTTTAAGCAGCTTTCCCTTATTGGGCTAGGCATTATTTTCTTTTCCTTTGCTGTAGCGTTTCAGCTAGTCACGCTGCCCGTTGAATTTAATGCAAGCTCAAGAGCGAAGAAATTTATGCTTGCTGAAGGAATTATCCAGCGTGAAGAGGAGCGTGGAGTGAACAAGGTGCTGGGGGCAGCCGCTTTGACTTATGTGGCCGCTGCGCTTATTTCGGTGCTTGAGCTGTTGAAATATATACTTATCTTTACCCAAAGCAATAACGATGAAGAGTAACATACAATTCGTTTTGTAGGAGGTGTAATCCGCACACGGTCAACGTGTGCGGAAACTAATTGGACATATTTAATTTAGTGATAGTGGCTTTATTAATTGCGATTACCGGCTTTTTCGTTGCCTCGGAATTCGCTATCGTCAAGGTGCGGACATCAAGAATCGATCAATTGATTAGCGAAGGAAATAAACATGCGATTGCCGCGAAAAATGTTATTTCAAATTTGGATGAGTATTTATCAGCTAACCAGCTTGGGATTACGATTACATCGTTAGGATTAGGTTGGCTAGGGGAGCCGACTGTTGAGCGAATGCTCCTGCCGGTATTTGAAGGATTGGATTTATCCGAATCTCTCTCGCATGTTTTGTCTTTTATTATTGCCTTTGCTAGCATTACGTTTTTGCATGTGGTTGTTGGTGAACTGGCGCCGAAGACATTCGCAATTCAAAAAGCTGAAGCTATTACATTATTTACAGCAAAGCCGCTTATTTTGTTTTATAAGCTCATGTATCCATTTATTTGGACACTGAATACATCCGCACGCCTTGTAACCAATTTGTTTGGCTTGAAGCCTGCGTCAGAGCATGAGCTTGCGCATTCTGAAGAGGAATTGCGGCTTATTTTATCAGAGAGCTATAAAAGCGGGGAAATTAACCAATCTGAATATAAATACGTCAATAACATTTTCCGTTTTGATGACCGGGTGGCAAAGGAGATCATGGTACCGCGCAAAGAGATTGTAGCTCTTGATATGAATCATTCGATTCAAGAAAATCTCGAGATCATTAAAGAAGAAAAGTATACACGTTATCCGGTGATTGATGGAGATAAAGACCACGTTCTCGGTTTAATTAATGTAAAGGAAGTATTTACAGATCTCGTCGCTAATCGCTCACAAACGAAGGAGCTAAAGGATTATATTCGTCCAATCATTCAAGTGATTGAATCGATTGCCATTCATGATTTGCTTGTAAAAATGCAAAAAGAACGTATTCACATGGCGATTTTAGTGGACGAATATGGCGGAACGTCAGGACTTGTTACGGTTGAAGATATCTTGGAGGAAATTGTTGGTGAAATTCAAGATGAGTTTGACGTTGATGAGCTTCCGTTAATCCAAAAAATTGATGATCTGCATACAGTGGTTGATGGAAAAGTGTTGATTAGCGAGGTCAATGATTTATTTGGTCTGTCAATTGATGATAGTGACGTTGATACGATCGGCGGCTGGATTTTAACAGAACACTATGATATCAAAGAAGGCGACAGCATCGAGGTGGATCATTACTTGTTGAAGGTGCTGGAGATGGATGGTCATCATGTAAAAACGATTGAAGTCACGAGAAAGGAAGCTCAAGAGGAAGATCATTCGCTACATGGTGATGGAGAGGCCCAATTTCATTATTGATAGCAAAGTGTACAAAGCTAAGCTGTAGACAAAGTCCATTTGGACTTTGTCTACAGCTATTTTCATCCTCATCTATGGATGGCGATTGAAAAACGCTTGCAGACGATCAATGCAGCCGAGCGAGACTAATGGTGCATGATAAAAGCGTCTGCAAGGCAAGCTTTATGACCAGAGGGTATTAGGCAGCCATTTATCATTGCAAGGAGCTACGCAGCGAATGAATTCATTGGTAAAAGGGTGCGGGAAATCGAGCTTGAATGCATGAAGCGCCTGTCTTGACAATGGTTGGGCGCTTCCCTCATATAAACGATCGCCGACTAAAGGATGACCAATATAGCTCATATGCACGCGGATTTGATGTGTGCGTCCTGTCTCTAACGTAAGTTCGACCAATGAAGTTTGCTTTTTAAAGTCCGTATCGAGAACCCGATAATGGGTTACAGCGGCCAGGCCGGTTTTTGATACCCTTCGCCTTGTCGGATGATGGCGATCCCGTCCGATTGGTGCGTCAATGCTTCCGCTTTTCTCCTTTAAAATTCCATGAACAAGAGCTACATAGGTTCGTTTGATTTGCCGCTGTTCCAGCATACGGTCCAATATGGCACCTGCCAAAGCGTGTTTAGCAAATAAAATAGCTCCTGATGTATCCCGATCCAAGCGATGGATATGCCGAACCTTTGTAAAAATCCCCTTTGTTTGAAAATAGGCTGCTACAATGTTGGATAATGTGTTTGTTTGATTGGGAGAGGTTGGATGGACCTCCATTCCAGCAGCCTTATTTACGACGATAAGATGCTCGTCTTCCCACAAAATATCAAGCTCCTGATAGTTTGGTAAAATGTCGGACGTCTCAGGTTTATACACCCATATCTGGAATCGGTCGTTTTTTTGCAGGCGGGTTTGCCAAGACACTGTTTCTCCGTTTACTCTCACTCCTTTTTCCATTCGGAGTTGATGAAGCCATTTTTTTGGTGAATTCCACATGGTCCTTAATAAAGATTCGATCGTTTGTCCGTGCCAGTCGGACGGTACAGTAAATTCTAGCCATTCTCCTTTGCGAATTGTTAGCACATTTTTCACCTTCATTTTCTATCATTTATAAACTGAATAAGTAGTGCAGAGAGATAGCCAACAGCGTGCGCCCCGTTTTGGCCTATTACGCTCTAAATTCAACAAGAGTTAGGCGATTGGGACAAACCATATAGCTTTTAGAACATTCCTTATTTGGTCGCCTGACCGTCAAAAACGGATCGTCCTCCCAAGGGATCGAGTTATATCGATCATTTTTACATGTAACGTCCACTACCGCTAATAGAGTCATGAAACAATAGCAGTAAGAAACCGATGGGAGATTCTTGCATTGTGGAAATAATTTCTTTCACTATTGATTCAGCATGTATGATACACTCATAGTATCGTTGAACGATCTGAACATGCAAGAGTAGAATGTAGTAGAAAAAGGTGGTATGTAGCATTGAAGGTAGTGAATGCAGCGACAAAAGAGCATGAGGAGCATATCGGCGATTTAATTCATTGTTTTTATAGCGAAGTATTTCCGTGTTATTTTGACGATGAGCAGATTCAAAAATTTGAACAGTTGCAAATTCTCTCTATGGAAGGTTTGCGATATAACGGCACGATGAAAGAAGCATTCCAATTGATTTCGGCCTTGCAATCGCTCCTTACCGTCATTGAGTGCATTGAACATCATGGTATCCAAGAAGGATATCATCATTTATTTGAACGGAATGTTCAGTTGCTTGAGAAGTTTGGAATATCCTTTCCGTTTACTATTGACCAGTTCCGGAAAAAACGCCGCCGTATTTTTAGCATGTATTCGCGGCCGCAAAATGATTGGGTCATGTAAAAAGGACTCTTGCTGATGAGAGCCCTTTTTACTTAATCGATTCGAACCAATCGCGAAAAACGTTTTCCTCACGGTATCCGTCAATTCGCTTTACTTCTTTGCCATTTTCAAAGTGGACAATGGTCGGTGTCCCATCGATATGATACGTATCCCAGCCATCTTCAAACTCAAGCAAATTGAACAATTTCAAGTCAATGCCCATTTTTTTGGCAAGTGGAACGACGATCGGTGTTGTTTTTTCGCAGTGTGGGCAAGTAGGACTATAGAAATATACTGTCACCGTTTCATGATTATCGAGCTTTTTAGCAAGCTCATCTGGTAGGATGAGGTTTTTGTAGTTTGGATCATCCAGCTGTTCAATGGTGGCGGGATCTAACTTTTCTTTTTTATAAGGATTGTCTTTTGCTTTTTCAGTTTGCTGATAAGACGTGATCCAAGAGATTGCTAAGAATAAAGCGAGGATAACGGTCCCGAAAATCAAGATTTTTTTCAATTGAAATTCCCTTCCTTCACTGTTCGGATGATGAACGTGCTTAGTAGACTAATGATGGAGAACGCTGTGAGCGCTAAAAATGGAATGGTGATAAAGCCTAACCAATTAATGTATTGGCCTGTGCATGGAACGCGGCCGCAAGTAATCGCATGCTCTTGGAGTAGAGGCACTTTTTGGATTAAGTAATGGTAAAGTGAAATCGTGCCGCCGATCACAGACAGCGCCAAGCTATATCGTGCCATGCTATATTCCTTGCGAATAGCTGCTAGTCCTAAAAGAATGACCTGCGGATACATAAAAATGCGCTGAAACCAGCAAAGATCACACGGTATGAATTTCATCACTTCCGAAAAATAAAGACTTCCTAATGTGGCGATTAGAGCAGTTCCCCATGCACCCAGCAATAAATTTTCTACCATTTTTTCTTTTCGATTCATATCATGCTCCCTACTATCTTTTTTAATTGCTGCACGATGTGTGTGATGTCTATTACGGTTTGCCGTCTATGGCAGGCTTGAATCTTCCAATGATGGATTATCCATATAAACAGAAAGGTAGAAGAAGCGGACGACCGGAAGCAAGCGTGTGGACTTGCTTTCATCAGGGGCATATAACGCCATTGTTTGGCCGCCCGATCGTCGAAAATGAGCATGGCAAGCTGCATTCCATATACACGTGTGGCCGTGCACGCGATGGAATCTACCGTTATGTATTTTGAATAGTTTCATTATAGCGGAGGATAGGAAAAATGTAAAATTAGTAGGCACAGGTAGGATCTTGTAGTAAAATACATATATATGAAATCGTTTTCATATATACATAGATGGGAGTGATGAAAATGGAGAAGAAGTGGTGGAAAGAGGCGGTTGTGTATCAAATTTATCCGCGCAGCTTTAAGGATGCTGACGGTGACGGAATTGGCGATCTTCGCGGGATTATTTCTAAGCTTGATTATTTAAAAGAACTCGGAATTGATGTGGTTTGGCTATCTCCTGTATATCAATCGCCTAATGATGATAATGGATATGATATTAGCGATTACCGAAATATTATGGATGAATTCGGAACGATGGAAGATTGGGAAGAAATGGTGTCAGAAATGCATAAGCGCGGTATTAAATTGGTGATGGATTTAGTGGTCAATCACACATCGGATGAACATCCATGGTTTATCGAATCGCGGAAATCAAAGGATAATGCCTATCGAGACTATTATATTTGGCGCCCGGGAAAGGAAGGGAAGGAACCAAACAATTGGGAGTCGTTTTTTAGCGGTTCGGCATGGGAGTATGATGAAGCAACTGGAGAGTATTATTTGCATTTGTTTTCAAAAAAGCAGCCAGATTTGAATTGGGAAAATCCAAATGTCCGGAAAGAAATTTATGAAATGATGCGGTTTTGGCTCGACAAAGGGGTCGATGGCTTTCGAATGGATGTTATCAATATGATTTCGAAAGTGCCCGAACTGCCGGATGGAGAAGTATACGATGGGAAGAAATACGTATCGGGCAGCCGATATTTTATGAATGGACCGCGTGTGCATGAATTTTTGCAGGAAATGAATCGGGAGGTGTTATCCCATTACGATATTATGACGGTCGGCGAAACACCAGGTGTGACTCCAAAAGAAGGAATTTTATATACCGATCCGGCTCGATGCGAGCTAAATATGGTATTTCAATTTGAGCATGTTGATTTAGATTCTGGACCTGGAGGAAAATGGGATATTCGGCCGTGGAAGTTGGCTGATTTGAAAAAAACAATGACAAAATGGCAGAAAGAGTTAGAAGGAAAAGGATGGAATAGCCTTTATTTAAATAACCACGATCAGCCCCGCGCCGTATCTCGTTTTGGAGATGATAAGCAATATCGCGTGGAGTCTGCCAAAATGCTGGCGACCTTTCTTCATATGATGCAGGGAACGCCGTATATTTATCAAGGGGAAGAACTTGGAATGACCAATGTCCGTTTTTCATCGATCGAAGACTACCGCGATATTGAAACACTTAATATGTATAAAGAATATGTTGAAAAGTACGGTGAGAACCCGCAAGCCGTGCTTGAAAAAATTTATTATAAAGGGCGTGACAATGCACGAACGCCGATGCAATGGGATGATAGCAAACACGCCGGTTTTACCGATGGAACGCCTTGGATTCAGGTCAATCCAAATTATAAAGAAATCAATGCAAAAGCGGCACTTCAAGATCCGGATTCGGTTTTTCATTATTACAAAAAACTGATACAGCTCCGCAAGCAGCATCCTGTTATTGTATATGGAACGTACCATTTAATTTTAGAAGACCATCCATTGATTTATGCTTATACACGAGCTCTTGGAAACGAAAAGTTGGTGGTGATCACGAACTTTTCGAACGAGACCCCTGTTTTTCGCCTGCCTGAGGATATTGTATATACTGCAAAAGAGCTGCTTATTCACAATTATCCTGTCGAGGAAAGCGAAGAGCTTCATGAAATTCGCTTGCGTCCATGGGAAGCACGCGTTTATAAAATACAATAAAAGGAAAACGGGCGGCCTGATGTACAGCGCCCGTTTTTATTTTGACGATGACGAGATAAAAATATGCAAACATTAAAAATGTTGATGATCCATTATTAACATGTGAAATGGCTAAGCACAACCCTTTCTGGCTTTTCCCTAAACAAGAACGCCAGCGGCAAATTCATTTGTTGGCAAAGCATTCGTTGTTCAAGAACGATATCCTATAATCATGCTTAGTTCGCGACAAAAAACCGAGGGATTCAGTTTTTTCATTGGTGTTTATTGGATCATGAGCATACGTGTGCAAACATTATTTTCTATCTATATATCCGAACAAAGTGGTGACAATAATCGATGAAAGGAGAGGATGACATTGAATAACAACACTGTTGAAGGCATTATGACAAAAAATGTAGCGACAGTTTCTCCGAATCAAACGGTTCAAGAAGCCGCCGAGCTTATGAGCCAGAAAAATGTTGGCGCTCTTCCGGTTGTAGAAAACGGTCAAGTAAGAGGAATCATTACAGACCGTGATATTACATTGCGTACAACGGCAGATGGAAAAGGCGCTTCCATTCCGGTGTCCCAAGTAATGTCAACGAACCTTGTGACAGGAACGCCAAATATGAGCGTGGGAGAAGCCGCAAATGTGATGGCTCAGCATCAAATTCGCCGTTTGCCGATTGTTGAAAACAACCAGCTTCGCGGGATTGTGGCTCTAGGGGATATTGCTACTAATCAGCAGTATGACAATGCTGCAGAACAAGCCCTTACCAATATTTCTGAGCCTTCCCAGCCACAAGAATAACAAAAAGGATGCCTCTAATCAAGGGGCATCCTTTTTGTGCTAAATAAACATTTGCTTTTTTTTAGAACAGGAATATCGTATGATGGTGACGAATACAAAAGTAAGGGAATTTTGCAGGGAGGGATATGGCAATGAACTGGAAAAGCAAGTATGAGCAATGGATGACTTATGAGCATTTAGAAAAAGAGATAAAGCAGGAACTTCAGCAAAAAAGCAGGGATGAGAAATGGCTGGAGGATTGCTTTTATAAAAATTTGGAATTTGGCACGGGCGGGATGCGCGGAGAAATTGGCCCAGGGGTTAACCGTATGAACATATATACAGTTCGTAAAGCATCTGAAGGGTTAGCAAGATACATAGAGTCGTTCGGAGAAGAAGCGAAAAAAAGAGGGGTTGTTATCGCTTACGATTCTCGGCATAAATCGCCAGAATTTGCGATGCAAGCGGCGCGAACTTTGGCTACACATGGAATTCAAACATACGTATTCAATGAGCTCCGTCCGACACCAGAGCTTTCATTTGCCGTGCGCTATTTAAAGGCATTTTCAGGCATTGTGATTACTGCAAGCCATAACCCGCCAGAATACAATGGGTATAAGGTATATGGCCCTGATGGTGGACAGCTTCCGCCCGATGCCGCTGATCAAGTGATTCATTATGTGAATAAAGTGGAAAATGAATTAGCTCTCCATGTGGAAGAAGAAGCAGTATTAAAAGAAAAAGGACTTATTCAAATCATTGGAGAAGAGATCGATCAAGCCTATATCGATCAGATAAAGACAATTTCCCTTAATCCAGAGCTTCCTAAAGAAATTGATGTGAAAGTGGTCTTTACGCCGCTTCACGGCACAGCTAATAAGCCGTTGCGCCGCGCTCTTGAAGCGTTTGGTTATAAGCACGTTGCTGTGGTAAAAGAGCAGGAGCTTCCCGATCCGAATTTTTCAACTGTTTCTTCTCCAAACCCAGAGGAGCATGCAGCATTTGAACGGGCCATTCAACTCGGGAAAGAGATGGAAGCAGATTTGCTCATCGCTACAGACCCAGATGCGGATCGGCTTGGGATTGCCGTAAAAAACGAAACGGGTGAATATGTTGTATTAACAGGAAATCAAACAGGCGGTTTACTGCTTCATTATATTTTGTCGCAAAAAAAGAAAAAAGGAATCCTTCCTGAAAACGGAGTCGCTTTAAAAACGATTGTGACATCGGAATTTGGCCGCGATATTGCTGCATCATTTGGAATCGAAACAGTCGATACGTTAACAGGCTTTAAATTTATTGGGGAAAAAATTAAAGAGTATGAACGGACAAAGCAATATGTTTTTCTGTTTGGCTATGAGGAAAGCTACGGTTACTTAATTGGCGATTTCGCGCGCGATAAAGACGCGATTCAAGCAGCTGCATTGGCAGTTGAAGTATGCGCCTTCTATAAAAAGCAAGGGCTGTCTTTATATGATGCTTTAATGCAGTTATTTGAGCAGTATGGATATTATCGCGAAGGATTGGAATCGCTCACATTGAAAGGAAAAGAAGGGGCGGAGCAAATTCAAGCTCTGTTGGCTTCTTTCCGACAGCATCAGCCAACGGAGGTCGCTGGAAAGAAAATTGTGATGATCGAAGACTATGAAGCCCGTGAGCGCGTAGAAACAGCAACCGGAGAGGTCACGGCCATTACGCTGCCTAAATCTAATGTGTTAAAATACTATCTGGAGGATGGATCTTGGTTTTGCTTGCGCCCGTCAGGAACTGAGCCAAAAGCCAAAGTTTATTTTGGAGTGAAAGGCCGTTCGATGGATGATAGTGAACAGCGTTTACACGAATTGTCTGAAGCTGTTATGAAACAGGTGCATGCTTATTTAAATGAATCCGCTAACCGCTAAGCATGAAGTCTCGTATGTTTAAAAAAAGGATATAGCAGCAGAAAGGATGTTGACCGTGTTAAAAGATCAAGTAGCGATTGTCACAGGTGCTTCACGCGGAATCGGAAAGGAAATTGCTTTTCAACTGGCTCAGCATGGGGCAAAACTGGCGCTCGTTGGAAGCTCAGAGACGATTCATCAGACAGGAAAGGAACTGAAGGAGCAGGGAGCGCCATTTGTGGAAACATTTCAAGCTGATGTAGCAAATGAACAGCAAATGAGTGAATTGGTTGCCCAAACGCTGAAGCAGTTTGGACAAATTGATATCCTAGTTAATAACGCAGGAATCGGATTTTTTAAGCCAATAGAGGAAACAACGCTCGAAGAATGGAAAAAGATTTTTGAAGTCAATGTCCAAGGCGTATTTATTGGAACAAAAGCGGTCCTTCCTCATATGAAAGAGCGGAGAACAGGAACGATTATTACTATTTCTTCGGATGTGGGGCGCTATACGATCCCTAATGGAGCGGCTTATACGGCGACAAAATATGCGGTACAAGGTTTTTCTGGTTCGCTTGCACAGGAAGCGAGAGAATATGGCATTCGCGTTGGTACGATCAACCCGGGAATGGTGGATACATATTTTGCGAATTCGGTGCAAGGAGCACCGGAAAAGCAAAAATGGCTACAGGCGCGTGATGTGGCCAATGCCGTGATTTACATGGCTAGCGCTCCTAAGCATATGCTTATTGATGAGATTGTGCTTCATCCGTTTATACAGACATATCCAGTTGTTTAGCGGGTAAGGAAAGGACCATCCCTATTGCGGCATGCTTTCAGATTGTAGACAAAGTCAATTTTGACTTTGTCTACAATCATTTTAAGCCTCTATTGAGTTCTTTTTCTTCCATCTCAGACTGTCTTGAAAGCGTTTGTCCAACAGTCTGTGCCAATGCCTATTTCGGCATTGTCTTTTTTTATAGCAGCTGGAATCGCATCTTTTAGCATGGGGATTTTAATGATAAATATTATTTTTGTTTTCAACGATTAAACCAAAACAATGAGCTATTTCACACGTTTGCATCGAAGGCAGCATGGTTCAAGCTTGGTCACACGAATATATGAACGAAGGCAAGCTCATTTTCCACCAGTCATTGATCGTTCGTTGCGTGGATTCACTTTTGGCGAATGGTTATCAGGAGATTCATAAGAGGAAGCTTGAATCCTAACAGAAAGAAGGAAGAAAATGGTAAAAGAGATGAAGCGTGTTCAAGCATTGCAGACGATGAAAACGATCGCTGAAACATTAAATGAGGCCAATGATTTGCAAGAAATGCTGCCGACGGTGTTAAGACAACTAATCGATGTTACAGGACTGGAATGCGGATGGATTTTTTTGGTTGAAGAAGATGGAACCTATACTTTAATGGCTGATTATGAATTGCCGCCTGCTTTAATGAGAGAAAATAAAAAACCGATGTGTGAAGGGATATGCTGGTGTTTAGAACGTTATCAGGATGGCAGACTGAAAAACGCCGTCAATATTATCGAGTGCAAACGGCTAAAAGAAGCGATAGTAAAAAATCGAGGAGAAACAAACGGAATTACTCATCATGCGACCGTTCCTTTGCGTGCCGGAGACGAGCAGTTTGGGATTTTAAATGTTGCTTCTCCTCATAAACAGCGTTTTTCCAAAGAGGAACTAGCTCTTTTAGAGTCAGTTGCTTATCAGATCGGAACGGCTATTAAACGTATAAAGCTTGTGGAAAATGAACAAAAGCTTGCCTTGCTTGCGGAGCGAAATCGACTGGCGCGCGATTTGCATGACTCGGTCAGCCAATTGCTGTTTTCATTGCTGCTGACAGCGAGCGGTGCCAAGGAAATAGCGACAGAAGAAAACATAAAAGAAGCGCTAGAGCATATGCAAACATTAGCACAAGAGGCGCTTCATGAAATGCGAGCCTTAATTTGGCAGCTTCGTCCCCAAGGTTTAGAAAATGGTGTTGCCAGCGCATTGATGAACTATAGCAAAATGCTTGGATTAAATGTAAAGCTTGATATTGAAGGAGTGCTTGATTTACCCAATGAAATCGAACAATGCTTATGGCGGGTCGGACAAGAAGCGTTAAATAACTGTAAAAAGCATGCTGGTGTTTCCGAAGTGGAGATCATGCTGTCCGTGCAAAACGAACGCGTGGCTGTAAAAATTAGCGATAAAGGGTGCGGATTTCATTATACAGGAGCAGAAACGTTATCGCTGGGATTGAAGAGCATGAAAGAACGGGTAGAAGCAGTAAACGGCGTTTTTAGTATGAAAAGCTCCATTGGAAAGGGAACAGCAATTGAATTATCGATCCCACTAAAGAAGGAGGGGAAATTGTGAGTATAAAAGTGTTAATTGTCGATGATCATCATATCGTACGAAGAGGGTTAGTGTTTTTTTTAAAAACTCAAAAAGACATTGAGGTTGTTGGAGAGGCGGCAAATGGCGCGGAAGCCGTTCAACTTGTTATGGAGCATCAGCCAGATCTTGTTATCATGGATCTTGTTATGCCGGTCATGGATGGAATTGAAGCGACGAAGAAAATGAAGGAACGATCTCCAAAGACGAAGATTCTCATTTTAACAAGCTTTGCTGATCAAGACCATGTGATTCCAGCTATTCGTGCTGGCGCATCTGGTTATCAATTAAAGGATATTGAGCCTGATCATCTCGTTGCTGTTATCCGTTCTATACATAGAGGAGAAAGCGAACTCCACACTAAAGTGATTCCGCATGTTATGAATCATTTGCATTATCAAGAGCCAGCAAATAAGATAGAGGAACTGACGAAGCGCGAAAAAGAAGTATTGGCTGAAATTGCGAAAGGAAAAAGTAATAAAGAAATTGCCGCCTCTTTAATGATTACAGAAAAAACAGTCAAGACACATGTATCAAATATTTTGGCAAAACTAGGACTTGCTGATCGCACGCAAGCCGCTTTGTACGCTGTCAAACATCTCGGACTTTAGTTGTAGTGTCCTTTCCGTCCATTTTCGTAAAAGAAAATCAGTTTATTGAAGGAGTTAGCGATCATTTATGTAGCTTATATTAAAAATAGGAAAAATCATAAGGAGAGATGAGCATGAAACTAGTAGTAATCAATGGAAGTCCGCGTCAAATGGGGAGAACTGGAATCGTTGCAGAATATATTGCGAAGAATTATGGAGCTGAGCTAATTGATTTAAGCAAGCCCGCATTGCCGCTATACAACGGGGAAGAAAGCCAAAATCTGTTACCGGCTGTTATTCGCCTGCGTCAGCTCGTTCAACAAGCTGATGGTGTTGTTCTTTGTTCTCCGGAGTATCATAGTGCGATGAGCGGGGCTCTAAAAAATGCGCTTGATTTCTTAGGAAAAAACGAATTTGAGCATAAACCAGTTGCATTAATTGCTGTTGGTGGAGGAGGAAAAGGAGGCATAAATGCTCTCAATAACATGCGAACGGTTATGCGTGGTGTATATGCCAATGTAATTCCTAATCAGCTTGTGCTGGATCCGGTAAGCTTTGCAGAGAAAAGTTTGACAGCCACAGCAGCGGAACAGGTTGATGTGATTATAGCGACTCTGACTCGTTATATGAAGGCCTCCAAATGGCTAAAGATAGATCATGAATAGCCTCTATCGGGATCGCCGATTGCACTATTTGTTACTAGCCAATACCTTTTCATCTATTGGAACAGGGATTACGATGACAGCTATTCCTTGGCTTTTCGTTCAAAAAAGCGGCGGCGAAACGGCGTTCGGATATATGACAACTGCGATAACGATCATGATGTTTTTGTTGACGCCATATATCGGGATGTGGATCGACCGTTTTTCTCGGAAGAAAATATTGCTTGCTGGGGAGGTAATAGGATTTTCCATCTCGTTACTCTTTGCTTTGCTTGGAAGAGCAGGAGAATATAAAGTTTGGCATTTAGCCGTTTTGTTTGCAAGTGGCTCCCTTTATTATTTTCTTATTTATCCAACCTTGTTTGCTTTCAATCAAGAATTATTTGTTAAGGAGCAATATAAACAGTTAAATGGAATGATGGAAATTCAAGGTCAGTTGGCGACGGTCATATCTGGAGGAGCGGCAAGCGTAATGATTGACCACATTCCATTTTCATGGATTTTATCGCTTGATGCACTGACCTATGTACTGGCCTTTTTGTGCATATGGCTGATTCCGTACAAACGTTCTTTTGTTGAGAGCAAGGATCAATCATTGTTCCGCGAAAAGATGCTCGAAGCATATCGCTACATGAAGGAGAGACCATCGTTATTTTGGTTCCTTCTCGCTTCATTTATGCCGTTTATTGGAGTCATGATGACCAATTATCTTCATCCCATTTATATTGCCGATGTGCTGAAGCAAGGCAGTTCCGTATATGGCATCCAAAGTATGGTGTATGGAATTGGAGCCGCTATAGCTGGACTGGTGACTCCTATTTTATTGAAACGCATGGCGATAGAAAGAAGTGTCGCTTTAAGCGTCGGTATTTATGCAGTTAGTATCACGATGTTTCTTTTATGTCAACAGACGGCGATCTTTTATGTACTTGTGGTTCTTACGGCATTTGCCAATGCGGGGGCAAGAGTAGCGCGCAGTTCATTGATGATGGAAAGCATCCCCAATGATAAAATGGGTCGAGTGGACAGTTTGTTCCGCGCTTTAGGATTTATGATCCGGACTCTATTGTTAAGTGTGTTTACAGGCGCTGTTGCGGCTCAGCATATTTTGTTTCCGTATGCCATATTAAGCATCTTATTAATCATTTCTACTTTGGCTGTGATAAAGTTTTCCTCTCCAGTAAAAAAAGAGCATCATCTGTCTATTTAGAGAGGGAACTTCACACACTAGGATTTGCATCAATATGGAGTGTGGGCCGTTTTTGATGAAACAACACCGCTTTATAAAACGATCAATAAAATTAAAAGCGGCATGTTTGGCCGCAAACTTTTTATCAAAAATGCGCGGTAAATCGAGTAATTTTATCTGGTATAAAACATGCTAACAAGGAAGGGAAATCCCTTCCTTGTTTTTATGGAGAATAATGTATATATGGCTCATCTCCAATATCGTACTCCCTCTCGCTCATCTCTAAAGCATGGTCAATGTATCGCAGCAAGGAGGTGAGTCGTCGCTGAATGACAGAATAATCATACTCAAAATTATAAGCATGAAGAAAATGTTCAATTTTTTTGGAAAGCAAATCATCTTGTGTACGTACCATTAAAATAAGCAGATGATCCCATTCGGAACGGTGGGTGTAGTATAACGCTTTATCATAATCCATTGTGTTCAATGTGCATGCCTCCTTCATCGAGGAGCTATTGTTAGTTTATGATGTACAGCGTATTTGTTGTGGTGTAAATGTTGTTCAATGAGGTAAAAAATAATTATAAACGAAAATGGTATAAAATAGTTGTTAGAAATGTTGCAATTTTGTGACAAAAATATTATCCTTAAAGAAAGGGGATGATAAATATGAATACACGGTACGAAGGGAAAGCGATTACACAAATGTGTAAAATGATGGCTTCAGTAGGGTTGATCGTTGGATTTGCACTATTTTTACTAAGCTTCATTGCAAACAATTACAATAAAGATTTCTTTCTCACCATTATTAGCTTAGGGATTATGGGATCGTCCATGTTTATGTTTGGATTTGGAACATTTATGGGGATTTTAACCGACACCTTTCAAAAAGGAGAAGCGAAGCCTTAAGCGATTCTGCTGAGATGATTTTCACGATAGCACGCCAAAAGCACAAGGGTGCCCAATATTAAGCGGGATACCCTTGTGCTTTTATGATGCATTTTCCTTTGTTGTTATGCGCTGGTAGTAAACATAACCGGCAATCAATAAACCAATCATGAGGATGCCAAGAAGGTAGAGGCTGTAATGCTCCATATAATGCCGTATATTTCTCCAATCTCTCCCTAATATCCTTCCAAAAGTGGTAAAGGTAAATACCCAAAAAAAAGCGCCTGTATAAGCGTAAGCGGCAAATTTTTTAAAACGGTATTCATTCGTTCCGGCCAGAAATGCTGAAACATGCCGAATCCCGGGAACAAAATAGCCGATAAATAAGAGGAAAGGTCCCATTTTAGCGAAGAGAACTTTTGCTTGCTCAATCCTCTTCTCTGACATATGCATTTTTGGACCGAATTTGTGCAAAAACGAGGTTCCTAAGCGTATACCTAAGTAATAGCTGACTGAGATGCCGAGGAGCGCACCGATGAAGCTGCAGCCTAGTGCTGCCGGATATGACATGGCACCTGTAAAAACGTTATATCCAACATATGTTAATAGTACTTCATCAGGAACAGGGAGGCCAATGACTCCTCCTGCTAAAGCAACCATAATGCCAATGTAGCCGAATTGCTCGATAAAATGATGTAAATGCTGCTCCATCTAATCACCGCACTTTTTATTTTTAAATTTGTCCCTTCCCAATTATAAACGATTTCAACAAGCAAAAGAAATATACGAGTGACAATGTTAACTTTTCCTTGTGTGGAGTGGAATGTTTAACATACTCCACCAAGAAGTCTCCCGCCTCTTAACGGATCATGGGTGGGAGAGGGTCATTCGTCTATTTTAGGTGATATATCCACCATTGGATTACAAAAAGAAACGAGGGGTCTATTTTTTGGCTGTTGCCTGTCCGCCAAAATCGGTCATTATCTGTTCGTTAAAGAACCAACATCTTGAACTTCTATATCAAGAAGGCTTGTCCATGAGCAAAACCGCCAAATTCTTTATTGCAGCTTATATCCAGATATATGGATGATCCACCCTCTCTAAACAGAGTGTAGGCGGGGGCATAAGATGGAAGCTGACGCTTTTAGCATCAGCTTCTTGCTTGCTCAAGGGCTAAGATGGAAAAACGAAGCGCGTGCTCGATTTCATCGGTCATTGCGCGAAAGAACACATCGCGGATATGCTGATCATGGGTCGAAAGATAGGTGTTTCGATATTGTTCATATGCTTCAAATTCGTCTTCTCGAGCTATTTTTAATCCTTCAGCAAATGACGAAAAGGTTTTCGACTCAGCTTGATAAACAGGTTGTGCACCAAACAAGGAGATGTACAAATGAACAAATTGTTGTAAATGCGCTTGTTCATCTTTCAACGCATGAGAGATGTATAACTTTTCTTCGTTTGTCTTTGCCAGCTGCATGAGCTGGGTATAAAAATGAATAGCGGTAGCTTCTCCTTTCATTCCATTTAATAAATCGTTTGCTAATTTTCGGATACTGCCTGTTTTAGGCTGTTCACGATAATAAGTAGCATATGGATCATAGTAGTACAATAGCTTTCCCCCCTTTCTCTTCGCTTTATGATATGCGCGGAGAAAGAGGAGAGTGTATTTTTGAGCGGCAGATTTTGTGTATGTTTGCACATGGCTCATTGTCTATTTTTTTGCCGCTTAGATTGTGTGTCATGAAGATCATTCCTTTATTTATGCTGGTGTTTTTGTTGATTTTTATGCGTATATTCATTGAAACAATGGCCCATATTAAAATCGTTATCAATTTCAAAAGGGAGGACAAGTGCAATGGATGTAAGAAGGGCGCGAGAAATTGCTGCATCTCCGATCATGGCCGACGTCACTTATAACGGAGAACGCATTTATATTGAACAAGTAGATGAACAAAATGAAATGGCGGTTGTTTATCCGTTAGGAAATCCAAATCATAAACAACGGGTATCCGTATCAAGCTTACACGAACATTAAAAAGCAAGCTAGAAAAACACCACATTCACAGTGGTGTTTTTTGTTTGACTTTTTCAACTACAGTATGTAGGATATAACTACATATTGTAGTTGAGAGGAGGATAAAGATTGAAAATCAATCATTTTAAGATGAATGAAGAAGGTTTAAAACGTTTCTTTGGAGCATTGGAGTCACAGGTCATGAATTATATTTGGACAGCAGGAGAGGTTACGGCTAAAGATGTTCAACAGCATATTTGCCGGGAAAAGCCAATCTCGATCAATGCGGTGATGACCGTCATGAACAGGCTAGCGGATAAAGGCCATCTTCGTAAAGAAATGAGGGGAAGAATAGCCTATTTTACTTCCATTCAAACGAAAGAGCAGTTTTTGTCCGAGCAAACGAAATCAGTCGCATACGGTTTAATTGAAGAGTTTGGCGGACTGGCTGTAGCGCATATGGTGGATGCAATTCGTGATTTAGATCCTTCTTTGCTGGAAAAATTAAAGGAAAAATTAAACGAATCTAAAAGAGGGAAGAATGAATGACTTTAAAAAGCAAATCAACTCTTGTATTTGCTAGTGTGGTTTTGTTTGCGGCATTAACTCTAGCCGAAATAGCGCTATTTTTATTTCATCATTTTGCGGCCATTGTGCTTGAGTGGTTAAAATACCCATTTTCCATGACAGCCAACGATAAGAATGTTGTATTTGCAACAGCTCTAAGTCTGTTTTTTATTTTTTTATTAATAAAAATGATTGGGAATATGGGGAAGCAACTGTTTCTATCTAAAAAGTGGTACACGGCGTTTTTGCTTTTGGCAGATGAAGTTCGTACTCAGCATATGAACGTTAAGTACCCGGAATTGGGCAATCGAATTTTAGTGATTAAGAATGAAGAGTTTATTGCACTGACGATTGGTTTCATAAAGCCTAAAATCGTGCTATCCACTTTTGTTATCGAACATTTTTCAGAGGCGGAACTGCGCGCTATCTTGTTTCATGAACAATTTCACGCGATGCAGCGAGATCCGTTAAAACTTATGCTGATAAAGACGGTTTCTGAACAACTAGGTTACATTCCTCTTATCAAGCACCTTGCACAATATTACCGCATTTCACGAGAATTGCTTGCTGATCAACACGCGATGAGAAAAATGAAGAACAGCACTCCGCTTGGAAACGTCCTCTTAAAAGTAGCGGAAATGGGAGAACATGAATTGTTAAATGAAGGAGCGGCGCATTTTGCTAAATCACCGCTGAATTATCGCATTATGCAAATGTTGGAACCACAAAAGGATATTGCGTTCTCTTTTTTCCATAAAAAGTTATGGCCTGTTTCTTTGGCACTGTCGGCGGCTAATGTGTATATTTTTTTGGAGTGTGCCGTCAGTTTAGCATTTTGCCATACATTCTTTATTTGAGGGGAGAAAGAAGCGAAATGAGAAAAAAAATATGTTTCACTCTTATGGCGATTTTTATATCAGCCAGTGGCTGCAGCCAATCAAACAACAGCCATGAAAGCGAGCAAATGCATCACGGAGATCAGCAGCAGGGCGTGGCTCATAACGAAATGCACGAGCACATGAGTAAAGAAAATCATGCGGCTACGCAAATGGTTTGGAAGTTTGCGGAAAAGCCTCTGAAAAGCAATGAACAAGCCCATTTAACGATACAAATTCAGGATCAAAAAGGGAATCCCGTTCAAGATTTTGAAATTCAGCATGAAAAACAGATGCATCTGATTATCGTAAGCAGCGATTTATCGTATTTTGATCATCTGCATCCTAAATATAAAGGTAACGGCTTATTTACAACGGCCGTCACGTTCCCAAGCGGTGGCGAATATCAGCTGTATGCTGATTATGTTCCAAAAGGGGGAGATCCTACAGTTAAAAATGATGATGTTGTCGTTCAAGGAGAAAAGGCAAAGGCTGTTCCGCTTCAACCGGACGAGCATTTAACTAAAGTGGCAGAGGGAAAAGAAATTACGCTGTCTTTTGATAAGCTCGTAGCTGGACAAGAGGCGACATTGACATTTCGTTTAAAAGATGAAAAGAGCGGCAAGCCTATTCATTTACAGCCATATTTAGGTGCCATGGGACATGTTGTCATTATCCGAAAAGGAAGCTATGATTATTTGCACGCGCATCCGATTGACGAACAGGCCGAAGGATCAGAAGCTTCATTTATGGTCCAGTTTCCTAAAGACGGAATTTATCAAGTTTGGGCACAGTTTCAACACGAAGGAAAGGTGATTACTGTTCCGTTTACGGTGAGCGTTTCTTCATAAGAGGACAGTTTATAGGCATGCCTTGTTTCTAAAAGCTTGGGTGGATAAACAAGCGATCTACACGTATCAAATGCTCTTTTTTCTCATACATTTAGGATAAGAGAAAAAGGAGGAGATGCGCATGAGGCAAGGCGAGTTGAAAGAGCTAGAACGGGCGATTGCGGAGATTACGGAGATTGCTGAAGGCTTTGGCTTAGACTTTTATCCGATGCGATATGAGATTTGTCCTGCTGACATTATTTATACATTTGGCGCCTATGGAATGCCGACACGTTTTTCTCACTGGAGCTTTGGGAAACAATTTTACAAGATGAAGCTTCATTATGATTTAGGGCTGAGTAAAATTTATGAGCTAGTTATTAATTCCGATCCATGCTATGCATTTTTGTTAGATTCGAATTCATTAATTCAAAATAAATTGATTGTCGCTCATGTCTTGGCCCATAGCGACTTTTTCAAAAATAATGTCCGCTTTAGCAACACAAAACGAGATATGGTCGAAAGCATGGCTGCGACGGCAGAGCGGATTAAACATTATGAACACCAGTATGGAAAATTAGAGGTGGAAAAATTTTTAGATGCAGTCTTGGCTATTCAGGAGCATATTGATCCATCTCTGCTTCGGTCGAAGCTGTCGTGGACGCTTGCGGATACAGAAATTGAAGAAGAGGAAGAGGGCGTAAAGCCGACTCCATATGATGATTTATGGTTGCTCGATGAACGAAATAAATCCACCGCTCCCCCGCGTAAAAAACGGCGAAAAATTCCGCCGCAGCCGGAGAAGGATGTGCTTTTGTTTATTGAAGAATACAGCCGCGAGCTGGAAGAATGGCAACGCGATATTTTAACAATGATGCGGGAAGAAATGCTCTATTTTTGGCCGCAGCTTGAAACAAAAATTATGAATGAAGGCTGGGCGTCCTATTGGCACCAGCGCATTTTGCGGGAGATGGATTTGACGAGCGATGAAGCGATTGAGTTTGCTAAGCTCAATGCGGGAGTTGTCCAGCCGTCGCGCACAAGCATAAATCCGTATTATTTAGGGTTGAAAATATTTGAAGATATCGAAGAACGATGGAATAATCCAACAGAGGAGATGAAAAGAAGGGGCGTTCAGCCGGGATCAGGGCGTGCCAAAATTTTTGAGGTGCGCGAGCTTGATTCAGATATTTCCTTTCTCCGCAACTATTTAACGAAAGAGCTAGTGATGCGTGAGGATATGTACTTATTCCAAAAACAAGGCAAGGATTATAAAATTGTTGACAAAGACTGGGAGCATGTTCGCGATCAGCTAGTCAGTACTCGTGTGAATGGGGGATTTCCATACATTACCGTTAATGACGGAGATTATATGCGCAATGGCGAATTGTATTTAAAGCATTGGTATGAAGGAATTGAACTTGATATTAAATATTTAGAAAAGGTGCTTCCTTATATTTATCAGCTTTGGGGACGAACCGTTCATATGGAAACAATTGTTGAAAATAAACCGGTACTGTTCACATATGAAGGGAAGACGGTGCATCGGAAATTTATATAATGAACAAAGCTACTGGCAGTTGGGCACCCTAATTGTTAGATAGATCTAGCAATTAGGGTGCAATTTTTATGGGAAAATATCAATCAGGCTTAACCGTGGAAGGAGGGATGAGGAACATCGAGGTTGAAGACGAGGCGGTTATAGATTTGACTTCGTTATTTATTGAAGTGTATGACAAAAATCTAAAAAGTACTGTTTCAGCCCATTTTCCGGTTTTGTGCGGCCATCTGATCGTGAAAAAAATGCAAGCTTATCTATGCATCTATATTAGGGGCTGGTGCAAGGGACATTAGTATATACGAGATTCTAGCCATATTCCCGTGAGAACTTTCGTTAAAACGCAATCGAAAATTGGTAAAATGATCTTAGGATTGAACCCTATTTTTTTCTCATGTATAGTACAGGAAAGAGCGGGAGGTGCGCAATATGCAAGCGGAGAAAGAACGAGTCGCTACTATTGACTCAAAATATATTCAGCAGCATTTGGCAAACGAACGAACCTATTTAGCGTGGATTCGAACGGCGATTGCTATTACCGGTATCGGTTTTTTAATCATTAATTTACATATCAAATCTTCTTTCCATACGTTGCCGAATGCAGCTGTGCAATGGATCGGCATACTGTCGGTACTGGCTGGAGTCAGCACCATCATTTTTTCAACTGTCAGCTATTTTCAAAAAGCGAAACAAATTAATGAACAAACCTTTCGGACATCAAGACCGTTGATTCTCTTTTTATCAACTTTAATGTTTGCAGTTGTGGCCATGTTTGGACTGTATTTTTTTGCTGTTCTTTTATAATCAGCGATCCTTTTTATATGGATGTAACCGATTTTTGGATGATGGGCCTCGTATGATTTGGCGCAGTTAGCTTTCTAGAAAGAAGGTTATGAAAGGGATACTGTAGCGAAAAATAGATCCCGCATTTATTATTTAGCTGTTAAAGCTAAAGAAATCTGTCCATTGTTGTGAATCGTCCGAAGTCTTAATCAGCAGAAAAATACAATGTCAAATGTTGTGCTTATTCATTTGTTGCTGATTTCCGTCTTTTAGTGCATAAGATTTTAGACGTTCATACGCTGACACATTGTTGTTTTCAGATCAGGCCCCTAGTTTGTTGTTGATAACTGAGGGAAAACAACATTGACATCACACAATATTTATTTTACTATATACCTATATAGGTAATATACATGTATGGGTATTTATTTTTGAAAAGGAACAGTACAAGAATGAGACATCCAATGTCTTGCATATCAAGTGACAATGGATGAGCTGGTCCTTAAAAAGAGTATTTGGTTGATGGCACTGGTGTTGTTGGAACAACAGCATTCTTAAATTTTGCGCAAGACGCAGACATTACTTTAGTAAATGGATGGAGGGAAAAACATGAATCATGTAACCGTGTATACGACGACGACATGTCCTTATTGTGTGATGCTCAAAAATTTTTTGCAGGAGCAGGGGGTTCCATTTAAAGAAGTGAATGTCCAACTTGATCCAATAGCGGCGAAGCGGCTTGTGGAGACAACAGGACATACAGGAGTTCCACAAACAGAAATCAATGGAAAATGGGTACTAGGTTTTGATCCAGAAACCATTATGTCGCTGATTAGTCAGCCATAGGTCATGCAAAGAAGCGGGACAGCCTCATCGGTTGTTCCGCTTAAATGATGATATATGGAGCAACGCGATGCAAGTGCTTGAATATATACCTTTATAGGTATATAATTAAAGATATACATGTTATAATGTAAAGAAAGCAATGCTTTTGAAGATAAATGAAGATCAGCAGGCTAATCAAGGGCTAAAAAGAGGTGAATCAAAATGGACTATAGCAAAGAAATCAAAAATCGCCTTAAGCGAATCGAAGGACAAGTAAAAGGTGTGATCAGCATGATGGAGCAAGGAAAAGATTGCAAAAGTGTAGTTTCTCAGCTAGCCGCTGCCAGAAATGCGATCGACCGGGCCATGGCGGTTATTGTGAGCACGAATTTAGAGCATTGTATTCGAGAAAATATTGAAAAAGGAGAACAGACGGAGCAGCTTGTAAAAGAAGCAGTAGAGTTGTTAGTAAAGAGCCGATAAAATAAGGTGTCAACTCTTTAAAATAGGAGTTGACAAATTTTTTGCAGCGCAATAATATACATATAGGGGTAATGGTAAAAATGAAAATAAGGAGGAACTAACTAATGAATATTGCAAAAGTCGTTGATGCCAAAGGATTGTCATGTCCAATGCCTCTTGTGAAATCAAAAAAAGCTATCGATCAGCTTGCTTCTGGTGAGGTAATAGAGGTGAAAACAACGGACAAAGGTGCGAAAAAAGATTTAGCCGCATGGGCACAAGCAAGCGGACATCAGCTGATGGATATGAAAGAGGAAAATGGCGTATTTACATTTTGGATCAAAAAAGCATAATTATTTTTTTGTAAAAAAATATACCTATACATGTATTTGTGAAAAGGAGGAGTTAGATGGCGGATAACAAGAAAAAAACGACGATCGTTTTATTCAGCGGTGATTACGACAAAGCCATGGCGGCCTATATTATTGCCAATGGCGCTGCGGCGTATGATCATGAAGTCACCATTTTTCATACATTTTGGGGGCTCAACGCGCTTAGAAAAGATGAAGCAATCCCTGTCCAGAAGAGCTTTTTAGAAAAGATGTTTGCGAAAATGATGCCGCGAGGGGCAGATAAAATGGGACTTTCCCGAATGAATTTTGCGGGAGTTGGACCAAGGCTTATTAAAAGTGTTATGAAAAAGCATCACACGATGCCTCTTCCGCAGCTGATAGAAATGGCGCAAGAGCAAGGAGTCAAACTTGTTGCTTGTCAAATGACTGTCGACCTTCTAGGGCTTACGCAAGAAGAGTTGATTGAAGGTGTTGAGTTTGCTGGGGTAGCTGCTTACTTGGCAGATGCTTCAGAAGGAAATGTGAATTTATTTATTTAAGGTGAGAATCATGGCACAAACGATCATTAATACCATTCTTTTCTTACTGATCGCATGGTTTTTCGCAAGCCGCTTTCTTCCGGCTAAAGGTGTGCGAACGATCGCTGCGGCTGATTTAAAAAAAGAATTAGGCAATAAAAAAGTGCAGTACATTGACGTTCGAACACCGTTGGAGTTTCACGCTCATCATATTCATGGATTTAAAAATATTCCGCTTCACGAATTGAAAAAGCGTGCTCATGAGCTGTCAAAGGAGCAGGAAGTGATTGTAATTTGCCAAAGTGGCATGAGAAGCACGAAAGCAAACAGGCTGTTAAAGAAGCTAGGATTTCAGCAAGTGACGAATGTGAGAGGCGGCATGAATGCATGGCGCTAGAAAGCATGGGGAGGAAAAAACATGAAGGAAATAACAGCAAAAGAAGTGGAGCAACGGCTTAAAGGCGGGCATCGCCTGCATATTATTGATGTTCGCGAAACAGAAGAGGTAGCAGCGGGGGCCATTCCAGGCGCACTGAATATTCCGCTCGGACTTCTTGAGTTTCGGATGAACGAGTTATCAAAAGATCGAGAATACGTGATCGTTTGCCGTTCAGGAGGAAGAAGTGCAAAAGCTGTACAATTGTTAGAACGCTATGGATATAAGGCAGCAAACATGA
This sequence comes from Anoxybacteroides rupiense, assembly GCF_014196195.1. Lineage (GTDB taxonomy): Bacteria > Bacillota > Bacilli > Bacillales > Anoxybacillaceae > Anoxybacteroides > Anoxybacteroides rupiense. The sequence continues at coordinate 346,221 of NZ_JACIDF010000004.1, read as the reverse complement.
CAGGTGGCATGCTGGCATGGGAGGGGCCTGTCAAGCAATGGGAGGAGAGCAGATGATTCATGTAAACATGACGGTTGATGCGAAAGGACTATCATGTCCAATGCCGATTGTAAAAAGCAAAAAGGCCATCAACGAATTACAGCCGGGTCAAGTATTAGAGATTCAAGCTACAGATAAAGGTTCTAAAGCTGATATTAAAGCGTGGGCAGAAAGCACAGGACACCAGTATATTGGAACGATGGAAGAGGGGAACGTGCTAAAACATTATATTCGTAAGGCAGGTGAAAATGAGGAAAAAGAGCAACCACAATTTCCTCATATTATTTCGAACGAAGAGTTGCTTGCACGGTTAAATGAAGCGAACACGACTGTTTTAGATGTTCGGGAACAGGCAGAATATGCATTTGGACATATTCCTGGTGCGCTTTCGCTTCCGCTTGGAGAATTGGAGCAAAAAATGGACCAAATATCAAAAGAGAGCCATGTGTATGTGATCTGTCGAACAGGAAACCGCAGCGATCTAGCGGCGCAGAAGCTGATGGAATATGGATTTTTACATGTATGGAATGTAATTCCTGGCATGTCGCAGTGGACAGGACCGTTAGAGAAGGAACAGATGTAAGCGAGAGGGATTTGGGGGATTTCATCATACGATAAGGGAGGATTTTGGTTATGAAGCAAATGACTGTAAAAGAATTAACAAGTAAAGTGTTAAAGAAGGAGCACGTCTTTATCTTTGATGTTCGCAACGAAAGTGACTTTAAGGATTGGAAAATTGAAGGGAAAAATTTTGCGTATTTAAACGTTCCTTATTTTGAATTAATAGACGGGATCGAAGCAGTAGTGGATCGCATTCCAAAAGATCAGGAAGTCATCGTGGTTTGCGCGAAAGGTGGTTCATCTGAGTTTGTAGCAGAACAGCTTGAGGAGGCTGGATTCCAAAATGTCTTTACACTTGTCGATGGGATGCAAGCATGGAGCGAGCATTTGCATAAAGCGATGGTATATGAAGATGAAAACATGAAGGTGTATCAATTTATTCGAGTCGGTAAAGGTTGTTTGTCATATATGGTTATTTCTGGAAAAGAAGCTTTAGTTGTCGATCCTTCTCGTTTTATTGATGTGTACGAGGATGTAGCGAGGGAAGAAGGAGTGAATATTACCCATATTGTCGATTCACATTTGCATGCCGATCACATTTCTGGAGGTAGAGAGCTAGCAGAGCGGACAGGGGCGAAATACTATTTAATGAAAAGCGAAGGAGCGGTCTATCATTTTGAACCGTTAGAAATGCACGACACGATTGATTTTGAACAGGTTCAATTAGAAGTGCTGGCGGTGAAAACACCGGGACATACTCCAGGGAGTGTTTCGTTTTTTGTCAATCATAAGCTGCTCTTTTCAGGAGATACGATTTTCGTAGGCGGATTGGGACGACCGGATTTAGGAGGAAAAGCCGCGGAATGGGCGCTTGATTTATATGATACGGTTTACGAAAAAGTAGCGGCTATTGCGGATGATGTTGTGGTGTTGCCAGGCCATTATGCGAGTTTGGATGATGAGATGAATGGTGCCGGCTTTGTAGGAGATACACTTGGGAATATTCGTGCCCGCAATGAGATGATGCAGAATCAATCAAAAGAAGAGTTTGTGGAAATGGTAGTACAAAACGCCAATAATGAAACACCGCCAAACTTCGAGGAAATTGTAGCCATTAATCGTGGTTTAAAGGAAGCGGATGCTGAACAACAGCAAGAACTTGAGATCGGACCTAATCGCTGCGCGCTACACCATACACATTAAGCGGTAAAAACGCATGGGGGTACGCATAAAGTACCCTTTCTTTCTTTGATAAAGGGGGATTTATCAAGTGGACATTACGCTTAATTTTATTATTGTTATTTTTCTCATTGGCTTTATCGGTTCTTTTATTTCAGGAATGGTGGGGATCGGCGGTTCGATTATTAAGTATCCAATGCTGCTTTACCTTCCGCCGCTTTTTGGGTTGGCCGCGTTCAGCGCTCATGAAGTATCTGGAGTAAGTGCGGTGCAGGTGTTTTTTGCCACCATTGGCGGTGTATGGGCCTATCGAAAAGGTGGTTATTTAAATAAAAAGCTTATTCTATATATGGGTGTTAGCATTTTAATTGGCAGCTTTATTGGTGGATACGGCTCAAAATTTATGACAGGCGCAAGCATTAATCTTGTTTATGGAGTGCTTGCAGCGCTCGCTGCAATGATGATGTTTATTCCTAAAAAAGGAATTGATGATGTTCCGCTAGATCAGGTTACTTTTCATCAATGGCTTGCAGCGGGTCTTGCATTGATGGTTGGAATCGGGTCAGGCATTGTAGGGGCAGCTGGTGCGTTTTTGCTAGTTCCCATTATGCTTGTTGTGCTCAAGATTCCAACAAGAATGACGATCGCTTCTTCGTTGGCGATTACTTTTATTTCTTCGATTGGATCCACATTTGGTAAAATTGTGACAGGACAAGTTGACTTTATCCCGGCGCTGATTATGGTTATAGCAAGTATAATCGCCTCTCCGCTGGGGGCAAAAGCAGGGCAAAAGATGAATACAAAAGCGCTTCAAATCATTTTAGCGGTTTTAATTTTAGGAACAGCTATTAAAATTTGGGGAGAAATTTTGTAAAAAAGGCAGTTGGATAAGGTGGATGCTTTGAAGCGTAAATGACAACAGCTTGCCGTATTAACAATTAAAAGGATTTTCCCTTTATAACGGGACAATGAGATTGCCTCTTTGTTCATTTTTTATAAAATGGATAAATATCCATTTTATTTCTTTTTTTATATTTTTTATATTAATTATTATTTGATATTTATGATAAAAAGTAAAATATTTTTATTTAACCACTTGCTTATTTATCTCGAATTTAAATATTATTAAATTAAAATAAATCAAAGGAGTCTTCATTCATGAGATCTACGATTCATCCGAAAGTAGAGATTGGCCATGTTCATTTACGTGTCGCAAAGCTCGATCGCTCCATTCATTTCTATACGAAATGGATAGGGCTTCAACTATTAGAGCAGAAAGGAAACTTAGCGGTGCTAACAGCTGACGGGATCACGCGGCTTATTGTATTGGAGGAAAGCAGCGATACAGTAAGGAAACCGCCGCGAACGACGGGCTTATATCATTTTGCCATTTTAGTTCCCGATCGTTCTACCCTAGCACGTGTGCTGCTTCATTTGCTGAAGGTAGGTTATCCGCTGCAAGGCGCATCAGATCATCAATTCAGCGAGGCGGTGTATTTGGCTGATCCAGATGGAAATGGCATTGAAATTTATGCTGATAGGCCAAGAGAGCAATGGGAAAAAGCAGAAAACGGCGAATACAAAGGGGTGACCGAGTCACTTGATGTAGAGGGATTGCTAGCAGAGGCAGATCACGCTCCTTGGACAGGATTGCCGCCAAAAACGAAAATGGGTCATATTCATTTACATGTTGCCCATATGCATGAAGCAGAACAATTTTATCACCAAGGTTTAGGATTTGATATTACAATTCGCATGGACAATCATGCATTATTCGTTTCAGCTGGAGGGTACCATCACCATATTGGATTGAATACATGGATAGGTGTAGGAGCTCCGAAACCGCCGGAAAACGCGCTTGGTTTGCGCTTGTTTTCTATCGTTTTTCCGCATGAAAAGGAGCTTGAAAAGGCGATTGAAAGCTTGAAAGCAATAGGGGCTAAAGTTGAATGGACAGGAACAGAAGCAGCAACAGTCGATCCGTTTGGAAATCGAATTCAATTAAGAGTCCAGAAAGCATGATGTTGAAAATAGGAATAAAAAAGCAGAGGCTACCTGCTTTTTTATTTTGTTAAGGCGTTCGGGTTGAAAAATTGCTATAAGAAAGCCGTTTTAATGAACCGAAAGAATCATCGAAACGGTTAGTGAATATCGGAAAACCAGCATGGATTTATTGATAGAGCCTCCCTTACTTTGTGGAAACGAATTTTCATTGAACCGAAATAAAAAAATATAATTGACAATGATAATCTTTATCAAATAGAATGATTATTGATAATGATTATCATTCGTTTTTAGAAAAGGAGATTGTCATGATGAAGGTAATCATGGTGTATACAAGCATGACAGGAAATACAGAGGAAATAGCAAATGCCATCTTAGAAGGAATTCAAGAAGAGGGAATAGAAGTGGAGGTAAAAGAGGTGCTGGATGCGAGCGCAGATGAGCTGGAAGCGTATGATGGCATTTTATTGGGAGCATATACATGGGGAGATGGAGAGCTGCCGGACGATTTTCTTGATTTTTATGATGAAATGGATTCCATTCATTTATCAGGAAAAAAAGCAGCTGTATTTGGCTCGTGTGATTCCGGCTATGAAAAATACGGAGCCGCGGTTGATATTTTAGTGGAAAAATTACAGGAATTAGGGGCAGCTGTTGTGCTGGAAGGATTAAAGATTGAATTGGCACCGACTAGTGAAGAAAGGGAGAGTTGCAAACAGTTTGGCAAGCAATTTGTCCAAAAAATGCTAACTGAGCCAAGTACATATTGACAGTCTATAGCCAATCGACTATTATAAGGGTGTAAGCATATAGGAAAAATGCGCGTAAAAGGGGAGTAGCTTTTACAGCAAAGTCGTCAGTTCAGGGTGGCATATACCCTCGGCTTTGTTGGCAACGGTGATGTTGTTAGCAAGACCTTTACCGAACGATGGTAAAGGTCTGTTTTGATAGAAGGCCTTTACCATAACGGTAAAGGTCTTTTTTCATTACATGAAGAAAGGAGGAAGAGAATGAGAAAAGCCTGGAAAAAAGCGAGATTGCTTTTTCACACTTATCGCTTGATCCCATTTTTAGTTGGATTTTTTTGTTCTCATGAAATACCGCTTTCTAAAAAGATGACATATGTGCTGATCATATTTGCCTACTTTGTTTTTCCGTTTGATCTGCTCCCTGATTGGTTAGGTATTTTTGGTATTTTTGATGATGTGGCAATTTTTATGTGGATTTTGCAGAAAATGATAGAAGCATCGCCACATCACTTAAAGCGTAAATACGGAGTGTAATGGAAGGAGGAAATGCTAAATGGAGTTATTTTCAATGGAGTTTTGGTCCGCTCTTTTATCTATTATCATTATCGACTTAGTATTAGCTGGAGATAATGCGATTGTAATCGGGCTGGCGGCACGCAATTTGCCAAAACAGCAACAAAAGCAAACGATTCTATGGGGGACGGTTGGAGCGATTGTCATTCGCGCCGTGGCAACCCTGGCTGTTGTATGGTTATTAAAAATTCCAGGTTTGCTGCTAGTCGGTGGAGTTTTACTCATCTGGATTGCCTATAAGCTATTGGTGGAAGAAAAAGGGCATGAAGTACAGGCAGGGAAAAGCATGTGGGAGGCGATTCGAACCATTATTATCGCTGATGCGTTAATGGGTTTAGACAACGTATTAGCAGTAGCAGGAGCTGCGCATGGTAGCTTTTTATTAGTCGTTTTGGGATTGCTCATTTCGGTTCCAGTCGTTGTGTGGGGCAGTACCCTTATTTTGAAATGGGTGGAGCGTTTTCCAATCATTATTACAATCGGTGGTGCCATTCTTGCGTGGACCGCTTCAAAGATGATTGTTGATGAGCCGTTTTTAAAAGGATACTTTGCTAATCCTGTGATTAAATATGGTTTTGAGCTGCTTGTCGTTGCTGGAGTCGTTTGCGCTGGCATGATCAAAAAGGGAAAAGAAAATAATAAAGGGGAAGCTAAAGCCGCCAATCAATGATTGGCGGCTTTAGACTGTTGCCGAAACGCTTTTATCCGGCAGGGAGGCTTTATTTGTCTATTCGTGAACGCCTTGGTTTGATTTGTGTTTGCGTTCGGCTGTGTTTCTTGTCTGCCAAGCGTTTTTCAGTCCTTCTGATGCAGAAATAGAAATGACGGGATGTTTAATGGATTTTGTTTGCCGGCTCATCGGCCATGAATGATTGGCGGATGCTTTGTTAGAGCTCATCGAAGCCATTATCGACATTCACTTTTGTATATTGTCGCGATTTTTGTTCAAAAAAGTCGGATTTGCCTAGATCTACTTCTTCATAGGCTTTAATCCAGCGGAGCGGATTTGTCCGATAGCCTTCAAATGGACGCTCGAAGCCAAGCTGGTGGCAGCGGACATTCGCATAAAATTTAATGTAATCATGTAAATCCTCAAGATGAATGCCTTCAATATCATGGCCGATCATGAAGCTCGCCCATTCGATTTCTAATTCGGCCGCTTGAATAAAGGTTTGCTGAACAAATGCCGCTAAGTCATCTGTCCGATATTCTGGATATTCGCGCAGAACCTCTTGGAATATTTTTGCGAATAAGTCGACATGGATATGTTCATCGCGATTAATATAATTAATCATAGTGCTTGTGGCCACCATTTTTTGATTGCGTGCCAAGTTATAAAAGAAAGCAAAGCCGGAATAGAAGAATAAGCCTTCTAAAATGACATCATAGACAATGGATTTTAATAAATTTTCTACATTTGGCTGCTCGGCAAATTCTTTATATCCGTTTGTGACAAAATCGTTTCTTTTCCGCAATATAGGCTCATTTCGCCAAAATTCAAATACCTCATCTTGCTTTTGTTTTGGAACGAGGCTAGAAAGTACGTAAGAATAAGAATGATTATGAATGACCTCCTGTTGAGCCAGCATGATCATCAGCGCGTTGATGCTTGAGTCGGTAATGTAATCAGCAACCTTTCCTGCATAATCTGTTTGGATGCTGTCAAGTAAGGCTAGCAGGCCGATAATTTTTAAAAAAGCATCCTGTTCACGTGCGGTTAATAATGGAAATTGCTTGACATCTTGGGACATATTAATTTCAAATGGTGTCCAAAAATTGGCGAGCATTCGTTTATATTTAGCATATGCCCAAGGATAGGCAATATCGTCCCAATTGAGCACATTCGAGCATCGTCCGTTGATGATTCGCGTGGAACGGTTGGGCGCTTCAGGGTCCATAATGATTCGTTTCGTTAAAGCAGATGTCATCATAACTCCTCCTTATATTAACTTGCGCATGATTCACATTCTTCAATGTTGCTTGATGTTGAACGAACATAATAGGTTGTTTTTAAACCGGATTTCCAAGCGGCAAGATGAAGGGCTAATAAATCCTTTGCTTTAATGGTGTTCATTACGTAAAAATTGAATGAGATGGATTGGTCAATATGGCGCTGTCGCATCGCGTTTTGTTGAATGCTCCAATACTGGTCAATATGATAGGCTGATTTATAGTACCAAGTTGTTTTTTCGTTTAAGTCTGGCGCTGTAACTGGAATCTTATAATCTTTTTTTTCTTCGGCATACATCTTCAAAAAGATCGGATCAATGCTGGCGGTACTGCCGGCAATAATCGATGTCGAAGCATTGGGAGCAATCGCCATCACATAGCCGTTGCGCATTCCATGTTTAGCTACGTTTTCTTTCAGATGAATCCATTTGGAAGTGTTGTAGCCACGTTTATCGAAATAGGCCCCTGTCTGCCAATCAGATCCAGAAAACGCTGGGTAACTGCCTTTTTCTTGAGCAAGCTCCATGCTTGCTTGAATAGTGAGATAAGCAATTTGTTCATAAAGCTCGTCCGCATAATAAACGGCCTCTTCTGATTCCCAGCGAATGCCTTTTAAAGCGAGCAAATGATGCCATCCAAATGTGCCTAGTCCGACAGCCCGATATTTTTGATTTGTCAACTGTGCCTGCAAAACAGGGATTTGGTTTAAGTCAATCACGTTATCAAGCATGCGCATTTGAATAGGGACGAGCCGTTCAAGCACATCGTCCATAACGGCTTTAGCTAAATTGATCGATGATAGGTTGCAGACGACAAAATCGCCAGGGATTTTTTCAATGATGATTTTCCCATCTTTTACATATTGTTTTTCCATCACGGTCGGGCTTTGATTTTGGGCAATTTCAGTGCAAAGGTTGCTACAATAAATCATGCCGAGATGTGAGTTCGGATTTTTTCGATTCACTTCATCGCGATAAAACATAAATGGTGTGCCTGATTCTAGCTGGCTGCGCATAATGCTTTTCATAATTTCAATAGCTGGAACTCTCTCTTTTGAAAGGCGCTTTTCTTGAACGCATTCCCAATATTTTTGACGAAAACTGCCGTCCCCTTTTTCTTCATCATAAAAGTCTTCTAGACTGAATCCCATGATTTGTCGTATTTCGTGTGGATCAAATAAATACCAATCTCCGCGTTTTTCTACTTGCTCCATAAATAAATCAGGGATGCAAACGCCTGTGAATAAATCGTGTGTCCTCATCCGTTCATCGCCATTGTTTAATTTGGCATCTAAAAAAGCAAAAATATCTTTATGCCACACGTCTAAGTAGACAGAGATGGCTCCTTTTCTTTGGCCAAGCTGATCGACGCTGACAGCGGTGTTATTCAATTGCTTCATCCATGGAATCACGCCGGATGAAATCCCTTTAAATCCTTTAATATCGCTGCCGCGGCTGCGAATCTTTCCGAGATAGACGCCAATGCCGCCCCCTGCCTTGGAAAGGTTAGCAATATCGGTATTGCTGTCGTAAATACCTTGCAGGCTGTCATCAATCGTATCGATAAAGCAGCTTGATAGCTGACCATAGTTTTTTCCTGCATTGGCTAAAGTCGGAGTGGCAACCGTCATATATAAATTGCTTAATGCCCAGTATGCTTCTCGGATAAAGGCAAGTCGCTGCGTTTTTGGCTCTTTGGCCATCAATGTCATCGCGATGATGAGAAAGCGCTCTTGCGGCAGTTCATATAAATTTCTTTCATAATCACGGGCAAGATAGCGATCTGCAAGCGTGCGGAGACCGATATAGGTAAATAGCTTGTCTTTTTCTGGATTGATGATCGCTCCAATCTCTTTAATTTCTTCTTTTTCATAATCATCAAGCAAAGAATGGTTGTAAACTCCCTTGGAAACGAGAGAAGCGACCAGCTCGTAAAAATCACCGTAGCGTTCTTTTGGATGATAACCGCGATTTTGAGCTGCTTCGTGATAAAGCTTCTGTAAATAAATGCGGGCGCAAACAAAGGTCCAGTCTGGTTCTGCTTCGCTAATATATGAAAGTCCCTCAAGAATGCAATCATTTGCCATTTGTTCGAAGGACGCAGTGTCTTTGTTTTGAATCATGCGAAGCACACGCTTGATATATTCGGATGTGTCTAGATGAGGAAATTCATTTGTAAGATCATGAATCCAGGCAATCAATTCTTCTTGAGAAACGGTTTGAAAAGTAAACGTCATTATCGGCTCCTCCTCTTTCCAATAAAAAAATCCACTCCGGATTGAGTGGATGAAACGATAGTATAAAAAGGAATAAAACTTCCCTTCTTAAACCATCGCTTCATCTTCTCCCTCCCCGAAGAATGTGAAACGAAACAAGCAAGGCAGGTCTCCTGACTTGTGCTTCTTCCTACTTTGGATCCTTCCCGTATACGCGCCGTATAAGCTTTCGTATACAGTGGAGCTTCCATTTCGTCCGCACATACAGTTGCGGGGGCAGTTCTGGATTTACACCAGATTCCCTATTAAGTCCTAAGGGACACCTTTACTTGTGGTTTGTTCTACTATATATAGTTTTTGTTTTTATTCTTCGATACAATATATTGTGTTTGTTAGTTGCACTGGTATCATCATATAATAAATCAATGGAAAATTCAACTATAATATTTCTGAAGTGGAAAAATAAAAAACGCGCTCGATCGGCGCGTTTATTTTTGAAGTGGGAGAAATTTAATAAGCAGCGAGCGAATCAGTAAACCGGTGAGCACACCAGGAATAACTGAGAGCATTGGCAGCCAAATTGGTCCAAAAAAAATGCCGAAGATGGTAACGCGGGAAGAGTACATCAGTCCAACTGTGACAAAATAAGCTGAAAAAACGAATGGAAGAAAAGCGTAAGGAGAGCGACCACCGTCAGCATCTTTATAAGCATCCCACATTGCAAAAAAATACAAACACGGATAAAACATAAGCCATTGAAAATCAATGACTTGGGTTGCTTCGATTGTTTTTCCCAAAAAGCTCAGGCGAATGGCTTCATTAAATCGGGATTGAGAGTTTACAATAAATTCTAATAAAATAAAGATGGTTCCTTTGAAATACTTTTGATTCAAAAGCTGTCCGAATCCTGGTAAAGCAATACTCCATAACAACCGTTCAATTGCTTTCACGTTTTCTTAACCCTTTACTAATGGATTTTATTTGTTGATCATCGACTATATCCTATATCGCCTCGTATATAGAAAAAGAGCCCTGCCTTATTTTTATCATTTCCGCTTTTTACAGTTTATATAATTACATTTTATTGAAAATATACATTTTGTTCCTATTGAGATCGGGAATTTGAAAATGGTGCATGTTAGGTGTGTAATTTGACATGTTATGTCTAGTTTTGTTCATGTTAAGAAAATATTTGGGTAACTTTTCAGAATAGTTAGTATAATCGCTGTGAGTAGAGTATAATTTTTTAGTGCAAAGGGGGAGAGGATTTTGAAAGCGGTTAAATCAATCGTGATTTGGGGATTGATTTCGATCATTGGAGCCATTGGCTTTGCGGTATTGGCTCTGCACCGCGGCGAAACGATTAATGCGATTTGGCTCATTGTGGCAGCGGTGTGTGTATATGCAGTGGCTTATCGTTTTTATAGCAAATTTATTGCGCAGAAAGTATTTGAGCTGGATGATAATCGCAAAACACCAGCTGAAGTGATGAATGATGGAAAAGACTATGTGCCGACGAATAAATGGGTGTTATTCGGACATCATTTTGCTGCTATTGCAGGAGCTGGCCCGCTTGTTGGCCCTATTTTGGCATCACAGATGGGATATTTGCCGGGCACGCTTTGGATTGTAGTCGGTGTGGTACTAGCAGGTGCGGTACAGGATTTTGTCATTTTGTTTGCTTCAATGCGCCGCAACGGAAAGTCACTTGGTGAAATGATTAAAGAAGAAATGGGCTCCTTCACAGGGCTTGTTGCTATGCTTGGGATTTTAGGTATCATGATTATTTTATTAGCCGTGTTAGCGTTGGTGGTTGTGAAAGCGCTTGTAGGAAGCCCGTGGGGAATGTTTACCATTGCGGCAACGATTCCGATTGCGATTTTTATGGGAATTTACATGCGCTATCTGCGGCCAGGCCGCGTAGGGGAAGCTTCATTGATCGGTTTTGTTCTGCTGATTGTTTCCCTTATTGCGGGACAGCATGTGGCTGAACATCCGACATTAGCCAATATGTTTACATTTAAAGGGGAGACAATTGCTCTTTTAATGATTGCTTATGGATTTGTGGCTTCGGCGTTGCCTGTATGGCTATTGCTAGCGCCGCGCGATTATTTAAGCACTTTTCTTAAAATCGGAACGATCGTTGGTCTAGCGCTTGGTATTCTTGTTGTTGTACCTGATTTGCAAATGCCTGCTGTGACCAAATTCGTGGATGGAACAGGACCTGTATTTTCAGGAAATTTATTCCCATTTTTATTTATCACCATTGCGTGCGGAGCTGTTTCTGGATTCCATGCTCTTGTTTCTTCCGGAACGACGCCAAAAATGATCGAACTCGAAAGTCATGCCCGCCCAATCGGATATGGGGCGATGCTTATGGAGTCGTTTGTAGCGGTAATGGCTCTTGTCGCAGCATGCGTGCTAACACCAGGGGTTTATTTTGCGATTAATAGTCCAGCAGCTGCTATTGGCACAGATGTAGTCCAGGCTGCCCAAACGGTTTCATCTTGGGGATTTGTCGTTACCCCAGACGCATTGACAGAGTTGGCCAAAGATGTAGGGGAGCAAACGATTTTATCGCGTACAGGCGGTGCACCGACTTTGGCTATTGGGATGGCAGTGATCCTTTCAAAAGTGATTGGTGGAAAAGCATTTATGGCTTTTTGGTACCATTTTGCGATTTTATTTGAAGCGCTATTTATTTTAACGACGATTGATGCGGGAACGCGTGTTGGCCGCTTCATGATTCAAGATATTATCGGACATTTTTATAAACCATTTGCTAAAACCGATTCATTGCCGGCCAATATTATTGCAACGGCTTTATGTGTACTCGGATGGGGATATTTCCTCTATCAAGGAGTCATTGATCCGCTTGGCGGAATCAATACATTATGGCCGCTGTTTGGTATTGCCAACCAAATGCTTGCTGGTATCGCCCTTTTATTAGGAACGACTCTTTTATTTAAGATGGGGAAAAAGGCATACGCATGGGTAACGTTAGTGCCAACAGTGTGGCTATTAGTTGTAACGATGACAGCTGGATTTCAAAAATTGTTCCATCCGGATGCTAAAATTGGATTTTTATCACATGCGAAAGTATTCAGAAATGCGCTAAACGAAGGCAATATTTTAGCACCAGCGACGACAGAAGCGCAAATGCGGCAAATTATTATGAATGATTATGTAGATGCAGCGTTATGCGGCATTTTTATGCTCGTCGTTTTAGCTGTGCTCATTTCGTCGATTAACATTTGGATTAAAGTATTGAATAATAAAGCAACACCTCTTAAAGAAGCTCCTTATATTCCACGGGATGATGGAAATGGGGTTAAGCATTATGCGTAAGCTTCTAGCAAATATGATCAAATATCGGCGGCAATTTTTCGATTTGCTTGTTGGGGTGCCGAATTATGAACGTTATGTTGAACATATGAAAACGCATCACCCGGGAGAACCGATTAAGTCGCGAAAGGAGTTTTTTTGCGAGGCACAAGATGCAAGATATAACGCCAAAGGTGGAAAAGTATCTCGGTGTTGCTGAAAAAAGGGGGATTCTGATCTCCCTTTTCTCTTTCTTTGCTGTTTAGAAATGCCAGAGAACATGATAGGATTTTTTTATGGAGCCTTTATTTTGTTTTATCGGTGAAGGATTGTCGGTTTAGGGACGTTTCATCCAATCTGCTAAGGAGGAATCAAAGATGCGTATATTAGTAGTGGGGGCTGGAGCAGTCGGCGGTTATTTTGGCGGTCGTCTGCTGGAAAAAGGAGTAGATGTCACGTTTCTTGTTCGCGAAAAAAGAAAACAGCAATTAGAAAAACGAGGGCTTGTCATTCGCAGTGTCCATGGTGACGCACAGCTAACTCCCAAGCTGCTTGTTGCCGCAGAGGAAGCAGTACCGTTTGATGTTGTCATTTTTTCTAACAAAGCGTATCATTTGCCTGAAGCCATTCGCGATGTCAAGCCATATGTAGGAGAAGGAACGCTTATTTTACCGCTATTAAATGGTATTGCGCACATGGACTTGCTTTGGCAGGAGTTTGGAAAAGAGAACGTATTGGGAGGACTTTGTTTTATTGAAACAACCCTTGCAGAAGATGGAACGATTATTCAATCAAGTCCTACTCACACTGTCAAGTTCGGTGAATGGTCAGGTGAGATTACCCAACGGGTGAAAAGACTTGATGATCTGTTTTCATCATGCAATGCACGATTTGAGTTGAGTGAACAAATTGTCACTGATATGTGGCACAAATATTTATTTATTGCAGCGATGTCTGGTGTGACGACATTATTCCGTGTTCCGATGGGTCTGGTGTGCTCAGGAGAATACGGGCAAGAAATTCTTTTAGCTTTATTGAAAGAAATCGGAGCCATTATGAGAGCGCACGGGGCCCCAATTGAAGACGGCATTGAGGAAAAACAATGGGCGCAAATGAATAGCATGCCGCCGCAAATGAAATCTTCCATGCAGCGCGATATGGAAAAAGGGCAAATGGTCGAAGTCGATCATTTGCAAGGATATTTGCTTCAACTAGCGAAGCAGCATCAAATCACTACCCCGTTGCTTAAAGCTGTGTATCATCATTTAAAGTTATATGAGCGGCAAAGAGGATAGATTGAGAAGGGACGATGTTTGATTTGCTTGATATGGATAGCTTCAAATGGAAAAAATGGACAGAAGCGAGAAGCAAGAACGTTTCAGTGGACGGAATGAATAATTGAAAAGGGAGCAGTCGAAAGCAGCTAGTTGTTCGCCGCTTGGTTGCGTTTTGGTGCGGCGGAGGCAAGTTCACCGACTTGTCTCCGCCCATGTTTTTTACAGGCTTTAAGTTATGAATGGTGGGATTATTTGCTTTTCGGTTTATCATCGGCAAGTATTCCTTTGTTTGATGATGGCTGTTACTTCCTGTGAAAAATCCTGGTATCCGATGGCGCTACGAAAAAGGCTATTGTCCGTCTTGAGTATGCTTATGATTGGGGATCATTCAGGAGCGTTTTTACTTTTTTCTCAAAGTGTATTGTATCTCGATAGCGGATCATGTAACTTAATAATTAGGATATTGCATGTCGATGAATAGAGGAGGTACTACTTTGAATAAAGCATGGTGGAAAGAAGGGGTTGTGTATCAAATTTATCCGCGAAGCTTTATGGATTCCAATGGAGATGGAATCGGGGATCTTCGCGGCATTCTTTCAAAGCTTGATTATTTGCACGATCTTGGAATCGATATCATATGGATTTGTCCGATTTATCCATCGCCAAATGCCGACAATGGATATGATATAAGTGATTATTATGCCATTGCTGAAGAGTTTGGAGATATGAACGATTTTGACGAACTGTTGCAGCAAGCGCATAACCGCGGCATGAAAGTCATTTTAGATTTGGTGATTAATCACACAAGCGATGAACATCCGTGGTTTGTAGAGTCACGTTCTGCAAAAGATAGCCCGAAACGCGATTGGTATATTTGGCGCGATGGTAAAAATGGAAAAGAGCCGAATAACTGGGAAAGTATTTTTGGCGGATCGGCTTGGGAATATGATCCGTTGACAAAACAGTATTACTTGCATGTTTTCGCGGCGAAGCAGCCTGATTTAAATTGGGAAAATGATGAGGTGCGCCGCGCGTTGTATGAAATGATTAAGTGGTGGCTGAATAAAGGGATTGACGGTTTTCGTGTTGATGCGATTTCTCATATTAAGAAAAAGCCTGGGCTGCCAGACTTGCCGAATCCCAAGGGGTTGGATTACGTTCCTTCCTTTGCGGGCCATATGAATCAAGAAGGCATTATGGAATATTTAAAAGAGTTGAAAATGCAAACGTTTGCGCAATACGATATTATGACTGTCGGAGAAGCGAATGGCGTAAAGGTGGAGCAGGCGGGGGAATGGGTAGGAGAAAAAGAAGGCATTTTTAATATGATCTTTCAATTTGAACATCTGGGATTATGGGAGAAAACCATCAATCATCAAGTGGATGTCCGCCAATTGAAGCGTGTGTTGACGAAATGGCAAAAAGGGCTTGAAAATGGCGGCTGGAATGCTTTGTTCCTTGAAAATCACGATCAGCCTCGCTCTGTTTCAACATGGGGAAACGATAAGGAATATCTTAACGAAAGTGCCAAGGCGCTGGGGGCGCTCTACTTTTTCATGCAAGGAACTCCGTTCATTTATCAAGGACAAGAAATCGGGATGACCAATGTCCGTTTTCAATCGATTGATGAATATCGTGATATTGCGATTAAAAACCTTTATCGGATCGAGCGGGAAAAGGGACGTTCACATGAAGAAATCATGCCGTCGATTTGGCAAAAAGGACGCGATAATTCCCGCACGCCGATGCAATGGTCTGACGAGCTTCATGCCGGCTTTACTACAGGAACGCCATGGTTAGGAGTCAATGAAAACTATAAAACGATCAATGTAAAAAGGCAGCAAAACGATCCTCATTCGGTTTTTCACTTTTATAAAAAAATGATTCGTCTGCGCAAGGAACATGAAGTATTGGTTTACGGCATGTATGATCTAATTTTAGAAAATGATCAAGCGATTTACGCTTATACGCGGACACTTGGGCATGAACAAGCGGTTGTGATTGTCAATTTGAGCCCTAAATCGGTTCTTTATCGCTATGATGCCATCAAACTATCTTCAGACCATTTAGCGCTGCAAAACTATGAGGTCAAGCCGCATAAAAACGCGACCCGTTTTAAGCTGCGGCCGTACGAAGCGCGTGTTTATATAAATCAAATTTAGCATTTGGAGCCTATGCAATGATCTATCGTTTGATGAGTCAACATTTGCTCAAAGTGGGCAGGTGATCATCGATTTCAGTCCGTCCAACCGAACAGCATCGCTTTCAGACGAACGAAATTCTCTGGAAGCGGTTGGTTGTTCATCGCTTGCATTTATGTTTGATATAGAAAATGGAATTGATAGCGGATTGGAAAGAAGAAGCGCTATTTTTTCAATGGTCAATAACAGATCTACGGAGAAGTCTCCCATCTCTAAACAAAGGGGAGGGGGGAAGATCTATACTTTATAGATACGGTGTATTTTTTGTTAGGAACAAACAAAGGATTTACTTAGTGATAGGGCGAATGGTTAAGTGGGAGGGATGAAGAAATGAATGATATTCGCTATCCGATTGGAAAATTTGAAAAGCCAGCTTTGTTTCAAGAAGAGAAGATAAAGGAATGGATCGCTGATATTCGTCAATTGCCAACAGCGATGCGTGAAGCTGTCAGTGGATTCAATGAGGAGCAGTTGAACACACCTTATCGTGAGGGGGGCTGGACGGTAGCGCAAGTGGTCCACCATATGGCGGATGCCAGCATGAATGCGTTTTTGCGCACAAAATGGACGATTACCGAAGCGGCTCCTTCCATTAAACCATTTGATGAAAATGCTTGGGCCGAAACGGTCGATGCACGTTCGGTGTCAGTCGAGCTTTCTTTGCGTTTGCTTGAAGGAGTTCATGGACGTTGGACACAGCTGCTTGAATCGTTGGCAACAGAAGATTTTCAAAAAACGTTCTATCATGAAGGGACCAAAACGAAAATCGATTTATATACATTTGTGGCTATGTATGCTTGGCATGGGAAGCATCATACTGCACATATTCAGCAATTGCGCCAGAAAAAAGGATGGTGAAATGACGGACATCGTGCTTGATGTCCGTCATTTGCGTGAATGCACTTCGTAGATGGCAAATTTTAAATAATCGCCTTCATCGGCAGCAAGCAGCTTCGGATGATCATAGCCGGCTCCGCTCCAATGGACTTGGCGCAAAATTTTTTTTGCATCAAATGCAGCTTCTTCCACCATCGCTTGAAACATATCAGCATGGACATGGTAGGAGCAGCTGGCTGTAACAAAAAATCCCCCATCCTTTACTAATTTTAAACCGTTTAAGTTAATGTCCTTATATCCGCCCAAGGCCTTTGGAACAGAGTGAGCCGATTTGGCGAATGCCGGGGGATCAACAATCACGACATCCCACTGCTTTCCTTCGTGCACGGCCTCTCGCAAATAATCGAACGCATTGGCGACAACGAAATCAACGTTCGTAAAACCGTTTAGTGCTGCGTTTCGTTTCGCTGTCTCAATCGCGTGATCGGAAATATCGACAGCGGTGACATGCTTTGCTCCGTATAAACAAGCATTGAGCATAAACGAGCCTGTATGGGTGAAACAATCCAAAACGGTTGTATCCGTGTCGATGAGCGGGCGAATGGCGGCGCGGTTTTGCCGTTGGTCAAAGAAAAACCCTGTTTTTTGCCCGTTTTCAATATCAACGATGTATTTTACCCCGTTTTCTTCAATGATCACTTCTGTATCGCATGTGCCGTACCAAAATCCTTTTTCTTGCTCAAGCCCTTCCAGCTCGCGGACATATACATCATTGCGCAAATAAATCGCTTTTGGTTGAAATACTTCAAGCAAGCCTTTTAAAATCCAGTCTTTTCGCTTTTCCATTCCAAGGGAAAGAATTTGCACAACAAGTACATCTTCGTATTTATCGACAATAAGCCCCGGCAAAAAATCGGCTTCACCATAAATGGCGCGACAAGAACGGACACCTGGAATCATTCGTTCCCGATATGCCCATGCTTGACGAATCCTTTCCATGAAAAATGTTTCGTTCAATTCTTCGTCTGCATGGTGAGTTAAGACGCGCACAATCATTTGTGAGCGAGGATTAATATACCCCTTTGCGAGAAAGTAATGCTGATGGTTATAGACGTTCACAAAATCGCCTGGTTCAAAATCACCTTCAATGTAGTCTACTTCACTTTGAAAAATCCAAGGATGGCCTTGCTCCAGCCGCTTTTTGCGCTTTCGCTTCAAAAAAACGTTTGCCACATTCTTCACTCCATTAAATTAAGTTATTTGCCTTCTCTATCATACAGAATTGCCGATTAGGAAGCAATGATAGGAGGGGAGACTTGACAATCATACGAACAGTGATATGATAAATTTAAATAACTTTATATCCATGCTTCTAATCATCCACTAGGGGGGCCTTTAGATAGGCTGAGATCAAAGTGTGCCTTTGAGACCCTTAGAACCTGATCTGGATTATGCCAGCGTAGGGAAGTGGAAGTGGCGTACTGGCTTTATAAATGTTTGTAAACCACTTTCTTTGCGCTCGCGAAAGAAAGTGGTTTTTTATTGATTCAAGCATGGATATGTTTCCAAATGAAGGAGGGATTGACATGTCATTTTCACAGTTATTGCGTCAAAAGGTAGACGCTATTTGGGAGGCAAGCTTTCATCATCCATTCGTCAAGGAGCTTGGTGAGGGAGCGCTCGACCTGGCGTGCTTTCGTTATTATGTTTTGCAAGATTCCTATTATTTAAGCCATTTTGCTAGAGTACAAGCGCTTGGAGCTGCACGAGCGTTTGATTTGGCAACAACAGCGCGGATGGCGCATCATGCGCAAAATACTCAGCAAGCGGAACTATCTTTGCATGAGAAGTTTGCAAAGCAGCTCGGAATCACGGAGGAGGAAAAAGCTTCGTTCGTTCCGGCACCGACGGCTTACGCCTATACTTCTCATTTGTACAGGGCAGCGTATGAAGGTCATTTAGGCGATGTGATTGCTGCTATTTTACCATGCTATTGGCTTTATTACGAAATTGGTGAGAGATTAAAGCATTGTACGCCGCAGGAGCCGATTTATCAAGAATGGATTGCCGCTTATGGATCGGAATGGTTCCGTCAGTTAGTGGAAGAACAAATTCAGCGATTAGATACGGTAGCAGAAAACGTGTCGGAAGCGGATCGCAAGCGAATGGAACAGCATTTTATCATTAGCAGCCAATACGAATATTCATTTTGGGAAATGGCGTACCGTTTAGAAACATGGCCAATTCAAGGAAAGGAGAAAGTAAAGGATGCAGACAACCAAGGGATTGAAATTAGCTGATATTTTAATTACAATTGTCATTTCCATTGTATTTGGAATTGTGTATAAGCTATGGGGACCATTCTACTATTTTGTTAAGCCGTTTGGCTTCCATCTTGATCAACTCATTTATGGAATGTGGTTCATTGCCGCTACTGTTGCCTTTTTAATTATTCGCAAGCCTGGTATTGCCCTTTTGGCGGAAATTGCTGCTTCATCAAGCGAATTTGTGACCGGCTCTGAGTGGGGACTTGAAGTATTGATTTACGGTGTCGTACAAGGATTGTTTGCAGAGCTTGCTTTCGCTGCGTTCCGCTATAAGCGATTTGATGTGTTTGTTGTGTCGCTTGCGGCGATTGGCTCAACCATTGGTTCGTTAATTATGGACTATTATAAAGGATACATTGAAGCGCTGGCTCCATGGAATTTAACATTGTTCTTTGTTGCACGGTTTGTTGGCGCGATTTTAATTTCCGGCGTGTTTGCTTCCTCTTTAGTGAAAGCACTTGAAGCCACTGGAGTGACGCAAATGGTTCGTTCCGCATCAAAAGAAGATTATGATCAGCTAGACCGTTAAAGGGTGAAGAAAATGGAACTCGTAGCTTTTGTTGACCAGCTGCGGCTCAAATTCCCCGGAAAAGAAGGCTTGCTGTTTAAAGACTTGTCAGTTTCTTTTTCAAGAGGGGAGAAAGTATTGCTGTTAGGTCCATCTGGATGCGGCAAATCGACGCTGTTGCAAGTGCTTTGCGGATTAATTCCGCATTCAGTGGACATTCCTATGAAGGCGAAACATATTCAGGTGCCTGATAACTGGGGATATGTGTTTCAAGATCCTGATTCGCAATTTTGCATGCCGTTTGCGGATGAAGAAATTGCTTTTGCGTTAGAAAATATCAGGGTGCCCCGTGAACAAATGGATGATCGCATTTGTGAATTGCTGCAAATGGTTGGATTATCAATCCAGCCACATACAAATATTCATGAGCTATCGGGAGGAATGAAGCAACGTCTGGCGCTTGCTTCGGTTCTTGCGCTTGAGCCTGATGTACTGTTTCTTGATGAGCCGACAGCGATGATTGATGAAGAGGGAACCGCAGAAATTTGGAAGACGGTAAAACAAATTGCTCATGATAAAACGGTGATTGTCGTCGAACATAAAATTGAACATGTGCTGGATTTCGTGGACCGCATCATTTTATTTAATGAAAGCGGAGACATGATCGCGGACGGCGATGCGGCTTCGATCTTTCAAACCTATAAATCTGTGATTGCTTCACAAGGAATTTGGTATCCGGGAGTTTGGGAGGATTATAGGAAAAAGCGGAGAAATGAACAGCCAGCTTCTGCATCAGATCATGAAATCATTTATCTAAAAGAAATGAAAGGATATCGCAAAAAAGAAGCCAAAATTCACATCGACCAAGCAAGTGTCTGCGAAGGAGAGTGGATTGCGGTAACGGGGAAAAACGGAGCGGGCAAAAGCACGCTGCTGCATGCGCTCATGAAGTTGATTCCAACCGAGGGCACATATGAACTCTATGGCAAACAGCTGCAAAAAACGAAACAAATCGCTCGCCATATGGCTTTTGTTTTCCAAAACCCAGAGTTTCAGTTTGTGACCCATTCCGTCTGGGAAGAGATGGCTTATTCTCTTCGCTTAGAAAAGCGCACGGAAGAAGAAATTTCTAGAAAGGTTGAACAGCTGTTGGCGGCCTTTCACTTGGAAAAACAACGAGATCAGCACCCCTATCAGCTGTCTATGGGGCAGAAGCGTCGCTTGAGTGTTGCGGCCTCCATCATTGGCGGCCAAAAAGTGTTTTTATTGGACGAGCCGACTTTTGGACAAGATGCCAAAAATACGTTCGCGCTATTAGAATTGCTTGAATCATACCGGGAGCAAGGAGCAACGATTATGATGGTCACTCATGATGAACAAATTGTGCAGCATTTTGCCACAAGAAGATGGACCATTGCTGAAGGAAAGCTCGTTCATGATGAACCGATCATTAGGAAAACGACAGCTGATGAAGAATTAGGCAAGGAGGATGCGAGCCATGAGATGGAATATAAGCTATCGTGAAACATGGCTTCACCGAACGAATCCGAGCTTAAAATTGCTCGTGATGCTGGCATTATTTGTGGCTGTGTTATTCGTGCATAACCCAAATGTATTAATGAATTTTTCGCTTGGCTTTTTGCTGTTGTTTTTCCTTTATACTGGTTATCCGCTTAAATACTTGTTGCTTTTCTTTGTCCCTTTTTTCGTGATTTTTGTTTCGACCGCCTCTTCCATGACGATGTTTGGGGAGGGAACAACGACTTGGTTTCAATGGGGACTTGTGCATGTTACGAAAGAAAGTTTTTTAAGGGGAATGCATCTCGGTTTTCGCGCTTTATCATTTGCGCTTTTAGGCTTGCTTTTTTCCTTAACCACGCGTCCTGTTTACTTGTTTTATTCGCTGATGCAGCAGTTAAAGCTGAAGCCCAAATATGCGTACAGCTTTTTGGCAGGAATTCGCTTGCTGCCGATTATGCTGGAGGAATTTCAGACCGTGCGTAATGCTTTAAAAGTACGTGGAGCGGATGCGGAGCGCGGGCTCAACACCAAGCTAAAGCGATACGCGATTCCGCTTTTATCGCAAAGCATTCGCCGAGCACAGCGCATTGCGGTGGCAATGGAGGCGAAGAGGTTTTCTAATCAGACCAATCGAACGTTTTATTATCAAATTGGCTTTAGCAAATATGATGTTATCTTTTTGCTGATCATCATTGGCATAACGGCCCTTGCCTGCTATACAGGAATCGTTTTGCCGTATATTCCAGTAACAGATGTGCGTTAGTGAGGGATTTTGATGAAGAAAGCGCTTCATGTCATCTCAACGGGAACTCAGTCGCTTGAAGAGTTTGCTGCCATTTCTTCGCTCATTCATTCGCATGTGGATGCGATTCATATACGAGAAAAAAACAAAACAGCAAAAGAGCTGGTGAAATGGATTGAGGCTCTACTTTATGCTGGTGTGCCAGCCAAAAAGATCATTGTAAATGACCGGGTCGATGTAGCCGTTGCCTGCGGGGTAAAAGGAGTACAGCTGGCGTATCATAGCTTATCAGTAAAAGCGGTCAAAGCTCATTTTCCGTCGCTTCTCGTTGGGTGCTCCATTCATTCATTAGAAGAAGGGATCGAAGCGGAGCGGGATGGAGCCGATTATTGTATATATGGACATGTTTTTCCGACAGAATGTAAAGCGGGGATACCGGCAAGAGGAGTCAGCGAGCTGCAGGAAATCGCTGCAACCATTCGCATTCCTGTCATCGCTATTGGCGGGATTCAACCTGATCATGTTTCACAAGTATGGTGCGCAGGTGCTGCCGGAGTAGCCGTGATGTCCGGTGTGTTTTTAGCGAAGGATCCGTTGGCTCAGGTAAAACGTTATGCTATGCAAGCATGTGATCCTGATACGAAAGGATCGGCATGTAAATAAAGGAGAGGGGTAAGGATGGCTCATAATCATTATGATGTTGCGGTTATTGGCGGCGGAGTCATTGGTGGTTCAATCGCGTTTCAGTTAGCGAAACGAAATGTACGCACAGTCGTACTGGAAAAGGAGCGAATCGCGAGTCAAGCATCCAGTGCGGCTGCAGGGATGCTTGGAGCGCAGTCGGAATTTGCAAGCGATAGCCCTCTGATTTCATTGGCTTTGAAAAGCCGTGCCATGTTTGGACAAGTTGCAGAGGAGCTAAAGCAGCTGACCGGCATCGATATTGGCTATGTGCGAAAAGGCATGCTAAAAGTAGCCGTGACAGAGGAAGAGCAAAAATCGCTTCAAGAACACTATGAGTTTTGGCGGAAGATGGGACAGCCTGTTCAATGGCTGTCCGCTTCGGAGCTGGCAAATCTTGAACCGAATGTGAGCCCAACGCTTAAGGGAGTTATGTACATCGCTGAAGACGGACAAGTAAGCGCCCCGCATCTCTCGCTTGCTTTTGCTAAAGCTTCCATGGCATATGGAGCGCAGTGGCATGAGTTTACGGAAGTAATCGATATAAAAGAGCAGGGAGGTTTATATGAACTCCGTACCAATCAAGGAGTGATTGCAGCAGACGCTGTGGTTGTGGCTGGCGGGGCTTGGTCTGCGCTATTTCTCGAAAAGACGGGTCTTTCGCTTTCCATTTATCCTGTTAAGGGAGAATGTCTGCTTGTTAAAACAGAAAAGCCGCTTATTCAAGCAACGTTATTTGCTAAAAATGGCTGCTATCTTGTTCCGAAGAGGGGCGGCAGAATATTAATTGGAGCGACTTCCACTCCGCATACCTTTGATCAAAAGGTAACCGTACAAGGAGTCACTCACTTGCTTGAAAAAGCCCAAGAGCTCGTTCCAAGCATTGGCGGAGCCGAGCTGGAGAAATCATGGACAGGTATCAGACCGCAAACAAAAGATGGCTTGCCTTATATAGGAAAGCACCCTCATTATCAAAATGTTTGGATTGCTTCTGGACATTATCGGAATGGCATTTTATTAAGCCCGCTTACAGGGGTGCTCATCGCGGATCTTGTCGAAGGGAAGGGAAGCGGAGAACTTGATATCACCCCTTTTGCTGTGACAAGACATCACGATGCCATAAGCACAGTGTAGAGGTGAATAAATATGGAATTGTTGATTAATGGAGAAATGGTTCATGTGCCTGACCATGTTCGAACAGTTGCTGATTTACTTGTTCATTTTCAATTAGATCAAAAGATTGTCATCGTTGAAGTGAATGCGGATATTATCGAGAAGCCTAGTTATGCTGAAATATCTTTGTGTCATAGAGATCGCATTGAAATTGTTCATTTTGTAGGAGGCGGATGATGATGTTAAAAATTGGACCATATGAATTTCAATCACGGCTTTTATTAGGGACAGGAAAATACCCGAATTTTTCAATCCAAAAAGAAGCAGTTGAAGTGTCGGGAGCTGAAATTTTAACATTCGCTGTACGGCGGATGAATATTTTTGAGCCCAACCAGCCTAATTTTCTCGAACAGTTAGATTTAACCCAATATAAGCTGCTTCCTAATACAGCAGGTGCGAAAACGGCAGAGGAGGCTGTACGCATTGCCCGATTAGCCAAAGCTTCTGGTCTATGTGATATGATTAAAGTGGAAGTGATCGGTTGCGATAAAACGTTGCTCCCTGATCCGGTAGAAACGCTAAAAGCTGCGGAAAAGCTCTTAGCGGAAGGATTTATTGTACTTCCTTACACATCGGATGATGTCGTGCTGGCAAGACGATTACAAGAGATGGGATGCCATGCGATCATGCCAGGAGCATCCCCAATTGGTTCAGGTCAGGGAATTATTAACCCCCTCAATTTAAGCTTTATTATTGAGCAAGCAACAGTTCCTGTGATCGTAGATGCAGGTATTGGCAGCCCAGCGGATGCGGCGCTTGCTATGGAAATGGGAGCCGATGGCGTCTTATTAAATACAGCTGTTGCTGGCGCAGCAGATCCGGTAAAAATGGCTAAGGCGATGAAGCTGGCCATTGAAGCAGGACGCCTTGGCTACGAATCAGGAAGAATTCCGCGGAAACGGTATGCGACAGCAAGCAGCCCAACGGAAGGAATGAGCGTTGTTTGAATGAACGGTATTCACGCCAACAGTTGTTTGCCCCTATCGGCAAAGAGGGACAGCAAAGGATTTCCACTAAGCATGTCCTGATTGTTGGAGCGGGAGCATTAGGAACAGGAAGTGCCGAGGCGCTTGTAAGGGCAGGCATTGGCCAATTAACGTTGATCGATCGCGACTATGTAGAATGGAGCAATTTGCAGCGCCAGCAATTATATAGTGAGGAGGATGCGAAACAACGTCTTCCGAAGGCGATTGCCGCTAAGCAAAGGCTGGAACGAATTAATTCGGACGTTTCCATTCAAGCGATCATTGGCGATGCCAACGCGGAGGAATTGGAAAGAATAGCAAGCGAGCTTAAACCAGATGTCATCATTGATGCGACCGATAATTTTGAAACGCGCATGACCATTAACGACGTGTCATGCAAATATCGCATTCCTTGGATTTATGGAGCCTGTGTCGGCAGTTATGGATTAAGTTACACGTTTCTCCCTGGAGAGACGCCATGCTTCCAATGCTTGCTTGAAACGCTACCTGCGGGCGGTCCGACATGTGATACAGCCGGAATTATCAGCCCAGCCGTACAAATGGTCGTTGCTTATCAAGTGGCAGAAGCGCTGAAGCTATTAGTCGGAGATAAAAGCTCACTTCGCCGGAAGTTAGTCTCTTTTGATGTTTGGAATAATCAATATGCCGCCATTCGTGTGGATCAAGTGAAAAAGAGCCATTGTCCATCTTGCGGTCAACATCCGACTTATCCCTATTTATCGTATGAAATGCAAACGAAAACGGCCGTATTATGCGGACGGGATTCCGTGCAAATTCGCCCTGCTACAAAGCGCAATTATGATTTGCAGGAGCTGGCGCAATTGTTTTTGCGACAAGGATTGGTTGCGGAAGCTAACCCGTATCTCCTGTCGGTTTCTCTTGGAGACTATCGCTTTGTCATCTTTCAGGATGGGCGTGCGCTCATTCATGGGACGAAAGATATTCAAACAGCCAAAACGATTTATTATCGTTATTTAGGATAACTCGCCCTCTGATTATTCAGAGGGATTTTTTATGCAGGAAAAGCGCTATAATCAGCCGGCTTGAAGGTGAAATAAAGAGAGAAGAGGTCAACTGCGGTGTAGTACAAATGTGTAGCAAAGGTCTGAACCATGCGATTTTCAGTCGCTTTCGTGGCGCTGTGAAGCATTCGGTGATCGGCTAAAGTTTTCCCTTCTTCCTTAGGCTAAAAGATGGTGTTCAAATCAAGGAATAAAAAAGCGCCGGGTCATAGGATTGGTTTGAACCATTTGAATCTGTCAATAAATTGTACGATTTTTATTTCGTTTGTTTCCAAAGAAAGTGCTACCTTATAGGTGGGGGATTTTGTCGATGAATAAGGAGGGGGAAAAAATGGAGGAGCTATCGGTTACGTTAAATATTGCTTCGCTGTTAACATTGATTTTTGTGATTGGCGCTGTGATTTTAGATTCGTAAAGCTGCAGTCGTATGACTGCAGCTTTTTGCACTGTTTATGCTATAGGCATTTTGTGAAAAATTTGATATGATAATACATATAAATAGAATGGATAATAATAACAAGGAAACGGTTTAGGAGTGTGAATATTCTTTGGGAGAATTGCCTCTGAGCCTTCTTATTTCACTTCTTTTATTGATGTTTTTGTCAGCCTTTTTTTCTTCAGCAGAAGCGGCGTTTTCTTCGATAAATAAAGCGCGTTTTAAGCATGATGCAGACGAGCAGCGGAACGGAAGCAAGCGAGTTCTCTATATTGCAGAGCATTTAGACCATGTGTTAATTACCGTGATTGTAGCGAAATACATTGTCGATATCTCCGCTATCTTGATCGCTGCCAAAATGGCGTTTCCTTTATTAGGAGAAGATGTCGGTCTGTTGGTCAGCGGTATCGCGATGATGTTTCTTTTGTTAATTTTTGGGGAAATATTACCGAAATCGATTGCAAAAGAACACGCTGAATCGGTCGCTTTGAAATATTCAAGTGTGATGTACGTGTTTATCAAAATGCTATTTCCCATCACATTGCTGTTCGCTCGTTTAAAAGGAAAACTGACAAAATGGTTGACACATGGCATCGTAGGTCCGTCTGTAACAGAAGAAGAGATTAAAGAAATGATTGATTTAAGCGAAGAAGAAGGGATTATCGATAATAAAGAAAAGGAGCTTGTCCATCGTTCGCTTGATTTTAATGATATTTTAGTTGGCGAAATTTTTACGCCCCGCATTGATATGGTCGCTGTCGAGGCCGGCATGCCGATCGAAAAAATCCGCGATATTTTTTTAGAGGAGCGGTATTCGCGCATTCCTGTGTACGAGGAAGATATTGACCATGTGATCGGTATCCTGTCCGAAAGCGATTTTTTTAGCCAGCTTGTCCAGCAAAGGGATGTGAATATTCGCGAACTGCTGCGAAAGCCTCTCTTTGTTGTGGAGTCAATGAAAATTTCCGATTTGCTGCCGGCTTTACAGAAAAGTAAAGTGCATATGGCCATTGTTGTGGATGAATTCGGGGGAACAGCTGGTCTGATTACATTGGAAGATATTATTGAACAGATTGTTGGAGAAATATGGGATGAACATGACGAGGCGGTAAAAAATGTTCATAAAATTGATGAATACAGTTATGAGTTAAATGCCGAGTTGCCGCTTGATGAGTTTTGTGAACTGATGGAGATTGATGAGCCGGAAAGCTTATCTCATACACTGGGCGGATGGATATTCGAAATGTTTGAGCGCGTTCCAAACGTCGGAGAAACGCTCCAATATGGCCCTCTTACGTTAACGGTTCGTCAAGTGGAAAACCGAAGAATCCGCAAGGTACTTGTTTCATTAAATGAACCGATTGCTGAAAATGCGTAATGGAGTAAGTTGTAGACAAAGTCCAATTGGACTTTGTCTACAACTATTTTAGGCATAATCAAGAAGGTCGAGAAAGCGCTTGGCAACAGTCTGAAAAGAGTGATGAACACTCTTTTTTTATTGGCAGCTATAATAAATAGATCATCAACATTTGTAATATAAATTACTGATTTATTCTAAAAAGAAAGCCTTTGTTATGCGTTCCGAAGGCAGTCTGCTAGCTTCTCTTCCTCATCATCAGCTTGTCAAAAAACAATGGATTTGACAACTTCTTTTATTTCTTTTATGATGACATATGTTATAAAGCCAATAGGAATAATGGGGGTTCATCAATGAAAAAACTGTTTACTATGTGCTCTTTATTGCTCATTAGTGCTGCGTTGCTGTTAAGCGGATGCGGCAATCAGGAAGCGAA
Organism: Anoxybacteroides rupiense; assembly: GCF_014196195.1. GTDB lineage: Bacteria > Bacillota > Bacilli > Bacillales > Anoxybacillaceae > Anoxybacteroides > Anoxybacteroides rupiense. The sequence goes on along the minus strand of NZ_JACIDF010000004.1, from coordinate 318,123 downwards.
TAATGGAGCGAAAAATAATGGAGCAAAAAATTCAACGGATTTATTGACAAAAATAAAGGAAGCCGGAGAGCTTCGCATCGGTACAGAAGGAACGTATCCGCCATTCACCTTCCATGGCAAAAATGGGGAATTAACAGGTTTTGATGTAGAGGTTGCGAAAGAGGTGGCCAAGCGTCTGGGTGTGAAACCAGTGTTTATGGAAACGCAATGGGATGCGATGTTTGCCGGGTTAGATGCGAAGCGGTTTGATATGATCGCCAACCAAGTGGGCATTCGGTCAGACCGGCAAGAGAAATACGATTTCTCTATTCCGTATACGACATCAGCTGCTGTTTTACTGATTCATAAGGATAACAACAACGTGAAAAAGTTTGAGGACATCAAAGGATTAAAATCCGCCCAATCCATGACAAGCAATTTTGCCGACTTGGCACGTTCATACGGCGCGGAAATAGTCGGAGTGGAAGGCTTTAATCAGGCAGTGGAATTGTTAAGCTCAAAAAGGGTAGATGTTACGATTAATGATAGATTGTCTGTGCTTGATTACTTAAAACAAAAGCCGAATGCGCCGATTAAAGTTGTCGCTACACACAAAGATGCTTCGCAAAGCGGTCTCATGTTCCGAAAAGGAAATGATTCATTGGTGGAAGCTGTTAACCAAGCTTTACAAGATATGATGAAGGACGGAACATACGCAAAAATTTCAGAGAAATGGTTTGGTCAAGATGTATCTAAGTTATCTAAATAACATAATGATGGATCATGATCGTTTGGAGCGGCTTGCATCAATCGCTCAAAGCTCCCTTCTCCCTCTAGTGAAGGGAGCTTTATATAATACGATTCCGTTAACGATTATTACATTTTTTATCGGATTGTTATTAGCGATTCTTACGGCGCTTGCCCGCATTTCCGGCATCAAGCTGCTTCATGGAATGGCCAGAGTATATGTATCGGCTATTCGCGGAACTCCTTTGCTCGTTCAGCTGTTTATCATTTTTTACGGCTTACCGAATTTAGGGGTCACCATTGATCCTTTTCCGGCAGCTGTCATTGGGTTCTCATTAAATGTCGGTGCTTATGCTTCTGAAATTATTCGTGCGGCGATTTTATCGATTCCAAAGGGACAGTGGGAAGCTGCTTATTCGATTGGCATGAGCTATGGACAAGTCTTGCGGCGTGTGATTTTTCCACAAGCGGCCCGCGTCTCGATCCCGCCTCTCTCGAATACGTTTGTGAGCTTAGTGAAAGATACATCGCTTGCCTCCTTAATTCTTGTAACAGAAATGTTTCGAAAAGCGCAAGAAATTGCCTCGACTAACTACGAGTTTTTGCTGGTGTATACGGAAGCAGGCTTGATTTATTGGGTCATATGCTTTGGATTATCGATCATTCAAGATCGGATCGAAAGACGTTTGAATCGTTACATTGCTCGATAAGGAGATAAGAAATGATGATTTCTGTACAAGGCTTATATAAGCAGTTTGGCGAAGTTGAGGTGCTAAAAGGAATCGATCTGAAGATTCAAAAGGGGAAGGTTGTTGTTATTATCGGACCTTCTGGATCTGGAAAAACCACCTTGCTGCGTTGCCTCAATGTGCTAGAAAAACCTGATAAGGGCAAGATTAGGATCGGAGAAAAGGAGCTTGATTTTGCTAAATCCGTTGCCAAGCAGGAGATTCATGCTTTCCGGCGGTTGACGGGAATGGTTTTTCAAAACTATCAGCTGTTTCCTCATATGACGGCGCTTGAGAATGTAATGGAAGGACCGGTAACGGTGAAAAAGGAAGCGAAAGCACAAGCGCGCCAAAAAGCCATGGACTTACTGAAAAAGGTAGGATTGGTTCAGCAAGCGGATCAATATCCATTTCAATTATCGGGAGGGCAGCAGCAGCGGGTTGGCATCGCTCGGGCACTTGCGATGGAGCCGGAAGTCATGCTTTTTGATGAGCCGACGTCAGCGCTCGATCCTGAACTGGTGGGAGAAGTGCTAAAGGTGATGAAAGATTTGGCCGCCGAAGGGATGACAATGGTTGTTGTAACGCATGAAATGCGGTTTGCAAAAGAAGTAGCAGATGAAATTATTTTTATGGATCATGGACGCATTGTTGAGCAGGGAAAACCGGAACAATTATTTATAAACCCTCAACATGAACGAACCAAACAGTTTTTGCGGCTTATCGAATAATGAGAAAGCCCCAAGCGATTCATTGCTCGGGGCTTTTTGCCATGTATATGCAGTTTTATCGAGTATACTGGCCACCAAGTTGTTGTTGTGCCATAGCAACTAAACGTTTTGTAATTTCTCCACCAACAGAACCGTTCGCACGAGAAGTTGTTTCAGCTCCAAGATTTACACCAAATTCTTGTGCGATTTCGTATTTCATTTGATCAATCGCTTGTTGAGCACCAGAAACTAGTACTTGATTAGAGTTGTTGTTACGAGCCATGTTAAATCATCTCCTTATTAATTTAAGTATTTAAATGGTGGGTTGGCTGGATTTGCACCAGCGCCGCATGCTGTTGATGCATGCTGCCCAACTTGGCGAACCCCAATGTAGTGAATGTGAAAGTAGTACTAGTAGTTTGAAACATTTTTTTATTATTATTCTTCATTCATTCTTAGTAATTTTTGGTATTTTTACACTTGTATCAATTCAGCTTGAAATATCACCGCACATTCACGTGACGAAGATTCGGAAAAACGCCGCTTTCACAGACCTATTGATGGCTCTGTAAAGCGGCGTTTTTCCATTGATCCGGCTGTCAAAAAAACAGACTCAGACGCTGGATCTATATAAATGTGAAAATGTCAAGTTGACCAAAAAACATTTATCATCATGGTGCCAATTCCAATCGACTGATTGCTGCTTCTTGTGCTATGTATATATGATGAATGGACAGAATTTGTAAAAAAACACGGGTTTGTGCTCGTTTTGCTGATGCCATGAATTATGCTCTGTTCACATAGAGGAGAAATATAGAGATCAAAGTGATATCGATCATTGTTGCGTTCAATGGCTAACTAGCAGCACGAGTACATCTATCTATGCTTATTTGGGAATATTGAGAAGAGGTAGCTTTTCAACAGGAGGATGCACAGATGAATATTTGTCCGCTTTGCAATGGATTAAGAGAACGAATCTTTTTTTGTTCCCACTGTGGGACAGATTTGGAGGATCACGGTAAAATAACAGACTACTTTGATGATTATAGCCCATATATGGAGATTGATACGATGAAAAAAGTGGATGGATATCCAATGACGTTGAAACATCATGAATGTGTTCATTTGTTTTATTGTCCTCAATGTCGAATAGAGGAGGTCCGTTTTATAAAAGAGTGACATCTGCTTCATGAAGAGGGCAGACTGATAATCAACATTTGAATTCTGTACCACTGTCCTTGTTTGTCAAGCGCAGTGCATGAATGGATGATGCGTAAAAAGACGGAAGACAAAGTTTATGTGGGCTTTGTCTTCCGTCTGACTATATGATGAGGAATGGTTTCAATAGCTGGAGACAAGTGACGGGCTTGCCTTGGATATTTGGCCTGTTTCTCATGACCGCAACTGAGCCGCTTCATTCATCATGCGATTGGGCTGAAACATTTGACGGCTAAAAGACCGCTTAAATTCCCTATTGATGCGGCAGATATTGAAGGGCATTATTCATTGCTGGACCGTATGCGTTGTTCCGTTTCAGTATCAAAGAAATGGGCTTTATTCATATCGAGGGCCAGCTCGATTTGTTCGCCTGGTTTAATTTCTGTACGAGCGTCGATGCGAGCAACGATCTCCTGGCCGTTGATTTGCGAATAAACCATCGTTTCAGCACCGAGCAATTCCGCCACCTCGACGTTTGCGATTATTTTCGTAGTTGGTGAAGCTTCAATAAACACAGGCTCGTCATGGAAATCTTCTGGGCGAACGCCTAAGATGACCTCTTTATTTACATATCCTTGTTCGCGCAGCATTTTCATTTTTCCTTCAGGAATGCCGATCGTGACGGAACCGGTTACGAATTGGCCATCTTCCAGTGTTCCTCGTAAAAAGTTCATGGCCGGCGATCCGATAAAGCCGCCGACAAAAATGTTTTCCGGCTTTTCATATACTTCTTTTGGCGTGCCTACTTGCTGAATGACGCCATCCTTCATGACAACAAGGCGGGTAGCCATCGTCATGGCTTCAGTTTGATCGTGTGTTACATAAATGGTAGTTGTTTCTAGGCGTTGGTGCAATTTTGCAATTTCTGAGCGCATTTGCACCCGAAGCTTAGCATCAAGGTTAGAAAGCGGCTCGTCCATTAAAAACACCTTGGCATCGCGGACAATGGCGCGCCCTAAGGCAACGCGCTGGCGCTGACCACCGGATAGAGCCTTTGGTTTGCGATCAAGATATTGTTCCAGTCCAAGAATGCGGGCAGCCTCGCGAACACGACGGTCAATTTCTGCTTTTGGGAATTTGCGCAATTTTAATCCGAATGCCATATTGTCATAAACGCTCATATGCGGATAGAGCGCATAGTTCTGAAACACCATGGCAATATCGCGATCTTTTGGAGCTACGTCATTCATGCGCTTGCCGTCAATATATAAATCGCCTTTTGAAATTTCCTCAAGGCCAGCAATCATCCGAAGCGTTGTCGATTTTCCGCATCCTGATGGGCCAACGAAGACAATAAATTCTTTTTCTTGGATATGGAGATTAAAATCCTTTACAGCCGTTACGTTATTATCGTAGATTTTGTAAATATGCTCTAAACGAAGCTCAGCCATTTGAATCCCTCCGCGAAATCGTTTTCACTTTTTCTTCATCATACGGAAAATAGCGGAAGGCGTAAATGGACAATGTGCACAAAAAATAGCGAAGATTTTAGGCAGCGTGATGAATTAGTGATTCTTTATGGATTCAGTTGCTAAGATGGCTAAATAAACAGCGACCGCGCCTTTAAAATGTTTAATATCGATTCCTGTTTTTTCGATAAATTTATCGAGGCGGTACTGCAGGCTGTTGCGGTGCATATAAAGTTTTTTGGCAGCCGATGAAACATTTAAATTGCATTGAAAAAATACTTTGATGGTTTCGAGCAATTCATCATCAATGCTATGAACGATGGAGCGGAGATGTTGAATGGTTTCCGAATCTGGATGATGATGAATCAATGCGATCGGCAATATATCTTCAATCGTATAAACGGTTTGTGTTTGAATGTATGTTTTAGCCCAGTGGAAATATTGTTTTTCAAGGCGAAAATGGCGATAAAGCTCATGATGATTTGGATGTGTTTGGCCAATGAATACATGGAGCGTTACATAAAAATCACTTGAAAGGGTATCGATCATCTCAAGAAACGGAAGATGCTTTTCCACCTGGCTGAGTCGCTTTTCTATAATCACTCCCCCATATTCATTTTCCCAAATAATCATAAATGTTTCATCAAGCAAACCGGCTATTGCTTCGTGGAAGTCCGCTTGATCTATTGCAGTTTGTTTGGTTTGAAAGTGAATAAAGCGGTAATAAGGAGAGTGGTTATCAAGAAGGCGAAGCGGTGTATCATCTCCTTGGATAACAAAACAATGCCAAGCGAATTCCTCTTTTGTCAGTAGCCGCTGATTCTGGAGCATAGGGATAAAGAAGATGGACAACAGCTGTTTTTCCCGCTCGGTCAGTGCTTTTTTTAAAATACCGATTCGATCTCCTTGTTTTGTATAAAACCATTCATATTTATCCATTTGTTCTGTTTGTTCATTGATGAGCAGCGCATCTTTAAAATGAGCTTTTAATTGTTCGAGCATTGTGCGCCTTCCTTTCTTTGTCATAGTTTTAACTTTTGGATGGAGCCTATTGTTTTTTGACGGACCTATGGCGGAACAATGGACCATTTCACAGTCGAATGAATGGAAGTGATGGTGCTTCAGTCTTTGGATAATGAAGCAGGCTTATCTGATCGTCGAGACTCCGGAGAAAATCTATTTTAGTTGCCAGTTGAACTGATATCGCGGTGTTAGGGAAATGATAAAATCCCTCAGCTATGGTGGTCATATTCTGATTTTATCTTGGCCCGATTCCTTATTTTCGCCGTCAGTCTTCTATTGTTTATTATACAAAAAAACCGATTTTCCCTGTAAAAAGGAAAATCGGCATCTGCTTTTAGCTTATTTCATGTGGCGGTTCTTCTTCTATTAGCTCATGTGCTTCTTCAATATTTGTTGCTTCATGGCGCGCATGTACGTAACCTCCTGCCATTCCTTCATTAATCATGCGATCAATGTCCATGTAATATTTATCGCGTCCTTCGTGACAGGAATCTTTTTGATGCTTGTGATCCATCTTCCCACCCTCCTTTGCTTGTTAAGTTTATTTTGTCATATATAAACTCCTTCATTCATATATATGAAGGCAAATGGACAAGCATAGTAGGAGGGAAAATATGTTGGATATGCTAGAACAAGCGATTCGCGCTACATTTGTGACATGGCAATTAGCGGAGCAATTGTTAGAGAAACTATGTGATGAACAATGGCAGTCATGGCTGACTTCATATATCGCGAAAGAACAAAAACAGCATGAAATATGGAAATATTTATTTATGGTATCAAGAGGAATTCCGTATGAAAGAGCCTTAAATGATAAAGGTCAAGCTGTGCAGCACGTTGAAGAAATGGTGGCAGCTTTGTTTTTTCATGAGATAGAAAAAAACATGCTGTATTATCGCATGTACACTCAGCTCGCGAAAGCACCGAAATATGCGGCAGAGCAAGCGCTAACGCATTCATTGGAACATAGCCGTTGTTTTTTTCAGTGGATGCAGAAAGAGAGAGAACAAGCACAGCTTATATAAAGCTGGTGCAAGAAATGATCGACCATCTTTTCCTCCGTTGTCACCTATTTGCGCTTTCACCGAACAAACGATATAATGAGACATTAGGCAAATAAGTAAACATCAGAGCGGAGGAAGGAAGATGGAAACCGTTTTGTATGTGCTGTTTATGGTTGCTGCTGGTGCGATTATCGGAGGAGTCACTAACGCGCTAGCGATAAAAATGCTATTTCGTCCGTATAAGCCGATTTATGTCTATGGAAAACGCCTTCCTTTTACACCAGGGTTAATCCCAAAGCGGCGTGAAGAACTGGCGCATCAGTTAGGGAAAATGGTAGTAGAGCATCTGTTGACAGCGGAAGGAATTCGCCGCAAGTTGATGGAGGCTGAACTGATAGACGGTGTGATTCAATGGGGACAACAGTTGGCCGATCGTTGGCTGAGCAGCGAGCAAACAGTGGACGGGCTGCTTCGCCAGCTTGGCATGAGAGCCCCGAAAGAATGGATTGATGCCAAAATAGCACAATGGCTCGAAGATACGTATGAAAGCTCACTAGCTCCTTTAAGAAATAAAAGGATTTATGATGTCCTGCCAGCTGAGGTGCGCGTTCAAGTAGAGAAAAGGGTAAGTGCTTTTGCTGATTATATCGCAGATCGGGCGCTCAGCTATTTTCAAAGTGAGGATGGAAAACAACGGATTGCCCAAATGATTGACGAATTTTTTATTGGTCGCGGCATGTTGGGAAACATGCTGCAAATGTTTCTAGGTAATGTAAATCTTGTTGACAAAGTCCAGCCAGAAGTGATTAAATTTCTTAAACATCAAGGGACAAGACAAATGCTAGCCCAGCTTTTATTGGATGAGTGGCACAAATGGTCCGCCGCTTCTGTTGCAGAGGCGGAAGCTTTTATTGGGAAAGAACGGATTCAGCAGTCGCTGCGCAATTGGGTGATAAAAGCCATTCATCAAAATGAAATATGGGAGAAAAAAGTAGCAGATCTTGCAGCTATGTATCGTGAGCCTATTATCAATGAATGGATTCCAAAGTCAATAGAGAAAGCGCGGCAATGGATTATTGGTCAAGTAGAAGCGCTTATCGAACGCTTGCAAGTCGCTGATATTGTTCGTAAAGAAGTGGAAAAATTTCCTGTTGAACGTCTTGAGCAAATGATTCTGTTAATTTCACAGCGCGAATTTAAGATGATTACGTATTTAGGAGCGCTCTTGGGAGGAATCATCGGAATCTTTCAAGCGATTGTCGGATTGTGGTTTTAGCAGGTCGCGTTAATATTAGGAAGAAGCAAAAAAGCTGACGTTAAGCCCTATCAGTTTGTTTTTTAGCAAATGAATGGAATCCCCAACAGTAGTGATATGTTTTCATTTTCTTGCCATCCATTCGGCAAGGGATCGGACGCCCCACTCATTCATCCGTTATATATGGGCTGAGGAGCTCGCTTGATCACTTGGTGTCATATTGTTTTTTAGGAGCGCATATGTTTAGGAATAACCGTAATTTTTATCTTTAGGAGGCTATTTTATGTCCAATTCATTGTATACACTGGCTCAACAATTAGAGCAGGCGATTCGCACGAGCGAGGATTTCCAGCAGCTCAAGCGGGCGTATGAAGCGGTGCGTCGCGATGAAACTGCCTATCGCATGTTTAATCATTTCCGGCAATTGCAGCTGCAGCTACACGAAAAGCAGTTTACGGGAGCGGCCATTTCTCCAGAAGAAGTGGAACAAGCACAAAAAGCAATGGCGCTGACACAGCAAAATGAAAAATTATCAACTCTTATGGCGCTTGAACAGCGCATGAGCATGACAATTGCCGACATGAACCAAATCATCATGAAACCGCTTGAAGAATTATATCGCTCATTTGCTGAATAAGGGAGAACACTCAATTGAGTGTTCTTTTTTTATCCTACTTGTCATAGCTATGTGATAGGCAAGTGTGACAACATGAAAAGGGGGAAGCTGCTTTGTCTTATAAATTACTTGCTCTTAATATCGATGGGACGATTTTAAAACAGAATGGGCGTCTGCAAAAGGAAACAAAGGAAGCAGTGGAATTTGTCAAACGAAAAGGAGTATATGTGACATTAATGACCGGGCGAAATTTGCTATCAGCGCGAAAAATAGCGAAATCGTTAAAATTAAATACGATGATTATCACGTTTCAAGGAGCGATCATCGGAAAATCGTTAAATGAGAAATTATATGAGGCGACCATTCCAGAGGAACGGACATTTAATATTGTGCAAATTTTGGAAAATTATTCATGCAATGTTCGGCTCATGCATGAACGATACTCGCTTGGAAATCGTAAAAAGGTTCAGAAGCAATTGGTGGTAAAAACCGTGCTGTCTTCTGGAGATCCGTTTTTTTATCCAACTCAATTTGTTGATTCGCTAAGTGATGTTCTGCGCGATGATCCAATTGCTGTTCCTAAAATTGACGTATATTTTGCCAATGAAAAAGAGAAAAAAGAGGTGACTTCTCTTCTAGGACAGGAATTTCCAACGGTTGATATGATTGAACATCCGAATGGAAAAGTAGAAATTGTGCCAAGCGGTGTCTCCAAGCTAGATGGACTCAAAAGACTTGGGGATGTTTTAGGAATTTCATTAAAAGAAATGGTTGTCATTGGTGATGGAATCGATGACATTCAAGCCATTGAAGCGGCGGGATTAGGAGTGGCAATGGGAAATGCGCCTGCTGAGGTCAAAAAGGCAGCGGACTGGATTACGCGTTCTAACGAACAGCTCGGGGTTGCTTACATGATTAAAGAGCATTTTCGCAAGCAGCAGCGTCCAGAGTTTTTGCATAAATTGAAAATGAAGCGATGAAAGGGGGCTGAGATGAAATCTCAGCCTTTTATGATGTTCGGAAATAATCGTCACTTGACGAGCATAAACGGCCTTCTGTACACTTAAATAAGTTTGACGTAGAAAGGTGATATCATTGCGCATTCAAATTTACGGATTACATGCCTTGGAACAAATTAAGCGCCCGCTTGAAGTGATAACAGGATTATTTTTTGAAGAATATGAGTTATTATTTGAACCAGCTTCTTCCGCTGCTGATATAGTTGCCACCTTTTCGCTGCATGGAGAAGAAATGGGCATCGTGAACGGGATGCTCATTGAAACGGCCAGCGGGCATGAATGGAAGCATGATTATCAAACAGATTTGCGTTTGTGCCACGACGAGAAAGCGCGGCTGAAACAATGGAAACAGGCGGTTTTTCATGTTTATCTAACACTTTTTCAAGAATATACGGGAATGATTCAGCAATGGGGAATTTTAACCGGAGTGCGCCCGATTAAGCTGCTGCACCAAAAATTGCGGTCAGGTCTGTCACAAACGGAAGCGCATCGCCAGCTTCGAGAAGATTATTTAATAACCGAAGAAAAAATTCAGCTGATGCAAAAAATTGTGGATCGGCAACTAACCGTTGTCCCCGATTTATATGACCTTGCCCATGAAGTAAGCATTTATATCGGCATCCCATTCTGTCCGACAAAGTGTGCGTATTGCACGTTTCCAGCCTATGCGATTAATGGACGCCAAGGCTCGGTTGATGCCTTTTTAGCTGGTCTCCATTATGAGATAAAAGAAGTCGGACAGTTTTTAAAGGAGCGCGGCGTCAATATTACGACCATTTATTACGGCGGCGGTACTCCAACCAGTATAACTGCTGAAGAAATGGATCGATTATACGAGCAGATGTATCAATCGTTCCCAAATATGGAACGCGTCCGAGAAATAACAGTAGAAGCAGGACGACCGGATACGATCACTCCGGAAAAGCTGGAGGTGCTTAAAAAGTGGAACATCGACCGCATCAGCATCAACCCGCAATCCTATATTCAGGAAACGCTGAGAGCGATCGGCCGGCATCATACGGTTGAAGAGACGGTGGAAAAATTTCATTTGGCGCGCCAGATGGGGATGAACAACATTAACATGGATTTAATTATCGGTCTTCCGGGAGAAGGAATCGAACAGTTTAACTACACACTTGCGCAAACAGAAAAGCTGCTGCCTGAGTCATTGACGGTCCATACTTTGTCGTTTAAACGGGCGTCAGAAATGACAAAAAACAAAGAAAAATACAGAGTGGCCGACCGTGAAGAGATTCAGACGATGATGAAAAACGCCGAAGCATGGACAAAGCGTCATGGCTATGTACCTTATTATTTGTACCGCCAGAAAAATATTCTCGGTAATCTAGAAAATGTAGGGTATGCGCTTCCGGGACAAGAAAGCCTTTATAACATTATGATTATGGAAGAGCAACAATCGATTATCGGTCTCGGATGTGGGGCATCAAGCAAATTTGTCCACCCGAAAACGCGAGCGATTACCCGTTTTGCTAATCCGAAAGAACCGAAAGTATATAATGAAAACTTTGTACACTATACAGAGGAAAAACTGAAAATGATGGACGAGTTGTTTCGTTAAACGTTCTGCGTAAATATGGCGGAAAGCGGGCATCCGTTAAAATCGGAAACCCGCTTTTTGTTTATATTTGCGACTGTGGGGCAAGAACCGTCCGCTTGCGGCCCGGACACACACTTCAAAACAAACGTATCGTTTGCCCGCGCGATTTGTTAAAACGGGAATATAGGATCGGCCCAGCTGTCGAACCATAACATGAACGCGTCATGGCGGACGGTGACGATTCACGTCAAATAAACACGATGGACAGTGGTATGAAACGGAAAAAACCCCGAATGTTTCGGGGTTTTTGTCATTAACGATGAAACAAAATCAATTTTCCGCTTGAGGTCGTGCAACGATGCGTTTTATCGTAACAGTTATGTTCACGCAGCTTTTGCTCGCCGATTTTTTTAGCTTCTTCTTCATTGTCTGCTTCAAATGTTTCGTTTAATAGGGTCTCTCCATTTTTATCAAAAGCAGTTAAAGTAAATGTCGGCACGATCGCTCCTCCTTTGCTGAATAATGAATGAACATTAAATATTTTGCTGTTTTTTGAAAATTTCCTTCTCAAATGTGAAACTTTTCGATAACATAAAACGTGTAATATAATGTGGAAATTTTATCTTTTATTTCAAAATTGGGGGAAGTAGCGATGAGCTTACGACTCGAGCAGGTAACGAAACGTTTTGGAAATGTGACTGCGGTTGATCACCTTACGTTAAGTATTCCGGAAGGAGAGATGTTTGGATTTCTTGGCGCAAATGGAGCGGGTAAAACAACGACATTCCGCATGATTTTAGGATTGCTTGAGCCAACGTCAGGAGCGGTCCAATGGAACGATGAAGCCATTACATACGCTAAAAGCCATTTAATTGGGTATTTGCCGGAGGAACGAGGCCTGTATCCAAAATTAAAAGTGAGGGAACAGCTTATTTATTTAGGAAGGCTGCGCGGCCTTGATAAGCAAACGATCATTCAAGAAATGGAAAAATGGCTCGACCGTTTTAAAGTGCCTGAATATGCGGAAAAAAGAGTAGAAGAATTGTCAAAGGGAAATCAGCAAAAAATTCAATTTATTGCTGCGATTTTGCATCAACCGAAGCTGTTAATTTTGGACGAACCGTTCAGCGGCCTTGATCCTGTGAATGTGGAACTGTTGAAAGAGGCGGTGCTTGATTTAAAAAATAATGGCGCTACTATCGTATTTTCAAGCCACCGCATGGAGCATGTGGAGGAGTTGTGTGAATATTTGTGTATTATGCATCGCGGCAAGCCGGTAGTCCACGGGGCCCTGAAAGAGATTAAGCGATCCTTTGGCAAAAAAAATATTATCATTCATGCCGATTTTCCGCTTGATGAGCTGCGCCATTTTCCGGGAGTCATGAAAGCAAAGCAAACAGCGGAAGGAATCCATCTGCAGGTGGAAAATGAAGACGTTTCCCAACACATCCTGGCCCATATTGCCGACAAAGGGTTTATTCGGAAATTTGCTTTAGAGGAACCTTCTTTGAATGACATTTTTATTGAAAAAGTAGGTGCGGCATATGAATAAATTTTGGATTGTCCTATGGCATACGTATATCACAAAACTGAAATCGAAATCGTTTATTATTACGACTGCGATTACCTCTTTGCTCATTCTTGGAGTGACGAATATCACCCACATTATTGACTTTTTTAACAAAAATGAAAAGAAAACGATTGCGGTGATGGATCAAACGGAGGAGATGTATAAGCCGTTGAAGGCGCAGCTTGAAAAAAGAGGCGACAAAAAGATCAGCCTGGAATTCTTTCAAGGATCGGAGAAAGCGGCGAAGCAAAAGGTAGAGAGCGGTCAATGGGAAGCTTTTTTAAAAATTGCTTATGATGATAAGCAGTTGCCTGAAGCGGTATATTATGCGAAGACGGTTGCCGATAGCGATACATCCGATCAAGTAAAAGAAGCGCTTCAGCAAATCAAAACGGCGATGGCGACGGCTAAAATCGGCTTAAAGCAGGAGCAAATAACGCAGCTGTATGAGCCGGTGTCGTTCCAAAAAATCGCGTTGGAGGAAAACGCGAAAACGGAAGAGGAATTAAATCAAGCAAGAGGACTTGTTTATGTTTTAGTGTTTGCCATGTATATGTTCGTGCTTATGTATGGATCGATGATCGCTTCAGAGGTCTCGACCGAGAAATCATCACGTATTATGGAAATTCTGATTTCCAGCGTTCCTCCCGTTCAGCAAATGTTCGGTAAAATTATTGGAGTGGCTCTCCTCAGTTTGACACAGTTTTTGGTTTTATTTGCGATTGGTTTTAGCTCCTTGAAAAGCAGTGGAAAAGAGCTATTGCAGCTTTTAGGCTTTGAACATCTTCCGGTTTCGACGCTCGTTTATGCTGTCGTCCTTTTCCTGCTCGGTTACTTTTTATATGCCACGTTATTTGCCGTTCTTGGCTCTATGGTCAGCCGTGCGGAAGAAGTGCAGCAGGTCGTTATGCCGGTCACCATGCTCGTCATTGCCGCTTTTTTAATTGCGATGTTTGGCTTGAATGCTCCTGAAACTTCGTTTATTACGGTGACTTCCTTTATCCCGTTTTTTACACCGATGATTATGCTTCTGCGGATCGGCATGCTGAATATCCCTTTCTGGGAAGTAGCGCTGAGCCTTGTGTTGTTAATCGGAACGATTGTGTTGTTTGCTTTTTTAGGATCGAAAATTTATCGTGGCGGCGTTTTAATGTATGGGAAATCGACTTCGCTTAAAGATATGAAAAAAGCGCTTGAGCTAACGAAGAAATAAGATCTTGCTTTAAGCAAGGTCTTATTTTTTGCCTAAGCTGGATATGGTATACTAGACGATAGGCAAATACGGAAACGGAGGAGAATGGCTTGGCAAAAGGGATTATTCATTACGAAGTCGGAGAACAAGTCGATGTTTATTTGTTGATAAAATCTGTTGCCAAAGGGATCGCAAGTAACGGGAAGCCGTTTTTAACTCTTATTTTGCAAGATAAAACAGGCGAAATTGAGGCAAAGCTATGGGATGCTTCATCAGAAGATGAAAATGTGTATGTGCCGGAAAGCATTGTCAAAGTATTCGGAGATATTAGCAACTACCGGGGACGTACACAGCTTAAAATTCGCAATATTCGCCCGGCCAATCAAGCGGATCCGGTACGGATCGCCGATTTTCTTGAAGTTGCGCCAATGAAGCGGGACGAAATGATGGAGAAACTCACGCAGTATATTTTTGAAATGAAAAATCCGAATATCCAGCGCATTACGAGGCATTTGCTCAAAAAGTATGAAAGCAAATTTTTGGAGTATCCGGCAGCTACGAAAAACCATCATGAATTTATTTCCGGTCTTGCCTATCATGTTGTTTCGATGCTTGATTTGGCAAAAGCGATCGCTCGCCTTTATCCATCGCTGGATCAGGATCTTCTATACGCGGGAGTCATTTTGCACGACCTTGGTAAAGTGATTGAGTTATCAGGGCCTATTTCTACGACCTATACGCTTGAAGGAAACTTACTTGGACATATTTCGATTATGGTAGGCGAAATTGGCAAGGCGGCTGAGCATCTTGGAATTGCTGGCGAGGAAGTCGTCATTCTGCAGCATATGGTGCTGAGCCACCACGGAAAAGCAGAGTGGGGGAGTCCGAAGCCGCCAATGGTGAAAGAGGCAGAGATTCTTCATTATATTGATAATTTAGATGCGAAAATGAATATGATTGATCGCGCATTGGAAAAAGTGAAGCCCGGAGAGTTTACCGAACGGATTTTTGCGTTGGACAACCGTTCATTTTATAAGCCGACATTTCAAAAATAACAGAACGGAAGCAGATCGCTTCTGTTTTTTTGCATAAAAACGATCGTTGGATCATATAGTGGAAATAAGACAAGCTGAGTAGATAGGGGGGAAGAATGTGCTATCTTTGCCATGGTGGATTTATATTGTCATTTCTGGAATTATTTTTAGCGGGTACATGACGGTGAGAACGGCGGCTAAAGAGAGAGAAATCGATGAAGCCTTCATTGAAAAAGAAGGAGAAATTTATATGCAGCGCATTCGAGAGGAAAAAATGCGCCGGCAGCAGCAATCCTTGTGATAGGCACAAGGATTTTATTTTTTATCCGTAGCGTCTTGATGTGCCAACATCAACATTTGGTCCATATAAGCGGATGGCGCTCCGATATGTCGGCGATCAAGAGATGGGGATTTACAAATAGCGATCACTCATATTTATAACAGCACAAGGACCATTCGTAAATCGATTGTATCTGATCCCAAAAGTTATTTTTTAGAATTTCCAAAAAATAAGCTTTATTTTTTTAGGTTTCATGTTAGGATAATAAATAACTGTTATTCAGTAAAGAAATAAAGTAGGGGGAATCTAGCAGATGAAAAGGGCATACAACTTTAATGCAGGTCCATCAGCGCTTCCGCTTGCTGTATTGCAGCGTGCACAGCAGGAACTGCTTGATTTTCGCGGCACCGGCATGTCGGTGATGGAATTAAGCCATCGCAGCAAAGAGTACGATGAGGTCCATAATCGGGCAAAGCAATTATTAAAAGAGCTTATGAATATTCCCGATACGCATGATGTGCTCTTTTTGCAAGGAGGAGCAAGCTTGCAGTTTTCGATGGTGCCCATGAATTTCCTGACAGATGGCCGAGTGGGCAATTATGTGCTAACGGGGGCTTGGTCGGAAAAAGCGTTGAAAGAAGCGAAAAAAGTAGGAGAAACGCATATTGCCGCATCGAGTAAAGAAGAGAATTACGCGTACATTCCAGCGAATGAAAGCATTCAGCTTTCCGAAGAGGCCGCTTACTTACATATCACATCCAACAATACGATTTTTGGAACGCAATGGAATGAGTTTCCGGATGTGGATACCGATTTAATTGCCGACATGTCGAGCGATATTTTAAGCCGAGAGATCGATGTGGCGAGATTTGCTCTCATTTATGCCGGAGCGCAAAAAAATTTAGGGCCGTCCGGTGTGACAGTAGCGATTATCCGCAACGATTTGCTTGAAAGAATTCCAGAAAATCTGCCGACCATGCTTGATTACCGCACATATAGCACAAGTAATTCTTTATATAATACGCCGCCGACCTTTGCGATTTATATGCTCTCGCTTGTGCTCGAATGGGTCCAAGAGCAGGGAGGAGTGGGAGTGATTGAAAAACGCAACCAAGAAAAAGCAGGGGTTATTTATGCCGCAATTGATGAAAGCGATGGGTTTTATGCGCCGCACGCGAAAAAAGGCAGCCGCTCTTTAATGAATATTACGTTTACATTGCCAAACGAGGAAGTAACAAAAAGATTTTTGGCTGAAGCAAAAGAACGCGGCTTTGTTGGATTGGCGGGACATCGTTCTGTTGGCGGCTGCCGCGCTTCTGTTTATAATGCGGTTCCTTTGGAAGCATGTGAAGCGTTAGCGCAATTTATGAAGGAGTTCCCAAAATATTTTGGTTAAAAATTTTTCTTCACTTTTATGCGATAAAGTAGTATAATGTAAAAAATCTTGTAATAGGCAAAAGGTACTAGAGAAGAGAAGGTTAGAAAGCTTAGATGAGGAGAGATGAGAAAATGAAAGCAAAAGTTTTAGTTTCTCTTGCACTGTTTGTGGGGATTGGTGCAGTGCTGCACAGTGCAATTCCTGGATTCTTTTTTGGCATGAAACCAGATATGATGCTGCTGATGATGTTTTTGGGCATTTTGTTGTTTCCTGATAAAAAGTCAGTCGGTCTGCTGGGAATGGCAACCGGCATCATTTCTGGGATTACGACAAGCTTTCCAGGGGGACTGTTGCCCAATCTGCTTGATAAACCAACGACAGCCTTTATATTTTTGGCTTTGTTGCTTATGATGAAAAAATATGGACAAACAACGAAGGGGGCCGCTGTTTTAACAGCGATAGGAACGATCGTTTCTGGCACGATTTTTTTGACAATCGCTCTACTTGTTGTCGGCCTGCCTGGAGGTGCGGCTTTTTCAAGCTTGTTCGTTACGGTTGTGTTGCCAACAGCCTTGATTAACACCCTTGCTATCTTATTCGTATATCCGCTTGTATCGTCCATTTTTAAGCGGACGAATATGGCGGCACAACCGTAAAACAACAAAACCCGATCGCTTCAGGTCGGGTTTTGTTATAAAAAGTGCTGCAGCGACCAGGCCAGCAAGAAAGAAAAAACAGCGGCAAATATATATAAAAGCAGCCTTTGCTGCAATATTCTTTTGGGCGGATACATTTTGGCCTTATGTAGCGAAAAAAATGTGGCTGCTGCAAGACAGAGAAAAACAACACTAAGAATATAACAAAAGGACATTATATAAACCATCATATTCTCCTCCTATGTTTCACTATATGTACCTTGTTCTTTAACTATGAGTCTCGAGATGTGTTATTCTTTATTTAAAAATTCTAACATTTGTATCTTTATTAATTTTTATTTTACTGGCATAATAGAATAAAATAATAATGGTGAGGGAAGAGTGGGTGGAACGATGAAACATGGAGAACAACATTATTCCATAAAAGAAGCAATGATGTTTAGCCAGCGGATTGCACAATTAAGCAAAGCGCTTTGGAAATCAATCGAAAAGGATTGGCAGCAGTGGATCAAACCGTTCGATCTAAACATTAATGAACATCATATTTTATGGATTGCTTATCATTTTAAAGGAGCTTCTATTTCAGAAATCGCAAAATTTGGGGTCATGCACGTATCAACCGCATTTAACTTTTCCAAAAAGCTAGAAGAAAGAGGACTGCTGTCCTTTTCTAAAAAACAAGATGATAAACGCAACACATATATTGAGTTGACAGAAAAAGGCGAGCAAGTGTTTTTGAAGCTGATGGAATCATATGATCCAAAGCAAAATGCTGTGTTGAATGGAGCACTGCCTTTGCGTGAGCTATACGGAAAATTTCCAGAAATTTTAGAAATGATGTGTATTATCCGCAATATTTATGGGGATGATTTCATGGAGATTTTCGAAAAATCGTTTGAAAATATTCAAACAGATTTTATTGAGGAAGAAGGAAAGCTGATAAAAAAGACGTTGCCAGAAGCTGAGAAGGAAGTAGCGAGCCAATCATGAGGAAGGAATCGTTTCGATCAACTTTTTAAATTCTTGCATCAGCGGAACAAACAAACGTTGTTTTAGCAAAGCATCAATAGTTTTTTCAAGCGGAAGACGAGGATGGAGCATGCCGGCAAAATGAAGCAAAAGCGGAGTGAAAATCGTCAAGCCTTCCGCTTTTTGTTTTTCATATTCTTTGTTCAATTCTTCACAAAGGGAAAGAACTTCTTCTACTTCTTCTTTTGCCAAATCAGCGGCGATAACGAGAGAATAAAAAGGATTTTTGGACTCATCCACCATTTGTAATAGCAGTGATCGGTGATACTCAAGTTTTGCCATTCGTTTTTCCATATGTCGTCTTCCCCCTTGTTATATATTTTATTCAAATAATAGAAAATAACCAACTATAAGTTTTTGTATGCATAACAGTCTGGCAACCATCAATTTTTAGCATTCTTTTCCTCCTATTAGCTCCATTTAGTTAGGAAGGGGGAGCTTCAACACTTGCGTGTCAGATTTAATTGATTCATTTGTTGTCTTTGTGCTCAATATGAGCGAATGTTATGCGTAAAAATCCAAGCTTGGAAGGCAAGTCGCCGATCTGCCCGGCTGCGCCAAAGCATGGCTGAGCGTCGGTTAACAAGCTGCTTACTCGTAAATGAACTTGGCTGTAAGCGGCATTGTTGGGTTGTGCGGCCATCGGAAAATACCGCAAACTTCATATTTTTGTCAATGTGAATATGTCGAGTGACAACGATTACATAAACATCGGTACATTTCTTCATTGATGCTGGAAAATTAAAGGTGGTAAAATACATATTGATTTATCCAGAAAAAAATTGTAAAGTAAATAAAGTAATTTTGTAAGGAATAGGAGGGGAGTTAAACATGACGATTTACTTCATACCCCTTGCTGTCATTATTTTATTTTCTATTAATCAGCTTACCAATACGCTTTGTGTTCAAAAAGAAATTCCCGAGGACAAACAGCCGGTCGTGTTCCGCACCATTAATGTACTTATCACTATTTTACTTATTTCTTCTTATTTTGAAATGTTATTTACATAAAAAAAGCTGACAGCCATGACTGCCAGCTTTTTTATTAGGCATTTAGAACCACCATGCACTCCCGACAATAATTAATAAAATAAACAACACGACAATCAACGCGAATCCACCAGCGTAAGGAACCGGTGCACCCATTATAACACCTCCTTTCAAAAAGGGGGCTCTCGTTTTTGGATAGTTTATTTTATGCAGCCGCGATAAAGTGTGTGTAGGCACGTGCCCTATATTCATTCACGCTCATTTTCAGTTCTGAAAAAGCGGCGTTGTTTCGGTCGTACGGCTGTCGAAATGCTTGCTTCAGGCACATGCTGACGCCTCTAGTTGTGATATAGATTTTTTCTTCATCTGCTATTCTTGTTTGAAGAAGAAGGATCATAAGATCGTTATATTTAGGAAAAAAAATCTTAATCGCAATGGTGAAATAGGGGAAAACATTTTTGTATTATGGGAAAATGTGTTATATTAATTGTTGTAGTTTTTTGCAAAAAATTTTGATAGTAGGAGTTGTGAATTGGATGAAAAAATGGACAATTGCTGTTGCGGCAGCAGCTTCTGTTCTTGCACTATCTGCTTGTAGCAATGGAGATTCAAAAGTCATTGCGGAGACGAAAGCGGGCGACATTACGAAGGAAGAATTTTATAACGCAATGAAAGAGCGGTATGGTAAAGAAGTCATCCGCGACCTTGTGTATGAAAAGGTGTTAAGCAAGAAGTATAAAGTGACGGATAAAGAAATTGATAAGCAAATTGAGAACTTAAAGGAGATGTACGGAACGCAATATGATTTAGCTGTTCAGCAAAATGGCGAAAAAGCGATCCGTGACATGGTGAAGCTGGACTTGCTGCGCCAAAAAGCAGCGGTAGCGGATGTCAAAGTAACCGAAAAAGAATTAAAACAATATTACGATCAATACAAGCCGGAAATACGGGCAAGCCATATTTTAGTCAAGGATGAAAAAACAGCGCAAGAGGTTAAGGCGAAGCTGGATAAAGGAGAAGACTTTGCTAAGCTCGCTAAAGAGTATTCGCAGGATACAGGCTCTGCACAAAACGGCGGCGATTTAGGCTGGTTTGGTACAGGCAAAATGGTGAAGGAGTTTGAGGATGCCGCATACGCCTTGAAGGTTGGGGAAATTAGCCAGCCGATTAAAACGGAGTATGGTTATCATATTATTAAAGTGACGGATAAGAAGAAAAAGCCGTCCTACGAACAAATGAAGGATGAAATCGAATTTGAAGTGAAAAAGAGCAAGGTTGACGCTTCACAGATTGAGTCAAAAGTAGCGAAAGTGATTAAAGACGCGAACGTGAAAATTGAAGATGAGGATCTTAAAGATGCCATTCAATAATCAAACAGGGAAGCAGATCGCTTCCCTGTTTGATTATTGCACTCCTTTTTGAATCGTCTCGGCAATGGTTTGTAAATCCGCAAACGTATAATCACTGGCATGTGATTTCCACACAGCGCCAAATCCATCGCCTTTTCCATAGCGCGGAATAAGGTGAACATGATAATGGAAAACCGTTTGTCCAGCCTGTTCACCATTGTTGTTTAACAGATTTAGACCCGCTGGGGCAAGCTGCTGTTTAATGGCGTTGGCGATTTTCGGAACAACGCGGAAAACGTGGCTTGCCGTATCGGACGTAAGTTCAAAAATATCCTTTGTATGTACTTTTGGAATGACGAGCGTATGCCCTTTTGTGACTTGGCTAATGTCAAGAAAGGCTAACACATGCTCGTCCTCATATACTTTTGCGGCGGGAATATCGCCATTGATAATTTTGCAAAAAATGCAATCACTCATAAAATCGGCCACCTTTCTCGCGATTTTAATTACATTTTACCATAAAAAGAACAGGATGTAAGCCGGAATGGCCACATCCTGTCAGTCATGAAAAGGGGTAAGGACTTATTCAATGAAATGGCGTTTGATGAACACCTCATTTACTTATGAGTTTTTACTTCATGAACATTTCTCTGTTCACAATGATCATCTTCTTTCACAAGGAACCAAAGCCTTGGATATCATTGGATGATCTCCGACAAACACCTCATTTACAAGAGATTTCTCTTTTGCTTTAAGCGGTGTTATCTTTTGTAAACACCTCATTTCAATTTGGACGATTCACCAAACCACAATGATCATCAATAGCTGTTTAAGCGGTTCCTCATCCCCTCTTCGTTATTTATCATCTCCTAATCAGCCGCTTATATGCTTCTCATTTTTGGAAAAAATCAAGTTTTTTTGATAAAATGACGGTAACGCGATTGAATTAGGAAGAAAGGAAAACGAATCATGGCGCTTTTAGAAGTGAAACATGTACATGGCGGTTATACGAACAGAAATGTCCTTGAGGATGTTTCATTTGCGGTAGACACCGGCAAAATTGTCGGGTTGATTGGTTTAAACGGCGCAGGAAAAAGCACGACGATTAAGCATATTATTGGATTAATGGAGCCGAGGAAAGGAACGATTACGATCAATGGAAAGATGTTTGCCGATGATCCACAATGGTATCGCAGTCAGTTTACATACATACCGGAAACACCGATCTTATACGATGAATTAACATTAAAAGAGCATTTAGAATTAATGGCGATGGCGTATGGCTTGCCAAAAGCGGAATATGAAAAGCGGCTGCCTCTGCTGTTAAAAGAGTTCCGCATGGAGAAAAAACTGTCTTGGTTTCCGGCTCATTTCTCAAAAGGAATGAAGCAAAAAGTCATGATTATGTGCGCCTTTTTAATTGAGCCGTCTCTTTATATTATTGATGAGCCCTTTGTCGGCCTTGACCCGCTTGGTATCCAATCGCTGCTTCAGCTGATTCAAAGCATGAAAGAAAAAGGAGCCGGTATTTTAATGTCAACCCACATTTTAGCGACTGCTGAGAGATATTGCGATGCATTTGTCATTCTTCATCATGGCAAGGTAAAGGCAAAAGGAACATTAGAAGAACTGCGCCAACAGCTTCAGCTCCCGACCGCGACATTAGATGAGATTTATATTGAATTAACAAAGGAAGAGGAATATGCTTGATAGCCGCTTACTGTGGAAGCAGCGCTTCGTTCGTTACGGCTCTGAACGAAGGCGTTATTTGCGGTATATGCTTAATGATCATTTGTTGTTTGTGCTGTTGATTGGCTTGGGAGCTGGTGCGTTTGCCTATCAGCGATGGCTACAAACGTTAACAAGCAGCTTTCCTTATGCAATGATAGAAGCTGTTGTTCTTTCGATGTTTCTTACATACGGCTCTGTCCGCACTTTTTTTAGAGAAGCGGATCTTGTCTTTTTATTGCCGGCTGAAGCAAAACTTACGCCTTATCTTCGCCGCGCCTTTGTATTCAGCTGGGGGATGCAGGCGTCTCTGCTTTCTTTAGCTGTTTTGGCTCTGGCTCCGTTACATCTCGAGTTTTCGGCATTATCGATATGGCTGCTGTGGATCATTTTATTAGCCTTAAAGGGATGGAATATGTGGATTGGTTGGAAAGAGCAAAATTTTGCAACGACGGGGGCTCGTTCTTTCGGCTATGGAACAAGACTGCTTTTTAATATGGTCTTTCTGTATTTTTTGTTAAAAAACGTATCCATACTATTTTGGGGTATGCTACTGCTTATTATGGCGGCTTTGTCTTTCTACTTTATGCAGACAACGAAGCGAAAAGGGCTGAACTGGGAATATCTGATCCTTCAAGAAGAAAAGGTACAACTATCATTTTATCGGCTAGCTAACATTTTTACAGATGTTCCTCATTTGAAAGAGCGGGCGAAGCGTCGTAAATGGATGAATTTTGTCTTATCCTTTGTCCCGTATCGTCAAGAGCAGGCGTTTCGTTATTTATATTTACGGACGTTTTTAAGAGCAGGAGATTATTTGGGACTTTACATACGGTTAACTTGTATTTCCTGCCTTGTCCTTTATATTGTACCGCCTATCTATGGGAAAATAATCGCTGCTTTATTTTTCCTTTATGCCACTGGATTTCAATTATTAAGGCTTCAGCAGCACCATCGTTCCAATCTTTTTTATAAATTATATCCATTGTCTGATCAGTTGAAGAAAAAAACCGTGCTTCAGCTTTTGTTTTGGCTTTTGCTTGGACAAAATATCGTGTTTGCGCTCTTTATGCTTGTATTCGGCTATGTGGTGCATGGTCTATTATTGCTGTTTATTGGTTTGGTTTTTAGTTACTGGCTATTGTTTTTTTATTTCAATCGGCGCAGGAGGGTGAATAGATGAAAAAGATATATGTGACCACAGGAACAAGAGATTATTTGCAAAAATTGAAAGACAGCTATGCTCATGAAACGATGCTATTGCTTGAAGGAGAAGATGGAGCCGCGCTTTTTCATGAAACAGATGGCAGTACGGTTTTTCAGGAGCCGCGTCATTACGAAGTGATTGATGCGGTTGGAAACTTAGGAGGATCATTTGCCGTGCTCAATCATATTCCGGTGACAGATGAAGGAAGGCCATTATTTGAATACCGCTTTAGTCAGCGGGCCAGATTAATTGAAAAAGAACCAGGATTTGTTGCTATTCGTGTATTACGCCCTTTATCAAACGATACGTATATCATTATGACATTGTGGGAAGGAAAAGAGCATTTTCAAAATTGGCAGCGTTCGCGCGCGTTTGAAAAAGCACATCACGAACGAAAAGCGAAAGAAGAAAAGGGACAGCAAGTTAAGCTCTTTCCCCGCCCTTCTTACGTAACAACTTATAGCATTATCGAATAAAATTTCAAATGCCGCTAAATTATAGCGGCATTTTTGTTTTTTCGACTATTTCCGAGGAAATGGGGCGGTCACACCTTTTTCCGTTTTTCATATCATGTAAGCACATCCGTTAGGTAAACGCCTTGTTTATCGTGATGGGGAAAACGGAAAGGGGAAATAAGGTATGGGAGTGGAGCTAACAGCGCTACACTGGATGTATTTGCTGTTTATCGTGCTGATTATTGGATTTATGGTCGCACGAAAAGATACATCGTTTGTTTGTATTATCGGTATTTTCTTGCTGGGGATGGTGGCGACACATTCACTAAGCACTGCCGTTAGCGTGGTGTTTAACAGTTTTATTTATGCGATTACCGAGCTATTGCCAACGATTTTGGTAATCTCCGTTATTGTGGCAATGAGCAAAATATTAACGGCCACGGGCATCAATGATATGATGGTTTCTCCATTTGCTAAGCTGATTCGAACGCCAGGTGGAGCATATTGGACGATCGGACTTTTAATGATGGTGATTTCGTGGTTTTTCTGGCCATCACCGGCAGTAGCGATTATGGGAGCAGTCCTTTTGCCTGTTGCTATCCGCGCAGGGCTTCCAGCTTTAGGAGTGGCGGTGGCTATGAACTTGTTTGGACATGGCATTGCATTATCAAGTGATTTTGTCATTCAAGGAGCGCCTAAGCTGACAGCGGATGCCGCCAATCTCCCGGTTTCACAGGTGGTGGCTGCGAGCGTTCCGCTTGTTTTAGTGATGGGGATCGTAACAACGGTAACGGCGTTTATATTGCTGCGCCGTGATATGAAAAATGGGAAGCTACGCTCACCTCTTAATGAAAACGTTACCGCGGCAAAAGCCGAACAGCCTCCTTCTCTGCTATCCAAAAAAGCGAAAATAGCGTTTGCTTTTATGATCTTGTTTTTATTTGCACTCAATGTTGTGGCTATGTCCTACTTGCATTTGCAAGGAGGAGATGCTACCGCTTTAGTTGGAGGCACCTCCATTTTTATCTTGATTTTAATCGCTTTGTTTGCTCATAAGCAAAACAGCTTTGAAGAGATTACGAATTATTTTATTGAAGGCTTTCAATTTGGTTTTAAAATATTTGGCGCCGTTATTCCGATTGCTGCATTTTTTTATCTTGGTGATACAGGATTTGCGAAGATTATCGGTGAGTACTTACCAAATTCTTCACATGGGATTGTCAATGATTTGGGAGTGGCATTAGCTCATCTTGTTCCTCTAAATAAGGGAATTAGCGCGGTCACATTAACAATTGTGGGAGCCATTACAGGATTAGACGGCTCTGGATTTTCAGGCATTTCATTAGCCGGTTCGATTGCGCATTTATTTTCAACGGCCATCGGCACAGGTGCTGCTACACTGACAGCGCTTGGACAAATTTCTGCCATTTGGGTGGGAGGAGGCACGCTTGTTCCTTGGGCTTTAATTCCAGCTGCCGCGATTTGCGGAGTTGATCCATTTGAGCTAGCCCGGCGGAATTTGGTGCCTGTTACGATTGGCTTAGTCGTAACCACCGTTGTTGCGATGTTTTTGATTTGACCTATTCACTGCCCCGCCCCTAAAAGAAATGTAGGCATGAGGATTTAGGAGATTTTTCGTTTGCATCTATTTCAGCTGCCTTTTGATTAAAGAGGCAGCTTTTGTCATATCATGATATAATAAGGAAAAAAACAGGGGGAGAGAAAATGAATATTCGATTATATGAACGCCTAGAGGCTTATTATGATGAAATGGTGTCGATTCGCCGCTATTTGCATCAGCATCCCGAGCTATCATTTCAAGAATATCAAACGGCCAAGTACATAGCTGATTATTATAAAGCGTTACACGTTCCTGTCCAAGAACAGGTGGGCGGTAATGGAGTAGTCGCCAAAATTCACGGGGGAAAACCGGGGAAAACGGTCGCGCTTCGAGCTGATTTTGATGCGCTGCCTATTCAAGATGAAAAGGACGTTCCATACAAATCAACAGTTCCTGGAGTGATGCATGCGTGCGGACATGATGGACATACGGCGTCATTGCTTGTACTAGGTAAAGTGCTTCACGAAATACGGGAGGAAATAGCTGGAACGATTGTTCTGATTCATCAACATGCTGAAGAATATGCGCCAGGCGGGGCCATTTCCATGATTGAAGCGGGATGCTTGGAAGGAGTGGATGCTATTTTTGGCACGCATTTATGGGCAACAGAACCGACAGGAAAAATTCAATATCGAACAGGGCCGATTATGGCTGCTGCTGACCGATTCGAAATAACGATCAAAGGGATGGGCGGCCATGGTGCGGAACCGCATCGCACCAAAGATGCGATTGTTGTAGCCTCACAGCTTGTGCTTGCTTTGCAGCAAATTGTCAGCCGCCGTGTGAATCCCTTGCAGCCAGCTGTCGTGTCAGTTGGATCATTCATCGCAGATAACGCCTTTAACATCATTGCCGATACCGCAAAGCTGATTGGAACAGTGCGTACCTTTGATGAAGCTGTGCGCGATGAGATTGAGAAAGAAATTGAGCGGATTACAAAAGGCGTTTGTTTAGCTGCGGATTGTTTGTATGAGTATACGTATACAAAGGGATATCCGCCAGTTGTCAATCATGAAGAAGAAACGAAGCTGATTGTAGACATCGCGAAGCAGGTTTCTGAGGTTACGATGATTGAAGAAGTGGAGCCGCGTATGGGCGGAGAGGATTTTGCCTACTATTTGCAAAAGGTAAGGGGAACCTTTTTCTTTACTGGAGCGAAAGCGGAGGAGGTTAGTTCCCCATTTCCGCATCATCATCCTAGATTTGATTTTGATGAAAGAGCGATGTTAATTGCTGCTAAAATGCTTGGAACAGCTGCTCTGTCATATTTGACAAAATAAATCGTCAATTTTTTGACACTTCGTTATGTTTTCTATACATTAAAGAGAGAAACTTGTATAGTTGTAATTGTACACAGCTTGGCTTGTGGCCAAGTTTTCTTATGTAACGGCATAAATGTCATAAAGGAAGGCGGATGATGATGACAACGAAACTACCATTTAATGATACATTTTTGCGCGCCTGTCTTGGGGAAAAAACAGAATATGTTCCTGTATGGTACATGAGACAGGCAGGACGCTCACAACCGGAATACCGGGCTCTAAAAGAAAAGTACTCTTTGTTTGAAATTACGCACCAGCCAGAGTTGTGCGCCTATGTCACTCGGCTGCCTGTCGAACAATATCAGGTTGATGCAGCCATTCTTTATAAAGATATTATGTCACCGCTTCCAGCAATCGGAGTGGAAGTGGATATTAAAGCGGGGATCGGTCCGGTCATCGCTAATCCGATTCGTTCCCTTCAAGATGTAGAGAAGCTGGGAGAGATCCAGCCAGAGGAAGATGTTCCTTATGTGTTGGAAACGATTCGCTTGTTAACGACCGAACAACTGACAGTTCCGCTCATCGGTTTTGCCGGTGCACCATTTACACTAGCAAGCTACATGATTGAAGGGGGACCTTCAAAAAATTACAATAAAACAAAAGCGTTTATGTATGCAGAGCCAAAAGCATGGTTTGCGTTGATGGACAAGCTGGCGGATATGACCATTCGCTACGTGAAAGCTCAGATTAAAGCAGGGGCAAAAGCCATTCAAATTTTCGATTCGTGGGTTGGGGCGGTCAATGTGCCAGACTATCGTTATTTTATTAAGCCGACCATGCAACGGATTTTCTCGGAGCTTCGCGAGGAAAATGTTCCGCTCATCATGTTTGGTGTGGGTGCTAGCCACTTGGCAAAAGAGTGGAACGATTTGCCGCTCGATGTCGTAGGGGTGGATTGGCGTTTATCGATTAAAGAGGCGCGAGCTCAAGGAATTACAAAAGCGCTTCAAGGAAACCTAGATCCTGCTGTGCTGCTTGCGCCTTGGGAAGTTATTGAAGCAAGGGTTAAACAAATTTTAGATGAGGGAATGGAGCAATCCGGGTATGTGTTCAATTTAGGACATGGCATTTTTCCAGAGATTCGTCCAGAGACGCTGAAGCGGTTAACCGCGTTTATACATGAATATACATCGCAAAATAGAAAATGAGGTGTTCAAAATGGCGAAAAAGAGAATGGGTCTGCTTGTTATGGCATATGGTACCCCATATAAAGAAGAGGATATCGAACGCTATTATACGCATATTCGCCATGGGCGAAAGCCGCCTCTTGAACAGCTTCAAGATTTAAAGGAGCGCTATGAAGCCATTGGCGGCATTTCTCCTTTAGCGAAAATTACGAAAGAGCAGGCTGAAGCGTTAGAACAGCATTTAAATGAAATCCAAGATAAGATCGACTTTCGCATGTATTTAGGTTTAAAGCATATTGAACCATTTGTCGAGGATGCGGTCAAAAAAATGCACGAAAATGGGATTGAGGAGGCTGTGAGCCTTGTGCTCGCACCGCATTTTTCAACCTTTAGCATTCAATCGTACAATACGCGCGCCAAGGCAGAGGCCGAAAAGCTGAACGGTCCAATCATCCATGCGATTGAAAGCTGGTATCAAGAACCGAAATTTATTGAGTATTGGGTGGAAAAAGTAAAAGAAATATATGGCCAAATGAGTA
Source organism: Anoxybacteroides rupiense (assembly GCF_014196195.1). Lineage (GTDB taxonomy): Bacteria > Bacillota > Bacilli > Bacillales > Anoxybacillaceae > Anoxybacteroides > Anoxybacteroides rupiense. The sequence continues at coordinate 289,380 of NZ_JACIDF010000004.1, read as the reverse complement.
AAGAAGAACGAGAGAAAGCGGTGTTGATTGTATCGGCTCACAGCTTGCCGGAAAAAATTATAGCTGCAGGCGATCCGTACCCAAGTCAGTTACAAGAAACGGCAGAGATGATTGCCAAAGGAGCAGGAGTCACTCATTATGCAGTGGGATGGCAAAGCGCCGGCAATACGCCAGAGCCATGGCTTGGACCAGATGTGCAAGATTTGACAAGACAGCTGCATCAGGAAAAAGGCTACACGTCCTTTGTTTATCTACCGGTTGGATTTGTTGCTGATCATTTAGAAGTGCTTTATGATAATGATATTGAATGTAAACAAGTGACGGAGGAAATCGGAGCGAGCTATTACCGTCCAGAAATGCCAAATGCTCATCCTTCCTTTATCGATGCGTTAGCAACAGTGGTTTTAAAGCATATGAAACTTATGTAAAAGAAGGCGATGAAACGGTGAGTGAGGAAAAGAAAACGGTCATTGTCATTGGAGGAGGAATTGCCGGAATAGCCGCTGCTTACTATTTACAAAAAGCGATTAGGGAACAGCAGCTACCGATTGAATGCAAGCTGGTTGAAGCTACACACCGACTTGGCGGAAAAATTCAAACGGTCATTCATGACGGTTTTGTGATTGAACGGGGGCCTGACTCATTTTTAGCGCGAAAGCAAAGCGCGTCTCGCCTTGTCCATGAAGTGGGGCTTCAAGATAAAATCGTGCACAACGCAACAGGAAAATCGTATATATTAGTGAATGGAAAATTATATGCAATCCCTGGCGGTGCGGTGATGGGAATTCCTACGAAGATAGGCCCTTTTGTGACAACAGGGTTATTTTCACCGGTTGGAAAGCTGCGGGCGGCATTCGATTTTATTTTGCCGCCGACCAAAACAGACGCAGATTTATCACTGGGACAATTTTTTCGACGAAGACTCGGGGATGAAGTAGTAGAGAATTTGATTGAACCGCTTTTATCAGGAATTTATGCTGGAGATATCGACCAAATGAGCTTGATGGCAACATTCCCGCAATTTTTCCATGTTGAGCAAAAATATGGAAGCCTTGTGCTGGGAACCAAGCGGACAACTCCAAAACAAGAAGGACAGAAAAACAAAAAAGGGGCTTTTCAGACGTTAACGACGGGGCTGCAATCACTAGTCGATGAGATTGAAAAACGATTGGAGCACGGAAGCGTACTCAAAGGCATTCGCGTTGAAAAAATTGAAAGAAAACATACGAATTATTCGCTATATTTAAGCAATGGCGATGTATGGAAAGCCGATAGCATCGTGATTGCCACTCCGCATCAAACAGTGCCATCCATGCTTTCTGATTATCCGTTTTTTGCGCCATTTAAAGCGGTTCCGTCCACTTCAGTTGCGACAGTAGCGCTTGCTTTTCCAGAGAGAGCGATTGAACAAGATATAGACGGAACAGGTTTTGTTGTATCGCGACGCAGCGATTATACGATAACGGCCTGCACGTGGACGCATAAAAAATGGCCGCATACCGCTCCGGCAGACAAAGCGTTATTGCGTTGCTATGTCGGGCGTCCAGGAGACGAAACAATCGTGGAGCAATCGGATGATGAAATCGTCAAGGTTGTACTTGATGACTTAAATAAAATCATGCGCATTAATGGCAATCCGGAATTTTCGATTGTTTCTAGATGGAAGGAAGCGATGCCGCAATATACGGTTGGCCATAAAGAAAGAATCGAGACCATAAAATCACAAATGGCTGAACACCTTCCGGGCGTATTTTTAGCGGGCAGTTCTTATGAAGGATTGGGAATGCCCGATTGTATTGATCAAGGGGAGGAAGCGGTCAAAAAAGTACTGGATTATTTAGAAATGAATAGAAAAGCGCTAAAAGAGGTTAACTAACAAGGTTAACCTCTTTACTTTTTCTTTGTTCTATGGTAACATTCCTTATACCATATGACTGAAATGTTCATTTAGTCAATTTGCAGGAGGAAGGAAAATGTCAGTGAATCGAAAGCAGCAAATTATTGAGGCTGCTACGCAATCTTTTTCGCTGTTTGGATATAAGGCGACGACGATGGACCAAGTGGCAAAGATGGCGAATGTCGGAAAGGGAACGATTTATACTTTTTTTAATAGCAAAGAAGACCTGCTCGAAGAAATTATTTCATCCGTTATTATTGAAATTAAAGAAGCAGCTGAGCAGTCGATTGATGAAAATCGTTCCTTTTTTGAAAATGTTCATCGTGCGCTATACCGCATTTTAGAGTTTCGCAAACAGCATCAGCTGACGATTAAGCTTTTGCAGGAAGTACGTGATATCGGCACTCCTACGGTTCAAGAGGTGCTGCATAAACTAGATGAGGCGATTCTTGCCTATATTCGCGATAAAATTGAAGAGGCCATGCAGAAGGGGGAAATTCGTCCATGTGATGCTGAAATCACGGCATTTTTAATGCTGAAAATGTATCTTGCGCTTGTGTTTGAATGGGAAAAAAAGCACGAGCCGCTCTCAAAAGAAAAAATTGCCGAATTATTTGAGCTATATTTTTTCAAAGGATTATCAAAATGATGGTCCTTCTTCTTTTTTGAAAATATGACTGAATGAACAAAATGGTCAGGTGTCTAAAAAGGAGGGAGACAATGAAAGAGTTTTCATTGTTGCTTCAGGAAATTAAGTCGATTGCTACCAATCGAAAAATATTGATTCCGATTATTGCTATACTCTTTATTCCATTAATGTACAGCGGAATGTTTTTATGGGCGTTTTGGGATCCGTATGGGCAGTTAGATAAACTGCCGGTTGCTGTTGTTAATCATGATAAGGGCGCTGTCTTAAATGGAGAAAAGCTGGAGATTGGCAACGAACTTGTGAAAAAGCTCAAAGAAAAAAACACGTTCGCATGGCACTTTGTGTCACAAAAAGAAGCAAATAAAGGGTTAAAGCAGCGCAAGTATTATATGGTTGTCGAGATTCCTGGAAATTTCTCAGAAAACGCCACAACCTTACAAAATGAACATCCGAAGCAAATGGAGATTGTTTATAAGCCGAACGAAGGGATGAACTTTTTATCAGCACAAATCGGAAATAAAGCGGTTGAAGCAATCAAAGAGGAAATCTCCCGCACGGTAACGGCGACTTATGCAGAAGCAATGCTTAAAAATGTACAGAAGATGGCGAAAGGATTACAGGAAGCGAGCGCTGGTGCAAAACAATTAAATAATGGGATGTCAACTGCGGAGGACGGGGCCGTTCAATTGCAGAAGGGCCTTCATTCTGCACAAACAGGAGGCAGCCAGCTTCAGAAAGGGATTGGATCAGCCAAGACTGGGGCAGAAGCCATCAATCAAAACTTAACTTTCTTAGCGGAGAAGTCAGCTGCCTTTGAAAACGGGGTGAAATCGGCCAGTGAAGGTTCCCAGCGTTTAAATGACGGCCTTCAGCAGCTAAATGGCGGATTGGGAAGAATACATGAAGGTCAATCCCAACTGCTTAATGGAGCGAAGCAAACAGAAGGTGGCACAAAGAGTCTTTTGGAAGGAATTCAGCAATCACTGTCAGGGATGGAACAACTACAAGAAGCACTGCCATCGTTGACTAACGGCTCTCTACAGTTAAAGGAGGGAAGCGGAGAGCTTTCTGCATCATTGTCACAATGGCAGCAAGGGGCTGAAAGCACAAAGGACGGAGCGATGCAAGTCAGCAACGGACTGGAGCAAGTGGTAACCGAGTTAGATGGAATGATTGCTCAAGCACCAACTGAGGAGGAAAAAGCAAAATTACAAACGCTAAAAAATCAGCTTCAGCTTTTATGGCAAGGAAGCAAACGAACAACGGAGGGAATCGGCCAGCTCACTGCTAGCGCCACGGCACTAAAAGCTGGAGCCGATCAGCTGGCAGAGGGAGCGCTTCAGCTTTATAGCGGGGAGAATGCCTTCAACCAAGGCTTTAAGCAAGTGATAGACGGTCAACAGAAGCTGGCAGAAGGAGCGAGCGCTCTTGTAGAAGGTCAAGGAAAAGTGATTCAAGGCTTAGCGGTATTAGAAGAAAAAACGGGAGAAGCGAAAGCGGGAACGGCTGATCTCGCCAATGGAAGCCATCAGCTCTCCAATGGTTTACAAGAGCTTGCGGATGGTTCAGGACGCTTAAAGGATGGAGCAAGCCAGTTAGCCAACGGATCTAGCCAGCTTGCCGGCGGTATGACAGCGTTAGAAAATGGCGCTTCCCAGCTTCTAACAGGAATGAATCGATTAACGGATGGATCGAATCAATTAGTCAATGGTATGGAAAAACTTGATAACGGATCGGGAGAACTTGCGCAAAAGCTTACAGACGGGGCAAAAGAATCCAAAAATGTTAAAGCAAATAATGAAGTTTATCATATGTTTGCGGAACCAGTAAAGCTAAAAACCGAATCCATTCACCATGTGCCGAACTATGGAACAGGAATGGCTCCGTATCTTTTATCGCTTGGATTATATGTAGGAGCGCTTCTTTCGACTATTGTATTTCCGCTACGTTCACCAGCGGGCGTGCCGCGTTCTGGATTAAGCTGGTTCATTAGCAAATTTGGTGTGATGATGCTGATTGGGACAGTGCAAGCATTGCTTGCGGATCTGGTGCTGCTTATCGGATTAGGAGTCCATGTACAAAGCGCCCCGAGATTTATCATTTTTAGTATCATTGTCAGCTTTGCATTTATGGCATTGATCCAATTTCTTGTCACAACGTTAGAGGACCCGGGCCGATTTATTGGAATTATCATTCTCATTTTGCAATTGTCAGCGAGCGCAGGGACGTTCCCTATTGAATTAGTTCCAAAGGCTCTGCAGCATGTAACGGCTTATTTACCAATGACATACTCCATTCAAGGGTTCCGATCTGTCATTTCCAGCGGAGATTTTTCCTTCATGTGGGAAAACGCGGCTATTCTTGCGATTTATCTAGTATTCGGTGCATTTAGCACAGCCTTATACTTCATATATTGGCATAAACGGAAATTTCATAAGACCGCAAAACAGATGACAGAAGCACCTCAGGCGTAACGGCCGAGGTGCTTTTGTCAAAAAATTTTGAGATTGCTAGTTGAATGTTTTTGGAAAGTTGATTATAATTCAAATATGAAAACGATTTCATTACCGCGGAAGGCGCGGCACTCCAACAAGAAAGGGGGTATGCAGCGATGCCAACGATTGAAGATGTAGCGAAGCTGGCAGGGCTTTCTCGGACAACTGTATCACGAGTGATTAACAATCATCCATATGTGTCAGAAGATAAAAGGAAATTGGTCATCGAAGCGATGGAGCAGCTCGGATATGTTCCGAATTCTTCGGCAAGAAGTTTGAGAAGTCAGAAAACAGATGTGATTGCATTATTTGTTCCAAGAATCATGAATCCGTTTTTTAGCCATTTAGTAGAGTCGATGGAAATTGCTGCTGCTGAGCATGGCTACCAGCTTATTATTTGCCAGACGAGATATTCGGCGGAAAAAGAATTAAATTATATGAATTTATTAAAGATGAAACAAGTAGACGGCGTCATTTTAGCATCTATGCAAAATGATTGGAACGTCATTGAACCGTTTTTAAACTATGGTCCAATCATTCTGTGCAATGAGTTTGACGAACAAGCGAACGTTCCATCCGTGATGCTTGATCAAGTAGAAGGAGGCTACATAGCGACAAAGCATCTGCTTGAACAAGGCCATCGCCGCATTGCGTATTGCCAAGGCGGAGCGCGCAGCAATGTCGCCAGCTATCGGGAAAGAGGATTTCGCAAAGCGCTTGCGGAATATAAAATTGAATTTAATGAACAATACGCATTCCGCAATGTGTTTCACAGCGAGGGCGGCCGGCGCGTGTTTCATGAAATGATGGCGCTTTCTGAACCTCCGACTGCCGTATTCACAGGCAGCGATGAAGTAGCCGCTGGAATTATTTCTGAGGCAAATAAGCATGGCTGCAGCATCCCTGAGCAGCTTGCCGTAGTAGGTTTTGACAATCAAGAAATTACGGAATTAATAGAGCCGACGATTACGACTGTATACCAGCCGGTTGAGCAAATGGCCCAGAAGGCGCTTGAAATAATGGTGGAAAAAATTCATTCCCGCAAATATCGATGTCGTGAAGTATATGAATTTCCGCTTGAATTGATCGTCAGAGAGTCGACGGTATCATCGAATAAACTGGTGACATTATAAGCCTTCAAGGTTTTGAAATCGATTTCTGAAGCTGTTTAGTACGATACGGGGGGACACATATGAAAAAAACGGTCAAACTATCTTCTGCTTTGTTAGCGCTTACATTCGGGTTAACGGCATGTTCTAGTGGCAACAGCGATCAAGGGGCTGATCAAAAGGAAACAAACAAAGGAGACTCATCAGACAAAAAAGTAACCATTGTGTATGCGCGTGGCCAAGATTCTACGAAAGCGACGGAAAAGGTGATTGAAGCGTTTGAAAAGGCTCATCCCAACATTAAAGTAGAGTTCCGCGAAATGCCCGCTGATACAGGCAAGCAGCACGACTCATATGTAACGATGCTGAATGCTCAATCAGCGGAAATTGATGTGATGGATCTTGATGTGGTTTGGCCTGCTGAGTTTGCTCAGGCGGGCTATACGCTGCCACTTGACCGTTTTATTGATAATGATGGTATCGATCTCAGCAAGTACAATCAAGGGGCGTTAGCGGCCGGTAACTTCAACGGAAAGCAGTGGGCGTTACCGAAATTTATTGATGCTGGAATGCTCTTTTATCGTACCGATCTTGTGCCTCAGGACAAAGTGCCAAAAACATGGGATGAATTATTAGCCATGGCGAAGCAATTAAAAGGAACAGGAGGCACCAAGTTTGGTTATTTAATGCAGGCAAAGCAATATGAAGGATTAGTATGTAACGCAGTCGAGTTTATTGCTTCCTATGGCGGCAAAATCGTGGATGAAAATAATAACGTTGTTATAAACAGCCCAGAAGCGATCAAAGGGTTGAAGAAAATGGTCGAGATTGTAAAATCAGATGCCGTGCCAAGCAATATTACGACATTCACAGAGCCTGAATCGCATACGGCGTTTATTGAAGGACAGTCCCCGTTTATTCGCAACTGGCCTTACCAATATGCACTGGCCAATGACCAAACTCAATCGAAAATCGTCGGCAAGGTTGGCGTAGCACCGCTTCCAGCGGGTGATAAAGGATCTGCCGCTACTTTAGGAGGTTGGATGACAGCCATTAACAAATATTCGAAACATCCGAAAGAGGCTTGGGAATTCGTAAAGTTTATGACGGGACCAGAGGGGCAAAAAATTTCAGCTATTTACGGCGGACTTGCTCCAACGCTTCCAGAGTTGTATAAAGATGCGGATGTGCTCAAAGCGAATCCATTCTTTGGTGAGCAAGGATTCGTTAATGCTCTTAATGCAGCGGTACCGCGCCCTGTTGTGCCAAACTATCCGGAAGTGTCAGAAATCATTCAAATCAATGTATCAAAAGCTCTTGCCGGAGAATTAACGGTTGAGCAAGCAGCTGCAAACATGGAAAAAGAAATTAAGGCAGCCTTAAACAAATAATTGTTGCTCAACGATTTGGTTAGCCTTCAGATCGCTGTTTGTTCAGCGCTGAAGGCTAATTATCCTTTATGGCATAGGAGGAGAACCGCATGAGGAACGGAAAACGCGCAGAACAAATATTAGGATATTCGCTTGTTGCTCCAGCGCTGCTGCTTATTTTAGCGGTGGCCATTTGGCCGGTTATTCAATCATTTTATTACAGCCTGTTTGATTATCGGTTAAATGATCCGACTAAATCTTCCATTCATCTGAATTATAGCCTTGATCTCGAAGGTTATTTACAAAATTATCCGTTTTTAAAAAGCTCTTTAACACAGGAAATGGCACAAGCAAATCCTGACGCGAAGAAAGCGCTGGTAGATGTCGAGGAAAAGCTGAAAAAAATGGATCAGACGATTCGCTCAGATCAGGAAGTAGCCAAACGCTACGATCAAGTGGATGAGGCTTTAAATAATTTCGAGTCACCAAGCGATGAGCTTAAAATGGTGGAGATTGATGAGGAAGCCGCCCGGCAGTTCCAAAATAACGTCCGAGAAGTAATCAAAACACTTTCTCAAATGAAAGAAGAGGGGAATTTAAAACAGGCAGATAAAATTGTCGGACTTGCTCAGGGATTAAAGGGAGTGGTTGTGGAACCGAATTTTATTGGCTGGCAGCATTACAAGGACAGCCTTGGTGATACGCGTACATGGAAAGCGTTGTGGAATACCGCTTCTTTTACGATCATTTCTGTAGCGATTGAACTAGTCTTGGGATTAGGAATTGCCCTTTTAATTAACAAAACCTTCTTTGGCCGCGGATTAGTGAGGGCCGCCATTCTTGTTCCGTGGGCAATCCCGACAGCTGTGTCAGCATTAATGTGGAAATTTTTATATGATGGACAGAATGGGATTGTCGCGAAATATTTTGAGGATATTGGAATTGTTCATCGGATGGGGGATTTATTGACAACAGAAGTAGGAGCGATGTTTGCTGTTATTTTTGCTGATGTATGGAAGACAACTCCTTATATGGCCCTACTTTTGCTGGCCGGATTACAGACCATACCAAGCTCCTTATATGAAGCAGCCTCCATTGATGGGGCGACCAAATGGCAGCAGTTCACAAAAATTACGCTGCCGCTATTGAAGTCAAGCATTCTTGTTGCGTTACTATTCCGCACACTGGATGCCTTCCGTGTTTTTGATCTCATTTATGTGCTGACAGGCGGAGGTCCAGCGAATTCGACAGAAACGATTTCCATTTTGGCTTATAAAATGATGTTCTCGCAAACGAACTTTGGAGAAGGCTCTGCATTAGCCGTTATGGTCTTTATATGTGTTGCTCTTATTTCCATGATTTATATTAAACTATTAGGCGCGGACTTGCTCTCGGATGGCGCAAAAAAATAAAGGAGGGGTGAGACGATGTCTAAAAAAGCTGGACCATTATTTTATGTTTGTTTAGCCGTTTTTATCTTTTTTGTGATGTTTCCATTTTTATGGATTTTACTTAGTTCAGTGAAACCGTTGAGCGAGCTGTTTGGCGATCATGCGTTTCAATGGTTTACGAGCCATCCTACCTTTGAATCATACGTTTCTGTGTTTGTCAATTATCCATTTCTGCGATATTTGTGGAACAGCACAGTGGTTGCGACCATTACCACCGTGTATACGGTATTTGTGGCGGCATTTGCTGCCTATGCCATTGCACGTCTTGAATTTAAAGGAAAGGCCGTCATTCTCGGATTGGTCTTGGCCGTGTCAATGTTTCCGCAAATTGCGACGATTTCCCCCATTTACATGTTTGTTAAAAAATTTGGTTTAACGAATAGCTATTTAGGTTTAATTATTCCGTATACTACCTTTGCTTTACCATTGTCTATTTGGCTGCTTGTTACGTTTTTTAGAAAAATCCCATTTGATTTAGAGGAAGCAGCGAAAATGGACGGAGCTACGCCGATGCAAACGTATTTTAAAGTCATTTTGCCGCTGGCAGTACCAGGGGTATTTACAACTTCGATTCTTGTATTTATTGCTGCTTGGAATGAATTTCTATTTGCTTTGACGATCAACACAGCTGAAAAATATAAAACGGTTCCGGTTGGAATTGCGATGTTCCAAGGACAATATACGATTCCATGGGGAGAACTATCAGCTGCAACCGTGATTGTGACGGTTCCGCTCGTGATCATGGTATTATTATTTCAGCGGCGGATTGTCTCTGGATTAACATCTGGATCTGTAAAAGAATAAAAAAAGGATGCTCCTTACTAGCGAGCATCCTTTTTCTATTAATGATGATGGATCACGCCTAAACAGTCGTTGCATTTATTGCCATAACATTCATGCTGCTCTTCGATTTCTTTTCCGCAATCTGTACATTTTTTAGGCGGAAGGTTTCTGAAAAATTCAGAAATTTTCATTAGCATGGGAATCGCCTCCGTTGATTTGTTATTTATATTGTATTATAACAGTGTTAAATAAGTCAATAACTGTTTTAAAACAAAATTCCACAATCGTGAAAAATGTTGGAGAATTATGTATGATATAAAAAAGACTACATATGTAGAGGTGAGTGATGATGAAAGTAACGGTCATTGGATATTGGGGCGGGTTCCCAGCCGCCAATGAAGCAACGTCTGGATATTTATTGGAATATGATGGATTTCGGTTATTAGTGGATTGCGGGAGCGGAGTGCTTTCAAAATTGCAAAATTATGTGTCAGTGGAAAAGCTAGATGCCGTCATCTTGTCGCATTATCACCATGACCATGTGGCCGATATCGGACCGCTCCAATATGCGTGGCTGATTAAGAAAAATCTCGGATGTTCATTGCCAGAACTGCCTATTTACGGTCATCCATTTGACTCGTTGGGTTTTGCGCGCCTCGCTCACAAAGAGATCACAAAAGCGGTCGCGTACGATCCAGAGAAACCGTTGGAAATCGGACCGTTTGCGATTCAATTTATGAAAACTGCGCATCCGGTGATTTGCTACGCCATGCGCATCACAGCGGGAGGCTCCACGGTTGTTTATACGGCGGATTCCAGCTACTTACCAGAGTTTGTGCCATTTTCGCAAAATGCTGACTTATTCATTTGTGAAAGCAACTTTTATGCGGGACAAAACGCGGCTCCAGCTGGTCACATGACAAGTGAAGAAGCGGCAGCCATCGCCCGCGATGCGAACGTAGGAACCTTGTTATTAACGCATTTGCCGCATTTCGGAGATCACGCGCAGCTCGTTCAGGAAGCAAAAACGATATTTGCCGGAACAGTAAAGCTTGCAGCGACAGGGCTTGTATGGGAAAGATAAACAAACGCACGAACTTTCTCCCTTTTGATTCCATCATAAAATGAAAAACAAGCAGTAAATAATGACTAGCTTTTGGAATGCGATAGAAGAAAAAAACGCAGGCTTTCTAGGCTGTTGAGATTTCTCGACAGCCTAGATTCATATATCTTGTTGATGATCGTATACAATCTAGCGGATCATTTGAACGGTTTTTCAAAACAATTGAATGATAGTGGTTAGCATCTTTGTGAATGCCGCTATTAGAATAACAAGAAAAAACAGATCGATAAAATGGAGGAGCGGGGCTTTTTTCTTGCGCTTCTCTTTTTTATAAAATATAATATATTTAGAATTTTTTTATTATTAAATGAATGATTATTCATTCATTAATTAAGCAGGGGAGAGGGTTTTATGAATTTATCGTGGCGATTGGCAGAGGTGGCCAAGCAGCTGCCACAGAAGAAAGCGTATGTGTTTGAAGGAGAAAGCTGTACATATCAAGAATTGCATGAACGAATCTCGCGGTTTGCGAGCGGACTAGCCAGCATGGGAGTTGGCAAAGGGGATCACATTGCGCTATTGCTTGGAAATTCGCCATACTTCATTATTGGATTATATGGAGCGTTGCGGACGGGAGCGACGGTCATACCGGTCAATCCGATTTATACGCCTGATGAAATTGGTTATATTTTAACCAATGGCGATGTGAAAGCGGTTATAGGCTTAGATTTGCTTGTTCCGCTATTTCAGAAAATGGAAGCGCGCTTACCAAACATTGAGCATGTCATCGTATGTGACACACCGCAAGGAAAAGATCAGCCTATTTCATTCACCGGCAAAATGAAATCGTTTACAGACGTCTTAAAGGCTGGTGTGGCTGATTATCAAGGACCGCAGCTTGCTGAGGATGATACAGCGGTTATTTTATATACATCAGGAACGACAGGAAAGCCGAAAGGAGCGATGCTGACACATAAGAATCTGTATAGCAACGCGCAAGATACGGCCAATTATTTAAAAATAAACGAGAGCGATCGCGTGATTGCTACATTGCCGATGTTTCATGTTTTTTGTTTGACCGTTGCGCTCAATGCGCCGTTGATGAATGGCGGAACGGTGCTGATTGTTCCAAAATTCAGCCCTGCGAAAATCTTTCAGCTTGCTAGAGAGGAGAAAGCGACGATCTTTGCTGGGGTGCCAACAATGTACAACTTTTTGTACCAATATGAACACGGAAAAGCGGAGGATTTTCAAACATTGCGGCTTTGCATCTCTGGCGGAGCCTCGATGCCGGTGGCGCTGCTTAAAAATTTTGAGCAAAAATTTAAAGTGATTGTATCAGAAGGATATGGATTGTCAGAGGCTTCTCCGGTTACGTGTTTTAATCCGCTTGATCGTCCGCGCAAACCGGGGTCCATTGGCTGCAGCATTTTACATGTGGAAAATAAAGTGGTGAACGAATTTGGCGAGGAAGTGCCAGTCGGAGAAGTCGGCGAATTAATTGTGCGCGGTCCGAACGTGATGAAGGGATATTATAAAATGCCGGAGGAAACGGCTCATGCACTTCGCAACGGCTGGCTTTACACCGGAGATTTGGCGAAAATGGATGAGGAAGGATATTTTTATATCGTTGATCGCAAAAAAGATATGATTATTGTCGGAGGATATAATGTTTATCCTCGCGAGGTAGAGGAGGTGCTGTACAGTCATCCGGACATTGTTGAAGCAGCGGTCATCGGCATTCCTGATCCCGATTTTGGAGAAGCAGTCAAGTGCTTTGTTGTATCTAAGAATGCCGATTTGACAGAGGAACAGCTGATCGAATATTGCCGGGAGCATCTTGCCAAGTATAAGGTGCCAAGCATGGTTGAATTTTTAGACGAAATTCCGAAAAATACAACCGGGAAAATTTTAAGAAGGGCATTGAAGGAGCAATTGACTTCACGCTAAGCGATATTCAAGCCCGTGGGTGATGGATTTAAATAGAAAGAGAAAGCGGTGTAAATGGGCTTGGCTGAAAAAAGTGCCGATCAATCGGTACTTTTTTTATTGAAAAACGCAAATCATTTACGGAAAATAAAGAAAGAAAGGAGGAGGAAGATGGACACAGCACTTACTGCACGAACGTTGTCCTCATTTCGCCAAGGGGTGCAAGCGGGGATGAGCATTGCAATCGGGTATATGCCGATTGCTTTAACATTTGGACTATTGGCGAAAACAACAGGATTGACGCTGTGGGAAACAGTGATGATGAGCGTGATCGTCTTTGCCGGGGCGTCGCAGTATATCGCTTTAAACTTGTTGACGCTTGGCACAGGCGGATTTGAAATTGTGTTGACCACCTTTATTTTAAATATTCGTCACTTTTTGATGGCGGCGGCATTGAATGAAAAAGCGGAGCAGGAATCGTTATGGAAAAAGGCGTTATATGCGTTTGGCATTACAGATGAAACCTTTTCCGTAGCGGCGATGAAACCGGGAAAAGTGAATGCCTCCTACATGTTGGGTTTAATTTTTGTATCTTATGGGAGTTGGGTGATAAGCTCAGGTGTTGGCCATGTAGTGGGAGAGAGACTGCCAAAAAGCCTTCAGGAAAGCATGTCGGTTGCTCTATACGCCATGTTTATCGGCTTGCTTGTCCCGACTTTAAAGAAGCAACGAAAAGTGATTTGGCTTGCTTGTTTAGCCGCTGCGTTCCATTCTATTTTGTTGCTGGGGCTTCATATGTCAAAAGGCTGGGCGATTGTCATCTCCACCTTGCTTGCTTCCGTACTCGTTCAATCTTTTGCCAAAGAAAGCGAGGAAAGCGACGATGCGCTATGACATTATTTGGATGATTATTGGAATGGGAATGGTTACGTATATTCCGCGCATGCTTCCGCTTGCTGTTTTTCATCGAGTGAAGCTCCCGCCGTTTTTGCAAGGGGTATTAAAAAACGTGCCATACGCGATATTAGGAGCATTAATTGTACCGGGAATTTTTTTGCTTGACGAGGATCCTTGGTTCGGCGTGCTCGGCTTTGTCAGTGCTGTTGTCGTGGCGTGGTTTGGTGCGAATATCATTATCGTAGTGCTTGCCTCTGTTTTAGTTTTAAGCGCTTATGCTGTTTTATAAAAAGGAGAAACCACCGATAAACCGGTGGTTTATTTGATTTTGTCCATAATGGTCTCGTAAACTTCTTCGTATTTAAATCCTTTTTTGCCCATTCCAAATTGCTCAATGACACGGTTGTTTTCATCGAGCAGGTATGTGCGAGTTGTATGAATGAGCATGCCGTTGCCGGGGTCGCGATATTGGAAATCAAAGGCGTCGGCTACTTTTTTTGTATCGCGTTCACTTCCGCGAAGCAAAATCCATCCTTTGTCATTTGGCGAAATGTGAAAAGTTTTAGCGTATGCTTGAAGCTTTGCCGCTGTATCGCGCTTCGGATCAATGGTGATGGTAATAAACTCGATTTTATTTGGAAATACACGCTGCTGCTCTAATTTTTGCCGCAGCTTCGTCATTTCGAATGTCGTATTTGGACAAATGTCTGGACAATTTGTATAAATAAATTCGAGCAGCCGCATTTTTGGTGTCATTTTATTGAATGAATATTCTTCCCCCCATGCCGTTTCCATGGTTATGTTGTTTGGCAGCTTCATTTGCCATTGACGGTATATGGAAACATAAAAAATCCCGATACCAATGCATACAGCAAGCAAGATGCCGAACATCCAATATATTTTTTTCAACAGCTTCACCCTCCCTTATTTTCCATGATACATGAAAAAGTAAGGAAAAACGAATAATGATTTTGAACTTTATCTGACGTTCTAATTCATCCAAAAGAGACTACACTAATGATAAGGAATGTTGTCCATTCGAAGGGGGAATTTGATGAAAAAAATGATCTATTGGTCGGTGTTGATTTATGTGTTGTACTGTGCAGGTATCGCGCTGTATTTATTTTGGTTTTCTGATGCGTCCATTCCGACTGAATGGCGGGGAACGAGTGCAGATCCATCCAGCTTTTTAACATCAGGAGAGCAGCATTTGAGCGAGCGGTATTCCGATTTGAAAAATTTTTTATATTTTGCCTCTATTCCTTATGATTGGTTTGTTTACTTATTGATTTTACTGCTGGGAATCTCCAACATGCTGCAGAAATGGGCGCAGCGTGCCACAAAAGCATTTTGGGTGCAAACCGCGCTTTATGTATTTTGGCTGTCGCTGATCATCACAGCTGCCGCCTTGCCATTGGAGTTGGCAAGCTATCATTTTTCTCGAGCCTATGGAATCAGTACGCAATCCATGTCTAGCTGGCTTCGAGATGAAGTCACTGATTTTTTGATCAGTACGCTGCTTCTGTTTTTCGTCATCACGGTTTTGTATGGGTTGATTCGTCGCTTTGAAAAAAGATGGTGGTTTTTTGCTTGGTTGATATCGATTCCATTGACCATCTTTTTGATGTTTATTCAACCTGTTGTCATTGATCCATTATACAATAAGTTTTATCCACTAAAGAATCACGCGCTTGAGGCGGAAATTTTATCATTGGCACAACAAGCGCATATTCCAGCTGACCATGTATTTGAAGTCAATATGTCTGAAAAAACCAATGCACTGAATGCATATGTGACAGGCATCGGTTCCCATGCGCGCATTGTGTTGTGGGATACAACGGTTGAACGGTTAAAACAGGAAGAAGTACTGTTTATTATGGCCCATGAAATGGGGCACTACGTAATGAAGCATATATACTGGGGCATAGCAGGGTCCATTGTGCTGGCTTTTTTTGGACTATGGATGGTCAGCCGCTTGATGAGCTGGGCTCTTGCTAAATGGAGAAAGCATTTGCGTATAAAAGCGGTGGGAGAATTAGCTTCCTTGCCGCTGCTTTTGCTCATCATGTCGCTGCTCCAGTTTTCTGTTACGCCTTTGACTAATATGGTGTCAAGATATGAAGAGCATGCGGCTGATAAATATGCGGTTGAATTAACAGAAGATGCAGATGCCGGGATTTCCACATTTCAAAAACTGGCCAAAGCTGGACTTAGCGAGGTGTACCCACCATATCTAGTGAAAATTTTTCGCTATACACATCCGACTATTTTTGAAAGGATCGTGTTTTTAGAACAGCAAAAATCAGAGAATGGGCATAAATGAAAGTTCTATTTATGGATAAAGCTTGGTCCTTCCATGAAATTTGTGTTCTTTTAAACATCATCCACTGATTTCTTTGCTGAGTCTTGAATTTTTCGGTGATATTATCTGCAGGCAGAAAGTGAAACACTTTCTGCTTATTTTTTTAAAAAATTTCAAAAAAATAGTTTTCTTTTCGGATGTTCTGTTATATAATAACAACAGAAAAAATATTATTTGTATTATAACAAAAGGAAGGTGGGGGATATGGAGACGAAAATATCGCGACTTCATGCAAATGGACGCATAAAAAAGAGGTAGAAACCATTTTGACAGATGAGCCTTCCAAATGTACGGAGAAATAAGAGGGCGATTTTGGTTGGAAAAGAAGGAAATTGTTTGAGCAAAGAAAGAAAAAGCATCAAGAAATGGATGATGGAAAGATTGTTAAACTCCCCAGAAGAAACTGTTCATATCGGCAACCGTGAGACCCATTTCTAAAGATCTGCTAGACTAGCATATTGAAATTGCGGAGCCGGCGGATCGCCAAATGATGATTGACGCGCTCTATTCCGGGGCTAAGGGGGTTATGGTTGATTTGGAAGATGTTTATTCTCCGACATAAGAAAACGGACAGCAAAGACACCAACCCACTTACGAGACACCACCGTATGATCACTTATGAATCTCCAGAAGGAAAACTCTATTTACGAGGGAAGAGACGGCTGTGCTGAAGGGTTCGTCCGCACGGCTGGTATTCTGAAGAAAAGCATCTCACACTTGATGGAAATTTACTTTCTATAAAAAAGTTAGTTCAACTTTAACAAAAATGGCTTAGTTCATATTTTTATTCGCTGAAAATAGAAGGCCATTTTGAGGATCTTACTGAAAAAAAGAGGGGGAAGGGAAAATGACACGTGATGAAAAAGTGAGACAATTGCAAGAAAGCTGGAACACGGAGGAACGATGGAAAGGGATTGAGCGCCCTTATTCTGCAAAAGATGTGATCAAGTTGCGCGGTTCGATCGATATCGAATATACGCTTGCTCGCCGTGGAGCAGAAAAGCTTTGGAATTTGCTTCATACAGAGGATTATGTGCATGCGCTTGGGGCATTGACTGGCAATCAAGCTGTTCAACAAGTAAAAGCGGGATTAAAGGCGATTTATTTAAGCGGCTGGCAGGTAGCGGCTGATGCCAACTTAGCTGGACAAATGTATCCGGACCAAAGCTTATATCCTGCCAACAGCGTGCCACATGTCGTGAAACGGATCAATCAAGCGTTACAGCGGGCGGATCAAATTCAACATCTAGAAGGAAGCGGTGATATCGATTATTTTGTTCCGATTGTAGCAGATGCGGAAGCGGGCTTTGGCGGGCAGTTGAATGTATTTGAATTGATGAAAGCGATGATTGAATCAGGAGCAGCAGCGGTACATTTTGAGGACCAGCTTTCTTCTGAGAAAAAATGCGGTCATTTAGGCGGAAAAGTATTATTGCCTACGCAAACAGCGGTACGCAATTTAATTGCAGCGCGTTTGGCGGCAGATGTTATGGGAGTTCCAACGGTGCTAATCGCTCGCACGGATGCAAATGCCGCTGATTTAATTACAAGTGATATTGATCCGCGCGATCAAGAATTTATTACAGGAGAACGCACACCGGAAGGGTTTTACCGCACAAAAGCAGGATTGGATCAAGCGATTGCTCGCGGCCTAGCATATGCACCATATGCCGATTTAATTTGGTGCGAAACAAGTGAACCGAATTTGGAAGAAGCACGCCGTTTTGCTGAAGCTATTCATGAGAAGTTTCCTGGAAAGCTGCTTGCGTATAACTGCTCTCCATCCTTTAATTGGAAAAAGAAATTGGATGCTGAAACAATTGAGAACTTCCAAGTGGAGCTTGGAAAAATGGGTTACAAGTTTCAATTCGTTACATTGGCAGGATTCCACTCCCTCAACTACAGCATGTTTGAATTGGCACGCGGATACAAAGAGCGCGGTATGGCGGCGTATTCCGAATTACAGCAGGCAGAATTTGCAGCTGAAAAATACGGTTATACAGCAACTAGACACCAGCGTGAAGTTGGAACAGGATATTTTGATGAAGTATCCCAAGTCATTTCCGGGGGACAATCGTCAACGGTGGCACTTAAGGGATCGACAGAAGAAGAACAATTCACAACAGCTTAATCATAGAAATGTAAGGAAATAAGGGGGATTATATAGAGAAAATAATAGAGAGAAAAGCTCGCGTCTATGCGAGCCTTCAAGTTGTAGACAAAGTCATCATTGACTTTGTCTACAACCATTTTAATATCCTTTATTGATGGCATGGTTTCACATCGGACTCGTTTGAAAGCGCTTGGCAGATAAGGAACACAGCTGAGTGAAGACGTGAATGGAACCAAAACGTTCATGAGTGGATGTACGAGGCCTGTGACGCAGGATGAAAGCATTTGTCAGCAGTCAAAAGGTTCGCAGTCGATGCGAACCTTTTGCATGTTTAGCGAAAAATGAAACATGATAACATCAGGAGGTGTTGACAAATGCAGAATAGCCGAAAGGAATTGCCGCTTGATTCCGTGCTCAATCCCGAAGTAAGAATAAGCACCGATTTTCATTTTTATCAAGCGTTTTTCGATGAGGTTGGATATGCAGACAGCTCAAATGCAGAACATAAAGCGATCAAACAGGCAAACGAGTATTTGGCAGAGGAAGAGAGGTACCCCGTTTTTTATTATTCATGAGCGATTTTTTAATCGCTCTTTATTTTTTGAAAATATAGAAAAATATAGATGTAAATGGTATGATGAAGATGTACAAGTCATTTTAATCGATGTGAGAGGTGAACGATTTCAATGAAAGTAAACGAATTTATTGTATTAAATGACTTCATTGTGAGCCGCTACACAATGGTCATTTTGCCTCATCATTTTCATGACCATCATTACACAAAAGTCATTGAAGAAGACGGAGAATACATCGTCAAGATGAAGCCGATTGAGATTATTTCCCGCAGCTGCTATTACTACGGCTCAAGCTTAAAAGGTAGAAAGGAAGGAACAAAAGAAATTATAGGCATTACCCACAAGCCTCCCATTGCGATTGAACCACTGAACGAAATTTATGTGTTTCCTACAACATCTCCAAATGATATACGATGCGTATGGATTTCGCATATGCACGTGCTCGAATACGAACCCTCTCGCGGCGACACAACAACCGTATATTTTAAAAACGATAAAAGTGTTTGCCTTGATATTTCCTACTATTCGTTTGTCAATCAACTTTATCGCACAGCCCAACTGCGCACGAAGCTATCTGAAAGAATGGAAGCGCGTGAACGAAAAATGCAGTATTTGTTTAGAATGGATCAAACAAAAGACTGGTTGTCATGAATTATTAACCTCGAAAAATTCCCGGTTTCCATTACGTGAAGGGCAAAATTCCAACGATCAGGATGAATGGCAGTGGGCATAGGTGAAATGGATTGTATTCCCTGAACTATTGTACTACTATAGAAACAAAGGTTCTTTGCCGATAACTGGGGGAGCAGAGAGAATCTAGACGAAAACCAAGCGCTTCAGTCTTTGCGTAATACCGTATCAAAATTTTCGATTGGTTGAATATGTATCATCACGCAGCGGGAAGTTACGATGAGGGAGACGAAAAAGGCTTCGTCGTGAGACTCAAGAAACACTCACTTCTAGAAGTGATGATTCGTTTAGAAGTTGTTAAAATTCTCTCTATTTATATTCCCCGCGTAACCGTGTAAAATAAGATTGTTAGCAACAATGTAAATGGGGAGTATTCATGGACATCGAAGCATTAAAGCACTGGTTTACATTAAAGCATGTATTAGAATTACTGGAACATTACCGCTCGTTTGGGATGCTGCCCGGGGTTATCGTTACGCTGTTAGAGTCGTTTTTTCCGATTCTTCCGATGTTTGTATTTGTGATGGCGAACGCGGCTGCTTTTGGGCTTTGGCAAGGAATTATGATTTCGTGGATTGGCGCTTGCCTCGGATCCATTTGTGTTTTTTTACTTGCTCGAAAAATAGGCCAGAAACGGTTTTTTCATTTTTTGAGCCGTCATCAAAAGGTGAAAAAACTGGTGGATTGGGTGGAGCGCCACGGATTTGGCCCATTGTTTTTACTGTTTTGTTTTCCGTTTACACCATCGGCGATTATCAATGTCGTGGCTGGACTAGCCCGCGTTAGCCGCCAGCAGTTTATTTTAGCCGTACTTCTCGGCAAAATGGTGATGATTTTTATGATTAGCTTTATTGGCTATGATTTGGCGGCTTTGGCCAAACAGCCGCTTCGCACAGTAGCGGTCATTATCGCGATTTTCCTTTTATGGTATGCAGGGAAGAAAGTAGAAGCGAGGTTTTCATTGACGGAAAAAACAGATAAAAAAGACTCTTAAGCTGGGTGGGCGGTGTGATGAGCAAACGGCCAATTTATCGGAGAAGATCGGTTATATGGACGGTTAGTCTGACACTGGTTTTTTTTGCGCGGTTTTTATTGTTTACTAACTATGTAGTTGAAGGAGAATCGATGATGCCCACGCTGCAGGACGGCAATTTCTTAATCGTGAAGAAATTTGGCAGCATCCAGCGTTTTGATATTATCGTGTTCCATGCCAATACGCAAAAGGATTATGTCAAGCGTGTTATCGGTCTTCCTGGCGATCGCATCATGTATAAAAATGATGTGTTATACATTAATGGGAAGCCGATAGAAGAACCGTATTTGCAGCGATATAAACGTAAATTGGTTAATGGAAAACTCACCGGGGATTTTACGCTTCAAGAAGTGACCGGGAGAAAGACGGTTCCCCCTGGCTATGTGTTTGTCTTAGGCGATAATCGTTTAGTCAGCTGGGACAGCCGCCATTTTGGCTATGTGAAAATGAACCGAATTGTTGGAAAAGTTAATGCGCGCTGCTGGCCTTTTCGTGAGATTAGCATTCAGTTTTAAAGGTATTCATCGAAACAAGCGTTCAATGAATACCTTTTTTACTTTGACAGATGACGATTTCCCACGATCTCCCTCTTTTAAACAAACGAACATATGTGCTAAAATAAGAAGGGCAATGGAAAATAAAGGTGGTGATAGCATGTCGCTTCGCTTTATGATTGGAAGATCAGGGACCGGCAAAACGACAGCATGTTTAAACGAAATTCGTGAGAAGCTGAAGGAGCAGCCGATGGGCTCTCCCATCATTTATCTTGTGCCAGAGCAAATGACGTTTCAATCAGAATATGCGTTGATTCGCACACCGGGACTGGACGGGATGATTCGCGCACAGGTGCTAAGCTTTACGCGATTGGCCTTTCGCGTGCTGCAAGAAACTGGGGGAATGAGCCGCTATTATTTAAATCAAACGGGAGTGCGCATGCTGCTAAGGAAAATTATTGATAAGCATAAAGATGAGCTGATTTTATTTGCCCGCGCGGCTGATAAGCATGGCTTTATTGAGCAGCTAGAAGAAATGCTTATTGAGTGCAAGCGTTATTGTATTACACCGGAGCAACTGCTGGAAACAGAAACGCAGCTGCGCCAAAATGCCACCTCGGCCGAAAAAGTATTAGCGGACAAGCTAAAGGATTTACAGCTTATCTATCGCCAATTCGAACGGGATTTAATGAATCGGTATGTGGATTCGGAAGATTACTTGCGCTTTTTGGCTGAAAAAATTCCGCATTCCCGCTACATACAAGACGCGGAAATTTACGTGGACGGGTTTCACCATTTTACACCGCAAGAATATATGGTGCTTGAGCAATTGTTATGTTTCGCTAAGCGCGTGACGGTCGCTTTAACGGTGGATGAGCCTTATAATGAACAGCTGCCGAATGAGCTACATTTGTTTCGCATGACAGGTAAAACATACTATGAGTTGCGAAATATAGCCCTTTTAAACAACGTTCTCATTGAACCGATCAAGTTTTGTCAAGAGAATGTAAGGCATCAGTCGTTATCGCTTCGCCATTTAGAAGCGCATTATGATACGCGCCCTTCTTTGCCCTTTGCTGGGGAGGCCGGTGAAATTCAATTATGCCAAGCATCACATCGCCGGGCAGAGATTGAAGGAATTGCTAGAGAAATTATTCGGCTTGTGCGCGAGGAAGGGTATCGATATCGGGATGTCGCTCTATTGGTACGAAATTCTGATGACTATCGCAATCTATTTCAAACTGTTTTTGTTGATTATGAGATTCCTTACTTTATTGATGAAAAGGAGCCGATGGGAAATCATCCATTTATCGAACTGATTCGTGCAAGCTTGGATGTGATTCAGACAAACTGGCGGTATGAAGCCGTGTTTCGGGCGGTAAAGACCGATTTCTTTTTTCCGCTAGAGAGCCATGTGCAAACGATGCGAGAAGCAATGGATCAGCTGGAAAATTACGTGCTTGAACACGGAATTTATGGAGCGAAATGGAGGCAGCACTGGGTGTATCGGCGCTATCAGGGACTTGAGGAGATCGCGGCGCCGCAAACAGACGAAGAAAGAAACTACGAAGAAAAGCTAAATGTGTGGAGAGAAATGGTCGCTTCCCCGCTCTTGATGTTGCAAAAACGGTTACAAAAAGCGAAAAACGGGCGAGATATGTGCGAAGCCCTTTATTTATATTTTGAACAATTGCAGATTCCTAAAAAGCTGGAGAAGCTGCGTGATGAAGCTGAGGCAAAAGGGCAGCTGCTGGCAGCCCGGCACCATGAGCAAGCGTGGGGGGCAGTCATGGAACTGCTTGACCAGTATGTAGAAATATTAGGGGAAGAGCCGATGCCTCTTCATTCATTTGCCGCTTTGATGGAAACAGGGCTTGAGAGCCTGGAATTTTCACTTGTACCGCCAGCGATCGACCAAGTATTGATTGCTCACTTTGACCGTTCGCGTCTAACAGATATGAAGTGTATATTTATCATTGGTGCGAATGATGGGGTGATTCCTTCGCGAAAAAGCGCGGATGGCGTATTATCTGAGCAAGACCGCGAGCTGCTGCATCATTTTTCGGTACATGTCGCTCCAACAAGCCGGCAGCAGCTGCTAGATGAGCCGTTTGCGATCTATATGGCGTTGGCTAGCCCAAAGGAACGGCTTTATATTACGTATCCGCTTGCTGATGAAGAAGGAAGAACGTTGCTGCCATCTGTGCTGATTAAAAGAATAAAAGAAATATTTCCTGATGTGCAAGAAAAGAGATGGGGCGGTGAACCTTTTACATTGCCGCTTCCGGAACAGCTCTCACTCATTACCAATTATTCAGCAACGCTTGGAGCTCTTGCCGTTCAGCTTCATGCATGGAAACGGCAATATCCGATCGAGCCCATTTGGTGGGATGTATATAATCTTTATGCAGGTCATAACGACTGGAATGAACGGGCTAATAGAGTCATTCAAGCGCTGTTCTATGAAAACAAAACGAAAAAATTAAAGAGAGAGATTAGCAGAAAACTATACGGACGGACATTAAGAGCAAGCGTTTCGCGAGTGGAGCAATTCAATCGCTGTCCATTTGCTCATTTTGCCTCATACGGGTTGCGCTTAAAAGAACGCAATGTTTTCCGGCTCAAAGCCCCAGACATTGGTCAATTATTTCATCATGCTTTAAAAATGATGACAGAGCGTATTCGCGCAGAACATCTAGATTGGGCACAGCTTTCTAAAGAGCAATGTGAACAATTATCCTATGATGCGGTCGAACAAATCGCTCCGTATATCCAGCAAGAAATTTTACTTAGTTCGCATCGTTACCATTATGTGAAGCGGAAATTGCATCACATTATGTCAAGGACGGCAAGCGTGTTGAATGAACAAGCAAAAATGAGCGGATTTGCCCCGTTGGAGGTGGAGCTGCAATTTGGCGACAAAGGGCCTTTGCCTCCGTTGACTTTTCCGTTGGCCGACGGAACGGTCCTTGAGCTTGTCGGTCGAATTGACCGCATTGACCAAGCCAAAAGTTCAAAAGGCATTTTATTGCGCATTATTGATTATAAGTCAAGCAGTCAAAAACTAGATTTTACAGAAGTTTATTACGGGCTTGCCCTGCAAATGCTTGCCTATTTGGATATTGTGATTGAATTTGCAGAGTATTTGGTCGGATCGAAAGCTTTGCCGGCAGGTGTGCTATATTTTCATATCCATAACCCGATTATCAAAAGCAAAAATGTGCTTCTAAAAGAGGACGAAGCAGAACAAAAAATTTTTGAAAGCTTTAAAATGAACGGTTGGTTGCTTGATGACCAAGAAACGATCAAATTAATGGACCAAACGCTTGATGCAGGAAAAGGTTCAGCCGTTGTTCCAGTAAAAATCAATAAAGATGGCTCTATTTCCAAAAACTCATCTGTGATTTCAGAGACTGATTTTGCTTTGTTGCGTCAGCATGTGCGCACCATTTTTCAGCAGGCTGGATTGCAAATCATCGATGGAGTGGTCGATATTGCTCCGTATAAACGAAAAAACGAGACAGCTTGCCAATATTGTGAATTTCGGACGTTCTGTCAGTTTGACGAATCGATTGAGCAAGATCGCTACCGGATCTTAAAGAATAAGAAAATGGAACAAATGAAGGAAGAATAGGAGGGAATCGCAATGGACATCATCCTTCCACCAAAGCCGCAAGGAGAGCAATGGACAGATGAACAGTGGCGCGCCATTGTCACGAATGGAGCTCATACGCTTGTAGCGGCCGCTGCTGGTTCAGGGAAAACGACGGTTCTTGTTGAGCGAATCATTCAAAAAATATTGGATGAGCAGCATCCAATTGATATTGATCGACTGCTTGTGGTGACATTTACGAATGCAGCGGCGGCTGAAATGCGCCAGCGGATTGCTGAGAGGATCGAAAAAGCGATCGCCAAGGAACCGCATTCCCTTCATTTGCGCAGACAGCTCAGCCTGCTGCCAAAAGCAGCCATTTCCACGATTCACTCGTTTTGCTTAGATGTTATTCGCAAATATTATTATTTAATCGATCTAGACCCTGTGTTTCGCATTGCTGATGAAACGGAAATCGAGCTAATCAAAGAGGAAACCATTGAAGAATTGTTTGAAGAACAATACGGGAAAAAGGAGAACGACATGTTTTTAAGTGTCGTTGACCGTTATACGAGCGACCGGACTGATGTTGGTTTGCAGACGATTGTGCTTTCCTTATATGAATTTGCCCGCTCGCATCCTTATCCGAGGGAGTGGCTTGATCGGCTTGTGGACATGTATCATGTTTCGGCTCATACGGCAATTGAAGAGCTTCCATTTGCGCCTTATTTGCTGCAATACATCGAGTTTCAGCTGCAGGCGGCTAAACAGATGATTGAGCGCGCGCTTGTGATGGCAGAACATCCGGCAGGTCCTCATTATTTACGCGATACGCTTGCGAGTGATATCCTACAAATTCGCGAGCTGGAGGAAACGAAAAAGCATTCATGGCAGCGACTTCACGAGGCGATTCATTCATTGACGTGGGCAACAGCAAAGCGGAAGCCGAAAAATGGAGAATATGATGAGCAGTTGGTTAGCGAAGTGAAATCCTTGCGCGATAAAGCGAAAGAAAAAGTCAAGGAAATAAAGGAAGAGCTCTTTTCTTTTAAACCAGAAACATGGCTGCACCATTTGCAAGAGATGAAGCCGGTGATTGAAACGATCGTAGATCTTGTCAAAGAGCTGGCCGATCGTTTGCAGGCCAAGAAAATAGAAAAGGGAATTGTCGATTTTTCTGACTTGGAGCACTATTGCTTGCAAATTTTACGGCATCCGTCATCGACAAGCGATCAATTGCTTCCTTCTGATGCCGCGCTTGATTACCGAGGACAATTTGCAGAAGTGCTGATTGATGAATACCAAGACGTTAACATGGTGCAGGAAATGATTTTGCAGCTTGTGATTCATGATGATGAAGCAGCGGGTAATTTGTTTATGGTGGGAGACGTGAAGCAATCCATTTACCGCTTTCGTTTGGCTGAGCCATTTTTATTTCTCAAGAAGTATCAGCGTTTTTCAAACAGTGGCGGCAATGGAGGCATTCGCATCGATTTGGCGCAAAATTTCCGCAGCCGTCCAGAGGTTTTAGATGGGACGAACTTTGTTTTCAAACAAATTATGGGGGAGACTGTCGGCGAAATTGTGTATGAGGCTGACGCAGAACTGCGCTTTGGAGCAAGCTACTACCCTGAGAAAAGCATGCCTGTCGAGTTGGTGTTGATTGATAAAGCAGATAACGATCATGCGACGGAAAGTGAAAATGAATCGCAGCAGGATGAACAGCAAGAGCTTGAAAATGTTCAGCTTGAGGCTCGCTGGATCGCCCAAAAAATTAAGGAAATGATTGAAACGCCTTTTTATGTCTATGATCGTCATCTAAAGCAAGAAAGGCGCGTAATGTACCGAGATATTGTCGTCTTATTGCGTTCCATGCCGTGGGCGCCGCAATTGATGGAAGAATTTCGCAAGCAAGGCATTCCTGTGTACGCGGAGCTTTCGACGGGATACTTTACGGCAACAGAAGTGTCAGTGATGCTGTCGGTGTTAAAGGTCATTGACAATCCGTATCAAGACATTCCGCTCGCTTCTGTTCTTCGTTCGCCGATTGTTGGGTTAGATGAAAACGAGCTTTCTCTTTTGCGTCTTGAAAGACCGAAAGGAGCTTTTTACGAAGCGTTTTTGGCGTTTTTAGAAAAACGGCCGGCCATGGATCAAGAAGCAGCGCTTCAAAAAAAAATCGCGTCTTTCGCTGCACACCTACAAGAGTGGCGTACGATGGCGCGGCAACATTCATTAGCAGAATTGATTTGGCGCGTCTATCGCGATACTAGCTTTTATGATTTTGTCGGTACGATGCCTGGAGGAAAACAGCGGCAAGCCAACTTGCGTTTTTTATATGAAAAAGCGCGACAATTTGAACAAACTTCGTTTCGCGGCATTTTTCGTTTTCTGCGTTTCATGGAACGGATGCAGGAGCGCAAGGATGATTTCGGTGCCGCTCGTTCTATAAGCGAACAAGAGGATGTTGTACGGCTTATGACGATTCACAAGAGCAAGGGGCTTGAGTTTCCGATCGTCTTTGTGGCTGGTTTAGGAAAAAGTTTTAATACACAAGATTTGCGCAAGAGTTATTTAATGGACAAAGATTTGGGATTTGCCGCCCATTTTGTTCATCCGCGCCTGCGTGTCAGCTATCCGACCATTGCCCAGCTGGCATTGAAACGAAAGCAGGAACTGGAGCTTCTTGCCGAAGAGATGCGCATCCTATATGTCGCTTTGACGCGGGCGAAGGAAAAATTGTTTTTAGTAGGAACGGTGAAGAAACTAGAAAACGAGAAAAAACGGTGGCAGTCTGTT
Source organism: Anoxybacteroides rupiense (assembly GCF_014196195.1). GTDB lineage: Bacteria > Bacillota > Bacilli > Bacillales > Anoxybacillaceae > Anoxybacteroides > Anoxybacteroides rupiense. The sequence continues at coordinate 262,079 of NZ_JACIDF010000004.1, read as the reverse complement.
TGTGTGCACAGCGAGTGGCTACTGCCTGACTATATTCGAGCTTCTGCTAGATGCTATTTAGACTGGATCGGCTATTCGCTTGTCCGGCATGCTGATGCCGTTTGCTTGCATGATGGATTCACGGTGGAAAATGACATTTTTGCCCATGGATCGAAATGGAACGTGCAAGCTGTTTCTGCTGCTGAAATCGATAGAGAAATAGAAAATGCTGAACAGCAGGAAGCGCAAATAACGGAACAGCTTCGCAAAGGGGAACGCGTGCCGCTTCAGAGCGAATGGCATGACGAGATCGTTCGCCGCATGAATTGGCTTTATCCTTATCCGCTTTCGACCACTTCGAGAGCCAAACAGACGGTATCGGAATTGAAGCAGCAGCGTGAAACGTTTGGAGCCTATGGAGATGAAGCTTTTCTTAAGCCGTTTCGTACCGGAATCATGGATCGGCCGCGTTTTATGCAGGCGAAACAACTCTCTTCCGCGGAAAAAGGAACGGCGATGCATTTAGTGATGCAGCATATCGATTTAAAAAGCGATATAACAGAAGGAAGAATTCGTGAGCAGATCGCCAAGCTGCTTCAGGGTGAATGGTTGACAGAAGAACAAGCAAAGGAAATCGATATGGCTAGCATTCTTGCTTTTTTCCAAACCGATATCGGCCGTCGCTTGCAAAAAGCATCGTATGTTGAGCGTGAGGTGCCATTTAACTTAGCGTTGCCAGCTAAGGAGACGTATGGACAATGGAAGGAAAACGAGGAAACGGTGCTGGTTCAGGGCGTCTTTGATTGCGTATTTCAGGATGAAAAAGGCTTTGTCCTTATTGACTTTAAAACGGATCGAGTTCAGTGGGCTGATGATGTATCGGCTCTTATTGAAAAACGCTATCGTGTACAAATGGAACTATATCGTTTGGCCATTGAGCGAATCTGGAAAACGCACGTCGATGAATGCTATATCTATGCTTTTGACGGGGCAAAATTGGTTTCCATGTAGGAGGGAAGGCTTTGCGAATTTTGCATACAGCCGATTGGCATTTAGGGAGAACATTAGAAGGAAGAAGCCGGCTGCGAGAACAAGAGCAATTTTTAGATGAATTGGTCTCCATTGTTGAAGAAGAAAAAATTGATGCTGTGCTGATGGCTGGCGATGTTTTTGATTCGGTGAATCCGCCAGCAGCCGCAGAACAGTTGTTTTATGAAGGGATTGCTAGGCTATCAAATGGCGGACGGCGTCCGGTGGTCGTGATTGCAGGCAATCACGACCATCCGGATCGTTTAGCCGCTGCTTCGCGGCTGGCGGCTTCTCATTCGATCACCTTGCTTGGTTTGCCCACGATGAGAGGGCAAGAAATCTATATTCCGACATGCGGGGAAACGTTGTTGTTAGCCGCGCTTCCATACCCATCAGAATCAAGGCTAGCCCAGCTGTTGGCTGCTGAAAACGATGAGAAACTATTACGAAAAAAATATGATGAAAAGGTAAAGGAAATTTTCACTGTGATGAATCAGCAATTTCGGCACGATACGGTGAATATCGCGATGAGCCATTTATATGTGGCGGGAGGTGAGCCGTCTGATTCGGAGCGGCCAATTGAAGTCGGAGGGGCTTATACGGTATCAGCCCATTGTTTTCCAGACCAGGCTCAATATGTGGCGCTAGGGCATTTGCATCGGCCGCAAAACGTTAAACAAGCCGCAATGCCGGCGCGCTATTCGGGTTCTCCGCTTGCCTATAGCTTTTCTGAAGTGGGCTATACCAAATCGGTCACGATTGTGGATGTTCATCCCCAAAAGGAAGCGAATGTGTCAGAGCTACCGTTGTCATGCGGCAGACCGCTTGCCAAGTGGAAAGCGACCGAAGGCTTGGCCCAGGTTTATCGCTGGCTTGAGGAAGGAAAAGACCGCAATGCTTGGATTGATTTGGAAATTTATGTTGAGCATTCATTGACATTGGAAGAAATTCATCGTTTACGTAAAAGCTATGACGGATTTATCTATATTCGCCCTCATTTTTTAACCAAGCAACAGGCTGTACAAGAGGAGCGCGAGCATACTCCGATTGAAGTGCTATTTCAGCGCTTTTATGAAAAGCAGACAGGAGGGGCCAAGCCGACGGAAGAGCTTGTCCGGATGTTCCTCGAACTGCTTGCTGATGAAGATGAGGATGGTGATGAAGCATGAAGCCGATTCGTTTAACGGTTGCCGGATTGCATAGCTTTCGCGAAAAGCAGGTGATCGAATTCGATAAGCTGTGTGAAGGGGGCCTTTTTGGCATTTTCGGACCGACGGGCAGCGGCAAATCCTCCATTTTAGATGCGATGACTTTGGCGCTTTACGGAAATGTTGAGCGCGCGGCCAACAATACGAACGGCATTATGAATCATGCAGAGCAGGAGTTAGTCGTTTCCTTTACTTTTGAATTGGCCAGTGCCAATGGAAAGAGAAAATATACCGTTGAGCGAAGCTTTAAGAGAAGTGAGGGACTTCGTGTTAAAACAGCGATTAGCCGTCTAATTGAGGAAGGTTCAGAACGAGTCGTGCTTGCGGATAAAACAAGGGAGGTCGACGATCAAATCAAGCAGCTGCTCGGCTTGGAAATGAAGGATTTTACGCGGGCCGTCGTGCTGCCGCAAGGGAAATTTGCTGAATTTTTATCGCTAAAGGGTGTCGAGCGTCGGCAAATGCTGCAGCGGCTTTTTAATCTTGAACAATATGGGGATCAATTGAACAAAAAGCTAAAAACGAGATTCATAAACGCTACAGCCAAGTTAGAAACCATTTGCGCGGAGCAAGCAGGACTTGGCAATGCCTCAAAAGAAACGTTGGATGAACAACTGCAGCAATTAGAACAACTGGAGCAAGAACTCAAGCAGCAGCAGCTTTATTTGGTTCAAATAAAAGAGCGATATGAACGTGATAAAGAGCTGTGGCAATGGCAAAAGGAAAAGGAATACATCGAACAGCAGTTGGAAAAATGCCGGATGGAGGAGACGGAAATCCTCACGCTTGAACAAAAGCGCCAAAAGGCGGAGGAGGCGGAACGCTTACTTCCCTACGCTCAGCAATATGAACAAGCAAAGCGAGAGGTTGAAGAATGGGAAAGAGAAATGAAGCGCATTGAGCAGCAGCTTCATGTTACTCGTCAGCAATATGAACAGGCAGCTGAAGCTTACCGTTTTATTCGCGCGAAAAAAAATGAGCAGGAGCCGAAGCTTTTGCAGAAGAAAGAACAGCTTTTGCAAGCCAAGCAGCTGTGGGAGCGGATGCAGCAAATGGAGCGAGAAATGAAGGATATTAGGGCGCGGATCTCGGAAACGATGGCAAAAGAAAAGCAAGCACAGCAAGCGTTCGAACACCTTTCCCAGCTTTATGAACGAGCGTTGGACAAGCAAAAAAGTCTCAAGGAGCAATGGCGGCAAAAGCAGGTCCCTGCGCAAGTAAAAGAGCGGATCTATCGGGCTTATGAAGAAAAAAAAGAAGTGATGGTGCTTGATCAAGCGCTGCAAGAAATCAAGAGGGAGTATAGACAAAAGCAAGAAAGCTATGATCGGCTTGTGCAGCGCGAAAGTGTGTATGAAAAGCAACTGGAAGAGGGTAAGAAAGCGTGGACAGCCCATTTTCAGCGAATCGAGAGGCTTTACCATCGTGTATGTGAAAAACAAATCCAACTTGAAAAGCTCATCTATAAGATCAAACAAAAGCAAAAAATAGCGGAGAAGACACGGCTGCAGCATGTGGCTGCCTCTTTGGCGGCAACGTTAACAGAAGGAAGTCCTTGTCCTGTGTGCGGTTCTCTCCATCACCCGTCTCCTGCCCTATCATCTAGCGAGCAACCGAGCGAGCAGGAGCTGTTAAAATGGGACGAGGAGCTGGAGAGAGCACAGCCGCTCGCTTCGTCCTTCCAGTCGCTGAAAATTCAGCTGGAACAATTAGCTGAAGCGGTTATGCAAGAGGAGAATAGAGAGGGAGTAGCGTTAAGCGATGCGTCTAGGGCAAAAAGAGAAGCAGAAGAAGAGTCTTATGCTCCTATCGACGTACAGTTCCATGATCTGGCCGCAGAAGTAAAAGCTTTACAGCAGGATTATTTCCAATGCCGTGAAGCAATCAATACGATGCTGGAAAGGCGGCGAACGCTTGAAAAGCAGCGGCAAGAGATTGTCAATCAGCGCCATTCGCTGCAGCAAGAAATAGAAGAGCGTCTCGCTAAATACCAAGAAAGAGAGCGCATGAAGGACGAACGCATGCAAAATTGGCTAGCAATCTATGAAGATCTCTCATTTACAGCGATTGAACAAATGATGGACCAATTGCGTGCGGATGAAAAAGAAGCACAATTATTGCAGGAACGAATTGATAAAAGCGTTGTATTTCTTGAACAAAAACAGGAGGAATGTGAACAAGCAAAAGAACAATGGCAACAGCTACAGCGGCAGAGAGCGGATGCTCTGCTTTTACAGCAGATGAAACAGCAACAATATAAAGAGTACGAGCAATCCCTTCCATTTCCTATTGACGAACAACCGCTTGAGCATCGATTGGCGGATGTGGAGCAGCAGCTTGTTCAGTTGCAAAAACAAGAAGAAGAAGCGTATGAATCGTACAACGGCATGCAGCGCCAATATCAGCTGTTAGAAGCAAAAAAACAGGCTGCGATACAAGCGCTATCTGAAGGGGAAAAACGGCTGGAGCAAGCAGAGGATAAATGGAGGGAGATGTTGCAGCAGAGCTCTTTTGCAAACGCTGATGAAATTCGTAAAACTCCATTAACACAAGAAGAAAAGAACGCGATGGCAGAACGTATCCAACAATTCCGTGAAAACTGGCTGAAATGGCAAAATGAATGGCAGCGGGTGACGGACCGGATGAATGGCATGGAAATCAGTGAAGAACAATGGCAGCAGAGCGCTTCCATGCTCTGGCAACAAGAAGAGAAAACGACAGAATTAATCAAACAAGTGGCTTCTGCTAAAACAAGAGTAGAGGAGCTGACTGAAAAGCATAAACGCTTTCAAGAGCTGGAGCAGCAGCGAATGGCAGTGGAACGGCTAGTCCAGCAATATCGTGAGCTGCAAAACGTGTTGCGCGGAAACAGCTTTGTTGAATTTATGGCGGAGGAGCAGTTGATCCGTGTCACTCGTGATGCGTCTGAGCGGCTTGGCGAGCTAACAAGACAGCGCTATGCCATCGAAGTCGATTCAGAGGGAGGATTTATGATCAGGGATGATGCGAATGGAGGAGTGCGACGTCCAGTAACGACGTTATCAGGAGGGGAAACCTTTTTAACTTCTCTGTCATTGTCCCTAGCCTTATCGGCACAAATCCAGCTTCGCGGTGAGTATCCGCTGCAGTTTTTCTTCTTGGATGAAGGGTTTGGCACACTGGATGGGGAGCTTCTCGATGTCGTCATTTCTGCTTTAGAACGGCTGCAGGCGAACGATATGGCGATCGGCGTGATCAGCCATGTGCAGGAGTTGCGCGCCCGTCTTCCAAAGCGGCTCATTGTCGAACCTGCTGAGCCTTCTGGCCGGGGCACGCGTGTTAAATTAGAAGTCATGTAGTCAAGTAGCCAAAAGAGGAGTTTTTATCTACTTGATGCATATCATGATTTCTGAAAAACGAATAGTTGGAGGCTTGTCCGTCCTTAGTCTTTTCATTACATAGATGTGTGACAAAAGTTGAAGTAACGCCGCTTTCAGACCCGTTCTGGTTCTGTGAAGCGGCGTTGTTCCATCATCGGGCTGTGGGAAAACACCCAGCCTTTATCATGCAAATAAGTGACATCGATCGTAGCTGTCATTGCTGCTTTTTAACGGAGAAGCCTCTCACCTCTTAACGGAGTGTTGGTGGGAGAGGTTCATTTTTTGGAAAAACTTTAGTTATTACCAGCGACATTGTTATCGAATACATCCGGATCGAGGGAATTTGTAAAACTGATACCGTTATTTGTCAAAATAAAATCGCCCGTATTAAATCCTCCGGATCCCCCTTGGGTTTTGGTAGATGTTTTTGGTGCGATGTACATGGTGTCTCCTACTTGAAAAACAGCACCACTGCTTACGTTTGTAATTTTAATTGGACCAACAACTGCTGGCATGTTCATCCATCCTTTGTTATTCGAATTGCTGCTTGTGGAAGCGAAAGAGAGAAAGGAATGTTTGGCTCTGATAGTTGCCGAATATGCTTAATGCGCGTATCGGCATCAATCGTAGAAGTGGAGCCGATATGAACGACTGCTGCGGTGGAAACAGCGATTAAGTGAATCGAACGAACTGAAAGAACAGGTGATTCATTCAAGCGGCGAGTTTGCACATATGCCGATACGGGAAGTTTAGGCAGAGACCTTGCAAACACAGGAAAAGCCCCTTCCCCTTCATTCCCGCCAAACCATTCGTATTGCCTTTGGACAGCTAAAACGTATGAACGAGCGTTAATTTCTCGAGAATCGCCAATTTGCAACACCGAGCTCAAAAGGACGGTGTTACTATTGAGCCATTGAACCATTGATAAGCGCTTCATCAATACCGACAACCTTCCCCTAAGCTTGTAGTGTTACGATCCTTTTGGAGTAAGCGGGACGAGAGGGCCAATAATCAATGATTCAGGCGGTGTGTCAAAAGCGGATGATAAATTTATCACGTCTGCATCTCCGATGAGAAAAATAGCAGAGCTCGTTACAGCTGTAAGATAAATGTCGCCTACTTGCACGTCACGGTTAATCACAGTATAGTTCATGATGTTCCTCCTTGCTTTGGAAGATGTTTAATAAAGCTTTCTAATGATTGCTCAATGTCTTCCTTCAGCTTCATAAATATCATATTCTCTATATTTTCCGATGATTTTTGATCTGGGACATATCCGCCATTCATGGTTTGCTGCAAATAGAAGCGGATCCGTTCATCGACTTGACGCTGAATATCTTGGAGAATAAACTGGCGATACGGATCATCTAAAGGATAGGCGTATTTCGCTTCGAGCTCTTGTAATACTTGCATGCATTCATTTTCCAAATAACCATTGACTTTGGTCTGAATATTGCCAAATAGGGCCGGCTCCGGTTTAGGAATAATCGTTTTTTCAGCATCGACTGCAAAATCTTCAATGGATCCCGTGCCATTTGGTGTGAGGCCGATATTTAACGTGCCTTCTAATGTTTCTACTTTGAGCTGATCAAATTTATACTCAATTCGTTCAATCATTGTTTGTGGATGCTGCTTGATTTCATGCAGCTCTTTCTCAAGAATGGCAAGCCGGTTTTCGATGGTTTGGATCTTGTTTGTTTGCCATAATAAATATTGCTGCAATTTCATAAAATAGTCGTATGGAAACAAGCTGCTCATAGTCGCTTCTCATCCTCTCAATGATCCCTTCTCTTTTCAATATATGGGCTATGAATGGTTGTCATCACTTTTTTTTGTCATTTTTTCGCGAGTTGCGGAATGAAGAGGGACCAATGGAGTGCTCGGCTCGCTTGTAGGGCCAGAGATGACGGCTTCAGGTGCAGGCCCAGTAAATCCGCCTGTGTTGCTTAATGTGGAAAGTGCCTGAATTTGCCCAGCGCTGCCGATTTGGAGCACGGATGAGTTGGTCACAGAGCCGATTTTAAATTGATAAATGTAGATGCTTTGGTTGATATAAAAGTTCATCGTGTCACTCCTTTATGCGTTGCCGACCACACTATCATCCATAAGATCTGCATCATTTGTGTTTGTATTGCTGTAATAATTATATATGCTTAAGCCGTTTCCTGTATTAAAAGAACCAGCACCGGCAAATGTTTTCGCGACGCTGTAAGGACTGATCGCAAAAACGTCGCCAATATGAAATACACCGCTGCTTCCGATACTGTTAAGTTTTACTACCCCAACGAATGCTGGCATCATCATACACCCTTTTTTTATTCTCGTTATAGGTTATGGGCGAATAGAGAAAAATGTGAATTTCTTTAATTATTGGCGACATTATTGGCATCATTAACGTCAGGATCGGATGTGTTTGTAAAGCTGACAAATGTGTTGGTTTGCAAAAAATCTCCGTTATTTCCGCCGCCGGCGCCTTGATTGGATTTTAAGGCGCTTTTTGGCGCGATTTGCAGTACATCGCCAAAATTGACGGTTCCATCGCCGCTGACATGTGTGATTTTTATAGGCCCCCCGATAAAAGATGGCATATGACCACGTCCTTTCTCATCATAGGTATCTGTTTATCATTATATGGAGATGGAAATAAAGTGTTGAATATAAGATGGATGTCCCTATCGTTTTTTGTTTGCTCTTCATAAAATAACAGTAATACAAAAAAGAGGATGATCGACATGCCAGCATTGATTTTGGGCGGTATCATGGTGACAAGCATTAGCGGAAATGGAACGGTAAATCTAGGAGATGTTTTACAAATTGCGCCAAAAAGTACGGCGAAGGCTTTTCATGGAGGCGGCGGAGATAATGTAGGGAATTTTATTCAAACGAATGTCTTGTTTAGTGTCACTAATACTTTGGATCCAAGCTTGAAGGATACTAGCAATATTGGAAACAACTAAAAGCGCTACAAACCTGTAGCGCTTTTCTTATGTAAAGGCTGTTTGTAGATATTTTGGAGAGATCGGCAGCCGGCCACGCCAAAATGTGATGTCGAAGTCGGCTTTCGCCTAGAGAGCAATGTGCTGGATCATTGATCCATACAAATGTGAAATAGTAAGTTACATCTATATCACCCATGTGTTATAATTTTATTGAATTTTCAGATAGATAAACACGGAGGGGAGAGAGAAAAATGAAAGTACCGTTGCTGCTGACCCAGTTTTTGGACCGGGCGGTGTCGTTATACGGCGACAAAATAGGGGTGATTGACGAAGGAAAGGAGCTTACATATCGCGAGCTAAATGACAGAGTCAATCAACTGTCACACGGTCTGAGGGATTTGGGGGTAAAAAAAGGGGATCGCGTGGCGTATTTGGCTCCGAATACGCTTGAAATGCTCGAAGGATTTTATGGGGTGTTTCAGCTTGGCGCGGTCATGGTTCCGTTAAACATTCGCTTAAAACCAGACGATTATTTGTTTATTTTAAATCATAGTGAAAGCAAAGTGCTGTTTGTAGATCAAGAGCTGTACCACTTGATTTTGCCGATTAAGGACAAGCTTGAAACCATCGAAGCGATCATTGTTCATGGGAAAAATCAGGAAACGAATGAAATCGCTTACGATGAATGGCTGACGCAGTTCACTTCTGCGCCATTCCAGCGCCCTGATATCGACGAGGATGATGTATGCAGCCTTCTGTATACGAGCGGAACAACCGGAAATCCGAAAGGGGTCATGCTTACACACCGGAATAATTATCTTCATGCGCTAATAACGATGCATCACCTGCGCGTATCAGATCGCGATAACTATTTGCATGTGCTGCCAATGTTCCATGTGAATGGGTGGGGATCTCCGTTTTATTATACGGCGAATGGAGCGACGCATATTTGCTTGCGAAAAGCGGCGCCAGAGCTGATTTTTGAATACATTCAAAAATATCAGGTTAATGTGATGCATATGGCTCCCACTGTGCTCAATTCATTATTGCAATATTACGAACAGCATGTTCCTATTATTGATAATCCCGTTCGTGTTGTCATCGCTGGTTCCGCACCGCCGCCGGCCTTTGTCACACGCGTAGAAAAAGAGCTGGGCTGGGAGTTTATCCAAGTGTATGGCATGACAGAATCGTCGCCGCTAAGCACTGTTTCTACGATCCGCTCGCATCTAAGCGACTTGCCTCTTCATGAACAATACCGGATGAAAGCAAAGGCGGGACACGCCATGATCGGTTGCGAAGTAAAAGTGGTGAACGAGCATGGTGAAGCCGTTCCACATGACGGTCAAACGATTGGAGAAGTCGTTGTGCGCAGCAACGGTGTAATGAAAGGATATTGGAAAAATCCCGAGGCAACGATGGAAACGATCCGAAACGGCTGGCTTCATACAGGAGACATGGCTACAGTTGATTCGTATGGAAATATTGATATCGTTGATAGAAAAAAAGATATTATTATTAGTGGCGGCGAAAATATTTCTTCCATTGAGGTGGAAGGTGTTCTGTATGATCATCCATCCGTGTTGGAGGTGGCAGTGATTGCTGTGCCCCATGAAAAGTGGGGAGAAACGCCACATGCATTTGTCGTGACACGCCCAGGACATACGGTTACAGAGCAGGAGCTTATTGCTTTTTCACGAGAAAGACTCGCACATTTTAAAGCCATTACAGGTGTGACATTTGTGGATGAGCTTCCGAAAACGGCATCAGGGAAAATTCAAAAAGTGCATTTGCGCAAGGAATATTGGACGTCTATTGGAAAAGCAGACAGATATGTAAACTAAACGCGCAATGTCTTGGGGAGGAAAGGCCATTTGTTCATTGACAGATGGCCTTTGTTTTTTATATTGTTGAAGACATGAGCAGGCATGAGTGAATGGTGAGGTAAGACAATGAGCGAATTTCATTCTATTTCTGATACAGAACGTATTCAATCTGTCGATATGATGCGGGGGATTGCTATTTTGGGCATTTTTCTAGTCAATATGCCCCATTTTAACTCTCCTATCATGTATTTGAGCCACGGAAGCGGGTCGAGCCATGCTTCCGATCGCTTGACGGAAAAAATGATTGATATTTTTGCTGAAGCTAGCTTCTATCCGTTATTTGCTTTTTTATTCGGTTTTGGCGTCATCATCTTTCGTGAACGAGTGCTTATGAAAAAGAGGCCGTTTGTCCGGCTTTTTGCCAGAAGGATGATTTCCTTGCTTTTAATCGGATGTCTCCATGCCTTTCTGATCTGGTATGGCGATATTTTAATTTCCTATGCTCTTACTGGAATGTTTATGCTATTGTTTCATCGGGCGTCCCCGCGTTCTCTCTTTGTCTGGGCATTGCTGCTTTGGCTCGTTCCCAACGGACTGCTTAGCGCTTTATTGGGGATTGCAGTATGGATAGAGCCTGGAAATTCGGATGCACCATCTGACGAAACCTTGGCTCACGAGGCTCTTCATCATTACCGAGACGGTACATTTGCAGAGATTTTTCAGCAGCGTTGGCACGACTGGATGTATGTAAACAACGCAGAAGGAACGATCTTTATTATTCTTTCGCTTTTGCCCATGTTTTTGTTCGGGGCGTACGTTGCCAAACAACAATGGTTTTCCTCTATTTCTGCCAATAAAAAAACATTGAAAAAACTGTGGATTTTCACTCTTTTGTTTGGCTGGAGCTTGAAGCTTTTGCCGTACTGGACGGAAAGAAATATGGCGGCAGAATATGTACAAAACATGCTGGGCGGGCCATTAACTTCTATTTTTTATGTGACCACCATTGCGTTATGTTCCGATATGAGATGGGGAAATAAAATTCTTTCCATTTTTGCAGCTGTAGGCAAAATGTCGCTAACAAATTATTTATTTCAATCTATTTTGTGCACGTTATTGTTTTATCATTATGGCTTTGGATTATATGGAACGGTTCGTCCATTTTACGGATTGCTTTTGGCGATTTTCATTTATAGCCTGCAAGTGGTCATCAGCAACAGATGGATGAAGCGCTATCGAACAGGACCGGTAGAATGGCTATGGAGAACAATCATATATGGGCAGAAGCAGCCGTTTAAAAGAACATAAAGAGATTCATGATAAAAATAAAAAATCTACTGAATCGGCTTTTTCAGTAGATTTTTATTCGATGCGAAGATAGGCGGATTTAGAAAGAGAATAATGATGCTGCTTAGAGGCTAGAGCCTCTCTTAATTGAATATTTAACAATTCATCGAGCTCCTGGCTGCATTGAATGGTTTCTTTGGCAGTTAGACCATATGTTAAAGCTAACTCAATCATCTGTTGTCTTTTTTCTTCAATCAACATGATCATTGTTTTTCACCAACGTTTTATTATGATGTTTTAGGAATTTAGTATGGCGAATAGTATATCATCATTATACATAGAATGGGAAGGAAGGGAAGAGGTTCGCTAAAAAAAGACATAATATTCTATATTTCTACAAATTTTTGGGAGGGTTTGGACGACAAGATAGAGAATAATCAAAGGGAGAAAGGGAGGTCAAGGATCATGAAATTTGTGACAGCTAAGCGCCAAGGAACGTCATTTGTCGGCGTACTAAGCGCTCAAAATGAAGTCATTCACTTGCAAATGGCGGAGCAGGCCATGGGAGAGGAGTCCACGCTGCCCCACTCACTTATTGAGTGTATCGCGCTTGGTGATGCGTTTGTCGATAAAGTGCAGGAAATTGTCACATGGAGCGAGAAGCAGCGAGCTGCTGATTATGTCTATCCACTTGCAAGCGTCCAGCTGTTGGCGCCGATTCCGCGTCCTCTCAAAAATATTTTTTGCGTCGGGAAAAACTATGTCGATCACGCACTTGAGCTTGGAAGCGCGGATGACATTCCGGAACATCTGATGCTGTTTTCTAAAGCGCCGACAACCGTAACAGGACATGAGTCCCTTGTTTTGCGCCATGCCCATGTGACAGAAGAATTAGATTATGAGGGAGAATTAGCGGTTGTTATCGGCAAAAAAGGAAAAGGCATTAAAGAAGAAGAAGCGTTGGACTACGTATTTGGTTATACGATTATCAACGATATTACAGCGCGGGATTTGCAGCAGCGCCATAAACAGTTTTTGCTTGGCAAAAGCTTGGATACGTCTTGTCCGATGGGGCCATGGATCGTGCACAAGTCGCTGATTCCTAACCCGAACCGCTTGCATATTGAAACGAAAGTGAATGGGGAAATACGGCAAAAAGCGAATACGGAACAGTTTATTTTTTCGGTTGAAACGATTATTTCTACGATTTCACAAGGAATGACGTTAGAGCCTGGCGACATTATTGCGACAGGAACGCCGGCTGGAGTCGGAAAAGGCATGAAACCGCCGCGTTTTTTGCAATCAGGGGACATCGTGGAAATCACCATCGAAAAAATCGGCACGCTTCGCAATCGAATTGGCGAATAAGAATGTCATAAACGAGGGCTTTCCTCATCCGGAAAGCCCTTGACTGCTGATAAACGCTTTTATCTTTCGTCACTGGCTTCGCTCCTCAGCCCCTAAACGTCTTTGGTCAATTGGCATCTTCGCTAAAGCACAGCCCCTTTGTCTGCCAAGTGCTTTCAAGTGAGTCTGATGTGAAACCAGCCCAATCCATGAAGGATGGTTAAAATGGTTGCAGGGTCTGTCCAGAAAGTCAACTCTATAAAGCATTAAAGGGGCGTCTATAAGCCGGAAAACCGACTTATTAAGCCCCTGCTGTTCTCTTTGCTTTTATTTATTCATTAAACACCTTTTTCACTTTTTCGATTGCCCAGTCCAACTGTTCTTTCGTGATGATCAATGGAGGGGCAAAACGAATGACGGTGTCATGTGTTTCTTTGCATAGTAATCCTTCATTCTGCAATTTTTCACAATATGGACGGGCAGGCCCATGCAATTCAACGCCGATAAATAATCCGCGGCCACGGACCTCTTTAATATCAGGATGCTGAATTTCACGTAACTTTTCTTGGAAATAATTACCTAATCCAAAAGAACGTTCTGCTAGTTTTTCTTCAACAAGAACGTCGATGGCTGCGATGGAAACAGCGCAAGCGAGCGGATTACCGCCGAAGGTCGAACCGTGTGAACCTGGATTGAAAACGCCTAAAATATCGCGGTTGGCCGCTACGCAAGAAATCGGGAATACACCGCCGCCTAGCGCTTTGCCGAGGATATACATATCCGGCACAACATTTTCCCAATCGCATGCAAACATTTTTCCTGAGCGGCCTAGGCCAGCTTGAATTTCGTCGGCAATATACAATACGTTGTGTTGTTTACATACTTCATAGGCGGCTTTTAAAAATCCTTCTGGAGGAATATTAATGCCTGCCTCCCCTTGGATCGGTTCAAAGATAAAGGCAGCCGTATTTGGTGTAATCGCTTTCTTTAATGCTTCCACATCGCCAAATGGGATCACTTTGATGCCAGGAAGCATCGGTCCGAATCCGCGCTGATACTCAGGGTTGGAAGACATGGAAACAGCGGTCATTGTCCGTCCGTGGAAATTATCTTCGCAAACGATAATTTCCGCTTTATTTTCTTCGATGCCTTTGACATCATACGCCCAGCGGCGCGCAGCTTTCACGGCTGTTTCTACCGCTTCTGCGCCTGTATTCATTGGTAAAACCATGTCTTTTCCTGTTAATTTGGCTACTTTTTCATACCAAGGGCCCAACTGATCGTTATGAAACGCTCGAGATGTTAAGGTAATGCGGTCTGCCTGTTCCTTGAGCGCTTGAATGATTTTCGGATGACGATGTCCTTGGTTGACGGCGGAATAGGCGCTTAACATATCCATATAACGATTGCCTTCAGGGTCTTCTACCCATACGCCTTCTCCTTTAGAAAGAACGACTGGCAGCGGATGATAGTTGTTTGCGCCAAACTGCTCAGTTAAGTGAATAATTTCTGTTGTTTTGCTCATGTGTGCTCCTCCTATTTGCAATATTCGCTCCATTATATATTATAGCAAAAATTATACGAGCTTGTTAGATTGGGAAAAAGAAGGAACTTTATGGCCTTTGTCCATTTTCTTGCTTGCAAAGAGAGCTTCTTACCTGATGGCGCGATGGAGCATTGCGTATGACGATATAAATACAACTCGATTCCTTCATTTTGTTTCCGTGTGAACAGGTGATGATCCAATTTCGGCGATCGCTCGACCGTCGAAAAATGGGGGCTCTGTTTTGGAAACGGCTATACGGCTTATCTTTTGATGATATGTATTCTATTTATAGACAAGCATGCCATTTCGTTTTTTTACAAAAACATGCTATGATGAAGAAAACGAATGCTGGAAAGGAGATCATTTTCGATGACGCATGCACACATTACAACATGGGTGATTGCTTTCATTTTATTTTTTGTTTCTTTGTCGATGTACAAAGCTCATTCTCCGAAGGCGAAAATCGCCCATATGGTTTTGCGCTTGTTTTATCTGCTCATTATCGCTACTGGAGCGATGCTATTGTTTAGCTTGTATTCGATTTCAGCGCTGTATATCGTAAAAGCGATTGTTGGTCTTTGGGTCATTGTCGCGATGGAGATGGTGACGGTCCGCGCCAAAAAGGGAGAGCGTGCCCAAAGTGCTTGGATTCAGCTTGTACTGGCTTTTGTGCTTGTTTTATATTTAGGACTTAAGCTTCCGTTAGGATTCCATGTTTTTTCCTAAACGACAGTCAAGTATTACTTATATTGAAAAGGGGGTGTCTAATAAGTCGATTTATCGGCTTATAGACACCCTCTTAATGTTTTAGAGATGTTGATATATCAATGTTTATGATGTTTCGTTTTCAATGGATTTTGACTTTCTGGACAGCCCCTTTTTAGCTGATTTGTGTGCAAATAAACCGATTGCCTGTATGGAACGTCATTTCAAAGCGATCTTTATTCGTTTCGCCTCGCTCATAATAGTGTTGCACGTTCCCGATCAGCTCTGTATTATCAAAAATCATAAAATTGACGCCTGTACGCTTCTCAAACAAGAGCCCGTTATAGCAATACAGACAATCGTATAATGAAAAATTCAGTTTATTTAGCCATTCAATGAAGCCAAAAAACGTTTTTTCAGGAAGAGCATCAAGCCAGCTGCGATAAGCATACGGCAATCGTTTGCGAAAACGAACCAGCTCGCCCTTTTGCAGTAAAACTCTTGTTCCAGATAATTGAATTTCTCCATTGTGTTGATAATATCCGCGAAGCCAGCGGCCGAATCGGAAAATTTCGATTTCCTCATCACTCCACTCTGCAAGCAGTCCTGCTTCTTCCTCTTCTTCATCAAAAAAAACCCATTCCCCGTTTACATATTCAATTTCTCCTTGTATATAAGCGCGCTGTTGGGCGGGAATCTGTGCCAACTTTTGTTCAAGAGTCAATTTTCCTCATCTCCTTTCTTTTTTCGTTTTCACCTATTTGCCCATCATTTATTCACTCTATTGGACAATTCATCGAAATCGCTGCATTTGCATACAATGAAAGCATGCCATAAAGGAAAACGGCGGAGAACGCTTAGCTTTAGAGAGAAAGATGGATTGACAAAGTTTACTCGCTCCACCCGGAGGGAGTTGGTTTCGCACAAGAGAGACGGTCGCCAGAGTAGATAAAGAAAAAAGCGGCGACGAGCGCCTAGCGCTTAGCTGCATATAATGAAAAAAAGCAACCTGTTTTTACGCTGAAGAAAAGAAAGGATTGATTCATATGTGTGGGATCACCGGTTGGGTGGATTTCCAGCGAGAGATGCGCACTGCACAACCAACCATTGAAAAAATGACGGAAGCATTGGCAAAGCGCGGTCCAGATGATACAAACTACTGGTTAGACCAGCATGTGGCATTTGGACATAAACGACTTGTCGTCGTCGATCCAGCAGGCGGCATACAGCCGATGACAAGACAAAAACATGGCAGTGATTATACAATTTGTTATAATGGCGAACTGTATAATACCGAAGAAATTCGCAAAGAGCTTTTAAAAAGGGGCTATACATTTCAAGGCCATTCGGATACAGAAGTATTATTAACAGCCTATATCGAGTGGCAAGAAACATGTGTGGACTATCTTAATGGAATTTTTGCATTCGCCATTTGGGATGGAAAAAATGAAAAATTGTTTTTAGCAAGGGATCGCTTAGGAGTTAAACCGCTCTTTTACCGCCATATTGGAGGCAGTTTATTATTTGGTTCCGAGATTAAAGCGATTTTGGCACATCCTGAAGTAAAGACAGAAATCGGCCGCGAAGGATTGGCGGAAGTGTTTGGATTGGGGCCGTCTCGAACTCCAGGGCACGGAGTATTTAATGGCATTCATGAATTGCGTCCAGCCCATATGCTTATCTATTCGCGAGAAGGTATCAACATTCGCCGCTATTGGAACGTAAAAAGCCATGTCCACTCCGATTCGCTTGAAGAGACGGTAGAGAAAGTCCGTTTTCTACTGACTGATGCAGTGACGCGACAGCTTGTATCCGATGTACCTGTTTGTACGTTTTTATCAGGTGGGGTGGACTCAAGCGCCATTACTGCCATAGCCGCCAATGCGTTTGAAAAGGCTGGGAAAGGCCCGCTGCATACGTATTCGATTGATTATGAAGGGAATGATCAGTACTTTACAGCGAATGATTTTCAACCGAATGCCGATGGTCCTTGGATTGAGAAAATGTCGAATACATTTTCGACAATTCACCATCGTTGTGTCATCTCGCAGCAGGATTTAGCTGATTATTTAACAGAGGCCGTTACGGTACGTGATTTGCCAGGAATGGCCGATGTAGACTCATCGTTGCTTTGGTTTTGTCAACAAATTAAGAAAGACTTTGTTGTTAGCTTATCAGGAGAGTGCGCCGATGAGATTTTTGGCGGATACCCTTGGTTTCATCGCCCAGATGATTTGGCGCGAAATGGATTCCCTTGGATGCGGTCCACGGAGGCACGAATGGATTTGCTTCAAGAAAAATGGCGGAAAAAATTGCGCTTAGATGAGTATGTGCAAACGCGATTTCGTGAAACGATCGCAGAGGTTCCAAGATTGGAAGGAGAGAGTGCCGTCGAAGCGAAACGGCGCGAGCTGTTTTATTTAAATATGATTTGGTTTATGACAACCCTTCTTGATCGCAAAGACCGAATGAGCATGGGAGCGAGCCTAGAGGTGCGTGTGCCATTTGCCGATCACCGTTTAGTAGAATATGTATGGAACATTCCATGGGAAATGAAAATGTACGGAAATCGAGAAAAAGGAATATTGCGTCGAGCGCTGGAAGGAATTTTGCCAGAAGAAGTGCTATATCGCAAGAAAAGCCCTTATCCGAAAACACATCATCCTCTTTATACAGAATTAGTCAAAGCGAGAATGAAAGAAATATTAAAAGAGCGATCCTCTGCACTATATGAATTTTTTGAAGCTGGAAAGCTAAAAGAAATGGTGGAAACAGGAGGGAAATCATTTCAAATGCCTTGGTTTGGCCAGCTGATGACAGGACCGCAGCTGCTTGCTTATTTGTGCCAAGTTCACACTTGGTTCGAGCATTACTCCATTCAAATTAAAGATTAAAAAAGAAAAAGGAGAAGCTTTTGTTTACCAAGCTTCTCCTTTGCTTTTTATTATGTCGTTCCCACGGGGAATTGGACAAGGGATTTATGGCACCAAGTCTTTGATCGCCAGCGCCATAGCATGAATAGTCCACGCAGCCATTCATCAGCAATAAAAGAAATCCAAATACCGATGAGCCCCAAACCAAAATAAATGCCAAGAATATAGGAAAGTACGACGCTTACTCCCCACATCGATGCAATTCCTATGTAAACAGGAAACTGCACATCGCCCGCTGCCCGGAGCGAACTAATAATCACTAGATTAAATGAACGGCCCGGTTCAAGTAAAATAGTTAGTAATAACAGCGTTTTTCCCATTTCGATGATCTCTTTGTTATGTGTAAAAAATGAGAGCAGGGGTTCAGCCAATAGATAGCATGTAAAAGCCATAGCAATAGAAATCGAGATGGCGCTATACAAGCTTTTTAAGCAGCGCGCGTATGCCTGCTCATATTGCTTGGCTCCAACGAAATAACCGACGAGAATTTGCGTGCCTTGGCCGACGGCAATGCCAAACAGAAAAACAAACATGATCAAATTTTGCGTATAGATTTTTGCTGTTAGCGCTTCAGTTCCCATCCATGTAATAAAGTATGTGATCACCATTTGCGCTGTATTGTAGGCCAAATTTTCTCCGGCAGCAGGGATGCCGATTTTCAGCAAGCTACGAATGTGATGCATAGGCAAATAGGCGAAGCGTGATAGCGACGGAATCAAGTTCGTTCGCTTGGCCAAAAGGAAAAAGATAGCGATTAATGCGATGATTCGACTAATGGTGGTAGAAATGGCGACTCCTTTGACCCCTAAAACCGGAAGACCAAATGGCCCAAAAATAGAAATGTAATTTCCGATGATATGAAGGATGTTCATGCCGACGGTAATATACATCGTGTCGCGAGTATACCCATGGCTTTTTAAAATGGCCCCAGCCGTCATCATAAGAGCCTGAACAAATAAAAAACCGCCAACGATGGCTAAATAAGAATAGGCTTCATCTAAAAGTTCATCAGGCAGCTTCATGGCATATAATAGTTGCTTTCCAAATAACAGGAGAATGGCACTAAGAAAAAAACTAAAGAAAAAGTTAGTGCTTATGGAAGCAAGGGCAACTTCTCTCGTATTTTTGACATCTTTTGCACCGATATATTGAGCGACTAAAATAGCAGTACCCATTGCCACAAAATCGAACATGACGATAACAAGAAAAATAATTTGGTTCGCGACGCCAACAGCGGCGACGGCCTGATCAGAATAGTGGCTGAGCATGAGTGTATCAGCACTGCCCATCAACATATACAGAAGCGTTTCGATAAAAATCGGCCAAGTCAGTGCGAATAATGACAAGTGTTTATGATTAGACATAATCGTTCCCTCCTTTATAGCTGAAAGCGACGGCAGTCGATCGCCCGGCCGTCGAAATCGGTGATCATCATCTCATTTGAGAACAAAAAACGTGGATGCATCAAACTTAAATAAACGGCATTTGATCCTGGTATATATAAATCTAGTTCTTTCATCGATTGAAACGTTTTCGATTTTGATTGATGCCGATTTTTTTATAAATAAAAGCTATATTCAGTGTATCGATTTTACGGCATAATAAAAGGGAGCAACACGATTCGATTTGTATATTTCCGACATAAAGAGGAGAGTGATTATGCGGCATATTGCCTTTAGGTGTCCGCCTTTTCCGACCTTTATTAAGGGAGGAGAGGCGATGTTTGTGCAAGGAAAAAAACACTTCAAGCGAACTTTTTCAGTATTTGATTTGCTGTATGTAAAGCGAGGCTGCTTATTTATGGCAGAGGAAGATCAGCTATTTGAAGTAAAAGAAGGAACCTATATGATTCTGATACCGCAACGCGGACATTATGGTTATCGCCCATGTGTGGAAGATACCTTGTTTGTCTGGCTTCATTTCACCATGGAGCAACATTATGAGATCCTTCCTAAAGGAGAAATCGCTTGGCATGATGTAATGGAACGAGAAGCATCATATGTAGAGGCAGCACAATATCAATTTTACTTGCCGCAGTTTGGGGTAATGAAGCAAAAAGAAAGAATGGAGCAATTGCTGGAACAAGTGGTTCATTTAGAGCACGATAGCTCTCCTGATCGTGCGCTTAAACAGCAAATTTATTTCGCGGAGTTTCTCGTGCAGCTTCAGAAACAAGCATTGGACATTCCAACGGCATCAGAAAAAGTATGTGCCGAAGCTGTTCAATATATCCATAAGTACTATCGTGAGCCTTTTGAGATGAAAAAATTAGCTCGATCGTTGCGCTTTCATCCAGACTATATCACGCGCTGCATGCAAAAAACGATGGGAATGAGCGTCATGCAATATTTGCATTACTATCGGATAGCTCAGGCGAAAAAGCAGCTGGCAGAAACGAACGATACGATTGATTCCATCGCCAAGCGGGTAGGGATTGAAGATGCCGCTTACTTTTCCCGCTTGTTTAAAAAAGTGGAGGGAGTGACGCCAACAGAGTACCGCCGCATCGTTTACCGCATATGAAAAGCGAGGAGATGCTTCCTCGCTTTATAACCAATCTTCGATTTTATAGATGAAAAATCCGTATGGTGGAAGTGTCGACTTTAATGTGTCAGCCTCAGCTGCAAACTGCTCATTTGTCCATAAATTCGTGAGCAGCTTTCCTTTTAGAGAGAGAGGCAAGGTGATCTCTATTTCTTGTTCGTTATTGTTCACGAGGAAAATGATTGCTTCTTCTTCGAATGTTTTCATATAGATCAAATGATTCGTTTCATCATTTGCATCGATAAAATGAAGATTTCCGCGATTTCCAAATGCCTTATAAGCCTTGCGCAATGCAATAAGCTTTTGGACATGTCTAAAAAGCTCGCGATTTTGCTGATGTTCATCCCATATCATGCATTTGCGGCAGCCTGGGTCTTGATCGCCTGTTATTCCAATTTCATCGCCATAATAGATGCAAGGTGTTCCTGTAAAAGAGAGCTGGAATAAAAACGAGAGCTTTGCTTTCCGCACATCCTCTTTGCAGAGAGTCAGCAGACGAGGCGTATCGTGACTGCCGAGTAAATTAAATGCTACTTCATTTACATTCGTTGGATAGGAATGGAGCACATGTGTCATCATTCCGACAAATTGTGAAGCGCGAATCTCATGTTGAGCAAAGAAACGAAGGGTCCCATTTGTAAAAGGATAATTCATCACAGCGTCGAATTGGTCGCCGCGCAGCCAAGGCATAGCATCATGCCAAATTTCTCCAAGAATATAGGCGTCTGGTTTGATCGTTTTCACCGCTTGGCGAAACTCGCGCCAAAATTGATGATCGACCTCATTAGCGACATCTAAGCGCCAGCCATCAATATCAAATTCACGAATCCAATAAGTCGCCACATCTAATAAATAGTTTTTCACCTCTTGGTTTTCTGTATTCAGCTTTGGCATATTCGGAGTAAAAGCAAATGTATCATAGTTTGGACGCGGCACGGTTTGCAGTGGGAATTCGCGAATATGAAACCAATGTTTATACTTAGAATTTTCTCCATATTTCAGCACGTCTTGAAATGGAGGAAATTCGTAACCGCTATGATTAAAAACCGCATCAAGCATGACGCGAATGCCTTTTTGATGGCAAAGCTCCACAAGCCTTTTAAATGTCTGTTTATCTCCAAATTGCGGATCAATTTCAAAATAATCGATCGTATCATATTTATGATTGGATGATGCTTTAAAGATAGGCGTGAAATAAATTCCATTAACTCCTAGATCAACGAGATGATCCAGTTTCTGAATAATGCCCTCAAAATCTCCACCGAAAAAGCTGGTCGGCGTAGGATCAGCGCTTCCCCACGGCAATGTTCCAGCAGGATTCAATGCTTCATTGCCATTGGCAAAGCGCTCTGGGAAAATTTGATACCAAATGGTATCTTTTACCCACTCAGGTGCTTGGAACACATCGATTTTGTTTAAAAAAGGAAAACAAAAATAATAAGCGGTATCATCCATCGGTGCCGTTCTGTAAAATCCTTTTTCTGTATAAACGATTTGCTCGTTGTTGCTTGTCAGTTCGAAACCGTAACGGAGGCGACGATATGGAGGAGTTAAGGCGATAAACCAATAATCAAACAGTTCATCTGTTCCGCTTTTTTGCATAGATTGATAGCTTACCTGCCAATGGCCGTTTTCCCATTCGTATGGATCGCCGTAAATAAGGCGGACATGCTCGACGTCATTTTTTTTTGTCCGCAATCGTATATGTAGTGTTTGCTCGTCATATGCATAAGCAAAGTTGTCTTTTGGACGATGATAAATGGCTTCTTTGAACATGGAATCAGCTCCTTTAAAAAAGATTAAGTGCAAGCGATTGCCATTTGGTTACACAGTGACAAGATGAATATGATAGCTTGTTTGTTATTTTGCCAAACAAAAAGGAAACGTATTCATTCCGCATGTTTTAAGAGTAATTGATCACTATATAAAAAGTCAATCAATCGCTAAACCAATTGTAAAACATGTAAAAAAGAGTTGTCAAAATTCAAAATGATTGTATAATAAAAGTGATAATTTGTGCAACCGTTTTCCTAATTAATCATTATGAAAACGCTTGCCATTTTCATTTTTTGTAAATAAACAGGAGGGATCGGAATGAAAAGGATGGTATCTCTTTTTTCCTCGCTCGCATTGACGACAGGGGTGTTGGCAGGGTGCGGACCTGATGGGGAAACAACGAAGACGAATCCAAATGAAGGGAATAAGCAAACGGAAACATCAGAAAACAGCATGCCTCCTAAGCCAGATAAGCTTGTTGTTTGGGAAGATGTCAAGCGGGGAGTAGCGCTTGAGCCAGCCATTAAAGCGTTTGAAGAAAAATATGGGATTAAAGTCGAGTATAAAGAAGTAGAGATGGCGACAAAGCAACGGGAACAATTGCGTTTAGATGGCCCGGCAGGCACAGGTCCCGATGTGATTACAGTGCCTCATGACCAGATCGGCCAGCTTGTAACGGAAGGACTCATTCGTGAAATCAACGTTGATCCATCCGTATTAGATCAGTTTACAGAATCCTCTATCAAAGCGGAGACCTATAAAGGAAAGCTTTATGGGCTGCCAAAGGCCGTAGAAACCCCGGTATTTATCTATAATAAAAAGCTGATGGATAAAGCGCCGGAAACGATGGATGAGCTGTATCAATTTGCGAAGGGCTTTACAAAAGGAGACAAATACGGATTTTTAGCTCTTTGGGATAACTTTTATTTTGCACACGGTGTGATTGCCGGCATGGGCGGCTATGTATTTAAAGAGGATAACGGCACATTGGATCCGAAAAATCTCGGTTTAAATAACGATGGGGCAGTCAAGGGAGCTGAATACATCCAAAAATGGTATAAAGAATTATTCCCGAAAGGAATTATCGGTGAAAACGGCGGTTCGACGATGGATGGCCTGTTTAATGAAGGAAAGGTAGCCTCTGTCATGAATGGACCATGGGCATTTCAAGGAATGCGTGATGCGGGAATTGAAATTGGAGTTGCACCGATGCCAACATTGCCAAACGGAGAACATGTGAAAACGTTTATGGGCGTAAAAGGATGGCATGTGTCTGCTTTTTCCAAAAACCCAGAATGGGCGACGAAATTAATTGAGTTTTTAACGAATGAAGAAAGTGCGAAAAAGCGCTTTGAATTAACAAAAGAGATTCCGCCGGTTAAAGCTCTCGTTGATGATCCGCTTATTGCAGAAGATGAAGGGGCCAAGGCTGTGGCGATTCAATCCCAATACGCGGTTCCGATGCCGAATATTCCGGAAATGTCTGAAGTATGGGGCCCGATGGCAACCGCTCTGCAATTAGTGGCGAACCAAAAGATAAAGCCGAAGAAAGCATTAGATGAAGCGGTGAAAACCATTCAAACCAATATCGAAACGAATCATTCAGGCGAGTAAAAAGGGAGCGCCTCTCTTTTACGAGATCGGCAATAAGACAACTTGAAGATGAAACAAATGATTGGTGGAAAATTGGCGGTCGAAGGAAAGTCGCTGCCTTGTCTCAGTCACGCCAAAACGTGACCAGGAACCGAGCAATCAGCTACTTCCAGACAAATTCATTTGTCTGGAAGCAATGCTGTTCGGTCGACCGACTATCGAAATCGGTAGTGATCGGCCCGCTTTAGGGGTCCATATTGATGCATCAAGAAAAACCCATTTGCCGATCAAACAGGAAAGTGAAAAGGTTCCTTGCTTCTGCTGGGCTCCATGTTTTGCACGGGCGTTTATAGTATGGATGGCTTTCACGTTTTCACACGCCTATCGCATTTGCCGAACTATGCTTTTATGGCCGATAGAACTTTTGATGATAGAAAAGGATTGGATGCTGAACTGATATTTGCAGGCGATGAATCTAACATTCTCAAATATGAACTGGTTGTGAGTGGTGATATGTTAGAAAGGAGGGGCTTATGTGGAGTCGACTATCTATCAATCTCGTCATCGGAAGATTGCGCTTGGTTTATCGATTATTCCGGGACTCGGACAGCTATACAACCGCCAATATATGAAAGGTATTTTCTTTCTTGTATTAACGGTTTCTTTTTTTATTGTCTTTCATGATTTATTGGATATCGGTTTGTGGGGATTAGTGACGCTTGGTGAAATAGTCCCGCGTGATCATTCCATTTTTTTGTTGGTGGAAGGGATTTTAGCGGCGATCGTGCTCGTATTTGGCCTCGGGTTTTATGCGTTTAATTTGCAGGATGCGTATAAAAACGGACAAAAACGCGACCTTGGCTTAAAAATCAACTCGCTGCGTGAACAATATCAAACGCTTGTCGATAGCGGATTTCCTTATTTAATGATCTCGCCGGGATTTATTTTGCTCATTTTTGTCGTTGTTTTTCCGATTATTTTCGTTGTGCTGCTTGCGTTTACAAACTACGATTTGTATCATACGCCGCCAGCTAAATTAGTCGATTGGGTTGGCTTGCAAAACTTTGTTGATTTAGTGAAGCTTGACCTTTGGCGGAAAACGTTTATTAACGTATTGGCATGGACGATTATTTGGACGTTTGGTGCGACTACCTTGCAAATTGCTCTTGGCATTTTCCTAGCGATTCTCGTCAATCAAAAAGATTTAAAAGGAAAAGCGATTATCCGAACTATTTTTATTTTGCCTTGGGCCGTTCCGGCGTTTGTGACTATTTTGATTTTTGCGGGCATGTTTAATGAATCTTTTGGCGCGGTCAATCAAACCATTTTAGCTTCCTTGGGGCTTCCGGCTATTGATTGGATGACAAACCCATTTTGGACAAAGGTGGCGCTGATTTTCATTCAAACATGGCTTGGTTTTCCATTCATTTTTGCGATGACAACGGGTGTGTTGCAATCGATTCCAAGTGAATTGTATGAAGCGGCAACGGTAGATGGAGCTACAGCATGGCAAAAATTCACAAAAATCACGCTTCCTCTCGTTCTTTATACAGTCGCTCCTATTTTAATTACGCAGTATACGTTTAATTTTAATAACTTTAACATTATTTACTTGTTTAATGGCGGAGGGCCGGCGGTCTCGGGCCAAAACGCCGGTGCGACCGATATTTTAATCTCTTGGATCTATCGTCTGACGATGACGTCGGCACAATATTCGAAAGCCGCGGCTGTAACCTTGCTTTTATCGCTTGTTGTTGTCTCCGTTGCTTTATGGCAGTTTAGAAGAACGAGATCATTTAAAGAAGAGGATATGATGTGAAATGGGCATGAAAAGACGAAAAATCATTCGTTTAACCTTGTCGTATATCGTGATTTTAGTGGTCGCCGCCATTATTGTGTATCCGCTTCTTTGGGTTATTGGCTCTTCGTTTAATCCCGGGCAGAGCTTGTCGGGGTCGAAGATGATCCCGGAGAATGCAACGCTTGCTCATTATAAAGAGCTGTTCGACCCTGATCAAAGCGATTATTTACGCTGGTACTGGAACTCTTTAAAAATCTCTACACTCACGATGGTTTTTTCTGTTATTCTCGTAAGTTTGACGGCCTATTCATTTTCCCGCTACCGTTTTATCGGAAGGAAAAATGGTTTAATCACCTTCTTGATTTTGCAAATGATTCCGAACTTCGCCGCATTAATTGCTATTTATGTTTTAGGGCTGCTCACAAAATTAATTGATACGCATTTAGGGCTGATTCTTGTTTATGTAGGCGGATTTATCCCGATGAACACTTGGTTGATGAAAGGTTATTTAGATACGATTCCGAGAGAGCTTGATGAATCTGCGAGAATCGACGGTGCCGGACATCTGCGCATTTTTTGGCAAATTATTATGCCGTTGGCTAAACCGATCATTGCGGTTGTGGCGCTATTTACTTTTACGGGACCGTTTGCCGATTTTATTTTGGCCAGCGTTCTGCTTCGCAGCAAAGAAAAGTATACGCTGGCTGTTGGGCTGTATGACTTGGTCGCAAAGCAATTTGGAAGTGAATTTACAACGTTTGCTGCTGGTTCTGTGCTGATCGCTCTGCCGATTGCGATCCTGTTCCTTTCGTTCCAAAAATATTTTGTATCGGGATTGACAGCTGGCGGAACAAAAGGATAAGAAAGAGGGGGAAAGAACCGTTCAAGTTCTTTCCTTTCATGCTATTTCGAGCTATATTAAAACAGTAAGTAGACTCGAAATAGATAGGGAGTGGGAAGGTTGAAACGAGCATTTGCTTCTAGTTTAGCGCTTCTTTTTTTACTTTCATTTGCCATTCCTGCACAGGCAGACACAAATGAAAAGCGGACATGGCAAGACGAAACCGTCTACTTTATGATGGTTGACCGATTTAACAATTTGGATTCGACAAACGACCAAGGTGTCAATGTCAAAGATCCTCACGCCTATTTCGGAGGGGATTTAAAGGGAATTACAGCTAAACTGGATTATATTCAAAGCATGGGATTTACAGCGATTCGACTGACGCCGATTTTTCAAACGGAGCCAGGGGATTATCAAGGAAAGAAGGTTACGGATTTTTATAAAGTCGATCCGCGTTTTGGAACGCTCAGCGATTTAAAAACATTGGTGAAAGAAGCGCATAAGCGTCATATGAAGGTGATTTTGGATTTTGTGACGAATCATACGTCATCTCGCCATCCGTGGGTAAACGATCCGGCGAAAAAAGATTGGTATCATGAGAAAAGGGAGATTTCAGACTGGAATAATCCGCGGCAAATAGAGACCGGCTGGTTAAATGGGTTGCCAGATCTTGCGCAAGAAAATCCGGAAGTGAAACGTTATTTGATTGATGCTGCTAAATGGTGGATAAAAGAAACGGATATTGATGGTTATTATCTTGATGACGCTGGACATGTGCCTAAATCGTTTTGGCAGGAGTTTTCAAATGAAGTCAAAGCAGTAAAGAAAGACTTTTATCTGCTTGGAGGAATAGACAGCAATGATCCACGTTATATAGCCGATTATGAGAAGGATGGAATCGATGGTTTTCTTGATTATCCTTTTTATAATGAAGCGTCAAAGGTATTGAGCAATGTGAATCAATCGCTTGCGCCGCTTTATCGTGTTTGGAAGAACAATGTCTCTTATTATGATCATCCTTATTTGTTAGGTACGTTTTTGGACAATGACAGAACTGTTCGATTCACAAGGCTTGCTTTAGAAAACAAGCAAAATCCGATAACAAGAATGAAGCTTAGTCTAGCTTATTTATTTTCAGCGCCAGGCGTTCCTATTGTCTATTACGGAACAGAAATTGTGTTAGACGGAGGAAAGGCTCCTGATAATCATCGCCTTATGAATTTCCGCACCGATGATGAAGTGGTGAACTATATAAAAAAATTAGGAGAACTGCGCGGGCAATTACCTTCTTTGCGGCGGGGGGATTTTACTCTCTTGTACGAAAAGAAGGGAATGGCTGTTTTTAAACGAACATATAAGGGAGAAACAGCTGTCATCGCGATAAATAATACAAACAAAACGCAAAAAGTCCATTTAACAAACGCTCAGCTTGCCCCTGGAAAAGAGTTGAGAGGACTGTTATCTGGCGATTTAGTGCGAAGCAGCAAAAACGGGTATAACTTGATTTCGGATAGGGAAACAGCAGAAATTTACGTGCTTGCCAAAAAGACGGGTCTGAATATTCCATTTATCGCTGCGCTCATTGCTGTTTATGTCTTGTTTGGATTGTTTTTATACTATGCGAAAAAGCGTGCCAAACGGTCTAGGTAGGAGGGAGAAAAGATGCTGGAAGATACAAGCTTTGCTATTTTGCCGGATCGCGAGGGAAAGCGGCGTAAACGGAATGTAATCGATATCGGAAACATGCTGGCTTTTTCCTGTAAAGATGAAGTGCTTTTCTTCCGATGTGATGCAGGTGTAGTGAACGTTCAGTTTTATGATCATCCTATCGTCCGCGTCGCTTTTAATCCTTTTGGCGAAACGAGCATGAAAACAAGCCGTGCCGTCGTCATGCAGCCAAAAAAGGTAAAAGTGGATGTGCATGAAACAGAGGAACAGGTAGAGCTGGCTTCACCACAAATGAAAGTGGTAGTGAAAAAACGGCCCTTTCGTGTGCAGATTTATGATCAAGCGGGCCGTTTGCTTGTAGGGGAGGAAGCGAGAGGGATGGCCTTCACTTATGAAGGTGATGTTTACTGTTATAAAGGAATGGATCAGGCCGACCATTTTTATGGGCTCGGTGAAAAAACCGGATTTCTGAATAAGCGCGGTGAAAAATGGACCATGTGGAATACAGATGTGTATGCGCCGCATAATCCGGAAACGGACCCTCTTTATCAGTCTCATCCGTATTTTATGACGTTGCGGAATGGATGGGCACACGGTTTGTTTTTTGACAATACGTATCGGACCATATTTGATTTTCAAACGTTCGAAGATGAATATTGCTTCGCGGCGGAGGGCGGACCGATTGATTATTATGTATTTGCCGGTCCGACTCCGCGCGATGTATTGAAGCAATATACGAATCTGACAGGAAAAATGCCGATTCCTCCTAAATGGGCGCTCGGCTATCATCAATCGCGCTATAGCTATGAAACGGAGCAGGAAGTAAGAGAACTGGTGCAGACGTTTATAGAAAAAGATATTCCGCTTGATGCGGTGTATTTAGATATCCATTATATGGATGGCTATCGTGTGTTTACATTTGATAGAAACCGCTTTCCGAATCCGAAGCAGCTGATTGCCGATTTGAAACAGGAAGGGGTTCGTGTTGTTCCGATTGTAGATCCTGGGGTAAAGGTGGATCCTGAATACGCCATTTATCAAGAAGGAGTAAGGGACGATTATTTTTGCAAATACATGGAGGGAAATCTTTTCATTGGGGAGGTCTGGCCAGGAAAAAGCGCGTTTCCGGATTTCACAAATGAACAAGCGAGAAGCTGGTGGGGCGACAAGCATCGGTTTTATGCTGATTTAGGCATCGAAGGTATTTGGAACGATATGAACGAACCGTCTGTGTTTAATGAAACAAAAACGATGGATATTACTGTGATGCATGATAACGATGGAAATCCGAAAACGCATCGTGAACTTCATAACCTTTACGGATTGATGATGGGAGAAGCGACATACACTGGCATGAAAAAGCTGTTGAACGGAAAGCGTCCGTTCTTGTTAACGCGTGCCGGTTTCTCAGGTATCCAACGCTATGCAGCTGTATGGACGGGAGATAATCGCAGCTTTTGGGAGCATTTGCAAATGTCGTTGCCAATGTGCATGAATTTAGGATTATCAGGCGTAGCGTTTTGCGGAGCGGATGTTGGCGGGTTTGCTCACGATACGAACGGGGAGCTTTTAGCACGTTGGACGCAGGTGGGGGCGTTTACTCCATATTTTCGCAATCATTGTGCGATCGGATTCCGCCGGCAAGAACCGTGGGCGTTTGCTGAAAAGTATGAGCGAATTATCAAACAATATATCCAGATGCGCTACGAATGGTTGCCGTATTTATACACGCTTTTTGCAGAAGCTCATGAGACAGGTGCTCCTGTCATGCGACCTTTGCTTTTTGAGTATCCGGATGATCCTCATACGTATAATCTTTATGATGAATTTTTGCTTGGTGACAATGTGTTGGTTGCTCCGATTATGACGCCTAACACCGCTTATCGAGCCGTATATTTGCCGAGAGGGAAGTGGATCGATTATTGGACAGATACCGTTTGGGAGGGAGGTCAATACCATCTGGTTCATGCGGAATTAGACAAGCTCCCAATTTTTGTGAAGCAAGGCTCAGCCATTGCGCTTGCCAATGCAAGACGTTCTACTGATATGCCGGATGAACAGCGCATCGTGCGCTTATATAAAAAGTGTGATGGAAAAACCGCATATACGATATATGATGATGATGGACAAACGTTTGCTTATGAGAAAGGAATTTATTTCCGTTTGCATTTGGATATAAGGTATGATGAGAATATTGTTCGGATTGACACGAAAACGGAAGGGGAGTACCGGCCAGACTGGAAGCTGTCATTTGCGATTCATGGAGGAACGGCACAGACGACTGTGATCGTCGATGGAAACGAGCAACATGGTAGATGGGATGATAAGCAGAACATCTTATGGATCGACCACAATTGAGGGATGGAGAAGGAGGGATGTGAAATGAACGTCACCATTAAAGATGTTGCAAAACGAGCGAATGTGGCTCCCTCCACTGTTTCAAGAGTCATTGCAGATAGTCCGCGCATTAGTGAAAAAACAAAGAGAAAAGTGCGAGAAGCGATGAAAGAGCTTGGCTATCATCCCAATTTTATTGCCCGGAGCCTGGCGAATCAATCGTCGCAGGTGATTGGAATCGTGATGCCGAGCTCAACTGACCAAGCGCTGCAAAATCCGTTTTTTCCTGAGGTGATTCGCGGAATTAGCAAAGCAGCACATGAGAAAAAATATGCTTTGCAAATGTCGACAGGCGAAAAGGAAAGCGAGATTTATGAAGGTGTGATCGAAATGCTGCAGGGGCGGCGGGTTGACGGTGTTATTTTGCTTTACTCTAGAACGAATGATAAACTGATGAAATATTTGCAGAAGAACCGCTTCCCATTTGTTGTCATTGGAAAGCCTCACCAGATGGCAGAACAAATTACTCATGTCGATAATGATAACTATCGCGCGGCAAAAGAAGCGACTCAATATTTAGTTGAGCTTGGGCATAAGCGAATAGCATTTGTCGGCGGCAATATCAGCTATTTAGTGACAGTCGATCGGCTGCTAGGATATGAAGCGGCGCTTAAAGAAGCCGGGCTGCCGTACCGCCAAGAGTATATTATGCATGAAGAATTTTTAAAAGAAGGCGGACAAGAAGCGATGAAAGAGCTGCTGTCGTTACGTGAACCGCCGACAGCGTTAGTGGTGGCGGATGATTTGATGGCGCTTGGGGTTTTGAATACGTTGGACGAGATGAACGTTCGCGTTCCTGAGGATATATCCATTGTCAGCTTTAATAATACGCTGTTAGCGGAGCTCTCACGTCCTCCATTAACATCAGTCGATATTCATATTTTTCAGCTTGGATATGAAGCAGCGAAAAGTTTGATCGAAAAAATTGCGAATCCAAATGAGCCGGTCAAGCGAATTATTATTCCGCACCAGCTTATGAAACGATTTTCCTGCGATGACGATCAAATGAAATGAAAAAAGTTAGATGGCCGACAAAGTCCATTTCGGCTTTGTCGGCCATCATTGTCAAGCATTCTTTGTTTCCGCACCAGGCTGGCTTGCGCTCGGCCGACAAGGAACGCAGTCAAGCGAAGACGAAAATCGAATAAGAGAGGCTTGCGAGCGGACAAAATTCAGGCGCTTTTTTGCTCATAAGAAGAATGGATGATTCGTATATAAACAAAAAACTTGCAACATATCGTTGCAAGTCTATCAAAGGGAAGAGAGGGGTCACCTTTTGGTTTGTGCAAAAGGCTGACAGCAAACACTGTACGTAATAATCATAATTGGATCATACATGATAAATCAAGTTTACTGTAAATAAAATTAACAATAAATGTTCAATTTCATTACATTTACCCGTTCACGATTTTTCCGCCATTCACATGAATCATTTGCCCTGTTATATAGGAGGCGTCATCGCTGGCGAGAAACACATAGCTTGGCGCTACTTCCTCAGGCTGTCCAGGTCGTTTCATCGGCGTATTCGAACCGAATGCAGCTACTTGCTCGCTGGAAAAGGTTGATGGAATGAGGGGCGTCCAAATCGGTCCGGGGGCGACACCGTTGACGCGAATTCCTTTTTGTACCAAAGATTTAGCTAACGAGCGTGTAAATGTCGCGATCGCTCCTTTTGTTGCCGAATAATCGAGCAGCTGCTCGTTGCCCTCATAAGCTGTAATGGATGAGGTGTTAATAATGGAGCTGCCTTCTTTTAAATAAGGAAGTGCCGCTTTCGCCAAATAAAAGTAGCCAAACACATTCGTGCGAAACGTTTTTTCTAGCTGCTCTGAGGTGATGTGCAGCAGGCTGTCTTGAGGATGTTGTTCAGCTGCGTTATTGACAAGAATATCTAGCTTTCCAAATGCAGCGATGACTTGCTTGACAGCTTCGATACAAAAATGCTCATCTCCCACATCTCCGGCAATCAACAGGCATTGGCGCCCCTCTTCTTCAACCTGCCGCTTGGTTTCTTCTGCATCTTGGTGTTCATTCAAATAAATAATGGCGACATCCGCGCCCTCTTTCGCAAAATAAATGGCAACCGCTCGGCCGATTCCGCTGTCTCCGCCGCTAATTAAGGCGATCTTTCCTTGAAGCTTGCCGCTTCCTCGATAGGCAGGATCCTCGGAGACGGGCTCGGGCTGCATCACGGATTGTAATCCCGGCTGCTGATATTGATGCTGTGGCGGCAAGGTCATTTGCTGCTTTGTGACCATCTTGATCATTCCTCCCTTATACCATCATGTTCAGTCATTGTTTAGTATGGGAGAATCAAGCGAAAATATCACGAAAGCCGTTTATCCATTATTTTACTATATACATACAGCTTGATGGATCAACATTTATCCCGGAAGTGAGGCATCCCTGAAAAAATGATGATAAAAGAAGGACGTGACTGGTGACATTCGATCAGACGAAACAAAAAAGCTGGCATTCGCCAGCTTTTTTACAATACATTAAAGTATTTCGCTTCTGGATGAGCAAAAACGATGGCAGATACAGAGGCTTCGGGTTCCATCATAAATTCCTCCGTTAGATCAATCCCGATCTCTTCCGGATGCAAAAGATGGAACAGTTTTTCTTGGTCTTCTAGGTTTGGGCATGCCGGATAGCCAAAAGAAAAGCGTTGTCCTTGATATTTGGCGGCGAACCGTTCCTCCATTGTGAAATCAGGATCGTCTGGAAATCCCCAACGGTCGCGCATGACTTGATGGATCCGTTCAGCCAGCCCTTCTGCTACTTCAAGCGCCAGTGCTTGAATTGCATGGCTTTTTAAAAATTCGCCGCTTTTTTTCCATTCTTGAGCTAGCTCACGGATGCCTGTTCCAGCGGTCACGGCAAATAATCCTACATAATCAAGCTGCCCGCTTTCCACCGGCTTGATATAATCAGCCAAACAAAGATAAGGTGACTGGCGCTGCCGTGGAAACTCGAATGTTTCGATCATGGTTTTTGCATCTTTCGGCGAGTAAATATAAATACGGTTTCCATCGCTTTGAGCGGGAAAAAATTGATAGACAGCCGCTGGCTTTAACCACTGTTGCTGTTTGGCGGCAGAGAGAAGATCCTCTATCAATTGTTTGAGAAAAACAGCTTTTTCATTTTGTTCCGCTAATAACTTTTTCACTTTTCCTTTCAAGCCAAGGTGATGTCCGAGCAGCATTTGCCAGTTAATATACCGCTCAATGTGAGCGAGCGGGATATCTTTTAGGACATGACGCTCTAGATCTGCCGGAACATATACTGGAACATGGATGGATACATTGGACCGAACAAGGGTAGCCGTTTGCGATGATGACGCTGATACCGTAAAGCTTTGTTCCTTTCGTTTATATTCAACTTCGTTTTGCTGCAGGCGGTTGGCAAGGGAGAGACCGTCCATGGCGTCTTTTGCATAAAGCACGATTCCGTCGTACTCTGGAGCGATTTTATTTTCGGTAAATTTTCGCGATAATGCTGCTCCACCGACAAGAATAGGCAAGGAAATGCCGGCTTGTTTTAAATCTTGAGCGGTTAGCACCATTTGTTGGGCTGATTTGACGAGCAGCCCCGACAAGCCAATAATGTCGGGTTTTTCGGCTTTTATGGCTTCAATCAGCTGCTGGGAAGTGACTTTAATGCCTAGATCCACCACGTGATAGCCGTTGTTGCTCAAAATAATGTCCACTAAATTTTTGCCGATGTCATGCACATCCCCTTTGACGGTAGCAAGCATCACTTTTCCTTTTAGACTGGTTTCGGTTTTTTCCATATAAGGCTCCAAAAAGGCGACCGCTGCTTTCATCACCTCAGCACTTTGCAGGACTTCAGCGACAATGAGCTGGTTGTCATTGAACAGCCGGCCTACTTCATCCATACCGGTCATAAGCGGACCATTGATAATATCGAGAGGGTTGTTATATGTTTGCAAGGCCAACTCTAAATCCTCAAGCAATCCCTCTTTTGTTCCTTCGACGACATAGGAGGCGAGCCGTTCCTCGAGCGATAAATGAGTATTCGTTTTTTTCGTTTCTTTCGTTTTGCCCCGGTAAAACTGAATAAAGGTGTTTAAAGTTTCATCATTCGTATGAAAGAGGAGCGCCTCAGCCAATTGCACTTCCTCCGCTGGAATGGAAGCAAAGCGCTCAAGCTTTTCCGTATTAACAATCGCGTAATCAAGGCCGGCTTGCGTACAATGATATAAGAAAACAGAATTTAAAATTTCCCTGCCAACTGGCGGCAATCCGAATGAGACATTGCTGATACCGAGTATGGTTGGACAATGTGGCAGCTGTTCTTTAATGAGTCGGATGCCCTCAATCGTTTCTTTCGCGGCGCCAATATATTGTTCGTCGCCGGTGCCGACTGGAAAAACGAGCGGATCAAAAATAATGTCATGTGGCGGTATGCCGTATTTATTGACAAGCAAATCGTAAGAACGCAAAGCGATTTCAAGCTTTTGTTCAGCGGCAATGGCCATTCCTTGTTCATCAATCGTGCCAACAACAACGGCCGCTCCATAGCGATGAATGAAAGGAACAATTTTTTCGAAACGCTCCTCTCCGTCTTCGAGGTTAATGGAATTAATAATCGCTTTTCCTTGCGAATAGGAAAGGGCGCACTCAATCACTTTTTCATCCGTTGAATCAATCACGAGCGGCACCTTTACCTTTCGAACGACTTGCTGGATAAATTGCTCCATATCTTCCTTTTCGTCGCGATCCGGATCTGCAAGGCAGATATCGATGACATGAGCGCCGTTTTTAACTTGCGTTCGAGCAATTTCTGCTGCTTCTTCATATTTTCCTTCCGCAATCAAACGTTTAAATTTACGAGAGCCGATGACGTTTGTTCGTTCGCCGACAAAAAGCGGGCGCATCGTTTCATCGTAAATAAGTGGCTCGATTCCTGAGACAGCATGAACGGAGAATGAGGTTGGAATCGTGCGCGGAGCGACATCGCGAACCGCTTCAGCGATAGCGCGAATATGAGACGGCGTTGTGCCACAGCAGCCGCCGACGATATTGAGCCAGCCTTTCTCAGCAAAGCGGCGGATTTTTTTGGCTAACATATCCGGTGTTTCGTGATAATGCCCTTCTTCATCCGGGAGCCCGGCGTTTGGATAACAGCTGACGGCTGTATCGGCTAGTTGAGAAAGAGAACGCAAGTGATCAGTCATAAACTCCGGCCCAGTTGCACAGTTGAGCCCAATGGCAAATGGCTTCATATGGCGGACGGAAATAAAAAACGATTCAATCGTTTGTCCCGCCAGCGTCGTTCCCATCGGTTCAATCGTCCCAGATATCATAAGCGGAACGATTTTTCCTATCTTTTGAAATGCTTGTGAAATGCCGATAAAACCCGCTTTTACGTTAAGTGTATCTTGACACGTTTCTAAAAGCAGAAGATCGACGCCGCCGATTAATAGGCCACGCGCTTGCTCTTCATAGGCGGCTACAAGTTGGGCAAATGTTGTCCCCCCGGTAACAGAAAGGGTTTTCGTTGTTGGACCCATCGAACCGGCGACAAACCGCGGCCAGCTTGAAGTGGAATGGAGTTCAGCCGCCCGCTTAGCCAGCTTGGCTGCTTCTATATTTAATTCAAGCGCCATATGGCCGAGCCCATATTCGTCTAACACCATGCTGGTAGCACCGAACGTATTGGTTTCAATGATATCGGCTCCCGCTTCAAGATAGGCTTCGTGAATCTGTGCAATGACGTGAGGGGAGGTCACCGATAAATATTCATTGCATCCTTCGTATGATTCGCCGCCAAAATCAGCAGCTGTAAGCTCGGCGCTTTGAATCATCGTTCCCATTGCTCCATCCATTACTAAAATTTTCTTTTTCAGCTGATTATACAGTTGGCTAGCCATGATGAAGTACCTTCCTTTCTGAAATCGAACGTTCTTTTTCTTGAATATAGCGGACGAGCTCGACTGTCATTTCATAGCGCAAAAACGGCGTAATTAAATAAATGCCGCGAAATAAATCAAAAGCCGCATCGATGAGCGATTTGGCGATGGCAATTCCTTCTCTCGACGATTGAATCGGATCATGGGCGCAAGCCGCCATTCGGGAACGAATATCGTCCGATAACGTGATTCCCGGTACTTCGTGATGCAGAAAGTCGGCGTTACGTGCGCTTGTAAGCGGCATAATGCCGATATAAATCGGCGCTTCAAGATGTTTCGTTGCCTCGTATACCTCTTCGATTTTTTGTTCGGAATAGAGCGGCTGCGAAATAAAGTAGTGGGCGCCGCACTGAATCTTTTTCTCAAGCCGCTGCACCGCTTTATCTAAATAACGGACATTCGGATTGAAGGCCGCAGCGATAGAGAAGTTGGTTTTTTGCCCAAGCGGCTGACCGGAGTAGGAAATCCCTTCATTAAATTGGCGAAT
Organism: Anoxybacteroides rupiense; assembly: GCF_014196195.1. GTDB lineage: Bacteria > Bacillota > Bacilli > Bacillales > Anoxybacillaceae > Anoxybacteroides > Anoxybacteroides rupiense. The sequence continues at coordinate 224,876 of NZ_JACIDF010000004.1, read as the reverse complement.
CAGCTGAATTAAATCAAATGATGATAAATCATACACAGATGTTGCGCCAGGAAATTCGCCGATTTTGGATGGATCTCCGGTGACAGCAAGTACATCCGTAATGCCAAGTGTATGCAATCCCATTAAATGAGATTGCAGACCAATCAGATTGCGGTCGCGGCATGTAATGTGGATCAGCGGACGGATGCCTAGCTGTTGCTTAATAAGGGTTCCGAGCGCGACATTGCTGATGCGCGGAGTAGCTAAAGAATTATCAGCCAGTGTTAGGGCATCAATATTCGTTTCTTTGAGCGCTTTCGCTCCTTCCAAAAATTTCCCGATGCTCAGCTTTTTCGGCGGATCTAATTCAACAAGGACCGACCGACGTTTTTTTACGATATCTTCTAAAGGCGGTTCAGATTTTGGCTCTGTTGATGGAATCGAGATGGTTGCTTGCTGCTGTTTCACTTGTTTCGTTTGAATGGGCGTGCGATCAATCAAGGCTTGTGCCATCGCCGCAATATGTTTAGGAGTCGTTCCGCAGCAGCCGCCGATCAGGCGGACGCCTTGTTCGCGAAAGGAGAGAGCCGTTTCCTTAAAATATTCGGCGTTCGTTTCATAAACAAGGCGGCCGTCGCGATAATCCGGAAGGCTAGCATTCGGATAAGCGGAAAGGAATGCGGTGCTGGGAAGCGGCACGGCTTCAAGAGAACGAATCATATGATACGGACCAAGATGGCAGTTTAATCCAACTACATCGGCCCCCAATTGTTCCAATTGGGAAAGCGCATCGCTGAGCGGAGTCCCGTCTTGCAGCACGCCAACACCGTGAAGGGTCACATGGGTGATAATCGGTAATGTTGTTTCTTTTCGGGCGATGGCGAGCACCGTTTGAAGCTCCTCTAAGTCGTAATAGGTTTCAAGCAGAATTCCATCTACTTCTTCGTGCAAAAGCACGTACAACTGCTCCCGAAACGTCCGTTTCACTTCTTCAAGAGTGATGGCGCTTTTCTTGAATGTGCGAAGACCGCCGATGGTTCCAAGAACATAGGCACGGCCTGAGGCCGCTTGTTTCGCTAGTTTTACAGCTGCGCGGTTGATTTCTTTTACATCGTCCTCCAATCCATAGCGTGCTAGCTTCATATAGTTTGCGCCATATGTATTGGTTTGAATGACTTCTGCGCCAGCGTCAAGATAAGCTTCATGAATATGGATAATATCTTCTGGTTTGGAGAGATTCAATTCTTCAAAACATCGGTCAATTCCATGGGAGTATAATAAAGTTCCCATCGCCCCATCGGCGATGATGATTCGTTTCTGCAATTCTTCTAAAAATCCCATGCGTATCACTCCTTCGTCTTCTTAAAAAATAAAAAAAGCCTTCTAAAAATAAGAAGAAGACTTTGGGTTGCTCCTTCTTATCTTCCAAGCATCAAGCCTGTCTGGAATTAGCACCTTGACATACAGTCAGGTTGCTGAGAGTTCACAGGGCCAGTCCCTCCCTCTCTCTTGATAAGAAAAATGAGTATGCAATTTTCAATCAATACGTTATTTATAATTTAAATAATTTTTAGAAAATATTCAACTGCAAATTTTGATTATTTTTTAGATGGAACGGATCAGCGCTCAAAAGGCGACGATCAGGCAAAGTTTGTGGAATTACGCCAGGAAATCTATAGTTCGCATTTTGGTTATAAAAACAGCCTAATTCGGAGGAATTAGGCTGTTAAGACGAAGCGCACAAACCCCTATCGATAGTTGACAAATTGTACATCAATCGGCAAATCAGCTTCACGGATCGCTGTGATCACTTTTTGCAGATCATCTTTGCTTTTGCCGCTGACGCGGATTTGATCTTCTTGAACTTGGCTTTTTACTTTTAAGCCTGTGTTTTTAATAATCGTATTAATTTTTTTCGCATGATCTTTGTCAATTCCTTGAACAAGGCTGGCACGTTGACGGACCGTTCCTCCTGAGGCTGGTTCTATTTTTCCGTATTGAATATTTTTGATAGAGACCCCGCGCTTAATCAGTTTGCCGATTAATACATCTTTCAATTGCTCAAGTTTGAATTCATCGTCGGAAACGAGGATCAGTTCGTCTTTTTCTAAGGAAATGTCACTTTTGCTTCCCTTGAAATCGTAGCGGTTTTGAATCTCCTTCATGGCGATATGAATGGCGTTAGTAACTTCAGATAAATCTACTTTGGATACGATATCAAATGAGCTTTCTTTCGACATATATTACCTCCAGTAAAATTTGGTCATTTCGTTCTTATTATAGTAAAATGTAGCATGATAAACAATAAAAAGGAAGATGCATCCATGAAACAACTTATACCAGGAGAAATAAGAACATTAACCGTAAAGCGGGAGGTTCCGTTTGGCTGGTTTTTAGCGAGCGGTCAGGAAGAAGTGTTGCTTCATCAAGCGGAGATAGACCGTCCACTTGCAATCGGAGAAGAGGTCCATGTCTTTTTATATCACGACCATCAAGGACGGTTGAGCGCTACAATGAAATCACCCAAAATAACAAAGGATACATATCATTGGGTGGAGGTGGTTGATGTTGTTCCAAAGCTCGGTGTTTTTGTTGACATTGGCATATCAAAAGATGTGCTTGTGTCTAGCGATGATTTGCCTCCTCTTTTGTCACTATGGCCGCAGCGAGGGGATCAGTTATATTGTTCGTTAAAGACAGATCGGAAAGGGCGCTTGTTGGCTAACTTGGCGGATGAGGAAACAATCCGGCAGCTTGCTACGAAAGCTTCGGAGTCCGTCTTTAATCAAAATGTGCGCGGTCGCATATATCGTGTGATCAAAGCTGGAGCGTCTATGATCTCAGATGTGGGTTATATCGGTTTTATCCACGAATCTCAACGCAGGAGAGAACCGCGTCTTGGCGAAGTGGTCGAAGGGCGTGTCATCGCTGTCAAAGAAGACGGTACAATGAATGTGTCGCTGCTGCCGCGCAAGCACGAAAGCATCGACGAAGATGCAGGAATGATTTATCGTTACCTTGAAAGCAGAGGAGGGGCCATGCCCTATCATGATAAAAGCAATGCAGAGGATATTCAAGCGCGCTTTCAAATGAGTAAAGCCGCGTTTAAAAGAGCATTGGGACGGCTTATGAAAGAAGATCGGATTTATCAAGAAAATGGCTGGACTTATATCAAGCATAAGGAAGAATAGAAGCGGGGGTACAATACTCCGCTTTTTTTGTGCAGGGCTAAAAAGATCTCCTATATCGCCGATAAAAATAGTGGATAGATTACAGCATAAGGGGATAAATCGATGAAGCAACTACGTCTTATCATTGTTATGATGGTGGTCGTGTGCCTTTTTTCAGGATGTTCAGCGCAGGAAACGGCCACAACAAAAGAAAGAGTAAAAGTCGGTATTATGTTGTCTGACGTCGGACTTGGAGATCAATCGTTTAGTGATTCTGCTTTCAATGGATTGATGAAAGCGCGCAACGAGCTTGGCATTGTGTTCGATTATCGCGAATTGCAGGATACGAAAACGTATGAGCAAGGGCTAAAAGAATTGGTCGAAGAGGGAAATGATATCGTCATCGGCCTCGGATTCATGGTGCAAGAGGATTTGGAAAAAGTAGCGAAGCAATATCCAAAGCAGCCTTTTATTCTAGTGGATGCTGTGTCCAATTTGAAAAACGTGACTTCGATTACGTTTAAGGAAGATGAGGGAAGCTTTTTAGCCGGAGTGGTCGCGGCGTTAGCGACCAAAACGAATCAGGTTGGCTTTATTGGCGGAGACGATGTACCGCTTATCCACAAATTTGCCGACGGCTTTGAAAAAGGGGTTCATGCTTTAAAGCCTTCAGCTTCTGTGAGCGTGGTGTATGCCGGGGATTTTGGAAATGATCAGCTTGGCGCCAAGCTTGCGGGAGAAATGTTTAAAGGCGGCTGCGACGTCGTATATACGGCCGCTGGATTTACGGGCGTGGGAGCGTTAAAGGAAGCGGAGGCGCAAGGAAAGTATGCCATTGGCGTTGACAGCGACCAATATTTTTATGCGGAAAAGGCGGTTGTCACATCAATGGTGAAAAATGTGGATGTGGCGCTGTTTACGATTTTACAGCAATATGTGCAAAAAGGCGAAATGCCACAAGGGACGGTTCAACTGGGCCTTAAGGAAAATGGCGTCGGACTTGCGCCGATTCGCGTGATGGCATGGAGCGAGCCGCAACAAAAATTGATCGAACAATGGAAGCAAAAAATTGAAAATGGTGAAGTAACAACGAAGGAATAGAAAAGGGGATAGCGATGACGGTTCGGAAAAAGCTATGGCTTCATGCCACGATTTCGATTTTGCTTTCGATCGGCATGATGGGATTTATTATTGTCAATATGCTGTCGATTCAAGCGACCAACAAAGATATTGTGCCCGTGCTTTTGACTGTTCAGGAGCTAGAAGCGAGCATGAAATCAACGAAGCAAAGCTTAAATAACTTTGCCTACAATATGACAGAAGGAAATAAGCAGGGGGCCATTGAACAAGTTCAGCAAACAGAGCAGCTCATTCGTAAGCTGAAGAAGATGTTAAAGCAAAACCATTTTCGAGCTTTATTGGAAAAAGCAACGGCCAAATTTTCCAATGTACATGAGCAATCCATTGAAGCTTTGAACACTCTTGATGCGTCTGAGGCCAGACGGCAAGCGATGCGAATCGAAGGGGCTATGAATGATATATATGGTTTAAAGTTGGCTGCAAATGATTTTTATGAACAATTACAGCAAGAGATGCAAGCACAAATCCGCTTTGTGGTGTGGACGGCAATCATTGGAAGTATGGTGCTTCTCGGATTGGCTGGCGCAAGCAGTTTACGGCTCACACGTTCTATTACTAAACCTCTTGAGCATCTAGCGGCCAACGCGAAAGAAATAGCGAGCGGCCATTTGCTTGTTGAGCCTGTTTCCTATAAACATCATGATGAAATCGGCGAGCTCAACACTTCATTCAGCCAAATGGTCCATGAGCTGCAGCGGCTGCTACATTCTGTAGATTCCGCAAGCCGGCGTGTTGAAACATTTGCTAAAGAGATTGAACAAGAAAATAAAATGCTCACAGAAATTAACCAACAGGTTGCTTTATCTACGAATGAGCTATCAGCCGGCGCTCAAAGTATTTCCGAAGAACTGCAGCAAGCGGTATTGCTTGTCGAAAAAATGGACGATACGTTTGCACAAACCGCTGAACGGACGAAACAAACGGCTCAGTACAGCGAAGTCGCAGTAGAAGCGATTCGCAACGGACAAAAGGCGATTGGGGAACAAATGAAATTGATCCGCGATAATGCTGAAGCGACAGCGCTGATCGAGAGGGAAACACAAGAGTTTATTAGCCACGCAGCGGATATTGAACAAATGGCAAAAGCTGTATCGGAAATGGCGGAGCAAACGAACTTGCTTGCGTTAAATGCGGCCATTGAAGCAGCCCGTGCAGGAGAAGCGGGAAGAGGATTTGCGGTCGTGGCAGAAGAAGTGCGCAAGCTTGCCGAGCAGTCTGCGCAAGCAACGAAGCAAATTTTCGCCACTGTTTCTCACATTAAACAAGGGGTCGCTTCTGTTTCATCTGCGGTTACGCAAGGAGTGAAAATTGCTGAACAGCAATCTCGGTCAACGGAAGCAACAGCAGAAGCTTTTCGTGAAATTGAAAGCAAGGTGATTGGGATATCGGCTGATATTCAGGAGCTCGTAGCAGATGTGGCTGCCTCTAAAAAATTGGGAGAGAGCGTGCTGCAAAATGTGGAAAGCATTAGCGCGGTTGTTGAGCAATCGGCGGCCGGCAGCGAGGAAATTGCTGCTTCGATGTCTGAACAGCTCGTCGCTTTTGAAAAAATGGTGGAAAAAGTGGCGATGCTGCGTCAATTGACGGATGAATTGCATACAGTGATGACAAAGTTCCGCATGGAGTAAATTTATCATCAAACAAAAGTTCTCCACGTTTTTTTAGGTGGAGAACTTTTGTATTAAGGCCGGAAGGTTGTCTCTAGTACATTGAAGAAACCTATTATACAAAATTATTAACGTTGTTATTTCTTCCAAACTTATAGGCCGAGATGAGGAAAAAGATCAGCGCGAATGCGAGAATAATGAGCAGGTTCAAATATAAGCTTCCAAAGGAATGACCTTGCTGTAATTTTAACAACGCATCCAGCGTCCAGCGTTGCGGCAGAAAATTAGCTATTTTTTGTACGAAAGTAGGCATAATATCCGCTGGCCAAAAACATCCTGAAAGCATGCAGGAAGGAACAACGATCAAGTTTTGCATCGCTCCTGCTGAAGCAGAGCTGTTTGCAAAAGCGACCGTTATAAAAGCGATACCGATGGCTACTAGTGAAAATAACATCAGAACAACGGCCATTTGCCAAAAAGCAATATTCGTTTTTATGTGAAATACTCGATCCATTATCACTAATGTAAGGATAATCTGGCCGGTCATCACAATCATGTTGACGATGATATTCGATAATACGTATCTTTTTCCATTAATAGGAGCGGATAATAATCGGAAGTATGTTCGATTCTCTTTTTCTTTCACGATCATTTCCGCTAAATTGCCTGCTGAAAAAAGCATAATCATCAGCAAATATCCGATGGTCTGATAGGTCATGCCGATATTTTTCGATGTATCTTTCAACGAATGGACCGATGTCCGAAACGGCGATTGCTGGTAGCGTTCGTACATTTGCAAAAATGTGCGTTCATCCCCGTTAGCTATTTTTCCGAGCGCACTAATATTATTGATGTAGTGATATAGGTAGGATTTGATGAAACCGGTAATTTCCGAGCCATGAATCGAAACAATTTGCAGATGGTCGGGTCGTCCTTGCTGGACACTTTTAGAAAAGCCTGGATGAAAAACAAGCACGCAATCGAGCTTGCCGGATGTGATTTGATCGTCTATTTCTGATTCCTTAATGTTCGTTACCGAAAGATGTTCTAACCCTTTGATAAAATGGATCGTATCATTCGTAATATAATGAGGGTCGTTATTGACAATGCCGATGTGTACATTTTTTTCGTTAGAACCGCTGTAGACAAGCAGGGATATGATAATGCCGATGAGCGGCGTGCCAAAATACAATAGAATATTTTTTTTATTACTAAACGTCTTTTTTAATGTATGTCTCACCAACCACATCACATCTTGCATATTATAATCCCTCCTGTCTTGTGAACGCCGTCCCAGCGATCAGCAAAAACAACGCTGCTAATCCGACATTTAGCAGCATGGCGAAAGAACCGGCTGATACATCGTTTAAATAAATAATTTTTGTAAGAGCTGTATTGACCCATGTGAGAGGGGAGAGGTTCGTTATGAATTTTTCCATTGGGCCTGTAGCTTCTATTTTGAAATACGCTCCGCCCAAGAAAGACGCTAGCTGTATAACAACCATAAGAATCGTTCTGGCCGCTCCTTCTGTTCTTGAGATATAGCTGATCCCAAGACCCAAGCTAATCGCAAATAATACTTCTGTAAATACGACAAGATATACTAGAGCAAGATGATGTCCCCAATAGGCTTTAAAGACGAATTTACTAAACGTAATGACAATGGCGACACAAAGAAAATTCACAACCATGTTTCCGAATATTTTTCCAATAAAAATTTCAAATTTATGGACTGGTGCTGCCAATAATCGATCTGCCGTTTTGCGCGTTCTTTCTCCCCGAATTAAATAACTTGCTGGCAAGGCTCCATAAAGGGCGATCATTGTTGTCATAGCAATCGCATAGTAGTCCATCGCGCCTGGCTGTCTTTTCGAATGCAGAGACGTTTCTTTTATATAATCATTTTGTACTTTGTTGTTCATTAACAGCTGTACTTGCTCGGGTTTTACTTTTGCGACGGCTGTGGCGATGTTATATTGATCGGCAAATGCGGCAGTCATTCCTTGAATAATGCTCCCTTTGATCGAGTTTGTATCGTTCACATATAGCTGGATTTGTTCATTGGTGATTGTCATATATCCATCATAATAGCCTTGCTGTACCTCTTTTTTTGCATCAAGCTGGCCAGAGATTCGTTTAAAATGAAGAGCGGATTTTTTGGCTTCCTTCATAAACTGACGAACATAGCCTGAAAATTCTCCGGATGTTTGATCTTTATATAATACATGGATCTCGCCAACAGAAGTGGAAGTATTAAAGGTATTAGATAAAGCCGTTCCTAGTATGAGCATTAATACAATCGGGAATGCCAGCATAAAAACAAGTGTTCGGCTATCGCGAAAATCGCTTTTTATTTCTTTGAACGCAATACGAATGATATTCAAAAAACATCCCTCCTTTGCATTAATGATCTCTTAAACTTCTTCCGGTTAAAGTCAGAAACACAGTTTCCAAATTTGGCGATTGCTCTTTAAGTGAACGGATTTCTACTTTGTCGTTAATGAGGCATTGAATGATGTCGTTTAAGTTGTTGACACTGACATCCGAACTGACTTTCATTAGGTTTTCCTCCATTTGGACAGCTTTTACGCCGCTAACGGCTTCGATTTTATTTAAATCGATCGTTTCCATCGGTTTGATTTCAATCCAAACATCTTTTGTATTGGTAATAATGGCTTTGAGCTGCTCTTTTGTTCCTTCAGCGATGATTTTGCCGTGATCGATAATCGCAATACGAGAGCAAATTTCTTCAACTTCCTCCATATAGTGGCTTGTATAAATAATCGTACATCCCATTTCATTCAATTTTTTTACAGAGTTTAAAATATAATTTCTTGATTGCGGATCGATTCCAACTGTTGGTTCATCCATAATGATGAGTTTTGGCCGGTGGGCGATCGCGCAAGCAATGTTTAATCGTCTTTTCATTCCGCCGGAGAAGCTTTTCGGATAGCTTTTATGTTTATCGCTTAACCCGACAAACTCTAATGCTTCTTCTACTTGCTTATGAAGTTGGGTACCGCGCAGTCCATAGAGACCTGCGAAAAATTTAACATTTTCGTATGTTGTCAAATCTTCATAAATCGCGATGTCTTGTGGAACGATACCGATATTTTTTTTGGCAAATCGGCTGTGCTTGTGTATATCTTTGCCAAGGATTTTAATTTCTCCAGAATTGGCACGCAAAAGCCCAGAGATCATGTTGATGGTCGTGCTTTTTCCAGCTCCGTTTGTCCCCAGAAATCCAAATATTTCCCCCTCTGCTACGGTTAAGGACATATTATCAACGGCGATAAAATCACCAAATTTTTTTGTCACGTTTTTTATTTCTAAAATGTTCATGATCTCACCTCTTTATTTTCAGTATGTTTTCAGTATAAAAAAGAAAATGAACTCATATAAGTGCATGAGTTCATTTCTTTAACATGAGAATATTCATATGTTACGTCTGAACTGGTTCATGTTTTTGGATAGGAAGAAGAGTGGTGACGGAAAAGCCGTTTGTACCATCGACAATGACCGTGCCATTGACGGAAGCGGCCCGTTCTTCCATGCCGATGATGCCAAGGCCTTTTTTGATTTTATCTGCTCCTTTTCCATTATCCTTGACTTCCATTTTAATAAGCGTATTTAGTACGTGTATCTCGATAGAAATAACGGTGGCGTTGGCATATTTCATAGCGTTAGTCAATGCTTCGGTCATGTTTTCATAAATAACTTTCCATTGAATGGGAGTGATGATCTCCAAATCACCTTTGCATACCAATGGGATGTGCCTATGGTGCTGTGCGGCCATCTCTTCGATGAATAATTTCACTCGGTTCACGCCCATTTGCTCAGAACGAGGCTTTATATGCTTTAATGTCGTTCGGATGTTTTCGATGCCATCTTTTGAAATGTGGATGGCGTTTTGCAGTAATTCCTTCGCTTTATAGCTGTTCGTATCAAGTAAACGTTTGGCCGCTTCCATTTGGATCAGAGCGCCAGTCATAGCATGCCCGATTTGATCGTGAAGCTGTTGAGCGAGCCGATTGCGTTCTTCTAATTGCAGCGTATATTGTGACTGTTTCATATATTCATAATAATCATTTAAGCTTTTGGTTAATCGGTGAATATCTTTTCTCATGGTGTCAAGGGCGCTTTCTAATTTTGCGGCTCTTTGTACGTACTGTTCAGTGATCGTTACGCTCATGAAATGAAAGGACGCTGCAAGAAAATAGGCAGGGTGCAGGCTGTGAGAAATCACGGCAAGCGGAAGCATAAGTAAAATCAATAGCACCCATTTTTTATTGATGTAAATGGAAAAAAATTCGTATAGATTCATTGGCAAAAGCAACATAAAGAAAGGATCAACTTGAAAACTCGCAGCTAAAATAAGAATCATGGATAGCCATATGCCACTGTATTTAAGTTGTGTTTTTTTAAAAAGATAAATGCTCATATTAATGGAGAGATAAGCGAGCGAAGTAAACACAAACCAAGCCGCATTGATATGATCTGAATATAAATAGCAAATGCAGATATAGCACCATAAAATGAATTTATTTAAAATCAGTAAAAGCTCCATTGCGATCCCTCAATAAATTTTTCCTGTCAAATAATAAATGGCGATTTGTGTGCGATGCTGCAATCCAGTTTTATCTAAAATCGAAGTAATATAATTGGCGATCGTTCCTTCCGATATAAAAAGCTGCTTCGCAATTTCTTTATTTGAAAGCCCCTTAGCAATGCACGCCATGATTTCCATTTCCCGATCTGTGAAAAGCGTTTTATCAATTTTTGGCTCCGGTTCTTTGTCGTTTGTTAAATTTAATTTGATTTTTTCCATAATCACATCTTGCATAATGGTATTTCCATTGTATACAGCTTTAATCGCTTCTCGTATGCGTTCAGGATCCGTATTTTTTAAAAAATACCCTTTTGCGCCGTTGCGGATGGCGTCCAAAATGTATTCGTCATCATCGAAAGTGGTAAGGATCAGAGGTTTTGTGTTTGTTTGCTCGCATATGAGTTTGGTTGCTTCGACTCCATTCATGTTCGGCATGCGCACGTCCAGTAGCGCAATATCGACAGAAAATTTTTGGCAGTATTCAACAGCTTCTTGGCCGTCGTTGACGGTTGCTAATACGTCAAACTCATCATAGGTACTTAATATAATTCGCATCCCTTCGCGAACAAATGAATTATCATCCGCAATGATGACTTTGATTGTTTGGGGCGTTTGCGTAACGGACACTTTCATGGATATTCATATCCTTTCTCTATATTATATTTTACGAAAAAATACAGAATGATAGGGCAGCACTCTGCTTCTTTCCTCGATCAAGAACGTGACGTTGTTCGAGAAGGGCATGCTAAAAATCTTCAGTCGGCCAGCAAACGGCTTGCTGACTACGATAGAAAAGCGAGGAATTAATAGGTTTTTATTGGATTTTCAACACGCCTAATCCTATTTCTTTTCGGTGTGATCGTATAAGTTCTCATGGGAAAATGGGTACCAAGAGGCAGGAACTGGTCCTCCTTGTGCCTTTATTTTTTATCTAATGAAGCCTCATATTTTAACGTTTGTATTTTTTAGCATGGAGATTGGGAGCGCTTTTGTAAAAAACGTTGTCTTTTTAGAACGGCTCTGTTTCATTCGATAGAAAATGTGTCCTTCTTGCTTTTTTATTATACAAAAGCTTCAGCTGAAAAACACATAAAAAAGAGCTTGCTCTGCAAGCCCCTCAGACTGTTGCCAAGCGGTTTCATCCTGTGTCACGGGCCTCGTCGTTCGTCTGCTCATGAACGTTTTTGTTCCGTTCATGGCCTCCACTCGGTTGCGTTTCTTGTCTGCCAAGCGCTTTCGTGAGACCTTCAATAAAGGATATGAAAATGGTTGTAGACAAAGTCAACATGGACTTTGTCTACAACATGCTTTTTTACAAATGATCGGTTTTTTTTGAGTATTCGTTTTTTCCCGCTTGTCGATTTTTTTCGTGAAGCATATTTTTCTCATGCTGTTTGGCGTTATTGTCTCGTGCTTTTTTATCATTATCGCTTGTATGAGCCATATGAAGCTTCTCCTCCTTTTTTAGAGGTTGTCTAGCGATAGTGTGAGCAACAAGAGAATGTTTTATGCTTCAATATATTCGTTTAAGAAAAAGAGGGCAAGTGTCCCAGGACCCGAATGTGAGCCGATGGCTGCTCCAATTTGGGAGATATAAAAGCGGGTACAGCCGAATTTGGCTTCAATTTGCCGCTTAAGTTCTAATGCGGTTTCCTCGTCATCGCCGTGGCTTATGCCGATGAGTTGCTTTTGCAAATCACTTCCGCGCTCTTCCATCAACTCAAGCATTCGCTTTAGCACTTTTTTGCGCCCGCGAATCTTTTCAAGCGGAATAAGTTTGCCGTTTTCTACGTGCAAGAGCGGCTTGATGTTTAAAAGGCCTCCGACAACAGCTGATGCCTTGCTGATTCGCCCGCCGCGCGCTAAAAATTCTAAGTTGTCAACCGTAAAGATGTGCTCCATTCGGCTACAATAAGCATCGATTGTTTCACATAGCTGCTCATAAGGCATTCCTTTTTGTGCGAGCTCACTTGCTTTCATGACCACAAGCCCTAGGCCAAGCGATGCGCATTTGGAATCAATAATCGTTAATTGAAAATCAGGATATTGTTCTAAAACTTCTTCGCGCATCATCATGGCGGTTTGATATGTACCCGACAACTCTGAGGAGAAAGCGATATAGAGAGCAGGGCGCCCGTCTTTAGCCAGCTCGGAAAATACTTCCTTTATTTTTTGTGGGCTTGTTTGGGATGTTTTTGCCACTTCCCCGTTGCGCATCGCCTCATACACCTGCTTTGGATCGATGGTGACGGCATCCTCATAGTCGCGGCCGCTTAAATGAACGATAAGAGGGAGCAAATAAATATGGCGCTCCTGCAAAAAAGAATATGGCAAATCACAACCGCTATCCGCTACAATATGAATCGACATTGTGTTCACCTTCTCACTATAAAATAAAAAATGATTTCGTCCTTATAAGTGTAACGAGTTAACAACAAAAATACAATTTCTCTTTTCTGATACGGAGTGATACGATGATTGGACTGCAGGTAAAAAAATTGGTGATCGTGTTAATGGATGCGCTGCTGAATGCGGCAGCGATGAATCTGTTTTTGATTCCGGCCAACGTTTATACGAGCGGTTTTGCTGGTATTGCTCAGCTTGCTTCAAAGCTTGTGGAAGATTATACTCCTTATCATCTTTCGACACGATTGCTCTTATTCCTGCTGAATATTCCTGTGGCCATTTTAGGGTGGAAAAAAATAGGGGAATCGTTTACGCTATACAGTTTTTTAGCGTAGCATTTATGTCGCTGTTTTTTAGAGGATCGAGAGTTTGCCTATAACTTGTTGAAGCCGCGGATCAACCCGCGGCTTCTTTAAAATGATTATAAATCGTTTAATTCATTCTGCAGTTGCCGCAGCTGTCTTTTTTCTGCCAAATTCGAATGAGTATAAGCAGAAGATAAAGCGTTTTTCGCTTTTTCAACCGTTTGTTCCTCTGTTGTTACTTTTGCAGTCATAACGGCTTTCTGAGCTTCTTGAAATAAACGGCTCCCCACAGTTAGTATCCTCCAAGGGAAGTTTCGATCGCTTCTTTTGCTTTTCGCTCTTCGGCTTCCGCATATGTCATGTGATAAGGGATTCTCTCATCATGTTTTTCCACAGCATCCGTGCTTTGCTGAATAAACCGCTTTGATTTATTTCGTTTACCCAAGACGCATTCCCCCTTGAAAATCAAGACGCATCGCTGCGTCGTTTATATTGTAACCGTGTTGGGGGAATGATAGTAAGGCAATTCGTTACAGCTTTAACAGCGATTTTAAATAAACAGCGATGCCGTCTTCCTCATTGGTTTTTGTCACATCATTGGCGATTTGTTTTAATGGTTCAATGGCATTTCCCATCGCGATGCCATATCCTGCCCATTGAATCATTTCAAGATCGTTGTCTTCATCCCCAAACGCGATGACGCGTTCTTGAGGGATTTGGAAATAGTTGCAAATTTGCTGCAATCCGAATGCTTTATGAACACCCGTACGAACAATTTCAATAATATGCCAAGGAGCAGCCCAACGGCGATGATGAAGCACATTGGCATGAACGGTGGATAAATAACGTTGCAGTTCATCGGCATGCTGTTCATCTGTATGAATAAGAACGCTCGTTGGATCAGCTTTTAACATGTTCCGCAAATCGCCAATTTCGATTTTGGGATTGCCCAATTTCACGAGATCCAACAGCTTTTCATCGTGGTCATGAAAATACACATCATCCATGACTTCCGCTAAAATGTTTTTGATGTGATATGTTTCGCTCACTTCAATAATTTCTTTAATGGTTTCCAGATTAAGCGGAGAGTGGCGTATTCCCCATGAGTCGTTTCTTGGATGATGCACAAAGGCCCCGTTAAAATTGACAATAGGTGTTGTTAAATGAAGCTCTTCATAATACATTTTGCTAGCGCGATAAGGTCTGCCAGTTGCTATGACAACGATATGACCAGCTTCTTTCGCGCGGAAAATAACCTGTTTAGTTAGCGGAGAGATCGTTTTGTCATCTTTTAACAATGTACCGTCTAAATCTAACGCAATTAAATATCGTTCCATAATAGCTCCTTTGTACATAGTTTTTGGATTTGGCATAAATGGATAAAGAGCTTACACAGATAGTGTAACTCTTTTCCAAAATTTTTGTCTACATGTTACACTAAAGGAAGAGAAAAAGTGTAAAGGAGTCTAAGTGGCTATGATTGTCATTAGAAATGAAGCGATTGCCGACATTCCTGTATTGCATGTGGTCAAGCAAGAGGCTCAGCAAGAAAAGCTGCCCCTTATCCTATTTGTGCACGGATTTACGAGCGCAAAAGAGCACAATCTTCATTTTGGTTATTTGCTGGCTGAGGCGGGATATCGGGTCATTTTGCCAGATGCGCTTTACCATGGAGAAAGAGCACAACGCCTCACAGACGAGCAGCTGCGATTATCCTTTTGGAATATTGTTCTGCGGACGATTGGCGATATAGAACAGATAAAAAATGAGCTCTGTTCTGGTGGTCTTGTACAGGAAGAGCGCATTGGCGTCGCCGGTACCTCAATGGGAGGAATCGTGACATTTGGCTCGCTTGCTGTGTATCCCTGGATTAAAGCCGCTGTTTCCTTAATGGGTAGTCCGTATTATCAAGCGTTTTTTGATGTTCAAATCGAAATGGTGAAAAATATGAAACGCAAGATTCCGTTGACAGATCAACAGCTGGAAAACGAGCGGCAGCGGCTGGCTCCGTACGATCTTTCGCTTCAGCCGGAGAAATTGCGCGGCCGCCCGCTCATGATGTGGCACGGGCAGCGAGATTCAGTGGTACCTTATCATTATACATATGAGTTTTATCAACAAATAAAACCTTTTTATGAGAACGGGAAGCTGAAATTTATTTCTGATGATGAGGCGGGACATAAAGTGACAAGAGCTGCGTTTTTGCAAACAGTTGATTGGTTCGCTCAGCATGTATGAGTCTCTCACCTACACGTCATTTCAAGCCGGGAGATTTCTCGATGGACATGGTCCATAAATCGTTTGGGGGTAGAGGTGTTCAGCTGCGTCAAGCACGGTTTTTTGTTTGATGGCGACCAGGAGAAGGACGAAAGGAAGTTTCCATATCATAAACATAGGGGCCGAAGACCAGGCCCCTTCATTCGCTTATATATTTACTTTTTTTGTATGTTTCGCTTTTTTTCTGGTAGCATTCAAAGCAATAGAGCATTTCTTGTTCCTCGCTGATGACACCGTTTAAAAATCCTGACAAGCAATGAATCGGTTTGCCGCACTTTGAGCAAAAGCCGACGAACTCTTCCAAGGGCCATTCCCCTTTCATGATCATTAAAAATTTTTGAAACATGTGGATAGGCAGTGCTTCGTCGAATGGGTCTAGCAGTTTTCGTGTATATATAATCTATTATAATATAAAGGAGGTTCGTTTTATGAGCTAATGACCGGAAAATTTATATATAAAAAGTTACATGAAACTGGGACGAACGGTCTATGGAAAATAGATGGTCGCTGGAAGCTCCTTGATTTGCCTCCAACCGTCCAAAAAATGAGAAATTTTGCTTTTGAATCGGCTATATATTCCATCTTTTTACTAAACATGAAAGTCGACTTAAAATGATGGAGTAAATGGGATTATATCAAAACGGATCTGTATGATCAGACAAAGCGGGGGATAGACGGTGGAACGGATGATCGGAGCGGTCTTGGCTGGAGGTCAATCGCGCCGCTTTGGCAGCCCTAAGGCGTTTGCCAAACGAAAGGATCAGTATTTTTTTCAAATCGCTGTCGATGCGCTGCATCCTTTTGTGAAAGAGGTGTATATTGTCAGCCATCCCGATCTTGTCGCACGTTTTGAGCGAATGGTGACAAACGAGAAGGTAGTGATGGATGAAGAGCGGTATCGCGGTCAAGGACCGCTTGCCGGCCTCTATACGGTTATGAAACAAACAGAAGCAGACTGGATATTTGTGCTTCCTTGTGACATGCCCTATATACAAAGCGACACAGTTGGCAGGATGGTATCATATGTTGATCATGCGTTTGATATTGTGGTCTCCACGCATTTTGGCCGGCTGCAACCATTGGTTGGCGCTTACCATCGCCGGACAATGAAGTGGATAGAACATATGCTGCAGCACGGCGACAACAGGATGAGATCGCTATTTGAACATTGCTCCGTTCGTTATGTCAATGAACAAGATTTTGGGGCAGAAGAGATCGTATTTCGGAATGTGAATGACTTAGATGAATATGCCGACATTGCAGCAGAATGAGAACAACGTTCGAAAGGGGAGAGCGTCACAAGTAAGGAAACTGAGCTGTAAGTGTGCAATCATAGCATGGTGTTAGGATCGACACATCATGCAAAGCTTTATTTTTTGCCTGAGCATGTTGGATGATGAAGATGAAGGATCGATGTTTTTTTCACGGCTGAATTTATCGATTTATGGTATACTTTCATGTAACATCCGCTTTTACAAACACAGCTGGCAAGCGCTTGTTGTTTAACATCATCCGCCGAGAAGTCTCCCATCTCTTAATGGAGGGGAGGAGTGGGAGGTTCATAAACATGATTGATCATCAAAACATGTTTATTCGATTTGAACATGCGGTTAAGAAAATATTTTATGATGAAAAGAGGAGGCACCATGAACCGAAATAAGCCGATAGTCGTTGATCGATGGGACCGGCCGCTGCGTGATTTGCGTATTTCTGTAATCGATCAATGCAATTTCCGTTGTGTTTATTGCATGCCGGCTGAAATTTTTGGTCCTCATTTTCGCTTTTTGCAGGAAGACGAGTTGCTGACGATGGATGAAATGGTGCTGGTTGCAGAAACCTTTGCCGAGTTAGGAGTAGAAAAAATCCGCATTACAGGCGGCGAGCCGCTGCTGCGGAAAGATTTGCCGCTGTTGGTTGAACGATTGGCCAATATCCCAGGTATCGGTGATATCGCTTTAACTACCAACGGAGTTCATTTAGTGAAAATGGCGAATCGATTAAAGGACGCAGGGCTTGGGAGAGTCAATGTCAGTTTGGATGCAATAGAGGATGAAATTTTTAAAAAAATGAACGGCGTCGGTGTTGGCGTTCAGCCTGTTTTGAAAGGAATCGCCGCGGCAAAAGAGGCGGGGCTGCTTGTGAAAGTAAATATGGTTGTAAAAAAAGGATGGAATGATTCCCAAGTCGTGCCAATGGCCAAGCATTTCAAAGCAGAAGGAATTCCTTTGCGGTTTATTGAATTTATGGATGTCGGGACATCAAATGGCTGGAATCTGTCACAAGTCATGACGAAAAAAGAAATATATGAACAAATTCAACAATGGCATCCGCTTGAGCCGATCGAACGGGCCTATTTTGGGGAAGTGGCGAGCCGATATCGTTACGTTGGAACGAATATAGAGGTAGGATTTATTTCTTCGGTCACCCAATCATTCTGCAGCAGTTGCACAAGAGCGCGGGTATCGGCGGACGGAGTATTGTATACTTGTTTGTTTGCCGCAAATGGAACGTCATTAAAGACATTGCTTCGTCAAGGGGCTGGTAAGAAAGCGTTAAAGCAGCTGGTAATGGAGACATGGACAAACAGAACGGATCGCTATTCAGATGAGCGTGCCCTGCAAGCAAATCAAGAACGGAAAAAAATTGAGATGTCCTATATCGGCGGATAGATTTTTAGTAAAAAAAGTGAGAGACATGATCGTGAAGGACCAATTCAACAGATTGGTCTTTTTTATTTGATTGAAAGAAGAGGAAGAATATCATCTGTACAAAAGTAAGGAAAGCGTGCAGAATCTTTATGAGACATGATAGAATCAGATAAACATACACTTATTGTGTCAGATTCGCTCGAATATGGGATGGGAGCTGTTACAAAATCCACGGTCGGAAGGGAAGATGATTTCTTGGGTCTTCAAGCGGCTTGTATATAAGAGAGTATAGAAGGTTTTTCATTCATTTTGTTAAAAGAATATACGATGTGGCGCGTTAGCAAGACGGATCGCTGTTTCCTATTTTATTTCTGCAGTTTGGCTGTATCGCTTTGAGCATCTAAAATAAATACAATTAAAAAACAGAAGATGGACCAGCGCTGTTACATGAAACAGCGATACCCATTTTATTGTGTACGGAATAAGTAAGGGGGATCGATGATGTTAGAAAAAAGAAATCCAATTCCTGTAGCGGAAGCGATTCAAAAAGTGATGCTTTATGCAAGAGAAGGAGAAAAAGAAAGGGTTCCGCTCACGGAGGCGTACGGGAGATATTTAGCGGAAGATCTTTATGCGGATCATGACGTTCCGCCGTTTGACCGCTCTCCATATGATGGATTTGCCATTCGAGCGGCCGATTCGGCACTTGCCAGCCTCGATCATCCTGTTGAGCTGGAAGTAATTGAAACGATCGGAGCGGGGCAAGTGGCCGCAAAAGCAGTAGCTGCATTTCAAGCGGTGCGAATTATGACAGGCGCGCCCATTCCTGATGGCTGCGACGCGGTAGTGATGCTAGAGCTAGCTAAGCAATATGAACGAAATAGAAAGACATATATATCGATTAAGCGTCCATTTCGTTCAGGGGATAACATTTCGTTCCAAGGAGAGGATGTTAAAAAAGGAGAAGTACTAGCGGAGAAGGGAACATTCATCAATCCTGGCGTGCAGGCGTTATTGGCTACGTTTGGCTATTCAGAGGTCAAAGTGGCTCAAAAACCGAAAATTGGGATTGCCGCAACAGGGAATGAATTATTGGATGTATCAGAGCCGCTTGTTCCTGGGAAAATCCGCAATAGCAATGCGTATATGATTCAGGCGCAAGTGCTTCGCAGCGGAGCCACTCCCGTTGATTTAGGAAAATTGCCGGATGATCCAGATCAATGTCTTGCCGCGATCGAACAGGCGCTTCCTGATGTGGATTTTCTGATTACAACAGGAGGAGTGTCTGTCGGCGATTATGATTATTTACCGGTGATTTATGAGCGGCTCGGCGCCGAAGTGTTATTTAATAAAGTAGCTATGCGTCCGGGAAGCGTAACGACGGTAGCCCAATTGGACGGCAAGCTGCTGTTTGGATTGTCGGGCAATCCGTCAGCGTGCTATGTCGGATATGAACTGTTCGTCCGCCCTGTTGTGCGTACAATGCTATATTCATCCACTCCGCATTTATACAAGACGAAAGCCATCCTATTAGAGGATTTCACGAAGCCTAATCCGTTTACTCGTTTTGTTAGAAGCTATGTAAGTGCTCAAGGAGGGCAGCTTTATGCTTCGCCGGTTGGGATGGATAAATCGAATATTGTGACCTCTCTTGCTAAAGCCAATGCGCTGACCGTACTTCCAGGAGGCACTCGCGGCTTTGTCAAGGGGGATCTTGTGGATGTTTGGCTGCTCGATAGCGAAGAGGGAAGCGCCCAATGAAGGTTTGGCAAGTGGTCGGCTATAAAAATAGCGGAAAAACGACACTGATAGAGAAATGGATTCAACTGGCAGTACAAGCAGGATATAAAGTGGGAGCAGTGAAGCATCATGGCCATGGGGGGCTGCCGGAGACGGGACAGACGTCAACCGATTCAAACCGCCATCTGCGGGCAGGAGCGCTGGCGGCAGCGGTAGAAGGAGGCGGAATGCTGCAGTTGCATGCGATTCATCCAGAGTGGACGTTATCAAAGATTTTACACATGTATTCTCTTTTTTCTCTCGACTTTGTCCTTATCGAAGGATATAAAGACGAACCATACCCTAAAATCATAATGATTCGAACACCTTCGGATTGGGAGCAGCTTGGCCATTTGCAAAATATTATCGGTGTCATTGCCTGGAAGAAGGATTTCGTCCCTTTCGATATACCGTATCCTCTGTTTTCTCTTGATGATGAACAGACCTATTTGCAATGGGTCATGAATGAGGTGGAAAAAGCGAGATGAATGAGACATTATTTATGGTTACTGATCAGCCGATTTTGATTGAAGACGTGGTGCGAAAGGTCGTTCGCCCTGAGGCGGGAGCGGTTGCCGTTTTTGTCGGGACCGTAAGAGAATTTACAAATGGAAAACGCACGCTATTTTTACAATATGAAGCCTATACCACGATGGCAGAAAAAATGCTCGAACGCATCGCTCAAGAAATTAAGGAACGTTGGCCGGAAGCCAAAACCGCGATTACCCATCGAATCGGCAAGCTCGACATTTCCGATGTGGCCGTTGTGATTGCCGTGTCGACGCCGCATCGAAAGGATGCCTATGAGGCCAATCAATACGCGATCGAAAGAATAAAACAAATCGTGCCGATCTGGAAAAAAGAATATTGGGAGGATGGCACACAATGGATTGGAAACCAGCTTGAAACGAAGGAATATCCAGATGGAAAGCCGAAGGAGGAGGATCTGGCGTGATCACGC
Source organism: Anoxybacteroides rupiense (assembly GCF_014196195.1). Lineage (GTDB taxonomy): Bacteria > Bacillota > Bacilli > Bacillales > Anoxybacillaceae > Anoxybacteroides > Anoxybacteroides rupiense. The sequence goes on along the minus strand of NZ_JACIDF010000004.1, from coordinate 203,995 downwards.
TGCTTTTTTTCGCCTCTTTAAAAGAAGCGGTTGGGAATGGACAAATGAGCATAGAGTACGAACCGATCACAATTGAGCAATTAAAACGACAGATAGAAGTGAAATATGGGGTGAATTTGCAAAATGTGATGGTTGCGGTGAATGAAGAGTATGCCCAGGAGAATCAACGGTTGCAGCCGGGCGATGTAATTGCTTTTATTCCACCGGTTAGCGGAGGATAAAGATTGAAAGGCGTTCAAGGGAGACCTTGAACGCCTTTTTAATTAAAGGGGCATCTTGATTATTTTAATTTATTTATTTTCCTTACGGAAGTCATATGTATCCCTAATATTCATTTTTTTCCCATTTATAGATATGTGTTGATTATCAAGCCAGCTGACGTCATAATTTTCTCCTGGTAAAAGAAAAATATTTCGTCTAGATCGATTTTTCATATTTTCTATTTCACCAATATAAGAATAATCAGTATATCCTAGTATTCCTCCATTAAAATACACATTGATTCTTTTTGTATGATCTGGGGAATATATGACATCACACTTTTCCATTTTAGAAACATCGTAATCCGATACAGATTTGAATATAAATTGTGAAAAAACAACATAAACGATTCCAACTACTATAACCAAACTTAAAATTAACATTTTTTTGCTCAAGATTGGCTTACCTCCTTACTTTTTTAATAAAACCAAGAGGCATAACGCTTCTTGGTTTTATTTTGAGTAAAGATTACTACTAATGAGCATGGTACTTAATGCTATGCCCTATAGCGCTTGAACAGTTATGTGGGTTAGAGTTTATAGTTGATTTATAATATAGCAGCCCCTTGCAGTTTGTACTTGCAGTGTAATCGTTCCAACAGTTATATCTTATAAAAGCTCTATCACAGTCACTATCAACAAAATTTTTAATAGCCTGTGTTGATGTATGGTCTGCATAGTATGTCTGATTTCCTGAAGGTCCATTAAATCGGTTACAGTGTACATATGCTCCTACTCTTCCTTTTTCTCCGTCTTCATCTATTTGGATATCTCCACCTACATCTCCAGGTATTTGATTTGGTACGATCAACTCAATACCTGAATTTGTGTTATCTGATTTTTGGTTGTTGTTAATTACTTCAATATCAGGATTTATTCCACTTAGATTTCCATCCATAGCATCCATTAATTGTTTAAAATTCACTTCATATATCAAATCAGTGTTTATGATTCCCCCCTTTTTTAACTCTACCTCTTTTTCAACTTTAAGAGGACCTCTACTAAACGAAACTCGTATATTTTTGTTTGATTTTTCCTCTATTTTAAACTGAAAATTCCCTTTGGAGTCAACGTTTAAAAATCCGTTTTCTGTGACTCCTATACTTTCTTTATTCGCTGGGTAAAATCTCGTAATAACATTTGATGTTAGTCTAAAAAGTGGACACGGAGAACAGGGAGATGATAATCAACTTAATGACAATCGGTTCGAGGTGTCCAATCATGAAAAAGAGAACATTTGATCAAGAATACAAGATTCAAGCGGTTGAGTTATGCTTGGAGGGGGGGGGACAAGTGGCAAAAGAACTAGGTTTGGCTTACAACACTCTTCGCCGTTGGGTCAAAGAATACAAAGAAAGCAATGGCACAAGCTTTGTAGGTTCAGGCAACATCAAGCCACAAAATCAAGAAATCATCGAGCTACGCCGTCGCAATCATTTGGATTTATACAATATATTTAATCATTGCGGTTTCATCACAACAATCAAGCTTGGGGCAATTCACACAGTCAATCCATACTTTTTCAGGTAAAGTTTCTTTTTCAGCAATTTCAAATCCACATTTTTTAAAAAACTCAATCTGATAAGTAAAGGATATTAATCTTTTAACTCCAAGTCTAGATGCTTCATTTATAATATGGTTTACTAGCATGCGGCCTATTCCTTTACTCATATGATCTGGTGATACGACTAATGAACGTATCTCTCCAAGATCATGACCCAAAATATGTAATCCAGCAACTCCAACTATTTTGTTTTTCTCTTTTACGACATACATACACTGTAAATGCTGATATATTGATAATAACGAACGAGGTAAAACTAATCCTTTTTCGGCATATATTTGAATTAAAGCGTGTATATCTTTAACATCACTGGTAACTGCATTATAAATTTGCATAATTATCTCCTCATAATTGTATTATTTATAACCATAGAAATCTTTTTTATAAATATACAAAATTTATTTTTTATATGCAATTATAAATTTTTAAAGTACCCTATGAGAAGGGATAATTTAAGGTTGAGATCGATAAAAAGAAGTCCATCAAAAATGAAAAAAAGGGGCACTACTTTCTCTTAGTTCATTTTAAATCTATTTGGGTCATACCCACACTTTTCATGTTTTGACATGGGATCAATCTTAAATAATAAGGCTATAAACATAGAAAATAATGCATAGATCAACCAATTCACCCATATTAAATCGATAGACTTAAACTGTTCAAATAAAGAACCACCTATCAAGTTCCCAAATAAACTACCTATTCCTGTACCTAAGGAAACAAAACCTAGGTAGCTTCCAGCTAATCCAGGTGGGGATATATTACTGGTTAAGTCGTCAATAGTTGGTATTATCAGTATTTCCGAAATTGTAAAAAATATAATGAAAGTAAAAAAAGCATAGATCGAAGGAAAAATAGATAGGCTAAAAAATGCAAATGCCATTAGTATCATGCCGAAAGTCAATATCAATGATTGATTGAATTTTTTATTCATCCACTTTACCATTCTGTATTGTAATATTATTACTAAAAAACCATTTATAGAAAACAGCAAACTAACAAGTGAATCAGAATTAAACCTAGTGGTAAAATCTAATGGTATAGTAATATATACCTGTGAATAAAGTACCCAAAATCCACTATTTATAAGCATTAAAAATATAATTTTATAATCTTTTATTACCTTGTTTAACTGACTAACTATTTTCATATTTGAATTTATATTATTATGATTCTTGTCAACATACTTAAGAGCTAGAAGTAGAAATATAAAGTGGACTAAAGTAGCGCATAGGAAAACTATTTTAAATTCAAATTTATAAAGTAACCCTCCTAAAAGAGGGCCTATTGAAGCACCTATATTAACTGCTATACTTCGCAAAGCAAAGGCTTCAGATTTAACGGAATTAGGAACAGTTGCAATAATGGCTTTTGAAGCTGGAAAAAACAAAGCTCCCCCTATCCCTACAAAAATTGAAGAAATCACAAAAAACCATGAATTATTAGAAAAAGCAAAAGTCAAAAAGCCTATAATTCGTATTAACATTCCATAAATTAAACTGTTTTTAACCCCAAAACGGTCACTTAAAATTCCACCAAAAAAAGTAAAACCTTGTTGCGAAATTGTCAAAACTGTTAAAACTAATCCAATTTGAAATACACTTAGTCCTCTATAATTACTTAAGTACAAGCTTAAGAGAGGAATAGCCATAAAATAACCAATTCCAATCAGCAGAACACCAAAAAGAACAATTCTAACCTCCGTGCTTAACTTTTTTATAGAATCTTTCATCTACAATCACTCCACGATAAACTTTACATGTTCTTCAACTTGATTAATAATTTGGTTTAATTCATTTAATGTCTTGCATTTTATACTATAATAACCTAATCTTGACCAACTATTAGTCATTTGATGTATATTTTGTCCAACTTTTAAATTAATCTCATAATTTGTTATTTGAGGTAAAATATCAAATATCTCTAATCCCTCTATTTTTATTAAACGACCGGGTTTGGGATTGAAGTAACGAATTGCCGTGATATATTGATTTCTGGTTGGAGGGGGGGGAACCATTTTTTGTTGAAGCACTTTTAAAAATGCATCATTAATGTTAAAACCATAAGCCTGTTCAATTAAAACGGGGATATAGTCCCCTGGAGTTCTTGCAGCGCATTCGATTAACTTAGGTCCTTCACTAGACATTTTCCATTCCGAATGGAATAGTCCAGCTTTTACTTCTAATCCAGACAATAATTGTTCTTTAGCTGCAATTAACATGTTACTATCTTCCTCGGATATCGGGGCTGGGACGGTATGTCCGATTTCAACAAAATATTTTCCTTTGGTAGTTTCTTTATAAGTAATATTATGAAAAATTGACTTTCCTTCTGCCACGATTGTTTCTATAGATACTTCATAACCGTCAATATAATCTTCAACTATATATTCCCAATTAAAATCCCGATCAGCTATAAAAACATTTTCATCGGCTTCTATACATTCTTTCCAAGCACTTTCAATATCTTCAATAGTTTCTATACCAATAACACCTACAGATGCCCGACGGTTAGCCGGCTTTACCACTATCTTTGAACCTTTAAAAAAAGTTTCTACATCATGAATATTTTTTACTTTAGAAAAATTAGGATGAGGTATACCTAGATTTTTACATTCTTTCCGTAATTCATACTTGTTAGTACAAGCTTTAACGGCTCTTTCTCCAGGAGTCAATAAACCGATTTTTTCTGCAAACTTATATGCACCTCTAACGGCATAATCACTCCCAGGTACTACTACATCAAAGCCTACTTCCTTATGCCATCTAATAGCTTGTTCCATAAATCCCTCACTTTGTTGGTAATCTCCGTAACGTACTTCTTTCAGAATTTTATTATGATAAGGATTATTTTTAAATAATTTTTCCTCTTCTAGTAAAAAAACTTGGTAATCGGTGTCTGCTCGCTCTAATGACGAAATGAAAGTTTTATTAAGACCAATTAACAATACATTGACTTTCATTGAAATCCCCTCCAATTTAATAGATAATCTTTTCTCTTTACAAAAAAGTAAATTATTTTAAATAATTATATAGTTAATAGTAAATAACAAGAAAAATTAGACTATTTAATATGAAAAGGGGAGGAAAATATCTCCTCCTTAACTACCTAAAAAGTTATTTAATAATTTTTTCTTCATTCAACATCTAAAGAATGGAAACGCTCTCCTACCTCATTATGATATACTATAGGTACCTCAATTAATACAGGTTTATTTAATTTAATGGCTTTTTCTAAACTCAGTTCGAGTTCTGTTAAATTACTAGCATAGAATCCCTCACATCCGTTAGCTTTTGCTAGTTGGACAAAGTCCACTTTACCAAAATTAACAGCCGGAGGGTAAGTTTCTTGATGACCTAGACTTTGGTATAAACGTATTAACCCATTTGAATTATTATTTAACAAAACAATTACGATTGGTAAGTTATAACGAACTGCTGTTTCTAAATCTTGGCTGTTGGAATGAAACCCTCCGTCTCCACACACTAATATTACTAGTTCATCTCTGTTTGCCATTTTAGCAGCCATCGCTGCTGGTAGACCAAATCCAAAAGTAGAGCAACCTGCAGAAGTAATAAATCCGTTTGGTTTATTAATTTTACTAAAAAGTACTGCAAAATGACGGAAGAAACCAACATCACTCACTAGGGTGCCATTACCAAGTACTTTATTAATCTTTCCCATCACCTGATTTACAAGTAGACCTTCTGTATTTTCTGTTTGGTCTTCTAATAGTTCTTCAATTCTTTTGCGTACTCCGCTAATATCATGCGGTTTTTTTGGAGCGCATTCAATTAATGAGTTTTGTAAGTATTCCAAAGAATCTGAAATATTATTTACCACATTTACATTAGGTTTAAATTTTTGATAGGCTAAATTCGGGTAAGAAGCTATCCGAACTACTTTTTTTTCTTTTCCATGTTTCCACATGGATGGCCGCAAATCTTCGGCGTAATCATAGCCCACTGTTATAATAAGATCTACAGGGCCGAATATATTTTCTAAAGCATTATAGTTTAGTATTCCATCCATATAACCACTAATTGCCCCAAAATTAAGAGGATGGTCACTTGGTAAAACTCCTTTTGCAGTATAAGATGATACAATTGGAATCTGCAAAGATTCACTTAATTCTCGGATTTTATCTACACAATTAGCGCGAATAACAGTATTTCCTACTATAATTAGTGGATTATTGGATTCTTTAATCATCTTCACTACTTGATCTAAATTTTCTTTCCAATCATTTTGAACATATTCTTTTTTAGGTGATTTTACCGGGCGTTTACTTATTGAATCTATTACCTTCTCCGAAACATTCGTTTTTAAAATGTCAATTGGAATACTGATAAAAGTGGGACCCAGTTGTTCTGTCATAGAAGCCTCAAAAGCTTGATCAAGTATCGGAATAATATCATCAGGATTTGTTATTTCTGCTGCAAATTTTGCCATTGGTTTTATAATACTAACGTTATCTAAGCACTGATGGGTTTGATTATAAATTGCATCATTTGTCTCAGCTTGGGCAGCTAATGCAATAACTGGTGATCGGTCTAAACATGCCGAAGAGATGCCCGTTGCTAAGTTAGTTACCCCTGGGCCAATTGTAGACCAGCACACTTGAGGGTTACCAGTTAATCTGGCAAGTACATCAGCCATTATTCCAGCGGTAAATTCATGTCGAGTTAAAATAAAATCAATACCCTCTTGTTCATTAAAAAGAATGGATGATGCTTCACGACCCACAACACCAAATATATGTCGAATTCCCTTGTGATATAAATATTTTAGTAAACTTGATGCAACAGAATTTTTTGTATTATATAATATTGCATTATTCATCTAAATACCTCCTTTACGATTTTTTCTCTAAAGAAACAGTATTTAAGAACTCATAAATTAAATTAGATGCTAATAGTGACGTAATTCCATTGTTATCATAAGGAGGAGAAACTTCTACTAGATCAAATCCTACTACGTTAAGTGGTTTTAAACTACGTATTAATTGAATTATTTCTCGACTATCAAACCCGCCTGGAACAGGAGTACCAGTACCAGGTGCAAAAGCTGGATCCACTGCATCAATATCTAGTGATACATATACCGGTTCTTTACCAAGACCCTCAATATTTTTAATTACATCTGAAATACCTTTTTTGTTTATATCATCCATCATTAAAATCTTCATTCCACTCTGCAGTGCGTAGTCAAGGTCTGTAGAGGAAACAAATTGTCCACGGATGCCGATTTGTAGGGAGCGTGATGGATCAATTAGTCCCTCTTCAATAGCTCTTTTAAACGGAGTGCCATGATGGTATTCGGTACCATAAACACCATCATATGTATCAGAATGTGCATCAAATTGCACTAATCCAACCGGACCATACTTCTTAGCTACAGCTCTTAGGATACCTAAACTTATAGAATGATCTCCACCGATTACAACTGGAAAAACATTTTCATTTAAAATGGATTCTATTGTATCTTCGATTAATTTATAGGTTAATTCTATGTTGTAGGGGCTTGCATCGATATCTCCATAATCAGCAATCCTTAAACGTGAAAATAAATCGCTTTTTGAATAATAGCTATATCCACGTATGAGCGAAGAATAAGATCGTATCTCCCTAGGACCAAAACGTGTCCCAGGTCTATATGAAGTTCCACCATCATAAGGAACCCCAATAATAGCAACATCATAATTTTTAATGTCCCGAGAATGAGGTAATCTCATAAAAGTTGAAATTTGTGCATAGCGTGGAGAGATTCCCGCATCCATAGGCTTGAATTCTACCAATTATTCCTCCTCCTTATCTAAATTTATCATAATATTCATAACAGTTAATAAATATAACATAAAAACTCTTTTAGGTAAACATTGTTAGCAGAAAATTTAAATTAAAAATATAATAATTTTTATTTTTAATATTCAATATTGAATAAATATTTGTGTTGTTGTATATTATATTTCAGTTTATATAGGAAAAATGAGATTGTTAATTCAATAATATACCATAATTTCATAATGTGTTATAAAAGTGTAGTTATTAAAATATATAAAACCTAAATTTTAATAATTACATAATTTTCATATTATTTTTTACTAATCTAGGGAATGGGTATAGAAGGGAGATCGAATGTTGGAATACCAACAAAAACATCTTATATTACTAGAAAGTATGTTTTTTTCTACAGGTTTTGAGGCTTGTAAAATTGCGAAAGAACTGGGATATAAGGTTACATTAATTTGTCGAGATTTTAAACTTTATCTTAAAAATAAACCTTTAAATCAGCATCCACTTGGTTTAGCTGATTTCCATATTGAAACAGAAACGAATGATGCTAAAAGTCTTATTCAATTTCTTGGAAATTATTATGAAAAAAAACTATTTCATGGATTACTAACTTTCTCAGATTATTATGTTGATATTGCAGCGCAGGTAGCTACTTACTTTGGCTTTCTATCTCCTTCTCCAAAATCAGTTCAAATAGCACGAAATAAAGATTTAAGCCGTATATGCCTACTGGAAAAGAGTGTTCCCTCTGCAAAATTTCATATTGTAAAAAGTTTTGAAGAAGCTCTTAAGGCAGCAAAAGATATAGGCTATCCATGTGTTGTTAAGCCGACAGCAGAAACTAGCAGTTATGGTGTAGAATGTATATTCAATGATGAACAATTATTAAAAGCTTTTAACTTTGCAAATTCGATTATAATAAATGAACGTGGTCAGCGTCGTGAAGGTAAAGTGCTGATTGAAGAATATATGGTGGGAGAAGAAGTAAGTGTTGAAACTATATCAATAAATGGAGACTGTCATGTTTTAGGTATTACTTCTAAAGGATTGACAGGATGGCCAAACTTTGTTGAATGCGAGTTTAGCTTTCCTTATAAAATTCCAGAAAATACAAGAAATTCAGTTATAGATGTTGTTAAATCTGCATTAAATGCAATAGGATATTTCCACGGTCCTTGTCATACGGAAATTAAATTAACAAAAGAAGGACCTAAAGTAGTAGAAATTAACCCTCGTTTAGGAGGACGATTTATTTCGAAAATGATTTCAGATTCTTTAGGTATTGACCCTATAAAAGAAGTAATAAAATTAGCTATGGGAGATTCAGTTGATTTACTACCTAAACGTAATATTGGTACAGCTTGGTCTGCCATTACTGCACCTTCTACGGGATTTTTAAAAGAAATAAAAGGAAAAGAGGAAGTGCTAAAATCTTCAGGTGTTGAAATATTTATACTTAATGCAAAAATTGGTGATTTTGTTCGCAAGCCTACTAATAATGGAGATACTATTGGCTATATCTATACTTTAGGAAAAGATGCAGCCGATGCCAGAGATAATCTAAAAAAAGCTAGGGAAAAACTCCAATTAATTATTTCAAGTTAGAGAATATTTAAGGAGGGATTTTAAAAGTGGAAATTATTAACCCACTGAAAAATAATAATCAGGAGATTTTGTCAATGTATTTACCAAAAGGATTTTACACTTGCTCTAAAAATTTAGGAATAAAAGACGAAACACTTGATTTTACTGTTATATATTCTACGACACTCGCTACGGCTGCTGCTATGTTTACACAAAGCCGTTTTTGTGGTGCACCTATCCCAATTGGAAGAAAAAACGTTGCTAATGGACGATTACAATGTTTTGTAATTAATAGTAAGAATGCTAATGTGGCTACAGGTGAAGAAGGAATTGCAAATGTAAAAGAGATAATTCAACTTATCGGAGAAGAATTAAATATTTCTCCAGAAGATATTCTCCCTTCATCAACAGGTGTAATCGGCCGACAATTACCAATGGAAAAGATTAGGAAGGGGATCAAAGACCTTAAAAACCAGATGATTCAGGGGGGATTTGAGAAAGCTGCTGAAGCTATCATGACCACTGATACCTACCCAAAAATGAGGGTTTGTAAGGTAGGAAGTGCTACATTAGTTGGCATAGCTAAAGGATCCGGAATGATTGAACCAAACATGGCTACCTTGCTTGCTTATTTTGTAACAGATGCAAAAATCCCTTCAGATACGTTAAAAGAATTTCTTGAAGAAGCAGTAAATAAATCCTTTAATATGGTAAGTATCGATACTGACACAAGTACAAGTGATACTGTTGCTATTATGGCTAATGGTTTAGCAGGTAAAGTAAACTTTGACGATTTTAGAACAGCGTTAACAAATATGGCTATAGAACTTGCTAAGGAAATTGCCCGAGATGGTGAAGGTGCTACCAAATTACTTGAAGTTATTGTAGAGGAAGCATCTAGCTTCGCTCAAGCTAAAAAAGTTGGAAAAAAAATCGTAAATTCTCCACTTGTAAAAACAGCTATATTTGGAACTGACCCTAACTGGGGACGTATAGCAATGGCGATTGGTAAATGTGAGGAAGAAGTAGAAATCTCACCTGAAAAAGTTTCGATATTTTTTGGTACTATACCTGTTTACAAAGGAAAACCGGTAAATGACCTAGATTTGGAACAAATTAGAAAATATTTGCAGATATCGGAAATTACAATCCGAGTATCTCTTGGTTTAGGAAAAGATACAGCGACCGTTTGGGGGTGTGATCTTTCCTACGACTACGTTCGAATAAATGGTGAATATACAACTTAACTATCTAAAAAACTAAAGAAAGAAGGGATTTTTGTGGTACGTTGTACAGGTTTTGGTTTGATTGTAAGCCCTGACCGACATAATGAGGTAGTTGAATGGCCTTTTGCTGTTCAGGGAATCAATAGTACACGATTTGAACGGATAGAAAACTTGGAATACTCTAGTGTAATCCGAGGAGAAGAAAATTGTGTCAAAACGGCCTATATGATTGAAGAAGACATAGCCATATGGATGATAGGTGAAGTTTATAATAGAGAGTCTATTTGGAATACTATAATTGGTGAAGAAAAAAACTCAAGTGATTTAGATGTAGATTTATTATTAAATTTAATTAGATTATATGGGACAACAGCTTTACGACTTGTAAATGGTCGTTTCGCTGCAGTTATTCGTTTTAGGGATCGTTTACTTTTAGTTACTGATCACGCCGGGACAATACCTTTATATTTCCATATATCCAAAAATTCTATCTATGTAGCAACTGAGGCTAAAGCCCTTATTCTTGGTGGGAATCTTTCTCCTGGACTTCGCAAATTTGAGGATCGAATTTTTGAACAAAATATGATTGAAACAATTTTTAAAGGTATTAATCGCGTACCAATCGGATCTATTATTGAGATTAATCTTCGGACGTTTGAGATGAAAAAAGAACATCACTGGAGAATGCCTTCTGAAAGGCTAGTAATATCAGAAGAAAAGGCTTGTCACTTGTTATATGAAACGCTCGACAAAGCGGTAGAATTTCAGAAAGGAGAAAATGATTCAGTAGGTGTTATTCTTTCGGGTGGGATTGATTCCAGCGCTATTACAAGTTTAATTGCTCCTAAGGTTACAAAACTATATACATTTTCTATAGGAACTGAGTCAGCAAATGAATTTGAATACGCTAAATTTGTAGCAGATAGATATCAAACAGATCATCATGAGTTTTTAATCAGGGAAGAAGAATTTTTAGAAAAACTACCGCATGTAGTATGGGCTGCTGAGGTCCCACATGCAGAATTTATTGAATATTTAACACCAGTATATATAACTTATCAACATGCTCGCTCATTTACTAACCGTATTCTTACTGGATATGGATCAGATATTTTGTTTGGAGGTATGTTAGATCCCCACATGTCAATAGAAGAGTTGGATAATTATATACAACAGGATGTACTATCAATCGATGGTTCCAACGAGTTTACTCATACTATAGGTTTAGTTCATGGAATTTGGACAACCCATCCATACTGGGATCGCGAATTTTTGAGAATAACGCTACAATTAGACCCTAGATTAAAGAACTTACATGGAATAGAGAAATATATTCTTCGTAAAAGTTTTGAATCCTTTCTACCACAACGTAATGTGTGGCGTAAAAAAATTGGAGTTCATCAATCTACAGGAACTGAAAATGCCTTTACCAAATGGGTAAATGAAAATATTAGAGGTAACGAACCTCTTGCAGTAAGGAAAAATAAAATAATTTATAATCTACTCCAAACTCTGTATGTAGAGGGTGCAAATCCTGACGAAATTAACATAAACAATTTCACGAAATAGAAATTTAAATTTTTTGATAGAGAATGAGTGGTACCGTCGAGAATTTTGTGTAATGTAAGATAGATAGGGTATCTCTGGAATAGATTCAGAATAGGTAGAGAACCGGTTTTCTCCAAACAGGATACTGAATATTCAGTTGATGTTAGTCTAAAAGTGGACACGGAGAACAGGGAGATGATAATCAACTTAATGACAATCGGTTCGAGGTGTCCAATCATGAAAAAGAGAACATTTGATCAAGAATACAAGATTCAAGCGGTTGAGTTATGCTTGGAGGGGGACAAGTCCATCACCCAAGTGCCAAAAGAGTTAGGTTTGGCTTACAACACTCTTCACCGTTGGGTTAAAGAATACAAAGAAAGCAACGGAAAGAGTTTTGTGGGTTCGGGCAACATCAAGCCACAAAATCAAGAAATCATTGAGTTACGCCGTCGCAATCAAGAGTTGGAGGAGGAATTAGCGATCCTAAAAAAGGCGTTAGGCATCTTCACCAGAAACCAGAAGTCATTTACGCATTTATTTTTCAACACCGAAACGAATTTCTTGTTGTGAAGATGTGTCAAATGCTCGGTGTTTCAAGAAGTGGGTATTACGACTGGCTCAAGCGTGCGAAAAGTAAACAGAAAGAACGAAAAGAACAACTCACTCAACAGATTCGAAACGAGTATCTAAAGTCCCGTAAGATTTACGGAAGCCCGAAAATGACGCAAGAACTACGCAAACAAGGGATTCGTGTGTCTCAAAAGACGGTCGCTCGCATCATGAACGAAGAAGGCTTGAGATCCATTACCGTCCGTAAATTCAAAGCCACTACGAATAGTCACCATCCTTACAACGTATATGCCAATCTATTGAAACAGAACTTCCAAGCAACGGCTCCGAATGAAGGATGGATGGCGGATATTACGTACATTCCTACCGATGAAGGCTGGTTGTATTTAGTGAGTATTATGGATTGATATACTCGTAAGATTGTAGGATGGTATATCGATACACGAATGACGAAAGAGTTCGTCATCAAAGCACTACAACGGGCTTTAAACAGCGAAAAACCAACGGAACGAGTGATTCATCATTCGGATCGTGGGAGCCAATATGCTTCGAATGACGATCAGCAACTTTTACAGGAACATCATTTTCAAGTGAGCATATCGAGACGTGGGAACGGTTACGACAATGCTTGTATGGAGTCGTTTCATAGCCTAATCAAGAAAGAGTGCATTGATCTGAATCGATTCCGCACGCGGAAAGAAGCGAAACAAGCCATTTTTGAGTACATCGAATGCTTCTACAATCGCAAAAGAAGTCATTCCACCCTTGGCTATGTATCGCCATGTGAATTTGAGGCTGCTTACTACGCTAATCAGAGAAAAGTAGCTGCCTAAGTTCAGCTATTTCTCTCTGTTTAACGTGTCCGTTTTCTTGATAATACCACATTCCCTTTTAGCTCCCAACCATCAGGGAATTTAAAATCTTTAAATTCCTCTACCTGCTCTGGACATAGCATGCAATGTTGCTGTTTGTACATGTATAATGATTTTATATTCTGTTGTTTTTTTAAACTTTAAATCTACACTGTATGATCCTGCCTGTTGAGGATCAGGTTTTAAAGGTATGAATTCGTGTTTTTCAGAATTTATTTCCCATATTTCTAAATTGACCTCTGCGTTCTGGATAGGTGTATTCTCATTAAAAACGCTAGCAATTATTCTAGTCAGTTCATTTAATTTCGCTTTATTAGTATTCAATTTTATGGTTACATTTTGATCGTTATGGGCTGTTATATTGGAGGTCTCCAGTGTTTTTTTCATTTGTTCGTGTTTCATAGTGGTAGAAGCTTGTCCTGTTTCCTGATTTTTATGATCAGATTCTTTACAGCCCGATAGCAAAATAAAAGTCGAAGAAATCAATACCAAAAATAGATCGAAAATTCTACGTTTCATGTCTGCACCTCCTCTCTCTTTTAGAAAATTCTATCATTATTGATATATTTATTTTAAAATATTTGTTTTTTTGTAAATAAGTAAAAAATAAGGTTCATACCTAAAAATCGGTAATAATAAATTTTTTTAATTATCTCTAAACGTACATCTAAGAAAAGAAGTGTGTGGTTTCGGTATTATCCCTCCTCTTTTTCATAAACTTTATTTTTATCTGTGCCCTTCATCATCCTGTTTAATAAAGTGGATAAAATAATATTGAGCATGGCTTTCTCAAAAGATGTTCACGATATTTGTTCCTTTGCAACTATGAAATATTGAAACCATTTTATCTAATCTAAAAATCGTCTTTTCGATTGGATAAACATTTTAGTCGTGAATATGTTGTTAAGTATTGTATATGACATACTTGGTTTACCTTCTTTTAGACATTGCGAAACAAAACCGCGTTCTTCTTGGGGGAATCACTCGTTAAGAACAATCAATGAATAAAATTATATCTATAATGCTTTTTTGTCTTAATCAAATAATTTCTTCCTCTTTGTCAGGGCACCTGTAAAGCATTTTAGTTATATTGAAGCTTTTTTTGTTTTTATTTCTGTAAATTCCTCGCAATCTATAGGTTAATCACAACTGTTTTTCTGAATCTATCGGATCATTCTATTTCTGCTCTTTTAGATAGAAGCCTGCTTGTTTGCGATTTTGATAGAAAATACAAATAAAAAATAAATATACATTTGATTTTATTTTTATGCAGTATTATAATGATAACTACATGAATATCATTGTTCGAGGAGGACAACTATGAATATTGCAATCATTGGCGCAACAGGATACAGCGGTGTGGAATTGCTGAGATTTCTCCAGCACCATCCTCATGTTGAACGTTGCCATCTCTATTCTTCATCGCAGGATGGCATGGCGTTATCGCAAAGTTTTCCGCATACGGGCGAAAACAGAGGGAATGTTTTAAGAAAAATGGCGATTGAACAAATCGCTGCAGCCAATGATGTTGTCTTTTTTGCAACGCCTCCTGGAGTGTCCAGCGAGCTGTCCCCATTGCTAATTGAGAAAGGAATAAAAGTGATTGATCTCTCTGGCGATTTTCGTTTGAAAGATGGCACCGTATATGAGAAATGGTATAAGCGGCCAGCTGCGGAGCATTCATATTTGCAGAAAGCTGTGTATGGACTTTCCGAATGGAATCGAACAGAGATACGAAAGGCTCAGCTGCTTGCGAATCCGGGATGCTACCCGACAGCGACGCTGCTTGGATTGGCGCCACTTGTGCAGAATGGGCTTATTGAAGAACAATCGATCATTGTGGATGCTAAATCAGGGGTATCAGGAGCCGGAAGAAAAGCGTCGTTAAATACGCATTTTTCCGAAATTAATGAAAATGTGAAAATTTATAAAGTAAATGAGCATCAGCATATCCCGGAAATTGAGCAAATGCTGAAGCTTTGGAACGAACACATTCAGCCGATTACGTTTAGCACCCATTTAATCCCGATGACGAGGGGAATTATGGCGACGATTTATGCTCAAGCGAAAGTAGAGCTGTCGCTTGAGACATTGCTAGATTTATATAAAACAAGTTATGAAACGGCTCATTTTGTCCGCGTCCGAAACTCCGGACAATTTCCAGCGACAAAAGAAGTGTACGGCTCAAACTATTGCGATATCGGCATCGCTTATGATGAAAGAACAGGAAGAATCACTGTTGTTTCTGTCATCGACAATTTAGTGAAAGGGGCCGCGGGCCAGGCTGTTCAAAACTTTAATGTGATGATGGGATGGAACGAGTCAGAAGGATTGAAGGTTGCCCCTATTTATCCATAGGAAGGAGAAGAAGCAAAATGTTAACGAAACAGGAGCATGAAATTTACTGCGTTGCCAATGGGGCCGTTGTTACCCCAAAGGGATTTAAGGCGGCAGGTGTACACGCTGGTTTGCGATATATAAAAAAAGATCTTGGAGTGATTGTTTGCGATGTGCCTGCCTCCTGCGCAGCCGTTTATACTCAAAGCCATTTTCAAGCTGCTCCGCTGAAAGTTACGCAAGAGAGCATCGCGGTTGAGCAAAAATTGCAGGCGATCGTCGTCAATAGCGCATGCGCCAATGCGTGTACAGGAGAGCAGGGATTAAAAGACGCTTATGAAATGCGGGAGCTTTGCGCTCTGCAATTCGGGCTGCCTTCGCACTACGTAGCGGTCGCTTCTACGGGAGTCATTGGAGAGTTTTTGCCGATGGAAAAAATTCGCGAAGGCATAAAAAAATTGCAGCCGAGTGTTACAGAGGAAAGCGCACATGCGTTTCAAACCGCCATTTTAACGACCGATACAGTCATGAAGCAAGCCTGTTATCAAACGACGATTGAGAGGAAAACCGTGACAATCGGAGGGGCTGCCAAAGGATCAGGAATGATTCATCCTAATATGGCGACGATGCTCGCTTTTATTACAACAGATGCTAATATTTCCTCGCCCGTTTTACAGGAGGCGCTTCGTTCCATTACTGATCTATCGTTTAATCAGATCACGGTCGATGGCGATACGTCTACAAATGATATGGTGGTCGTCATGGCGAGCGGCCTTGCTGAAACAACCGAATTAACGCCGCGCCATCCAGAATGGAATAAATTTTACGATGCATTAAAGAAAACATGCGAGGATTTGGCGAAACAAATTGCCAAAGATGGAGAAGGAGCGACCAAGCTGATTGAGGTTCGCGTATCAGGGGCTGTGACGGATGACGATGCCAAGCGCATCGCCAAACAAATCGTCGGCTCTAATCTTGTCAAAACGGCGGTTTATGGAGCGGATGCCAATTGGGGAAGAATTATCGGCGCGATCGGTTATGCGGATGCAACCGTCAACCCTGACTGCGTCGATATTACATTAGGGGATATTGTCATGCTAAAAGCAAGCGAACCCCAACCGTTTTCTGAAGAGGAAGCAACGGCTTATTTGCAAAATCATGAAATTATGATTCATGTTGACCTGCATCTTGGAAATGGTACAGGAGTCGCATGGGGATGCGATTTAACTTATGATTACGTGAAAATTAACGCAAGCTATCGCACGTGATGACGGGGGGAAGAGGAAAATGCAGGGAACGATTGTCATTAAATGCGGAGGAAGCGTTCTTAACGAATTATCTTCATCATTTTTTCAAAGCTTGCAAGCGTTGCATGCCCAAGGAAAAAATATTGTCATCGTTCATGGAGGAGGGCCGGAAATTGGGCAAATGTTAAAGCAGCTGGCGATTGAAAGCGAGTTTGTGAATGGATTGCGGAAAACGACAAAAGAAGGGTTGGATGTCGTTGAAATGGTCTTAGCCGGAAAAGTAAATAAACAGCTTGTTTCGCTGCTTTGGCAATACCATTTGCCTGGTGCCGGGGTGTCCGGCGTGGATGGCCGGTTGCTTGAAGCGGCTCCGCTTGATCTTGAACGGCTAGGGTATGTGGGAACCGTCACCCGCGTTAACGCATCATTTTTAGCCCATTTTCTTCGTGTTCGTTATATCCCGGTGATCGCGCCGATTGGATGCGATCAGAACGGACAAAAATATAACATTAACGCCGATACGGCCGCTGGTGCTATCGCCCAAGCATTGCGAGCCCAACAGCTCATTTTTGTGACCGATGTTCCAGGAGTGCTGCACAACGGTTCACTTGTGGAGTATGCAACAGCAGAAGAAATTGAAAAAATGATAGAGGACGGAATTATTTCAGGAGGGATGATCCCGAAGGTCAAAGCGGCGCTAAGCGCTTTGTCGGATTCTCTGCCTGAGGTGATGATTGTAAGCGGGAAGCACTCATTTTATTCAGAAGGAAAACTACATGGAACGAGCATTCAAAAGGAAGCGGGGGTTTGCTAATGGGAGCGTTATTTCCGACGTATAATCGTTGGGATCTATGTGTGGAATCGGCACAAGGAACGACAGTTGTCGCTACAGATGGCAAGCAATATTTAGATTTTGTGGCTGGAATTGCGGTTTGCAATTTAGGGCATCGTCCGCCACAAGTGCAAGAGGCATTGGAAGCTCAGCTAAATAAGGTGTGGCATACCTCTAATTTATTTACAAATCCATTGCAGGAAGAAGTGGCTCAGCTGCTTGCCGGGCATAGCTGCGGGGATTATGTGTTTTTCTGCAATAGCGGTGCGGAAGCAAATGAAGCGGCGTTAAAGCTGGCAAGAAAGTATACAGGACGGGCAAAAGTGATTTCTTTTCAGCAGTCGTTTCATGGCCGGACGTTTGCTACGATGTCGGCAACAGGACAAGAAAAAGTTCATAAGGGCTTTGGACCGCTTTTACCGGAGTTTGTTCACCTTCCGTTTAATGACATAGAGATGCTGGAAAAGGAAATGAGTGAACAAGTGGCGGCTGTGATGCTGGAAATCGTGCAAGGCGAAGGCGGAGTAAGACAAATCAATGAATCATTTTTACAAAAAACTGTTCAGTTGTGTCGACAATATGGAGCATTGCTGATCGTTGATGAGGTGCAGACGGGAATTGGACGGACCGGGAAGGCGTTTGCCTATCAGCATTTTTCGATTGAACCAGATATTATTACGACAGCCAAGGGATTAGGAAGCGGCTTTCCGGTCGGAGCGATGATTGGCAAGGCCTTTTTGCGAGATGCGTTTACAGCGGGAACTCACGGCTCCACATTTGGCGGAAATCCGTTAGCAATGGCGGCGGCGAAAGCCACCTTGCAAGTGATTTTCCAAGATGATTTTTTACAAAGCGTAGCAGAAAAAGGACATTATTTCTTAGAGCAGCTTCGCACGGCTTTAGCCGGAGTCGGACATGTGCGAGAAGTGCGCGGCCTCGGCTTATTAATAGGAATCGAATGCGAGGCGGACGTGGCAAAGCTGATTCCGCTTATCCATGAAAAAGGATTGCTTGTACTGCCCGCTGGCGCGAATGTGATTCGTTTAGTGCCGCCGCTGATTGTAACGAAAGAAGAACTGGATAGGGCTGTTGCCATCTTGAAAGAAGTGTTGCTAAACGAATATGTGGCTATTTCCTAGGAGCGGAATTTTTTTTCATAGTGAATGCATAAAAATTCTCATTTTGTAATAAAAATTCGACAATGAGGTGTCTGCGATGAACGCTTGTTTGCATTTAGCAAATGGAAAGACATTTGCCGGAGTTCTTGAAGTGCCGGGAGAAAACGGGGAAATTCAAGGGGAAGTCGTCTTTTATACAGGAATGACCGGCTATCAGGAAGTGCTGACAGATCCTTCATATAAAAACCAAATCATGGTGTTCACGTATCCACTTATTGGAAATTATGGAATTAATGAAACCGATTTCGAAAGTAAAAAACCGCATGTGCAGGCGGTGATTGTATATGAGGCAAGTCAGCAAGGATACCATTATGAAGCGAAATATAGTTTAAAAGAATACTTGCAGCAATGGAAGATTCCGCTATTAACCCATGTGGATACGCGGGCGCTGGTAAAAGAGATTCGCAATCAAGGAACGATGATGGGGTGGATTGCTCCAGGAGAATCGGAGATTGGCGCGCTCAAGGAAATTCGCTTTCCTGTTGCAAGTGTGTCCACTGAGCAAATGTCCGTATATGGAAACGGCGATACGCATATTGTACTCGTCGATTTTGGCTATAAGAAATCGATAGTGCAATCTCTGGTAACAAGAGGATGCCAAGTAACCGTCGTTCCTTATCATACGCCATTTTCCGCTATTGAAGCATTGCAGCCCGACGGGATCGTTTTATCCAATGGCCCGGGAGATCCGAAGCAGCTGGCGGAATATTTGCCGACTATCCGAATGATGATTGACCATTATCCGACGCTTGCGATTTGTTTAGGACACCAGCTCGTCGCATTATCATACGGAGCCAACACAGAGAAGCTCCGCTTTGGACATCGCGGAGCCAACCAGCCCGTTTATGATTTGCAGAAGAAAAAGGTGTTCATGACTTCGCAAAACCATAGTTATGTGGTCAATAAAGAAAGTTTGGCCGCTACGCCGTTTGACATTCGCTTTATCAATGTGAACGACGATTCGGTAGAAGGAATGGTTCACCGATACAAACCGATTTTATCGGTTCAGTATCACCCGGAGGCACATCCCGGACCAAATGATACAGAACATATTTTTGCTGAATTTTTGCAAGCAGTGAACAAAGGAGAGAAAGTATATGCCTAAAGATCCATCACTTCAATCGATTTTAATCATCGGATCTGGACCGATTGTGATTGGTCAAGCGGCGGAGTTTGACTATTCTGGTACGCAAGCATGCATCGCTTTAAAGGAAGAAGGCTATCGCGTCATTCTAGTCAATAACAATCCGGCTACGATTATGACTGACGATGTTCATGCAGATGCTGTTTATTTTGAGCCATTGACAGTCGATAGCTTGGAGAGCATTATCGCGAAAGAACGGCCTGATGGCTTGTTGGCGACCTTTGGAGGACAGACGGGATTAAACTTAGCGTTTCAGCTCCATGAAGCAGGAGTTTTAACGAAATATGGCGTGAGATTGCTTGGAACACCGATTGAAGCGATCCAAAAAGGAGAGGATCGGGAAGCGTTCCGCCAGTTAATGTATGAGTTAAACGAGCCGGTGCCAGAAAGTGAAATTATTACGAATGTAGCGGACGCAGTTGCTTTTGCTGAAAAGATCGGCTTCCCGATCATTATCCGTCCAGCCTATACATTAGGGGGAAGCGGCGGAGGAATTGCGGAAACCATGGAGCAATTTGTATCCCTCGTTGAAAAGGGATTGGCGGAAAGTCCCATTACCCAATGTTTGGTGGAGCGCAGTGTGGCAGGATACAAAGAAATCGAATATGAAGTGATGCGCGACGATACCGATACTTGCATTACAGTTTGCAACATGGAAAACATCGATCCTGTCGGAGTTCATACGGGTGACTCCATTGTTGTGGCCCCATCCCAAACCTTAACGGATGAAGAATATCATATGCTGCGCTCATCGGCAGTAAAAATTATTTCAGCGCTCGGAATTATTGGCGGATGCAACATTCAATTCGCGCTCGATCCGTTTAGCAAAAATTATTATTTAATCGAGGTGAATCCGCGCGTCAGCCGTTCCTCCGCTTTGGCATCCAAAGCGACCGGATATCCGATTGCGCGCATTGCTGCCAAATTGGCTGTTGGCTATACATTAGCGGAATTGCTAAATCCTGTTACGAAAAATACATTTGCCAGCTTTGAACCAGCGCTTGATTATGTTGTTGTCAAATTTCCGCGTTTGCCATTTGACAAATTTCCAAGCGGCGACCGCCGCCTAGGAACGCAAATGAAAGCGACGGGGGAAGTGATGGCGATTGACCGCAATTTGGAGCGCGCCCTGCAAAAGGCTGTCCGTTCATTGGAGGGGGCTAATAACGGATTGTTTTTGCCGGAGATGTCCGCCAAAACGAATGATGAATTAAAAGAGCTATTAATTCATCAAGATGATCGCCGCTTTTTTGCGATTTTAGAATTGTTCAGACGCGGCGAAGGGATCGAAACGATCTATCAGCTAACCAAAATCGACCGCTTTTTTTTAAATAGTTTTTATCAGCTTATTATGCTTGAGCAACAAGCGAAAGCCGCCCATTTTGCTCATATTGATGCCGCAATGCTTCGCTTATTGAAAGAAAAAGGCTTTTCTGATGCTTTTTTAGCGAATATTTGGAATGTAAAGGAAGCGGAAATTCGCCGCAAGCGGAAGCAGCTTGGCATTATTCCAGCTTATAAAATGGTAGATACGTGTGCAGCGGAATTCCACTCGGAAACGGATTACTATTACTCCACTTATTTTGGTGCGGATGAACGAAAAGCAAGCGATAAAGAAAAAGTTCTTATTATCGGAGGGGGGCCGATTCGAATCGGCCAAGGAATTGAGTTTGACTACAGCTCCGTTCATAGCGTCTATGCTCTTCAGAAAGAAGGATACGAAACCGTCTTGATTAACAATAATCCGGAAACCGTTAGCACCGATTTTGCAGTGGCGGATCGTCTTTATTTCGAACCGCTTGTGTTGGAAGATGTGCTTAATGTGATTGAGGCAGAACAAATTCAAAAAGTGGTTGTCCAATTCGGGGGACAGACAGCGATTAATCTAGTAAAAGAACTGGAAGAGGCAGGTGTGACCATTTTAGGCGCCTCATACGATGTCATTGACCAGCTGGAGGATCGTGATCGTTTTTATCAGCTTTTAGAGGAATTAGCGATTCCACACGTGCCTGGTGTAATAGCCGAAAATGAAAATGAGTTGGTGGAAAAAGCGGAAAAGATCGGTTATCCGGTGTTGCTTCGTCCGTCATATGTGATCGGCGGCAAAGGCATGTTTATTGTACAAAATGAACAGCAATTGTTGCAGCAAGCGGCCACTTTGACGTATCCCGTACTGATTGATGCGTATTTGGAAGGAAAAGAAGCCGAAGTCGATGTGGTAGCCGATGGAAAGAGCGTACTGATTCCAACCATTATTGAGCATGTTGAAAAAGCGGGCGTCCATTCAGGTGATAGCTATGCGTGGCTGCCAGCGCAAACGCTGTCAGAAGATGAAAAAGCCAAGATAAAAACATTTGCTGAAAAAATTGTGCAAAAGCTTCAATTCAAAGGTTTAATGAATATTCAATTTGTCATCGCAAATGGCGAGGTGTATGTGCTGGAAGTCAACCCTCGCGCGAGCCGAACGGTGCCGATTGTCAGCAAGACGACGGGAATTCCACTTGCGCAAATTGCGACAAAATTATTGCTTGGGAAATGCTTAGATGAGGTAAATGATTCTGTGACAAACAGCTTCAGCGATATGCCCTACATTGTTTTGAAATATCCCGTTTTTTCAATGCATAAGCTGCCTGGAGTCGATCCGCTTGTCGGGCCGGAAATGAAATCGACAGGCGAAGGAATTAGCATTGCTCATACAGCAGCGGAGGCATCCGGCAAAGCGTTCCATTCTTATTTGACAAAAAAAGCAGATGCTTTCGAGGTTTATGTGGATGCAGAAATAGAGCAAATACAAGCGCTCGTAGAAGCAATGAAGAATAAGCGAATCAAGCTTGTGAGCCACATTCCATTTTCTGAATGGGTAAAGCGAAAAGAAGCATTAGCCTTTTTTAATTTCAAAAACGATCAACAAGCTGCGGAACAACGGATGCTTGCTTTGTCACGGCAGCTGCTGGCCTTTACGGAAGTGGAAACGTGCAAGCTGTTTTTGCAGGCGCTTGATTCTGACGATTTTTCCGTTCTTTCGATTCAGGAATGGCTTAAATTAAAAAAACAAACAGAGGAAGCGGTGATAGGATGAATGCGACAATCCATTCATTAAAAGGAAAGGATTTATTAACATTAATCGATTTTTCTTCTGAGGAGATCCATGATTTACTAACGTTAGCAAGTGAGTTGAAACAAAAGCAGCTGGCAGGTCAAGCCTATACACCATTAACAGGGAAAACATTGGCGATGATTTTCGAAAAGCCATCTACGCGGACGAGAGTATCCTTTGAAGTGGGGATGACACAGTTAGGCGGACATGCGCTTTATTTAAACAGCAATGATTTGCAAATTGGCCGCGGGGAAACCATTGCTGATACGGCAAGAGTATTATCGCAATATGTAGATGCGATTATGATTCGCACATTCGCCCATAGCAAAATCGAAGAGCTTGCACAGTACGCAACGGTGCCCGTTATTAACGGATTGACAGATGACGATCATCCATGTCAAGCACTGGCTGATTTACTAACCATTTATGAAACGAAAAAACAGCTAAAGGGACTGAAGCTAGTATATGTCGGAGATGGCAATAATGTTGCCCATGGATTAATGATCGCCGCTGCCAAAGTAGGGATGGATTGTACGATTGCATGCCCGGTAGGCTATGAACCGAAAGAACAATATGTCGAGGCTGCAATCGAAGTAGCCAAACAAACAGGATCACAAATTGTCGTGACCCATTCTCCACAAGAAGCGGTGAAACATGCTGATGTCATTTATACGGATGTATGGACGAGCATGGGACAAGAACAGGAAAGCCAGCAGCGGCTGGCAGTGTTCCAGCCGTTTCAAGTCAACGAACAGCTAGTGAAGCAGGCTAAGCCAGATTATATGTTTTTGCATTGTTTGCCTGCTCATCGCGACGAAGAAGTGACAGCTGGCGTCATTGACAGCGACCATTCTTATGTATTTGAGCAAGCGGGAAATCGTCTCCATGTCCAAAAAGCCATTTTGCTATCGTTATTATCATGCTGAAAAACACCGGAGGTTACTCCGGTGTTTTTTTGCAAATCATTCCACGATTTGCATGAGTGAATGATAAAAAGAGGGGAGATGATAAGCGTGTACGCTGCTTGAAGGAGGGGATGAGCATGGGCCAAAGACGTCATTTTGGACCAGGGGACAAAGCGCCCAACAATGGTGTATATATTGAAATCGGAGAAACAGGAGATAACGTGAAAAATCCTAAAAAAGTGAAGCTCAAAGCGGGAGATACATTCCCAGAAACGTCCAATCATAATCGCCATTGGACTTATATGCGCAAACCATAACGATCGATGCAGCCGTTGATATGGTAGACAAAGCAGATTTTTTCTTTGTCTACCATTATTTTGAGGCGTTACTCATTTCAGTTGTTTCCACTTCAAAATGTCTTAAAAACGCTGGGCAGAGAAAGAAGAGAACCGAACGAAGACGTTACCGTGCAGACGAACGAGACGCTGTGACGCAGGATAATAGACTGAGCCATTCTCACCGTGGGAATGGCTTTTCCTGTGGGACAAGGGTATAATATATATAAAGGTCAAAAAAAGTCAAAAGACAGGTGAATGTCATGGATATGAACAAGCTAACAGAAAAGATGCAGGAGGCGCTGATCTCTGCTCAATCCATCGCCAAAACGTATCATCATCAAATGATGGATATCGATCATCTTTTGCTGGCGTTGTTGGAGCAGGAAGAAGGGCTGGCCAAACGCATGCTCTCTCTTCTACATATCAATATTAACAAAATGGCTGTAGATCTCCGTTCATTTTTAAAAAGAAAACCTGAAGTGATGGGGGCGGAAGAAATTGTCTACATGGCGCCTCGTTTGGAACGGTTGCTCACCAACGCTGAACAGGAAGCAAAACAGATGAAGGATGAGTATACCTCTGTAGAACATTTGCTTTTGGCGTTAACCAATGAAAAAAATGAGATCGGGCAGCTGCTGCAAAAGTACGAATTAAATCGTTCGAGACTTTTACACGTATTAAAAGAAATAAGGGGGAATCAGCGCGTGACAAGTGCAAATCCAGAAGCTACATATGAGGTATTAAAAAAATATGGCCGCGATTTAGTGGAAGAGGCGCGCGCCGGAAAAATTGACCCTGTCATCGGCCGCGACAGTGAAATTCGCCGTGTGATCCGCATTTTATCGCGTAAAACCAAAAATAATCCAGTGCTTATTGGCGAACCGGGAGTGGGAAAAACAGCGATTGTCGAAGGGCTTGCTCAACGGATTGTTCGGAAGGACGTACCGGAAGGCTTAAAAGATAAAATCATTTTTGCTTTAGATATGAGCTCTTTAATCGCAGGAGCGAAATTTCGCGGGGAATTTGAAGAGCGCTTAAAAGCTGTATTAAATGAAATAAAAAAAAGCGAAGGAAAGATCATTTTATTTATTGACGAGTTGCATACGATTGTCGGTGCTGGAAAAGCCGAGGGGGCTATTGATGCAGGAAACATGTTAAAGCCGATGCTCGCTCGCGGGGAATTGCGCTGCATTGGCGCTACCACTTTGGATGAATATCGACAATATATCGAAAAGGACCCGGCTTTAGAGCGACGGTTTCAGCAGGTGCTTGTGGAAGAGCCGAGCGTGGAAGATACGATTTCTATCTTGCGTGGTTTAAAGGAACGGTTTGAGATTCATCACGGCGTGAATATTCATGACCGCGCGCTCGTTACCGCTGCGGTATTATCAGATCGCTATATTTCTGAACGTTTTCTTCCTGATAAAGCCATTGATCTTGTTGATGAAGCGTGCGCCATGATTCGCACAGAAATTGATTCAATGCCATCAGAATTAGATGAGGTGATGCGTCGTGTGATGCAGCTTGAGATTGAAGAAGCAGCGTTGCGCAAGGAAGAGGATGAAGCGAGCCGGGAACGTCTGGAAGCTCTCAAACAGGAGCTGGCCAATTTAAAAGAAAAAGCCAATAGCATGAAAGCGAAATGGCAACAGGAAAAAGAAGCGATTCAGCAAATACGCGGTGTTCGTGAGGAACTGGAAAGAGCAAAACGAGAGCTAGAAGAGGCTGAAAATGCTTATGATTTAAATAAAGCAGCTGAGCTGCGCCATGGACGCATTCCGGAACTGGAAAAGCAATTAAAGCAACTTGAACAAGATGCGAGCCGAACAGAAAAAGAAGGGCGGCTTTTGCGGGAAGAGGTGACGGAAGAAGAAATTGCCGAAATCGTCTCAAGATGGACCGGCATCCCATTAACGAAGCTAGTAGAAGGGGAACGGGAAAAGCTGTTGCGCTTGCAGGAGCTATTGCATCAACGCGTCATCGGTCAAGACGAAGCGGTAGAGTTGGTGGCAGATGCCGTGTTGCGGGCGCGCGCCGGTATTAAAGATCCGCGCCGACCGATTGGATCCTTTCTATTTCTAGGGCCGACAGGGGTAGGGAAAACGGAGCTGGCCAAGGCGTTGGCGCAAGCGCTTTTTGATAGCGAAGAACAGATGGTTCGGATTGATATGTCGGAGTACATGGAAAAGCACGCGGTATCGCGGCTGATTGGCGCGCCTCCCGGATATGTCGGTTATGAAGAAGGCGGACAGCTGACAGAAGCGGTGCGTCGCAAGCCGTATTCGGTTATTTTGCTTGATGAAGTGGAAAAAGCGCATCCGGAAGTGTTTAATATTTTATTACAAGCGCTTGACGACGGCCGCATTACGGACTCACAAGGAAGAACGGTGGACTTTAAAAATACCGTCATTATTTTAACATCGAATATCGGTTCACACACACTACTGGAAGCAGGGCAAGAAAATGGCGAAATTGGCGAAGAAGCTCGCAGTCAAGTGATGCAGCAATTGCGAATGCACTTCCGGCCGGAATTTTTAAATCGCATTGATGATATCGTTCTATTTAAGCCGCTGACGATAAAAGAGTTAAAGGGAATTGTGGACAAGTTTGCGGGAGAACTGGGCACACGCCTTGCGGATCGCCATATTTCTGTAACGCTGTCAGAGCGTGCGAAAGAGTATATCGCGCAAGCAGGTTTTGATCCTGTCTATGGAGCGCGTCCATTAAAGAGATTTATGCAGAAGCGGATTGAAACGCCTCTGGCCAAAGAAATCGTGGCGGGACGGGTGAAGGATTACAGCCGGATTGTCGTGGACTATGAGAACGAGCAAATCGTGATCAAGACGAATGCTGAAAGCGAAATGTAACTATTTTTGACCGCAGAGTAATATGAATGAAAGTTGTATACCATAATTTGGAATAAGCGTCATCCGTTGAAAGTAAGCGTTCGGTCACATCAAAGCGTGCCGGCGAAATCGGATATCACCTGCTCAATGGTGGGCAAATGTTCGCGCATCAAATTGTAATGGCAGAGAGTATTGACAAAAGGAGGCTGTCTTTTTAGACAGCCTCCTTTTGTGCAGCGCACTAAGAGCTAGGTTCTGCTTTTTAATGATGGTCATGATGGCCAACAGGATCATTAGGAAGCAAGCTGCCAATGATGATGACAAAAATCGTCATAGCCACTCCTAAAAAAGCGCCTGTTGAAAATTGATAAGAACTTCCTTGCATGGAACTAATGACATATGTAGCCATTTGTGCTAGCAAGAATGTCCAAAAGAGCGTCCAAAAAAATCTCATGATTTTCACCTCAACATTTCTTGCTTTCTTTATCTATCTTATCACAAATCGCTTTCATGGAAAATGTTCTTCTTTTTAGGCTGATACCCTTTCCATCTTTGAAGTGTTCACATATATTTTTAATGTACAGCTATGCTTTGTAGAAGGCAACAAACAGTGGTTTCATTGAGGTATAAATGATCAGGAGAGGATGATGATTCGCTTTTCTGCGCATAACGATTATTGTTCGAAGGGCGGCAGAAAAGCAATAAAGGTAATCAATTTCTAAATGATATTGATTCATCGACAACACACCTGGGAAAGTAAAGGTGAAATAATATGACGATTCAGCAGCGTTTTTTCCAATTAGATGATCAATGGTGCATCATCCATGTACCGGAGCGCCCAAATGGGTTTGGCGTTCTTCTTCTTGGAGATGTCAATCATTATGTAACAGAAAATGCAAGCTTCTGGACCGAGCACGAAGGAAGACGGCAACTGCTAGATGATCTGCTTCAATATGGATACACCATTTTTTCTTCCCATTTGTACGGGCGGCATTGGGGAAGTGATCAGGCGCTTCGGTTGGCGAAACAACTGATCTACTATGTATTAAAAAGTGAAATTCTTAATCATCGTATTTATCTTTTAGCCGAAGGAATGGGGGCGCTTGCCGCCTTGCGACTGATGGAGGAAATATCTCCACAAATTCGGGCGGTGGCGATGTTTAGTCCATGTCTAAATTTGCGAGCACAACTGGAATACGAAAAGGAAAACAAATTTTTCTACAAACGTCTAGTAAACGATATCGCCGATGCCTATAGAGTAGACAAGACTAAAGTATATGATGTGATTCCTTGTTCTTCTTTGACTTTTTCCCATGTACCGACGAAAATATGGCAGCTATCCGGAGTAACGCCTTATCCTTCTTCCCTTCACTGCCGTAAGTATGCAGAAATAGCAAAAGAAAAAAAGCTGCCTGTGGAAGTTTTGTATCATTTACCGGAAAAACGATATCGGTTTGCCAGAGCCATTCACCAATTCTATGAAAAGTATAATCGATTATGATGAGCTCCTCTATCGCTCTTAGGAACGATAGAGGAGTTTTTGCAGCAGAAGGATCCACGCAACGAGTTAGATAAGGAGGCTGGTGAAGCATGCTTTACAGAAGCTTTTCTAAAAATGCGCTCTACTTTCCCACTATTCATGCTATTTGAAGATGAAAACATGGTTTCTGCACAAACGGTAATAATCCATTCTTTTACTAAAAATATGGCTTGCCGACTACGGCAGAAAAGCGAGGAATCAAACAATGTCAATTGGTTTTATTGGATCATCAACACACCTGTGGTTTCTGGAATAGCAACGGCCGGAGAGATCTGGTGACTTACCTTTGCCATGTATTCGTGTGGAAAAAATAGGAACCGCACAATCGGTTCGTTTCGATCTACGTTATTTATTTTTTTAATAAATCCGTAAAAGAAGTAAACGTTTTCATGAATGGTTTGAGTTGATGGAACGAGGAGACAAGTGTATCAATGTCCTGCATAAGCTGTAGAAAATCAACCCCCTGCTGGGAAGAGGATGTTTCTGCTACGTTTGTTTGTTTTTCTTGACGAAATGGAAAGTCTCCAAACATTAGACGAGAAAAACGGTCATTTAGCTGATGGGTCGTTTGTTTTTCTTCTTCCACATGAGATCCCCCTTTCTCCTTATAAGCAATTTATGTTCAGAAAAGTAGAAATGATTAGACAGATGACATGGACCAAACATTTATATTGCGTGATTATGAAAACTTCGATAAAATTAGTACCAAGTAATAGTAATTGGTTATATAACAATAAAGGAGATGTTCTGCATGAATGCAGGTATTATCGGAATCGGCCGGTATTTGCCGGAAAAGGTAGTCACCAACCTCGATTTGGAAAAAATGATGGATACGTCTGATGAATGGATTCGGACTAGAACGGGAATTGAAGAGAGAAGAATTGCCGCTGATGATATTGACACGTCAGATATGGCTTATTTTGCTGCTGTGAAGGCTCTTGAGAACGCCCGGATCTCAGCTGCGGAACTTGATTTAATTTTAGTGGCTACAGTAACGCCGGATCGTCCATTTCCGTCAGTTGCTTGCATGCTGCAAGAAAGATTGGGGGCGACAAAAGCAGCAGCCCTAGATATTAGTGCAGCCTGCGCTGGCTTCATGTATGGAATGGTTACAGCAAAGCAATTTATTGAAAGCGGAACATATCGATATATATTAGTGATAGGAGCGGAAAAATTATCGAAAATCGTAAATTGGGAGGACCGCAATACGGCTGTTTTATTTGGTGATGGGGCAGGTGCTGTCGTGATGGGACCCGTTTCCGAAGGACGCGGCATTGTATCCTTTGAATTAGGAGCTGACGGAACAGGAGGAAAACACCTATATCAAGACGAATATGTTGTTATGAATGGTCGAGAGGTGTTCAAATTTGCGGTTCGTCAAATGGGGGAATCATGCATTCACGTACTCGAAAAAGCAGGATTGTCTAAACAGGATGTGGATTTTTTAGTTCCGCATCAAGCCAATATTCGTATTGTTGAAGCAGCTAGACAGCGCTTGGAGCTGCCGGAGGATAAAATGTCAGCAACCGTCAGAAAATATGGCAATACGTCCGCTGCTTCTATTCCAATTTCGATTGTCGAAGAACTAGAGGCTGGAAAAATCAAAGACGATGATCTAATCATTATGGTTGGTTTTGGGGGCGGTTTAACATGGGGAGCGATCGCCTTAAGATGGGGACGCTAAAATAACGATGAAAGCTCTTTGACTACAAACGGAAAGAGAGGCAAAAAGGATGGAAAAGAGAAGAGTCGTTGTCACAGGTTTGGGAGCAGTGACTCCGCTTGGTAATGATGTGGAAACAACATGGGAACGTATAATAGCAGGCGAAAATGGCGTGGGTCCGCTGACTCGTGTCAATCCAGATGATTATCCGGCAAAAGTTGCGGCAGAGGTAAAGGATTTTAATCCGGAACTTTATATGGATA
The DNA here is from genome assembly GCF_014196195.1 of Anoxybacteroides rupiense. Taxonomy (GTDB): domain Bacteria; phylum Bacillota; class Bacilli; order Bacillales; family Anoxybacillaceae; genus Anoxybacteroides; species Anoxybacteroides rupiense. Next base: position 173,183 of record NZ_JACIDF010000004.1, on the reverse strand, counting down.
AACGTGAAGCGCGTAAAATGGACCGCTTTACTCAATATGCGGTAGCATCTGCACTTATGGCTGTAAAAGATGCCAATTTAACAATCAATGAAGAAAATGCCGAGCGAGTGGGCGTATGGATTGGCTCAGGAATCGGCGGAATGGAAACATTCGAGCAGCAGTTTGAAATTTTTCAACAGCGCGGTTATCGCCGTGTAAGCCCATTTTTTGTACCGATGATGATTCCTGATATGGCGGCAGGGCAAGTATCGATTATATTAGGAGCAAAAGGAATCAACTCTTGTACAGTTACAGCATGCGCAACAGGCGCGAATTCGATTGGCGATGCGTTTAAAGTCATTCAACGCGGTGATGCGGATGTGATGGTGACAGGAGGAACCGAAGCGCCGATTACGAAAATGGCATTAGCCGGATTTTGCGCGAATACGGCTTTATCAACAAATCCTGATCCGGACAAAGCAAGCCGGCCATTCGATAAAAACCGTGATGGGTTTGTGATCGGAGAGGGTGCTGCTATTCTCGTGCTCGAAGAATTAGAACATGCACGCAAGCGGGGCGCTCGTATTTATGCGGAAATCGTTGGCTATGGATCAACGGGAGATGCTTATCACATTACAGCTCCTGCACCAGGCGGGGAAGGCGGTGTGCGGGCGATGCGCCAAGCGCTCGCTGATGCCGGAATGAAGCCAGAAGAAATCGGTTATATTAACGCTCATGGAACAAGCACCGAATATAACGATAAATATGAAACAATGGCGATAAAAGAGGTCTTTGGCGATCATGCTTATAAATTGGCAATCAGCTCAACCAAGTCGATGACCGGCCATTTATTGGGTGCCGCAGGCGCGGTTGAAGCGATGTTCTCCATCTTGACAATGATCGATGGAGTGATTCCGCCAACGATTCATTATGAAACACCGGATCCAGAGTGCGATCTTGATTATGTGCCAAATGTGGCGAGAAAACAGGAAGTAAACGCTGTTTTAAGCAACTCGCTTGGCTTTGGCGGACATAATGCCACTCTTATTTTCAGAAAATATACGGAATAATCAACAAGGCGATCTCATAAAAAGCGGGATCGCCTTTTTTTCACCCCTTTTTCTGCTCCATCATACGATAGGAAATAAGGAAGAGAAAGGGGGAAGCGAGAAATGCCGGTTATTCATACCGACGAATGGCTCGCTACGGAACAGCCGCTGCAGCTATGCGAACGGCTAACCGATTATTTTCGAGGGGGCAACGCTCGGCATATTTATGTTCATCTTATTCATCACGGAATGCATTCGTTATCGGAGGAAGCGAAAAAGATAACAGAAACCATGAAGCGAAAGCAGCTATGGGAGCGAACGGAAAGGATCTATCATCGATTACAAAAGCGCTGGAACGGCCCGGATGTACCTGTTTTTATTTTTCCGGCAAATGAACATAACAGAAAGATGGCTCGAGATTTTAATAGTAAAGGCGGTCTTGCCTACGCTGATAAATTGTTTTTATTTTTGTTGCCGCAGCATTCATGGAAAGAAATAGAGGCCGTATTGACTCATGAATACAATCACGTTTGCCGCCTAGCAAAGCAACCGAAAAAGGAATATCCGCTGCTTGACGCCGTGATTTTAGAGGGCTTGGCAGAACAAGCAGTCGGGCAAGACGTGGGAAAAGAATATCAAGCCAAATGGACATCATACTATTCAGACGATGAATTGCGCCATTTTTGGAAGCAATATCTTGACCGCTATCAAATGATTTTTCCGTCACATCGATTATACGACCGCCTTTTATATGGACGCGGTCTGTATCCTGAGATGCTTGGATATGCGGTAGGCTACGGAATCGTATGTGCCGCCTTGCAAAAAGAGCACGACTTTTTTAAGCTGATGGAAATGCCTGCAGAGCGCATTCTGCAGCTCGCGCAATTTTAGCAATCGTCTTAAGGTCATAGTCATGAACAATGCCGCTTGCACATATATGTAGAAATAAGATGGACAAGGCGACGGAGGAAAGCGATGCGCGTATTCATTTATTTGCTCGGCTTTGGTTTTTCAGTTATAGGGGGGGTTACATCCATTGCTTATTTAAATCTCATCACACCGGAGCGAGGGTGGATCAATTACTTTCAATTTATTAGCACGAGAATGGAGTGCTATTTACTTCCAATCGGCATGATTGTCATGTGGTTCAGTCTATACTTTCCGGATCAAGAATAATGGATAAAAAAGGCTGCTGTGGAATAAAATAATCCCCCTCTGCCTATAATGATGGACAAATAGCTTTTGAAGTGAGGGGTATCTTATGTTATATCTTCATGATATTTGGGTGAATTGGTTTGAAGGCGAGGAAAATGGGTATAACGTCTGTCACTTTCATGAATGGAGAAAGGATGACCAAGTCGAATTGCTCGATCAAGTTCCGCTTTTAAAGGTATCTTCCCGTTTGTTTAATTATGTAGAAAATAGTTTGTCGGAGATACCTAAGCCACTTTTAGAAGATGTTTATCAAAAAGCATATGTGCGGAAAAACCATGAACGTCTTCAGCTTGATTATTGTTTCGTTGTAACGGATGGAAAAGGAATATTAGCGATTGACACGATCGGTTCGAGCATTCCAATTCGCAAAAGTCGGCTGATTCCAAGACAAGAGCAGCTTGTCTATGAAATGGTCGCGGACCAGCAAGAAGAAGCCTATCCGCTTCCTTCATATGAAAAAGAATATCATATTTTATCGCCTGCTCCGGAGCTGATGAACGGACTGACACGGAAGGAGCGCCAACTCAAACAGCTTTTGTTTATGGCAATGGATCAACTTTATTCAACGAAAAATGTAGCAGAAATTCGCTATTGGTACACGGAATGGGCGCCGCATAAATATTCTTTAATTCAGCAAATGTCATTTGAAGAAGCATGGCAGCAGCTATATGAGGAAACAAAATACGATTGGTCGGAAAAGCACGTTCAACTATGCGAAAAAATGATTAAAGGACAGCCATTTTTTGAAAAGCTGTGGGAAATGGAGCAAGAGCCGCGGGTTAACTAAAGAGGTTGAATAAAAAGCAAGCCGATGTTGCGGCTTGCTTTTTTTGCTTTGTTGTTATCCTCGATTTCGTCCTAATCCCATCGCATGTTCCATTTTTTTGAGCATTTCGTTTGCTACTTGGTTCGCTTTCTCTGCCCCTTTATCAAGGATGTCATCAAGAGAGCTGCTTTCCATTAAATGATAATATTTCTCTTGAACCGGAGCGAGGGCATCCATAATCACTTGAGCTAAATCGCTTTTAAATTCTCCATAGCCTTTTCCGGCATATTGCTGTTCTAATTGTTCGATCGTTTTATTTGCTAAAATGGAATAAATATTCAATAAGTTAGTAACACCAGGCTTCGTTTCCTTGTCGTAGCGGATCGTTCCTTCAGAATCGGTTACAGCGCTCTTAATTTTCTTTTCAATGGCTTTGGCATCATCTAACAGCGTAATATATGATTTTTGATTTGGATCCGATTTACTCATTTTTTTCAATGGATCGGCCAATGACATAATTCGCGCTCCGACTTTTGGGATGCGCGCTTCAGGGATGGTGAAAATTTCCCCGTATCGTTTATTGAAGCGCTCCGCTAAGTCGCGAGTTAATTCAATGTGCTGCTTTTGATCTTCGCCAACAGGAACGATGTCTGTTTTATAAAGAAGAATATCAGCCGCCATTAACGGCGGGTATGTTAATAGACCCGCGCTCACTGCCTCTTTTCCCGCCGATTTATCTTTAAATTGCGTCATCCGTTCAAGCTCTCCGATATAGGAAAGACACTGTAAAATCCATCCGGCCTGCGCGTGAGCAGGAACTTCCGATTGCACAAATAAAGTGGCTGTGTTCGGATCAATGCCGACCGCTAAATAGAAGGCCGCCAAGCTGCGGATATTTTGACGCAGCTGTTTTGGATCTTGCGGCACGGTAATCGCGTGCTGATCGACGATACAAAAATAGCATTGATATTCGTGTTGCAGCTCAACAAACTGCCGCATGGCACCAATATAGTTTCCAAGGGTGAGAACTCCGCTTGGCTGGATGCCAGAAAAAATGGTTTTCATGAGATAGACCACTCCTTTTCCATTATTTGCCCATAAATAAAGGCCCTATCTCCCCTTAGCGAAAATTAGGGACGATAGGACCGCGTTGCCACCCTAGTTATTGCACAGAAACGTGCAATCACTCTGATCCATGCTGTATCATGCATGGCGCCTCTATAACGCAAGGCAAACGTCTGAGCCTACTCTCCAGTTCAGCCCAGATGCTCGAAAGCCCATTCCATATTGCTAGCCGCTTGTTCCCACCAACCACAAGCTCTCTGAAGGCATCACAACATGTACTCTTCTTTCTCATCGCATGCTGTTTTTTCTTTATTCTAATGCATGAAGAACATTTGCGCAAGAAATAACCGTCGATTTTCCTATTTCTGTATTATTATATCAAACTCATTGAAAAAATTATTTTCAAAAAATTCTCTTTCCTAAATTAAAGTGATAAATTGCTAGTGTAATGAAAGGATAAATTTTAAAAAAATGAAAATGTAAACGCTTTAATTTGTTGTTTTTTCAGTTTTTTTTTGTGATTTTGTAATTTTTTTTATTTACATTTATCGAAAAAAACTATAAAATGCTAATTAGCTGAAAAATAAAGTTAAAAAAACAATTTTAACAAATGGAAAATTCAGAAAAAACAAAAATATAGAATGATTTCTTTTTTAAGTATATTAATGTTTTCGATCTGTAGTAGAGCAGATAAAATTTTTTCCATCCAGAGTGATGGATCTAGTCTTTTGTACATACCAACTCAAGATGCAACTAGGGTACCAAAAGTTCTGCGCTTTTACGTGGGACTTTTGACTATAAAAATTTTTTACTAGGGGGGAAACTCATTGAAGAAAAGACTATCTCTTTTGTTCAGCTTAATGCTAGTGCTTAGTCTCTTCCTTGCTGCTTGTGGCGGATTCAGCAAAAAAGATGACGCCAGCGATGATAAAGCAGGAGGCAAAAAATCAGATGTTCCGCAAGAGCTGCGTGTGAACATTAAGACTGAGCCGTTTTCTCTACATCCTGGTTTGGCGAATGACTCTGTTTCTGGTAACGTGTTGCGCCAAACATTCGAAGGGTTGACAACCATTAAAGACGGCAAACCTGAATTAGCTGCTGCAGAAAGCTACGAGGTTTCCGATGATTTAACGACTTACACATTCAAGCTGCGCGACGCAAAATGGACAAACGGCGACCCAGTGACAGCGCAAGACTTCGAATATGCTTGGAAATGGGCGCTTGATCCAAAAAATGAATCACAATACGCTTATCAGCTTTACTATATTAAAAATGGCCAAGCCTATAATGAAGGAAAGGCGAAGGCTGAGGACGTTGGCGTAAAAGCACTTGACGAGAAAACATTGCAAGTGACTCTTGAAGCTCCAACCCCTTACTTTTTAGAATTAACAGCGTTCTATACGTATTATCCAGTGAACAGCAAAGTGGCTCAACAAAAACCAGACTGGTATAAAAACGCAGGACCTGATTACACTTCAAACGGTCCGTTCAAAATGGTCACTTGGGAGCATAACAGCAAAATCGTTCTTGAAAAGAATGAATCCTATTGGGATGCGAAAAACGTCAAGCTTGAGAAAATCGACATGGCGATGGTCAATGACACCAATACGGAGCTTTCCATGTTTAACAACGGAGAGCTAGATTGGGCAGGAATGCCTACTGGCCAATTGCCGACAGACTCTTTGCCGCAGTTAAAGAAAGAAGGTAAATTGCACGTTCAGCCAATCGCAGGTACGTATTGGTACAAATTTAATACGGAAAAACCACCATTCAACAATGTGAATATCCGCAAGGCATTCACATATGCGATCGACCGCAAAGCGATTGTAGAAAACGTGACAAAAGGCGAGCAAATTCCAGCGATGGCTGCTGTGCCGCCAACGATGTTCCCTGAAAATGAAAAGGGATATTTCAAAGATAACGATGTCGAAAAAGCAAAAGAGTATTTACAAAAAGGTCTTCAAGAGCTTGGCTTAAAGGATGTAAAAGATTTGCCGCCAATCACTCTGTCCTATAATACGGACGACGCTCACGCTAAAATTGCTCAGGCCATTCAAGACATGTGGAAGAAAAATCTAGGCATTAATGTGAAGCTGGAAAATGCAGAATGGAACGTATACATTGACAAATTGCATTCTGGCGATTATCAAATTGGCCGCATGGGTTGGTTAGGAGACTTTAACGATCCAATCAACTTCTTGGAGCTATATCGTGATAAAGAGGGCGGCAACAACGATACAAATTGGGAAAATCCGAAGTTCAAACAATTGCTAATCGATTCACAAAAAGAGGCTGATCCAGAAAAACGTAAGCAAATGCTCAAAGATGCAGAACAAATTTTAATGGATGAGCTTCCAATCGCGCCAATCTACTTCTACACAAATACTTGGGTGCAAAAAGACAACCTAAAAGGCGTGGAAGTATCAGGCCTTGGCGATGTTCAATTCAAATGGGCATATTTTGAATAAGGTGTGAATGAGTGAAGGTATATGGGAACTGTCCCGTATACCTTCATTTCACGATGAAGCCAAATTACAAAAAAATGGAGGTGTTTGAATATGTTGCGGTATATAGGCAGACGTTTGCTCTATATGTTGCTATCACTCTTTTTAATTATTACAGCGACGTTCTTTTTAATGAGAGCTGCGCCAGGTGGACCTTTCTCTGGGGAGAAAAAGCTGCCTCCTGAAATTGAAAAAAACTTAAATGAATACTATGGGCTGGATCGCCCTTGGTACAGTCAATATTTTGACTATTTAGTTTCTGTTGCGAAATGGGATTTCGGTCCGTCCTTTAAATATAAAGGACAAACAGTGAACGATCTCATTAGCGACGGCTTTCCGGTTTCTTTTTTTCTTGGAATGGAAGCTTTGCTGATAGCAGTAAGTATCGGGATTTTGTTAGGGATTATTGCTGCGCTGAATCATAATAAATGGCAGGATTACGGAGCGATGGTTTTTGCCGTTCTCGGAATATCGGTTCCGAGCTTTATTATGGCCTCTGTTTTGCAATACTTTTTAGCGATTAAGCTGCATTTGTTCCCAGTGGCCCGATGGGAGTCATTGCAGCACACGGTTTTGCCGGCGCTTGCGCTTGCGGCGACACCGATGGCGTTCATTGCTCGCCTGACTCGTTCCAGCATGCTGGAGGTATTAAGCAATGATTATATTCGCACAGCGAAGGCAAAAGGGCTTTCAAGAGGACAAATTACGGTAAAACACGCCATTCGCAACGCTTTATTGCCTGTTGTCACCTATTTGGGACCATTGTCCGCAGGGATTTTAACGGGAAGCTTTGTCATTGAAAAAATCTTTGGTATTCCTGGATTGGGAAGCCATTTTGTATTGAGCATTTCGAATCGTGATTATACCGTGATTATGGGAGTTACGGTGTTTTACAGCATTTTACTGCTGGCATCTGTCCTGCTTGTGGATATTGCGTACGGCTTCATTGATCCTCGAATTAAGCTAGCCGGTGGAAAGAAAGGAGAGTAATCATGCAACAAATTCCAAAAGAGATGTTTCAGCCAGCAGCAGCAGAGCTGGGCGAAGCGGAAAAAATATCGAGACCGAGCCTTTCTTATTGGAAGGATGTTGCGATTCGCTTTCGCAAAAATAAATTAGCGATGTTTGGCCTAGTTTTGCTTGTACTCTTAGTCTTTATGGCGATTTTTGGACCACACATGACGAAATACGACTATGCGACAAACGACTTAATGAATACAAACCAGCCTCCATCTTCTAAGCACTGGTTTGGCACAGATGATTTAGGTCGGGATGTATTCGCGCGTACATGGTATGGTGCTAGAATTTCTTTGTTCATTGGTTTAGCCGCAGCGCTTATTGACTTATTGATTGGGGTGCTGTGGGGCGGTATTTCCGGGCTTCGCGGTGGCAGAACGGACGAAGTGATGATGCGGATTGCCGATATTTTATGGGCCGTTCCTTATTTGTTGCTCGTGATTATCTTAATGGTTGTTTTAGGCCAAGGACTAGGTACCATGATTTTAGCGATGACGATTACCGGATGGATCAATATGGCGCGCATCGTTCGCGGGCAAGTGCTTCAGCTGAAAAGCCAAGAATATGTACTTGCATCGCAAACGCTAGGTGCAAGCACATCGCGGATTATGTTTAAGCATTTAATTCCAAACGCGATGGGCCCGATTCTTGTCACATTAACCTTATCGATTCCATCTGCGATTTTTACAGAAGCATTTTTAAGTTATTTAGGTCTTGGCGTGCCGCAGCCTTTAGCGAGTTGGGGGACGATGGCTTCTGATGGAGTACAAGCCATGCAATACTATCCATGGCGGTTATTTTTCCCAGCTACTTTTATTTGCTTAACGATTTTTGCATTTAACGTAGTAGGGGACGGTTTGCGCGATGCGCTAGATCCGAGATTGCGTAAGTAAGGGGTGAAGACATGAAGAAGCTGTTAGAAGTAAAAAACTTAGAGGTTTCGTTTCAAACATATGGCGGAGAAGTTCAGGCTGTGCGCGGTGTTAGCTTTCACTTAAACAGAGGGGAAACGCTGGCGATTGTAGGGGAATCAGGATCCGGAAAAAGCGTGACTTCCCAAACCATTATGCGCCTTATTCCAACACCGCCGGGCAGAATCAAAAATGGACAAATTCTTTTTGATGGAGAGGATCTTGTTAAGAAAACAGACAAGGAAATGGAAGCGATTCGCGGAAAAGATATCGGGATGATCTTTCAAGATCCAATGACGTCGTTGAATCCAACCATGAAGGTCGGACATCAGATCATGGAAGTGTTAACGAAACATTTGAAAATGGACAAATCGGCTGCAAAGGAGCGGGCGATTGAATTGTTGCGTCTTGTTGGGATTCCGATGCCGGAAAAACGCGTGACCCAATATCCGCACGAATTTTCCGGGGGAATGAGACAGCGGGCGATGATTGCTGTAGCCTTGGCCTCCAATCCGAAGCTATTGATTGCCGATGAACCAACGACAGCGTTGGATGTAACGATTCAGGCGCAAATTTTAGAGCTGATGAAAGAGCTGCAGAAGAAAACCAATACGTCGATTATCTTTATTACTCATGATTTAGGGGTCGTTGCTAATGTAGCGGATCGTGTGGCCGTCATGTACGCAGGAAAAATCGTAGAAATGGGAACGGTGGATGAAGTCTTCTATGACCCGAAGCATCCTTATACATGGGGATTATTGGCGTCGATGCCGAGCTTAGATAGCGATGATAAATCGGAATTAGCTGCCATCCCAGGAACGCCGCCAGATTTGACAAACCCGCCAAAAGGCGATGCATTTGCGCCGCGCAATCCATATGCGATGAAAATCGACTTTGAGTTGGAGCCGCCGCTGTTTCAGATTTCGGATACGCACTATGCAGCGACATGGCTGCTTCATCCGGACGCGCCAAAAGTAGAGCCGCCTGAAGCGGTGAAAAAACGTTTGCGCAAGCTCTCCTCCAATTACCCTCAACCTGTTATTGTAAAGGAGAGTGAGTAAAATGGCAGAAAAGCAAAAACTGATCGAAATCAAAAATCTTAAGCAGCATTTTAACGTCGGGCATGGACAAGTAATCAAAGCAGTAGACGGTATAACGTTCGATATTTATAAAGGAGAAACGCTTGGTCTTGTGGGGGAATCTGGATGCGGGAAATCGACGACAGGAAGGACGATTATTGGCTTATATCAAGCAACGAGCGGCGAGGTGCTGCTGAATGGCGTGAGCGTTCACGGCAAAAAATCGCCTAAAGAATTAAAAATGTTAAAGCGAAAAATGCAAATGATTTTCCAAGATCCATACGCGTCGCTGAATCCGCGCATGACCGTTGCGGACATCATTGCTGAGGGCATCGATATTCACGGTCTTGCAAAAACAAAAGAGGAACGAATGAAACGGGTATACGAGCTCCTCGAGACGGTTGGCTTAAATCGAGAGCATGCGAATCGATATCCGCATGAATTTTCCGGCGGTCAGCGGCAACGGATCGGAATTGCCCGCGCTTTAGCGGTTGAGCCGGAATTTATTATTGCCGATGAACCGATTTCTGCCTTAGATGTTTCGATCCAAGCGCAGGTTGTGAACTTAATGAAGAGACTACAGCGCGAAAAAGGACTGACTTACTTATTTATTGCCCATGATTTGTCGATGGTGAAATATATTAGCGATCGCATCGGTGTCATGTATTTTGGAAAAATGGTTGAATTGGCAGAGGCGGAAGAGCTGTATCGCAACCCGATTCATCCTTATACAAAAGCATTATTATCCGCGATTCCGCTGCCGGATCCGGAAACAGAACGAGTGCGCAGGAGAGCGATTTATGATCCATCACAGCACCAATATAAAGATGGAGAAAGTCTCGAATTTCGTGAAATTACGCCGGGCCATTTTGTATTATGCTCGGAGGAAGAATACAAAAAATATAAAGCCATGCATAGTTGATCTCTCGTTTCGAGAGATCTTTTTTTATAAATGGAATGGATATGAATGATTATAAAACATTTTGATTCATTTGACTATTCTAAAAATAAAAAACATAGACTGTTGGCGACCCTTCATACTGCATCACTGGCTCCGTCCATGAATGTCTTGATTCGGTTGCATTTCTTGTCTTCCGAACGTTTTCAAGCCATTCTGATGTAAGAAACGTCACCATGAATGGAGGGATGCTTAAAATGATGGTAGACAAAGTCCGTGTTGACTTTGTCTACCATCTTCTTGAGCATTATCCCGAGATTTTTTTGCCGCCAACGCGATTCCAGCCTTCTTGTGTTTTGGCTGTTTTTTGAATGTGCTCCAATCGTCTGGAGCCGCCAAATACATATTCGCCAACCCCGTTGGCAAAAACCCCCATTAGCGCCGTCATTCCAATGATGAGGACGCCGACAATCATGAAATCAATAAAATATTGGGTCATATGCCCTTCCTCCCCTTACCTGCTTATAGAATGGCCAACAATGGAAATAAGCAAGATGCCGAAACAGGGATGTTCGTTCAAGTAAACGCTTCGACTGCTTCACTTTATCATCGAATCAGCCGCTAAAAAGCGAAGACGGTCGCGTGGTTTCGTTTTTGAGGTCATGGATGGCCGTTGTTATTTTCCTTTCTTTATATTGTAGAGGATTTTAGAGAATATGGGAAGCGGGCTGAAGAAAATGGGGGGACTTTGAAAAACTATACCGTTCTTAGGAATTTTATTGTATAATATACAGTATGAAATCCATTTTCATCTAAATATGAGCAGAAAACAAGCTGACTGGCTCATATGTAAGCAGGACTATTTATCCTGTTAAAGGAGAGTGAGTAACAATTATGGTTACATTGTATACATCACCTAGCTGCACCTCTTGCCGCAAAGCAAAAGCGTGGCTAGAGCAACATGATATTCCGTATGTTGAACGAAATATTTTTTCTGAACCGCTGTCAATCGATGAAATTAAAGAAATTCTTCGCATGACAGAAACGGGGACAGATGAAATTATCTCTACTAGATCAAAAATTTTCCAAAAATTAAATATAAATCTCGAGTCATTGCCGCTCCAAGATTTATATGAGATTATCCAAAAATATCCGGGAATTTTAAGAAGACCGATTATCATTGATGAAAAACGCCTTCAAGTTGGGTATAACGAGGATGAAATTCGCCGCTTCTTGCCGCGCAAGGTGCGAGCTTATCAGTTGCGTGAAGCTCAACGGCTCGTTAATCAGTAAAAAACTTCTACATGGTTGCTCCATGTAGAAGTTTTTTATCATCTTGTTCTTATGTCCAAGAGCGGTCATTTTTCCGATTGATCAGCCAGCCGGCACAGATGATGAACATAGCGGCGGCAAATGGGAAAAAAGGGCGAAGAGAAACAACTTCGTCAATATGTTGGATTCGTTGCTCTCCTAAGATCATTTTCCCAGCTGTATACGCTAAAATGGCTGCTCCAATGTAAATTAAAAAAGGATATCGCTCCATTGAATAAAGTATAATTTTGCTGCCTAAAATGATAATCGGAACAGAAAAAAGAAATCCAAAGACGACAAGAGAAGCACGGCCATCCGCTGCACCGGCGATGGCAATAACATTATCTAATCCCATCACCACATCTGCTGCAACGATGGTTTGTACTGCTTTCCAGAGCGAGGTTGCTGATTCAATGTGCGTAGGTGTTTCGTTTTTTTGAATTAACAGTTTGAGAGAAATCCAAAGCAGCATGCATCCGCCTACAAACTGCAAAAACGGAATCTTTAGCAATATGACGACCGCCGCTGTTAAAACGATGCGAACGGCAATGGCTAACGTGGTTCCAAGCACAATGGCTGTATTTCGTTTCTGCTCCGGTAACTTTCTGCTCGCTAAAGCAATGACAACTGCGTTATCTCCGCCAAGAATGACATCAATACCGATGATGAGAAGAATCGAAGTTATATATTCGCTTATCATTTATGTTCCTCATCTCCTTTTCTTTCATCATCATTATAGTAGGACATGTTTCATTTCATCACTATTTTTTGAAAAATGGGGTTTTTTTATTTCCCTTCTGAAGGTTTTTATCATAAAATAGAAGTACAAGGCATCGCCTTTCGGGGGTAAAAAAGTCCCTTCAAACTCAGTCTTGGAGAAGGGAGAGTTGACAAATGGAAATGGAACGCATTAATGAGCATACGGTGAAGTTTTATATCTCTTATGTTGATATAGAAGAACGCGGCTTTGACCGCGAAGAAATTTGGTATAACCGCGAACGAAGCGAAGAATTGTTTTGGGAAATGATGGATGAAGTCCATAACGAAGGAGATTTTTCGCTTGAAGGGCCGCTTTGGATCCAAGTGCAAGCGCTTGATAAAGGATTAGAGGTGCTAGTGACAAAAGCGCAGCTGTCCAAGGATGGAAGCAAATTAGAGCTTCCGCTTCCTGAAGAAAAATTGCTTCCGATGGACGAAAAAATGGAGGAGCTTCTTGACCACCATTTTCATGTGCAGCAGGATAGCGAGGGGCTGACAGAAGACGAGGAAGAAGAAGTGCTTCATTTTACGATCTCTTTTAAAGATATCGAAGACTTGATTGCGCTTGCTCATCGCGCTGATTTCACAAATGTGAAAAACAGCCTGTTTCAATTCGAAGGCCGCTACTACTTATTTGTTGAATTTGATGAAAACTATACAGAACACGAAATCGACAATTGGTTAAGCATCTTATTAGAATACGGGATCGATTCTCAACTAACCATTTATCGATTAGAGGAATACGGAAAAGAAATTATTCATAGCAATGCATTGGCTACGCTGGCTAAACATTTTCCGTTAAAGTAAAAGCCGATTTCAGCTGTTGAAATCGGCTTTTTCTTCGAGAACAACAAACGGATAGGGTGAAATTCATTGCGAAATACGTTGCAAGTGTTCATTTTTTTACTTCTGCTAAGCGTACTTTTATTTTTTACAAAAGACTATTGGGAAGGCTGGCTTCTTGGATCGCTCAGTATTTTGACGACCTGTTCCGTTATTTTTATCGCCTTTGTCATTTCCTTGGAAAATCGGCGGCCAGCTCAGACGCTAACATGGCTGGTCGTGCTTGGAAGTTTTCCGCTCATCGGCTTTTTCTTTTATATCCTATTCGGTCAAAGCTATCGAAAACAGCGGTTATTTAAAAAGAAGGCGATGCTGGATGAACAAATGTTTCTAAAATTTGAGGGGCAGCGCGATTTTAACATCGAGCAGATGAAGCATATCGAAGAGCACCAACTGCCGCTTCTCCGGCTTGCCCACCGTCTTGGCAAAAGCCCTGTTTCTTTGGCGACGGAAACGAAAATATTAACGAATGGAGAAGCAACGTTTTCCACTATTTTTGCAGAGCTTGAGAAAGCGAATCATCATATTCATTTAGAATATTATATTGTTCGCCATGATGACGTTGGACAAAGGTTGAAGAACATCTTGATTGAAAAAGCACAAAAAGGGATACATGTCCGTTTTCTATATGACGCTGTTGGAAGCTGGAAGTTATCGAAAGCGTACATTCAAGAGCTTCGTGATGCTGGAGTGGAAATGGTTCCGTTTTCCCCTGTCCGTCTTCCTTTTTTAAATAATAAAATTAACTTCCGCAATCACCGTAAAATTATCGTCATTGATGGAACAGTGGGATTTGTTGGCGGGTTAAATATTGGAGATGAGTATTTAGGCAAAAACGAATACTTTGGCTTTTGGCGCGATACGCATTTATGGATTCGCGGAGAAGCCGTAAGAACACTCCAGCTTATTTTTTTGCAGGATTGGTACTATATGACCGGGGAAACCTTATTAACATTAAATTATTTATCGCCGACCCTCATTCCGAACAGCGAGAAAGGCGGCATCCAGCTTATTTCCGGCGGACCCGATCAAGAATGGGAGGTTATCAAGCATTTATTTTTCGCCATGATCGTATCGGCGAAAAAATCGATTTGGATTGCGTCTCCTTACTTTATACCAGACGAGGACATTTTCGAAGCGTTAAAAGTGGCGGCATTAAGCGGCATTGATGTTCGCATTTTGGCGCCCAAACGGCCTGATAAAAAAATTGTGTTTTATGCTTCACGTTCCTATTTTCCAGAATTATTGGAGGCTGGAGTGAAAATTTACGAATATCGCAAAGGCTTTTTACATAGCAAAATTATTATTGTCGATGGAGAGCTTGCCTCGATTGGGACAGCCAATATGGATATGCGCAGCTTTCATCTGAATTTTGAAGTGAATGCTTTCTTATATCATACAGAAAGCACAAAAACGCTTGTAGCTGATTTTTTAAACGATTTGAATGATTCCGATCCCATTGATTATGAAACATTTAAAAAGAGGCGCTTGGCCACCCGTGTGGTCGAATCGATTTGCCGCTTGCTTTCTCCGCTTCTTTAGCGATTTCTATCCAAAAGGTTTATGGAACAGCCTGAGCATGATGGCTCAGGTTTTTTGTTATATCACAATGGATCTCTTGTCCTTTTTTCAAGAAGTAAGGAGCATCTAGTTTTAAGCACCAGCGGCTCGAGTTACAGCTATCCGCACAGGATCAAGCGCGTTTGGTTCACTATCTTCTTGGATCTCTTGTCCTTGTTTTATATTCGGCAGCTAGCAGGAATTTAAGCCAAACGGAACGAATGCTATAAAGAATAAGCCGTGATGAAAGGAGTGTTTTTTTTGCTGGTTGCACAACGTTCAAATGGCCAAACGATTTCTCTATTGGATGGCTGGACGCGGCAAAAGCTCAAGCGACTGAAGGAAGAAGAAACTTTTGTTTGTCCCGGATGCCAAAAAGAGGTGATTCTAAAGCTGGGTACAAAGAAGCTGCCGCATTTTGCCCATAAAAGAGAAACGAAATGTCCGTTTGAGCATGAGACAGAATCGTCGTATCATGCTTCTGGAAAACGGGATTTGTTTACGTGGCTGCAAAAACAAGCACCCGATGTCCAGCTAGAGCCCTACTTTCTTACGATTCAACAGCGTCCAGATCTTTATGTGAACATCCAAGGACGGCCGTATGTGTTCGAATATCAATGCTCGGTCATAAGCGAAGCACAATTTCAAAAGCGCAATAATGGCTACAAAAAAACGGGTATGCAGCCCATTTGGATATTGGGAGCACACCAGCTTCAACGACTATCCGCTTTTCATTTTAAGCTTTCTAGGTTTCAATGGCTATTCACACAGTACGTGTCCTCCATTTCCCCGCAACCCTTGCTTTTCTATTACTGTCCTCAGACAAAGAAGCTGATCCGCCTCGTTCATCTCGTTCCTTTTTCGACCTATCATGCTTTTTCTGTTCCCATCATTCAAAAGATTGATCATGTTCGTATCCATGATTTTTTTACCTATCCGCAAATTTCGTTGCCGTCCTCCTTTTGGCGAACATGGCTCATGCAAAAAACAAAATGGCGCCAAACCTTTACGTTCTATCCTTCCACGTTGACGAGGGCAGTCTGTGCGGATTTCTATTTGCACCACCCTCCATCTTTATTTCCTTGTGAAGCAGGGTGGCCGCTGCAATTTGGCTATTTATTTGAAAGTCCTCCATTTATTTGGCAGACCTATATTTTACTTTTTATAAACAGTTCCAACCGAACGTATTCGCTTGCGGAGATTTATAACTGGATAAAGAAAAAAATTGCAGAACGCAAGCTATTTGTACGTGCGCTTCCATTGGCACAAGCATACCCTTACACAAGGGCGATATATGAGTATATCCAGCGGCTGGAACAGCTCGGCTATGTTCGATGGATGACCAAAAAGTCCATTCAGCGCATCCAAAACTGGACGTTTCCGGCGACGATAGAAGAAGCACTGGCCAATGATCGCTCATTGCTTGAGCAAATAAAAAGAACGTCGCTGTCATATAATGATTGGAGGGAATTTTAAAAAGAAAGAGAATACTACTATAATGTAATGTTTGATAAAGGAGGACAATTTGCATATGACTGAAAAGCAAGCGGTAAAATCATTGCCAAAGCGCAATGAAATTCCTATCGAGGAAACGTGGCGGCTTGAAGATATTTTTCCAAGCGATGAGGCATGGGAGCAAGAATTTCAAGAAGTCAAAAAAATGCTGCCCCAGCTCGCTGATTATCAAGGGCGTCTAGGAGAATCCGCCGATGTTTTCTATGAGGCGCTGCAATATCAGGATCATTTGTCGCTGCGTCTTGACAAGCTGTATACGTATGCGCATATGCGCTACGACCAAGATACCACCAACTCTTTTTACCAAAGCTTAAATGATCGGATTAAGGGGCTTTACAGCGAAGCATCAAGCGCAATGGCTTTTATCGTGCCAGAAATTTTGGCGATTGATGAGGCGAAAGTGAAGTCATTTCTTAAGGAAAAAGAGGAACTTAAGCTTTATGAACATGCTTTAGATGAAATTAACCGACAGCGACCGCATGTGCTGAGCGCAAAAGAAGAGGCGTTGCTTGCTCAAGCGGCGGAGGTGATGGCCTCATCAAGCAATACATTTGGGATGCTAAATAACGCCGATTTAAAATTCCCGACCATTATTGACGAAAATGGGGAAGAAGTTGAAGTGACGCACGGACGTTACATACGCTTTCTTGAAAGTGAAGATCGCCGCGTTCGCCGTGATGCGTTTAAAGCTGTGTATAAAACATACGGAAAATATAAAAACACTTTTGCCAGCACGCTTAGTGGCGCAGTGAAAAAAGATAACTTTTTTGCCCGCGTGCGACAGTATCAATCTGCGCGTCAAGCGGCTTTAAGCAGCAATAATATTCCGGAGAGCGTTTATGATAATCTTGTGGAGACTGTAAATAAAAATTTGGATTTGCTGCACCGATATGTTCGATTGCGCAAAAAAGCTCTAGGGCTTGAGGAACTTCATATGTACGATTTGTATACTCCTCTGGTGAAAAATGTAAAAATGGAAGTGACATATGAAGAAGCAAAGCAGTATCTACTAAAAGGACTAGCTCCACTTGGCGAAGAATATGTAAGCATCGTGAAAGAAGGACTGGAAAATCGTTGGGTCGACGTGCGTGAAAATGTAGGAAAAAGAAGTGGAGCTTATTCTTCAGGAGCTTATGGAACCAATCCATATATTTTGCTGAATTGGCAGGATAATGTCAATAATTTATTTACGCTTGCCCATGAGTTTGGCCATTCTGTCCACAGCTATTATACGCGGAAAACGCAGCCATATCCATATGGCAGCTACTCGATTTTCGTGGCGGAAGTCGCTTCGACATGCAATGAAGCATTGCTCAATGATTATTTGCTAAAAACGATTGAAGAGGAAGACAAGCGGTTGTATTTGCTCAATCATTATTTGGAAGGTTTTCGCGGCACTGTATTTCGGCAAACGATGTTTGCTGAGTTTGAGCATATGGTTCATGTAAAAGCCCAACAGGGAGAAGCGTTAACAGCCGAATCACTGACATCTATGTATTATGAGCTCAATAAAAAATATTTTGGAAGCGATGTGGTTGTTGATGAGGAAATCGGTTTAGAATGGGCGCGAATTCCGCATTTTTACTACAATTATTATGTATATCAATATGCGACAGGCTTTAGTGCGGCTACAGCGTTGAGCAAGCAAATTTTAGAAGAAGGAGAGCCGGCTGTTCAACGGTACGTTGAGTTTTTAAAAGCCGGCAGCTCTGATTATCCGATTGAGGTGCTGAAGAAGGCTGGAGTGGATATGGCGACAGCTAAGCCAATTGAGGAAGCGTGCCAAGTGTTCGCACAAAAACTGGAAGAGATGGAACAACTGCTGTCGTAGATAAAAAACGAATGTGGGGATTACCACATTCGTTTTTTTTGAAATCCTTTAAAACGGTTGCGGTTGTTAAATGTCCATAATGCGAATAAAATCGAAAGAAACAAAAGAGGCATCGTAATGAATAAAGGCATGACGTGCATTAAGCCGAATAAATTCAAAAGAAAGGCAATCAACACTATCAACATCCAAAAAATGAGCGTGATTCGTTTCATTGTTCCCTCCATTTCTAGCTGTTTTATATTCATTGTATGATGATGGTCCGGCTTAACATGCCTTGCTTAAGGATTTATGACAAAATCGTGAACAAATAAACAAAACAGTTGTCAAAAAAAACGATCACTGATATGATAATTACGTGAATAAAATCACAAATAACCTTATACCCCTTTGTTTGACCGTGAAAATTTTCTCCCATCCCCTTTGTTGTCTTAATGACAATAAAAAGACAAAAGACCCGGCCTGCGCTGGGTCTTTTGTCTTTTTATGTGTAAAAGGAAATTATTTGGTCGAAAGATACCTCCAAAAAGTTCCGTACTTTACGGGGACTTTTTCAATTTTTTGCTTGAGTTGCAGCTTTTTCATTTCCTTTTCGACCTCTTGTATATCAAGATCATACACAACGGCGATTTCTTTTGTGGCAACAAATCTAAAATGGTTTAAAAAGGCTTCAAGTGGGGGGGGCGGTGATGGCTCTGGACAGAATCCCAGCATTTCATGAATCAACTCCACATAAATGCTATATGGATAGCATCCAGAAATTTTAATGCCCTCTTCTTCAATATTTTCGTTAAAAAAGACGAGTGTGGGAACTTCTTGGACATCCATTTCTGATGTAATTTTTAAGTCGCATTGAAATGCTTTCGCGGCACTGTTAGAATGAAGGTCCTTCATAAATTCATTAACATCCAGCTCGACATTTTTCGCACACTCCAACAAAACATTAATATCAGCAATATTTTGTTTTTCTAAAAACAGGAGTTCTTGGAGCTTGCGCAAAAAGCGCATGCCAGCCCGTTTTCCTTGTAGTTCCGCCGCTTTAATGGCAATCGAAGCGGAATAGGGAGTGTCTATAGGGTTTTCAAACCATAGGCTTCCATCACAAGACATGCCGGAGCGGCTGGCCGTGCGTTCCCACGTATGAGCAATCACTTCAAATTTTTGTTTTTTACAGATGTTCAATGTTGCCAGTCTTCCGCTTAGCACATGCTTCAAGGTAAAAAATCGTCCATATTCAATGAAAAGCTTTTTGATAATGGGTTCAAGCGCCCAGCATTCCGGACAAAGAGGATCGATAAATAAATAAATTTCCAAAGGCTTTTTCTCACCACTACAATGCTGAAAAGCGAATGGAAAGTTGGATACGATGCCAGCTACCTTTTCATTCAAAGGAATGCTCCTCTCTATCTTGTTCTGGAGTGTTAATCATATGGTGAGCAGTCAGTACAAGGCGATGATAGAATTCTTCACGCACTTGTCCGGATAAGCCGACTTCGTCCATCGCTTCTCTCATACAGGCCAGCCATGCTTTGGCCCGAGTCGGAGTGATTTCAAACGGCAAATGGCGGGCTCGAAGCATTGGATGGCCGTGTTCTTCTGTATAGAGGGGCGGACCTCCTAAATATTGAGTTAAAAATTGTTTTTGTTTTCTGGCTGTTTCCGTTAAATCAGCCGGGAAAATAGGTTGTAAGTCAGGATGTTTAGCAACACGGCTGTAAAACGCATCAACGAGCTTTGCAATCATTGGTTCCCCGCCAATCGATTCATACGGTGTTCTCGAGTGTTCCGCCATCATTGATAACTCCTTTAAAACAAATATCATGTATTGCTATTTTAACAATGAAGTCCATATATCTCAAACAAAGCGACTTAGCGGTCGCACTCTAAACAAAGGATTTTTTACGAATAGTATATGTTTAGTACTTTTTGTACATACGACCTTGTTTCACGAAATGGAGGAACTCCTCCGTATTTGTCAACGTTCCCCGGTCCTGCATTATAAGCGGCGAGGGCAAGCTCAAGATTGCCATTGTAACGGTCTAATAGCTGACGTAAATACTTTGTTCCTCCTTCTATATTTTGAACGGGATCGAATACATCAGCTACCCCAAGCATTTTCGCTGTGCTCGGCATTAACTGCATAAGCCCGGCGGCGCCAGCATGGCTTTTCGCATCAGGACGGAACCCGGATTCTTGACGAATAACCGCATGAATCAGTTTAGGCTCCACACCATATTTTTCAGCGGTTTGTTGAATGATTTCCTCTATACGGCTGTTTGAAGGAGCGGCTTGATTGGCTGGAGCAGCTGCTAGCGTGCGGAGCGGCAGAGCGGTCAGAGATTTCAAGGAAGTCTCCTCTGTTTGCGGCTGCTTTGATTCTGTCTGCTCAAGCACTTGGGACAACAACGCTTGAAACGGCGTTCCCATTTCCGTGAAAGGATCAGCTGTAGTTGAAGTGTTGGTAGAAAATGAACGCAACGCTTGAAGCTCCATCCACATTTTGATTTGTTGAATGTTCATGATTGATCCTCAACTCCATATTTTTTAGCATAGAGACGTTTGATCTTGTTTGCACTTGGACGATAGGGAATACGGAAGGAAGCGAGCAATTTCTCGAAGCTGTTTTTTCCTTGTTCCCAGTCATTAACTTCAAATTCCAGCTCGTAATCTTCTGTTTGCAAATAACAGCTATGATCCAACACAAGCATTCCGCCTTCATAAGGAACTTGCGCCCGGTGGGTTGCGAGTGTTCCGAAATGCTGCAATTGTTCTGCTGCTATCCCCATGTCTTTTAAAAGGCTTTTCATTTCTCCTTCCATCATCGCCGGATTGTTTAATATGGACTGCGCTTTTTCTTTTGTAAGTGCTTCATGAGTTTCCAACAATCCTTGTTCGATTGTTTGCTTTAACGTCAGTGTATATGTATCGTTTTTGACTCGAATGCGCAATGCCGCTCCTTGTCCTTTTAAGGAAAATTCCGGCGTGTCAAAATAATGATTTTCCTGATAAACAAACTGATCATCCCTAATGAAAAAAAAATGCTTAAGGCGATTGAACTCTTCTTGCGTCAGCAAGTTTTTAAACTCCATTTCGATTTCTTGTTTCATCTGCTTTCGTCTCCTTGTATTCTTATCCTTATTATGAAATGTTTCAAACTGAATATCAATGGTTTATTGTGCATAGGTGTATTATGGTAAAATAAAAGTTGGATTGGATTGTTGCAGTGGAAGGAGACGGTATGATGAGGAAAAAGATAATGATTCAACAAGTAGAAAAACGCAATGAACAACTATGGCTGTTGGCTGAAGAACCGCCGTTTTCGCTGGATAATGCGGCGCCGAAACGCTATATGCTTGTGGATTCTGATCTTTTATCATTTATTTATATAATGGAAGCGGGGGATGAATTTATCTATGTGGTCATTCCCCAGCCAGTCTGGCCGGAAGTAAAACAGGCATTGCACCAGCCGCTTTCTGTTTTTCTCCAATGCGGTGCTGCCAAAATGGAATTGCCTGGTTTCCAGGAAGAATTGGCTTATTTAGTTGACAATATTGAAGGAAATGCAAACTATGGTGAAGAGATGGAGAAGGCCGTAAAAGACGTATTTCTTACATAATGCTTGGTGGTGGTTATATGGTAAAGCATTGGGACTTATTTCTCGCCCCTTATAAACAAGCAGTAGAAGAGTTAAAAGTGAAATTAAAAGGAATGCGGACACAATTTGAAATGCAAGGTGTTCCTTCACCGATTGAATTTGTGACTGGAAGAGTCAAGCCGATCGCGAGCATTCTTGATAAAGCTCAAAAGAAAAATATCCCTCTCGATAAGTTGGAAGAGGAAATGCAGGATATTGCCGGACTGAGAATGATGTGTCAATTTGTGGATGACATAAAAATCGTGGTGGAGCTGCTGCGGCAGCGCAACGATTTTGAAATCGTGGAGGAGCGTGATTATATCACGCAAAAAAAAGAAAGCGGCTATCGCTCTTACCACGTTGTTGTTCGCTATCCTGTACAAATGATCCATGGTGAAAAGAAGATTTTGGTAGAAATTCAGATTCGAACGTTGGCTATGAATTTTTGGGCGACAATTGAGCATTCTTTAAATTATAAATATAGCGGGCGTTTTCCGGAAGAGATTAAAGCACGTCTGCAGCGCACGGCAGAGGCTGCTTATTTGTTGGATGAGGAAATGTCGAAAATCCGGTTTGAGATTCAGGAGGCGCAAGCGGTGTTTTCCCGAAAACAAGAAGCAAAAGGGGAAGAACGATGAAGAAAAAACAAGAGGATATGAAATTTGCCATCACCTCTAAAGGAGATGCCATATCTAATGCGCTAACACAAAAAATGAAAAGCTACTTGTTGGATTTTGGACTTGAATATGATGAAAATCAGCCCGATATTGTCATTTCCGTTGGCGGTGATGGGACGCTGCTTTATGCATTTCATCGGTACTGCCGCCGCCTTGATAAAACGGCATTTGTTGGCGTGCATACAGGCCACTTGGGCTTTTACGCAGATTGGGTGCCTGAAGAAATTGAAAAACTTGTGATTGCCATTGCGAAAACTCCTTATCAAGTGGTCGAATACCCATTGCTTGAGGTGATTATCCGTTACGTTAATGGCGGGCGGGAGGCAAGATATTTGGCGCTGAATGAATGCACGGTAAAAAGTGTCACGGGAACGCTTGTTATGGATGTAGAAATAAAGGGTGACCTTTTTGAAACGTTTCGCGGAGATGGGCTTTGCATTTCGACCCCGACTGGAAGTACGGCATACAATAAAGCGTTAGGAGGAGCCATTTTGCATCCATCGCTGGAAGCGATTCAATTGGCGGAAATGGCATCCATTAACAATCGTGTGTTCCGGACGATTGGTTCGCCGCTTGTTTTGCCAGCGCACCATACATGTATGTTGAAGCCGGTCAATTACAGCGATTTTCAAATTTCAATTGACCATCTATCGCTGCTTCATAAAGAGGTAAAATCCATTCAATGCCGTGTAGCCGATGAAAAGGTTCGCTTTGCGCGTTTTCGTCCGTTTCCGTTTTGGAAACGGGTCCGCGATTCATTTATTACCGACTAAACATGTGAAAGAAAGGGTAAACAGCATTGACGTACTTTTCATTGCAATGGACGATTACACAACAAGCAGATGGAAAGCTTATTCGCGATTTTTTGAAAGAACAACACATTTCGCGGACTGCATTAACCGATATTAAGTTTCATGGCGGCGCTATTGAAGTTGATGGAAACCCTGTCACTGTCCGTCATCTCCTTCGGTGCGGTGAGACATTGTTTGTGCGTTTTCCTCCAGAAGAACGAAGTGCAGATATGATAGCAGAACCTCTATCCCTTGATGTGGTGTATGAGGATGAATATTTGTTAGTGGTTAATAAGCCGCCTTACATGCCAACCATCCCATCTCGTGAACATCCAAGAGGCACGTTGGCGAACGCTTTACTGCATCATTACGACAAACAAAATCTATCTTCGACGGTGCACATTGTGACGCGGCTGGACCGTGATACTTCAGGGCTGGTGCTTGTGGCCAAGCACCGCCATGTCCACCACTTATTGTCCGAATTGCAGAAGAAAGGGTATGTAAAGCGAAAATATGAAGCTCTTTGCCATAACGTAGTGGAAGATGAGAGAGGAACGATCACTGCGCCGATTGGCCGAAAAGAAGACAGCATTATTGAGAGGGAGGTCCGTGAAGACGGACAACGGGCGATCACACATTTTCATGTTTTGCGGCGCTTCCGGCATTATACGCATGTATCATTGGAGCTTGAAACAGGACGAACCCATCAAATTCGTGTTCATCTGGCTTATTTAGGTCATCCGCTTTTAGGCGATGAATTATATGGAGGGAGCCGCGAAAAAATAAATCGCCAAGCGCTGCATAGCACGGAGCTGTCTTTTTTTCATCCGTTTCACCAGCAAATGAAGCGGTTTCGTTGTCCGCTTCCCCATGATATGAACCGGTTGATTGAAGAGGGCGCTGCTGCACAGTAGCGCCCTCTTTTAGTTGAATTCTTTAAATTTTTCTGGAATATACGGCAAAGTAGAGGGAACGGAAACCGTTTCGATTTCTGGATAGCGCAATGCTGTTAGCGCTCCTCCGAATACGCATCCTGTATCAATATTTGCTGTTCGATTGAGGATGCGCGGCTTTCTAACAGGAGTATGACCATAGACGATCCATGCGTCTCCATTATAATATTTGGCCCAATCTCGGCGAAGCGGTGTTCCGTCCGGATTCGTTTCCCCAGTGATATCTCCGTATAACACAAATGTTTTGACCTTTTGATTGTACTTGCCAATATCATCTTGACGAATGCCAGCGTGAGCGATAACCAAACGATTGTTGTCGAGGCGAGCATATAAAGGGGCATGCTCGTAAAGCCAAATAAACTTTTTCTTCATCAGGTTCTGTTCGCTTAAAGGGAGAGCGACATATTCAGCTACGGTCGTTTCTAAGCCGTGCGTGATTTGTACGTTTCGTCCGAGGAAAAAGCGGTACAGCTTATTGCAATGATTTCCGGGGACATAATGAGCCAGCCCGTTTTTCACAAGTGAAAATACAGTTTCGATGGTTTGTAAAGATTGTGGTCCGCGATCGGTCAAATCGCCGACAAATCCCAGCTTTCTTCCTCTCGGGTGAATCGGCATGCCGTTTATCCACTCATATCCTAGCTTTTTTGTCAGAGCAACTAGCTCCGTGTAACAACCATGAATATCTCCGATAATATCGATTTTCATCCGTTCCCCTTCTTTCCATTTCAATCATGAGTTAAAGCCAATGGTTTCTGCATGAGCGACGGCCGGAGACAATCGGCAGATTTGTTTTGTCATGTCCCGCGCGAAAAGGGATTAAACAGCATCGCTTTCAGGCTAATGGGCGAGTTTGTAAGGCGGTTGGTTATTCGATGATCTGGCCGTCCAAAATGATCCGATTTCTAGATGCAAACCTGTTCAGTGACACCTTTTATATTGTATGACCTTTTGGCAGGGAATAAACAAAGAAGCCGCAAGCTTGCGACTTTAGCAGATTGATCCATGCTGTGTCGCTTGCCTCGCTCATCCGCCTGTGAGGGTGCGTCTTAAGCATGTTGAAAATAGGATAAGGTGAAAAAACACAAGGAATGGGTGCTTAAAATGACAGTAGACAAAGTCAAAGAGGACTTTGTCTACCCCATCAAGGTTATTCTTCGGAAGAAAACATAAATTTTTTCGTGCGGGAACGCACGTTTAAGACGATGCCAATGGCCAGCATGTAAGTGGCCAGCGAGCTTCCTCCATAGCTGATAAATGGAAGCGGCAATCCTGTAATCGGCAGCAATCCGATGGTCATGCCAATATTCTGAAAGACTTGAAACGTAATCATGCCGATGACCCCTGTGCATAAATAACTGCCATATAAATCATGGCTTTCAAGAGCAATGTGAACCATCCGGTATACAAGCAGGAAAAAGAGCGAGATCACAATGCTTGCGCCAATGAACCCAAACTGCTCAGCGATAATGCCAAAAATGAAATCCGTGTGCGCTTCCGGCAAATATACATCCAAATTTCCAAACCCTTTTCCGTACATTTCTCCTGATCCGATCGCAAGAAGAGAGCGAATGAGCTGAAACCCTTGCTCATTGGAGTATTCATATGGAGCAAGCCAGCCGTAAAAGCGATCTAATTGATAATCTTTCAAAATATATTTATGGAAAAAATCAGGAAATTGAAAGAAAATAAAAATGAGAATGCCGGCAATAGAGAGGCCGCTAAAAATAATCCCCAAAATAATGCGCCAGCGAATGCCCGATACGAGCACAAGGGAGGCGACAATCGCCATAAACACCATCGACATGCCTAAGTCTGGCTGTCTAATAAGCAGAAATAAAGGCGGCGCGGTGGCGAGGAGGGTTTTCCCTAGTAGTTGAAAATCCTCCTTTACCGTTGGTTCCGGATATTTTTCGCGATGATTCATAATAATACGGCTTATGACAATAATCATAAAAATTTTCATTAATTCGGACGGCTGAAAGTTACCGGCACCAGGGATGTGGTACCAGCTTGTTGCTCCTTTGAGGGTCACCGTTCCGGGAACATTGAGCTCAAGACCGAGCAGAAGCAGCATTCCAAATCCGTACAGGTACCAAGCTAAGTGAAAGAGGCGGTCATAGTCAATAATCAGCGTAGCCGCAATGACAAAGGCTCCGATGACATACCACTGCAGCTGCTTCAATGAAAAATTTACCGATTGCAGCTTTTCAGGGAGCGACGGTTCTGCGCTCTGGATGGCAATCGAGCTGACAATCGCCATTAAAAATAGCACAAACAACAAATTATAATCTAACTTTGATTGCGATAATTTATCTTGTTCCATCGTTTTTTCAACTCCGTGTTAAAAACTTACCATATCCATATTAGCTAATTCTATTATTTTTGCAAAGGGAAGTGCGTAAATCAAGCGGAAAAAATTTGTCGATTCTTTTTTTTCGAGAAAATTATTATTTTGTCGAGCTATTTTTTTTGTTATAATGAAATTAATACTTGGTACTAATAACAAATAATAAAAATAAAAGCTATGATCATTAGGAGGATGGCGAATGACGTTATCATTAAAAGGTCGCACATATGTCGTGATGGGAGTGGCGAATAAACGAAGCATTGCGTGGGGAATTGCCCGTTCGCTTCACGCAGCAGGCGCCCGGCTGATTTTTACCTATGCGGGAGAGCGTTTTGAGGCGGAAGTGCGCAAATTAGTTGAAACGCTTGAAGATGAGACCGCTTTGTTGCTTCCTTGCGATGTGACAAATGATGAGGACATTGTCAAATGCTTTGCAGACATCAAAGAAAAAGTGGGTGTCATCCACGGAGTAGCGCATTGCATTGCATTTGCCAACAAAGAAGATTTAAGCGGCGAATACATGAATGTAAGCCGTGAAGGATTTTTGTTAGCGCATAATATTAGCGCTTATTCATTAACGGCTGTCGCAAGAGAAGCAAAAGCGCTTATGACTGAAGGCGGAAGCATTGTTACGTTGACGTATCTTGGCGGCGAGCGCGTTGTACAAAACTATAATATCATGGGTGTTGCCAAAGCTTCATTAGATGCGAGTGTCAAATATTTAGCGAACGATTTAGGTCAATACGGCATTCGTGTCAACGCGATCTCTGCTGGGCCGATTCGCACATTATCAGCAAAAGGGGTCAGCGATTTCAACTCTATTTTAAAAGAAATCGAAGAGAAAGCCCCGCTTCGCCGGACAACAACACAAGAGGAAGTAGGAGATGCGGCGCTGTTTTTGTTCAGCGATTTGTCTCGCGGTGTTACCGGCGAATGCATTCATGTCGATTCCGGCTATCATATTTTGGCCCGTTAATATCATGGCTTTTTCAAAAAAACGGGATGGAGCGGCATATATAGATACGGATGCCTCCACTCTTTGTTCCTGAGTGGGGATTTCAACGGTCGGGCGGTCGAACAATACCGCTTCCAGACAAATTCGTTTACCTGAAAGCGGCTGGTTGTTCGGCGTCCTGTCCTCTTATAATTATGGATCCATAGCCCCATAGCAACAAGCTTATAAATTGATGAAAAAACGACGAAAGATGGGGTATATGAGAAAGTCCATCTGCAATCGAAACGATGGATGCTGCAAGAAGGCAATCGCATAGGAAATCCAAAGCAGTCTGTGGGTGATATCCGCGGGCTGCTTCTTTTTTTGATAAACGTAACAAGGAAAGCAATGGACGACAGAAGATCTCCATGACATTCTGGGAAGCGGTGTCGTTCGTCCACCCAACCGCGGAAAAGGTTCAAACTCCAATATTCACATCACAAATGGCAGCGATAGAACCAAACAAGCAGTTTGGTCATTTTTTATTTTATGAAATCTGCTTTGTCACGCTCGGGCATTTCTTGTTTGCGAGTGTACTTTTGCCTAGAGAAAGCATACATTATGTTGTAGAACATTTTGAATAAAGGGGGAAAGCCGATGAAACAAAGCGTTCCGAACGAGCCGCTTCTCTATATTGTCCAACCAAATTTAGAACCAAAGGTTTCATATATGCAGCAGTCCTTTCAAGCCAAAAAGCCTCGATCATCTCAGCAGACAGGAATAGCAGAATGGGGGGAGGATGCGGAGAAACAAGGAAAACAGAAGCAATTTCAAGAAATGACATTGGAAGAGCAAATTCAATTTCTTGTGAAGCTACCTAACCAAATGTCACGGATCAAATGCCACCTTGTTACGAGAAAAGGGGAATATAAAGGCTTTATTTTGGAGTATCGAAACGGTCATGTGAAATTTCAAACGGACCGAGGAAACAAATTTACTATTCCATTTAACCAAATTGATTCTGTAACCTTAATCGGGTTTAGCAAAGATGCATAAGATGAAAATTGCGAAGAAATCGCCTCTGTCAGCTTAACGGTTGATAGGGGCATTTTTTATAAAGAAGAGCTTGCGTTCTTTTGTTAAAGGGAGAGCGGTAACGGCTGCTCAGAGGAAAAAATGTTTCCCTTTGTTATATTTGTCTATACCTTATTCCTAAGGCGGCATACCTTATAGTAGGTTTCAGGCGGATGCCTCATCGCTGTCAAAAGAGGTGATCCTCTGTTTCTGAGTGGCCTCTCTCATTCGTTGGCTCAATAAAGTGAAAAGATCGAGAATAGGAGTTTAGGACATGAAGACAAAAAGGAAAAGAGAGAGCGTCATCCATTATACGGGTTTCTATAATAACTGCCATTTTGAAGGTCAA
Organism: Anoxybacteroides rupiense; assembly: GCF_014196195.1. Lineage (GTDB taxonomy): Bacteria > Bacillota > Bacilli > Bacillales > Anoxybacillaceae > Anoxybacteroides > Anoxybacteroides rupiense. Next base: position 144,122 of record NZ_JACIDF010000004.1, on the reverse strand, counting down.
GCGAACAGGTTCGAGAAAAAAGCAGCCGGATGGTCTTGACGGTCATAGACTCTTCTTCAGCACAAAAATCGGTAACTACGAACCGGACAACGAACGGTTTAGCGAAATATCAGTCTGAAAGCAAGGGGTCTTGGACATTCGGCCGTTGGACAACAGCATATGCTCCATATGAAAAGAGGAGGCTTCTATCTAGTGCATGAGCATGTTCCATGGAACGCTGGGTTTTTATTCAAAGAATGGAGACACTTTTGCAACAAATGCAGGAGAATCGTTTATAAAGGCTGTCTTCATTCAGTTAATGATGTGAATCGCTTTATATGGCAAGAGGAGGGATCGTGTGGAGAAGAGTGGAATCGGGCCGTGGGTGGTCAGTGAACTAGATCATGAATTTTATGTACCTGATTATATCGAGCAAATAGCGCAAGAGGTGCTGCAAAGCTACGATTTGTCTGTACAGAGCCGTCAGGTTGTGACGACAAAGCCGGATAAAGGGGGAGCTATTTGGAAGCTAGAGACAAAATCAGGCCCCAAAAGTCTAAAGTTATTGCATCGCCGACCGACTAGAAGCTTGTTTAGTTTAGGCGCCCAAGAGTATTTAGTGAATGTGAAGAAAGCAAGGGTGCCAGCCATTATCCAGACAAAGGATGGACAAAATTATGTGGAAGCGGGGGGAAAGTTATGGTTTGTGGCTGAGTGGATTGAACCACTGGCGCCCGTTTCTAAAGATTTAGAAGGAGCAAAGCAGCTATGCTACGCTCTTGGCGAGTTTCATCACTTAAGCAAAGGCTACGTTCCGCCACAGCAGGCAGAAGTCGCTTCCAGACTGCATAAGTGGCCGAAAAGCTATAAAAAAATGATTGAAAAAATGGAATGGTTTCGGACCATTGCTACGGCTTATCAAGAGATGCCGGCGAGTCCGCATTTATTAAATACTGTCGACGAGTTTAAAGAGCAGGCAAAAAGAGGATTTGACAGACTAAATCAATCTCATTATTTTGAGCTGGCGGCGAAGGGAAACGAGTATTGGGGGCTTGTCCATCAGGACTATGGCTGGTCCAATGGTCAAATGGGAGCCGAAGGAATGTGGATTATTGACTTGGACGGTGTTGCTTTTGATCTCCCAATTCGTGATTTAAGAAAGCTGATTAGCGGCACAATGGCTGACTTATATCGCTGGGATGCGCAATGGGTGAGGGAAATGATCCGATCATACCATGAAGCAAATCCAATCTCGGCTGAGCTATATGAAATTTTAATGATTGATTTGTCCATGCCGAATGAATTTTATAAAAATATAAAAGAAGTTGTATATGAGCCGGAACTATTTCTAAACGAAGAAACGACCCAGCTGATCCAAACGATTGTTGATACGGATCAATCGAAATGGCCTGTTTTAGAAGAGATTCAACATGATTGGGAAAAAGGGGGATACGAATGAAAGTTTTAATGATTTGCACGGAAAAACTTCCTGTTCCCCCAGTATTAGGCGGAGCGATCCAAACTTATATTGAGGGAATTCTTCCGTTTTTAAAAAAAGAGCATGATATTACGGTATTAGGCGTGAGCGATCCATCTCTGCCAGATGAAGAAACGCTGGACGGCATTCATTATGTGCGAGTTCCGGGAAAAGTGTTTGAGATTTATCGGGAAAGTGTTGTTCGCTACATTGAAGCACATCCATTTGATCTGATCCATATTTTTAACCGCCCGCGTCTTGTCCTTCCTGTCAGGCAGGCAGCTCCGTTAGCGAAAATTACACTAAGCATGCATAACGATATGTTTCATCCTGAAAAAATGGATCCTCAAGAAGCAGAGAACGTTATACAAGAAGTATCCAATATTGTTACGGTCAGCGATTATGTTGGAAATGTAATTAGCGACCTTTACCCACAAGCGGCTGCCAAGGTGCGCACAATTTATTCCGGGGTGGATACGAATCGGTTTTTACCAGGCCACCATCCGAAAATGCAGAAAATACGCCAGGAAATCCGCCGAGCTAACGGCTTGGAAAATAAAACGGTGATTTTATTTGCCGGAAGACTCTCTCGCAATAAAGGGGTCGATCAATTAGTGAGGGCGCTTCCAGAGCTAGCAAAAAAATTTAAAGATCTTGCCTTAGTGATCATTGGAAGCAGATGGTTTAGCCAAAATGATGTAAATGATTATATTGCTTATGTACGCGCATTGGCAAAAAGACTTCCAGTGCCCGTTGTCACAACCGGCTTTGTTGCTCCAGATGAAATTCAAAATTGGTTTGCGGCTGCTGATCTCTTTGTTTGTACATCCCAATGGCAGGAGCCCTTGGCTCGAGTGCATTATGAAGCGATGGCTGCTGGCCTTCCAATTGTAACGACTGCTCGAGGAGGCAATTCCGAAGTGATCGTGCCAAGAGAAAACGGTCTTGTTGTAGAAAATCCGGAAGATCCGAACGAGTTTGTTGCTCAAATTGCGCAAATTATATCAGATCGATCGCTTATGAAGAAAATGGGGGAAAAAGGAAGAGAATTAGCGGTTTCTCGCTATGAATGGAATCGGGTGGCTTCTGAGTTGCTTGATGTTTGGACCCATGCGCAGCAAGCAGAGCACGAACAAACGCACCAAGAATATGCAGTTGAGCCGCTGCAACAACATACAGCGGTTGAACTGGAGGAAGCAGACTTAAATCAAGAGGAAAGCAAAACTGAACAGAAGAACAAAAGGAAAGAAAAGGGAAGAAAGCGGAAAGGAACGTTACAAGCGGACCGTCCAGCAAAGCAAGAACAAAACTCAACTGGTGAGCATGTAAGTGCAAGCGAACCGAAAAGGAAGAAAACGCTTGAAGAAAAACAACCTAATTCGCCGGCTGCTGCGAATCACAAATCTTTAGTGTTATCGTCCTCTTCTTATGAGCTTCCTGTATTTCCTCGCAGGAAAGGGAAAGGAAGCAATGACAAACCGTTTCGCGCTTTTATCATTGGCAAATGAAAAGAGAAAGGATGCTCCGATGAGGGGCATCCTTTCTTGATGATTTCATGAGGCAAGACGAATCTTTCCTATTTACACTCTGTTAAGAGGCGGGTGGCTTTTTGATGGATTATTAAAAGAGAAGCATTCGCTAATGAAGGCAATGGTTTGTAAACGCTTCTTCATATATCGCCGCAAAGCGCTGGGCGACATGCCGAAATTGAAACTGTCTTTCCACCTCCTCCCTGCCGATGCGCGCCATTTCTTGTGCTTTTTCCGGATGAGTGAACATATAATCAATCGCTTTTGAAAAAGCAGTGGCGTCGTGATAATGATTGATGACAAATCCGTTTTCCAGATGACGGATAATTTCCGGATTTCCGCCGCGATTGGTGGTAATAATCGGGATTCCTGCTGCCATTGCTTCATAATGGACACGCGCAAGCGGTTCATGCCATTGTGAGCTGCAAACAAATACATCACCGATTAAAAACATGCGAGGAATTTGCTCAGAGGGAATATAGTTTGTAAATATAATATGGTTTTTAAGCGGAGCAGATAAGCGATGAAGCATGCTTACGTAATCATCCCAAGTGTTTTCGCTAAACCATTTTCCGCCGACAATGACCAATCGTGCATCCGGATGACGCAAAAGGAGATCAGGCATACATTGAATAAGCAAGTGCGGCCCTTTTGTTTTGCTTAACCTTCCGATGAACACGATTACCTTTTGATCATCAATGCCGAATGTTTGGCGAAGCTGGCGGCGAATGCGCTCGCCTTCCTCTGTCCAGATAGGGACATATTTTTCTAAATCGACCCCTGAATAAGCAACACGAATTTTTTGCTCCGGGACATGATATCTCCTAATCACCGTTTGTTTGATATATTCGCTAACTGCGGTAATGAGTGTGCTGCTCTGCAAAGCTTGCTCCGCTTTTTCTTTACATAGTTTGAGTGGAGAAAACATATCGTTATGAAGGCTGAGAACAAATGAGCTTTGTTTGGCGGCTTCTTTATATTTGGCTATATGGGCTGGACGATTAAATACATGAATCACATCAAATGAATGTTTCGCTAGTTCGGCGGCCACATCATGCTCATATGTTTCTTTTGGAAAACGAATATACTCGATTCCATTTCTACATTCTCTTACAGGTAAAAGCGGATCGGTAATGGAAAAAATCGTAAGCTTGTTTGTTTGTGATATAAACGGAGCGATTCCGTCGATCATAAGCTGAATCGCTCCCCCTTTTATGGCAGGGGAAGGCAGCTTTTCTGTACAAATGTAAGCGATATTCATGGCAGGTCCACCTGATAGATGGAACGAATATACTCGATTTCACGTCTTAATCCTTCTTTTAGCGTTATTTTTGGGGAATAATGCAAATCTTGTTCTGCCATTGAAAGATCGGCCCAAGTATGTTTGGGTTCGCCAAGCGCTGAAGGGAAGTAATGTCTGTCGGCCTTTATTCCTGTCAATTCTTCAAGCAAATCAATGACTTCATTAATGGATGCTTTTTCTTTTCCCCCGATATTAAATGTTTTGCCAATGATATGGCGTTTGCCCAAGACTGAAATGGTTCCTGCTATACAATCAGAAATGTAAGTAAAATCACGCGATTGCATTCCATCGCCGAAAATCGTGATCGGTTGCTTCGTTAACAATTGTTTAATAAAGCGATGAAATGACATATCAGGACGCTGCCTTGGACCATAAACAGTAAAGTAGCGTAAAACAACGGTCGGAATTCCGAATGAGGTGTGATATACGCGACATAAATGCTCTCCTGTTAATTTTGTAATACCATAGGGAGAAAGAGGGGCCGTCTCTGCTGTTTCTGAGAGCTTTCCGGTTTTTTCTCCATATACCGAGGAGGTGGAAGCATAAATAAATTGCTTGATAGGCGAATTTTTACATGCTTCCAGCAGCCGTTGAGTCGAAGAAATATTATGAAGAATGTATGCTTCAAACTCCTTTCCCCAGCTTGTGCGAACACCTGGCATCCCTGCTAAATGATAAATGATGTCTACATCTTTTAAGAGAGCCTCTAAATCAATCATGAAAAGGTCTTGGGCAAGCATCGTAAACCTTGGATGCGAACAAAGCGAGTCCATGTTAAAGGATTTTAGATGGATGGGAGTAGGGCCGATAAAGCCATCAATGCCTATGACAATGTTTTGCTCGTCTTCTAATAATTTTTCGCATAAATGAGAGCCGATAAAGCCTGCCGCTCCCGTGACCACGATTTTCATCCACAACCAACTCCTATATATTGTAGTCCCCATTGTTCAATGTCTTGACGTCTGAGGCAATTTCTTGCGTCAAGCACAATGGGGCCGTTCATTCGCGCTTTTATTTCTCGCCAATTTAATTGCCGAAACTCTTGCCAATCAGTGGCGATGATTAAGATATCTGCGCCTTCAACTGCTTCTTGGAGGGTATCGGTTTGCGTTACGTTTGGCTGATGGCTGCTATCTAGCTTCGCTTTCGGATCATAGGCACGGACGATGCAGCCGGCTTCGCTAAGCTTTCGAATAAGGTGTTCTGCAGGAGAGTGGCGAGTATCGTCGGTATTGGGCTTAAAAGCGATTCCTAGAACCGCAATGGTTTGATCAGATAAATGGTTGACTGCTTGTTGCAGCTTTTGAATGTAAAGATCCACTTGAGAATCATTAATTAGCTGAACCGCTTGTAAAAGATGAGGGGTAATCTTTTGGGAATGAGCAACTTGCTCGAGTGATTTTACATCTTTCGGAAAACATGATCCGCCGTACCCAAGTCCTGCTTGCAAAAAATGGGGGCCAATCCGCGGATCATATCCAATGCCTTTGGCGACATCGTGTATATTCGCGCCGACGGCGTCACAGATGCGTGCCATTTCATTTATGAAAGAAATTTTTGTCGCCAAAAAGGCATTAGAAGCGTATTTAATCATTTCTGCCCCTGTGAGGCTTGTAATCACATATGGACAAGAGATCCCGGCATATAAGCTTTTCATAATCGGGAGCGATCGCTGGTCATCCGGACGGAGTCCAATGACAATTTTGTCCGCGTGCAGCATATCGAAGATGGCTGAGCCTTCCCTTAAAAATTCAGGATTTGCAACAATAGAAAATAAATGGTTCGGCACTCCTTTCTCTAATAATTGGATATAGAGCTGTTCGGTTGTTCCAGGAGGCACCGTGCTTTTAATAATAATCGTTTTATAGGAGTCGATATGGAGCGCTAAATGGTCAATGGCTGATTGGATGTAGGTTAAGTCCGTCCGTCCGTCTGTTAAAGAAGGAGTACCGACACAAATGATAACTATAGAAGCGTGTTTGATGCCTAGATCAAGGCCGTTTGTAAAAGTGAGACGGTCGCGATTTTTCTCTATTATTTCTTTTAGATTGGGTTCATAAATCGGAATATATCCGCGGTTTAGCTGCTCGATTTTGTCATGGTTTTGATCGACACAGTATACTTGGTGGCCGAGTTCAGCTAAAACCGCCGCTGTTGTTAATCCGACGTATCCAGTTCCGACAATGCATACATTCATTAGAAACACCCCTTTTTTTAACAAATGAATCTGTTTGGAGCCACAATCGAGAAATTGATGTTTGGTTAGTGGGATGAGGGCAAGTCATCGACTTGTTATTTCGTCATGCACGTATGTGATGGAGGCGAATTGTATTCTTATTGCTGATGGTCAAAAACATCAATCACTTTCTTTTTCGATAGTTGCTGTATCTTTGCGTTAGTATGAGGCCGTTTTTTAATAACGTTTGATCAAGCATATATAAAACCGTCATCGCTTGTGCTTGAGCGTTTCCTTGATGACGAGGCCTTGCTTTTGCTGAGTGAATATGTGCCAATGAAAGCGTAAGCTGGTTGTGACGGGTGATGATTGAATTAGAAAATCACGGATTCAAGTGCGAATGGGCAGGATGAGCACTATTTGTGATAGTGTATGTGAGGACATTCTTTATCGGAAATATGGCAAAAGCCTATTTTATAAGAAAAATTGCCATTATAACAGCAAATAAAAAACCAGGTTTACCACCTGGCTGCATACAATTATTCGTCTTCTTTGTCCGCGAAATGACTCTTATTTTCCGAAACAGGAAAATCAAGAGAAAGGATGTCGCTGCTTTTAACACATATAATCTGGCCGCCGTCCTTATAAAATGGATCGATTAATAAGGAAACTTCTTCCGTCTGTTCGTTAAATGACTGGAAGAGGGCGTTATAATAGGTTTGGCCGGCAGTATGAACGTTAAGCTCTGTTCCTGGCGGCAAGCCGACTAATTGCTGCTTTGCTTCATTGGCGACTGGTGAGACTGCGTGGCTTTTCTTTGTTTTTTTCTTTAATAGCTGCGGATGAATGAATACCCGATACATGCTCTGTCACTCCCTTGTGGACGATAGTAAAAATAGCTAGTGACATTATATGACTGAAAGGGAAAAACGGTTTAGACCAACGCCTAATGCGGCTTGCTCTGATATTCGAGATGAAAAGAGAACTTAAATAAAAAGCCCCTCTGTTGATGGAAAACAGAGGGGATCATAGGTTAATAATAATATGATTTAATGACGCCAGCCCGCGCGGTATTTCATTGCAGTAAACGAAGCCGTTTACGACAACGGAGCGGATATCTTCTATTTGGTTAATTCTCATTTCGAAGTGGGAAAAGCGCAGTTCTTCATTTGGCATCAGCTTTTTCATATGGGTCGGCTTCAGCCAGTATTCTCCCTCTTTGATTTTCTCTTTCCAATCCTCGTAGGCAAATGTCCATTCCAACATGGTTTCATTCGCTGCGTCAGAAGCATGAGAGTCAGCCGGAAGAGGCTTCGTTGCGATTTTACCGCTAAGTTCACCTGCTCTTTTTGGGGAAGAGCGGATGCAAACAATCAAATTACTTAGTGGTTCATTTCCAATATTTTGAATAACAAAATCGCCAATGACAATGATTTCTTCTTCGCTTGTTTCAGGAAGAAGGAGCGAGTAGGCAAAAAAGGCTTGGGCTTTCGTCACCGCAGGAACCGTTTTTTCTTCATGTTCGGTATACTTCAATTGCTTTAGATGCTGAATTTGCCGTTCAGCCTCTTCAAGGGCTACCTCGTACGATAACATTTGCTGTTCGAGCTGAGCGATCTTTTTTTCGTAAGGCTCAATATGCGTCGTTTCAGTCAAATGAAGCTTGTCGAGCAAATATTCATTGCGGAGTTTTTCTTTTTGCAGCTCTGTTTCGAGCGCTTTTAACTGAGTTTCATATTTAGCAATTTCTGAACGGTAATGGATAATTTTTTGCTGCAATTGAATTTGGTGGTTCGGGGGGTTTTGTCCCATGATCTCCACCCTCCTTAACAGGCTGAATACGTCAAACGAGTCCTTGGTTCGACAGGCATTTCGAATCCGTCATAATGGATTCATTTGTACTCTTGATATATATATATGAAAAAAGAAAATGAATACGACTGTATAAGTTGTAATAGAATGCCACAAGGATGTTTCCAAGGCTGGCTTACTTAAAGTCTTATAAAAATCAAAAGGGGAAGCTTCACCTTATATGATCGTGGATCCAAACATTCTCCCTGTTTTTCCTGCTGTGAATCTGCAAATAAAAAAGGCTGTTGTATGGAGCAACAGCCTAACTCGCAAAGAGATTTAATGACTTGGGAATACTTCAGGACATTGAGGCGGGAAGTTATCAGTAGGGCAAAGTGTTGCTTCCAAAATTTCTTCACGTGGTCTGCAAAAACGACCTTCTACCTCAATTTTCACATCCGCTTCAATTTGCACTTCTAAGCACAATGTGATGGAAACATCTAATTGTGAAAAGTTGTTTGTGCAGATCAAGCTGGCATCGCATTCGAAGAAGGAAATATGGCAGTCAAGCGATGTTCCTTCAGGAGCGCATAAAATAAAGGTTTGGGCAGTAGCAAACGGAATAGGGGCTGATTCGCCGACAATATGTCCGTTCGCATTTAAAATTTGTACAACAACGTGCCCTTTCACAAGCACTTTCACTTTTTGCAATGTGACTTGATCCCCAGATGGCAGAGTAACATTGACAGGCTGCCGGCCATTGGATTGGATGATTTCTTGGCAGATAAGCGCATCGTTATCCACTACAGGATCGATTCGGTTTCCATCCTCGTCGGATAAGAAGCAGCGGATCATGAAATCTTGAGCGTTCAAATCATTGGAAGCCAAGAAATCACAAATGTTTTTATGATGTCGCGGGCAGCGATCTTCTGGAAAGACGGCTTCTAATTCATCATCGTTAAAGCTTCTTAGCGGTACATCGACCTGGCGAGTAACCCAGTCATACACTTTGCGAGTTTTAATACATACTTTTTCTTTATGATGAGAGTGACTCATAACTCTTTCCTCCTATTTAAAGTTTTCTCCGCTGTAATGAATGAAATAAATCGTAGCGGAGGTTACGACTACTGTATACTATGAAAAAGCTGGGTAAATGTGCCGTGATAAAAGCGGAAATTTCATTTTTTTGGTCTAAAAGGAAAACGGGTTGAATTTGTATGTATTAGAATCACATGATTTTTTAAGGAGGAGAATAGCGGTGAACTCAAAACCACAAGAGGATGTTATGGTATTGAAGCAAAAAATGGCGGATTTGCAGTCCAAACTGGCGCAATATGAAGCGCAGCGAAACGATTCTAACGCGCTCAAGCTGGAAAATAAACGACTCACAGAGGAACTGGAAAGGGCAGAAGCTAAAGTAAGAGAGTTAACAAAGCAAATAGAAGAAGTGGTGGCTGAAAATATCATTTTAAAAGAGCTTGCTTGGCAAAGTGAAAAACGGTACGAAGAGTTAACGAAACTTAAGCAAGAAAAAGAAGAGCTGGAACGGCGTTTAGCACAATCCAAAATCCATTTTCCAACAGAGGAAGGAGAGAATTGGTTTTTCCACACGCTGCGACAACAAAATGCGATTATCAAAAGAAAGGAAAAAAATGATTCTCCTCCATCTTCAGCTCCTTTTTCCTTTAGTGAAGGAACGGAAGAAAAATAAAGTTTGCCTGGTACCAACGCTCTGCTGCCTTCATAGAATAGTAACAACCCAACACTTGGAGGTCATAGAGCGATGAAAGGGAAAAAGCCGATTGTTATCAATGGGTCGAAATCCTATTCGATCCACTCATCATCTAAAGGAAAAAAATCTGGTGGATGCGGATGTGGAAAGACGATTAGAAAAAAATGAACGAAGCTGCAAGGATTATCGGAAAGATCATCCTTTTTTATGAAAAACGCCTATACCATAAGCGTGACAGTTGCATAGTCTAACAATGCAAAAAGCTTAAATTACAAGGGAGGAAGCGAAGATGTCCGAAAATAAAAAGCCTCGTGTCATCCACGTTGATAAATTAATTATCCACGCTGATGATGTCATTATTTCTCCAAAGGGCCGCATCCACGATCCGTGGTTCTCGCCGCCGCGCCATTTAGAGAGTGGCGAGATGGAAGCGGAGGAAACGCATAAAGACCATCATTCAGAAGAGAATGATGGCGACGAAAACAGAAGACCTTTTTCATGGTTTTAATTGAATAAGTGAAAATGGAGCTGAGGAGAAAATGGAACGATTTAAAAACTATGGGCTTTGGGTAGCGCTTGGCTCGTTTATTTTACTGGCGTTGCAAACATTCGGAGTGGATCTTGATTTAGGAAAATACGAACAGCTGTATGAAACGTTGCTAGGAATTTTGGTTGTAGCCGGAATCATCAATAATCCGTCAATTGGGCGTGGTTATTTGGACAAAACCGATAAAAAAGAATGAACAACATTCTGCCTCTATAGTAAAGAGGCAGTTTTTTATTTCAGAAAAAAATGGAAGTTATATTTTTGTTACAAAAACCCATTCTAACAGTGTAATCAAAATTTTTAGGAGGTTGTGCACGTGACAGTAGCATCTCAAGTAAAGCAAACGCTTGCCGGATTAAAATCAGCTCAAGCAAGCTTCGAAACATTTGCACTTCAAACCGAGAATAAAGCGGCAAAACAGCTTTATCAGCAAGCAGCTCAACAAACGCAAGCCATTGTTGATTTAGTGAACGCCCGTGTTCAAGAGATCCAAAAAGAAGAGCCGCAATATAATCAATAAAGCTGTGGCAGGCGTTTTTTGTTTCCGCAACAAAGGTTAGCACGCCTGCAAGGATTAAAAGGTTGGTTAAGCACCAACCTTTTTTCAAACGAAATACATAGATGAATGGGTTGATGAAGAATGATGAAAAAGGTGACATTATTACTGGTTTGTAGCCTCTTTATCGTTGGTTGCGCAAGAGAGCCAGAAGTGAAGGACCAATCGCTCCAAGGAAAAAATATGATTCGATTAAATACGGATGGAACAGCGCATTCGGCAACGATGGACCAGTCTGCCGCTCAACAAGCGGTGAACGATATCAAGCAAAAACAAGCGATTCGCGATGCAGTGGCCGTCAATACGAAAAATAAACTGTTCCTTGCTTATCAAGTCAAACACATGGAGCGTTTTCATAAAAAACAAATCGAAAAAGAGGTGCAGAAGCAGCTGAAAGAACGATTTCCACAGCATCAAGTCGTAATCTCCAGCGATTTAAAGCTGTTTTGGAAGACGAACGAGCTGAAAAAGCAGCTGCAAAAAACGCGAATGGGAGAACGCAAGCTGAATGAAGAAATCGAAAAACTGAAGAAACTGAGCGAAGAGACCGCATAATCCAAAGGGGTGAACGAGATGGCAGATGAGAAACGGAAAAATTTAACGGCGGTACAGCAGGATTATCAAGCATTTGCAAAAGAACGGGAAACGAAGCGTCCAGTGTTGAAAAATTGTATTCGCGCTTTTTTCGTAGGCGGGTTGATTTGTGTAATCGGCCAGGCCGTTTCTTATTTTTATATGTATTTTTTTGATTTTACTGAACAAACAGCCGGCAATCCGACCGTGGCAACGATGGTTTTTTTGTCGATGATTTTAACTGGATTTGGTATTTATGACCGAATCGCTCAATTTGCTGGAGCTGGAACAGCCGTACCGGTAACGGGATTTGGAAATGCCGTCATTTCCGCAGCGATTGAACATCGGACAGAAGGATTTGTTTTAGGAGTCGGCTCCAACATGTTTAAGCTGGCGGGTTCTGTCATTTTATTTGGCACCTTTGCTGCTTTTGTCATTGCCTTAATTAAAACGATTGCCGTGAAATGGGGTGGGCTCGGATGATGAAAGGACATCGCACCTGGATATTTGAGAACAAGCCTGCCATTGTTGCCGCAGCGGCAGTCGGAGGGCCATTTGAAGCAAACGGACGCATTGCCGATGATTTTGATTTGCTGCATGAAGACCTTTGGCTCGGGGAAGAATCATACGAGAAGGCTCATAAAGTGCTGCTGGAAGAAGCCTTTTTTAAAGCTATGGAAAAAGGCAACATTACAAAAGAACATATACAATTTATCATTGCCGGTGATCTCATTAACCAAATGACACCGTCCAACTTTGCGGCCAAAACAATCGGCGCCCCTTATATTGGCGTGTTTGGAGCCTGTTCTACTTCAATGGAAGGGCTTGCGCTTGGAGCCTTTATTGTGAATCATGGCGGAGCGCAATATGTTTTAACGGGCGCGTCAAGCCATAATACAGCAGTAGAAAAGCAATTTCGCTACCCTACTGAATACGGCGGACAAAAACCGCCGACGGCTCAATGGACGGTAACAGGGGCCGGGGCAGCGCTAATCAGCAGCAGCGGAGCAGGACCCCGTATCGTTGCTGCGACAATGGGCCGCGTGGTGGATATGGGATTAACGGATCCGTTTAACATGGGAGGAGCGATGGCGCCCGCTGCCGTTGATACGATTGAAGCGCATCTGCGCGATATGCAAATGGACAGCTCGGATTACGACTTAATTGTAACTGGAGACTTAGGAAAAATTGGACGGCAAGTGTCGCTCGATTTATTGCGGGAGCATGGATTGAATCTTGATGAAGAAAAATACCAAGATTGCGGCTTGCTGATTTATCGTGAAGGTCAGCCCGTATTATCGGGAGCGAGCGGTGCGGGGTGCTCGGCAGCTGTTGTATATGGACATTTGCTCAATCGCATGAAGCGAGGAGAATTGAAAAGAATCCTCGTCGTAGCAACAGGAGCCTTATTATCGCCGTTATCGTTTCAGCAAGGTGAAACGATTCCATGTATCGCGCATGCAGTCGCGATTGAATATGGAGGGGATGAAGAATGATGGGAATGTTTTTTTGGGCGTTTGTTGTTGGTGGGATCATTTGTGTGATTGGTCAAATTATGATGGATGTGTTTAAGCTGACCCCAGCTCATACATTAAGCATTCTTGTAGTCGCTGGTGCGGTTTTGGATGGCTTTGGCTTATATGAGCCATTAATTGATTTTGCCGGAGCTGGCGCCACCATTCCGATTACAAGCTTTGGGAATGCTCTCGTTCATGGAGCGCTTCAAGAAGGGGAACAGCACGGCATTATTGGTGTATTAACGGGCATGTTTGAGGTCACAAGCGCAGGAATTTCAGCCGCGATCGTCTTTGGATTTATTGGTGCGTTATTGTTTCGCCCAAAAGGATAAGGAGGAAAGCTATGACTGTTGCTTCACAAGTTAAGCAAAGCTTGGCCAGCCTAAAAAGTATTCGCGCTTCTTTTCAGCAATTCGCTCTTTCTTCAAGGGATGAACAGGCGCAGCGAACATTTCATGAGGCGATGATGAAAACAGAGGAAATCATTGCTGATTTAAAGCAGCGCATTAGCCAATTAGAGCGAGAAGAACCACAATATCATGGAAAGTAAGGAGCATGATCAATGCCAATATGGTTAGAAGCATCGATACGATCCGCTTCCATTTTGATCGGATTGTTTATCATTACAAGAATGTTAGGAAAAAAACAATTATCGAAGCTGTCTTTTTTTGAATATATTGTCGGGATTACGGTCGGCGATATTGCGGCAGCTATGTCGGTCGACCTCAGTATTAATCTAAGGGAAGGAATCCCCAGCATTTTAATATGGTCTTTAGTTCCTGTTGCCGTCTCGTATATTTCATTGAAAAATAAAAAATTCCGCGATTTTGTCGAAGGGAATTCAACGGTTTTCATTAAAAACGGAAAAGTATTAGAAGATAACTTGAAAAAGGAAAAATACACGATTGATGAATTGATGGAGCAGCTGCGAAAAAAAGACGTATTTCGCTTGGCGGACGTCGAATTTGCCGTATTAGAACCGAATGGAGATTTAAACGTTTTATTGAAAAGGGAAAAACAGCCTCTAGCGGTTGGCGATGTCTTTCCAAATGCTCCAAACGAAAAAGAGCCGCAGACGGTGATTATGGATGGAAAAATTCTAGACGAACCGCTCTCAACTGCCGGATTAAATCGCAGATGGCTCCAAATGGAGTTAGAGAAGCAAGGGGTAACGTTGGAAAATGTTTTTATTGCCCAAGTGGATTCATACGGCCAGCTAACCGTCGATTTATATGATGATAAAATTCAAATACCGGAAGCGTCAGAAAAGCAACTGCTACTGGCGGCTCTGAAAAAGGTCGAGGCAGATTTTGAGATCTTTGCTTTAGAGACAAAAGCAGAGGAAGCGAAGGCGATGTATCAGAAAAATGCGGAAAAAATTCGTAATCTGTTGGCAAAAGTAGAGCCGTTATTAAAAAATTAAAAGGGAGTGGCCTGAATGAAGAAAAAAGTGACAACAACAGATGAGGATATAAAAATATCGTTAAAGAAAAAAGAGACGGAACAGCCCGCTTATACGACCGATGAAGAAATCGACATTAAATGGACATACAACGACGAGCATGTGACGCCTCATCCAAAGGAGTATGAAGAGATTGACTACTAGGATCTTGTAAAAAGGGTGCCCGATTTAGCAAAACCTCGGGACACCCTTTTTAAGTAGATTGAAACGCTATTTTTTGGCGATGTAGTTGCATAATGCGTGCGGTCTCGGAAAGAGCGAGGGAAAACGAATGAATTCCACTGGCTTATTCCACTTTATTTAGAGAAAACGGATCGTAAAAATTCTTTTACTTCCTCAGGCGTTTTAGCATTAGCGCTGTGAAGATGAGCCGTTTTTTCGCCTTTTTGAAACACAAGCAAGCTAGGAATGCCCATTACCTGGTATTTTTCAGCAAGCTCTGGCACATGATCACGATTGATTTGAAACCAATCGTATTGTGAATATTCATTGACAATATCAGCGATGAACATATCCATGCGCACACAATCAGGACACCATGTTGTATAAAATTTGACAATAACCGGCTGTTCCCCGGAAATGACCTCTTGGAATTGATCAATGGTTTGCAACTCTTTCAACCGAAATTCCTCCTTATTCACATGTTGAATTCATCCGCTTCTACTTTATCATATTTCGTTTGTAAAAAAGAATCGATATGCCTTATCACAAGTGTTGATAATATAACAGATGTGTTGATGATCCAATAAAAACCCATTGACATTGCTTGACCCTATTGGAGTCCATATAGCCTATTATGATGATAGGCAGGTTTATAAATATGGAGAGGTATCCACACTACTTATGCGTCATGCTCAACAAACAGAAAATTGAACCTATTATCATTTCAAAAGAAGAATCCCCGTTTTTCCCACAACCGAAGGCAAGTCAGTGCTTCTTTCCGCCCTCAAAACATCCTTACTTTTATGCCAATTTTTTAATCTTCCGAATTTATCGCGCACATTGTTTGGCTTTTTGCATAAATAATCTGATAGAAAGGCGGTGAAGGGATGAGCGAAAAATTTGAAAAAGCATTGCGGGATATCGCCAAATCTAAGCATGAAGGACATGACCAATTTATTAAACGATTTGAAAAGTGGGGACAGGAATTTGAACAAAAAATAAAGGAAATTGAAAAAATGAACGGCCAATTTTTAAAAGATATTGAAGGAAATATCGGCTATATCAATAGCTGGTTTGGGAAAAAAGGAAAACAAATGGAGAGAATTTTCCGGAATTTTAAATCATAAGCGCCCATACCGTTTTCGTCATTCCTGCATACGATAGAACTACCAACATGCAAGGAGGTGCAACGCAATGTTTGGATATTGTGGATACGGTGGTTATGGTGGTTATGGCTACGGCGGCGGCGGTTATGGTTACGGTTCTACATTCGTGTTAATCGTCGTGTTGTTTATTTTGTTAATTATCGTGGGTGCGGCGTTTGTAGGTTAATGAACCGAAGGTACGGGCTGGTTGAGAAAAGAGCAGCTCGTACTTTTTCTTTGAATGGATGCACTTCTTATTCGTTTTTTCATACGATGTAATAGTAAAAGGGAGGATGGAAAGATGGATAACCAATTTTTTAAAAACGTTGAAAAGAAAACAGGCGTGAATATGAAAGATATATTTGAACTGGCTAATTCATTACAAAATGCAAACTTTAAAGATGAGCAAACAGTGCGCGGGGTTGTAAAGCGAGTAGCGCAAATCGCTAATCGAAAAGTGCCGAAAGAATTAGAAGACCAAATTGTGAAGATGATCACCAAAAACGGTAAACAACTAGATTTTAATACCATTGCGAATATGCTGAACAACAACAAAAAGTAACGAGGAGGGAGTCTCTATACGGGAGCTCCCTCGGTCGTTTGCCGAACCAATTCTTTTAAAAAGCGTGATGGCTGAGCGGTTTTCATTCGTCTATGTGCTGGAACAGATAGATGAAGTGAACGTTTCGCTCTTGTAATCGCAACGTATAGGAGACGTCGCTCTTCTTCTAAGGGAAGCGGGTCTCCATTGCGATTTGCTTCCATGGCATAGTCATGTGGAATACTTCCTTCCACTGCTCCCAACACGTATACATACGGATATTCCAATCCTTTGGCCCGATGAATCGTCGAGAGCTGAATGGCGTTTGGGGCTGTCTTTTGCTTGGGCAGCTGTCTGGCAGCTTCCATCATCGTGTCCACATGTTTGAGAAACGCGGGAACGGTTTTAAACTTTTTGGCTACTACCTTTACATCCCGAATATCATCGCTCCCCTTTTCAATCACATTGCCTTCATTTCCTCGTTTTTTAAGAAACTCTGAAAATCCCATTTCCGTCTCAATCATCTCAATCGCCTCAATTGGCTTCAACTTCGCTAAGCTTTTGAAGAAAGGAAAAATGTTTTTTAATTTTTTTCTTTGAAATGGATAAATCGACGATAAGCTTGTTAAAGCCTTCAAAAGCGAACAATCTTCAAGAATGCTTACGGCCTTTATTTCTTGAAGAAGCGACTGCTTTAAAAAGAGAGACACAAGCAGATCGTTGATGGCTTCTTCATGATTGGGATCCAGACTAAGCCGCAAATAAGCAAGTAAATAACGAACAAAGCGGCGTTGATAAAAAGATTCGCCGTCCTGCTCCACAACAAAAGGAAGTCCGGCCTGCACGAGACGTTCAAAAATCGCACGCGATGTGGTATGAGTACGATAGAGGATGGCAAAATCGCTAGGTTTAGCTCCGTGCTGAAGCCGTTCTTTAATATCCTCCACTACCATTGTCGCCTCTTCTTCTTCATCATACGGAAAAAAGAAAAGCACGGGTTCATCATCGGCAAATTGCGCCCTCATTTGTTTGCTGCGTCGGAAGCGATTTCGCGAAATGACAGTGTTGGCGACTTCTACGATATGATGGGACGAACGATAATTTTCAGTAAGGGCAACGACTTTCGCTTCAGGATAGTGACGATCAAATTCTAAAATGAACGAGGGATCAGAACCGCGAAATGAATAAATCGCTTGGTCATCGTCGCCGACGGCGCAAAGATTTCTCGTATGAGCACATAGCATATTGATAATGTCGTATTGCACGCGGTTAATGTCTTGAAATTCATCGATTAAGAAGTAGCGAAACCGATCCTGGTAGCGCGCAAGCAAAGAAGGCTGCTCCGTTAGCATTTCGTAGCACCCTAACAGCATATCATCGAAGTCGAATAATCCTCGTTCCCGCTTCATCTCCTCGTAGCGTTTATACAAATAAAGAACTCGCTCTTCCCATTGGCCGCTGCTTCGAACACGTTCCACAGTGGCAAGCGTGTTTTTCCAATAAGAGATTTGTTGTAACGCTTGGTCATAGGCAAATTCGCGTTCATCTAAATCAAGCTCGCGTCCCGCTTCTTTTATCATTTGTTCCTTCTGCCATTCCCATTTTAGCAGACGGCTCGAATGCCAGCGCTGTGGATGGAAATGGACAAGCATGCGGTAAAAAATGCTGTGAAATGTGCCAGCTACAAGCCGGGATAAGATTGCTTGATTCATATTTTGATATGTAAGAAGCCGCGCTTTCATTTCATTTGCTGCTTTTGCCGTAAATGTTACAAGCATGATCGCAGAAGGAGGGATGTTTCGTTCCTCGATCATATAAGCTGTTCGTGCTGTTAATACACGTGTTTTTCCGCTCCCGGCTCCCGCTAATACAAGCAGCGGTCCTTCAATTGTTTGCACCGCTTGCAGCTGGGCGGCGTCTAAAGGAAGTGATGCAATGGCCGGCGCCTGCTGCTTGCTTGGGATTGGTTGGGTTTTCAAAAAAGGTGACGCAGCCTGATAAGCGAGCGGTTTTCGCCATTCTGGATGTTCGAATGGTTTGATTGAAGAGGAAGGGGAGCAAACGTGTCTCTCCTCATGGTAAAAATGTGGCTGTTGTTGAATGCCTAAATATAGTTGAACTGGATCGCCGCATATCGTACAGGTAATCTGTCCGCGCAAGGCGGCCTCATATAACGCTTCATATTTTTCTCTGGGCAGTGACGCAAGCCGCAGCGTTTTTCCTTTATAAACTGCTTTATCCATTATCGAAAGCTCCTTTTTGTCTTTTGCGAACGTCAATGTTTATCTTAACAAAACATAAGATGAGAAAAAAAGGATTTGTTTGTGAAGGAGCGAATTTAAATTAAAAAGGAGGAATCCAATATGTATACAGTGGGATTTCCATATGACGCCTTTTTTTATTATGCGAATCGACCTGGACGAACGCATTCGGGGGTGCCGGCGGCATTTCCGATTACAGCATGTAGCCGAATAGCGGAGCAAAACAACGCGGCTACTTATCAGCGTTCCCGATCTAGGCGTCCCGACAAAGAAAAACAAACAGCCGCTGCTCGGTTTGAAGCAGAGCTGACAGGTAAAGGACAACGGTTGAATCAATCCATTTAAGCTGGAGGAGTTTCATGAAGCTGATTCGTATTAACCATCATTGCTATTATTTTCAAGGAGCTGTGAACATTGGCTATGTTTGCGATGGAGAGGTAGGAATTTTGATTGATGCGGGGCTTGATCAAGGAGCGATGAGAAAGGTATTGAATCAATTGGATCAGGAACGTCTGCCGCTTACTCACCTTCTTATCACTCATGCTCACGCGGATCATTACGGAGGAGCAGCGTATTTGCAAAACAAGCGAAACATTTATACGATGGCTCCTGTTTTAGAAGAAGCGATTTTGCGCAATCCAGTGCTTGAACCGATCTATTTGTTTCAAGGAAATTGGCCGACGCTGGATATGCGAAATAAGTTTTTGGAAGGAGAAGCGATCCGGATTGATGAGGTAGTAAGCGAAGGAGTATGGGACATTCAAGGCATCCAAATCAACAGCATCGCTTTGCCAGGACATAGCTATTATCAGCTGGGCTATCAGATTCACGATGTGCTGTATGCGGGCGATGCCTTTTTTGGACGAGAAACATTACAAAAGCATAAAATCCCTTATCTTGTGGATGCCGATCAAACGCTGCAAACCCTTAAATGTTTGCTTGAATGGCCTGTAAAGCGCGCCGTTCCTGGGCATGGGGCCTATGAAGAAGATGCTGAGGAGCTAATTCGCCAGAATATCGCTTGGCATCAGCGCGTACTCGAAAGCATGGAGGATGTGATCAAAAACGCGCCAGACGGATTGAGCCATGAACAATTGGTTCGCGAAATGTGTACGCGCTGGGAGATCGAGACAAGCCGCCTTTCTTCATGGGTGCTATATCGCACCGCTATAACCGGCTACTTGTTAAAGCTGGTCAAGGATGAAAAAGCTGTGCTTTCCATTCAGCGGCATGCATTGTGGATTGCGCCTTATGAAAAAAGGACCGCATGATGATTACGGTCCCAATGGTTGTAGACAACGTCCATGTTGACGTTGTCTACAACCATTTTTATATCCTTTATTGATGGTGATGGTTTCACATCGGACTCGCTTGAAAATGATTGGCAGACAAGGAGCGTAGACGAGCAAAGACGAGAAGCGAATGAAAGCGTTCATAAGCGGACTGACGCAGTTTGAAGGACCGTATGATCATACGGTCCTAGAGTGTTTTTATCATCGTCACATGCGGAATGCCTGCATCCATAAATACGCCGGAAACGGTTTCATAGCCGAGCTTTTGATAAAAAGGTTCAGCGTGTGTTTGCGCATTCAATTTCGCCTGCCGTAAACCGCTTTCTCTGGCAAATTTCTCGATGCGCTCCATAATCAGGCGACCGGCTCCTTTGTTGCGATAATGGGGCAAAATGCAAATGCGCTCCATTTTGCCGATGCCATCCCCGATCATGCGGAGCCTTCCCGCTCCCACCGGCTGGTTTTGTGCGTAAAGAACGAAATGCACGGAGTCTTCTTCAAAAAAATCGATTTCCTCTTCTTCAGGAACGCCCTGCTCCTCAATAAATACTTTTCTCCGCACAAAAAGAGCGTCGCTGTACAGCTCTTGATCGTCTTTTCTGCCGAATGCCACTTCCATGCTATTCTCGGTCCTTTCCAAGCAGGAAGGTTTCATACACAGTCCAAGCGCCATCCTCCAGCTGATAAAGCAAATGGAAGCGATCGGCTGTTTCTTCAAAATGCACCGTTTGCATTTTAAGCCGCCCAAATACATCAAAATACTCAGCGTCCGATAAATTGCGGCCAATCGTAATATGCGGGACAAACGTATAATCAGATTGGTCTGTAAGAACACCGCTGTGCAATTTTTTATAAAGCTCCTGAAGCGTCTCGTTTGGCTCCACTTTTAAATAAATGACGTTGTTCACCGGATAAAACGAGCTGAATTTTGTAATTTTTAACGGAATTACATCGGTTTCCGCAGCAATTTGGCGAAGCGTTTTAATAATCGTTTGCGCTTGAATGTCGTCCGCTTCGAATACGTTTTTCAGCGTGATATGCGGCGGAATGAGTGCGTAATGGCTATCATAGCGTTTTCGGTATGAATTCGCAAAATCCTGTATCTGTTTTGATGGAAAAAGAGCAATCCCGTATTTCAACTCAATCCCTCCCTATATTGCGGTATTATTTAATTATAACAAAATTTTGAAAAATATTATAGTGTAACATTGCGCTAAAGAGAGAGAATATGTTCAAGCGCTTTCGGAAGATCAGGCTGCCAATACGTCCACGCATGATCGCCTGCAAATTCCTCGTATTGATAAGAAAAACCCTTTCGGACAAAAAGATCATGTGCCTGCCGATTCGGTGTCACAAAATCTTCAATGTTGCCGTTTGTCGTTTTTACCGCTGTTTCCTCGCTGCCGATGGAGTGATAGACATGAAGCAGATGCGGATCAGAAAAATGCTCCATTTTCTTGATGATCGCTTCATTGATGTACGGTGATTGCATCGCGATTTTTCCAAACGTATGCGGATATGTAAGACCAGCTAGCAGCGAAACGGTTCCACCTAAGGAATCGCCGATTAAGGCGCGGCCCATTCCCATTTGATAGGTAGGAAACTCTTGATCTAAATAAGGCACAAGCTCCGTCGTTAAAAATTTCAGATAAGCGGCATGCTGTTTGCCGTTTGGATGATATTTTTCGTAGCGGTCATGGACATCTTTATATGGAATGCCGACGACGATCGTACGGTCAATTTTTTGTTCCTCCATCAGTTTCTCAATCACGCGCCCGACTTTTCCAAACATGAAATAATCTTTTCCATCTTGGGCGATTAAAAGAGAATATTTATAAAGTGGAGAAAAGGTGCTTGGCACATAAATCAACAGTTTTACTTCCTCATCGAGTTCCCGGCTGTAAATCGTTTGTTCATTGACTACTCCTTTTTGTATCATCATTGCTTGCATCCTCCATCATAAAATAAAGGTTCATCAATATTGTAACATATTTTCGACAAAGTATGTCATGCTCAAGCATTTATATAACTGCCGCTTCACAATGGGACCGATAGGCAATTCAGCACTCAAATGGTCTGAAAGCGGCGTTGCTCCGGCTTTTGTCCCCCAAAAAATGCGCTCGAACAACAGGATACTGACAGCTCCATCGATTATGTGGATCGCTTACCTGCTCATTTGAGTGTGAATACGTCAAGTGAGAGCGATCGAGAAGGTGTTTGGCTGTCTTTGTCAAACTTATGATTACAAAAGCGGTTTTATGGGGACGGAAGGGGGAGCGACAGGTGGAGAATGTTATTTTTCAGCATCAAATTTTAGAGGCGGTCATTAATAACGCTTATGAATGGATTGTTGTGGTAGATGAGAAAGGGAACATTATTTATATGAATAAAAATTATTGTGAATTTTTGGAGAGGAAACAAGAAGAGGTAATCGGAAAGCATGTGACAGAGGTCATTGAAAATACGCGAATGCATATTGTAGTCAAGACAGGGAAAGAAGAGATCGCTGATTTGCACTACATTAAGGGAAATTATATGATTGCGAACCGCATTCCCATCGTGGTGGACGGAAGGGTTATTGGCGCGGTGGGTACGGTCATTTTTCGAGATACAAATGAATGGAAGCGAATGAATAGCCATATTAAAAGTTTATTGTTGCAGCTGCAAACCTATTTTCAAGAATGGACGGAAAACAATGGAGCGAAATATACACTGACGCATTTAATATCGTGTTCAAAGCAAATGGAAGAATTAAAGGAAAAAGTCAAACGAATTGCTGATAGCGATATTTCTGTGCTCATCCGCGGGGAAAGCGGCACCGGCAAAGAATTGTTCGCTCACAGCATCCATCAGCTCAGCAGCAGAAGCCAAAAACCGTTTGTTAAAGTCAATTGCGGCGCCATTCCCGAGCATTTATTGGAATCCGAGTTATTTGGTTATGAGGAAGGAGCCTTCACAGGCGCCAAAAAGGGCGGAAAGAAAGGCAAATTTCAGCTCGCTGACGGCGGCACCATTTTTCTTGACGAAATTGGCGATTTGCCATTGCATATGCAAGTCAAGCTGCTGCGTGTGCTGCAGGAAAAAGAAATGGAGCCGATCGGCTCGACAAAGACGGTATCTGTCGATGTCCGAATCATTGCCGCTACCAATCGCCCATTAGAAAAAATGGTAGAGGAAAAACGATTTCGCGAAGATCTTTATTATCGAATTAATGTGATTCCATTTGTGATTCCGCCCCTGCGCGAACGGCCAGGGGATATCGAAATGCTCGCTTATCATTTTATGAAAAAAATCGCCAAGCGATCAGGGAAAAGAGTGAATGCAGTCAGCGCAGAGGTCATGAAGCTGCTGCGACAGCATGTGTGGCCGGGGAATATTCGTGAATTAGAAAATGTCATGGAGGTGGCGGTTCATTTTGCCAATGGCGAAACGATTACAGTGGATGCCCTTCCGGAATATTTGAAAGCGAATTCATCTTATCAAATGAAAGGAAAAACACTAAAAGAACTGCTGGAGGAAACAGAAAAAGCAGCGATTCAACAAAGCCTGCAGCGCTGCGGCCGTGATAAACAAAAAGCCGCGAAAGAACTGGGCATCAGCAAATCAGCCATGTATGAAAAAATCAAAAAATACGGTTTATCATAATGTAAAGATTCCGCTTTTTCGGAAATCATTCCGGGAAAGCGGAATCTTTTCGTCATATTGGGATGTATATCTTGTCCTTTTTAAGTAAGGTGCTGTTTAACTGCAAGCGCCATCGGCTCAAGTCGCTCCGTCCCGCACTGCGGCGGCCATAGCCTCCTCGGCGGGCGCTTTGCGCTTTTCTAATTGCCGTGATTCAAATGCTGATGAAAGAGCTTCCAGAGGAACGGAATGGAAAGGACAGGAGGACAATCAAACGGTTTTCGTTTCATTCCTTTTTATTGGCATATTTTTTGCAATAAAAAACAAGTGAATCACTCTAAAAAGGAGGGGAGAAAAGAAGGCGAGGTCAATTGGTGCCGAAATGTCGATGAGGAAACGCATCGCTTTTACCTTTTTCTGCGTGAAACTGTAAGTCGTTGACCGCTGTTGTGTTGGAGACAAATATAGGGGGTGCTGAGGAAATGTGGAGTATGATCGGTCTCATTGGGGGATTGGCTTTATTAATTTATTTGACCATGAGAGGGATGAATTTATTTATTGCCGCGCCGTTATGCGCCCTTTTGGTGGCGGTGCTGGGCGGATTGGCCCTTTTCCCGCAGCAGGTTGGCGAGGGGGAGGCCAGCTTTGTCGGAAATTATATGGCGGGATTTTCTAGTTTTATTCAATCGTGGTATTTAATGTTTTTACTTGGCGCCATTTTTGGAAAAGTCATGGAGGATAGCGGAGCGGCAGAAAGTGTAGCACAATGGATTGTCGCAAAGCTTGGCATGAAGCGAACGGTTTTGGCGGTTGTAATTGCCTGCGCCGTACTGACATACGGCGGTGTCAGCCTATTTGTCGTAGCGTTTTCCGTTTATCCGATGGCTGTCAGTTTATTTAAACAAGCGAATTTGCCGCGGCGTTTTATTCCGGGGGCATTAGCGTTTGGGTCCGTGACGTTTTCGATGACATCAGCTGGTTCGCCGGAAATTCAAAACTGGATTCCCATTGAGTATTTAAAAACATCGCCGTATGCAGGTTGGGAAGTTAGCATCATTGTCTCCATTTTCATGGCGATTTTCGGGTATTGGTGGTTAAAGCGCATGGTGATGAAAGCGGTTGCAAAAGGAGAGAAATTTGTAGCAAGAGAGGGAGATCCACTGGACGGTACAAGGGAATTGCCGCCTCCTATTTTGGGGTTTATTCCGCTTCTTGTCGTGTTGGTAATTGCTTTTGTTTTCCATCATTCGTTGCAGCAATCGGCATTAATCGTGGCGCTTCTTGGCGGAGTCATTGCGGTATATGCTCTCAATCGCCGCTATTTCCAAAACTTTAGCGGGGCTGTTTCTGAGGGAACTTTAGGCGCATTGATCGCGCTTGGAAATACGGCGGCCGTCGTCGGTTTTGGCGGTGTGGCGAAAGCCGTTCCAGCGTTTACGGATGCCGTGCACGCGATTACCAGTATTCCAGGCAGTCCATTAATTGGCAGCGCTATTGCTGTCAGTGTCATCGCTGGCCTAACCGGCTCGTCATCAGGAGGTCAGGCTATTGCTCTTCCGTTGCTCGCTCCGCATTATTTGGATATGGGAGTCCATCCTGAAGCGCTGCATCGGGTGGTCGCGATTTCGTCAGGAGCTTTGGATTCTTTGCCGCATAATGGCTATGTCGTGACAACGATTCGAGCGATTTGCGGTGAAACGCACCGCGAGGCATATGGCGCGGTTGGGGCTTTAACGGTTATTGTACCTGCTCTTGGGACGATTCTTGCGATTATTCTTTTCTCATTAGGACTAGGGATATGAACGAGGAGGAATGAAAAATGGTAGACGATCAAGTATTGTTCATAACAGGAGCGGCGCAAGGAATCGGCTTTGAAATCGCCAAATGCTTTGCTGAGCATGGCACGAAAGTCGTTCTTAGTGATATCAATGAAAGGGCTGTCCAAAAAGCAGCCGAATCGTTATGTGCACAAGGCTGGGATGCATGGGGACTGAAGTGTGATGTAACAAAAGAAGAGGAAATCAAACAAATGTTGGCTCAAACTGTTTCTCGTTATGGCCGGATTGACATTTTAGTGAATAACGCTGGGCTGCAGCATGTGGCGCCGATTGAAGAATTTCCTTCCGAATCGTTTGAAAAACTGATTCGCGTCATGCTTATCGCGCCGTTTTTGGCGATAAAGCATATATTCCCCATCATGAAGCAGCAGCGTTATGGCCGGATTATCAATATGGCCTCGATTAACGGTTTGGTCGGCTTTGCCGGCAAAGCGGCGTATAATAGCGCGAAACATGGGGTCATTGGCCTAACCAAAGTAGCTGCTCTAGAAGGAGCCGCTCATGGTATTACAGTGAACGCTTTATGCCCGGGATATGTCGATACGCCGCTTGTACGCAACCAGCTGGCCGATTTGGCCGCAACACGCCGCGTGCCGCTTGAGCATGTATTAGAGGAAGTCATTTATCCGCTTGTGCCGCAGCAGCGCCTGCTGTCAACGAAAGAAGTGGCCGATTATGCGCTCTTTTTAGCAAGCGAAAAAGCAAAGGGAATTACCGGGCAGGCCGTTGTGATCGATGGAGGATATACCGCGCAGTAAAAAAAAGCTTGCAAATTATCAGAAAATCATGTAAATTGATAGAAAATCAGAAAATTCCATATCGTCGTTCATTCTTATCAAGAGAAGCGGAGGGAACTGGCCCAGTGAAGCTTCAGCAACCAGCCGATATCGGTCAGGTGCTAAATCCAGCGAATTGGTTTCAATTCGAAAGATAAGAAGAAGCGCTTTTGTTGATCTGTAAAAGTCTTCTTCTTAAAGAAGGCTTTTTTTATTGGAGGAAAGGAAGGAGAAAAAAGGATGGAAAAAGTAGAAACCTTACTGGCGCAGATTGGCAACAGAAGCGAGAAGCTGACAGGAACCGTCAATCCGCCTGTCTATTTTTCCACCGCTTACCGCCATGAGGGAATTGGCCAATCAACAGGATTTGATTACATCCGTACCGGAAACCCGACGCGCAAAATTGTAGAAGAAGCCATTGCTAAACTGGAGGGAGGAGATCAAGGGTATGCATTCAGTTCGGGAATGGCGGCGATTCAGACGGTGCTTTCCCTGTTTGAAAGCGGTGATGAATTTTTAGTGTCTGCCGATTTATATGGAGGAACGTATCGGCTGTTTGAAAGAGGCTGGAGAAAGTACGGCTTAGCGTTTCATTATGTTGACTTTCGCGACATACAATTAGTGGAGAAATCGATTTCGAAAAACACAAAGGCGATTTTTTTAGAAACGCCGACAAACCCGCTTATGCAGGAGACAGACATCGACGAGGTGGCGAAACTGGCCAAACGCCACGGGCTGCTTTTGATTGTGGATAATACGTTTTATACGCCTGTGATCCAGCAGCCGATTCGCCACGGAGCGGATCTCGTCATCCATAGCGCAACAAAATATTTAGGAGGTCATAATGATGTGCTCGCTGGTCTCGTCGTCGCAAAGGGTGAGCCTCTTTGTCAACGGCTGGCCGAGTATCACAACGCAATCGGCGCGGTCCTGTCGCCATTTGATTCATGGCTGTTGATTCGCGGCATGAAAACACTGGCGCTGCGAATGAGGCAACATGAAGAAAATGCGCGGAGAATCAGCGAATTTTTGGCATCACACGAAGCGGTCACGGATGTGCTGTATCCAGGAAGAGGAGGCATGCTGTCCTTCCGCCTGCGTGAAGAGCGGTGGGTCAACCGCTTTTTGCAAAGCTTAAACGTCATTACATTCGCTGAAAGCTTAGGAGGAGTTGAAAGCTTTATTACATACCCGGCGACGCAAACACATGCCGATATCCCTGAAGAGATTCGGATTGCCAATGGGGTATGCAACCGCTTATTGCGCTTTTCTGTAGGCATTGAGCATGTGGAGGATTTAATCGCTGATTTGTCGCAGGCCTTGGAAAATATGAAAGAGGTGTAGCGCAATGGAAAAATCATTTTCATTTCAAACCAACTTATTGCATAACAAATGGAAAGTGGATGAGCAGACAGGAGCGGTCAGCGTGCCCATTCAGCACGCTTCGACGTTCCATCAAGCGGATTTTGATGTGTTTGGAAAGTATGATTATAGCCGATCTGGAAATCCGACGCGCGAGGCGCTTGAAGAGACGATAGCGGAGCTGGAAGGAGGAATCCGCGGCTTTGCCTTCTCTTCGGGAATGGCGGCGATTTCGACCGCGTTTTTGCTGCTTTCCAAAGGGGATCATGTGCTCGTGACCGAAGATGTATACGGCGGAACGTACCGAATGATTACCGAGGTATTAAGCCGTTTTGGCATCGAGTACACGTTTGTCGATATGACGGATTTGCATGCAGTCGCTTCCCGCATCCGGCCAAATACAAAAGTGATTTATGTAGAAACCCCTTCCAACCCGCTATTAAAAATTACGGATATTTGCGGCATTGTGAAGCTGGCAAAAGCGAACGGTTGTTTAACCTTTTTAGACAATACGTTTATGACTCCGGCATTGCAGCGGCCGCTTGAGCTCGGCGTCGATGTTGTGTTGCATAGCGCGACAAAATTTTTATCAGGACATAGCGATGTGGTGGCCGGGTTAGCGGTTGTCAAAGATCGCGGGCTGGCTGAGCGGCTGTATAAGCTGCAAAATGCCTTTGGCGCCATATTGGGAGTGCAAGATGCTTGGCTCGTTCTGCGCGGCTTAAAAACCCTTCACGTCCGTTTACAGCAATCAAGTCAATCGGCGCTGAAAATCGCTTCGTTTTTAGCGAAGCACCCAAAGGTAGAGGAAGTGTATTATCCAGGACTTTCTTATCATCCGGGACATTCGGTACAACGGTACCAAGCAGAGGGATTTGGCGCGGTGCTTTCGTTTCGCTTAGCAGATGAAGCGGCCGTCCGTACGTTTGTCAAGCATGTCCAAATTCCGGTGTTTGCCGTCAGCTTAGGAGCGGTCGAATCGATCTTATCGTATCCGGCTAAAATGTCGCATGCGGCGATGCCAAAAGAGGAAAGAGAACGAAGAGGAATTACAGATGGCTTGCTGCGCTTAAGTGTCGGATTGGAGGCCGCAGAAGACTTGATTGCCGACTTTGAACAAGGATTGTCCTATGTCAGCGCGAAAGAAAGTTTGGCTCGATCATTCTAAAAGCCAACGTCCGCTTTTTCTTAGGTTAAGAGCATGCGAGAAGGTAGCCTCTTTCAATTGAATATGGACCACCGCCTGTGGAAAATAGACCTTTCTAAACATGTGCTGTTGCATGAAGGAAGGTCTATTTTTTTATTATTCGGCAGACGACCCATCGTTGTCCCGACCGGAGACAAGCGTAGATGACGATTGTTATAAAATTTACTTATGGTATTTATTGAAAATTATTATTTCACTTATGAAAGAAACCGGGATATGCTGAAGAGGACCATTGGTCAGCGATCTGGACGATCCATTATAATAAAGAGGTGAAGCATCAATGAAAAACGACATCATGGCTGTTTTCAAGCAACCGTCTTCGGATCGCCGTTTGGCTTGGAGGTGGATAGGAGGAGTTGCCTTTTCTTTTTTGTTTGCGGCGCTCGGCTTTGCGTTCGCATCCATTCCCGGCTTGGAGCATTTAGGGCCGCTTGCCTGTGCGATTGTGCTGGCCGTTATGTATCGCCACTTTTTTGGCTACCCGGAAGCGCTTCGGTCTGGAATTCAATTTGCCGCCAAACACTTATTAAGGATGGCGATCATTTTGTTTGGCTTAAAGCTGAATATGGCCGTTGTCATTCATCAAGGTTTAGGGCTTCTTCTTCGCGATGCGGCCGTCATCGTTTTTTCCATTTGGATGATGATGGCACTCGGCAAAATCGTCAAAGCGAACGCTTCTTTATCGCTGTTGCTTGGAATTGGAACAGGGGTGTGCGGGGCCGCTGCGATTGCCGCTGTGGCTCCGATTATAGAGGCGAAGGAAGAAGATACGGCGATATCGGTAGGAATCATTGCGCTGGTTGGGACAGTTTTTTCATTGGCTTATACATTCATTCAGCCATTTCTGCCCGTTTCTCATAAGCATTACGGAATTTGGTGCGGAATCAGCTTGCACGAAATGGCGCATGTGGCGCTAGCCGGTGCGGCGGCCGGACAGGATGCGTTAGCTTTTGCATTGCTGGCGAAGCTGGGGAGGGTTCTATTGCTTCTACCGCTCAGCTTGTTATGTATGTATTGGATGAAGCGAAAAAAGAAGAACGCTGACATGAAAGAAAAGAAAATCGAATTTCCTTGGTTTTTACTCGGTTTTATGCTGTTAAGCTTATTTGGCAGCGTCGTTTCTATCCCGAAGCCACTTTTAAACAGCCTCTCTTCTTTGACTTCTTTTATGCTGACAGCGGCGATGGTAGGCCTCGGCTTAAATGTCAGCCTTCGCGATCTGCGGACAAAAGCGTTGCGCCCGTTGGTTGCAATATGTATCACATCGATTTTGCTATCCTTCCTCTCTTTTTTTGTCGTTTAGCCCATATATAGTTGAGAGGATGGAGCTTATAGCGGAGCGGATTGGCAAGCAGCCGCTCCATATTTTTTCGTTCGAAGGAATGGGCGGGATGTCCTTCTATGATCACCCGCCCAAAAAGCTTTTGGTTGCGCCCTGCTCCCGCAAAATATCGATAAACACTTCCATCGCTTTTGTGTAAAACGGCGTCTTTTGCGTAATAAAGGAGAATTGGCGCACAAAAGGCGCATCATCTATATGGATTTGCCGCAAAGAACCAAGCGCCAATTCCTTTCTCACCGTCCATTGTGAAAGAAAGGTAATTCCCAACCCTGCTTCTACCGCTTCTTTGATTAACTGGGTACTGCCAAACTCCATGAGCTGGCGTGGATAACAGTAGGATTTTGCAAATAGCTGATCGGTTGCTTTGCGCGTGCCTGATCCTTGTTCGCGAATGATCCATGTCTCGCGGCAAAGCTCCTCCATTGTCGCCGTTTGCTTTTGAGCGCACGGATGATGGGCGGAGGCGATGATGAACATTTCGTCCTCGGCAAATGGCTCGATATAGACATCTTTCGGTTCAATCTCCATTTCGATAATGCCGATATCTAATTGATGATTGCTTACTAATTCCGTGATTTCATGAGAATTGCCAATAGTGATGGTCGGTTGAATGTCCGGATATTGTGCACGCAATTGTGCTATCAGATGGGGAAGAATATATTCGCCGTAAGTGTAGCTGGCGCCGATCGCGAGCGTGCCGCTCGCCCGGTTCATTAAGTCATCAAGCAAATGGTTCATGCGGGTATAAAGCCCCAATATTTCTTTAGCATGATGATAGACAATCTGTCCCGCTTTATTCAGCTTTACATACTTATTATTTCGTTCAATCAGCTTTGTTCCTGTGAGGCGCTCTAATGTCTGAATATGCTGGCTTACTGCCGGCTGTGTCATGTGCAGCTCCTCCGCAGCGCGAGTGAAATTTTGTTTTTCAGCGACTTTGACAAACACCTGCAATAATGGGTCCACTTGAGTTCCTCCTGTCCGTATCCCGCTTTATGCTTCATCTTATCATGATTTGGCTTGTTTATCATCCGCTCACTTCCCCTGGAAGGTTCACCACTAGAAATCCTCCTTAATATGCTATACATGGAGAAAATCCGTTTTTGTCCTTCATGCCTATGATTTCCTCCTTAGCTGATGAATCGATGTCATTATCCGCAAAAAGAAGATAAAAAAAGCGGTTGTTTCACGAAAAGGGAGACTGTCGATAAAGCTGGTTGGAATATACATTTACAAAGAAACGAATAGAAAAGCGGATCGGTCAAGGCTGTCGCTATAAGGAGTGTTGCTATGACGAAGGTGTTGTATTTGGGATGGGTAGGCTTTCGAAATTTAGGAGACGAATTGTCATGGCGCTTGTTTCAGCGTTTTAGCAAGAAATACGGCCAATATGAAAAAATCGCTTTTTCTCTGCCGCTGGTGTGCGCCGAACAGATCGCTCCTTATGATGTGGTTGTGCTGGGCGGGGGATCGCTGATAAAGCCTGAATATATGCAAATTTTACAACAAGCGACGCAGATGGAAAAAAAGGTGTTAGTGTGGGGAAGCGGAATCGATGGAATTGACAAGCGAGATGTCGATCTTTTGCTCGCCAACGAGCTGCCCGATCTTACAAAATATTTTTCTTTGCAAGATTCATTTATGCTTAAGCATGCGATGGCCGCAGCTGCTTTTGCCGGGATTCGCGGACCGCTGAGCCAAAAACTGCTTGAAGCGTTAGCTGCCGATCATGACCATATCTATACCGTCAGCGATCCGGCTCTGCTATTGAAAACGAAACGCCCTCGCCAAAAAAGAAACGACGAAAAAATCATTGGCATTAATTGGGGAACCACTTATAATCGACTATTCGGCCAAAATGAAGAAATGGTGGAAAATGCTTTAGCCAAAGTAGCAAAAAAGCTGATGAGGCAAGGATATCATATTTATATTTACGCCGTTTGGGACAATGATCGGGCAGCGTGCAAGCGGCTTTATGATAAAATCAGCTGCCCGTACCGCGTTGTTTGGGATCAAAAGCTCTATTCAGAAAAACAGCTGATTCGGCTTTTATCCCGTTTTTCGGCCACGATTAATTTAAAGTTGCATGCCAATTTGCTTTCATTGGCTGCCAGCGTGCCGCCGGTGCTGCTCGGTTATCGCTTTAAAGTATTTGATTGTGCCGCTTCGCTCGGTCTGGAGCGATATGTCGTATCGACCGATGCGGTAGAATTGGAAGAGGAGCTTTTGCAAAAGCTGGAGCTAGTGAACCGAAACCGTCAGCACATCGTCCATCAGTATAGCGATTACAGAAGCTTTTACCGGCCGCTGCTTATGGAGCCTTTTCAAAAGGAGCTGTTTTTCTGAATCCGAGTGAAAAACAAAATCACTCGCGGTTCGATGGCTGTGCCGGCTTGTTGAAAAGGGCAGCAAACACAAACAGCCTTT
Source organism: Anoxybacteroides rupiense (assembly GCF_014196195.1). Taxonomy (GTDB): domain Bacteria; phylum Bacillota; class Bacilli; order Bacillales; family Anoxybacillaceae; genus Anoxybacteroides; species Anoxybacteroides rupiense. The sequence goes on along the minus strand of NZ_JACIDF010000004.1, from coordinate 111,503 downwards.
CCTTGCGCCGGAGCGGGGAAAGGCTGTTTAGGCAGATTCCGAATAAAAAATCCTATTAGATGATATCATCAAGACGTTCCTTTTGCAGCTGGCGATTGACAAGTTCATCAAGCTGCTTAATTTTCTTCAATGCGAGCGCATCATCGATTTGCCGGTAATGGTGCTTGCCGCCTGGTTCTTCATCCGCCTCATCCGCCAGCTTGATAATGGTCTGCAGCGGTTTGCGTTTAAATTCGCCTTCAGGCAGATAAGAATCGGTATGCAGCAGAATCGCCAAAGCGATCTCCTTGGCATTTTGCGGATGCTCGCCCAAGCGAATGAGCAGTTTATGGGCACGCTCGGCACCTTTGATCGCATGTATATCGTTTTGTTTATATTGTTCGTAATCCCATGTTCCGTTGGAGTACCACTCATAGTGGCCCATATCGTGCAGCAGCCCGGCCTTCGTCGCCAAGTCAGCGTTGACGCCATGCTGAATAGCGAGGCGATACGCATGATACGCCGTAGCAATCGCATGAGCGATGCCAGACCGCTTCAAATACTTTTGCGCAACCGGATGGACAAACACGTCTGTTAACGTGACGTATCTCATAAGCTTCCCTCCGTCCGAAATATTTCTTCCTATCATAACACATCCCACAAAATAACGGCAATGGGAAGATATCACGGATTGATGCGAAAGCATGTCAAAAAACCTCACACAACCACTCCACCAAAATGTCCCTCCATTTTTTCAAAAAAGTATTTGACAAACCCCATGTGCGTTTATATAATAAGATATGTGTTCGATAGAGCACTGCAACAACATACGATTCCGTAGCTCAGCTGGGAGAGCGCTACCTTGACAGGGTGGAGGTCGCTGGTTCGAGCCCAGTCGGAATCATCGAGCGAAATCCCTTGAGCCACAAGGCTTCAAGGGATTTTTTATTTCTGTTGTCATTCGTTATTTTTGGTGTTTTTGGTGACTTGGTGTGATTTTTGGAGTGATTGATTTAAAACTTTATTCCTCCTCAAACAATTGCTCGAATTTTTCGGCTGCTGTTTCTTGTATGCTTGGAAGCAAATGAGAGTAAGTATCCATTGTCATTTTGATACTCGCATGTCCTAACCGTTCCGAAACGACCTTCATATGAACATTTTGTTGTAACAGCAAAGTTGCATGTGTATGCCTTAATGAGTGCAATGTAATATCCTTTTCTAATTTCATCTTTTTATAAGTATTTCGGAATGCCCGTGTTAAGTTATCTACATACACACTTGTTCCGTTTACTGTGCAAATAACTAAGTTGTTGTCCTCATAGTTTTCGTTCTCTGCTTTTTCAATTTCTTGTATTTGTTTATGTTTTTTCAATTCCTCCACAAGATAGTTGCTAATAGCAATGACTCTTGTAGATTGCTTCGTTTTTGTAGAGTGTTGAATCGTTCGTTGATGTTTAAGAAGTGTTTTATTTATTCTGATTGTTTTTCTTTCAAAATCAATATCGTCCCACGTTAAAGCGAGTAATTCTCCGCGCCGCATTCCGGTATGAGCCAGAATTTTAAAGGCAATGGCATAGCGAGTTGTCTTTTCCGCTATCTTAATAAATTCTTTTAATTCTTCAACTGTAAATACCTCAATTGGTTTTTCTCTCTGTTCACGCGGTTTTTCAATCTGATCGGCGACATTTCGTCGAATCAATTCCAAATTAACAGCATCATTTAATCCTTTCCGTAGTATGCTGTAAATTCTTTTTACATAACCGCTGGAATATCTCTGATGAAGGCTATCAATAAATCGTTGAACCATTAAAGGAGTAACATCGTTTAGTTGTACATTTTCAAAAAAATTTAAATGATTGTTAAGAAAGGTTTTATAAAGTTTTTTCGTATTTTGAGAAAGATTATGCCTTCTGCTCAACCACTCTTTAAAGTAGTCTTTTACAGTAATTTTTGACTCTTGAATGGATATTCCTTGCTGCAATTCGTATCTTTTCTGTCTCTCCGCTGCTTCTGCATCAGTTCTTCTAGCAAAACCTCTTTTTTTGTATCTTTTTTTCTTATAAACAAATTCATAATACCAACTTTCTCTTTTCTTTATGGAGTGATCTTTATACACTGGCATAACAAAACCCCCTTAAAGCGTATAGAATTATTTTAGCAGAAAAAGGTAGAGGTATGGAGGGGACTTTTTATCAACCATTGGCATTCTCAGAGAGTATATGGAACGCTCATATTTTTGTTTGAAATTTCCTGAAATTGGGTATTAGGTTATAATTAAAGTATGAACTCAACATATTTTTAAACTTTTTGTTAGTAGGGGGGATAGGATGATTGAAACCGTATGGGAACGAATCAAGGGATGTGAAGGGCAAGTTTTTAAGCAAATCCGTGGAGGAGAGTTTACGTACAAAGTTAAGGGAAATACTATTGAGTTGAGCAGAACTAATCGCTCAATATCAAAAAACACCTTTAAAGAAGCGCTGAAATATGTACCATTAGAAAATACTGTACCTGTACAGCACTTGCAGGCTCCGTCCTATTTGTTTGCAATATTGATGGATAAGAGAATAAGACAAAATGACTGGTAACAATATCACAAAGGATAGTTCAGTGGGGTGAAAAATAAGATGAATCCAGTTTTAGAAAATATAAAATTCAAATTGAGTAATAGAGCCAATAGTGTGTTATATGCACGGGAAGAAAATTTCTATTCAGAAATTAAGATTTTTCTAGATTTTATAAAATCCAATTCTTTACTTAGTGCCATTATTCATGAGATAGAAAAACTAAATTTTGACATTGAATCCTATTTAAAAGGTGACGAAAGAAGACATAGACGCTTTATAGAGTATCCGAACGACTATATTCAAAAAATTGCTTTATGTTACTCGTTAATGAAACTTTTTTCAGAAAATAAGTTAAGTGTTTTAGACACCCTTTTCTTAAATATCACACCAAGCAGAAGTATTGATGATCGTTGTCGCGTGATTGCACAACAATATTTCAAACCTTTATATGAATATATCTGTGAACAAATTGAAGATGGTAGTACAATTTTATACTTATTATTAAGGTATAAGCACCGTACTGAATGGTTTCATAAAGATAGACTTTTCTCTATTTATGAAAGTGATACAAAACGCGGTGAAGAAAATTTAACCTTAGACTTACAGGAGTATTTGCATAACCAAGGAATTGATTATCCATTTTCAACACCACATTCACCTAGCGGACGTTCTGATTTAGTTGGTTTAATTGAAACCAATGATCCAATGGTTCTAGAGGTGAAACTATTTAATTTAGAAAAAGGTTATGATAAGGCATACATCAGAAAAGGATTGGTACAAGCATACCGTTATGCAATAGATTACGGTAAGCCTACGGGTTATCTTTTAATATATAATCTGGATAAAAGAGATTTATCTTTCGAAAAAAATGACGATAGCCCAATAAAATCAGTAAAATTAGGGGACAAAGAAATTTACATTATTGTAGTTAATTTATATTCTGACGGTAAATCTGCTAGTGAGATAAAAAAGCCACTACCTTATATAATCGATGACACATACCTTTTAAACTTTGAAGAAGAATAAGTTTTTCAAAGAGAAAACAACTGCAATAAAATTGATTCTATTACCGTTTATTACCAAAAACAAATATTTTATAATTAAAGCAGACATCTATATAAGTTCACACTGAAAAATCGACATAATCAAAATGTTTGAGTCGACTGAAAGAATGATCGAAACGGTTTGCATGTGTCGGAAAATCAATCTGTACTTAACATAGATATTTTAGACCAAAATATAATTATTACGCTTTCGAATGAAGTATAATAATGCCGAAAATATATTAATCAGGTGATATTATATGGGGTTTAACACAGAAAAATATAGGTATTATCTGGGGATGGGTATTGAATATCAAGTAATTAGTAAGTTTTTTTTACTTGGTTTTGAGGCATACAAATTACCAATTGATTTTGGTTTTGATATTCACGTTACAAATAAAATGATACAAACGTATAAGGAAGAAGAGCCTCAAAAAGATTTTTATATTCAAGTAAAAAGCAGAGTGATCTTACCTCCGTCAGAGAATCCAAATAAAGAAACGGTAGTACGTTTCTATATTAAGAAAGAGGACTTTAATAATCTAATTAAAAAAAGTGATTCAGTACTAATTTTATATTATGTAAGTGGTGTAAAAACATATAATTCATATTTTTATGACCCAGTGGAGTGGACTGATTGGAATTGTTACTTTTACGGTAAAATAGAAGGTTATAAAATGGATTTGAGTGAATATAGTGACATTACAATACATGATTATTTATGGTTAAATAGTCAACATTTAAACTATTTAATGGAAAATGATTTCGTTTTAGAAGATGAAAAAAATGGAGGTTATTATTTAGAAACAGTGTATTACGCTGAACAACACTCGGTATCTGTATCAAAAAATAAAGAAAAATTTACTTTTGCCGATAACTTAATGGAATTACGCAATTTAGTAACCGGAAATTTTGAAAATGATCCGTTTTTATCAAAATAATATTTATACTTACTAAATTTAGCGAACCATATCACAAATAATAGTGATACGGAGGACTGATTTTGTTCTAGATGCTAAAAAATTAAAACACTTAAAAGAAAAACAAGAGGGTCTATCTCTTAGAGCCACTCTTGTTTTGGAAAGAAATGTATCCATTTTATTTTTAGGTTTCTAATTTAATCCATAAGGTTGTCAAAGCATTAAAGAAACAATTAGCCGTAGACTGGACGAGTCCTCACCGTCGAGATGTCTACGCTAAAGTGAAATTAGCCGTCAAGCAAGTACTCATGAAAGAGAAAATTACGGCGCAGCAATTACAATTCTTAACAAACAAACTCATGGAACAAGCCGAACAGCAATATAAAGACTGGTCAGTGAATGCGTAACAACTAGAACAGATGTCTCTTATAGGGGCATCTGTTTTTGTATAAATGGTTATGAAGGGTAGATGAGGCAGATGCAGGCAGGAATGGATAGAGCGATTACTAAAATTCTTACAAGGGAATCAGAGAGGATGTCACAATTAGAAAAGATATTTGGATATCAATCGAAAGTAATGAGGATAAACAACTTAGATTTAAATTTAAGAAAGAAATTTGATTTAAGCATGTATCAATCTGAACTTTCGAGAGCATTTAATAGAATAGGCTCACAGTTGAAGACAACACAAGTACATGCGCGCTCCATTGCTGCATCATTAGAATTAACCAAAGCGTTAAGTAATAATCGGATCAGTCAAATGTATAGGATAACTGACTCTATGCAAGCGGCTTTGAATGCATCCAGACAACTGGGTTTGTCATTTACCAAGATTTACAATAGTATAAATAGTCCGATTGCAGAACTCCAAAGGACAATTAATCAAACATTAGAATCATATAAGATTAACCTGTCACCGACGATAAAAGCATTAGAACAATGGCAGGTTCAATTTAAAGAATTGCAAAAAATAAATTTTCCAAAGATTGAGGAATTGCTTCGAAACACAGAACTCACTGTTATTGAGCAAGACGAGAACGAAAATTGGGTTTTGGATGGTGAAATTGTCAAGAAAGATGAAATTGAAGAAGTGGTTTTAGGAGTATTAGAGCGTCAAGGGGTTTTGGAAAAGCAGAACACAATTATTTCAATGTTGAATAATATAATTGAACGTTTAGACAAGTTGGGAAAAACTCCAAAAATTAAAGCCTTTGTTTTATTAATTATTATTCCCATTTTGACTAATATACTTTCAGGATATTTACAACCTTTCTTTGAAACAAATCAAAAAGCATTTTACCAAGAAGTCATGAAGCATAAAAACACTATTTTGAAACAAGTACGTAAGGAGTATAAAAACAAAGAGTATACATTTGAAGAATTAAAGCCATTCCGTATGGTCTCAACGAGCCAATTAACTGTTCGCCAAACTAATAAGAAGAATACAAAGGCGATCGATACATTACATTTTGGACAAGTTGTACGGGTGATAGAAAAAAGAAAAAATTGGACTTTCGTTGCTTATCAAAAGGAAGATGGGGAAGTAGTAAAAGGGTGGGTGCTAACAAGATATTTGGAAAAATTGACAAAGTAACATTATAAGGAATTTAATTGTGCTTATCTTCATATAAAAAATGGTCCCAGTTAATGAAGCGTAGGCTTCATCAACTGGGGATTTTCTATTTTATCCATAGATTACTTACTGCCTTCATCTTGTCCTCATCAGTTGGAGCAGAGTAACGCAACACCATATCGGCTGAGGAGTGGCCGCTAAGGGCTTGAATAATGCTAATATCTTCGCCGTTTCTTACCAATCTGGTAATAAAAGTATGACGAAGGGCATGAACATTAACCCCGTATTTTTGGAATATGTGCTGAACCGTTCGAGGGGAAATTCGTTTATTTCTGTTTGATAAGAAAAGAGCAGAATTATCATCAGTGCGCTGTTCTAGGTATTTTGTAATTGCCCGCCGGGTTTCAGAGTTTAATGGAATCTTCCGTTCTTTCGCTCCTTTTCCCTTTCTAATAATTACTTCTCCTTTGCGTTCGGATATGACAACATCTGTTTTTTCTAAAGCAACTAATTCGCTGAGTCTTATACCAGTATTAATGAGTAGTTGTGCAATTGCCATATCTCTAAGGTTTCCCGTTCGATCAATTTCTCGAAGTAGGCGATTAACCTCATTTCTTTCGAGAGCCTTCGGAGCCTCATGCAATATGTTTCTCGGCTTTACGACAGAGATGTCTTCAATAGTTTGTTCTTTGTTCGCCCAAATGCTGAATTTTTTTATAGCATTCCAAATTTTATTAATCGTAGCCGCACTTTTCCCACGACTAGCCAAAAAATCAATGTACTGTTGAACGTCCATGCGCGAGTAATGTTGTAAATCTGTTCCGGCACCTTCTAACCACTTTGAAAACTGTTCTAAAGCGTGACAATACGTTTTAATGGTCTCTTTTGACTTTCCTCTCAATGCTTCTTGGGCAAACTCCTGTATCATATTCCACTCTCCCAGAAAAATTAGGATAAATAATTCTACGACAAAATTTTCTTTTGTTAATGGCTAAAAAAAGAGCATAAAACCATGAAAAATGAGTCTAGAATGGCGTAGAATGCTAATTCTATGACAAAAATCTACGCAATTTCATCTCCTTTCTTTAGTAAAGTTATACTCTATATGTTCATAATTCGGTATTCATAAATGATTTCCTTGAAAAAACTATTGTTGACAAATATGTTATGAAATATTTCCTTTGAATATTGACTGATAATTCTAATTTCAATTAAAATCAAGACACGGTCCAATGATATGGCAAAATATCTTTTGCTGGGCCGACTTTAAAAACAGGAAAGGGGAGTTCTCATAATACAATTAAAAACATGTAATTAAAAGACTAATCATAGCATTGTAACTCTCCCTTTTTAAGAAAAAGGGGGAATGTCATATGCTAAAAGAAACATTGCCAAAAGTGAAAATTAGTCTTGATTCACAGCGTTTTCATCGAAAGCCTGAAAAATGGGAAGTAGCGATTATTTCTAATCGTATCGCTAGTTTACCGACAGAAGTAACGATGCAAGAATTTGCGAAGGCCGTTGTGACTCCAAATGGAAGAAGTTTTGCACCTGCTGTTTTTAGAGATGGGATTAGAAAAAATGCTTTTTGGCTTAGCCAACAGGTTTTTGCTCTTGATATCGATGAAGGTTTGTCAATTGCTGATGCTGTAAAGAGATGTGAGCAATACCATATCATGCCGAATTTTATTTATACAACATTTCGTTCTACACCGGATCATGAAAAATTTAGAATGGTTTTCTTGGTAAATGAAGAAGTTCATGATATCCGAGTGCGAGAGTTGATACAACGTTCGTTAATGACACTTTTTCCAGAGGCAGATGTCCAAACAAAGGATGCTTCAAGACTATTGTTTGGAGGGAAAGAACTGGTCTATGAAGCGTATGACAACGTCATAAGCGTTCCGGATTTATTAAATGCCGTTATATTGCACATAAAAGCAGGCTCTAACCCATCACGGGATATGGAACGTTACTGTCGCATTGTTGGGATTGATTTAATCAACGGTTATCCAAATTATAAGTTGATTGATGACGATGATGAAATAACACCAGAGGATAATTTGTTTATTTCAATGACTAAAAAGCGCACCAATCCTATTATATTTAATAGAGAACGCCCGAAAATTAGTCATGGTTCCTATATGATTAAGTTTTCTAAAGAAAACACTGAGGAATATCATAGAAAATTGGGTTCGAAAGAAGAAGGGGAATTGCTTAAAGATTATTGTTTCCAAATTGATAAAGTGAAAGAGGGGTTTGCGCAGATTAGAGATTTTCCGTTTGAGAAACTAGAGGAGAACTGCAAACTTTATCGAGAATCCATGCATGGTGATTATTGGTTGTATCACAACGAGATGTTTGGGGTTATGACTAATTTATTGAGAGTAAAAGGCGGTAAAACGAGAATCGAACAGATTCTTAACAGCAGACCAGAATACGCGCAAAAGAAAATAGAATGGAAGGTCATGATTAATCAAATACAGAAGTCAAATTATGCTCCAAGTAGATGTGATTCGTACTGTCCTTTTGCTGATGAGTGTGAACATGCACTCAACATGATTGAGCAAGGGAAGTTGTTCAGAGGAAGAATTCAAGTGACTCAAAAACCGAATTTTCAACCATTAAGTGAGGCAGAAAGGAAATTGAAGCAGTATTTTCATGAAGCATTAAATTCTGAAGAAAATGGCGTATTTGTGATTAAAGCCCCCACAGGAATTGGGAAAACTCAGTTGTATGTCAATGCGGCTCAAACTCATACGTTTACGATTGCATTACCCACCCATCGGCTAAAGGAAGAAGTTTCAGAGCGATTGAATCGTTTAGGCTGCAAACACGTAAAAGTGCCGCAACTGCCGGATTTAGACATTGAATTCACAGAAAAAATTGAACGTCTATACAATAACGGAGCGTATAAAGCAGTGAATGCTTTCTTAAAGAAAATGGCTCGGCAAAATGAAGAGATTCGAAACTATCTTGAAGAACTTGAAAATGTGCATAAAGCGCGAAACAAAGTCATTTTGACTACGCATCAACGGAGTTTATTTACAAAAGAGGATGCGAACGGTACATTAGTTATTGACGAGGATATTATACCGAGCCTGTTACCTGTGTCAAAAATGAGTGTTTTAGATTTCACGCTTGTGTGCTCTAAATTCATGCAAAACGAAGAAAATAGGGCGGCTATTTTAACGATTCAAAATATGGTCTTAAATGCACCGACCGACCTCGTTCAAGAGAGAGCAGCCTACTTGCTGCCGAATGCCAACGAGGTAGAAAAGATTATTGTCGAAGATAACGCGATAAAGTCCGATATTTTAGGGTTCTTAAATTGCTCATATTTCGTAAAAACGAAAGGACCAAACGGAAATGAATTCATCTATTTCATTCAGCGCCATCAGTTGCCTAAAAAGAAAGTGATTATTCTTAGCGCTACTATCAGCGAAACGATTGCTAAAATGATGTTTGGACCAGAAGTTAAATACCGTGATGTTGGATTGACGGAATCAAAAGGGGAAATTGTGCAAATTCCCATCAAAAGTTTTAGCCGCTATGCGATAAAAGAGAACGAAGAACTTTTGAACTTGGCAAAAAAGTTAATAGACATCTATAATCCTAACAGCACCATCATTACCTACAAAGGATTTATGGAACAAGATAAAGCGACTCCTACGTTCGGAAATACGGAAGGAATCGATTCTCTCAAAGGACAGAACATCACGGTGCTAGGAACGCCTCATGTTAATCCGATTGCATATTTACTTTACTCGGCTGCGTTAGGCTATAAACTTGGGCTGAATGATAGCAAAATGGAGTACCAGCAAGTTCAACGAAACGGATTCAGATTTTTCTTTAATACGTATGAAAATAATGAGATATTACAGGAAATACAATTTTATTTGGTTGAGAGTCAATTGATTCAAGCGATAGGCAGAGCGCGAACACTTAGGGAAGATGCAAAAGTATTAGTTTTAAGCAATCTTCCGGTGCAAGGTGCTCGTTTTATCCATTTATCTCAACGAGACATACAAAATTTATTGCATTCCTAAGTTTTAGAAAAAATGGAGTTACTGATCGGCACGGAGGCCACTTTCAAATAATATTACATTACATATTACTATTCATCATACATAATCACTTCACCTGCTTAAAGTTTTAACTACGAAACACTTCATATCCCACTTCATACAACACCATTTAACACTACATAATCATCTCCTTAATTTGCAAATCCGCTCACTACACATTTGATTCCTTGTATTTTCCGATTACAAAAACTGTGCAGAAGACCTTCAGTTAAAAGATACTGAAGGTCTTTTTACGTATGGACATAGTGACCCAACCAAACAGGTCATTCAGAAAGAATTTACAGCACTTAAAAACAAAATTTTTATCTACGAAAAAAGTTTTTATTTTCTGAATTTTGTTTTTATCTACGAAATAGACATAATTTTTTTGTAGATAAAAAATAATAAAATTGCTTAATAATTGGAAGTTGAAAGTCACAAAGAATCTATAGAAAAATTTTATTAATATATTAATATTGGAAATAAATGTTTTTATCTACGAAATCGTCACAAAGCCTATTAAATTAATAGATTGCGCTAATTATTAATGTGTTTTATACTCTTAATTACATCGAACAAAAATTTCGATGAATAGTTTTTGAGGAGGTGAATTAGGAGAAGTATAGCACGGTAACAATTATATTACCAAAATAATTTGATTTAACAGGAGGTGAAATATCTGAAAAATTAGTGTTTTTAAAAAAAGAAAAGGAGATGGTGTTAATGAAAAAAATTATCAACAAAAAAGTGTATGATACAGAAAAAGCAACGCTTGTTGCGGAGTACAGTAATGGTCTTCCGAGCAGTGACTTCAGACATGTTTATGAAGATTTATATATAACGAAGTCTGGTCAGTTTTTCTTGCATGCTCAAGGAGGTCCATTAACGAAATACAGTGAGTCAGAGGGGAACCTAACGTGGGGGATTGAAACGATTATTTTGTTAAGTAAAGATGAAGCGTATGAATGGCTTGAAGAACATGACAAAATTGAAGCGATTGAAAAGTATTTTGGTGATGTGATTCAAGAAGGGTGATAAGAAGAGGTAAGACAAAACATATGATTTCTGCTAAATATAAAGACTAAAACAAACGCCCTGTACATTCATAATATACATGTAATACATAACATACAACGATTTTCGGCAAAACAAAAAGTTTTAGAATTAAAAAATAACACATTTTCTAAAATACATATCAAAGATGAATTCATAGAAATGGAGGAATGGGACAGTGCTTTAGAAAAGAGGAGGATGATGCGTATGTTAAATGCGGTTGGTGTATCAGAAAATGATAAACAGATGGAAGATTTCAAAGAATTAGTTATCTTTTGGGGATTAGAACCGTTATTTACTGTTGGTGTAAAATTTAAAAATGGGCTGTATTTAGGTGTATCGCTGTATGGTCACGAAGATTTTCCAGATTGCTATGCTGTAGGGCTTAATGAGGCAAACGATGAATTCCGTTGGTTTTTTTAAGGCAGAGAAAATTTGGGGGAACAAATCGCTAGAGGAATTGGTTGGTTGGGGTATTCTATAATTGAGAGTTGTATTGTTGAGGGAATATGTACTATAGATGAACTAGGTGAATATCTAGAACATGTCTTATCTCAATTAAAGGAAGATAAGTCGCGTACATATTTCAGTGAACAAGAGATTGGTCATATAGAAGAGAAGTATAGAAGCGTATTAGAGAAATTGATTTTTGATCTTACTAACTAAAGCGATTTAAGGTTTAATTATTATATGAATAGTCAAGAAGTGAAGAATGTTGATAAATGGAAGGAGGGTGTTTCCCTCCTTATTTTTATGAAGTACGCGTTTCATCAAACTTCCTTATAGCATAATCCTTCTTGCTAATATAGGAACAAGAAGTTAATAACAATAAGAATCATGCGCTTAAAATAAGGTCATTATTATACGTCAATTCATGCACATGTTGCAAATTCTAACCGATGAAAACTACCCATGCTAATCGCTTGAATTTTGTTCAAATTGCATATAGTGGTTAAAATTGTAAATATTCATGTTAATTATCGTTTATTAATAATGAATATGAATATTCATAATTCATAATGATTAGTATTGATAAGATTCAATAATATTCATTATAAGTGGTTAATAACAAAACATAATCATCATTTACAATAAATTTTTTTCATAAAGAAGATGAAAAAAATGATTTTTTTCATACATGTGTCTCCTACATAGGTAAATTAGTCCGAAGAAATGAGATAAAAAACGAATAAATTAGGAGAAAATAGATTAATAGCAGCATAAAATCATTTTGGCTTTAAAACGGCTTATATCGCCTAAAATGGCGAATTTCGCTATACTCTTTTAACACAGGTTAAAGGAGGTAGTCGAAGTTAGGCAAAACAAATTTCAAGCGTGCATTCGATAAGGTTTTATAAAAATTTTGTCATTATCTGAAGGAATTTTAACAAACGGGGCGAATTTTTGCTAATAATTCTTGAATGATATTGTTTTTGGGGAGCGATGTTGTTATGGCAAAAATTATCTCATTGTTTAATAACAAAGGTGGAGTAAGTAAGACTACTACTACGTTTCATTTGGGATGGATCTTGTCTGAAATGGGAAAAAGGGTCTTAATGATAGACGCAGATTCCCAATGCAATTTAACTGGTTTATGTCTTAGTTTGGCTGGAACTGAGGATATAGAGGAGTTTTATAATCATAGTGGGATTGACAATATAAAAACATCGCTTGATCCGGTATTTGGAGGATTGCCTAGAAGGTTAGAACCAGCCAAATGTTTTGAGTTTCCTAACAGAGAAGGCTTGTATTTACTGCCCGGACATATTGGATTTGCTGAATTTGATATATCTATGGGGGTTGCACAGGAGCTAACAGGTAGTTTAAGAATGGCTCAGAATATTCCGGGGGCAATTAATTACTTGATTAACATTACTTCTCAGGAATACGGTTTTGATTATGTGTTAATTGATATGAGCCCAAGTGTATCCGCAACGAATGCTAATTTGTTAATGCAAAGCGATTATTTTATCGTTCCTTGCAGTCCCGATTATTTTTGCAATATGGCCATCAATTCACTAACCAGAGTTCTTCCTGAATGGAAAAATACATATGACAATATTAGAAGACATTCCATTTTTCAAAATGCGGAATATCGTTTTCCTGATACGCTTCCAAAGTTTATTGGTACAATACTTCAACGATACAGACCGAAAAACGGTGTTCCTGCAAGGGCGTTTCAATCATGGATCGATAAGATTAATCGTAATGTTGCTACGAATCTAGTGCCAACTTTGAGGGAACATGGCATGCTGATTGAAGAAGAAAGGTTCGGTCCAATCAGAGAAGATGTGGAGCCTTACAATCTAATAAATATCTCAGATTTCAATGGGCTGATTGCTCAGTCGCAAAAGTATAATGTTCCTGTCTTTGCCTTGTCTGAAGAACAAATTGAACAGTCAGGAAAAGTTTTATCTAACAGTATTAATTCAAGAGATGAATTTAGATATACATTTACGCAGTTGGCACATAAGATTATTAGATTGACTTCTTAGAAGTGTGTACTTTTTTATTGAAAAAACAAGGGAATCCCTCTCCTATTTTGAATCAGATGAGTGGAAAGGAGGGGGATTTTTATGGTTAAAATTTTGCTTGAATACGATTTGCTTATATTCCAATGTTGCTTTAAATATACGGTATTCAAATTTACAAACATCGATAAAACGTATTATGCTGCCGTAGTAGAGATGTCTGATCGAGGAGGAGAATTTGAAATCATTCAAAGCAAAGTGCTGAATGATCTGTCTGATGCCAAAAAATATCTTTTGGAGTTAAACGAATTAAATTTTCGATCTGATGATATCGATGAGTTAAATGAGTCAATTCATTTTTTGGAGGAGTAGAAATAGGGGTAAAAGCAATTCGGATAGGGGAGCCTATTTTGGATTGCTTTTTTTGTATGAAAAAGAAGGGAATGTATGTTCGTTAAATAATTATATATGTGAAATTATTTAACGAATGAAAGGATTGAGCATGCTCATGTCAAATAGGGAAAAACAACAAGGGTTAAGGGAAAAAAGTTTTATTAAGTTTAGACACGATGATTATATTATTGTAATTGCTAGGCATAATCGTTTCGCATGGATAAAACATACAGACAGCAAGTACGTGTACTTTATGTACATCACACGTTTACAGAAAAGTTTTATCGGTCACAACACATCTGAAGTGGCGGAATTTAATATTTTATGCTTTTGCGGCATGTATAACAATTTTATGCATTTAATTCAAAACATGATGCCGATTCTATCCGAATACATTTTGGACTCAAAAAAGATAGTGGAGATCGTTATGTTATGTGAAGATTTGTATGAAAATGATGCAGATTGTCCAGATTGAGAAGGAATATCATAAAACGGCAAGGAGACAATCCTTGCTGTTTTATCTTTAGCTAAAATCATTATTTTTTAAAATATGAATAATCATACAAATTAGGTCCTGTTTTTTGCTCCCGATCGAGATATAATCATTTTAATCGATTAAGAATTCGTGGGAGGAATGATTGCTATGGAAAGAATTTTGCCTAAAAAGCGAGAGAGACGCATCTTTTATACGTATAACTTCGTTTTGATGACATTCTTAATCTTGATCGCTGCTAAATTATGTCTAGATTATTTTCCGTACGGTTTTTGGTTATATGCAATTATTGCGTATATGACAATGTTCGGAGGTGCTGTCATTTATAAGCGAATGTATATTCCAACATACGAAATTATTGTTATACAAGATGGGAAAGAGAAGATACCGGTAATCTTTACTTATGCCATGCTTACAGCAGTGATGATTGTTTGCATAGTTGGTGGCATTCTGATATTTTTCCACCAACGAAATGTTTTTTCTTCTGTTTTTATCCCTTTCTTCTTTTTCATGGGCGCGTTTATATGGGAATTGACCCTTAGTCAGATGATTGATATTTTGAATGAAAAGGAAATCAAGATTTCTATTAAACGCTAGTTGGTGATTGGGTGATATGTGTCTTATTTAAAGGCTCTACCCTGAAATAATTGTGGAAACTTTTGCTGTTATTTCATTCATCAATGTGCCAATTATTATTGGCAAGGGTGTCTGTTAAAGAACTATGTTGATTTTCTTGTTCAACGAGGCAGGATAGTTGAAGAAAAATGATATAATTTCTATATTGGCACGTTGGAGAAGGGGGGTTAAAACTTGGCTGATTGTTGCAATGCAAAAGAACAAATTTTTGAAAATAGCGATTCTGCAATATGTCCCTCTTGTAAATCAAAAGGAAAAAAAGTGAAATTAATTACGTTAAAATCAATGCTAAAACCAACAAGATTAGACTCTTTGAATGCAGGTTTAACTCATTATTTTTGTTCATCAAGGGATTGTGATGTTGTCTATTTTGATGCGGGTAAAAAAACGTATCTTTTATCAGAAATCAAGGTTCCTGTGTATCAAAAGGATGACTCTTCAACAGTACCTATTTGCTATTGTTTTGGTTGGACAAAAGAGAAGATTGAGGAATATGTAAAAAAAGGACTTGGTTCTAAACCTGTGAACCATATTCGTGAAAATATAAAAGAAAACCGGTGTGGGTGTGAGGTAAACAACCCTCAAGGTAGTTGCTGTTTGGGAAATGTTACAAGTTATATCAATAAACTATCCTAATCAATTTTTTTGAACGAAAATAAAGAATTTTTGTAAAAGAAAAGAACTTTTTACAGCCGTACTTTTTTCTTTTATCGAAAAATACTTATGTTGTTTATTAAAAATGTCATTTCATACTTATCCGGTCTTTTAAAATTTATGTTAATCTATATTCAAACATAAAAAAGGGGAGTGATTTAAATGAAAAAGGCAGTTGTTTACATTACCTATGGAAAAGAACAAGTAAATCCTACATACGAAGAAGATACTTTAAAAAGAATAGAAAAATATTGTTTTATGAACAATATTGAAATTGTAAAGGTGTTTAAAGATGTATTTGATTTTGAGAGAAGAAGTCCCATTCTTCTAGAAAGGGAAGGAATAATGTTATGGAAAGAAATCAATAATAATCGAGCAATAAAACTTCTGATCACCAACGATTTCGATAATTGTGTAGATTTTGATTATGATGTTGATATTTTTGAAGAAAAACTAAATTTTTTTCAACTTGAGCATATAGATATCTCAATAATAAATTTAAGTGATGTTCAATTAGATGAAGAAACACAAAAACTTTTAGAGGATCAGGTAAAGGTTTTTAAAAATTACAGAAAAAATAATTATTTATGTTTATAAAAAATAAAAAATGATTCCGACATAAATTAGTGATATATGCGTAATAATTTGAAAATCATTGCATCATTTAAACATAATGTGTACAGCTATAAAGCTGTACCTTTTATTTATGATGGATAATACATAACACGGTTCTGGTGCGAAGACGATTCATAAAAAACTAAGACATGAATTTCCTGCTAGCTTACGGATTATGATGCGATGTGAAACAGTTTATAATGAATCTTTTCGATTTTGGGCAGACTTCACACGAAAACTTAAGTTGTACCATGGGTACCATCTCACTGTAAGAAGGATGACTTCAGGCTGATAATGTTTCTATTTGAATAAATGTTGGTTTCCCATACTAGATGGTGTTGTAAAACTAGAGTAAAAACTCAAAATTATGCATAATAATGCATAACTGTACATGCAGTAAATAGCGATGAAACCCATACCAACGCGGTTGTTCTAATCCGTCATTCTTTAACTGATTAAATGTCTGTTCAATCGTGTTACGGAAACGGAACATCCACTTTCCTAATTCTGTTTTCAAAAATGAAGGCATGACCCGACCATAGGAATCTTTTCGCTCCTCACTATTTCGTGGGTTAATCGGTGAAATAAAAAGTCTGTTTTCTAAAAGATTGTTGCTAAAGAGGTTGAATACCATTTTGTAGAATAACAGAGTGGAGGTGTGTAGAATAATGGATAAGAAAAAATCCATCCAATATGGCTATTATCAATTTTTATTAATGCAATTGCTATGGGAATACTCGCATTTAACCATTACATGTTTAAGCAGAAAGGAATAGGGCTTGTCGTTCTTTTAATGTCACTATCCTTCATGTTTTTTATCATGACAATCATTGGGTTAATAATAAACAACAAAATTGACCGTACAAAAAAATAATAAAAGTTATGCTTCACTTAGATGTTGAACGGTAGTAAAGTTTACCTTTCGACAAGATGAGAGAAGCATTTCCTTCACACGTTCTTGAAACGGCATTTTCTTATTCAATTCAAGAAAAAGATGCCAAAACAAGTAGTTATCAAGGTATTTTGTTTCTACACCTTGAAACCTGTTTATCCACTTTTTCAAGCAAGTGTGATATCCATTGACGTGCTGAATATGGTAAATTCCTTTCTTTGTATAGATACCTTTACGAACATTAATGGCTTCGTGTTGTAGTCCCTTCATCGTAGCAAATTTTTTATAGTTTGTTGCTGTATCTGTGCATAGCAAAGCAGAGGTGTCGATATGTTTTCCTAACACCCCATCAATTTCCATAGCCGTAATACGACCTCTTCCTGCCATTTGGGAAAGGATTTGTCCGTTTCTATCGTGTGCAACCACCACACAAATTTGTTCTTTAGAAATACCACGTTTTTTTTTGCTACACCGCCACGTTTACGAGCCTTTCTGTGAGCGATGAACTTCTTGCCTTTTTCACTTTCTAAAAAGTATGTCTCATCACTTTCCACTATCCCTTTTAGTGTTGAATGACCAAGCGAACGAATAACGTTAAGAATTTTATGTCTCCAATAAAACGCAGTTGAAATGTGAATATCAAGTACTTTGGATATCTTTGGCAATGTATAACCTTCAATCATCATTTCAAAGTATTTCAACCACTTGTGAGGGTATCTTGTTCCTGACAATGGGCTACCTGTCATATCATTGAATGACTTCCCGCAACCCTTACAGAGATAGCGTTGACGAGAACGATATTTTCCATTACGTTTCATAGACATACTTCCACAATGAACACACGCTAATCCTTTAGAAAAACGAGTTTCCCGAATTTCTCCAACCATTTTGGAATGTCGCCTTTTGGCTTTGGAAATAAGTTTTGTTTAATGGCTCTAAACAGTTCTAACTGTTCTTTCTTCGGAAGTGTATAAAAGTCTTTGTAAACATCGTACCAAGCCATTGCCATACGGAACACCTTTTCTACATTCTTTTTATACATTATGTTCTATATAGCAACAATTTATGCGAAAATAGCCAATAAAAAAGATCCCAGTTTCTTCAGCCATGTTACGAACATTTTCACTATCATAGGCGGCATCTCCCAAGGCAAACTCAATCTTCCATTTCTTTAAAGATGGAAATAACTCAAGTGCAACAGACGCATCATGTTGATTCGCTGTTGCGAAAGCATGAGAGAGGATGATTCCTTCCCTAGTTGTACAAAGATGCAACTTATAGCCTTTGAACCATTTATACCGAGTGAAAATTCCCCATCTAGCTTGAGAATCGTAGAAACTGCTTCGGAGTGCCGTACTGTCAATGATGACGACATTTGGACACCGAACACCTAAGTCTTTGAGAAGTTGGGAGTTAAAAACGGAAAAACCTTGTTCTCGAAACCATTTCCCTGCCCGCGAAAACGTAGAAAGATGAGGAACCTCATTAAACCCACAAATCCGCCGGAAGTAGCCAAATCGATCCAGTATGTCCACTAACTGAGGTAAAGAGTTAATAGAAAAATAAGTTTTCAAAAAGAAACACTTTAACAATGACTTTTTTGAAATCAGTGGTTGACCTGTCACATAAGGTGTTTCAGGTAAAGAAAGTTGGTCAATGTATTGAAATAAAGCCTGTAAAAGAGGATCGATTTCGCTAGACAGTGCATGTTTGATTACAATATTGGAAATCATGATAGTGTCCACCCCTTGGAATGAAGTATTTTTGGTCACTGTATATGATTTCCAAGATGGGTGGATTTTTTGCGTGCTTTTATGCATCCATTATGTGTTTTGCAACACGTTCATATTATAGAAAACCATGTTTCTCACCAATCCCCTTCATCATCATATAACAAGATAATTAGCAAATGCTTTAGTATGATAATGTGCTAAAAAATTCCGTTGACATTCATTTTTATGTTGTGTTATTTTCATCTTACGATAATTTATTACTCTAATATATTATCGAATTAAAGCGTATACGGGAGGGATATCTTCATAGAGGCAGTCATCATAGAATTTTAGTCATTCTTGTATTGAGCTTATTTCATGTAAATGTTGTCCTAACTCTTGTTGCAGATGCATTTGCTGTTGGTTTAGTGGTGACTGGCAGCGAGGGCATTCAAACTTATTGGACATGCAAGAGATTAACCAAAGATTATTAAAAATATTAATATTTTAACGACTAAAGCAAAATGATAATTAGTTAAAGGAGGTTATCTACAAAGTATGAAACGTATAGCAACTATTATTCTGACCATGGCAGCGGTATTCTCGCTCCTTATAGGATGTTCCAAATCGGAGGAAAAAGAAAAAGACAACACGCTGGTGATTGGCATAGACGATAAATTTGCACCCATGGGATTCCGGGATGAGAATAATGAAATCGTAGGGTTTGACATTGACTACGCCAAGGCAGCTGCCGAAAAAATGGGAGTAAAGGTTAAATTTCAACCTATCGACTGGAAAACAAAAGAATCTGAGTTAAGCAGTGGACGGATTGATCTTATTTGGAACGGGTACACCATCACTGAGGAGCGTAAAAAGAAGGTTCTTTTCACAAAGCCTTATATGAAAAATGCACAGGTTGTTGTCACCCTGGCTAATTCAAACATTAACAAACTTGATGATTTAGAAGGCAAAGTGGTTGGCCTTCAATCTCTATCTTCTGCAGCCGATGCGTTGAATAAAAATCCGATTAAATCCAAGATCAAGACGGTTACGGAGTATGCCGACAATGTTCTGGCATTGAAGGATCTAAAGCTGGGCCGTGTTGATGCAGTAGTTATTGATGAAGTTTTAATTAAATATTACATGTCTAAAGAGAAAAATACCTATAAACTACTCGATGAATCCCTTGCACAAGAAGAATATGGAATAGGCGTTAGAAAAGGTAATGAGGAACTACTCAAGAAACTTCAAAAAGCTCTCGATGAGCTGAATGAGGACGGTACCGCCGCCGAAATCTCTAAAAAGTGGTTTGGCGAAGATAAGGTATTAAAGTAAAATAGACCGAAATAATATTAACAAAACAGGATTTCCGTGAGAAACCCTGTTTTGTTTTTGGAGGAATTCTTTCATGTCCATAAATTATTTCATTTCAATACTTAAGCCAATGCTAGAAGGGGCGCAGATGACAGTCCTCTTGTTTTTGATCGCCATTGTGTTGTCAATTCCGCTGGGCTTCGTACTAACACTTGCTGTAAGAAGCAGCTTCAAGCCTGTATCCTGGTTTGCGCAGATCTATATATATGTGATGCGCGGTACCCCATTGCTGCTACAGCTGCTATTTATATGTTTTGGACTACCTATGCTCCCTGTGATCGGAGATTATTTGGTACTAGACCGCTTTGTCGCAGCATGTTTGGGATTTACTTTGAACTATGCTGCATATTTTGCCGAGATCTTCCGCGGCGGTCTGATGGCTATTGATAAAGGTCAATATGAGGCCGCCCAAGTCCTTGGTTTGAATAAATGGCAGACGATGACGCGAATCATACTTCCACAAATGTTCCGCATCGCACTTCCTGCCGTTGCTAACGAATCAGTTACACTGGTTAAGGATACCGCACTGCTCTATGCTGTTGCTGTACCGGAATTATTACACTATGCACAGACTGTTGTGAACCGTGATTTTACAATCGTGCCTTTCTTCATCGCAGGTATCATTTATCTGATCCTAACGCTCTTATTAACTGTTCTCTTTAAGTGGCTAGAACAACGGTTCAAATTTGACTAAGAAGGAGTAGTGAATGTGGCTCTTATTGAAGTATCCAACCTCAAAAAATCATATGGCAAATTGGATGTATTAAAACAAATTACATTTGATGTAAATAAAAACGATGTAGTTGCTGTGATCGGACCCTCTGGCTCTGGGAAAAGTACAATGCTCCGCAGTCTGATCCATCTTGAAGAAATAGACGGAGGAAGCATCTGTATATCCGGGGAATATTTGGTGAGGGACGGAATCTACTCAAAACCGCAGGAGATCAAGCGGATCACCTCTAAGATGGGAATGGTTTTCCAGCATTTTAATCTCTTCCCTCACCTCACGGTTAAAGAAAATCTGGAGCTCGCGCCTAGGTTAGTAAAGAAGGAGTTAAATGCAGAAATCGAACGACGAAGCAAAGAGCTCCTAGAAAAAATAGGACTCTCTGATTGGGCTACAGCTTACCCAGGAAAACTTTCGGGCGGTCAAAAACAAAGAGTAGCCATTGCTCGGGCGCTTATGATGAACCCTGAAATCCTGCTGTTTGATGAGCCTACTTCCGCTTTGGACCCGGAGTTGACCGGCGAAGTACTGCAAGTAATGAAGCAGCTGGCTGAAGAGCACATGACTATGATTGTGGTGACACATGAGATGGGGTTCGCCAAGGAGGTTGCAAACCGAGTCATTTTCATGGACAACGGGGAAATCATCGAATCCGGTCATCCGACTGAGTTGTTTACTAACCCAAAGTTTGAACGAACGAAAGCCTTCTTGAAACGCAGTTTGAAATAATCCGGGACGCAGTCTATCAAATGTATAGAGTGATATACGTTTCATAGGGAAATCAGATTTTGCAATTCTAAAGACTTCGATACTAAAGCTGATCGTATCTACACCTTTCTCTGATAGGTTGATACCTAATAGATCATGTATTTCACTTATTAACACCTTACTACTTAAAAGGTATAATTATTAACTAATTAACAAACAAAACGTACTTTTAGCACATCCATAGTCTTGTTTTAATTAAAAAGCACTCTGCAAATATAAGCAGAGTGCTTCCATGGAATGGATTATCCCCTACAGATAGACAGTAAAAAAGAGAACAGTTGATATGATGTTCTTAGGAGTCTATCTGGGAGGGATTTTTTATGGCGAAGACTAGGAATTTGAATATAAAATAAGGCAAATCTTTTAACAATTTATTTACAAAAAATTTTTTGCGATAGAATTCAATTAATCAATTGAATAGTTAAATTTGTTTTTAGATGGGGATGAAAAATTGAATCCGAGAGAGTTTAAAGATTTCGTTTATGAACAGTTTGCGCGTATTGGAAAGACATTATCCAGTCCAAAAAGAATCGAGTTGTTAGACTTACTAGCACAGGGCCCAAAATCAGTGGAAAGATTGGCAAAAGAAACAAAAATGAGTGTTGCTAACACTTCACAACATTTACAGAATACATATGCTAAGTCTCTATACCTATATTTCGAAGCAATAGACTGTGAAATTACACAGATTGATTTATATGGTTCGAATCATCATGTTTATAGTATTGATGTAGTCAAGCTTAATAACAGGAATGGAATAACAAGCTTTCATGATAACGACATACATAATGTTACTGTGTTTGAGCCTCTTCCAGGTCATGGATCTTCATACGATCGAATGTTGGATGTTGGTTGCATGTTTAGACATTTAAGGTTAAATTTATGAGGTGTCTCGAGATAAATTACAAAGTAGGAAAATTACATTCTTTTCTGCGTTCTTTTCTGCGGGAATTGCATTTAATCATGATGAAGATATTGATTATTAAACAATAGATGAAACGATGAAGATGGGGTACAGCAACGATTCATAAAATATGGGGTCATAAGATGATTTATTTTAACCGAAATAATCTTCGGTACAGTAATTACGCTTAAACTGCTGTCTTTTATTTACCGAATTGCTTGGTACGCAAGGCATTCTACCGTAGTGGTCCGAAATAGAATAAATTGTTGCCGTACTTCTATTTCATCTTTTATAATCTATAAGTTATGTGAATAAGAAATTCCTTCGAAACAAAGTCTGAAAGGGATTTTTATAGGTTGTTAGATACATGGACTACATTATATCAAATTTTGGTTTTTAAAGGAGGTAGTTGGTAATTTTAATGTAAAATAAATATAAAAAGTATTGGAGAGGACTTATGATGGGTTTAATTATGACATTTGTAATGATACTTGTTTTTATTGCTTGTACTGTTGGTATTACTTTGAGCATTAAAAACAAGAACATTCTCAATAAACCAAGTTGGGGTATACTCATCTCTCTTGTTTTTCAATTACTTTTATTTACATTATTTTTTACAGAAGTATTAGCAAGTTTTCCGAAAGTAATCGCTCATCTTTTATGGTGGGGGGCAGTTTTAAGTGGTCTTATTTTTGGGATAAGGGATTTTAAAAATAACTTAATTACGTCTGTTTTAAGCATTCTTTTAAGTGTTTCTTTGGCTGGTCTGATGTTTCTTATGTTAGCCATAACTTCCATGTAACGATAATCTTATTGAGCTAACGGGTGTTTGAGTTTAATTAAAAAGAAAAAGGGAGAACACATATTAGTCATGTGTAATATGTGTTCTCCTTTATTTTTTAAGGCTTTTTATAATTTAGGTCTTGATAATTATTCGTTGGCACTCCTTGTTTATTTTTGATAAATTTCCAAGATTGACGGAAATATAATTAAGAAAATTTTGAAAAATAACCTCATTACATAAAGGATTATAAGTCCTGCTATTGTTCCAGACATTACGTTTATCCATATGAATTAATTTAATAAATTTAAAAAGGACTAACTAACCGCTTGCCCACATATATGTGTACAAATAAAAACTTACAGGGAGGGATCGTTCATTGTCGATTTTATTAACCGGAATCATTGTAACGATTTTATCTTTGATTGTTATTGTTTTCGTATTCATAAAAAGAAAGAAAATCACATGTATGGTCGGAATGATGGTGGCGATGGCTTTAGGAATGTTGGTCGGGCTAACAGATGGCTTGCTGGCCGGGATTTTGTATAGCGGTAACCTCTTTTTCTCAACCGTTTTAGGAATGGGTTTTGGGTTTTTAGCCGGTTTTTTGACCGGGCTGCCGATTAGTGTCATGGCCATCATAGATGGCGTTTTGTCAGGAATAATGGGCGGAATGATGGGAGCGATGTTAGGAGAAATGATTTCGCCGCAACACCAAAATTCAATGATTCGTGTAATGCTCGTCATATTTGTTGGGATGATTGGTATTGTTTTGTACATGCTTCAACAAGAAACCGGTTTTAACCGTTTATCTTTCATCAACAAAATATTCCATAATCCATTGTTATTATCAATCGTCTTTCTGCTGTTTTTCTACACATATAATCATTTAAATAATACGCTCGATCAAGGTCATAACGTGTCCATAAAAAATTCCCATATGAGCCACTCTATGACTAATAATAAGCTGTCTGGCTCTCCGTTGAATTTCAGTACAAAGACGAAAAAAGTAGTCATTGAAGCAACCGAATTTGCTTACTTCCCTAAAGATTTCAAACTTACCGTAGGGCAACCAGTAACCTTAATTCTCAAAAATAGCGGTGAAGTTGAACATGATATCGAATTCGAAAATATGAAAGTATCTCTTTTACAACAAAGTCATCATGGGAATCATTCAAAAAATCAAACAGTCCATATTCATTCTTTGCCGGGAAAAACAGCCGAAATCAGGTTCATACCGGTCGAAAGCGGTGTTTTTCGATTTTATTGTACGGTTCCTAGACATAAAGAATCTGGTATGGTTGGATTCGTTGAAGTTTCTTAACAAAGTGAAGTGGATGCCGAGACAATGCTCGGCTTTTTTATTTATATTATTGTTTAGTTTTACATACAACTAAGTGAAATAACATGCAATATGTTGGAGAAGGGTGGTTGAATGAAGGTGTTTCATTATACGATTGAAGCACAAAAGGAAATGAATGAAACAATAAATATGTTGGAAGAAAGTTTAAAAAGAGAAGGGTTCGGAGTTTTGTGGGAATGAATTTAATGTAACGGAAAAGCTGCAGGAAAAAGGGTTTAACTTTCTCAAATACCATTTGTGATTTTGGAAATATGTAATCCGCAAGAAGCAGCGCGTGTGCTTTCTGAAAACTTATTAGCAGGTTATTTTCTGTCATGCAAAATCGTAGTGTATAAAGAGAATGAAACAACAAAAATAGGTATGCCAAAACCAACCACGTTGATCAGCATGATGAATCATGAAGAACTGAAAAACTTAGCGGGGGACATTGAAAAAAGGTTGATATCCTGTATCGATGAATGCAGATAAATAGCTGCTAAAAATAAACCGAAAATAACATTGTTTAAATCTTTTGATAAAAAGCCTTTTATTATGGAATTTGGGAAAAGCTTAAAAGTAATAACGAATGGGGATAAATATAAAAAGAAAAGATTCTTTCAGGGAGGATTACACATGATCGGTAAATTACTTAGGGGAGTCCTAGTAGCCGTGCTACCTGTCTTTATCATTACCGGATGTAACAATCAAAACAATGACCATAATCAGATGGATCATGATTCGAAAGAAATGGATCATGCAAATATGAATCATGAAGATATGGATATGTCCTCCAATGATAAAGACAAAGATAACAAAACAAATGAAATGGAGTTCGCGAAGCCACCAAGTTCTTTCAACCGTTTAGCGAACCAAAACATCATGATAACAGCGACGAAAAACGTTACCCGTATAAACACAGATGATCCCATCAAATTATCCGTCATGGTTTCACAAATGGTTTGGCCTGCCACTCATAAAGAAAACCAGCCCGGCGGAATTATTTTAGTGCCTGTTGAAAACTGGCAAATGGCATTGGCAAGTGTAGACTTAATTCATCATCCGAACAACGGTCCTGTTTTATTTACAAAAGATCAAAAAATACCGGATGCCGTTTTAAAGGAAATAAATCGTCTTCAACCTTTAGGTACAGCTAACGGTACGCAAATCATGGTGATGGGAAATCTCAAGAAAAGCGAACTAGATAAATTAAAGAATTTTAAGATGAAACAAATTAGTGAAATAGATCCAGCTGCGTTTGCGAAAGAAATTGACCAATTTTACAGCGACATTGCTGGTAAGACTCCGCAAAGTGTGATTATTGGTTCTTTGGAAGATAAGGCGAAATTGTACACTCTTACAGCTGCCAATTGGATTGCCCACATGGAAGAACCGTTACTGTATGTTACGGCAAATGACATTCCACAACCAACCAAAGAGGCGTTACAGCAAAGAAAAGGAAAAGCAAATATATATCTTTTAGGTCCCGAATCAGTAATCTCTAAAAAAGTGGAAAACGAATTAAAATCATTTGGCACCGTTGTCCGAATAGCGGGCGATACACCGGTGCAACAATCCGTTTCTTTTGCTACCTACAAAGATGAAAAAACAAAATTTGGATGGGGACTAAATAATCCGGGGCATGGTGTATCATTTATTTCAACGAAAACCCCTGAACTAGCGATTGCGGCTGCGCCATTTTCTCATCTAGGAAAACACGCACCTTTAATATGGCTAGAGAATGGAGCACTAACAAAGGACGTATATGAATTTTTAGCTCGTTTAAAACCAACTTTTACGGATGATCCAACAGTAGGACCGTATAACCACGCATTTTTATCTGGTACATTCCGTTCCATCTCTTATCAAACACAAGGAATCATCGATGAAAAGCTCGAAATTGTTCCCGCAACCGGAGAAGGACATGTAGGACATTAGAAGCACGTAAATCTATATACGCAAAACAGCTTGCAAGCCGAGCAAGCTGTTTTTTTATTTTTGAAACTCGTGGTATTAATATGACGATGCAAACATATGGCATTCAACCAACATCAAAGGTTTTTGAATTATTCGCATATCATCACATACAACTTTTACAAGCTAATTTGCAATGATTCACGTTGTTTAAGAAACATGTAAGCAACAAAGTATGATTATGATGACAGAGCCATTAGAATTCTAATCGATTTTTGAAAACATCAAATTTCCATATAATAAATCTACGACAAAATTTTGCGAATTTTTACCCACACTTTCTCCATACTTTCTCCATACTTTTCCTTTATTCTAAAACCGTAAAAGGATGAAGGTGTAGAAAATGAAAAAACTTATTTCAGGTTTGTTTGTACTTGTTTCAGCTTTTGTGTAAGCTACAGCTGTTTTTGCGGCAAATAAAAATGATAATAATGATTGGGAACAAATGTTACCAATGATGAAACAAATGCATCCATATTTCTCAGAGAAACAATTATTATGAAAAATGTATGAACAGTGTCAAAGTAATGGAGATAAAATGATGGAACATATGATGAATCATGACAGAATGAACCAATAAACGATGAAACAAGAAGGACATATAAGTAATCATATCATATTGTAGGTTGCCGGAAAAAGAATTTATTTTGAAATCTAAAGCAATGCTTGGGATTGATGGACTGGAAGTTTGACGCAGATTAAGAAAAGGTGGAAATATCTCTATTCTTAAAGATGATAAGGAGGGAAGCTTTATGTTGAATAGGAGAGATTTTCTTAGCAGATCGTTAAAAGGAGCAGCTGGATTATTTGCTGTTTCGGTATTGCCCATAGGGCTAGCTGCTTGTAGTAACGATAAGAAAAATATCGATACAAGATCCATGGCCAATCTGGGGCCTTTAAGCGAGTTAGAAAAGGGAGAATTTCCGAAAAAGGTGCCATATAAAGTAAAAATAAAAGATGCATGGACTGAGCAGGAAATCGAGGGATTTGTGTATATCAATAAAAATAAAGAAGATAACTCTTTGTTAATTATGTCCCCAGTTTGTACCCATCTAGGCTGTATAATAGGAGATGCTGAATTAGAAATGCAAAAAAAGGGTATCCGCTTTTCTTGCTCATGCCACGGAGGGCAATATGATGAATATGGTATCAATGTAGGGGGACCGCCACCAAGACCGTTAGATATATTTGACTCTTACATTCAGGATGGCAATGTTTATATTGCTGTGCTAAGTCCGATAAAAAGGGAAAATAAAAAAGACTAAAAACTGGTGATTTAATGGGATGATGCCACAATAAAAACGAAAATCGGAAGAAAATCCTTTTTTCATATTCAGTAAATAGAGAAGACAGCAGGCTTGAAAACTCAACCTGCTGTTTTTTTTCTATTTATGGCATGACGCTGATTTCACCTACTTGAACCGTTTTTATTACTTTGTTTTGTTCTTTGGCAATGACACTAACCGTGTTTTTAAACACATATTGGTGACGAAAACATATTTATGATCCGGACTTGTGACTACTCCGTGTGCCCCTTTGCCTGTTTCAATCGCGGCAACTACTTTTTTTGCTTTTATGTTTATTTTGCTTACGGAATGAGATAGTGCATCTTTTGTCTCTTGATTGGCTACATAGGCAAACGTATCGTCGGAATCCATGTACACTTGAGCCGGTCCTTGACCGACAGGAACTTTGTTCACTTTGCCGCTTGCTAAGTCAACAATGGTAAGCGAATTCTCTGCATTTAACGTTACGACTAACGTTTTACCGTCTGAAGTAATGCCTGTTGTAACAGGAGTAGATCCTACTTTCATTTTCTTTTCTTCTTTCATTGTTTCTAAATTAAGAACGCTTACACTGTCTTCTCCCATGTTGGCGATATACGCGTATTTACTATCCTTTGAGATACGGAACCCATGAGGTCCTTTTCTAGTTGGAATTGTTTGGGTTACCGAGTAACTCGCCATATCAATCACAGAAACGTTATTATCTTCATTATTGGCTACGAGAGCGTACTTTCCATTTTCAGTGAAAACGATATGAACTGGATGATTCTCGACTTTCACTTTCTTAATTAATTCGTCTGTTTCTGTATTATAAATACCGCCATTCCTTTCATCTCCATGGAGTGATTATTTCCGTGTTGCATTTCCGGAACTAAAGTAGCACCGAGAATTTTTCCGTCAGGAGAGACTTGGACATTGTGAACGGCACCGTCTACTTTGATTGTTGAGACAACTTTATTCGTTTTTAAATCAATTTTTGAAATACTTCCGCCTTCATTAGCAGTAAAATAATATTTTTTCGCTTCGTGTTCTTTACTTTGTTCTTTTGTAGTAGTTTCAGACTGCTTATTTTGTTCACTCTCCCCTGAAGTAGCATCATTTTTTTGAGACGTAACCCCGCAACCTGTTAGAGCAAATATAAATAATGATAATAAGGTTACCGTGATGATAACTTTACGCATGAAATATTTCTCCTTTTTACTGAATTTAATCTAAAAACATGATAGTAACAAAAATATTGACTTGCTGTGACGAATTTCACAATAAAAATGAAATGGTTCCTAACAGTTACAATTTATTGAAATCCATAAATTATGCAAATTTATCTTGTAAAATAAAAATTATTTTAATTTATTTATTCAATAAGAAGGTGGAACTATTGTGGGGACGAAATTCGAAAGAATGATTCAAGAGTATCGATTGGACATGGAATCAGTTTATCAAACTTGGTTTTATAGATAATGCCCAAAGGTTAAAAGCATTCCGTACTATCCGAAACGGTGTTATAGAGGTAATTGATATAGAAAACAATACATTCAGAAACGACTTTAAGGAATCTTTGTTTTTCATACATATTTTGTTATTATATGGAGGAGAATGAGCTGATAAGAAAGGGACAAAAGTGAGAAAAATTTCGTTTAAATTATGATATTTTTTGTATTTGTAAGTCAGGGTAAGCCAGATGCTTATCGACTGTGATGACACTAGGTTTACAAATATGAGAAACAGCCAAGGCTTTCTTGAAAAAGCGCTTGGCTGCTTGTTTATCTCTTACAATTGATAGATAGTATCAGTATGTCCAGTTGCAGAAATTTTTTGTACCAGAATCCTATTTATAACTTATGATTATCCTGCTTTTCTAGTTTGCTTTTTTCATCATATATTTTTGCTCTTGGTGTGAATCTTTTTGACGCTTCATTTTATAGATAAAATAAATACTTAAACCTATAATCATCCAAATGCTGAAATACAACCACGTTTCAAGCGCAAGACGAGTCATTAAGAAGATACAACACGCAATTGTCAATATTGGAAGATATGGAACAAGCGGGGCCTTAAACCCTCTTTGCAGATTTGGATGTGTTTTGCGCAGTACAATAACGGATAAGGCCACCATCACAAAGGTTAACAAAGCGCCAATATTGACTAAGTTGGACAATGCCCTCAAATCAATAAATCCAGCAATTGCCGCTCCAGTAAATCCTGCAATCCATGTCGAAAAAACAGGCGCTTGAGAGTGTGAATGGACTACTGAGAACGGTTTTGGCAGTAAACGATCGCGACTCATAGAGAACAGAACGCGCACTGTTGCGTAAAGATAAACAAATATAACTGTTGTAATGCCAGCAATTGCTCCAACTGATATAACCCCTGCAACCAAATTTTGTCCGACTGCATGAAGCGCAAATGCCATCGCGTCGGAAACATTTAATAAATGATATGGAACCATTCCTGTTAAGACTAAGCTAACAATAACGTATAAAAGAGTGCACACGAATAAAGAAACGATAATGCCAATTGGCAAATCACGCTGCGGTTTTTTCACTTCTTCTGCCGCAGTTGCAACTGCATCAAACCCTAAAAATGCAAAGAACACTGTAGCAGTTCCTGCGAGAACTCCTTTCCACCCAAATGGTATGAATGGATCCCAATTTTCCGGTCGAACATAGAATATTCCGACAATTATAAATAATAAAATGACGGATAGTTTGATGGCTACCATCGTATTATTCACTTTCTTACTTTCTTGCACACCTTTTGACAGCATCCATGTCATCAGTAAAATAATGCAGACAGCCGGCAAGTTCACCATTCCGCCTTGCTGGGGCACTGCACTTAGCATTTTCGGGATATGCAAATGAAATCCTTCTAACAATGAGCGAAAATAAGCAGACCATCCATTTGCCACTGCTGCAACGGACAAAACATAAATTAAAAGTTGCATCCATCCTATTAAATACGCAACTACTTCCCCAATTGTTACATACGCATACGTATAGACACCGCCGGAAACAGGAAGAGCCGATGCTACTTCTGCATAGCAAAACGCTACAAATCCACACACCAATGCCGCCAGCATGAACGAAAAGATAATCGAAGGACCTGCATCATTTGCTGCTGCGACACCTGTCAACACAAGAATCCCGATTCCAACAATCGCTCCGATACCAAGCAATATTAAATCATAGGCACCTAATGTTTTCTGCAATGTTTTCTTTTGACTTAACAAGTGAGTAATTGACTTTTTTTGAAGTAAATTCATGATGTCTCCTCTCTCTTATATAACTTAGTTCAAAATGCCAGACATTTTGGTATTATATCATGTTTCTACTTTTTTCGACATATTTTTTAATTTTGATTTCCTAGAATTTATACCAAAAAGAGTTGAATTAACAAAAATATCCATGATACCGAAAAATGTTACTATATTTTTAGGTCCATATAATCATAATCATGGATTCTTATCAGAAAGAGTAAACTCAATTTCTTATCAAACGCAAGGAATTATTGATGAAAAACTTGAAATTATTCTAGCGACAGGTAAAGGACACGGAGGGCATTAGGCGTCTTGAAAGTTATGTAAAAAAGCTGTCTACTATAAGTAAGTAATTCAGTTTTAAGGTAGAAAATTTATAAAAGGTGAACATGGTAATCATGGCTTTATGCATAAAATATTTTCCTTTCTATTGAATCTATGGCTATGATAGCAGTAAGAATACGGATTCGTTGTGATAAATTTCACAATAAAAGTGAAATCGTTCCTGACAGTTACAATCCATTGAAATCCATAAATTCTGCAAATTTAGTTTATAAAATAAAAATTACTTCTCCTTTATAAATCGTCCAAAGCCATAAACAAGGAGAACATACATACAGATATTTATTCCAGAGTTTTAAGTCTCAACGATTTAGTTTTAATACCAATATGTCATTCAGAGAAGTTTGACTTAATCGCTCCGAATAAACGAAAAAAAGATCAAAAAACAGCTTTTCTAAACTATATAGAAATTAATTGAATTGGGCTGAATAAGGAAGGGACCAAAAATGAGAAAAATTTCGTTTAAATTGGGACTATTATTTTTTGTATTCGTATTAGGAATAGAGACGGTTTTATTTGCGTCTTTATATGTTACTCTGGTTCATTCTAGAATTAATGAGGAATTTGAACAGCTGTTGGCAAGGGGGAATAATCATCGCGATGTGTTAGAAAAAAGTTATAACCCTTCTACGTTAGAGCATGTCACGATGATGGAATCTGAGGCGGAGACGGACGTCGTTATTACCAATGACAAGGGGAAGATACTGTATTTTTCAGATCATATTTTACCATTTGCTAAAAGAGTAATAAAAAAAGCAAATAAAAACATTCCCCATGATGGTATGATTGTACAAAAAAATTGGCAAAGAGAGTCGTATATTTCGACAGTAAGCCCGATTCGGATTGACGGCAAGATCAAAGGGTATGTCTATATGTTTCAAAATACGGATTCTATTCAAAACATGATTTATAAGTTAAAGCATCATTTCCTTATGGTTGGAATTCTTTCCGTATTTTTAATGATTATTACGATTGCTTTCTTGTCAAGAATCATTACCATTCCTCTCATTCGCATGAAACAAGCGACCGAAAAATTGAGCAAAGGTGATTTTTCTGTTCGTTTGCAAGTAAAAGGGGAGGACGAATTGACGGAATTAGGGAAAGCCATTCAAACATTGGCGAGGGATTTAGAATACTTAAAAAAAGAAAGAAATGAATTTCTCGCCAGTATTTCTCATGAACTTCGCACCCCGCTCACTTATGTAAAAGGGTATGCGGATATAGCTAGGAGACCAAACATGGAGGAAGAAGAGAGAAATCGATATTTGTCCATTATCTACGAAGAAGCAGAACATATGCAAAAATTGGTGAAGGATCTTTTTGAATTAGCGAAGATGGATCAACATTCCTTTCAAATCCATAAGGAACCTACAAACTTATGTTCTTTCTTAAAAAAATTGCATGACAAAATGCATCCTGCGTTTCAAGCTAAAAAAATGTCTCTTGTATATTACTGCGATGGAAACATTACCGTCCATATAGACCAAAAACGTTTTGAGCAAGTGATGATAAATCTGTTAGACAATGCTTTAAAATATTCAGATCAAGGCTCTACCGTCTCTATTGATGCAAGAGCGGAGAAAAACAACATTGTGATGATCGTTTCAGACGAAGGCAGAGGGATCCCTGAAGAGGATTTGCCGCATATTTTTGAGCGGTTTTACCGAGTGGATAAATCAAGATCAAGAAACAGCGGCGGAACAGGATTAGGACTAGCCATCGTCAAGGAAATTGTGGAAGCGCACGGAGGATCGATTTACGCCGCAAGTGAATATGGAAAAGGAACAAACATGATCATTACCTTGCCGGAGGGATGAGCATAGCATGTACACGATTTTACTGGTTGACGATGAAAAACGAATGTTAGATTTACTTGATCTTTATCTTTCGCCTAAAGGATATCATTGCGTAAAGTGTGAGTCCGGTTTAGCTGCGATACAGTACTTAGAAAATAACAAAGTGGATTTAGTTTTGCTGGATATTATGATGCCAGAGATGGATGGTTGGGAAACGTGCAAGCGAATTCGGGAATTTTCTAACGTCCCGATCATCATGGTAACGGCCCGAGATCAAACAACGGATATCGTCCAAGGACTGAAAATCGGAGCAGATGACTATATTACGAAGCCGTTTGACGAATCCGAACTGCTGGCGCGCATCGAGGCTGTACTACGCCGTTCAGTAGGAAAACATTCGAAAATGGAGTTTCAAGGTTTAGTGTGGGATGAAGACGAACATAAAGTCCACTATCAAAACAAACCGATTTTTCTAACGCCGAAAGAGTTTGCCATATTGGGTCTGTTTTTGAAGCACCCAAACAGAGTGTTTAGTAGAGAACAAATCATCGTGTCATTATGGGGCTATAACGCAAATACAGAAGAGCGTACAATAGACTCTCATGTAAAAAATATTAGAGAAAAGCTTAGACAAGTTGGTTTTCCGATCGATCAATTTCTGCAAACTGTTTGGGGGGTAGGATATAAATGGGAGGCATAAGGCAAGAAGAGGATGAAAGAGCAAATCATTGCACTACTCAACACCTATGAAAATGCTGCTTATCTCATCAGCATTGTGATAAATATTATAATTAGTATTTTAGGACTTGTACCAAGCGTTTTTCTCACGGCTGCCAATTTGGCTGTGTTCGGGTTTTGGAAAGGCACCTTTTTATCTTTTGCAGGGGAAGCAATCGGAGCCATTATCTCCTTTCTTTTATATCGTAAAGGATTCAGGAAGCTTTCTGAATCCAAGTTATTTGCTCACCCGAAAGTCAGACGTTTGCTTGAAGCAAAAGGTTTAGAAGCCTTTTTTCTTGTTCTGTCTTTGCGGCTTCTTCCTTTTGTTCCGTCAGGAGTAGTTACCTTTGTTGCAGCGATAGGAAAAACCTCCTTGCTTATCTTTATGATTGCTAGCTCAATAGGGAAAATACCGGCATTACTTTTAGAAGCCTATTCGGTTTATCAATTGATGAATTGGACATGGCAAGGGAAAGTAATATTAACATTTTTGTCTGTTTGTTTATTCCTTTTTACTTGGAAGAAAATCAATCGAAAAAAGGCTCAAATGAACAAAATTGAAAGGGATTTATGAAGAGCAACAAAATATCATATTCAAAGAAACAAACTCCATAAATTCTGCAAATTTTTCTGCTATAAAATTACTATGTTTACTCAATACACAAAAAGGAGTATCAGCAATGAAAAAAATGACGAAAGCTATGATGATTACATCGGCTATTCTTCTTCTAAGCGCTTGTTCATCATCCAATGAAAAAGAGCAGACCTTTATCAATAGCAGAGAACAAGCAAAATCCAACATATCTGTTACAAATAATCCTTTCTTTAAAGAAAAGAAAGAAGGAAAGTTCGAACATTTACATGGAATCGGTTATGCAGGCAACCAAAATGCGATTTACTTTGCTACACATGAAGGTTTACTTGTTTACCAAAATAATAAGTGGTATGAAACGACTTCGTATAAACATGATTATATGGGCTTTTCTGCCACAGACGATGGATTTTATTCATCGGGGCATCCAGAAGAAGGTTCATCTTTAGGAAATCCTCTTGGTCTTGTAAAAAGTTTGGATAATGGACAAACGTTGATGAATCTAGGATTTTATAAAGAATCTGATTTTCATTATATGACAGTTGGCTATAAAAGCCATACGATTTATGTCGTGAACCAAGAAGCAAATAAAACGCTCGGACAAGGGTTATTCTACAGTAAAGACGATGGCAAAACGTGGTTACAAAGTCAATTAAACGGCCTGCCGCAAACTGTTGCAGGAACGATTGCTGCCCACCCAACGGACGAAAATATGGTCGGAATTAGTACGCCTGAAGGAATTTTTGTCTCCAAAGATAATGGAAATACGTTTGAACGCTTTACTCGAAAGATCAATACGACGACTTTCGTCTTCCAAGAAAAATCCATTTTATTTGCTGCTGTAGAGAATAATAAGCCTATACTTATAAAACAATCGTTAGATTCAAAACAGGAGGAAGTTCTTTCTGTTCCTAAACTCGATGAAAAAGACCATATCATGTATATGGCCTCTAATCCGACAAATGAGAAGGAAATTGTGATCGCCACCATGAACGGGGATATTTTCATGACAAAAAATAACGGTGAAAGCTGGACAAGACTAGCATCGAAAGGGAAAATTTTTTAATAAAAGACATGCGAGGGCATGTCTTTTTGCTTACTTAAAAATATACCACTCCATAAATTCTGCAAAATTCATTGCTACAATATAGACATCAGATAGAGAAGAAGGTGAGAAGAAGGGTGTATTCGTTCTTGAGCCAAATAAGCAACCTTCTAAGCCAACCGTTTCTCAATATTGCAAATAGCACGACAGCTATTCCCATTTTGTCAGCTTTTGTTCTTGGCATTGTAGGAGCGATGGCTCCATGTCAACTCACTGGCAACTTGGGAGCGATCACGTTGTACAGTAATCAGTCCTTGCAAAAAGGGATTGCGTGGAAAGAGTTGCTCCTATTTATTTTGGGTAAAATCATTGCTTTTTCCGGTTTAGGTTTCATCGTTTGGCTGATGGGGAAAGAGATTCAAAGTACACTAACATTATATTTTCCGTGGTTGAGAAAGCTGATCGGTCCCATTCTCATTCTTGTAGGTTTATACTTGTTAGGGCTTTTTAAAATGTATTGGAACGTAACCTTGTTCAAAATCCCTGAGAGATTTTTAAAGAAAGGAAAAATAGGCTCCTTTTTAATGGGTTTCGGCTTTTCATTAGCTTTTTGTCCAACCATGTTTGTGCTATTTTTTGTTACTCTAATGCCTCTGGTATACTCAACGTCTTATGGAGTGTTATTACCGAGTATCTTTGC
Organism: Anoxybacteroides rupiense; assembly: GCF_014196195.1. Taxonomy (GTDB): domain Bacteria; phylum Bacillota; class Bacilli; order Bacillales; family Anoxybacillaceae; genus Anoxybacteroides; species Anoxybacteroides rupiense. The sequence continues at coordinate 74,831 of NZ_JACIDF010000004.1, read as the reverse complement.
CATCGGAACCTCTGTGCCTGTTATTTTATTCATCCTCATCCTTTGGTACTTAGGATTTAGCGGCACTCTAATGAAAAAAGGAAAGCAAGCAGGAAGGTTCGTTCAGAAAGCAGCTGGAATCGTGATGATCTTACTTGGCATATTAGACACCATCACTTATTGGTTTTAAAATTAGGAAAAGGAGGAAAGTGAACGGTGATGTTTGGAGATTTGGCCATGATGATTGGGATGATGTTATTCTGGGTTGTATTAATCGCCATTGGTTTTTATCTCTTACATCGTTTTATCAATGACCGCAAAGAAGAGTTATCTCCGATGGAAATATTAAAAGTGCGATTAGCCAAAGGAGAGATCACTTTAGACGAATTTGAACAACTATCCAAAAAGCTATAGTAAAATCTAGCCTCTTTTATTGTATCAAGCATCAGAAATGTGATTTACAATTGTCTCCCCCTATTTCAATTTTATATAGATGAAGGAAGTTGTTGATAAGAGTATTGTCAACAACTTCTTTTGTTTTTTTTAGCTTTTCTGAACATAATAATCTCTTATATTTCATGTCTCCTTCGTTAGTTTTTTCTCCTGTTATAAACACTTCTGTAAAAGCGATATTGAACGAACTATGGAGACAAAAGAAGGTTATCTCCTAAATAAATTTTTTCATGGGTCATCATTTTTAAAAATCTTAGTTCTTTATTCTATTTACTAGATTTCATTCATAGATATTAATAATAGAATTTAGAAGGGAGAGTAAGAATGAGAAGACAGTCTTCGCCGAAAAATACAACTGCATTCTTTTACAGTTTTCTAATTACGTTAATAGTCAGTGTGTTTATTTTAAATATGATTATTGCTATTTTTTTAAGAAGTTTTTAGTTTCTGAGTATTTAAGGGACCTTTCATGGAAAGTGGAGTCCGTCTCATTTATGTACATATTGGAGATGAAAAATCATTATTTTAATCGGGGAATCAAAGGTGACATAAAAAAGTCTAATTTTTCAAAACTGCTGTTTGAAAATACCATTAATTTAAGCTTGAGTGATCCTCGCTCATTTTTTAGGAATGTTTTACCGGGGTTTTCAAGTTTCGATTCGAAAATAATTGTGGCAGGAGAAGGAACAGACTATACAAATTTAACAATCGAATCATCACCTCCGATTGAGGTTTTATTAAAAGAGAGAGAAATTAGTGAACAAAATCTGAAGAAATTAGAAGAAGAAATAAATCAAACAGAAAATATGGTAAAACCACCACCATTGAAAAATGACACTGGGAACCGGAATGTAATGTTTATTTATCATTCACATAGCCGTGAATCTTTTTTGCCCTATCTAAAGGGTACGGGTAACGAAAAAACATACCATCACTCAAAAATTAATATCACAATGGTAGGTAAACGATTAGGAGAAGCTCTTAGAAATAGGGGGATAGGTGGTATTATGTCAAGAAAATAGACACGTAAAATCGAGAAAAATTTTAAAACCCTACTACCGCACTTCGTTTAGTGGCCTCTTGAGAAGGAGAACGGTTTGGTAAACCCTTCCCCTTCTCAAGAGGAAAGATATGCCCCTTATATCGTGACTTGTGGAGAGAAGCGTTGCTGCTTTTTGCCTTGCTGATGCATCTTCTCATACTCCATCGGGGACATGTACTCATTAGCGGAATGAATTCGCTCGGCATTATAAAAACACTCCATGTATTCAAAAATCCGTTGTTTCGCTTCTTCCCTTGTCGTAAAGGTTTCGTGGAAAATGAGTTCCTTTTTAAGGATGCAGTGAAACGATTCGGCACATGCGTTGTCATAACAGTTTTCCTTTCGACTCATGCTCGTCTGGATTCCGTATTGCCTCAACATGGCTTGGTATTCATTCGATGCATACTGGCTCCCTTGGTCCGAATGGTGAATCAGACCAGGTTGAGGATTTCGCTGATGGATGGCCCGGTTGAATGCTTTGATCACTAACTCCTTTGTCATACGCTCGGAAAGATACCAACCTACAATTTTACGAGAAAACAAATCCATGATGGATGCTAAATACAACCAGCCTTCTTTCGTCCAAATATAAGTGATATCCGCCACCCATACTTGATTCGGCTCATCTGCTTCAAACTGCTGATTCAATAAGTTGGGATACACAGGCAAATGATGCTTTGAGTTCGTGGTTGCCTTATATTTTTTCTTTGTTTTTGAACGAATGTCCCCATCTTTCATGATTCTGGCGACCGTTTTTTGAGATACCTCAACCCCTTGCTTCTGAAGGATTTTTGTGATTTTTGGACTGCCATACGTTTCTCTTGACTCGATATGAATCTTTTTGATTTGCTTTTTCAACGCTTCTTGTCTTTTCTTTTGTTGGCTTTCCGGCCGTTTGGTCCATGCATAGTATCCACTTCTTGAAACACCTAGGACTTCGCACATCTTCGCCACACGAAACTCCTTTCTATGCGTATGAATGAATTCATAGATTACTTCTGGTTTTTGGCGAAGATGCTCATGGCCTTTTTTAAGATCGCGTTTTCCTCTTCAAGGTCACGGATGCGTTTTTGTAGTTCGCGCTTTTCTTGATCTTCTGGTTTAAGGTTTCCGCTTCCGACAAAACTATGTTCGGCATCTTTTTTATAATCTGCGACCCATTTATGAAGAGTTTTTGGCGAAATATCGAGTTGTCTTGCGGTTTGAGCGACCGCCTTTCCTTGCTCGACCACTAATTTTACTGCATGTATTTTGAATTCTTTATCAAAACGTCTAGCCATTATAGACACTCCCTATGATTGATAGATTTACTATACATTTCTCTATTCGTTGTGTCTATAATCTAGACTAACATCAAGGAGTAGAAGTAGATACAACGGACATTGTAGCCATGTTAAAGAAAAGAAATTTAGATTATTCTAGCTCTTACGAAATCTCCAGAGAAATTGTTGCATCTGCGAAAAGGTCTAATAGGGATCTTAGCTACTTTTTGGATATCCATCGTGATTCATAGCCAAGAAAAATAACAACAGTAACTATAAACGGAAAAACGTACGCTAGATTATTTTTTATTGTAGGTAAGGAAAATAAAAATTATGAGGAAAATTTAGCTTTTGCACAAAAGATTAACACTGAAATAGAAAAATCTTATCCGGGATTGTCAAGAGGAATTATTGAAAAGGATAGCCATTCAGGAAATGGAGTTTATAACCAAGATTTATCTCCTAATTCTGTCATTATCGAAATAGGGGGCATTGAAAATACGATGGATGAGTTATATAGAACGGCAGATGCATTGGGAGAAGTTTTAAGTCAATATTATTGGGATGCTACGAAGGTATCGAATACTCCTAAATAATATAAAAAATAAAGTGTCGAGGATTCGACACTTTCACTTTGATGACAAAGTTGACAAGCTTCAGTCTTTAGAACAACTAGCTAAGAAATTTTAATATGTTTCTCCATAAAAAATTCATATTTTTTATTTATAATAAATAAATCACATGAAATTGGGGAGAGATGCGTATTGCAATTTGGTAGTATTATAGTTCAAGGTGAAAATCTTTTACTAATAAGCGGCTTATTAATTAGCTATGTGATGTTTTATTATGGTATTAGGATATTAAAAATAGAACGAAACATCATGGATTTAATTTTTAATAGTTTTATTAATGGAGTACTAATTTGGAAATTTAGCTATGTCGTTTTACACCCTAATTCAGTTTTACAAAATCCTATGACTATAATTTATTTTAACGGGGGATATGTTGGAATTGGTATAGGGATTATTTTCATCACGATCTCTACTTGGTTATCTATCAAAAAACAGAATATTTCTTTGGTTTCTTACACACGTGCGGCCGTTCCTGCGTATTTGGGGTATTTTAGTACGTTTGTATGGATCCGCGTAATGGAAGATCCTCAGAATCATCTCATCATTTTGCAAGCAATAGTAGCTGTTTGTTTTTTTATAGCAGCCTCACGAATCAACACCCAAAAAACTTTGTTACAACTTCTCATATGGTTTCATTTAATTCAATTTGAAATAGCCCTATATAAAAACAATTTTGTATACGCTGAGATAATATCAAAAGAAGTATTGTTATATGTCTCTTTAATTATTATCTTTTTATGTATTTTATACTGGTCAGAGAGGCAAGGAAGAGAAGAGGCCACTAAGGACGAGGAAAAGGGATGGAGAAATACAACAAATAATATAATTTTAGGCGGTATATTTTTAAGTCTTGCCATAACCCCTATGCTTACCAATCAACATGAAACAGGGAGAATAGAATCCCCTAAAACAGTTATGTCTACCTCATTAGATTCTGGCAAAATCGGGACTAATAAAGGACAATTTGCTCCAGATTTTGAATTACTTTCAATTACAGGAAATAAAGTGAAGTTGTCTGATTTGCGTGGAAAGACGGTTATATTGAATTTTTGGGCTACTTGGTGTCCTCCTTGTAGAGCTGAAATTCCCGAAATGCAAAAGTTCTATGAAAACAATAAAAATAACAATGTAGAGATTTTGGCAGTCAATTTAACGAATAGCGAAAGCAGTCCTGATACAGTGAAGGATTTTGTGAGGGATAAAGGCATGACGTTTAACATTCTGCTTGATAAGCAAGGAAAGATTGGAAATCTATACGGTATAATAACAATTCCCACTTCGTATATCATTGATAAAAATGGAATTATCAGAGAGAAACATGTAGGTCCTATGTCTTATGAAACTATGGACAACTTCATCTCTAGTATTAAATAAAAACTAAAAATCTTTTTCTACACTTGATTATATCAGGTTAATGATATTGTCCCTTCTGAGTATACAGTAAAAGGAATATTCCTTACTGTTAACTCAGGAGGGGTGTTTTTGTTATGGGAAAAATTAATAGAAGTAAGAAAAGTGAGGGCAGTCCAGCCGGATTTAGATGTGCAATGGAGCTTTAAAACTATTATAAAAGAGTTTGAATTTTTTCATAAAAAAATCCCCCTAACAGTCGGCTAATCTAAGTAATAAATGAGGAAATCATACTTTCGAGTATCCAAGTTTACTTAGGGAATAAAAGGAGCTATTATCTGTAGTTGTTGTTCTGTGTTTCTAATAAATTATTTTTGTATCAGAACTGTAATAATTGGGTATTCCTATTTTCGGATGATAAACGCCTAAAAACCTGTGAATCCACCAAACAAACCTGTAAAAAAGGTAACGATTTTTGTCATCAAATCAAAAAACAGCAGAATCCCCGTGACAATCATAAGAAATCCTCCGACTTTTACGATGACAGAATTATACCTTTTTATCCAATTTAGCTTGCCGATAAAAAATGACATAATGAAAAAAGGAACGGCAAAACCTAATACATAGGCGAACATGTATAAAATTGCTGCACTTGGTTTGGTAGCTGCCAACGCTATAACTGATACAAGAATTGGGCCGGTACAAGGAGTCCAGCCTGCGGCAAATCCTATTCCAATTAAAATAGAACCAAAATAACCGGAGGGCTTGTTGCGAAAGAAGAACCGCTTATCCTTCATCATAAAGGAAGGTGAAAATACACCTAAAATTACTAGACCGAAAAAGATAATGAAAGTTCATGGTGTGGCAGAAGCATCGTTCTTTCCCTCCATTTCTCCTTCGTCCTGCCTTCATAATAAAACAGCTTGTCGACTTTGTTGACAAGATGAGCCGACTTAATAAACTGACGTTTTTTGTTATATCTAATTGTACTTTAATTATTTTCTCGTACAACGCTGCTTGTACGTATTCAACTAGTTCATATATTGATATACACTGAACGTTTTCTTGACACTTGAGGTAAACCGATTAAGTAAAATGAGTCATTTTTATTATTTTGTTACTTCTTCTACATAACTTCTGCAAATTTATTTATTAAAATACATTCATCGAATTATTAAGAACTATTGATTCAGGAGGATTGTATGAAAACTGTAAGAGTCAAAAGTCTAACAGAAGAAGTACAGGAATTAAATCAATCATTTAGCCGCTAAACTCAATATATTAGTAAATAATTTTGTCAATGGGGTTAGAATAGAATGAACAAGGAAAAGCAAGTTTTTCAAATCGTAAATCGTCTTAGAGCGAGAGGCATACCAGCAGAAATTACGAAATCAAGATTAGCTATATTAGCTTATATGTTAGAAAATTCAGAGAAAAAGAATGGAAAGGAGACTTTAGTAAGTAAATGGAAACCATTAAACCTCTAAATCCAATTGCACTGGAATTAGGTCCTTTAAGTATTCATTGGTACGGAATTATTATTGGTACAGGGCTCTTGTTAGGATTGTATATTGCTACTAATGAAGCAGTAAAAAGGGGATTACAAAAAGAGGTATTTACCGACCTTGTATTATGGGCTGTCCCTATAGCTTTGATATGTGCCAGAATTTATTATGTCATCTTTAATTGGTCGTATTATTCGCAACACCCCAATGAGATTATAGCTATATGGAAAGGCGGAATCGCCATTCACGGGGCTTTAATAGGTGCTATTGTCACAACTGTCGTTTTTGCAAAGAAAAAGAATTTGAGTTTTTGGAAATTGGCAGATATCGCAGCACCAAGCATTATACTGGGGCAAGCAATTGGACGTTGGGGAAACTTTATGAATCAGGAAGCACATGGAGGACCCGTTTCAAGAGAGTTTTTAGAAAGCCTTCACCTACCCGATTTTATCATTAATCAAATGTACATTGAAGGAAGTTATTATCATCCAACATTTTTGTATGAGTCTCTATGGGACTTGATAGGGTTTCTGATTTTATTGATATTACAACGTTTAAACTTAAAACGTGGAGAAGTATTCTTGACTTATGTTATATGGTATTCGATTGGTAGATTCTTTATTGAAGGGATGAGAACAGATAGTTTAATGCTAACAGACAATTTAAAAATGGCTCAAGTTTTATCTGTTGTTTTAGTGATTACAAGCACAGTTCTTATATTATACAGACGAACTAGAAAAGGTTTGACGGCTAGGTATAAAGATTAGATTAAACTGTTTTTTAGGCTATCGAAAAAAGATCGATAGCCTCTTTTTAATCCTGTGTATCTAATTAATAAAAAACTTGTAGCCAAAAATCCTGTCTGTGATAAGCTAAACAAATACTTGCTCTTGCCGCTAACACACTATGTTTTAATTTATAATTTTTAGATTGATGGGTTTAGTGGCGGAGTATAACGAAATAGTGCCGAATAAGGTATCAAAACTTTTATGTTTATGAATTTTTTCGAACCCTGCCCCTTTCATATATCTTTCAATTTGCCCTTGTATATTTCCATTTGTACTCTCAAAGCCATCTAACAATTGAATTGGCAGAAAGGCTGCTCTCATAAAAAGGTTAGAGGGTGGCCCATAATCTGCTATATGAACTTCTCCACCGGGTTTTAAAACCCGAAATATCTCATGGAATGTAGCTTCCTTCTCTGTTGAATCAAGATGGTGGAAGAAAAGAGTTGAAAGTATGCGATCGAATGTATCGGAATCGAAGGGAAGAGCTGTAGAGAAACCTTGAATAAAGGTTATATTGTTTGTACTATCGTTTTTTTGTCTGGCTATTTCTATAATTGAAGGATCTGCATCAAGCCCGTAAAGAGTTGTTTGAGGATATAACTTGCTAATTTGCAAAAGAAGAGTTCCAGTTCCGCAGCCAATATCAAGAATCTCATGGTTAGGTCGAAGCAAAGCCTGCTCAATAAGAGCAGTTTTAAATGTGTTTTCTCTCGTAGTCCATTTTATGATGAAATCATAAAAGGAAGTCAGCCATTCAAAACGCAAAGCTCGTTTAAAAGATTTATCGTTATTCATTAAATTTCACCTCACTTATTTAAATAGATAAACGATAAGCACAATGATACTGATTACTCCAAAACAAGATATTATACGGAACAGAAACGTGATTTTCTTTTTCGTTCTTTCACAATCGGTTGTTTCATCATTCACCTAGATAACTAGATAAAATATGAACAATTGTTATTATAAGAACAAATTATGAAGAAATTATGGAAAATAAAAACAATTCAAGAGAAAGTAATGTTAATCAGTAGTGTGATATCAGTATCTTAATGTATCACAAAGGGAAAGAGAAAATTTAATTGGAATCCAAACAAAGTAAAAGGATAAACGTGGATTTATCTTTCCTTTTTAGGGTAGTACCAACAAAAAACATACGCTAAAGACATATATTGAAAACGAAAAGTCGTTTTTTCTACGCTAAGCAAGAAAGAATCAGCTTTTCAAGAAGGAATTTCAGTTGATTATTTCTGAAATAAACATCTTGGCGATTTAACAATATATCGAATGTCTTTTCACACATAGTTGGACAATCTTGGAGAGTTTTATGTGTGCTTGGCGACATCATCATTGTGAATCCATTATCATCTCTCCTCTAAATATCCTACGCTGATAAAGTATTCATTGTGCGAATATCCTGTCACCAAGGCATTAACCTAAAAATCAAGCATAAAAATACCAGTTCACGAAAGGTTGGTATTAAATAAATTTATTGTTTTATACAGAGAAAGCTGTCAAAATTCTTTTTTGGTCCAATACATTAGATCCAGCCCGTTCAAGATGATCAATCAATTCTTTCTAAGTAAAATTCTCTGGTGGATGGTCAAATTTGAAATATATCTTAAAAAATAAGGGGCGTCCTTATCTAAATCCTCCACCATATATCACCTGATTTTAAAACGCGGTGAATTTCTGAGTGGTGATTTTCATGCAAAGGTAAATTACTTGCTATTGGGGCTGGTCAAGCTAATTGCTGATTTATGTGGTCATAGATTGTAGAGTTTATTTGCGTACATATATTCAAAGGATATTCATTAAAGCGACATCAAATATTAATAAAATCTAAATCCTTGAAATACAACTGTAGAGCGCTAATAGCCATGAAAATGTTTAGCTGCATCAAATTTGACTTTTTTCATTTTTACACCACAATATGTAGTGAACACCATATGTGTGGTTAATGCGTAGAAAGGATGAGAAACAATGGAAAATCAATGAAGAGGGGATTGAATCGTTTCTTTGGAGCTTAAAGCAAAAATAATGAATTATATCTGGGCATCAGGGGAAAGTTACCATTAGGGAAGTCCCACAGCATATCAACAATGAAAAACCAATTTCTTTTAATGCTGTTATGACTGTGTTGATAAAGGATATTTACATAAAGAAACGAGAAGAGGAATTGCTTACTTTAAATACGTTCAAACCAAAGAGCATTTTTATCTGAGCAAACAAAATCCGTAGCTTATGGATTTTTTGAGGAGTTTGGAGGATTAGCTGTGGTTCAAATGGTTGATGCTATTCAGGATGTGGATCTATACTTGCTTAAACAGCGAAAAGAAAAATTAAGTGCAGTGAAAAGAAGGAATGAACATGACTTCAAGGATGAAATCTGATGTGTCCATTTTTGCAATATGTTTAGAAAGTCAAATCTTGTTTCACAAATTCTTAATCTAGAAAGGGTGAAGTATCAATATGAAAAAAATAATGCTAATAGCTCTGATCTCCGCTTTATTGATTGCAAGTGGATGCGGCAAATCCGACAATACAAATGAAAATCAACATATGAATCACAAAAATATGCAACAAGGTGAAAATCACGAAGGAATGAATAACGAAACGAACCAGTCCCCAGATGTCACTACACAGGTTGTTTGGAAGTTTTCAAAAGAAACTCCAAAAAGCAATGAAACGGTTGATTTAACAATTCAAATTAATGATAAAGAAGGGAAACCTATTGAAAAATTTGATATTCAGCACGAAAAGCTAATGCATCTAATTGTAGTAAGTAAAGATTTATCTTATTTTGATCATTTACACCCTGAATACAAAGGTGACGGACTGTTCACGACTGCCTTAAACTTTCCTGCTGGAGGAGAATATAAATTATATGCCGATTATGTTCCAAAAGGGGCATCAAAAGTTGTAAAAAATCACACTGTTACGGTTATGGGAGAAAAAGCACAAACAACTCCACTCAAACCAGATGAAAATTTAACTAAAGTTGTCGATGGCAAGGAAATTACATTATCTTTTGACGAACTCAAAGCCGGAAAAGATGTTACATTGAATTTTAACATTAAAGACCACAAGACAGGTCGACCGATTACTAATTTACAACCATACTTAGGTGCTATTGGACACGTTGTCATCATCAGTGAGGACACAGAGGAATACTTACACGTACATCCAATGGACGAAAAGGCAAAAGGACCAGACGCTAAATTTATGACCAAGTTCCCTAAGAGTGGAATCTATAAAATTTGGGGTCAGTTCCAACACGAAGGTAAGGTTATTACCGTTCCTTTCGTAGTCAAAGTTTCATAAAAACAAAAAATCCTCCCACGGCGGAGGATTTTTTGTTTTGTTAAGGCATGTTTTATTGGTTTGTATATAAAGTAAAGACAACTTAGTACAAGGGGGACGATGGATGAACTCAATTGTCTCAATCAGCCGTTTCTCATCAGCTTAGTATGTTACGAAATATGAGACTGGTTAAGTATCGCCGTGAAGGAAAAACACTGTTTTACTCCTGCGATGACGAACACGTTATTCATTATTAAAACAAGCCATTGACCATGCTGAACATCATTAAGGAGGCGTTTTATCATGCATCATCATCACCACCATCATTCTCACGACCACCATGGTCACCACCATCACCACGGACACCATCACGATCACGGAAGAGAAAGTAATAAAAAAGGGCTTACGATTGCACTTCTCATTACCGCTGGAATTATGTTATTAGAGTTTTTCGGAGGTTTAATCACAAACAGCCTAGCCCTTCTTTCTGACTCTGGTCATATGCTTAGTGATGCCAGTTCACTTGTTCTTAGCTTAGTTATTATTTGGTTTGCCGCCAAACCAGCTTCGCCCAATAAAACGTATGGCTTTTATCGTTTTGAAATCTTAGCCGCTTTGTTTAATGGAGTTACCTTGTTTGTTATCGCTGGGTTTATCGTATGGGAAGCTATTCAGCGTTTTTACAACCCACCAACCGTAGCTAGCGGCTCTATGATGCTGATTGCTTCCATTGGTCTGTTTGCCAATCTTTTAAGTGCCTGGGCGTTAATGAAAAAAGGGGATGTGAAAAATAATGTCAATCTTCGTAGCGCCTATCTTCATGTGATCGGTGACGCTTTGGGTTCCGTAGGCGCTATCGTCGCTGGGCTTGTCATGTGGATCTTTGGTTGGTATGTAGCTGACCCCATTATTTCCGTTTTGGTTGCTTTATTAATTTTGAAAGGTGCCTGGGGAGTGATTAAACATACGGTTCACATTTTGATGGAAGGAACGCCAATTAACATTGACCAAAATGAAGTGAAAAAAGCCTTAGAAAGTATTGAAGGAGTGATTGACGTTCACGACCTCCATATTTGGACGATTACATCAGGGTTGGATTCATTAAGTTGCCATATTTTGATTGAAGATCATCAAGACAGCCAAAAGGTTTTACAAGATGCCATTCACATGATTGAGGAAAAATTTAAGATTCTGCATACAACCATTCAAATTGAAACCTCTCAAATTCATCACGGGGACATGAAAGTCTAACGAAAAATATGACCAATATAGAGCAAGGTCAGTACCTTGTTTAATATTTTAGCGAACTTAAACTAACAAACGATAAAAGTTTCCATTGACTAAAAAAGTTTCTGATGTACAATTTATTTAGGCAACATTTTCTTTGCTCTTACATATATCTAATTCTAAGTGTAGGAGCAATTTTTTACCCAAAAAGTTTCCTTAATGCAAAATATTTAGTGAAAACCAATCATGAGGTGATCATCATGGGTGAAAATATAAAAAAAATGCCGTTAACAGTGGAAGAAGGTTGGAGAAATAAACGGACGCAACCAACGTTACCCGAAGTATATAGAAGTTTACGTATACCAAAGACGGGTTCTTGGATGAAAAAGTTTCTAGCGTTTGCTGGACCAGGATACTTAGTTGCCGTGGGGTATATGGACCCGGGAAACTGGGCGACTGATATCGCGGGAGGTTCCCAGTTCGGATACACGTTACTTTCCGTTATTTTGCTTTCCAATTTAATGGCAATATTGCTTCAAGCATTGGCTGGCAAGTTGGGAATTGTAACGGGAAGGGATTTAGCACAAGCTTGTCGTGACCATTACAGCAAGCCTGTAGCAATGATCTTATGGGTTTTATGCGAGTTGGCAATCGCAGCTTGTGATCTGGCGGAAGTGATCGGTTCGGCAATTGCGTTGAATTTATTATTTGGCATTCCGTTAATATACGGCGTTATTATAACAGCTCTGGATGTACTGGTCGTATTACTCTTACAGAATAAAGGTTTTCGTTATATTGAAACGTTGGTGATTGTTTTAATTCTAACCATTGGTGCTTGCTTTGCGACTGAAATCTTTCTTTCTAAACCAGATGTAGGTGGCATATTGAAGGGATTTGTTCCAAGCAAAGAGATTATTAACAATCCATCCATGCTCTATATTGCAATCGGGATTTTAGGTGCAACCGTAATGCCTCATAATCTTTATCTGCATTCTTCCATTGTGCAGACACGTCAATACGAACAAACCAGCTCGGGTAAACGACAAGCGATCAAATATGCTACTTGGGATTCAACGATTGCCCTATTCTTCGCTTTATTTATTAATGCAGCGATCCTTATTGTTTCTTCTGCTACGTTCCATAAAGCAGGAATGAAAGATGTTGCGGAGATTGAAGATGCTTATCACTTGCTCTCTCCACTGCTTGGAACAACACTTGGAAGTATTTTATTTGGAGTTGCTTTGTTGGCTTCTGGTCAAAACTCCACATTAACGGGAACCTTAGCTGGTCAAATTGTGATGGAAGGTTTTCTAAATATTCGCCTTCCTGCTTGGTTAAGAAGACTGATAACTCGATTGATTGCCATTGTCCCAGCCGTTGTTGTAACTGCTCTTTATGGCGAAAGCGGAACGGCTCAATTACTTATTTTGAGCCAAGTGATTCTTTCTTTACAGCTCTCTTTTGCGGTAGTGCCTCTCGTTCAATTCACTAGCGATAAAAAGAAAATGGGTGAGTTCGCAAATCCATTATGGTTGAAAGTTCTTGCTTGGATGGTAGCGGTTGTGATTATCAGCTTAAACGCATATTTATTGTTCCAAACATTCTTTGGTTAAGGAATAATAAACCTCATTATCTTTTTGCGGATAATGAGGTTTATTGTTTTTATCTAATAGAATTTTTTGATGTAGCTAATTAAATGAATAACCTGGTAAATATTAGGTTGATTTTTTTAAATCCAATTCTTTTTTATTTTTCATTCAAATAAATATTTGAATAATAAAAGGAATGAGGTATAATATATTCAAACGGAAATTTGAATATGAAAGGGGGATAATTAATGAGTAAGAAAGATACATGTGAAATTTATTGTTATGACGAAGAAAAAGTCAATCGAATACAAGGGGAATTGCAAAAAGAAGATATATCCAGTGTTGTCCTGTTGTTTAAAGCACTGGCAGATGAAAATAGGGCAAAAATTGCCTATTCACTTTGCCAAGATGAAGAGTTATGTGTATGTGATATTGCCAATATCATTGGGGCTTCTGTTGCAACCACTTCCCATCATTTACGGACCCTTTATAAACAAGGGATTGTAAAGTATCGAAAAGAAGGAAAGCTAGCATTTTATTCGCTGGATGATGACCATATTAAGCAGTTAATCATGATTGCGTTAGCACATGAGAAAGAGGTGAAAGTCCATGTCTGAACAACAAGCAAAATTATCTAAATCAGAAGTGAAAACCTACCGTGTTCAAGGATTTACTTGTGCAAACTGTGCAGCAAAGTTTGAAAATAACGTAAAAGCATTGCCAGGTGTTCAAGATGCTAAAGTAAACTTTGGAGCATCTAAAATTACCGTTTGGGGTACAACAACCATCGAAGAATTAGAAAAAGCAGGGGCTTTTGAAAACTTAAAGATTCGGGAAGATAAAGAAAAAGCAGTCAAGCGTGAACCTTTTTGGAAGCAAAAAGAGAATATTAAAGTGTACATTTCCGCCGTTTTGCTTGTGATCAGTTGGTTTCTAGGGATGCAATACGGAGAAGAGCATATCTTTGCGACAATTGGATATGCTGCATCGATTTTAATCGGTGGATATTCGCTATTTATGAAAGGTTTCAAGAACCTGGTTCGATTACAGTTTGATATGAATACGCTGATGACAGTGGCGATTTTAGGAGCTGCAGCAATTGGTGAATGGGGAGAAGGTGCAACGGTTGTTATTCTATTCGCCATTAGTGAAGCCTTAGAGCGTTATTCCATGGATAAAGCTCGTCAATCCATTGAATCGTTGATGGATATTGCTCCAAAAGAAGCATTAATTCGTCGCGGAAATGAAGAAATGATGGTCCCTGTTGACGATATTCAAGTCGGGGATATTATGATCGTAAAGCCTGGTCAGAAATTAGCGATGGATGGAATCGTCATCAAGGGTACATCTACGCTAAATCAGGCTGCCATTACGGGAGAAAGTGTTCCAGTAACCAAAACAGTCGGTGATGAAGTCTTTGCAGGAACATTGAATGAAGAAGGGTTATTGGAAGTAAAAGTTACAAAACGAGTGGAAGATACAACTCTTTCGAAAATCATCCATTTAGTGGAAGAAGCTCAAGCAGAACGAGCACCTTCTCAAGCGTTTGTAGATCGTTTTGCCAAATACTATACACCAGCCATTATCATTTTTGCTCTTTTACTAGCCGTTATTCCGCCATTATTTATGGGTGCTGATTGGAGCGAATGGATTTATCGAGGTCTAGCTGTATTAGTGGTTGGTTGTCCGTGTGCGTTGGTTATTTCCACGCCTGTTTCGATTGTAACTGCCATTGGAAATGCAGCGAAAAACGGTGTGTTAATTAAAGGTGGTATTTATTTAGAGGAAGCAGGAAACTTAAAAGTGATTGCTTTTGATAAAACAGGAACATTAACAAAAGGTGTTCCTTCCGTCACCGATGTAGTCACTTATAATGGCAATGAAAATGAACTAATGACCATTACAGCAGCCATTGAAAAAGGCTCACAACATCCACTTGCTTCCGCCATTATAAGAAAAGCAGAAGAAGATGGATTGAATTTTAATGATGTATCGGTTGAAGAATTCCAATCCATTACCGGTAAAGGTGTAAAAGCCAAAGTAAATAACGAAATGTATTATGTCGGAAGTCCAGGTCTTTTTGAAGAACTTCTTCCAAATGGTATCCAATCAAAAATAAAAGAACAAATTACAGATCTTCAAACACAAGGGAAAACGGTCATGGCGTTAGGAACGGAAAAAGAAATTCTGGCGTTAATTGCCGTGGCAGACGAAATAAGAGAATCATCCAAAGAGGTTATTCGAAAACTGCATCAAGTCGGTATTGAAAAAACGGTGATGCTGACGGGAGATAACCAAAGAACAGCCGAAGCCATCGGAAAACAAGTCGGGGTTTCCGATATTAAAGCCGATTTACTTCCAGAAGATAAACTGAATTTCATCAAAGAGCTTCGCGACAAGTATCGAAGTGTTGCGATGGTTGGAGATGGTGTGAACGATGCACCAGCTCTTGCAGCTTCAACCGTTGGTGTGGCAATGGGTGGTGCTGGAACCGATACAGCCCTTGAAACAGCCGATATTGCTTTAATGTCTGATGATTTAAGTAAATTGCCATATACGATTAAATTGAGCCGCAAGGCTTTAGCAATTATTAAGCAAAACATTACCTTCTCTTTGGGCATTAAGGTGCTGGCGTTATTGTTAATTGTACCTGGTTGGTTAACGTTATGGTTAGCGATATTTGCCGATATGGGAGCAACATTAATCGTAACATTAAACAGCATGCGATTGCTAAATGTGAAAGAATAATGCAATAGTTGAAGAAGACACACAAAAAGACCGAATTTATTTCGGTCTTTTTGTGTGGTTTAAAAATCAACATTGAAATTTAACAAAGTCCTGATTAAAAACAGTCAAAACTAACAAAACAATGACCTAAATTTTAGAGATCTTAATTAATTAAATGGGATTTTAATAAAAATGCTTGGCGCTTAAAGCCAAGCATTTCTTATTTTCCTAAAATTACTTAGGTAATGTCATAGGTATAACATTACCAACATATTTTTATTTTAAATAATTTTGAGCGGGGGAGAAGGAGATGGAAGTATATAATGTTCACCAAGCACTAAAAATACTTCAGGAATATTACATTACTGACTCAATTCAAATGGTTACTCGTTGGATCAGAGAAGGAAAGATTAAAGCAGAACGTTCGGCAAATCGAAAGGAGGGTTGGCGAATTTATCACGATGATTTATTCGAGTTTATTGAAGAACAGAGACCAGGTTTGCCTGAAGTAATGGGAGTTTATGAATGGTATGTAGAAAACTCTTTTTCAATGTTGGCGAATGACCATCGTGAAAAGCATAATAAATTGGATTCTGAAGAAGTTAAAGGTGATAGCACTCACTCGGAAGAATTAATTAAACAGCTCATGGAGGAGAAGAAGCAATTAGAAAATCAACTCATTAACATGCAGGATGAGTTGAACTTGGTTTACGAGCAAATCACTGAATTAACGGTTAAAATTCAAAAGCTGGAAGAAGAAAATGCTTTTTTAATCGGTTTATATGAGCAAATAGATGAGATGTATCAAGAATTAGAAAAGAAAAATCAACAAGAAAGTAGTAATGAAACACTAAAAACAATGGAGTGCAAATTAAAGAAAGAGATGTCTGTTGAAGATTTTAAAACGATTGTTAGAGAAGTGATCAATGAATACAAAAGTGAAACAGTAAACTTAATACAGCAAGAAAATGAACTAACCAACGAAATATATCCGTTGTTTTTCAATGAAAATGAGGAGTTAAGAAATGAGATTATTGATGATGAAGAATATCGTTGTCCATTGACTAAGAAGAAGTATAAAAAAAGTTTAAGATCCATGCTCAAAAACGCTATCCGAACAAAATTAGAACAAGTCCTGAATTCAGTTGACGAAACAGTGTTAGCTAACGACTCGAGTCGTTAATCTTTTTTCTTTTTAAACAAATAAAGATTTGAAATGGAGTTAACAAACGAACTGAAACAAAATTTGTTTGCTTGCAATCTAGATCCGGAAGCAACAATCAAAGCCTATCGAGAAAAAGTTGTGGGTCCCTATCGCAAAAAGTTACCGGATTCTGTTGTTGCCTCAATGGAGGAACAATTGTCGGGGGCTTGTACAGTAGAAATTGCTGCTTTCGATGAATTTACCAACTTGTTAACCAACCTTGATACATCGAAACGAAAGAAACATTAAAACGTTTGTTTCCAAAAGCATAGCGACTAACGATCAATTAAGAAAAGGGGAAGAGAAATATGGTGATTACTGATCAAGCGAAACAAGCACTACAAGATATTTTAAAGAAACACGGTAAAGAAGGAGTTTGTCTTTATTCTGCAAACCACAGATCGGTTGGAGATTATTAATGGTATTCGGGTAGCGATGGATGAGAAAGTGGCTTCTATCATCGAGAGAGTTACACTTGATGTGGAAGAAACGGGAAAAGGCGTTCAATTCGTCTTATTAGGCTTAAATCAATGTTGTTAAAAAGTTGAATTGCTAATAGACCAAAGTAATGAGGACAAAAAAGTTGTTTAAACATAAATTAACGAAAGTAGATTTTAATAAGCTATAAAAACTTCGAAATTCATTTGACCCTGTACTATGATACAGGGTTTATACTTTATCTAGGGGTGATAAGATGAAATATCGTATTGGTGAACTGGCTGACAAATGTAACGTTAATAAAGAAACCATTAGATATTACGAGAGAAAAGGCTTAATCAAAGAAACTTCACGAACAGATTCAGGGTATCGAATGTACTCGGAAGAGACTGTGAAGCGCATTGGTTTTATTAAACGTATGCAGGAACTAGGGTTTTCTCTAAGTGAAATTCATAAATTACTTGGTGTTGTTGATAAGGATGAGGTTCGATGTGCGGATATGTATAGCTTTGTTTCTCAAAAAATAGGTGAGGTTCAACAACGAATTAAAGATTTAAAGCGTATCGAAAATATGTTGAATAAATTAAAAGAAAGCTGTCCGAATGAAGAGCAACTACATGAATGTCCAATTATTGAATCTCTGATTGATGATTAAAGAAATGAGATATCAATGAAAAATAAGACATTTATAGTGATCGGAACACTTGTTACATTATTACGACTTGTAGTAACGAAAATAATGTAGAAACTACAGCGAATGGAAATAATACTAAAAGTGCTACCTTTACCATTACTGAAATGGATTGTTCAAGTTGTCCTGTGTTGTCAAAAGTGCTCTTGAACGTGTAGAAGGTGTAAAAACAGTGGAAGTAACCATTACAGAAGGTTCCCAAGGAACAGCTAAAGTTGTGTTTGATGCTTCAAAAACAGATGTAAAAACTTAAAAAAATACCGTCTTAGAATTAGGATATGGTGTTAAACAATAGGAGGTGTTTCATTTGTCAATTCGTAAATATCGTTTACAAGTGGAAGGTATGACATGTACTGGGTGTGAAAGGCACGTTGAAACAGCTCTAAACAGCATAGGAGCTAAAAATGTAGATGTAAATTTTCGCCGTGGAGAAGCTGTTTTCGAATTGCCAGAACATATAGGTATCGAGAAAGCCAAAGAAGCTGTGAATAAGGTTAATTATAAGGCAGGTGAAGCTGAAGTTATTCATCAACAAAAAAGCTCCGTTGTTGGTGATGATGAAGGTGATTATGATTATGACTTTATTGTCATTGGTTCTGGGGGAGGAGCTTTTTCTGCTGCTATTAAAGCAGTGGAATATGGGGCAAAAGTGGCGATGATTGAGCGTGGTACCATCGGTGGGACTTGTGTAAACATTGGATGTGTTCCATCAAAAACACTGCTACGTTCTGGAGAAATCAATCATTTAGCAAAAAACAATCCATTCCTTGGTTTAAATACTTCAGCTGGTTCGGTAGATTTGAAAAAACTAATGGAACAAAAAGATGAACTGGTGAGAGAATTACGTCAGCAAAAGTATGTTGATTTAATTGATGAATATGGGTTTGAACTAATACAGGGAGAAGCAAAATTTGTCAATGAAAAAACAATAGAAGTAAACGGGAATAAAATAACAGCTAAACGCTTTTTAATCGCAACAGGAGCTTCCCCATTGATTCCTAATATTCCGGGATTAAAAGATGTTGACTACTTAACAAGCACTTCTTTGTTAGAGCTTAAAGAACTGCCAAAAAGTCTTGCTGTTATTGGTTCAGGATACATCGGATTGGAGTTAGGTCAGCTCTTTCACCATTTAGGAGTGGAAGTAACGTTAATGCAGCGTAGCCAAAGAATTCTTAAAGAATATGATCCTGAAATTTCAGAAGCTGTAGAAAAAGCATTAACAGAACAAGGCATTCATGTTATTACCGGTGCTACATTTGAGCGTGTAGAACAGAATGGAGATATGAAACAAATTCATGTTACTGTTCATGGTGAAAAGAAAATCATTGAAGCTGAGCAGCTACTTGTAGCTACGGGGCGCAAGCCAAATACGGAAGCACTAAATCTTCAAGCTGCAAACGTAGAAGTGGGTTCTCGCGGTGAAGTTAAAGTTGATGACTATTTACGAACCTCCAATCCTAGAATTTATGCTGCCGGAGATGTAACAATGGGACCGCAATTTGTTTATGTTGCTGCATACCAAGGTGGAATTGCTGCCGATAATGCAATCGGTGGCTTGGAGAGAAAAGTAAATCTTGATACTGTTCCGGCTGTTATATTTACTAGTCCATCGATTGCTACGGTAGGATTAACTGAGGAGCAAGCTAAAGAAAGAGGATACGAGGTGAGAACTTCTGTTTTACCACTTGATGCAGTTCCAAGAGCGCTTGTGAATCGCGAAACGACAGGTGTATTTAAACTTGTTGCTGATGCAAAAACATTAAAAGTGCTAGGTGTTCATATTGTTGCCGAAAATGCTGGTGATGTGATTTATGCAGCCACATTAGCTGTAAAATTTGGTCTAACGGTGGAAGATTTGCGGGAATGCCTTGCACCATATTTAACGATGGCAGAGGGATTGAAATTGGTTGCCTTAACATTTGATAAAGATGTTAAAAAATTATCTTGTTGTGCTAGTTAAAGCTCCTTTTCATAAACATATAGGATTTTTGATTATTCTAACTGTACTTGAGCAAATTTACAATGAAGCAGAAAAAGAGATACGAACCGATTCCTTGGTTAGAATAGAATGTACCATCAAATTCCCCAATCAAGGACAAGGAGGGAAGATGGAAAATTGGAAGGGAATTTTTTATGGGAACAGAAGCTCTCCAACTGATTGGAGAGACGTTTACTTGATAAACACTCCAAATTAAAACATTTTCATTAGCATCATTGTCGATTTCTATTAGAATCGAAACAGTATGATGGAAATCATATGAACAAAAGGAGTATATAAACATGGATTCAACTGTTTCAAAGAAAGTAACGATGATTTCATATATCATTAGCATTACATTCATTATCGCGATGATTACGGCTTCGGTGATGTTGAAAGATCACGAAATTATTTTGCCGGAAGTTGCGGCAATGGCGATTGCCATGTGGGTGTACCGAGAAGCAGGATGGATCAGGCAACCATCGAAAATTTTTCTTGCGCCGTCCATCACGGCAGTGATCGGTTTCGCAGTGAATCAACTACACATTTCTTATTTAGGAAAAGTAAGCCTTACCCTTATACTTTTAATGCTCTTTTTACGTATCATTCAATCAAATTTGGGACCGTCCATTGCAACGGGCTTACTGCCAGTGGTGACAAATGCAAATGAATGGTCATTTATTATATCCGTTTTTATTTTTACCTTTATATTGATGCTTGGAGTTCTCAAATTTGGATTGATAAAGGACTTGAAAAGAAAGTGAAGATACAGTACAAGTACATGCTGGTATTCTTAGTGCTGATTTTCGTGTGGATGGGTTTATGCTGGCTCGCTGGCTACCCACTGGCAGTGATCCCGCCGATTCTCGTTGTTGTGTATGAGTCACTTCAGAAGCCGATGTACAACGGAAAAATGGCTTTTAAACAAGGGCTTGTATTGACCATATCTGCGACTGTCGGAACGCTGTTGTACTTTGCTATTGATTCGTGGATATTGGCCACCCTGTTAGATATGATTTTAATGCTTATTCTGTTACGTATTGTTGGCATCCGTGTCCCGGCTGTGTACGCCTTTCCACTGCTCCCGTTTGTCTTTCCTGATCATATCGTAGCCATGTTGCCGCTAGGTTCGTTGATTACATGTGTATTCTTGTTTACTTCGGTGTTAGCATATAAAAAGATGGAGATGAAGCGAAGTAGAAAGGTAATGCAAATGTAAAGGAGATAAAAGAATTCATGTACTCGAAGAGAGGACCTATTTTCTATTCTTCGTAGGCATCTCGTTTATCCGCATAAAAAGATTTGGTGACTAGGTTATAAAGTTAAACGTCATGTTTTAGGCTATCGGAACGGAAAACCACCGATAGCCTTTCTATTAGCGTTAAAACCTATTGAATTTATATAAATTTAATCAAAAATTATTCAATAAAAAATAATTGTAATTTATGTTGATAATTTGACTGTTATTTTGTACAGAACCCGTTACTTTAAAGAACGAGTTCCTTTTGTATCGATACAGATTTAAACAGAAAATAATTGAATAGATGTACGTTACTCTGATTCAAAATAGGAATAAAAAATTACACATAGAAAATCATACATTAAGTAAGATATCATTTGCATTTTATACCCAATACCGGTATAATGTATTAGAAGACAACTGTTATAAACAAATGAGGTGGTAGCAATGAATCAATATGAAGATGACAATATAAATGCCAAAATGGTTCCGCGAACCGAAGAAGAGATCGAAAGCATCGTCAAGCGCTTGAAGCGTATTGAAGGGCAAGTACGCGGGGTACAAAAGATGGTCGAGGACAATCGGTACTGTATTGATATTTTAGTGCAAATTTCCGCGATTCAAGCTGCGTTAAACAAAGTCGGGTTGAATTTGCTGGAACGCCATGCCAATCATTGCGTTTCCAAGGCGATCCGCGAAGGCAGCGGAGAAGAATCCATCCGGGAATTGATGGATGTGATTAAGCAATTCTCAAAGTAAAGGAGAGGAATGCTTTATGAGTGAGCAAAAGCTCGTTACACTTAGAGTGACCGGCATGACATGCGCCGCTTGCTCCAATCGTATAGAGAAAGCGTTGAACAAGATGGATGGAGTAGAAGCCAATGTCAATTTAGCCATGGAAAAAGCAACGATTAAATATGATCCATCGAAACAAAGTGTAGCCGATATCCAAACGAAAATTGAGAATTTGGGGTATGGTGTCGCGACAGAAAAAGTGACGCTAGATATTGAAGGGATGACATGCGCGGCATGTGCGACACGGATTGAAAAAGGGTTAAATCGTATGGAAGGTGTTACGAGCGCTACTGTAAACTTGGCGACAAACAGTGCCGTTGTAGAATACAATGAAGGCATTGCATCTGTAGAAGATATTTTAGAGAAAATCAAAAAGCTTGGGTACAAGGGGCAGATACGAAACGAAGAACAAGATCATGTGGGGCGGAGAGAAGAGCTGCTTAAACAAAAACAACGGCAGCTTGCCATTTCTATTATCTTATCACTGCCTTTGCTTTATACGATGATTGCTCATATGCCGTTTGATATAGGCTTACCGATGCCGCACATGTTGATGAATCCGTGGTTCCAGCTTCTTTTGGCTACACCCGTTCAGTTCTACATCGGCGGTCCCTTCTATGTAGGGGCGTACCGGGCATTACGAAACAAGAGTGCGAACATGGATGTACTAGTGGCGCTTGGAACATCGGCAGCTTACTTTTACAGCTTGTACGAAGCTTTCAAAACATTAGGAAATCCCGAATATATGCCAAGATTGTATTTTGAAACGAGTGCTGTGCTGATTACGCTTGTACTTGTCGGAAAATACTTTGAATCAGTAGCGAAAGGAAGAACAACAGAAGCCATCTCTAAACTGTTGAGCCTGCAGGCAAAAGAAGCTACTGTCATCCGCGATGGGGAAGAAATAAAAGTTCCGCTCGAGGAAGTAGTGATTGGTGATACCATTCTCGTCAAGCCAGGAGAAAAAATCCCGGTAGACGGAACGGTCATCGCCGGAGTATCCTCCGTGGATGAATCAATGATTACCGGTGAATCCATTCCGGTTGATAAGAAGGAAGGCGATTCTGTCATCGGAGCAACCATTAATAAAAATGGTGTACTCACCATTCGGGCAGAAAAGGTTGGGAAAGATACCGCACTTGCCAATATCATTAAAATCGTAGAAGAGGCACAAGGCTCTAAAGCGCCTATTCAGCGTATGGCTGATGTCATTTCAGGTATTTTCGTACCAATTGTTGTAGGAATTGCTGTCATTGCATTCATTACATGGTACTTCTTTGTGGCGCCAGGCGACTTACCGAAGGCGCTTGAGGTGGCCATCGCGGTTCTTGTCATTGCGTGTCCTTGTGCGCTTGGTCTTGCCACACCGACATCCATTATGGTCGGTACAGGCAAAGGTGCAGAAAAGGGGATCCTCTTTAAAGGAGGTGAGTACCTAGAGGGAACGCATAAAATCAATGCAGTATTACTGGATAAAACAGGAACAGTGACAAAAGGAAAACCAGAAGTAACCGATGTACTTAAGTTCCGTGAAGACATGCTCGATTATGCCGTTTCTGCCGAGAGTGCTTCGGAACATCCGTTGGCTCATGCCATTGTGGAATATGGGAAGAAACGATCGATTTTGGTTAAGCCACTGGAGCATTTCTCCGCCATTACCGGTCATGGAATTGAAGCTGTCATTGATGGCAAAAATGTCCTTGTTGGAACGCGAAAACTTATGAAGGAACGCTCTGTAGAGATTGCCATGCATGAAGATAAAATGATAGAACTTGAAAAACAAGGAAAAACTGCCATGCTAGTTGCCATTGATGGGCAGCTTGCCGGCATCATCGCTGTCGCGGATACGGTAAAAGAAAGCTCCAAAGAAG
The DNA here is from genome assembly GCF_014196195.1 of Anoxybacteroides rupiense. Taxonomy (GTDB): domain Bacteria; phylum Bacillota; class Bacilli; order Bacillales; family Anoxybacillaceae; genus Anoxybacteroides; species Anoxybacteroides rupiense. Next base: position 50,754 of record NZ_JACIDF010000004.1, on the reverse strand, counting down.
CGATTCAAACATTAAAACAAATGGGTATCGAAGTGTACATGGTAACGGGAGACAACAAACGTACAGCGGAAGCCATTGCAAAGCAAGTGGATGTGGATCGCGTCTATGCAGAAGTACTTCCTGAAGAAAAAGCGAATATCGTTGAAGAACTGCAAAAACAAGGAAAACGAGTGGCGATGGTCGGTGATGGAATTAATGACGCTCCAGCTCTTGCGAAAGCGGATATTGGCATGGCCATCGGCACAGGAGCGGATGTCGCCATCGAAACGGCCGATGTTACCTTGGTCGGCGGAGATTTAGCTCATATCCCGAGAGCGATTGAGTTAAGCCGTAAAACAATGAAAAACATTCGACAAAACCTGTTCTGGGCTTTGTTCTATAATACCATTGGCATTCCTGTAGCCGCTGCTGGATTATTGGAGCCTTGGATTGCCGGAGCGGCAATGGCATTCAGTTCTGTATCAGTTGTGACCAACGCGCTTCGTTTGAAACGCGTGAAAATATAAAAAATGAAAATAAATGAAGGAGGAATAAAAAATGGCGATTACATTACAAGTAGAAGGAATGACTTGCGGACACTGCAAAATGGCGGTGACAAACGCTCTTAAAAAGTTAGACGGGGTAAGAAATGTAGAAGTACATTTACAAGAAGGCACTGTGGATGTAGATTATGATGAAACAAAGGTAAGTGTAGAAAAACTCAAAGAAGCGATTGAAGAGCAAGGTTACGATGTGAAGTAACATACATGGATTTATACTCCCTGATATGATCCCCTCCAAGTAGAATTGGAGGGGGTCTTTTTTATAGTGTGGGAAGGGCAACTTAATTGCTTATACCAAATCTGCTATATGAACTTCTCCACCGGGCTTTAAAATTCGAAATTTCCTATGGAATGTAGATTTTTTCTTTGTGGAATCAAGATGGTAGTCGAAAGTACGTGTTCGAATGTTGCGAAATCGAAGAGAAGAGTTGTGAAGAATCCTTGAATAAAGATTTATGTTGTTTGTACTTTCGTTTTTTGTCTAACTATTTCTATATTTTAAGATTTTCAACAAGTTCATAAAGCGTTTGTTGAGGATACAATCGGTAGCAAAGAAATGTATACACACAAAAGAATATAATATCAGCATCTATCTCCATATTTTCTTCAAAATTTTTTAATAAGATTAATCATTGTAAAAATCAACGAAAAATAGTGATAGAAGGTGTACGACTTCTTTAATCAAATTATTAATATTTTGAGTCAGCCTTTTATGATACGGCTCATCGTTTCGAAGGAACACCAGTTTTATTTGCGTTTTTGTTGGGGATAGCCTTTTACATTACTTAGGAGATCATTTTTTGCGCTCATATGTTGGAACAATTGTTAATTTATATAGTTTTACCACCTTTACTGCTGTTAGGTTTGCCAAATCGAATGATGGTATCAATTCTTCATTTAGGATTAAGATACAAATGGATCAATTTTTTAAAATATCCGTTGATCCCGTTACTTTTATTTAATGTGTTGTTTTCGTTTTATCAAGTCCCATTCATATTTAATACAATCGTTTCACATAATATCTTGCATAACTTAACCCATATTATATTAACCATCTCCGCATTGTTCATGTGGATCCCTTTAATTCCGGTCACTAAGGAATTAGATTGTTTATCAAATATCCAAAAAATTTACTATATTTTACATCAGGAATGTTACTGACTACAGCTTGTGCCTTAATTATTTTTGCGAATGAACCGTTTTATACCGTCTATTACGACGCACCACAATTGTTTAAAACACTTTCACCGCTTGTGGATCAACAAGCAGGTGGAGTTATCATGAAAGTGGTTCAAGAAATCGTATATGGGACGATGATTGAATGTGTTTTCTTTAACTGAAAAAATGAGAGGTTAAAGGACAAACAATTGACCGGATCATTTATTAACAAATTATAAACAGGGATTGTGATATAAGGATGAAGAAAGAAAGAGTATTAATCGTTGATGATGAATGGAACATGAGGCATTTACTAAAAATCAATCTTTCTCCATATTTTCACTTAACTGAAGCGGCAAGTGGACAAGAAGCATTAACCTTATTGACAAAAGGAAGAATCGACGTAGTGATTTTAGACATCATGATGCCCGATATGGATGGATGGGAGGTATGCAAAAAGATAAGGGAAATGAGTCAAGTGCCCATCCTTATGCTTACGGCACGTGGTGATGTAAAAGATAAAGTACAAGGATTTGATGTTGGAGCCGATGATTATCTTGTAAAGCCTTTTGAACCCGAAGAATTAGTGGCAAGGGTTAAAGCACTAATAAGACGTTCAGCTGCTTCTTCCAATCCTATTCAAACGGAAGGAATCATTAAGATTGCAGATTTAAAAATCGATCAAAATGAAAGACAAGTTTTTGTAAACGATCGTCCATTAGAATTGACACCAAAAGAATTTGATATTCTCTTGCTATTAGTGTTAAACCCAAAAACGATATTTACAAGGGATATGTTACTAGATCGGGTATGGGGAGTTCATGACGTTTTAGATATTCGTACAGTTGATACCCATGTGAAAAATATAAGGGAAAAGTTTAGAAAAAACGGGCTTTCCTTTAATCCGATTAAAACGGTTTGGGGAATGGGCTATAAATTCCAAGCTCCTGAAGAAGACCAATGAAATGGAATAGTATCGTTGTAAAATTAGGGGCAAGTATTCTAGTCATTGTGTTAACCATTTTGCTTCCACTTGGTTTTATTATCAATGAAATATTTTCTGGCTTTTATTACAGTAAAATGAAAGATCAAATTTACGATTTATCCAATCGTTATGCGAATTCCATCACATCGTTAGAGGATAAAAATATCCTCCGTATGTTTGAATTACTTGCCGATATGATAGATCAGGAAATTGTAATCGTAGACGAACAAGGCATCGTCGTTGCAAACTCTGGGATCCCAAGCTTATCGAAAGGAGAAAGAATCGATGCAAATGACATTTCTCTTTTAAGGAGAAATTCCGTCATTGAAAAGGAATATTACGATGAAATCTTAGATAAACGTTTTCTAAGCGTTGGAAGACCTATTTTTGCACAAAATCGCTTTATCGGCGGAATTTTTGTATTGGCTTCCATCGATGAGATACATCAATCAATTCATCTAATAAGGAATTTAATTGTTTGGGCTGGCATTGGTGCCATTCTTTTAGCCCTTGGCTTTACCTTTATTGTATCACGCAAGTTAGCCAATCCACTTTTAGAAATGGAAAGAGCAACCCGCAAAATGGCTGAAGGTGATTTAAATACAAAAGTTTTGGTTGAAACAAAAGACGAAATTGGCTCCCTAGCCAAGGCGATTAATGATTTAGCCGTTGAATTATACAGGTACCGGTCAAACCAGCGGGAATTTTTTGCAAACATTTCCCATGAATTGCGGACTCCTCTTACGTATTTAGAAGGGTATGCGAGAGCATTAAAAAACCAACAGTATCAAACAGAGGATGAAAAAGAAATGTATATACAAATTATCGAGCAAGAAGCCAATAGAATGTCCAAGCTAGTCAATGACTTGTTTGAACTGGCAAAGATGGAGGAAGGAAAGTTACCATTACATTTGGAGGAAATTGATCTGATTGAAGTGATTGAAAATGCCGTATTAAAAACAAAAGTGAAAGCAAAGGAGAAAGGGTTACAGTTATATTTTCATAAAATTTATCAATTGCCGAGTATTTATGCGGATGGTTTAAGAATGGAGCAAATTGTCATTAATTTAATCGAAAACGCCATTCGTTATACAGAAAAAGGGTTTATAAAAATAGAATTGTCTTATGATCAAGACAAAGTAAAGATTTTGATTGAAGATACGGGGATAGGGATACCGAAAGAAGATCTTCCATTTTTATTTGAACGATTTTATCGTGTGGAAAAATCAAGATCAAGAGAATTCGGGGGTACCGGGCTTGGACTGGCAATCGTCAAACAACTTGTGAAACTGCAAAATGGGACTATACATGTAAGTAGTGAAGTGGGAAGAGGGACAAGCTTTGAACTTACATTCCCGATTTATAAGGGGGATGCCCAATGAAAAAATTTGAAATCATTGTGCCTGTTTTGTTGATCATGGCTGGATTGTTATGTTTGACGATGTCCGGTTCGTTCATGTTCCGGCCGGAATTAAGGGTATATATGAAAACGTTTGTTCAAATTTGTCTATGGATGGGAGTTCCCATTCTTCTTGCGGGAATTTTCTATCTTTTACTTTATAAGAAAAGGGGAGAATAGGATTGAAGTTAAAACTTTTTACTTTTTTGATCTCAGCATTATTTATGATTCCGGTTGGTGTATTCGCGCATGGTACTGAAGAAGAACACCAACGGGAGATGTTGACCGCTACTTTGTTAAATTATAGCTTTATTGTGTCGTCGATTTTGTTGGGGTTAGGAATCATTTTATTTTTCCTAATCAGAAATCAATTAAAAACTGTTAATGTGAAAAAACAAGAAGGACGCTTAAAACGGGACAAGCTGCAAAGATGGTTAAAATTAAGCCGATGGGTATCAGTTTTAGCTTTACTAGCCTTAGCTGTTTCTGGAGTATTTGCATTAACAAATGGGACAGGAGAAGAAGAGGACATTGATTTTATGCATATTCACGGGTTAGGTTTTACGAATGATGGGACTGAAATTTATGTACCGGCGCATGATGGATTGAAGGTCTATAAAAACGGTAAGTGGAAAATTCCAGAAGGAGAAAAACATGATTATATGGGATTCTCTATGGTTGATAACGGGTTTTACAGCAGTGGACATCCAGCTCCGGGTTCTTCTATGAAAAATCCATTCGGTGTAGTGAAAAGTACAGATATGGGGAAAAACCTACAAACGCTTGATTTATATGGGGAGGTTGACTTTCACGGAATGGGGGTTGGATATTATTCTCATGCCATTTATGTTTTAAACCCAGAACGGAATTCAAGAATGGATGACGCTGGATTGTACTACTCGTTAGACGAAACAAAAACGTGGACGAAAAGCGATATGAAAGGACTAGAAGGGCAACCATCAGCTATTGCTGTTCATCCAGAGAAAGAAAATATGGTTGTGATCAGTACAAATCGAGGGGTTTATTTATCTAAGGATTATGGTAATTCTTTTGATAACATTGCAAAAAATACTCCAGTCACATCCGTTTCCTTTACAAAAGAGGGAAAACTTCTTGCCGGAGTTATTACTGATAAGCCTTCTTTGATGGAAATTAATCTTGAATCCGGAGAGAAAAAAAACATCCCTATTCCAACTTTAAGTGAGGATAATGCTATTGGATACATTGCGGTAAATCCAAACAATGAAAAGCAAATCGTTTTCACAACGTTTGAAAAAGACATTTATTTAACGGATAATCATGGTGGAAATTGGATACAAATAGCAAAACAGGGAAAAGGGATGAATAGTCAAACAACTACTAATGAGGGGAAGTCATGATGATGAACATGGGTATGATGTTAAATATGTTATTTTGGATCATCATTATTGGATTTGCAATATATTGTATGATCTTGTTAATCATGAAACCATTTGAAAATAAATCAAATCATGCATTGAATATTCTCAAAGAGCGACTTGCTCGTGGAGAATTGATGCAAATGAATATGAAGAGAAAAAACGGCTATTGAAAGATTGATGAGTCGTCTTTATATTTTCTCCCAAAAGTTCCAAGTACATTTGTAAGATAGCATGAGACATGTTAGAGAATAGACAAATCTCCATATTTTCATCAAATTTATTGTCTATAATGGTTTTAAAACGAAGGGAGGGGATCATAAATGAAAAAGAAAATTGCATTTGTTTCTTCATTTGCGCTGGCAGCATTGTTAGTAGTCGGACAGTTTTCTTATGCGGAAAAGTCAGATAGTATGACGAACATGATGAATGGAAACGGTATGATGAAGATGATGGAAGCGATGAATTCTCCTCAAGGACAAAAAATGATGAAGGCATGCGGAGAATTCATGGAATCTTATAATAAAGCTGAATAAAACCATCGTGTAAAAATTGATAAAAGTTCTTCTTTTTTGAAGGGCTTTTTACCGAAGTTGCCCTGTTCTAATGGGCGGTAGGACAGCCTCAAGCATCTTCGAACGAGGAATTACCGACCGAAAGAACCTCATTCGTGGACGAACTTGTAATATAAAGGAAGGAGATCTCCTACTGAAAGAGGTTTCAATTTATATGAAAGGGGATCAGGAAATATGGAATGGTTGATATACTTATTATGTCCTTTAATGATGTTATTCTGTATGAAAGGGATGTTTACACGAGGGAAAAAGGACTGTCACACAACTCAATCAACAAATCAATTGAATGAACTGAAATCATTGAAGATGCAAGTGAAAAATTTACAAGAACAAAATATGAAATTAATGGAAGAAATCGAACTCCTTAAACAAACTGATGATTCCAATGTCATTATATTGTCTAAGACAAAACATACTACATAATGCGAAAAAGGCAACCAAATTTGGTTGCTTTTTTTTATTTTATAAAATACTAGTAAATTTATAATTTTTTGGTCTTCTTCATATTTTCTTCAAATTTTTCTTCTATAATTCCATAAGGCAATGGAAAAGTATTTATAGAAAGGTGAGGAAATTGCAATTGATAGAATGTGAATGTGGGCATAAAAACCCTATTGGAACGGAATTATGCGAATCGTGCGGCAAACCGTTTCATGAAGAAACAGAACAGAAACTTCTGGATATGCGATATGAAGGGGTTGCAAGGAGATCGAAAACATATCAAACAACAATAATTGATAAAATTTGGAACTTCTTCTCGTCTGTAAAAGTTGGAATTTGGATTATCGTGTTAACTCTTATTGCGTCAGCTATTGGTACAATATTGCCACAGGAAATGTATATTCCACCTAATGTATATCCAGCACAATATTATAAAGAACAGTATGGGGTAGTTGGATATATTTTCTACACATTAGGATTCCATAATCTGTATGGCTCTTGGTGGTATATGCTTTTGCTTGCATCAATGGGTTTATCCTTAATTATTGCAAGTTTAGATCGGGTTGTTCCCCTATATCGGGCTTTAAAAAAACAGAGTGTTACAAGGCATACAAGCTTTTTAAAACGTCAAAGAATCTTTGGAATATCACGAGTTCCAAATCCTCACGAAACGATAAAACAAGTTGAGCAGAAATTAAAAGAAAAACATTATCAGATACGTAAAGAAAACGGAAATATTCTCGCGGAAAAAGGACGTTTTTCCAGATGGGGACCGTATGTTAATCATCTTGGTCTGGTGATTGTATTAATTGGCGCGATGTTAAGATTTTTCCCAGGAATGTACGTGGATGAAGTTCTCTGGATTCGTGATGGAGAAACAGAAGCAATCCCTGGTACAGACAGAAAATACTATTTAAAAAGTGAAAGATTCATATTAGAGACTTATGATCAAGATGATAAAAAGTTTCAAGAAATAATAAAAAAAGTCGGTAATGGAATTCCAAAAAACTATCAGACTGATGCTATCCTTTATGAAAACAAAAATGTAGGAATTGCTGGTGCTGAACCTAAACTAGTTAAACTTAAACAACAATCGATTAAGGTCAATCATCCTTTAAAATTCGATGGATTTGCTCTTTATCAAACAAGTTACAAGTTGAATGAGTTTCATAAAATGTATTTTAAGTTGGAGGAAAAAGAGACCGGAAAAACCTTTGGAGAAATAGAAGTTGATTTATTGAATCCAAAATCTACTTACAATTTAGGAAATGGGTATAAAGTGGAAATTCTCGAATATTTTCCTGATTTTGAATTTGGCGATAAAGGTCCAACAACAAAATCCAAAATTCCAAATAACCCTGCATTTGTATTTAAAATGTACACCCCTAAAACAAAGGATGGAGAAATCAGTTTTGTTGCTATTCGACAAAATTTGGAGCCATTCGGTGAAAACAAATTTAAAATGACGTTTACAAAATTGGATGTACGTAATGTTACTGCTTTAACTGTAAGAAAAGACCGCACCTTAGGAGTCATAGCATTCGGCGGCTTAATTTTTATGATTGGTCTTGTTCAAGGTATGTATTGGAACCATCGAAGAATCTGGGTGCAAATCGTCGGAAATGAAATTTGGATGGCAGCACATACAAACAAAAACTGGTATGGACTTAAAAAAGAGATTGATTATGTAATTAAAGATACAGATTTAACCAAGCCTCAGGATCAAAAAGAGCATAAAGGAGAGGTAGCATGATTAATGTGAGCAGTAATCTTTTAGCTAGTTCATTTTTTGCTTATTTTATAGCAACCATTCTAGCATGGGGATCTTTCGCGTCAAAACAAAAGAAAGCTTCTTTGAAAATCAAAAAATGGGAACGTATTTCAATCATTGTTGCTGCTTTAGGTTTTTTATTGCAAATCGGTTATTTTATTACTCGCTGGATTGCCATTTCTCATGTACCAGTAAGCAATATGTTTGAGTTTACTACATTTTTAGGCATGATGATCGTTTTGGGGTATTTAATAATCTATTTAATTTATAAAACAAACATCATTGGACTATTTGCACTTCCTACTGCGATGACGGTTATTGCCTATGCCAGTGTATTTCCAAAAGAGGCATCGCCATTAGTGCCAGCTTTACAAAGTTATTGGCTGAAAATTCATGTGACAACAGCAGCATTAGGAGAAGGAATTTTGACCATTAGTTTTGTAGCAGGTTTTATTTACTTATTGCGAGTTGTTGACCAAACGAAGAGCAGCAAAAAAACCTTTTGGATTGAATTTGTGATTTATTCTATATTAAGTACATTAGCTTTCGCCATTGTTTCTTATATTTTTAATGCCATGAATTTTGAAACAACATTTTCATGGGTAAATGAAACACAACAAGAACAAGAGCTTGTTTATCATATGCCAGCCATAGTAGGGCCTCCTGACGGGGAAATCGTGAAGAGTTCTCATTCTTTTAAACCAATTGTAGAAGCTCCTTCATGGATGAATGGGGTCAATGCACCAAGAAAACTAAATTCATTGATTTGGTCATTATTAATGGGACTCGTGTTATATATAATGTTGCGACTTTTATTCCAAAAAAGAATTGGGGCAAAGATTCAACCATACTTAAAAAATATTCGTCCGGAATTAGTAGATGAAATCAGTTATCGTTCAGTAATTATTGGTTTTCCGGTATTTACATTAGGTGCGTTAATATTTGCAATGATATGGGCACAAGAAGCATGGACAAGGTTTTGGGGATGGGATCCAAAAGAAGTCTGGGCATTAATCACTTTTCTTTTCTATGCAGCATATCTCCATCTCCGATTATCAAAAGGTTGGGAAGGAGAAAAGTCTGCTTGGCTGTCTGTGATAGGTTTTGTCATCATAATGTTTAATTTAATTGTCGTAAATCTTGTCATTGCTGGATTGCATTCATATGCTTAAAAGAATTTGTAAAGGAGTGTTTTTCGTTTTGGCTAAAAAAAGAAGACTTATCGTGCGAATTGGGATTTTAATTGGATTTGTTGCTACGATCATTTATGTACTATATTCAAGTATTTTTAACAATGACAATGGAATGGTCTCTCGTGGCGACCAAGCCCCGGATTTTCAATTACAAACTCTTGATGGAAAAACGGTAAGATTAAGTGATTATCGAGGACAAGGTGTGTTTTTAAATTTTTGGGCCACCTATTGTCCGCCTTGTAAAGAAGAGATGCCTTATATGCAAAATCAGTATGAGAAATTTAAAGACAAAGGAGTTACGATTTTAGCAGTTGATGTAGGTGAACCAAAATTAACAGTAGAAAAGTTTGTAAAACGTTATGGTCTGACTTTTCCAATTTTGCTAGATGAGAAAGAAGAAGTCATTGATTTATATGGTGTGGGGCCAATCCCAGTTACATTTCTAATTGACAAAAATGGAAAAGTAGTTGATCGAATCACAGCCAGTCTAACTGAAGAAGATATAGAGAAATATATGACTCAAATTATGCCATGATAGGGAGGGAGCTCCCTTTTTGTTATTAAAGGAGCTGATATCATGACAGAGGTTAATGCGATTTTATCATTTGGTGCAGGAGTTTTATCGTTTATTTCACCATGTTGTCTCCCGCTTTATCCCGCATTTTTATCTTATATTACGGGTATTTCGGTTGAAGAAATAAAAGAAAATAATGGATTATTGCAGAAGAGGGCACTTTTACATACAGCTTTCTTCTTGCTTGGTTTTACAGTGATTTTTATCGTGATTGGTTTTTCTACGTCCGTTATAGGATCCTTCTTTTTAAAATACGATGATTTAATAAGGCAAATAGGTTCCATTTTAATCATTTTCTTCGGCCTGATGACCATCGGTGTATTTAAACCATCTGTTCTTATGAAAGATAGGAAGATGTTTTCGTTTCGGAATCGCCCAACAGGTTACTTTGGATCAAGTCTCATTGGAATTGGATTTGCTGCCGGTTGGACACCATGCACAGGCCCGATTTTGGCTTCCGTAATCGCTTTAGCTGTAACAAATCCCAATCAAGCACTGTTTTATATGATAATGTATTCACTTGGTTTTTCAATTCCTTTTTTTACTATGGCGTTTTTTATTGGAAAATTACATTGGATTAAAAAATATAACCGGACGATTTTAAAAGTCAGTGGTTACATTATGGTTTTTATGGGAATATTCTTGTTTTTTGATTGGATGACAAAGTTAACATCATTTCTTATCAACAGATTTTATGGGGGTTTCACCGGTTTTTAGTAATATTAAGTTTTCAGGAGGGGAAAAGCTAAAACACTTTTTTCTAATGATGGGTATGGTTGGTTATTTATTGTGAATAACATGTTGCTTACAAATTTAAAGACGTGTTTAATGCAAAATAAAACTTTAGGAAAATGCAAGATAAAAAATTAAGCACTAAATTGGAAACAAAACAGGTCAGTTTTCTCACAAAATATAATTCAGAGACACGGCTTTACATGGAGTGGCGTGCATGGTAGGCTGGTTGTCTCTGCGAACTCCTTTTGTGCTGCAGCCTTCGCAAAAGAATCCATGCACGCAGAGACTCCATGTCAAGCCTTATAGAGTAAGATAATTATATTGGTATATGGATTATATTTACTTTTATGGAACTATGGTGCTAAACTTTTTCATTGCATTTCGCTTAAATTTTTAGTTGCAGAAAACAAAGATGTGGACAATAGGCAACATAAAGTGAATATTATCAAAGGAAAAATTTGAAACACATTAATTTTGTGAGGAGTATTATATGGAATTATACAACCAATTTGTAGATGTATTCTTATTAAATATTCACGAGTTTTTTTGGAGTCATTATCATGAAAGCCAAACGAGGATATTAAAAACAATATACTTAGGTCTATTGGCTTTATTTACACCAAGCCAAATTTATATAAACATTTTGTTTATTTGTTACCTTTTTAAACAATTTCATCAAAATTGGATAAGAGAACTATGTTATCTCGTTCTGGGGAAAACAATTGGGTTATTCGTGATGATATTTTGGGCGACAAAATTTGGAGATCTCTGGTTACTGTCATTTATCCAAATCATAGGTAAGGTTGTCAGTGCTATAGTCATGGTGTATATTTTATTTTTGTTATTTTCATTTAAATTTAAGATGATGAGTTTAAGTCTCGGATTTTTGACGTCATTCCTCTTCGATCCAATAATCTCTGCAGTGTCAAAATTCTTACCATTTTATTTTTATAAAAGTGTAAATAGCTTTTTAATGCCAATTTTATTCTCAGTAACAATAGTAACTCCAATTTTAATCATGAGTCTGCTAGTATACGGATTTGAAATAGACCAACAATTAAAAGACCAAAGATGTTTCAACTATGTAAGAAATTGGGTATCTATTGTTTTGGTTTTTCTAGTAAGTTTGAATTTATTCTTTATTTTTTTCGTGTAAAAACTATTGTTTGGAAGGAGGAAATTAAATGTCAAAAACGTAATATCATTTACAAGTTGAAGGTATGACATGTACTGGTTAAGAAGGAGGAGTTGAAACAGCACTTGGCTTACTGGCGAGGTAACTATTCTTAAGGAGACTCTATGTCAAGCCACTAAGTGACAAGCAAAAATAAACACTAAAGAAAAAGAAAAGGGAGTTATTTCCTTCTATAGGAAATAACTCCAGGGATTTTTTAAACATCCACTTTTTGGGGTTAGTTCACATTGTTATTCAGGTTTATTTGTTGTGTCATTAGAGTTTGGTATATAGTCAGATTTGTAATCTTTATATTTTACTTCTGTGACCATTCCGGCTGAAGCATGGTGCAAGTCATGGCAATGGAACATCCAATTTCCCGGATTATCTGCTTTAAATGCGACTACATATTCTTCACCCGGTTTTAAATTCAAGGTATCCTTAATCAATGGGGAGCCTGTAATTGGCTTACCATTTTTACTTAATACTTGGAAGAAATGTCCGTGTAAATGCATAGGATGTAAATCTTTCGGTGAATTGTTCACCAATTTTACTTTTACTAGATCTCCTTTCTTCACATTTACGGGTGCTGTTTCAGGATACGTTTTCCCATTAATCGTGTAGACCATGCCATCTTTGCCCATGGCTGTTCCTAAATCCATTGTGTACTCTACATCATATTTTTGGTCTAATGTAAATTGACCTAATTCATGTTTTCCGTATTTTGTAATATCAACGATACGGAGATCCTCTTTTGCGTTTGCTTTGTCCGTATTGTTTGCCTGTCCTACGTATTGAATTTTTACTTTCATGCCATCGGTGCCTTTCATATCACCATGGCATTCTAATAACCATTCTCCCGGATTATTCGCTGTAAATTCAATATCATAACGTTCACCCGGAGCAATATTTAAAAGTTCATCTTTGATTGGCTGCGGATCTTTTAACGGCTGCCCGTCTGTTGCGACAATTTTAAACTCATGGCCATGCAGATGAAGCTTGTGAGGCATGTATCCTGCGTTTACAAGGCGGAGCCGTACTTTTTCGCCTTTTTTTACTTTTAAAGGTTCTACAGCGGAACCGCTTTTCCCGTTAATCGTGAAAATATCATACATACTCATATCATGGCCCATGCTGCTCATATCCATATGTTGGTCATCAGAGCTATTTCCATGTCCCATATTACTATGATCCATACCACTCATATCCATATTTCCTTCATCTGGATTGCTCATCCATTCATCTAACACAAGTGTATAATCTCGATCTACTTTTTCCTCATTCTTAGGCTCTACAATTAATGTACCGTATAATCCCTTGTCCACTTGTTTCGCGCTTTCTTGATGGGAATGATAAAAATACGTTCCCGGTACAGTAGCTGTAAATTCATACGTAAAGGTTTCCCCCGGTTTAATTGCGTTCATCGTGACACCCGGAACTCCATCTTGACTATTCGGAACAGGGTAGCCGTGCCAATGAATGGTCGTCGGTTCCGGTAATTCATTTTTAAAATTGATTTTCACTCTGTCCCCTTGTTTAATACGGATTTGTGCACCGGGAACAGATCCATTGTACGTGTAGACCGGAAGTTTTACTTTATCATTTATTTGTAATAATGCTTCCTTAGCAGTAAGATTAATCTCTTTACCGGATAAAACTTCTGTGTTTGTTGCCAAAGGCAGTTTCTTACTGGAGTCCTGTGCGGTGTTTTCTTCCTTCATATTCATGTTTGACATATCGTGTCCTTGCATGGAACTGTGCGAAGTATTATTTGAGCAGGCTGTACCGATAGCAACGACTCCTGCTAAGATGGTTCCAAACAATAATTTCTTCATGCATACATCCCTCCGTAAACATGTAATCTGAATCACTACTGATATCATCATAAAGAATAAATGTGCAAAATTTATGGAGAAAAATTATATTTTTTTCACACGAAGTAGTTCGAAGATTAAATTATTGTTTGACATTAATAGGAGTCAAATTACATTTTGAAATAAAAAAGATAAGCCACTATCTATAACCGGTTAATTGCGGTTATAGGTAATAGCTTGTTTGCCCATTTGTATCCAAGCTTGAATAAATTCAGACTTAGGTGCTTTTTTATTTTTCGTACCTGTCAATGGGTCATTAAAATAAATATATTTCTCATCATATCCGGTGATTAACACGGAATGCTCCCGGTATGTTATTTTTATAGGGCCTTGCGGGGTCTGCCATTCAATAAATTCAGACGGAGGAAGTATACGAAAGGTTGTGTTGGTAATAACCCAAACTGGGGTACCTTCAGACAAATACTTATATATTTCTTCAAATGATTGTCCTGTTAAATCAACGATTTGGTTTGGTAAATAAATCTCGGCTAATTCTTTTATAGGTTTATGATAGACACCATATCCCGGTTTCTTTATTGTATACATGTCACCAACAAACCCTTCATTTGGATGTCCATAAAATACTTTTCCATTATGTATTCGATAAGGGGTTGGATTTTTCTTTATTTGCTTCGCTAGTGTCATCTTGTCTACATTGATTCCCGCGTGATTCAAAAGCATTGCCAGACTTGTTACCTCGCACCCCCTTGGTAGTTCTGGGAGTTGCGAGAAAAGGGGGGCATCAATGAGAGCTGATTTAACCGGGATTTGTTCTTTTGAATGTCTAGATGATGGATTTCTCGCTTCAACTTTATTTTTATATGATGTTTTCTGTACTAGATTGTTTATAGCGTCGACCATATTTTCAGAATTTACATAATGGAAAAATAGAGTTAAAAACAATAGGAAAAAAGCGATATAGGATCCTATTGCTAGTTTATATAACTTCTCATTGGTTGGCTTTCGTAAAAGAAAAATAGAAAGTGAAACAATCATAAAGGCTAAAAAAAGTATAATCCCTAACATGACAGTTGCAACTCCTTTGTTAAACTTGCTGTTTTTATATTATCAACTAAATTTGCAGAAACAATGGAGATGATTCTTATCATGTAATTATTGTAACAATCTCTAAAAAATCCATAATTTCTCCACATTTTATTGTTTTAATATGTTTGTGTTTGAGGAATGAGAATATCATTGAGTGAAAAGCTACTAATTTTTGTGTTGATATGTTTCTAGTATGAGAATATCGTAACAGGTTTCAGGAGGAATAATTTATGTTAAAAGTTCATTACAGGAACCTATAGATGGTATAAAAATAGAGTTTGTTAAATTTAAATAAGATCAAAATATTATATTTTGCTAACCCAAGTCTTGATACAATCTATAAAATTTAAATTTGATAAAGTGGGGGAATAGCAATATCATGTGCGGTTTTATTGGTTGTATTCATGATCATCCAAGAATCGTCGATGAAAAATGGAAAGAAACGTTTCAAGAAATGAATGATATCATTACTCATCGCGGTCCTGACGATGGTGGTTATTTTTTTGATGAATACGTGAATTTTGGATTTCGACGCTTGAGTATTATTGATCTTGAGACAGGGCACCAGCCATTGTCCTATGAAAATGAACGATATTGGATCATATTTAATGGGGAAATCTACAACTATGTGGAATTGAGAGAAGAATTGCTTGCAAAGGGATATAAATTTACTACTCATTCCGATACAGAAGTCATTATTGCTCTTTATAGTGCTGAAAAAGAAAAAGCTGTAGAAAAGCTTCGAGGTATGTTTGCTTTCGTCATCTGGGACAAACAAGAGAGAACGATTTTTGCGGCACGTGACCCGTTTGGCATAAAACCATTTTTCTACATGGAACAGGGCGACCGTACGTTTTTTGCTTCCGAGAAGAAAAGTATTTTGCTCGCTCTTAAAAATGATTTATTAGACTATGATTCACTGCAGCATTATTTAACATTCCAATATGTACCTGAACCGATGACGATGTCTGTTGGTATTAAAAAGTTAGAACCGGGTCATTATATTAAGAAAAAAATCGGTGAAAAATTAACCATTCATCGCTATTGGAAAGCCCAATTCCAACCTATCATCAAATCAGAAGATGAACTTGTCAAAGAAATTCGCAACGCGCTGTTCGATTCCGTGCAAGTGCATATGCGCAGCGATGTGCCGGTAGGTTCGTTTTTATCAGGAGGAATTGATTCATCCTTCATTGCAGCAATTGCTAAACAATTCAATCCTAATATCAAGACATTTTCTGTCGGCTTTGAGCGGGAAGGCTTCAGTGAAATTGATGTGGCAAAAGAAACAGCGGAAAAGCTGGGCGTTGAGAATATTAGCTATGTCATTTCACCAGAGGAATATATGGCGGAATTACCGAAAATTATGTGGCATATGGATGATCCACTTGCCGATCCTGCGGCAGTACCGCTTTATTTTGTTGCCCGGGAAGCAAGAAAGCATGTAACGGTCGTTCTTTCCGGTGAGGGAGCTGACGAGTTATTTGGCGGTTACAACATTTATCGTGAGCCACAGTCATTGGAACTTTTTGAGCGAATGCCAAGTACGGTTAAATCAGCTTTGAGAGTGATTGCAGGGCTACTCCCGGAAGGAATAAAAGGAAAAAGCTTTATTGAGCGCGGTACAACACCAATGGAAGAACGATATATCGGCAATGCGAAAATGTATAGCGAGACAGAAAAACAAGAACTGCTAAAAGGATATAAGAGGGGATTAGAATATACATATATTACAGCTCCTTTTTATAGAGAAACAACTCATTATCCTCCTGTAAACCGGATGCAATATATTGATATTCATACATGGCTGCGAGGCGATATTTTATTAAAAGCCGACAAAATGACGATGGCCCATTCATTAGAGTTGAGGGTTCCATTTTTAGATAAAAAGGTATTTGAAGTAGCCGCCAAAATTGCTCCGGAAATGAAAACGACAAACAAAACGACGAAATATATTCTACGAAAAGCAGCAAAAGGAATTGTTCCAGATCATGTTTTAAATCGCAAAAAATTAGGATTTCCGGTGCCAATTCGTCATTGGTTAAAAAATGAAATGCATGATTGGGCGAAAAACATTATAAAAGAAAGCGCAACCGATCATTTATTTAATAAAGATGTATTGTATCGTTTACTAGACGAACATTGCAAAAATAAAGCAGACCATAGCCGAAAAATCTGGACCGTCCTTGCTTTTATGATTTGGCATCAAGTATACATGGAAAAGAAATACGATTTTACAAATATATATAGAAAAGACAAGCTGTCGCTATTAATCTAATTTGACTGATTTTCGTTGCCTGTCTTCTATTTGCACCCAAGCTTCTAAAAATTCAGCTTTGGGTGCTTTTCTATTTGATGGATATGAGTTTACATTAAATGATGTGTTTAATTATTTTCTAGACCATCCAAAGCGGAAAGTAGAAAAGGTAGATGGTTTTGAAGTATTGATTATTTCAGGAGGAATTAAACCAGAAAGACTCGATTTAAACTTGATAGAAACAACGAATCCAGTTTATGATAAGTCGATAACGAAATATTTAACTGAGAGTTCAAAGAGCGCCTTTATTTTTCCTTTTGGAGGTAATACGTTAGTCCCCGATGAGATAGCGTATTATTAACAAAAAATTCGGGGAGAGAATGGTTTGACAGTATTACAGGAGTTAACCAAGATATATGCAGAGTATAAAAAACAAAATAAAAAATGATTTTTTATTACATAAAACATTATTACATGTTTAATATACATAAATTGGTGTATTAATAATTAATTGACAGTAAATGTAGTTACTACCTGACAATATTTATTTAAACACGGGGCTTTGGCTCCGTGTTTTTATATTTGCATATTCAATAATTATCAATAATTATAAATTGATTCCGTAACCACATCGCATGTTCAATAAAAAAGCAGGATTGAACCCCTTGAAATTTAAATGATGCTTAGTAAGAGAGCAAAATAACGTAAGATAAAAAAGGAGGAGTTCTCATGTCAGAAATACAGTCGTTAATTGCATGGGCAGAAAAGGCCTCAGATTTTT
Source organism: Anoxybacteroides rupiense (assembly GCF_014196195.1). GTDB lineage: Bacteria > Bacillota > Bacilli > Bacillales > Anoxybacillaceae > Anoxybacteroides > Anoxybacteroides rupiense. The sequence goes on along the minus strand of NZ_JACIDF010000004.1, from coordinate 32,851 downwards.
GTTTGTTGCTGTTTGTTTTTATAATCATCGTCGCATTCGCTGATTTAGCCATTCATCTTTGCTTTAAAAATTTTTCCCAAACGAAGGTTTACAGATACGTGAAATATGTTATTGGAATTGTAATTTTACTGTCGATTTTTGGGGCAGTCATTTATTCGTTTTTAATGATTTGAGCAGAGGGTGAACATGGATGAAGCAGAAGGAAAACGATAAAAGTGGGATTAAGTTTTTGATTAGTTTAATCACTTTGATCATTTTGTATTACATCCGCGATTTGCTGAAATGACATACGGATTAAGGTATAGGGAGGGGAACAGTAGGCTTTTTAAGCTTAACTGTTCTCTATTTTATTCATAACGGTATTATATAAGACTTTTGCAATAAATACAGGTGATTATAAACATAAAGGTAAGAGATGAAATAATGTAAGAAGGGAGGGAACGGACATGAAATACACAGTAGAAGAATTAATTGAAATCAATTTTCTGTATAAAGATTCTGTTTTGAAAAGTGCTGTTGAGATTGAGCCGTATAAACAGGTTTCTTTAGTACTTAAAACAGAAAACGGAACCGTTTTACACTGTGTCTTGCCTTATTTTGAATACATGCAGATTAACAAGAATTTTTACATAGAAGAAATTCCGATGTTGATTGACCTGTTTAAACAAGATGTCACTTATGAAATTGTGAAGACTCCAAAGTATAACTACTACAAATTAAGTTTTCCAGACATTAAACAGAACTATATATTGCAGGAAAAAGTGTTTCATTACATCATGAGTAATTATTTGATGGCAATTAGCCGTAACTAACAAATAATTTAATAAAGATATACTCACAAGTGGAATTTTTCCAGAATAGTCCTAACAAGGTATATAAACAGCGTTATACTTAAACATCATTTACACTTTTTGCTACTTTTTCATCTTCATCTTTTCGTGGGGAGAAGAGAGGTTTAATTATAGCCTCTTTTCTCATTCGAAAGGGATGCAGGAGATAAGAGAAAAAGCACGAAACTCAATAAAATATAGATGATTAGTTTAGGGGGGAGGAATGGGGCAATTTTCCTATTTTATTAATGGAATCGCTTGACTTCTTTATTTTGTTTATGTATCTGATAATGTAGAATTTTATATTTCAGTTTATAATATTTACTATACAGATAACGGTAATTTCGTTAGGGAGGGGAATATATTTGTTAATACAACCGAATTCTGTTGTATTTGATGGGGAAGAAAATAGTTATAAAGTATTAGAGCCTATTGGAAATGGGAGTTTTGGATATGTTTATAAAATCGAAAAAGAATCTGATAAAAGTATTTGGGCATTAAAAACTTTGCCGTCTAATTTCCCGAACAGCGAGCAACTTCTGAGTTTTCAAAATGAGAGCGTCATGGCTATGAAGGTTTCGCATGAAAATGCAGTGAATTATGTTTTTGTTCATGATGGAAGCAAATATTCTGAATTGCCTCCATACATTATAATGGAATATGCTAACGGAGGAACTCTTCAGCAGGTAATAAAGACTGCAATCCGAAAGAATGAATTTATTTCTAATAAGGATTTGCTTGACTATTTTCACCAGTTAATTAATGGCATGGAGCATATCAATAGTATTTTAATTCATAGAGATATTAAGCCGGATAATATCTTGCTGCATAACGGAATAGTAAAGATATCGGATTTCGGTTTATCCAAAATAGTTCATGATGGAACTAGGCAAATGACTTTTAAAGGGTTCGGCCATATTAGATATATGGCACCAGAAGGATGGAAACTGGAGAAGAACACTATACAAATGGATATTTACTCAATGGGTATTATATTTTATGAACTAGCCACCTTACAGCATCCTTTTAATCTGCCGCATCACGCAGATGTTCAGGATTGGAGAAACGCTCATTATTTTACTAATCCGCCATCGCCTAAATCAATAAATCCTGCTTTAACTACTACAATGACACAAGTAATTATGAAAATGATAGAAAAAAGTACTGCAAAGAGATATAAAAGTTGGCAGGAAATTAGAAATGACTTGCTTATTGATAATGAACCACCCACTGAAAACTCTAAAATCATTGAAAATATGATTAATATTCGTTTAAGTAAGGATATCTCAATTCGGGAAGAACAATTAAAGCAGGAGAAAGAGAGGCAAGAGAGAAAGAACTACTTAAAAATGATTAACTATCAATACGCCAATGATATTTACAATCCTATTAAAGAATTTATTGAAGAGTTTAACAGAAGATATACTGGCGGACAAATAACAATGACACCGCTGAACTCGATGGATTCAAGTGAGATATATACTAAGATCCACCTTGTCTCAGGCAAAACACTAACAATCCAATTAAAAGCATTATTTGACAATGATTTTATCCGAGAGGTGCCATCACAATTTGACAGGGGAATAACTCATAAAAAAGTTGTAAGACCTGTACTTAGAGATAATAAGAAAATACTGGCTTGGGGATATTTAAAAAGCCCGGATAATACAGGGTTTAATATTCTGCTTGTAGAGAATAAAGAAGATATATATGGCGAGTGGGTTATGCTAATCAATACAAATAGTGGTTTTGGCAGAGTGAGAAGACCAGAGCCGTTTCCATTTGAATTTAATGAACTTGAAAAAGAAATTCCATTAATATATGCACTGCATATTTATAACACAGAAGTTCTTCCCTTAAATATTGAGAAATTTCAAGAGTTTATCGTAATGTATAATTAACAGCCTAAACACTAAATAACTTTTGATAAACGGTAGTAGTTCATCATAATCAGTAATACATTAATTGCACGCGTTTTTTAATACGGGAAAAGAGACTAATCACAGACCACTGGAAATTATTCAGTGGTTATTTTTTACTAAAATATTTGGTACAATCGCCAAAAACAGTTTAGAAGTTGGAGTATATTTTTACAGAAGTAACTTTATATAGTAAAATATTGTAAGAAATTAGTGGACTATAATAAAAAACATTGTTGGAGGGAATTATGAGTCTATATCGGTACCAAATTGAAAGAGCAGTGTTTTTTAGAGTTCCCGGAATAAAGAAAATTAATTCAATCGAAAATGGTTTAGGAAGAATTACATTATTTATTGGAGATGAGAACGGTAATGCTACGAAGGAAATCATTGATTTAGCCAGACAAGTGGTAGAAAAAAACAGACCTTTAGGAATACAAGTAATCATTGAGCCTTTTTGTAATAGTCCTTTTCCAAATAAAGGTTTATATGAACTGCCTGAGCATATAAGAAGAGCGCACATATTTTCTGCTACTCATTCTGATATAGAATTTTTAGTAAAAAGTTGTATTCCTAACTGTGTTTATTTTGACTTAATAACTGTAAGTGGTGGAGTTATTCACGTATATATTGCTGATAAAAACTTTGAAGCAGACAAGGAGATGATTGAAAAAGCAAAATCTATATTAAAAGAGTTATTTCCTTCTGATATGTCTATATCGGTTTATAAATTTGAGGAAAAGATGTTAGACTCTATTGAAGAAAGAAGAAAAAATTTTTTTATTCAAACTAGTCGCTTTGATGTTTTGGATTATGAGGATGATCATATAAGAGATATTGCTAAGCGTGATGAAGAGCGTTTCGGTGATACGTTAGGTAAATTAATAAACGGTGAAATCAAATACACATCTATTATCGATAATAGGTTACCTAAAGGTGGAACAATTTATGTCGATCCCTTTATTACAGAACAACAACTTTCAATTCTTTTAACACTATATTCTAAAGTGTTTTATCCCATTTTACCGGATAAAAATAATTCTTATAAGGCATTAAATTCTTTACCTATAGATTTAGTTCTTGCATTGGCTAGAAAAGGTAAACTTATACCCATTTTCAAAAATCCTTTGCATAAATACAAGCCATCTACAGTTAGAAAATTTTTAGAGGATAAGGACATAAATGTTATATTACCTCGTCAATTAGATGGTTTGACTATCCTTACCTTAGCAAATCAATTCCCATTTTGGAAAACGTTTAGGGAGAACCCACAAGTTGCTGCAGAAGTGAGTTATAACGTATCTTTGATTAATAAAAAACTGTTAGAAAAAAATCCAACTCAAACTTTACTAGTAAACGCATTAACAGAAACAACTGATATCCACATACAAGTTGCTGAGGCTGGAGAAGCATGGTTTATGAATGAAGGACATATTGCTGCCGGAAGTATAACTGCTGGAGGAGCCGTACAATCATTAATTTCATATTTGAGAAATAAATTGTCTTCAGAAGTATCCGATACAATATTTATAGAATCGCATATGTACAGCACGCAATTGTCAATAGCAAGAGCGCTTGGAGCAGTATTTTATCCTAGCATTGTTCGTAATGAAAAAATTTTAAATTTAGTATCCCATTTACATGCTGGTTCAGATACAAATTTGTTGGTTCCTAAAATCGATGAAATGGGCGTTGTATTAAAGAATTTAAAAATAATATGTCCAGAAAATGTATCGATTCTTGATTATATAGATGTTTTGAATGATTCTGAGGTGAAGAAATTAAGGAACATTATCACAGAAATAGTCAACCAGTCTAGTGGTTCGTATGAGAAATTGCTTGAACAAGTAGAAGTTGTTAATAATGAAATTCGTAAATGGAATAAATCCTGTGGTCGTCTTATTCAAGAAAAAATTGATATACTAGGTTTAGGTTTAGAATTTGCTTTATTACCTACCGGATTAACTGTTCCGCCACTAACCACCTCTTTTGTAGGAATAATTTTAAAGGCGTTGCTTGGGGAAAGAATTGAGGATATCGAAGATCGGATTTATGCGAAAATAGGCGGTGTTTCTCCTGCTGCATTAAGAATTCAGAGGATTCGAAGCAATATTCAAAGGTTGGAGTAAAGAGTTGCTTTTACTGCAAACTTAAATTTTTTGATGATCCGGGTGAGACGGTGTTTAGCGAAAAAATTTACAAAGAAGTCGATAGTGCTATAAAAAGTTTTGGTTAGAAGATTATTAAAAAAGATTAATTATTTGCAGTATAGTTTGCTGAAAGAGGATTCATTGAAAAATGCTTTTTATTATCACTTGAGAAGACGATTGGGCGATCATTACTTATTGAATAATCATTTAAGGATATATACAGAATTTTATTATATGGGATTGCGTGCAGATTTGGTTGTTGTCAAACTGAATGAAAATCCGGGGGAAAATGGCCATTTGAAAAACGACGTAGACGAAATCATTGCAGTGGTTGAAATGAAATATAAATATGATTTATCAGACAAACCATTTCTAAGTGACATTGAAAAAGTGCGGAGGAGTATTGAAGAATATAAAATAAATGCTCTCTATTATTTAGCGTTTATCCATGAAGTTGAATATGAAATAAATTCAACATTTTCTTGGATAGACATAGAGAAAATCTCCATGGGCAAAAGGGCGAGTCGTTGAATTGAATGGCTATTTTGTTGCAGAAAAACAAGAGCCTGTTTGGGAAGTTGTTTCTTATAACGGACTAAACGAAGATAATATGTAAACAATAGTGCTAAAAATATAATTGAAACTGCATTAGCGTAAGTCAAAAGAGGAACAAAAAATTCCTTCTTTATTATTTTGGATCTTTACAAAATTATAGTTATATAGTAAGATTTTTATAAATAATTAATATTTGTAAAAAAACGAAAAAGGTCAGCAATAAGAAAACCAATCAAAACACTTTAATTCAAAGCACTAATCAACACCCTTTACTGGAAACATCGGTTAGAACACTTTATTTAAAACACTAATTAAAATACGTCTGACCTCCGAATGGAGGTAGATTGTATGTATAAAAACGAAGATGAATTACCAATTACTTTAACTGCAGAAGACATCAAGGAGATCCTGCAAATTGGTATAACAAATGCATATGAATTACTCAATAGTGGACAGTTTCATGTTGTTAAAATCGGAAGACAATTAAGAGTAAGCAAAACTGTGTTTCTTAAATGGTTAAATGGTACAAACGAGGCTGGATGATGTACAGCCTCGTTTTTTATTGCTTTTCGTATTAATTTGGAGGATTTGGTGTGGATTTTGGCGGAGGAATAGGTGAAAAAAGATAAAAAAGGATATAATTAAATAAGAATTTAATTTCTATGAGTATCAATAAAATATTGATTTAATAAGGTTTTTTAAGGTTAGATAAAACTAATTAAAATTATGTATAAATAATAAATTCCACCTTGACAGGGTAGAGGTCGCTGGTTCGAGCCCAGTCGGAATCATTGAAACAGGAGACCGCAGATCCTTAGTTGGATTTGCGGTTTTTGTTTTTATACAAATGGATTTATCTTAGTATTGTGGCAACAAACGATTAGGATAATATGAAAAATTGTAAAAAGTTAAAAATCGTTTGCTTTCCGCTTCCGAAAAAACGAGTTTTTCCTTCCGAAGTGACGGCTACCGCCGGAAATTTAATTCCTAAATCGACTCCCATCACCTTTTTAGTTTTCTTTTCGCTTACAGGAACGTGAATAGAAATTTGTGCATACCATTTTCCGCCCTTTTCTACAATGAGCATTAGTCCGAGTTTAGCATGGCGTAAAAACCTCCAATCCCGCTTGGTCACGACGGCTCGAAAGACGGTTTTTCTTGTTTTTTCTCCTGACATAATTGGAAAAGCAATCGCTCAGGTCCAATCGTATAGTTTTGGTTATTCACGAAGTAGACGGGTTTTTTAAGGATGGGACGCTTGCCTTCTTTTTCATCTTCTTGTAGACGCTTTTCGCATCCCGAATAGCTTGATTTAGAACGGCGGAAGGAAGACGAGCAGTCACATCTTTGGTTGAAATTTTCGGGAATGAGCTTTGTTTCTCTGCTTGTTCGCTCATCTGATTGACAATGCGGATATACTCTTCACTCAAATCGAGAAGTCGTTCGAGATCATCTGGGAAAAAGCGGATTTTAATGGTTAATGCTTGCAAAGAACCTCACTCCTTGTTTTTAGTTCTTCGCGTTATAGGTGGTGATGTCATTTTATTTTCTATATGGTTGACGAAATATTGGAGGTAAGAGGAGACTACTTATAAAAGGAAATGACAACGTTATGAATTTATGTTCATTGCTAAGATGTTGCTAACGGTGTTTGAAGTTGCTTCTGGCACTAGTTCTTTAATTTAAAATTCACTTTTTGCATTTCCTTCGATCGATAAGCAAAGGGGAGTTATTGCAAAGAAATGTTTGTAGTGTAACTATACTCTTGTTTCCTCTATATTTAATTGTATCTGTTTTATGGAACAGTGACAATAAATAATATGATGAAAAATTGTCTCATTTCTGGCTTCTTGATTGTAATTAGGCTGATAGCAATCGTATGGAGTGAAAGGGTGTATCCATGCTGCATTTTTTATAAATATAAACGATTTGACACGACATAATTCGACATTATTTTTCGTCGAGATTCGCTATAATAGGTCTGAAATCATGGTAATGTTGTAATAGTCGATAAAAACTATATGTTCAATAGAAATGGCAATGGGAGGGAGTTTCTATTTTGCAGGAATCAACTGTAAAAAATTTAATGGAGGAATTATTGGCTTTCAATGGTAGCAAAATAGAAATTGGAAAACTTGAAAAAAAGATTTTATCAACATTGGAAGATATTATTTTAAATAAGCTTAATGTTGCAGTTTGTTATCCAGATCAATACTTTTTCCCATTCTTAGTGCTAAACACTGTTTTAAAGGATTATATAGAAAATTATAAGTTCAGAGAAGATTTTACTAAAAGAATTTCTGTTCTTGTAATAACGAATAAGAAGAATTTTTTTGATTTTTTAGGAAATAACAGTTTTATATATTCGGAATTAAAGTATGAATTTTTTGGTAAACATAAATTTTTTAGAGATAGAGAAGTTTTTTGTGATTTAAATGATGGCTATTATGCTCAGTGTAACTGGAATCATATTCTGAATGGTTACTATAAGGGAAAAATTCCTGAAGTGATACCACTTAATTTTATTTTGCCGATTGCAATAGGATATTTTAATTTTAGGGAAATTAATAGAGGAACAAGAAATAAAATAGGAAGAAAGGATAATAAACAACATCCTGTATTTTATATTACTGACAATATCAATATATTAGAGAAGATAAAATCTGAAATAGATTACACCTTTATTGACTATACTTTCACAAAAAAGTTCCTCAAATCCGTTCCAACTGGGGCTCTATACTATTTCGATACTTCTATTGACGATCGGCTTGTTTACTTGTCGGACAGGGTTCAACTTTGGAATTTTGATGCAAAATTATTATCTCAATTATCAAAAGACTGTATGGAAAGTAAAACAAGTTTGAATAATAAGGAATATTCAATTGTAGATTTAGTGAAAAAAAGAGATGTAAGCAATGTTCATATTGTATATGTAAAGTCGGAATTTGAGAATGAGGTAGCTAAGGCACTAAATTTGCTTAACCAATTATCGAAGAAGAAATTTACTCCGTATGACTTAAAAATCATTGCTTCTCTACTGTATAGTGCGATTAGGATGCCAATAAGTGCAACAGAATATGACCTTATTGCAGAATTAGAAATGGTTTACGATCCAATCAATGAACTATTGAACGAACTAAAAGAAAGCGATAATCGTTATGAGGATGAGGATTTTGAAGAAATATTAATCTTAATCGAAGATATTTTTTTGAAAAAAGGATTAGACCATGAATCACCGAAATCTAAGGAAATAATAAACTCGATTATTAGTGAGGTTAATCGAGGGCAGAGGGTTGGCATAATTGTATTTAATAAAATCGTTTCTTTAGCTCTCAAAGAGAAATTATCGTTAGTACTAAAATGTTCGATTGATGATTTAAAATCGAAGGGTATACATTTTTACAATAAAAAAGAAGTATTAGAGGGAGTAGAAAAAGTAGATTGTGATTGTTTAATGCTACATTCGGCTATTAATTTAGAAGATTTACGAATATTAGAATTATGTAACTATAAAAAAGCGATACTTTATCTATATAAAATCGAATTATTGCTCCTAGGGAATAAGTTAGGCAAATTGTATAATAAGTACAATCATAGTATGCAGCTAATACAGTCTTCTGCTAATTCTCTAACCTCCATGTACCACTATTTCTATAATCGAGTTAAACGTTTTATACAGGGAAATGATACAAAGAGAGACTTTGCGAGTAACATTAGCGAGGTTAGCTTAAACAATGGAAACTTAACTTCTATTCGTAAAAAGAGAATGTATAAAGGGAAAAATGCCATAAAGGCAAAATTAATTGAGTTTGTTGATGAAAGTTATATGTTTATAAATAATGACTTTAGGGCGAGAGTATTAAAGCGTTTAGAAAAGAAGTATGAAATGTGTGAATATTCAGGTTTAAAAACAGGAGATGAATTGTTATTTATCGATAATGATGCAAGGAAAGAATTGTTTGAATTGTTTATCGATTATATGGATGAAAACGAAAAAAGCATCAAATGTTACCATATAATACAAAAATGGCGTCAGTTATACGAGGAGAGGTTCTATAATAATCGTCTTACTGACGAAGAGTTATATAAAAAAATGAAAAATAATGGATGGGATAAAGTAACAAAATCTATTTTAAAAAACTGGAGAAGCGGTTATAGCTATGGTCCTAGGGATTTTGAAGACATTATTTGCCTAGGTGAGGTGTTGTCGCTTGATGAATTTATTAATAATACACAGGTATACTACAGTGCTATGCAGCATATCAGGAATGAACGAAGAAAAGCGGCACGCATTCTAAATAAATATATTTTTGCAAGTAGAGCAGATCGTGAAAAAGTTTTAGAAGAGTTAGAAGCTTATAATTTATCCATTGATCAATTAGATGAGGTTGTTAAAATAAAGAAAATCAAAAATATTTCAGGAAAATTCTACTATATAAAGCCAAGTGAGCTAGGGATTTTATTTGAGGAGCAGAAGGAGGATCACCATGGAAGTCCATAAGTATAAAGAGTTGCGAAAAATGATGATCGAAGCTTTGAAAAGGGATTTAATAGGTCCAGATCATAATGAACAAGACATCTTGGCTGAATCCCCAACACAAGCCTATTTGACGGGCATTCTACACCCTCTAGATAAAGAGGGGGTAGAGGAAGACTGGGAGGAACTCTCGGACTCAGCAATAAACGAGGAAGAAGTTAATAAAAATGATAACTCTATGGCAGATGAAGTAGTTGAAAAAAATATTCAAAATCGTTCTAAAAAACTTAAAAAACAATCAACAATGGGAATAAGATTTTATACTGAAAAAGAAGATGCGAACTTTAACGTGTTAATCCGATGGGGAGAATACGAGAAAAAGGAAGAAATTAATCAAGAGGGCCGCAAGAGGGTATTATACGTTCGAACTTCAAAAGAGGAAACCATACATTTTGATTATTCTATGTTATACAATGGAAAAAAAGAATTTTTGGTTCATCAACATCTTCAGCTAGTTGTTATTTGTAGAAATCTAAAAAATACAAATAGTCTTCTTTTCAGCGTTTTTTTGAAAAATACAAGTAGGGATAAAGGAAATGCATTTTTTCAAGTGGAACTTGAGATATTTAATAGTGAGGGAAAAGAAATTTTTATCGCAGAGAATATTGCACGCTCTAATCTTTCAAATGAGCCATTTGAAGAGTTCATTTATCGAAATAAACCGACTTTTGCCAAAGGTTATGGATGTGCTGCAAGTTGGGAAGCAAACAATGAGATTCGGGCATATAGATTGAAAACGGAGTTTATCCCTACGCATGAAGTGGCTAAAATGCAAACAGAATTGCCGCATAGTCGAAGATATGGGGCTATCCCTGATAATTTCCTTTCCATCAAATATTTCTCACAGGGAGGAAACCAACAGGAAGTAATCGCTCGATTGAATAATTTGGCAGATCGTTATGAAGAGTGGATAAATGGTTTATCATTACGGGAAATTTCGGAGCAACACCAAGCTAAACAGAATATCAGCGACTGTATGTTTACATTAAGTAGAATTCGCAATGGAATTAAACTTTTACATGATGAAAAGGTTTTTGAAGCTTTTGTTTTCATGAACAAAGTAATGCATGCTCAAAGTGCTATGAAGGCGTTTTCGAAAAATAAAACTAGTCTAGAAGAGGAGATGGAGAAAGAGCACTTTAATTGGCGGCCTTTCCAAATCGCTTTTATTCTTCTTAATTTAGAGGGAATTGTAGATCCACAGTCAAAAGAACGAGGAATTGTTGACTTGCTATGGTTTCCTACAGGTGGTGGAAAAACAGAAGCATATTTAGGACTAGCTGCTTTCCTTTTAGGATATAGACGATTAAGTGCACCAACGGAACAAAATTTTGAAAAAGATGGCGGAGTAACTATTCTCATTAGGTATACGCTTCGCTTATTAACCACTCAACAGCGGGATCGTTTGCTTCGAATGATTTGTGCTTGTGAATACATTCGGCAAACAGACCGAGAAAAAAGATTTGGCAAAAGTGAATATTCAGTCGGATTTTGGGTTGGGGGACAGGTTACAGCTAATGATTTAAAAGACTTAAAGGTTTCTAGCTATAGAGATAATAGGGGCGTAGAGTCAGAATACGGTCGCTTAGAAAAGCAAATTATTAATTGCCCTTGTTGTGGAGCCAATAAAAGTGAATTAGTTTACAAAATTATACCAAATAAAGACCCGAATACTGAAAAGGAAGGTTTTAGAATTTATTGCGGGAATCCGAAATGTCATTTTTACAGTACTCACATTCCAGTTTACTTAATTGATGAAGAAATTTATAGAAGACTACCTACTATAGTGATTTCTACAGTTGATAAATTTGCTCGATTACCTTGGGATGAAAGGACAGCATCTTTATTCGGTAAAGTAGACCGATATTGTGAACGATGCGGTTATATAGCAACAGGAGAAGAACATCCTAGTTCACATAGAAATCCAAGGGCGATTGTTTATCCAGTAAAATCTTTTTATCCACCAGAGTTAATTATTCAAGATGAACTTCACTTAATAACAGGACCATTGGGCTCAATATATGGTGGATATGAAACGGCAATTGAAGAGTTATGTAGTTACCGTTTAGAAAATGGTGAAAAAATAAAACCAAAGTATATTGTTGCTACTGCAACCATTAAAAATGCTGATGAACAAATTAAACGTCTATATGCGAGAAAAGAAATGAAGCAGTTTCCGCCGTCAGGTTTAGAAGTAGAAGATTCGTTTTTTGCAAAAGAAATTCCAATCGAAAAGGAACCTTTTAGAATGTATGGTGGGGTGTGTGTATCTGGCCACTCCATGAAGACGGTTTTAGTACGTGTGTATGCTGTTCTCCTTCAATTTACAGAAAACTTGAAAGATGACCCAGACTATTCGAAATTTCTTGATCCTTACCGCACATTAATTGGGTATTTCAATAGTATACGAGAGCTTGGTGGTACTGTTCGTTTGTTAGATGATGACATCAAAAAAAGATTACAAATTATCACCAATAAATATAAATTTCCTCTTCAACGTTATATTAACAAATACAGGGAATTAACATCTCGTATTCCTTCTTACAGAATCCCTGAGGTATTGGGGGAATTGGAAAAGGGGATTGGAAACGAAGAACTTGATGTTGTTTTAGCAACTAACATGATTGCGGTTGGTATGGATGTTGATAGACTTGGCTTAATGGTAGTCACAGGACAGCCTAAGCAAACATCAGAATATATTCAGGCATCGAGCCGGGTAGGAAGGAAGTTTCCTGGATTAGTAATCACTGTCTATAATCCATATCGTCCAAGAGATATGTCTCATTACCAAAACTTTAAAGGATACCACGGTCGTTTATATTATCATGTTGAAGGAACAACAGCTACTCCTTATGCGTCAAGAGCAAGAGATCGTTTTTTACATTCAATAGCAGTTGCTTTACTTCGTCTAAATAATCCAGAACTAGCAACAAACGATAGTGCAAAAAATATTAAATATATGGACCTTTCAAATCTAAGAAAGATAATTAAGGAAAGAACATTCATTGTAGAGACAAAGAATGTGTATGATACATTAAGTGAATTAAATCAGTTTTTGGATAGTTGGATTAAAGATAGTGAGCTTCAAACAGCTCTTGAGTACCATTTTTCAACCTCGAATAAACAATCGATAAGAAATGCTATAAGCAAAAATCGTTTGCTTAGAAGATATTCAGAGAGAGAGTTACGTAAAGCGGAAAAACCGACATTGGATTCAATGCGAGAAATCGAAACGACAAGTAGTTTAAAGCTCTATGATAGGGAATGGTGGTTAAAATGAAAAATAAAATTGGAGAAATCCGACCAGGGCAATTAATTACTACTTTTGGCCCTGGTGCTATTATAGACTCAGTGAATGATTCTTTAATGATTTTAGATATTCGATATTGGGATAGAGCAAAAGATATTGTTTATGATAAAAATCTTGCAAATTTCTTAGGTAAACATTATTTCAAGAAAGTGCCTGCAACAAATGGAATAACCGATTTACCAGTAATTCCATTTCCTTTTTACCATGAGTGTAGCAATATTAAATGTAGGCATCTGTTTGATATAAGAGATAATTTTGGTGGTAGTGATTATCGGGAAAAAATTAGAGAATATTTAGAGAAAGGACCAAGATGTCCTTCTTGCAATCGGAGAGCACATCCTGCAAGGTTTGTCATATCATGCGAGGACAACCATTTAGAGGATTTTCCATGGAAATGGTGGGCACATGGAAAAGAGCCTAAAGAATGTAATGGAAGATTAACTTTATCAAGTGCTGGGGATTCATCAGGTTTAGAGTCACTAAGTGTAAAATGCTCGTGCATGGATAGCGGGAAATCTTTACGAGGTGCTTTAGACCCAAAATCATTTAAAGGGTATAAATGTAAAGGGGCACATCCACATAAACTTGAATTTAATGACGGGTGTGGTAAAGATGTTATACCGCTTCAACGTGGTGCGTCCAACGTTTATTTTGCAGCGGTTAGAAGCGCTATTTCATTCTCGGAGAATTCAGATTTTAGGAGAACGTTTATCGATCATCGGAAGGAGCTTATTGCAAGGGAAGAAGATTATGGTATAGACGGATTAAAAAAATACTATGATAGATATTTAACGAATTGTGGATTTGATGACTTTAAACAATTTTATAATGAATGGATAAGATTCAAAGGAAATGAGAATAACGAAAAACTGAATTATAAGCAAATTAAAGAATTTGAATACGAAAGGTTTACTAGTTTTAAAGATAAAATTAAAATCCCAAAAGAGAACCCAGAATTTGAGGCGGAAGTACAGCCTGTTCCGAAAGAGTTACAACGTTATTTTAGTAAGATTGTTCAAGTGCATCGGTTAAAAGAAATTATGGTTTTGCTAGGTTTTATGCGTAATGATAGCCCTGAACCAGAAGTTAAAAATCCAAAAATTGTATGGTTAGAATCCGGAACTGAAGAAAAATGGTTGCCTGCAGTTGAAACATTCGGGGAAGGAATATTTATCGAATTTAATCGTGAAACGGTTAATAATTGGCTGCAGTCTGTGGAAGAACAGTCGAAAAAATTTAGTGTCGTATATGATAAATGGCTAAAAAAGAAGGGATGGGCAAAGTTAGAAGATCGTAATGCGTTATATGTGATGATGCATACATTATCTCATCTTCTTATCAAACAGTTATCTTTGAAATCTGGTTATTCATCTGTAGCGATTAAAGAGAGAATATATTGCAGTGAAACAATGGCCGGAATTTTGTTATACACGGGGAGTGCAGACCAAGAAGGAACTTTAGGTGGGTTAGTTGAGATGGGGAGTATCGATAAGTTTAGAGAAATTTTAAACGAAGCATTAGAAGAAGCGCTATTTTGCACAAATGATCCAGTTTGTTCCTCTTTAGAGGTAGACGAAGAAAATGACTTAAATGGTTCAGCGTGCTTCGCATGTTCTATGATTTCGGAAACTTCTTGTGAAGCAGGTAACCGTTTATTAGACCGATCTTTAGTTGTACCTCTTCAAGATAGTGTAATTAAACCTTACTTTGATGAGTTGATATGAAATGTTTAGTGAAAAATCGTTATTCAAGTTGAACGTGTTATATCAAAAGTTAGAAGGAGATATTTTACCTAATATTAATAGCTCTAAGGATTTGGACTTATACTCTCATCTAATTCAGGCTGAGCGTATATTCCAGGAATTGTTTCCGAATTTGAGTGTTGATGAGGTAAGAAATTTACTGTTGCTCTTAAAAATAATTAGTAACAGAAGTAAGGAAGGTTTGCACAGAGTAGAAATTGTATCTTCGGGAATACCAAATACGAATATACCAATACGTGAAACAGTTGGTGTTATTAGGCAACTTTTGTTTGAAGCATCACAATATATTGGTATGACGGGATACGCTATATCCCCCTACTTTCATCAACTATCTGATTTATTAGAGCATAAGGGGAGACAAGGAGTAACACTTGAAATATTTATTGAGAATAATCATAACGAAAACTTAAAGTATTTTTTAGAGCATTTGAATATTGAAAATTTAAAGGTGTATAAATATAATAATACAAGTCGTCATTCTGCGTTGCATGCAAAGACAATTGTAGTAGATTACCGGGTAGCCCTTATAACCTCGGCTAACTTGTCCTATAATGGCATGATTAATAACATTGAAATTGGGGCTTTAATCGAAGGGAAACAGGTTGAAAATATTGTTAAAATCTTTGAGGAACTGAAGACTCGGGGATTATTTGAATCTATAAACTAGTTTAAAGGGGATCAATATGATAGTAATTGATCTTTTTACAGGGGCAGGTGGATTAAGTGAAGGGTTTCATGAGGAAGGGTATAAAATCGTAGCCCAAATTGAAAAGGAAAAATGGGCATGTGAAACTTTAAAAACTCGATCAATATATCACTTTTTAAATAAAAATAATGATTTAGAGCTTTATTTTGAATTTCTGAGAAAAAGTTTTAGTTACAAAAATTTAGATCAAGATCGTATGATAATTTTTGAAAAATACCCAGAACTAAAGGAAAAAATTGATTATGAGATTCTAAATCGGAAATTTGGAAATCCTGCAAATGATCGTGAAGCGACTTCTTCATCCGACATCATTAGAGAAATACACGAATCTTTAAAGTATAATACTGCAACACGTGTCGATTTGATTATTGGAGGGCCGCCTTGTCAAGTATATTCAGTCATCGGGAGAAGTCGGTTGAAAGAAGCTGCTATTAGAGATTCGAGAAATTATTTATTTTATTATTATTTGAATATCGTAAAAGAATTCCACCCCAAGGCGTTTGTATTTGAGAATGTTCCTGGTATTTTAACAGCTAAAAACGGACGAATATTTTCTGTAATTCAAGAAGAGTTTGATAACATTGGATATACAATATTATCTGGAAATGACCCAGAACATAAGAACAATATTATTGACTTTTCTGATTATGGAGTCTTTCAAAGAAGAAAAAGGGTAATACTATTTGGTTTTAGAAAGGAACTTAATTATCACTATCCAGACTTTTCACGTTTTGCAGAACACTGGGATGAAGAAAAAAGTACAAAGAATGCCATCAGTGATTTGTTCCCCTTGCTACCGGGAGAAGGGGAAGATTTAAAATTAATAGAGTATCCACAAAGTGGTATAGTACTATCAGAGTATCAAAAAAAAATGCGAGAAAATAGTGTAGGAATTATAAACCATAAAGCAAGAACTATTCAAGAGCGTGACCGAGAAATTTATAAAATGGCTATAGAGCGATCAAATCGAGGAGAGCAATTAAAATATAATGAACTGCCTGATAATCTGAAAACTCACCAAAACGAAACATCATTTTTGGATCGATTTAAAGTGCATAATTGGAATGACATTCCTCATACCATTGTAGCTCATATTGCCAAAGATGGACATTACAATATTCACCCTGATATTGAACAAGCACGTTCACTGACTGTGCGCGAAGCAGCAAGAATACAAGGTTTTCCTGATAACTACAAGTTTGAAGGACCTAGAACAGCACAATTTGTACAAGTAGGAAATGCCGTCCCACCTATTATGTCAAAGGTCATTGCTAAAGCGCTCAAACATGTATTAGTTTCAAGTTAAAAAATTAAGAGAATAATAAATTACCAATATTATTAGGTGATTGTCATTATGAACAATCAAATAAATTAGGTTAAAGAACATTTTTTATTCGAACGTGTTGCAAAACGCATAACGGGTGCATAAAAGGACGCAAAAAATCCACCGTCTTGGAAATCATATACAGTGACCAAAAACACATTTCCAAGGGGTGGACACTATCATGATTTCCAATTTTGTTATCGAACATGCACTGAATAGCGAAATGGATCCTCTTTTACAGGCTTTATTTCAATACATCGACCAACTTTCTTTACCAGAAACACCTTATATAACCGGGCGACCACCGATTTCGAAAAAATCATTGTTAAAATGTTTCTTTTTAAAAACCTATTTTTCCATTGATTCTTTACGTCAGTTAGTGGAAACACTCGATCGATTTGGCTACTTCCGGCGTATTTGTGGACTCAAAGAGGTTCCACATCTTTCTACGTTTTCACGTGCAGGTAAGTGGTTTCGAGAACAAGGATTTTCCACATTTAATGCTCGACTTCTAAAAGATTTAGGTGTTCGGTATCCCAAAATTGTCATCATCGACAGTACGGCACTCCGAAGCAGTTTTTATGATTCTCAAGCGAGATGGGGGATTTCGACTCGGTATAACTGGTTCAAAGGATATAAGTTGCACCTTTGTACAACCACAGAAGGAATCGTCCTATCCCATGTCTTCACGACTGCGAATCGAAATGATGCAGCCGTTGCGCTCGAATTATTTCCATCTTTAAAGGAATGGAAGATTGAATTTGCCCTTGGAGATGCCGCCTATGACAGCGAAAAAGTCCGTCAAATAGCCGAACAGACAGGAATTTTTTTCGTTTCACCTATTAATCCTCGAAATAGCGATGAACGAAAAGATGCCTATGGTCGGATGATTCGTTCGTTTTTGAAAACAGAATTCGGAAAGTGGTTGTTTGGTTTTCGCAACTCGATTGAGCAGACATTTAATCAGTTAAAGAATGACGGATTAGAACAGCCGCGTTGGTATGGGTTTCATCGCTATTTACTGCATGTACAATTATGCATTCTTATGCACAATTTTGAGTTTTTACTCTAGTTTTGCAACACCTTCTATTCCATAAATGGGAATAGATATCTAAATACAAATTTATGTATATCATCTTTTTATAATTTTTTTGATTATAAGTAAAAATGACCCATTTCACTTTAGCAGGGTAGAAGTCGCTGGTTCGAGCCCAGTCGGAATCATCAATTCGAGAAGCTTGAAGTCCTTGTGTATCAAGGGTTTCAGGCTTTTTCGTTTTTATAGGCAAAACCTTGCTTTACTGGTCACAAGTTTGATCACACATATAAGAGTCAGTGTGTATTTGTTAATACACAATGTGGGGACATGGTAGTATAGATTAAAGAAGGAATACGATGCAGCAACACGAAGCTGTGCCAAAGTTCATTTGAATGATCCAAAATGAAGGCGGTTGGAACGGCAGAAGGGAACGGAATGGTAAAAAACAAATTGCTGTGTTGTTTATGATGGAAAAAACGATAATTATAGATATATAGATATATAGATATAGACTTCTACGTTGGAAGTGAGCGAAGAGGATTAATTCATTTAAAGAGGTTGTGATGATGAGAAAAAAATTAGATAACGAAATAATTCCAGGTAAAAGAATAGGAATTTATGAACTTGGTTGGGATTTTGAAACTCTAAAGAGATATTTGGGGAATGATTACCAAATCGAGGAGAGAGAAAGGGTAACAGTAATCATTGGAGATTGTATTATGTTTTGGATTGATAAGGAGACGAATACTGTGACCCAAATTTCAGTCTATGGCGACTTTCGAGGAACGTTTAAAAACGTTATAGGAATAGGTTCTACATTAGCTGATGTAGAGCGGTACATTGGACGATGGGAAGAGGAATTAGATGTTTATATTCTTCCAGATGATCCGGGTATTTGTTTTGAATTGCGTGATGAAGATGAATGGAAAGAGTTAAAAACACCTATTGAATATATTTCAGTATATTAATGAGTAGAACCTTGAGAGGCAAGGATAGTTGTTGGAAAGAATGCTCCTGCCGGACTCATAGGACAATTCGCTAAGATTGCAACTATAGAAATAAGATATTAGGGGTGATTATAGTTGACTAAAAAAGAACTAAAATCCAAATTGTTAAAGAGTCTATCCGAAATGCTTACAGTATATGGGTTTCAAAAGAGAATTTTTGGTCAGTCGCTAAGGAAACCATTCGAAGGTGGATATGCCGTGGTTCATTTGACATTCATTAACCACGAAGATGATTTTGATATAACAGTAGATGTAGGGATTAGATTTGATCAATTAGAGAATCTGATTCATGAAAATAATAATCTTATCACTGAAAAGGAAAAGGCCCAAACCTGTACTATTGGTGTAGAAATAGGAAACTTAACTATAGGTGAGCAAAAGCGATGGACTGTTAAGGATGAAAATGATATTGAATTTGTGTCTCAAGATATCTTTCGTTCTATCAAAGGGGTGGTTATTCCTTATATTAACAAATATTCAAATATAGAGAATGTCTTTCATTTATGTTTAAAGGATGATCAAGAAGCTAGTTTAAATGCTCCCATTGCTTATGTAAGAGCAATGCACGCTGTAGGTCTAGCTAAACTTTTAAACAAAACAGAATTACTAGAAGATGTGATTCAGCAAAAAATGAAGTATCTCCAAGAAAAAAAAAGACTTTGGTTTGCCTATATTTATGGATTTTGTAGAACATATAAAAAATCACTAAATTAAGCTTAAGTGACTTAATGGAATATGTTCCTTAAGTCTTTTTTATGTAAATATATACTTGTTACAAACCTGTACAGCAGTAGGATCGCCTTGAAGTAATAGATAAGGCCAGAAAGGTAATGTATGTGTTGAATCTAGATGGAACTCTTAATGAAGCTAAAGCTAAAAAACTCTTGAAGGATGGTAAGGGAAGTTTATGGAACATCAATTAGTTCGAATTATAAATATTCTTCAGAAACTAAATTCCTTATGCCAAAACGTTATTACTAAAGATGAGATGGAAGATTGTATAGAGAATATTGGGGATTTCCGTATGTTGATGAAAGAACTAGATGAACTTCTCGAAAGACTAGAAAGTAGAAATGAATTTGATAAGGATGAAATAGAAAAAGACTTGTTTGAATTGCATCGAATTCTAGCCACATTAGAATGGTATTTTTCAGAAGTTGGGGAGATAAATGAAAAAATATTGAAACATTTTTAGGGCAATTATAGGAGGCTCATAATTCTTTGGGTTAGAGGAAAGTTAAAAGACGATCCATTTGATTTGGATAGTCTTTGTAATTTTTTCACGATGGCGGCAACTTAGGGAATATATGATTTGACTTAACGAGAAAGCAACATACATGATGTTTCGGATTCAATTGATTGGTGTAAGGTGAAGGCAATGTTTTATTTAGTTTTTTTTGCATTGAATTCCATTGGAAATGATTAAGGTATATTGTTAATTTTGTGGTAAAATAGAACTAAGAATCTCTTAGAGAAATAAAGGTATTTCTTATCATTTATTAAGTGATTAGAGTAATAGAGATAAGGAAATATGCAAAAACGAGGTGTCCATATGCCGCACAATTTTCATTTTCTTGAGGAAAAATGGGAAGTTCTCGCTCGGGTGGGGGAAACGGCGGAACGGAATGTGTATCAAAATCCAAACGTCGCTATTAGCGAATTGAGAAAATTTGCGGAAACGATTACAAAATATATTTTAGCGTTGGAAGACATTCGCGAAGAGAGGGGAACAGACCAACAAGAACGTCTAAGAGCGCTCTTTTACGATCAAATCATCCCAAAAGAAATTTATGATTTATTAAACGTCATTCGCCAAAAAGGGAATAAAGCGGTGCATGAACCAAGTTATGGGGACGTGCATGAAGCGAAAGCATTATTGCAAATGGCGTTCCGAATCGGCGTCTGGTTTATGGAAGTGTACGGCGATTGGTCGTTCCAGGCTCCCGAGTATATCGAACCGACGCCGCAAAGTGCGATTTCAGCCGACGAGTTAAATGAAGTCGTGAAATCATATGAAGAAAAATTGGCGCAGCTAGAAACAGAGCTTGAGAACATTAGAAAGCAACAAATTTATACAAGCAGCGAAGAGAAACAAAAACGGCGCGAGTACTCGCAGCGTGTTGCAGCGAATTTGGAATTGACGGAGGCAGAAACGCGGCTTCTCATTGACCAGCAATTGCGGGACGCTGGCTGGGAAGCAGATTCGGAAACGATCCGTTTTTCTAAAGGAGCCCGTCCGGAAAAAGGAAAGAATATGGCGATTGCCGAATGGCCGTTAAAGAAAGGCTACGCTGATTACGCTTTATTTGTCGGACTCGAGCTAGTGGGCATTATTGAAGCGAAACGCGCCAGCAAAGACATTCCGTCCGACATTGAGCAAGCAAAAGAATATGCAAAGCTTGTCGTGCCACATGGCAACGAAGTGATTCACGAGCCGTGGGGCGATTATTTTGTGCCGTTTTTATTTGCGACAAACGGCCGCCCTTACTTCAAACAGCTGGAACAAAAATCGGGCATTTGGTTTTTAGATGCCCGGAAATCCACGAACCATCCGCGTCCGTTGCAAGGATGGTATACGCCTAAAGGCTTGCAAAAGTTATTAGAAAAAGATGTCGAGCGTTCCGAGCAGTTGTTGCGCGACGAAAAATTTGATTATTTGAAACTAAGAGACTATCAAGTCAACGCGATTCGAGCCGTTGAAAAAGCGTTGGAAGAGAAAAAGCGCAGCATTTTAGTCGCGATGGCCACCGGAACGGGAAAAACGCGGATGGCGATCGGCCTCATTTATCGCTTGCTTAAGGCGAAGCGCTTTAACCGCATCTTGTTCCTTGTCGACCGGAAAGCGCTTGGCGAACAGGCCGAGAGCGCGTTTAAAGAAAGCAAGATGGAAAGCTTCCATACGTTCACCGAGATTTACAGCTTGCAATCGCTGTACGCGCAAAAGCCGGATCCGGAGACGAAAGTGCACATCGCAACAGTGCAAGGAATGCTCAAACGTATTTTTTATAACGACAAAACGGAAGACATCCCGCCAATTGACCAATATGATTGCATTATTGTCGACGAAGCGCATCGCGGCTATACGCTCGATAAAGAAATGAGCGAGATGGAAATCGAAATCAGAGACCATCACGATTACGTGAGCAAATACCGAAAAGTACTCGATTATTTCGATGCCGTCCGCATCGGGTTAACGGCTACACCTGCGTTGCATACAACCGAAATTTTTGGGCCGCCCGTTTTTACGTATTCGTATCGCGAGGCGGTGGTCGATGGCCATTTAGTTGACCATGAGCCGCCGTACCAATTTGAAACGGTGCTCAAAAAGGAAGGCATCACGTGGGCGAAAGGGGACGCAGTCGATGTATACGACACCGTTTCCGGCACGATTTCGCAAGAGTACTTGGAAGATGAAGTGAATATCGAAGTCACCCAATTCAACACAAAAGTCATTACCGAAAGTTTTAACCGCGTCATTATTCGCGAACTGACGAACTATATTTCTCCGGACGATGACGGAAAAACGTTAATCTTTGCTGCGACGGACGACCATGCCGACTTAGTCGTGCGCCTTTTAAAAGAAGAGTTTGCCAACGTATACGGCGAAGTGGAAGACAATGCGATTATGAAAATTACCGGCTCCATTAAAGACCCGTCCGGCGCGATTCGCCGTTTTAAAAATGAAAAATATCCGTCGATTGTCGTGACGGTCGATTTATTAACGACGGGCGTCGATGTGCCGGCGATCACTAACCTCGTCTTTTTGCGCCGCGTTCGTTCGCGCATTTTGTATGAACAAATGCTCGGGCGGGCGACGAGAAAATGCGAAGAGATTAAAAAAGACCATTTTAATATTTTCGATGCCGTCGGAATTTATGAATCATTAAAGCCGTATACGAGCATGAAACCTGTCGTCACAAGCCCGAACATTTCGCTGACGCAGTTAGTAGAAGAGCTCGACAAGATGGAGAAAGAAGAACATCTCGAGCAGCAACGCGAACAAATCGTCGCCAAAATGCAACGGAAAAAACAAAAATGGTCCGATAAGCAGCATCAAGACTTTAAAGTGCTATCAGGTGGCCAAACGGTCGATCAATTTATTCAATGGGTGAAAACGCTGGCGTCGGACGAATTGTCGGCGCAGTTGAAAGAATACAAATCGATGTTCCGCTACATCGACGAAAACCGGTACCGCGAAAACAAGCAGTACATTTCAAATCACGAAGATCAACTTCTTGGCGTGAAGCGCGGATATGGAAACGCGGAAAAGCCGGATGACTACTTGCAATCGTTTGGCGAATTTATCAAGAGCAACATGAACCAAATCCCAGCGTTAATGATCGTGTGCCAGCGGCCGACCGAGCTAACAAGGGAAGAGCTGAAAAAACTATTGCTGGAATTGGACCAAAAAGGCTTTTCCGAGAAAAAGCTGCAAGCGGCATGGCGCGAGGCGAAAAACGAAGACATCGCGGCCGACATCATCGCCTTCATCCGCCAGCAAGCGCTCGGCGATCCGCTCATTAGCCATGAAGAACGCATTAAAAATGCCATGAAGAAAATCTATCAAATGAAAGCATGGCCGCCTGTGCAAAAGAAATGGCTCGAACGCATCGAAAAACAATTGCTGCAAGAATCCGTCCTTCATCCGGACCCGGAAAAGGCGTTTGACTACGAGCCATTCAAAAACCACGGTGGATTCAAACGGCTGAACCAAATTTTCGACGGGCAGTTAGCGCACATTGTCCGGGAAATTAACCATAACTTGTACAACTATCAACAACAGAAGGAGAATGCGTAGATGAACAACCGAGAGATTGTGCAAAAGCTTTGGAATTTATGTAACGTCCTTCGCGATGACGGGATTACGTACCACCAATACGTGACGGAACTGACGTACTTGCTGTTTTTGAAAATGATGAAAGAAACAGGCCAAGAGTATATGATCCCGGAAAAATATCGTTGGGATTCGCTCGTGACGAAAGACGGTATCGAATTAAAAGAACATTACCGCCAGCTATTGCTTGATTTAGGGAAAGAGAGCAACGAATTATTAAAGCAAATTTATACAGACGCGACGTCCAATATTAGCGAGCCGAAAAACTTAGAGAAAATCATTCAGTCGATTAACGACCTGGATTGGTATAACGCAAAACAAGAAGGGTTAGGCGATTTATACGAAGGATTGTTAGAAAAGAACGCGAGCGAAGTGAAATCAGGAGCGGGGCAATATTTTACGCCTCGCGTCCTCATCGACGTCATTGTAAAGCTCGTTAATCCGCAACCGGGGGAGCGCTGCCACGACCCGGCCGCCGGAACGTTTGGCTTTATGATCGCGGCCGATCGCCACGTTCGCGAGCAAACCGATGACTATTTCGATTTATCCGAAGAAGAAATCGAGTTTCAAAAATATAAAGCTTTTTCCGGCGTCGAGCTTGTGAAAGATACGCACCGTCTTGCCACGATGAATGCGCTTCTTCATGACATTCATGGGGAAATTTTGTTAGGCGACACGTTATCATCATTAGGCGAAAGCTTGAAAAACTACGACGTCATTTTAACGAACCCACCGTTTGGAACGAAAAAAGGCGGCGAGCGGGCGACAAGAACGGATTTTACGTTTACGACATCGAACAAACAGCTGAACTTCTTGCAGCACATTTACCGCGCGCTTAAAGCAAACGGAAAAGCCCGCGCGGCCGTCGTTCTGCCAGATAACGTCTTGTTTGAAGGCGGAGTCGGCGCCGATATTCGCCGCGATTTAATGGACAAATGCAATTTGCATACGATTTTGCGCCTGCCAACCGGCATCTTCTACGCCCAAGGGGTGAAAACGAACGTCTTGTTCTTCACGCGCGGCACGAGCGATGTCGGCAATACGAAAGAAGTATGGGTGTATGATTTACGCACGAACATGCCGTCTTTCGGCAAGCGCAACCCGCTCACCGCAGAACATTTTGCCGGTTTCATTCAAGCGTACGCAGCCGAA
Source organism: Anoxybacteroides rupiense (assembly GCF_014196195.1). Classification (GTDB taxonomy): domain Bacteria; phylum Bacillota; class Bacilli; order Bacillales; family Anoxybacillaceae; genus Anoxybacteroides; species Anoxybacteroides rupiense. The sequence goes on along the minus strand of NZ_JACIDF010000004.1, from coordinate 7,725 downwards.
GACCGCCGCCAAGTGCAGGACGAGCGCTGGAACGTATTCACGCGCGAAGAAATTGCCAAAAAAGGCGACAGCTTAGACATTGGCTTAATCGCCGACGAATCGCTGTCGATTTACGAAAACTTGCCAGACCCGATCGACTCGGCCGAAGAAGCGGTCGAAAAACTCGAATTGGCGATTTCTTTATTAAACGAAGTTATCGCTGAATTAAAAGCGGCGGAATCGAACTCAACGTCCAAAGAAGAAACAGCTGAGGTGCTGAAACAATGAGTAAAACAAAACAAAAATCGATCGACGAACTATTGGAAGAAGCGCTAGTGCCAGAAGACGAACAGCCGTATCAAGTGCCGGGGAATTGGGTGTGGGTGAGATTAGGTAGTGTAATTAGTAGTGTAAAAGGGAAAAAGCCAAAAGAGCTACTAGAAACTAGAGAAAGTAAATCTATTCCATATGTCACCATAGATTATTTAACAAATGGTGTTACCGAAGAAACAAAATACGTTCCTGAACAAATATCTAAAGTTAGATGTAATAAAGAAGATATACTAATGGTTTGGGACGGTGCAAGGTCAGGATTTGTTGGAAGAGGAGTTGAAGGCGAGGTAGGCTCAACCCTTGCCAAACTAGAAAAGAGAAATTTTGACACAGGTTATCTTTATTACTTTCTTAAATCGAAATATGAGTATATTAATAACAATCATCGAGGAACTGGTATTCCTCATGTTAATCCTGAAATCTTGTGGAATATTCCATTTCCAGTTTCGCCCCTAAATGAACAAAAACGCATTGCCGAGAAGATCGAGCGGCTTTTTGCGAAAATTGATGAAGCGAAGCGGTTGATTGAGGAAGTGAAGGAGTCGGTTGAACTAAGGCGGGCGGCGATTTTGGAGAAGGCGTTTAGGGGGGAGTTGACGAAGAAATGGCGTCAACAAAACAATGTACAGCAAAGTGCGGAAGAATGGCTGGAAGAAATTTTGAATCTAAAAAATACAAAAACCAATAAATTTAATGATCAGTTAGATCCTGCTATTCTAGACAAACTTTTTGAGCTGCCCGAAGGATGGAAATGGATAAGGCTAAACGATTTGATAGAATCTTCTGTATATGGGACATCGGCTAAAGCAACTGATGATAGCAGCGGAATACCTGTTTTAAGAATGGGGAATATTGTTGATGGCTCTATACAGTTTACAGATTTGAAATATCTATCTAATGAACATATTGATGTTCAAAAACTTGGGCTAGAAGTTGATGACCTTCTTTTTAATCGTACCAATAGTTACGAATTAGTAGGAAAAACTGCCTTAGTAGATGAAAGTATTGCAGGTCAAGCCACTTTTGCATCTTATTTAATTCGTGTTCGTTTGTTTTATAAGGATATATTAGCATTCTATGTATGTCACTATATAAATAGCCACATTGGACGGAATATGTTGCTTTCAATGGTGACACAGCAAGTTGGACAGGCGAATATAAACTCGCAAAAACTTGCCTCTTTACCTATTCCTCTCCCTCCAAGAGAAGAGATAGTGGAGATTTCTAAATATCTTAGCTATTATAGGGAAAAAGAGGAACAACTAAAAAATATATTAAGTATTGAAGCCAAAATTGAGTCACTAAAACATTCAATCTTGTCCAAAGCCTTCCGCGGCGAGCTTGGCACAAATGATCCGAATGATGAACATGCGATTGAATTGTTAAAAGGAGTGCTAAGATTTAAATAACAATTTATGTAATAAGGAGCTCGCTTAATAGGTGGGCTCTTTTTCACCCCATATTAAAAATTGCATTACTAATATTTGTTTTCTACAAGAGAGAAACAGGGGCCTTTAGTATATAAATAAATTTATTTACATTATGGTTATTGATTATCGAAATTTAGGAATAACCCTGTCATAAAAAAAGAAATGCTCCGATAAGGCAACGTCTATCCAAAATTTACAACTTGGAGGAAGTTGCTGAAGGAATAGCTGAGGTACAATAATAGTTGACGGTCTCTTTTTCTCTGTTTGACTGTATGGATATATTAACATACACAATGGGGATTGTAAAAAAGTGGTTATAGGTGGTATTTTTGGTGGTTCCAAGTAATGCGGGAATGCTTAAATATTGCTTGATCCAACGAAAAAGATCCTAATTGTCTAATGTTCTCGATACATGTTTGCGATCTTTTTCTTAGCCAATATATGAAAAAACATTCGGTAAGATTCGAATCTCATGTTGATGTGCATCCTAAAAAAAAGGACTGATGGCGTTTCTTCGAACGTCATTACTTCGTTCTAAGATGGCACGTGAAAGCCGGCGATAACGGTGGAATTAGAAGCCCTTAAATGCTGAAACAGCTGACAACAGCATACCTTGATGTTATGTTTCATTTGAATAAAACTTGATCTTCTTGGGCAAAATGATCGATTCTCTCAATCTAAAGTGTGCTCGATCCTCGGAGAGAATGTGCTTCAGGTTTATCAAGGGTTCCCTATTGGTGGTTCATCATGATGAAGCTCCGTTGTTTCCAAATCTTCCATCGGGGTTCGAGTTCCAAAGAATAGGCGACATGTAGTTTAATGACAGAACGTTCCCTGTCATACAGAACACATGAGGAGTAGTTCCTTCCGACCGTCCCTACCTTGGAATCGACGATGCGAAGGGGCTTTGGGAACGACAAGGCTAGGAAACGATTAGCTCCAATAAACGCTTCATGATACTAGGAGGAGCGGATTTGACTCTGTTAATCAAGGTGGAACCATAAAACTGAGGAAGAACATAAATGGTGTGACATTGTTTTCTGCAGCTAAAAAGTTAAGCAAAATGCAATGAAAAAGTTAAGCCCCTCACGTCCCATAAAAGTAAATATAATTCATATATCAATATAAATTACTTTCCTCTGGCAGGCTTGACATGGAGCCTCTCTGCGTGCATGGATTCTTTTGCGAAGGACTGAGCACAAAAGGAGTTCGTAGAGGCAACTAGCTTACTATGCATGTCATTCCATGTAAAGCCGTATCTCTAAAATTATATTTTGTGAGGAAAATAACCTATTTTTTTCAATTTAGCGCTTAATTTTTATCCTGCATTTTGCTAAAGTCTTATTTTTCGTTAAACAAGACATCACTCTCATGTCGAAGATTTTCTGTTCATGAGTAGTAGCGAGAAGAACAAATGGATCAGTGTGCTAACAGCAAACTTTTTAATAATATACCTATTATGTAACTAGTTGTAATGTAATTCTGTGTTTGAAACCATTTTTTACAACAAGCTCGGGAGTATAGTATGTTTGTTCACAGAGAGTACCTCCTATGTTTGTTGGTTTGGTCACTTACAGTCCATAGGAATGGTGTTCTTTTTCCATGTTCTCTTTGGACTTTACTAGATAGCCAGCATGCGTGATTAATTTTCTTTTTTAGCAACAAAGTTCTGTGAGGGATAGATATAGATAAAGGAAAAACCTTAATAATATTGTTAGACAAATAAAAGGTTCGTTATCATTGTAATAGTGAACCTTTCGTTTTAAGAAAAAATATTAATTAGATATATTTGGTTATTTCCTTTAATAGTGATTTTATAGGAGGGGGCACCTTGAAATCCTATCATGAAAAAACATCCGCAGATAATAAATCTATTGGCTTCGACTATCAATACTATTATTTCCTATATCTTTTACTCAATTTAAAAGAAGGAGAGAGTATAGGAATTGAAGTTAAGGACGATATCCACATGGATTTAAGTAATGGAAACCAGGTACTGCTGCAATTGAAGCATACTATCCAAACCGATTCTTCAGGAAAAAGCATTAATTTAACCGAATTAGATAAAGATTTATGGAAGACTATCTACAATTGGGTCGGAGTTATTAACGATAGAGCACAAGGACGCGATAGTTTAGAGAAACAGATAGAGTTTATAAAAAAAACCGAATTTGTTTTAGTTTCTAATAAATCAATGAGTAATACAAATACTTTCTTGAAAAATGTTATAGAATTTAAGCAGGGAAAGAAACATATTGATGAAGTTATAGCAGTTTTAAATAAGCTATTAAAAAAGACTAAAGATCAAACTACTAAAGAGTATGTTAATAAACTAGTTAAACAGGATAAAAAGTGGATAGAGGGGTTCTTGTTGAATTTAAGATTTGAATTAGAACAAGATGATTTAATTAATCGAATTAAGGCTGCTATTAGAGAAAAGCTTGTAAAGGAAAAACGAATTGATTATGTATTTGAATCTCTTGACAGCAATATAAGGACCCGGAATTATTTGCAGATTAAAAGAGGACAGAAAATAATAATAAGTTTTGAAGACTTTCGAAAAATGGCCGAAATCTATTTTGAAAAAGCAAGAGATTATAAACTCCCTATTAGAAAAAGGAAACTGACTATAGATGGTAATTTAACAGACCAAACTTTTATTAAGCAACTATTAGCTATTGAAATATTGGAGAATGGTGATGTTGATGAGATGATTAGATTGACGGGATATAAATTACAGACTTACTCAAATTTGGAGTCTTGGGAACAAGAAGGGGAGATAACGGCTTTACAGAGAGAACAATTTGATCAAGAATGTATCTTGCAATGGCGTAACACCTTTAATTCTGTTTATAGAAAAGAGAAGAAGCGTTATCGAAGGGGTGAGATAACTGAGGATAAGTTGATTGAACTAGCCCAAGATTGTTATGACAGGGTTATGGAAAAAATTATTGAGTTTGAAGATATAAAGCTAGATACGGAGCTCAGTAACGGACAGTTTTATTTATTATCTGATATCCCAAAAATAGGATGGGAAATTAACTGGGAGGAAAAACATAAATAATGGTAAGATCGCACAGCATTTATAATAATGAGTTGATTGGATCTATTGCAATTTTGGCTGTTTTAGAAAAATTAGAGAGCTTGAGCGTTTCTAAGGTTTTTTTAATACTACCATTAGTATTCCATAAAAATACTGTAGACTTTTTAAAAAAGAAGAATACTGTTATAAGGGGGATGGAGGAGTTTGTTATTAAAAAACCTGAATATTTTACCAACTTCAATGAGAGATATTTTTCTTTACTTCTGGTTTCATTAAATTCTTTAATTTTATTAATTGAACTTAAGCTGATCAGAATTGAGAAAGAAAAAGTATATTTATTGGATAAAGATATTTTAGAAGACTATAAATCATATGATCTTGGTAAAAGAGCTGAAGATATTATCAAGAGTTCTGAAAAAATAGCAATTTTGCTACAAGATAAGGCTGAAAATTTATATTTACAATTGAGGGTGGAAATATGAAATTTGTAATTAATAAAATATTACTTTGGCTTAAAGATGGTTCTCTACGTGAAATTAAATTCGAAGCAAATAAGGTTAACGTGATAACAGGTGACAGTAGTACTGGAAAATCAGCAATTATAGACATCATTGATTACTGTTTTTTTTCAAGTAATCCAAAGATTCCAGAGGAAAAAATAAACGAAAATGTAGAGTGGTACGGACTAAATTTGGATATTAATGATAAAAATTTTACGCTTGCAAGAAGAAAGTTTTCTCCAAATAGAAAAGGATCAAAAGAATACTTTTTTTCTGGTATTGGAGAAATACCGAGGAATCTGTCTGCCAATATTAGTGAAACAGACTGTAAACATATAATAGAGAAGGAGTTTTCCATTGATAGTAAGGTAGTGATTCCATATGGAGGCAAAAAGATAAAAGCTGGTAATAAAATTTCACCTAGATATTTTTTATTATTTAACACCCAGTCTGAAGATGTTATAACACATAATGATATTTTCTTCGATAAGCAGAACGATGAAAAATATCGGGAGGCACTTGAAAGAATCTTTGATTTAGCTACTGGTATCGAGACAGTAGAGAATATACTTATTAGGGAGAAAATTGAAGGGGTAGAGAAGGAATTAAACAGACTTGAAAAAAAGAAATTGCATTTTGAAAATGAGTCTGATCTTTATGAGAGAAATAAGTTGAACTTAGTCAAAGAGGCTAAAAAGTACAATTTAATAGATGATACTAGTAATGATGTTAACAAGGATTTAGTTAAACTAAAGAAATTAGTTTTTGATTTCCAAGAAGATAAAATTTCCCCTAACTTAACCAAGTTAAATGATCTAAAACGTCAAAGAAACCGCATTATTAATAAAATTAGGAATTATAAAAAATTTAAGATACAATATAATGAATACAAGAGAGTTGAAGGCAATAATCTTGAAAGTTTAAAGCCGATCAATTATATAACGGAAAAATTCAATGAAGTTATAGAGAATACAAAGATAAAGCAGCTTCTTTCAAACTTTCAAGATGAGTTAATAAAAATTAAAAGTAATATAAGTAATAAAAATCCCTTTGACTTAAATATTGATGATGAAATTAGAAATCTTGAAAAAGTTTTGGATGATATTGAATATCAAATGAGTCTTATTCCGGAGACTAAAGAAGATTTTTCAAATGAAATTCACAAATATATCTTTATCGGGGAGTTAAAGTACAAACTCAAATACTTTGAAGAAAATTTAACTGATGAAAACTTTGATGAGCAGATAAAAATCAAGAAAAGTGAATTAGAGCAATTAAATAATTTATTAAAAGACCATATTGATAGGGAAAGTGTCATAAAGTTACTCGAAGAACTAATACAAAGATACCTAGATCAAGCAAGTGATGCTCTAGGTACTTATGCGGGTTATAAGGCTTATTTTGATTATAGATCTAAAACATTAAAATTAAGAAAGCCAGGTTCTGTGGCACCTTCTATAGTGGGAAGTAGTTCAAATCATATGTTCTTGCATATATGTTTTTTTCTAGGATTACATGAACTCATAATGAGGCTAGAAAGTCCTTATGTACCTCAATTCTTAATACTTGATCAGCCAAGTAGACCATACTATGGAGAGGATACTAGAAAAAGTGTTGCAGAACAATGGGAAAAAGTCAATTCAGATGATAGAGAGAAAATAACCATTGCGATGAAAATCTTAAATGACTTTATTCTTTACGTTAATAAGAACTTACAAAAGGATTTTCAGATAATTGTATTAGAACATATTCCAGAATCTATATGGGAAGAAGCTAAGTTAGAAACGTTCCATTTGGTAGAAGAATTTAAAAAAGGAAAAAATGCATTAATTAATATTTAAAGGAAAGATTACAATTCGGATTTGAAAAATGGTTTAAAGTAAGCTTTCTAGGGTTTTTAGTATACAACAGGAAATTGTTATTTAGTACTTGGAGAGGGTAGAGGTCGCCGGTTCGAGCCCAGTCGGAATCATCGAAATGATGAGCTTGAAATCCTTGTGCAGCAAGGGTTTCAGGCTTTTTTGTTTTATTAGTGACTTTTCTTACAATGTCATGTGAGTATAAATCTAGGATAAAGGTACCGTGTGAGTTTGAATCTCCTTATTATGTGTCAAGGCCGATTATTTTTTCCCAAAAATCGCCGGTTTAAAATTCCCCAGAAGGACCTTTCATTGATCCTTCTGTTTTTCTTGTTGAATCCTCTTTTCCCGTAATCGATAGCTTTCCCCCTTTAGATTAAAAATGATGGAATGATGCAGTAATCGATCTAACATCGCTGTCGCCAACACCGAGTCTCCCACGACTTCTCCCCATTCCCCGAAGCTTTTGTTGGAGGTGAGGATAATTACAATGAACCCATAGAGTGCGACACAAGGAGGAGATAAATAAGTTATACTGAAGCTATGGAAAAACGGAATCGATACACCGCAGAATTTAAGAC
>NZ_JACIDF010000003.1 GCF_014196195.1 Anoxybacteroides rupiense | reverse complement strand
CAGGATAGGACGATTTTTTTGTGTACTTTTTTAAAAAATGAAAAAAATGAGAGGGGCTTCAAAAAGTCAGTTACCCTGACTTTTTGGACAGCCCCTTTTTAAATTTTAAATGTAAATTTAATCACTCCTGCTTTAATCATGGCCTCGATAATAATGACAAGCGCTGGGCCAATGAACAGCCCCGCCACCCCCAGTAAGCGGAAGCCTAAATATACGCTTATTAACGCAGCCAGGGAGCTGATTCCCAAGTTAGAAGAGAAAATTTTTGGTTCGATTGTTCGGCGAATAACAGTAATCAGCACAAACAAAACAATTAAGCCAATTCCTGTCCCGCTATGGCCGTTCATAATGTTGAAAATCCCCCATGGTACAAGCACCGACCCTGTTCCTAAAATCGGCAAAATATCAACAATCACGATTAAAAGCGAAAAAAGAATCGGGTAATCGACTCTTAATATGAGCAAGCCTCCTAAGGCTAACAGAAAGGTAATAAGGCTTAACAAAAATTGTGCTTTAATAAAGCCGATGCCTGCGCGGCTGAGTTGCGTGACGATAATGGTTAGACGCTGCTTTGTGCGGTCGGATAAATGGTTTTCAAGCCCTTTCTTTAACTGCGGCCAGTCTAGGCTAATGAGAAAAAGAGCTACGAGATAGACAAGAAAGTGAATAATAAATTCCGGAATCATCGTAATATAGCGAATCATCGACTGAGTGAAATTGGTTGCAAACGACAACAATAAATTCTTAACAGTTTCTACGCTATTTTCAAGTGAAACGATAATCTCCTTCGGAATAGAGCTTGAGTAAGATTGCCATTGTCGAATAAGCTGATTCACCACATTGGTCATCTCTGACAAAAGAAATGGCAGTTTTTGTGAAAACATCATCGTTTGCTGAACCAAAATGGCCACAATAAAATAAGAAAGAAAACCGATCACTAGCACAAACAGGGAAAACACAATCGTTACCGCATGAATTCGTTTTAACCGAACGCCTTTGATTAACTTCTGAATGGCCGGCTCCAGCAACAGCGCGGTAATAAATGCTAAAATAAGCGGCAAGCTATAAGGAATTAAAAAACAACCAACTGCAATAATCACAATCACTACAAGCCATTTTTTTATCATCGTCCCTTATTCATCCCATCTCTGTTTCTTTTCGAGTCAACGCTATGTTAAATATAGCCGATTCATTCTGTATAATCAATAAAAAAACGGCCACAAGCTACGGACCGCTTTAAAAAACTCCTGTCATCTGAAGAGAGAGAACAAGTAAACCGAGAATCGATACATATACGGCAAATGCTTTTAGCGAGTGTCTCTGTAAATATTGAATCATCCACCTCACAGCAATATAGCCAAATATAGCAGAAGAGAGTGTGCCCATAAACAATGCGCCAGCAGAAATGTTTTCCGCTTTGCCTGCGAATACATCCACGAATTGTAAGACGATCGCTCCCGCAATTGCTGGAATCGATAAGAGGAAGGAGAAATAAGCTGCGGTTTCCCGATCTAATTTCCGCATTAACCCTCCAACAATCGTAAGACCGGAACGAGAAATCGCTGGAAAAATAGCAGCGGCTTGAAACATTCCAATGACAAACGCATCCGTATATGAGAGATTTTCCATTCGTTTATAGCCGTTTTTGATGCCATCCGCAAACCATAAAAATACGCCTGTAATGAGAAATTCCCAACCGATGGTTACACCTGTTTTTGAGATCTCTTCAAAATAATCTTGAAGCAGCAGTCCGATGACTACGGCCGGGATCGTGCCGACAATCAACAGAAAAGTCAGCTTGCTAAACGGCCTGCGAATCATATAAAGCAATTCTTTCTTATAGATAGCAAAAACAGCAAACAACGTTCCAATGTGCAGCATCGTATCAAGAAACAGCCCCGCTTCATCCAATCCAAACAGATGTCTTCCTAAATATAAATGACCCGTACTGCTAATGGGCAAGAACTCCGTTAATCCTTGGATAATCCCTAGAATAAACGCCTCTAGCTTGCTCATGTTATCCCCCTTTTCCGCTTTTCATAACAGAATCACATTCGGTTCCGTTCAGCTTGGAACAGATTCTTTATTGAAGTGAAAGGCATCTTTGAAAGCCGCTGGACGCACAAATCGCTTATCTTTTTCGCGCGCTCGCGCGATACAGCGGCGCTTCCGATGCATTGATAAATTAGTGAAGCCGTTTGTGGTTGGGACAACCTTCCCGTGAAAAGCCATACTAGAGATTTTTTGTTTTAATCGAGTCATTGCTTCCCCATTAATATTCATAGCAACAATACATCCATTCAAACGATTCCCTTTTATCAAACATGGAAAAGGGACATGAGCAAAATGCTTCAAAGATGGCAAATGCGGATATTTGTTGATATCGCTCTGCTTCAATCGGCAAAAAGAAGCCTGCTGCTTCGCAAACAAAATCAAAGAAAAGCGAGCGTAAGCATTTAGCACATCTTTATCTGTTTTTCCGACGACGATAAAGATGAAAGGCTACATATAAAACAGTGATTACAATAGCGATAATGATAATTGGCCGTAAATACGGCTGAGCGAACTCATCGATTTCCTGCCATTTACTTCCGAGACGTTCCCCAAGAAAAATAAAGAAAATAGACCACGGGATAATGGCACACGTCGTATACAAAGTAAACCTCGTCCATGGCATTTTCGCAATCCCTGCCGGAATGGAAATAGCATGGCGGACAACCGGAATAAACCGAGCTGTGAAAATAACCCCTGAACCGTATTTTTTAAACCATTCTTCAGATAAATCAAGATGTTTTTTCTTAATCAACAAATATTTTCCGTATTTATCCAAAAACGGACGCCCTCCATAAAGCCCCATCCAATAAAGGAACATCTGTGCGATGGTCCCGCCGATCGTTCCTGCAATAACCGCTCCAGTGAACGATACTTCTCCACGCGATACTAAGTACCCGGCGTATGCCAAAACAATTTCGCTTGGGATGATTTCAATCATCAATGCCAGCGCGATTCCTATGTAGCCTAAATCGATTAAAAACATTAGAATGTTTTGGATCAATTCGTGCATCGTTCTTCCTCCTATTTCACGAGCCAAGCTCCTCATTAAAACCATATTCACTCAAATCAAGATTATACTATACGTTTGGACAGAAAAAAATAAAAATAACGGGACCGATAAAAAACGGCTATCCCATAAATGAGATAGCCGCGATATCATTACGCACTTTTCTGCGTGATTTCCTCTATATATTTTACTGCTTTCTGTTCATTGTACTGTCCTTCCCATTTAGACATAACAACAGCAGCCAGTGAGTTTCCGATTACGTTTACCACTGTGCGTGCCATATCTAAAATTCGGTCGATTCCAGCGATAAAGGCCAGTCCTTCAATCGGAATGTTCACCGTTCCTAAAGTCGCCAGCAAAACAACAAACGACACGCCAGGCACTCCTGCAATTCCCTTTGATGTGATCATAAGCACGAGCAGTAGTGAAATTTGCTGCGAAATCGACAGATCAATACCATATAGCTGTGCGATAAAAATAGCGGCCAATGCTTGATATAGCGTAGATCCATCAAGGTTAAACGAATAGCCTGTCGGAATGACAAAAGATGTAATCGCTTTCGGACAGCCGAATTTTTCCATCTTCTCCATCACTTTCGGCAGTACTGTTTCTGAACTGGATGTACTGTAAGCAAGGATTAACTCATCTTTTAAAATTTTAATGAAGTGCCAAATCCGCACTCCAACTAATCGAGCAACTGCTCCAAGAACGACGATCACAAAGAAAAGCATCGTTCCATACACTGTGATAACTAGCTTACTTAGCGGAATAAGCGATTGTACCCCAAACTTCGAAACCGTTACACCAATCAAAGCAAATACACCGAATGGAGCAAATTTCATAATTTGGTTTGTGACATAAAACATCGCTTCGGAGACACCTTGGAAAAACTGCAATACCACTTTTCCTTTTTCCCCGATCGCAGCAACACCCAAACCAAACATAACAGAAAAGAAGATAATCGGGAGCATGTTTCCTGTTGAGAGTGATTCAAAGATGTTTTTAGGGACAATGTTCACAACGGTTTCAATCATGGAATGGTGCTGCACTTCATTCGTCGTATCAACATACGATTGAATATCAGTCTTTTCAAGCGATTTCATATTAATGCCGGTCCCTGGATGGAACACGTTAGCGACTAATAAGCCCACAACGATTGCTATTGTTGTAATAATTTCAAAATAAATAATTGTTTTTCCGCCCAATCTTCCAAGCTTTTTTATATCGCCGACATTAGCAACCCCCACTATGAGACTTGCAACAACAATTGGAATCACAATCATTTTAATTAAACGGAGGAATATATCTCCTATCGGTTGCAAATACGTGGCTACTGCTGGATTTCCATAAAAAATCGCTCCGACAACAATTCCAAGGATTAAGCCGATTAAAATTTGCCATGCTAATCCGATTTTTTTCATGTACGATCCCCCTTTCAGACATAAAGCAACAAAAGTTATTCTAATATGTTCGTTTTAGTATGTCAAGAATATTCGTATAATAATGTAAATTATTACCTTTCTTTTTTTGAAATGTCCAAACACAGACAATCTTCCCTGTTCATACATATAAAATAGGCACATGCCTAAAACGAAAAGGGTGGGGTGAAGACATGTCTGGCATTTTTTCCGCATTGGCATTCCTTATCAAAGAGTTAATGTTTCTAGTCTCATATATTAAAAACAACGCATTTCCCCAACCACTAAGCGCTCAAGAAGAGGAAAAATATTTACAGAGAATGGCAGAAGGCGATAAAGAAGCGCGAAACCTGCTTATTGAGCATAATTTGCGGCTTGTCGCTCACATTGTCAAAAAATTTGAGAATACAGGAGAGGACGCAGAGGATTTAATCTCGATCGGCACCATCGGCTTAATCAAAGCCATTGAAAGCTACTCCCAAGGAAAAGGAACCAAGCTGGCAACCTACGCAGCAAGATGTATTGAAAATGAGATTCTTATGCACCTTCGTTCTTTGAAAAAAACAAAAAAGGATGTATCTCTTCATGAACCCATCGGACAGGATCGCGATGGAAATGAAATCAGCCTTATCGATGTGCTGAAATCTGAAGGGGAGGATGTCGCCGACGAAATTCATTTAAACATGGAAATCGAGCAAGTCAAAAAATACATTGATGTGCTGGATGAACGGGAAAAAGAAGTGATTATCAGCCGTTTTGGACTGGATTTGCAAAAGGAAAAAACCCAGCGCGAAATCGCCAAGGAGCTCGGCATTTCCAGAAGCTACGTCTCCCGCATCGAAAAGCGAGCATTAATGAAAATGTTCCACGAATTTTATCGAAATGAAAAAGAGAAGCGGAGATAGAGAAATATTTTAGTATGTTCATCTTCCCTATAGATAGACAATAAAAGATCATTGGTGTGTGATGTTCTTAGAACTGTCTATCTATAGTTTTTTTTACAAAAAAAGAATATGATCATGCTGATGAGAAACTTAAAAAATCCCAGATCATACAAACGATTTAAAATGAAACCTAAACAAAAAGGATTTGTCAAAAACAGTAACATCGTCTTAGGAAGGAAAGATGAAAATCTTAAGTTATCCCTTCTTCTAAAAATGCTCCTCTCATTTTTAGAAATTAATAGTAAAATATCCACTAAGTTCAGATAAAACTTGCGGCGATCTATTGACCGTATTCAGCGTCGTTACTTTATATCCCACTAAGTTCAGATAAAACGGTTTCTCGTTCCTGGTGAAGATTCAAATAAAAGTCGTCTTTATATCCCACTAAGTTCAGATAAAACGGAAAGAGCCTGCAAAGCCTTGTCAGCACTGATTTTCTTTATATCCCACTAAGTTCAGATAAAACTGATACACACCTTTTAATTCCGGTCTGTTTTCGCTAACTTTATATCCCACTAAGTTCAGATAAAACTCTTTTTTTAATGTGTCGACTGTTGTGATTGGCTCTATCTTTATATCCCACTAAGTTCAGATAAAACCGTGTTTAAAACTATTTCTAAATAATACGTTTGTCCTTTATATCCCACTAAGTTCAGATAAAACAAGATATTTCTTTTTCTTCATCCACCGGTTCAGGCGTCTTTATATCCCACTAAGTTCAGATAAAACAAGATATTTCTTTTTCTTCATCCACCGGTTCAGGCGTCTTTATATCCCACTAAGTTCAGATAAAACTGTTGCGCCATGTCCCTGTAGTTTCACGGTCTCTACACTTTATATCCCACTAAGTTCAGATAAAACCGGTCTAATAAAATCAAAGATGGATAGTTGTTTCATCTTTATATCCCACTAAGTTCAGATAAAACGAAACAACATCAACACACTGTACCCGGTTTTTCGGTTCTTTATATCCCACTAAGTTCAGATAAAACGAAGCATGATATTTAAACCCTTTCTTCCTTCTCACGACTTTATATCCCACTAAGTTCAGATAAAACGAGCGGTGCAGATGTTTATAAAATAATGAGATCTCTGCTTTATATCCCACTAAGTTCAGATAAAACATTGATGCTTTGCATAACAACTTCATGTTCTTCTTTCTTTATATCCCACTAAGTTCAGATAAAACCAGTGACGTACGCAACAGTAGAATACCCAGAAACATCTTTATATCCCACTAAGTTCAGATAAAACGCGCCGGAAGACTACCATCGACCGGAGCAACGTCTCCTTTATATCCCACTAAGTTCAGATAAAACGATGAAATTGTCGCTTTCTATTCTTCTCTTGCAATTATCTTTATATCCCACTAAGTTCAGATAAAACCTAGCCGGCAAAGTCACCCGGAGGGCCGGAACGCAGCTTTATATCCCACTAAGTTCAGATAAAACAAAAATTTCTAGAAAAAATAAGATTGCTAGAGAACCGCTTTATATCCCACTAAGTTCAGATAAAACGATGGTCTAACTAGGAAATTTCCGTTTTCGATTCCGCTTTATATCCCACTAAGTTCAGATAAAACTAAAAACCAACGACCAACACGAGCAACCCAGTCAACTTTATATCCCACTAAGTTCAGATAAAACAACGGCAGGAGACCAAATCACAAAAAGAGAACCCGCCTTTATATCCCACTAAGTTCAGATAAAACTTATATGAATTAGTTATTTCGTGCACGTATAAGACATTCTTTATATCCCACTAAGTTCAGATAAAACACATCATGAAGAAATCAACGGACCTGCGAGAGTCCCCTTTATATCCCACTAAGTTCAGATAAAACATAGAAACTTTTCATTTTTATTCCCCCTTAAAAATCTTTATATCCCACTAAGTTCAGATAAAACTGAGAGATTGAGCAAACTCTAACTTCTCTTCACACTCTTTATATCCCACTAAGTTCAGATAAAACCGAGGGCAGCGGGGGACTGTGTCCCCCGTCAAGCATCTTTATATCCCACTAAGTTCAGATAAAACTAAGACATTTGCAACTAGTCCAGAAATGCTATATTTCTTTATATCCCACTAAGTTCAGATAAAACCGAAGAGGAAGAAGAGGAACTAGAAAAAGAATTGACTTTATATCCCACTAAGTTCAGATAAAACACAAGTCATATGAGAGTAATTTTGTTAATGAACACTTCTTTATATCCCACTAAGTTCAGATAAAACTAAGGACAGCGACATGGACAAGCCTGTGGGTCGCAACTTTATATCCCACTAAGTTCAGATAAAACTTTCGGGGAGAAACAAAAGCGTTGACTACCGTTGCCACTTTATATCCCACTAAGTTCAGATAAAACCGATGTTGTTATTTCATTTCCTTCTTCATCAAGTCCCTTTATATCCCACTAAGTTCAGATAAAACCTGTTTGATTTTGTTTATTCAAATGAAAAGCCTTTCTTTATATCCCACTAAGTTCAGATAAAACCAATGTCGTAAAAATAAAAAATCCCCTGCCTTCAGGCTTTATATCCCACTAAGTTCAGATAAAACTGTGTTAACTTTAGTAATTTCGTTTTATATTTCAACTTTATATCCCACTAAGTTCAGATAAAACGAATGGCAAACCACCTATACATGATTCTGCACATGGCTTTATATCCCACTAAGTTCAGATAAAACGAGCTAGTAGCAGCCTCAATTGCTTTTCGAAGTTGTGGCTTTATATCCCACTAAGTTCAGATAAAACAATTAACGAATAAAGACGAAAAAGATATCGCTAAGCCTTTATATCCCACTAAGTTCAGATAAAACGCTATTCCTGTGACGGAAACAGATATTCCTAATATTACTTTATATCCCACTAAGTTCAGATAAAACTAAAAACTACGATGAATGGGTAGACGAAGAAACCCTCTTTATATCCCACTAAGTTCAGATAAAACTCGAAGAAATCTCCAAGTTTCCCGCCAACTTGCAACTTTATATCCCACTAAGTTCAGATAAAACTCGTATTCATATCCATGCATCACAAACACGATCGACTTTATATCCCACTAAGTTCAGATAAAACGCTGCTCGTATTCTGTCATTCTTGCTTGAACACTTGTATCTTTATATCCCACTAAGTTCAGATAAAACAAAACCGAACAAAACAGAAATATCTTTTTCTTTGACACTTTATATCCCACTAAGTTCAGATAAAACACTAAAACGGTGAAAATAACGTAACTTAATATTTATACTTTATATCCCACTAAGTTCAGATAAAACGCGCATACCTCCCCTTGTTTGAAGATATGCGAACGCCTTTATATCCCACTAAGTTCAGATAAAACAATATGTCGTATCGTCACTAAAAGGCGTTTCCTTCATCTTTATATCCCACTAAGTTCAGATAAAACGTACAAAACCATGAAGGACAAGCTCTATCAGCTCACTTTATATCCCACTAAGTTCAGATAAAACGATAAAGTAGTTGCGTGGTGTATCAACAGTTTTCTTCTTTATATCCCACTAAGTTCAGATAAAACTAAAAAATAAAGACACCAAAACATAAAATTAGTCTTCTTTATATCCCACTAAGTTCAGATAAAACCCCTGTTTTATAGAAGAAGCAATCCATTGATGTATCAACATTTATCGCTAGGGTTGATACACATACGATATCTGTTTTTTGCAGTAAGGTGGTAGTTATGTTGGGCGTTCACATCAAAAATAGCGGCTTTTTATTGATTTATCAAGCCTTCCCACACACTTTTCAAAAACAGCGGTTTACGGCAAGTTGGCAAAAGCGCACTATAAAAAGAGCTCTTCAAAGTTTTTTTCCTGTCCGAATACTTTCTTCTTCACATTTCTCGGATTAGCCACTTCGTAAATATAAATCGAATCCTCATCTTCATCAATTATTTGATCGATTTCGTTTAAACATTTCAAAAGTAAGCTTTTAGAAATTTCGCCTTCAAACACGGAATTTTGCGTCCATGTTAAGTATTCCCTAAGTTTTTTGCATACTTTGTTTACCCTTTTCTCCCCCACATCATACGTAATAATCACAAACATTTTACCACCACGCTTTTAACGGTTTATATGGCTCGTCCCCAATAAAATGTTTAATCAGTTTATAGCATTCAAGTCGGATCAAATAGCGGTAACTTACCTTTCGCTTCAGCTTGCGATGCTGCACCGTTGTCGACAGTTTAGCATCCCATTCTTTAATAAATTTTTTCTTTCCTTCGTCATTCAGCAAAACCATTCCTTCAAGAAAGTCGAAATGCTTTTGCGCAATGACACGGTTGTTAATCGATGAAACAATCACCGCATCAACAATAAGCGGCTTAAAAATCTCGGCTAAATCTAGACATAATGAAAAACGTTTCGTAGACGGTTCATGCAAAAAGCTGATCGTCGGGTCTAATTGTGTTTTATAAATTTCTGATAAAATCGCTGTATAGCAAAGCGAATTGCCAAACGAAATCAGCGCGTTAAGCGGATCTTGCGGCGGCTGTTTCGTCCGCTTCTCAAAAATAAAATCTTGTTTTAAAATCGCGTTGAACGATTGATAGTAGTGTTGGCGAATTCGTCCCTCAATGCCCATCACTTCCTGAATCGAAGCAGCGGACACCATCTTCGTTGCTTCGTGTTCAATATTCCTTATATATTCCTCCGTTTTCTCCTTATGTCTGCGGATGTTTCGCAACATATGATGAATGGCACTGTGCAGAAAACTTTTGGCAAGATGTAAACGTTTTTCATCATCAAGATAGTGAGCGCTTTGCTGGACGACAGTAAAACCTGATGCTTTTTTATTTCGCGGACAAAACGTTCCGGCATAAAAGCCATAATAATTAAACACGTGCAAATGCACATCATGCTGGTTCAGCAAATTGAAAAGCGAGGAATTGAAATCAACTTCCCCAAACACGTACAAATTATCTGTCTGATGTACCGCGAGGCTTTTGCGATTGTCCGCTTCATCAAAAAAATATAGTGTGTTATCTTTTCTTTTTAATCTTCCATTCGAAAAAATATAGTGATCGCGCAACATTTAATCATCACCTTCTATAGCAAAACAAAATTCATAATAGGCGCACTTTGTACAATAAGGGAGTTTCTTGAGCGGCGGTGGCGACGGCTGGTGCACAATCGCATAAATTTCCTTGAGCGCTTTTTCAATGGCTTGTTCGTCTTTTGGCGTCAACACAACTTCTTCCATTTTTCGTTCTTTTGTATAGCTGATCAGTCCTTTTTTCTCAATCCCGCGCTTTTTCAGTTCATATAAGTAATACAGCATTTGAAAGCGGTCAGCCTCCGACATTTTGCTAGAAATTTTAATTTCACGAATGTACTCGCCGTCCAACACATCAAGCTTAAATGTGCCGTCCACTAAAATTTCGCGTTCTTCCAAACGCGGATACGCTCGTTCGTGTAAAATTTTTCCTTCCATTACTCGCTCATGCTCATTTTCCATTGCAATTCCTTTCGAAAATAGCCATAATTTTCGCTTGCACACTTTGTAATATTGTATTTGCACACCGCTGACCATTGCTATCCCCCTTTCTTAATGAATGTTAGACAAGTGCTTATCCAACAAAATTCCCTTTCCTCTTAAGTGTTGGCGGTCAAATTCGTATTCCACTTCTATGATATATAGATGATCGAACGGCTTCGGCAGACGTTCAGATATATATTTTTTTGCCACATATCGCCGAACACTCACACTTTTTTTCTCGATTTCCATTCTTAATGTAAAACGTTTGTTCCACTCTTTTTCTTTTTGATATTGCTCAAATAGATCAAACATTTTGTCATAAATAGGACGAGAAATGACTTGAATCGTTTCAATGTCTCTAAGCTTTTGTTGGGCTTCGCGCCGATTTAATCCATATGGATCAAGATTGTCGAACATCGCCAAGGCATCTTCGAATTCTTGTAAAAACGCGGTTCCTGCTAACCGCTTTCGATCGTATAACTGTTGAACCATCTCCATTTTCGACTTTTCATCAAGCATTTGCCCATTGAATGGCTTCAGCAAGCGAATGCTTTCGTTAACAAGATGCTCATGGTACACTTTCGGAATGCCGGAAAGATTTTCGGTAAAAATGTGCACATTGCATTGTTCGTGATCTAACTGACGTCTTCGATAACAACGCCCCAAACGCTGAAACAAGCTGTCCAACGTCGACATTTCCGTAAACAAATAATCAAAATCGATATCAATGCTCGCCTCGACAAGCTGCGTGGTAATCCAAATTCCTTTTTCTCCTTTTTCATTAAAGTTTTTAATCGTTTGTTCTAAAAGTTGTCGATCTTCTTGGGTGAATTGCGAATGAAGCAAATAAACGGGAACGTTGTGGTCATTGTCCAACAAACAGTCATACAATTCTATGGCTTTTCGAACGGTATTTACA
Organism: Anoxybacteroides rupiense; assembly: GCF_014196195.1. Classification (GTDB taxonomy): domain Bacteria; phylum Bacillota; class Bacilli; order Bacillales; family Anoxybacillaceae; genus Anoxybacteroides; species Anoxybacteroides rupiense. The sequence continues at coordinate 388,972 of NZ_JACIDF010000003.1, read as the reverse complement.
ATGACAAGCACTTGCGACGTTTTCCCTAAATCGAGCATGTCAGCGACGGCCTCTTTTATTTCTTTCTTATGAAGGTAAATGCAGTGGCGATTGATGCTTAAATCGAAAAATTGTCCGACCGCGATGTCGTTATCACGAATCACGTTTCTTCTCTCCAACTCATCCATATACAATGTTGGCAAAGTGGCCGTCATCATCATAAATTTGCCGCCGATTTGATGAATCATTTCCAAAGCTTTAATCAACATCGCCGCGATTTTTGGATCGTATGCTTGAATTTCATCAATGACGACTTTGGCGTTGGCCATCGTCGCCAATTCTTTTTCAAATCCTTTGTAATAAAACGGGAATTTTAAAATTTGATCAATTGTCGTTAGCAACAATTTCATTGCGAATTGCTCAGAGTGCTGTTTAATCGCTTCCCAATTTTCTTCTCCTTTTTCCGATAAGTAATGCATGCTCGTCGAATGAAGGAGTCCAACCGCATCGTAGCCCATTTTCTGTTTGATTCGGTCATAAATCGCATTAATGCTAACTCGAAGCGGCAACGTGAAAAACGCTTTATCGTCGCCAATCCATAAAAGCGCGGATTCCGTTTTGCCCATTCCAGTTTGCGCGACAACTATCACATTTTTATCGCCATTCTTCTCGGTAAATTGCTGTAAATCGTTTTTGCGGAATCCCTTTTGTTCCATGTAGCGATTGACATATACCCCAATCGACTTTTCTACATCTTTCTCAACTTTAATGCCTGCGGATGACGCATGATCTAAACGGTGCAACAGCCCTTTTAACATCACGTATTTCCAAAATTCTTCGCCGTCATGAGGAGTGTATCGATTTAATAACCGATCGACGAAACGGTAGGAAAATTTTTCAGCAAGCGGCAAGCCCATATGCTCAGCGATTTGCGGAAGCTTTTGTTTTATATCGTTTTCTAATACATCGCGAATCATTTCTTTATCCGGGAGCTGATCGCGCTCATGGTGATACCCGACCATATGAATGAGCAATCGTTCTTCTTCTGTTGTCAGCCCCAATTGCCGTAATGGGATGAGCCCCACTGACAAATAGTTGTGAGGTACGTTTGTTTCAAAATCGGTTTCAATGACAACTTTATCAATCAGTCGGCGCATTTGATTTATAAACGGAGTGTTTGCCTTGCCTACATCATGATATTGAACACCTAGCTCCAGCAGTCGCCACATTCGTTCATTCATGCGAATGAGCTTATGCCCATAGCTGTTCTTCAACAAATGCAAATTATCAAGAAGACGATCCGTATGCTTACGAATCGTCTCTTTTGTCTCAGATTTAGCATAGAAAATCACGGGCTCATCCTCCCTATATGTGATAAAATACTAACTCCCCATCTTCATCAATGAACGCTCTTTCAGGAGCAACCATTCCTTTCAGCACGTAACCAACATCGATTTTTTCCCATTGGCGAATCCCATTGACAATTTCATATTTCCAATTTAATTGATACGGAATATTTTTCGTTTCCGGATCGAGCATGCTTCTTGGAATATAGGCGTTATACCGCAAATCTTGCTCGTCCTCCAGCTCCTCTACATCGACGAGCTTGTATTCATCAACCCGGACTAAATCTTCCCATCGTCCAAGACTGTAGTGATGGTCGCTTCCTTCGATTCCTTCCATGATTCGTTCCAAAATATGCTGGTCAGCGGCAACGTGAACCACTAAATGGACATGGTATAGGAGATGCGTGTACATCGGCATCGTTGTAATCTCATCTTTATCGTAAGAAAAATCAATGCGGGCCAATCCGTCTAATATAAGCGGAAAGCTTGACAACTCTTTCTTTTTAAAAAAATAGTAGCGCTGATAATCAAGTAGTTTCGCTTCATACGTTCCTTGAACGCTTAAACGCATTGGAATAAACTGTTCAGCTTGAACAAGCGCGTGAAGCATTCCCTTGACTGTCGAATACGGCGGTAACGGATATGTTTCCGCTACTTTAGAAGCAAACGGCTTTTTATAGCAGGCAGTTTCTTGAAAAAGTTTTAGACGCAACGCTTTCATACTCACACACCGTAATACTCTTGGATTTTTGCGGACATGTATTGGAAAAACGGCTCAATCGGCGTCACTTTGCCTGCAAATTCATCGTAAAGCTCGCCTTCATTGGCAAACATGCCGCTCAATACACCCATACGCGTATCCTCACCAATCGCCTGCCCCACAAACGTTTGTTCCATGATGTCACGAATTTGTTTTGTCTTTACTTCCCATCCATTCGACGTGGCGCCCACTTCGACTCGGCCAAGGAAAAACGGGTTGGCTACCTCGTACATACCACCGATGACAAAAAGTGGAGATAAATTTTCTTGACGGCCGCGAATGTTTCGATTCAACCCTTTTAAAATTTCAAAGAGCTGTTGAATACGTCTCGCTTTTTCCTCATTTGGAAGTTCGATTTCACCGTCGACACCAACTCGACTTAAATCAATGGTGAGTGTATAGGTGTAAAAGCTGTGGTGCTGCTCAATGTTTGCAAGGTTAGCGTCTTGACCAATGCGGCTGGCAAGCCCCATATTGTTTAAAAACTCTAAATCGCTTTTGTACGGCTCAAGCGAAATCGCATGGCTTAACCGCACAACAGCCGGGCGTTTTTGTGAATTTTTATCCGTTTTTAAATACCCGAATAAATCCATTTCTACCGAATCTTCAATTGTCGCCTCTTTTTTAAATTGAACAACTCCGCTCGCTTTGTCGACTGTGTTTAAGTTCCATCCAAACCATTCATTCCCGAGGCGAACAATATCGTAGCGGATGCTTTGGCGCGATGCGTAAGTATGGACTTCGCCATTGCCGCGATGAAACTTTTTCAACTCTGAAATGTTCGCAATTCCTTCACCGTAGTTAAGAGAATTCGCTTGAAAAATCACCGTCATCGTCAATGCTTTTTTCATGCTTGTACCTCCTCTTGTTCTTCTTTATATTGATCTGCTAATAATCCTGAGATAAAAGCGTTGGCAACCGTCGCAAAATCTAAGTCGCGTTCATGGAGCGCATTTAAAAAAATCGGTGCGATTGGGCGGTCGACTGACATATAAACGCGAAACAACGTATCCATAAAACTTTTTTTATTTCCTGCTTTTGCAGCATTTAACAGACGATAGGCAATGCTTGTCACTTTTTTATCCGATCCGCTCGATTGAATCATCGCTTTGCGAATCTCCCTCCCTTGATGAAACAAGGCGCTTACCCTTTTATCAGCAGCGGTCATATCTTTCACTCCTTTTTTAAACTGCATAATTCGATTTCGTTCCCGCACAGCAATGTATGGACCGATCATGCTTTTTCCACTTTTGATGCAATCGCGCAAATAGTGGTAAATCACATAAATCGGATCGGCGCCGCGCAAAACGTGTTGAACAAAATGTTCGCGATAATCGTATGGCTTAATATAATCAAGCTTGTTGGCATATCTTTTAAAGTAATGGGCTAAGTACATAGGCAAATGATAGTAATGTAAATGCGTTTTTTTACTGCTATATTCAGAGAAAAACTCTAGGAAAAACAGATGTTCAACGACGTAATCCGATTCTTTTTGGATACCTTGGATCAGTTGGCTGACAATTTTATTGAATGGTTCTTTTTGCTTCTTTAACTGTTTAAAATGATTATTTTTTTGTAAAATCTCAGAAAACGTAGCGTCTGTTTGCACAAATCCCGCATATAAGCGCGGTTGTGTTTGTCCATTCACGCCTTCAGTTTTGAAATAAACAGCCACGCCGATCGGCGCAAAGAAAAGAACCATTTTGGCTAAAGAAGAAAGTGGTTTAGGTTGATCATCTTGAAAGTGCCAGCTAAAGTTAAACGCGTTATCTTTGGCCACGCCGATCGGAGAGAATACCATTTCTTCAAAATTGTAAAAAGCGATATGTTCATGAAAGAAAAGACAGTGATTCAACTTCGTTTTAACGTCTTCACGAATTTGGACAATATCTTTCTTTTTCCACCCCCGTTTCCACTGTTTGAACACTTTATAGTCTTTATGTTGATCTAAAAAAGCGTGCACTTCTTCCGAAGAAGTCGCTTGTTTCAATACTTGCTCCAAACCTAAATCACAAACAACAGGAACTATGTAGCTTTTTTGAAATTCTTCAATATGCTCTTCTAAATTTAAATTGTTTTTAGATACATTTAAAAATGAAACTTGACCAAAGAATGCTTGAAGGATGGTAGCTTTAAAATAATTAAAAGTCAGTTTCTCATTCACTTCGGGTTCATGAAGCACTTCCTTAAAAGAACGAACACAGTCTGTTAAGATCTCAAACTGTTCATATTTTTTTATTTGCTTCATTTGTTCCAAGACATGTTCTAGTTCTTTGTTAGGATAATATTTAAGCACTTTCTTTCCTATTTCCATCGTTTTTTTGATGGAAGATACAGCGTTTTTAAATTGCTCCTCTTTTTTCGCTTGTTCCATGTATGTGTCGAGCTTCTCGCTTTCACGTCTCGCAACGCTGTACTCATCCAACAAATACAAAAAATACGCCCGCGGCAATTGCGGCAATACATTCGTATCAAGCTCGATTCCCCACGGTTGAATGACCATACTATTTTTGTACTCATCATCGATGATTCCTTGCTTTTGTCCGTATTCAAAGACGCGGTAGAGCCCGACAAGCCCCATATTGATCATCCACTCGCCCATCCTCAGTTCAACTTTCATCCTTTCACCTCCTCCACTTCCAGCATGCCAAATCCTTGGTTGCGGCGTTTGGATAAACCGAGCTGATACAGCAATTGCAAATCATTAGGATGTCCTGTGATCTCAAAAAAACCATGGTACGCAGTAAAATACAAATAGGACTGATGCCCAAATTTACGCTCAAACTCCCGATTTGACTCTTTAACAACCATCTTTCTAAATTTAAGCGGTCGAATCAAAAGAGGCGTAAATAATCCAACTCCCCGATATTCAAATAAAATCAAATTGGCCAAATGATTGATATGCTTTTCATAGCTAGGATCATTAGGTGAAACCGGCAATCCTTGTTCATCTTCGACTAAAATAGGGGAAAGAGTACGGAAGACAACTTTAGAACCACCCACTTGTTTTTCTTTTACGATGCTCATTTTTTTCCTTGACAATTGATAATGTTTGTATAAGAATTCCTTGTTTTTTTGTAAACCGTTATACACATTCAATAAAAACTCATAGTCTGGAGAACTAAGTATAATCGTTAATTCATCTAATCTGATTTCATCATGTTCATATTCAAAGTTTTTGAGAAAAACCGAAAAAACAAATGGTTTTGTCCGTTTTCCTTGTCGATACAATTTTTGATAATAGGACTCGTCTGATGCTTTTAATGCTTCTTTCATGATGGATACAATGGTCATCCGATAATTAATAGGTATTTTGTCGGTTTTAAACGTACATAAAATTCTCATGACACACCTCCCCTTAATACATATGTACTATTCTAAATCACTCCAGCAAAAAATGTTGTCATTATTTGTCGAAATACTCTGTTTTTTATCGATCTATGTTCACCTCATTGCCCTGAAGCACAGGCGGCGTATCATAAAAAAAGGGCATACTGTTCGGGGTGTTTCTGAATATATATTTTTTCTAAAAAAATGAGCAATCTTGATACAACAATAAAAATTTTATCTTTTCAGCCTCTCCTTTTTAGATAGACGACCATAACAAACGTTCGACATTATGTAAGAATAAAACCTAATTTTATATGTAAACCTCAAATTCATGTAGCTTTTAAATAATGATATGTCTAAATCGCAACAATTCCATTATTTAACATAAACTAATTTTTTCAATGACTAAGTTCTGTTTGCTTTCTGCTAGATAGAACTAACCTCTTACATGAAAAGCGGCCTCTTATTCAAGAAGGCCGCTTTCTTCTACTTCACTCCGCTTCTACGCTGACTTCTGCGCTAATAATGAGCGCAATTGACGCTGTAATAACAATCCCCATCACCATGGCGAACATCCCTTTTTCCTCCCTTAACGGTTGTTTATTTTTATTTTACATCGATGAAAAGCAGGAAACGCAGCGGGTTTTTGAACAATTTGCGAAATTCGTTCTAGAGGCAATCAGGATGGCTATAGTCCATAAGTCCTTATTAAATAGCCATCATTCATTGTAAGTAATCCGGCCTATAAACCCATAAAAAAAAGCCGATCCTTCCTTTGTGAAGGATCAGCTTTCTATAGAGACATTTCGTCCTCATCTTCAAGCATTCGCCTGCATGAGGCTGAACGGCGCAGAAAATAGATCGAAGCGGCCAAAAAAGCCGCGATTGCAATAAGGATCAATGGCTTTTTGCCGGCTTCGAGCGCACCAGGTAAAATCACACCGAGATAAAACAGCGCGCCGATCGCCAACAAAACGAGACTGTACATTTTATAATCATTCGCCTTTGCGCGAAGCTGCTTTCGTTCCTGTTGACACAATTCCGCTTCCCTCCCTGATCCGTGCTTCTCTTTTCACTGTACCATAGGAAGGCGAAAAGAAGGCGATGTAATTTATGCCAATGCTTGTGCTAAATCCTCTAGCAAGTCTTCCACATCCTCAAGACCAACCGAAATACGGACAAGTCCATCAGTAATGCCAAGCTCTTCACGCCGCTTTTGTGGAATGGAAGCATGTGTCATTTTTGCTGGAAGCGAAATCAAGCTTTCTACAGCTCCAAGGCTTTCCGCAAGGGTAAAATATTGAACGCGGTTTAATAACTGATCCGCTTTTTCAGCGCTTCCCACATCAAACGATACCATGCCGCCAAAGCCGCGCATTTGCTTTTTCGCAATTTCATGATTCGGATGCGTTTCAAGTCCTGGATAGTAGATGTTTTTCACTGCTGGATGTCCTGCTAAAAACTCAACAATTTTACGCGTATTTTGCTCGTGCTCTTCCATGCGGATACCGAGCGTTTTTATACCGCGCATTAACAGCCATGAATCCTGCGGGCCGAGAATGCCGCCAGTTGAATTTTGAATAAAATGCAAATCTGTAGCTAACGGCTCCGAATTTACAACAACAAGCCCTGCGACCACATCACTGTGACCGCCCAAATATTTCGTTGCGCTATGAACGACGATATCCGCACCAAGCGCAATCGGTGTTTGCCAATATGGAGTGCTGAAGGTGTTATCGACAATCGTCAGCAATCCGTGCCGTTTGGCGATGGCGGCCGCCTCTTTCAAATCCGTAATTTTTAATAACGGGTTGGTTGGTGTTTCGATGTAGATGGCTTTTGTGTTCGGACGCAGCTGTTTTTCAATGTTCGTTAAATCGCTTGTATCCACAAATGTCGATTCAATGCCAAGGCGGTGGAGCACTTTTGTCATGACACGGTACGTACCGCCATACACATCATCCGTTAAAATGACATGATCGCCGCTATTAAACAGCATCATGACCGCTGTAATCGCCGCCATGCCTGAACTGAAGGCAAAGCCTGCATAGCCTTCCTCAAGGTCTTTTATAAGTTCTTCTAGAGCATGGCGTGTTGGGTTTCCTGTGCGGGAATATTCATAGCCTTTATGTCCGCCGACGCCCTCTTGCTTATACGTACTCACTTGATAAATCGGCACTGATACGGCTCCCGTATGCGGATCGCCAGCAACTCCGCCATGGATCAGCTTCGTTTTCCGTCTCATTTATATCCCACCTTCATAAATTTTTTTGCTTAAATACCGTTCGCTGCTATCTGGAAAAATCACGACAATATGGGTCCCAGGCGGGGCCTGAAGAGCCTCAAGCATAGCGGCGTGGAAAGCGGCGCCTGAAGAGCTGCCAACGAGCAAACCTTCTTTTGCTGCTAATTCCTGCACGCGTCGGAAAGCATCTTCATCGGTGATCGTATGAATGGCATCAAAGTAGCTCTCATCCATATATTCTGGAAGAAACTCCATACCGATCCCTTCCGTTTTATGTGGCCCAGGCTCTCCTCCATTTAAAATAGAGCCTTCTGGTTCAACAATGACGGTTTTGATGCCCGCATTTTTTTCCTTCAAAAATTGCGCCGTTCCCATGAATGTTCCGCCTGTCCCCGCACCAGCTACAAAAATATCAATGTTTCCATCAAGCTGCTCCCAAAGCTCTGGACCGAGCGTTTTGTAATACGTTCTTGGATTCGCCGGATTGGCAAATTGCTGTGGGCAATATGAATTTGGAATTTCTGCTAGCAGTTCTTTCGCCTTTTTAATCGCTCCCTGCATTCCATCGCTCGTCGGTGTATGAACAACTGTTGCGCCAAGCGCCCGCATGAGCTGCTGTTTTTCCACGCTGAATTTTTCCGGCACACAAAAAATCACATTGACGTTTTTGCCAATGGCCGCCAACGCTAATCCGATCCCTGTATTGCCAGCCGTAGGCTCAATAATGGTTCCACCTTCTTTTAGCTTGCCGCTTTCAAACGCATCCTGCAGCAATTCTTGGCCAAGGCGATCTTTTACGCTTCCACCCGGATTCAAATATTCCAGTTTAGCAAACAAACGCACGCCTTTTGGCAGAGGGAATCGGGTAATTTCCACAATCGGAGTATTTCCGACTAATTCGTGAACACTTTTGGCTACTTTCATGCTGTCACCTCTTTCTTCATCATGAAAAAAGGAGAGAGCATTCCCTCTCCTTCCTATGAATGTTTTAATTCATCCACCATCATTTGAACAAGCTCGGAAGAATGGAGCGCTGCTTTGTGCAAAAATTGCTCAAATGACACGTTTGATTCTTTACCAGCAATGTCAGAAAGGGCGCGAATCACAACGAACGGGACGCCAAATTGGAAGCATACTTGCGCAATGGCTGCCCCTTCCATCTCCACTGCATGCAAATCTGTTAGCTTCTCGCGCACAAATGCTACTCGTTCCGGATCGCTCATAAATGAGTCGCCTGTCGCAATCAAGCCTTTGACCACTTGGATTCCTTGAATGCGCTCAGCACTTGCTTCCGCGATAGCAACAAGTTTAGCATCCGCCGCATAGCGTGCAGGCATACCAGGTACCTGCCCATATTCATAGCCGAATACCGTCACATCAACATCATGATGAACAACCTCGCTGGAAATGACAATATCCCCCACATTGAGCGAAGCGGAAAATCCGCCTGCGGAGCCTGTATTAATCACATAATCCGGCCGAAAACGTTCAAGCAAAATCGTCGTTGACATGGCCGCATTGACCTTGCCGATTCCTGATTTTAATAAAATAACATCAACACCGTTTAATGTTCCTGTGTAAAATTCGCAATTGGCAGCAACCGTATCTTGACGGTTGTCCATTTTTTCTCTTAAAATGGCGACTTCTTCTTCCATCGCTCCAATAATTGCTACCTTCATCCCTTCAACCTCTTTCACCTATTGTTTCGTAGCCTCCATCAACCAAACAAAACGGTTCATCGGTACAAAAGATACAGAGAATCCGTGCTTCGTAAACATGCTCTCAAGCACCGGCAATGTCGGATAGTATTCGCGCTTTAAATCTTCAGCCAAATCATGAAACCCTTTTTCCTTTGCTTCGATGACCATTTGCTCGAAAGCCTCGCGATCGACGAAAGCTGTATCCGCAAACACTATTTTACCACCTTTGTTCAGCATCTTTCCATACTGGCTAATCGCTTGTTCTTTTTCTTCATCTGTCAGGTGATGGAAAGCATATGTGCTGACAATCGTATCAATCGGTTCATTCGGCAATGGAAAGCTTAAAAAATCGCCGTCCTGAATCGTGACCGTATCGCCCAGCTTTTCAAACGCCTTTTGGCGCATCGGCTCCGAAGGTTCAATACCATAAACCGTTTTGCCGCTGCGAAGCAATTTTTGCGTTAAATTTCCTGTGCCGACGCCAAACTCCAACACAACATTTCCTGATTTTCCAACAACTGTATTTAAAATCGTATCATATTCAGCAAATACATCTCGATATTGCTCGTCATGTCCATGAACAGATTCATCATATGACTGTGCCCACGTTTCAAATAAATCAAGGAATTCTCTACCCATCGATGTCACACTCCAAAATTTTTATAATTCATATAAGTATACTATGAATTAACTGCTATGCTGTTCTCAATCTATCATATTTTTTTCATTTGTTCAATGAAAATATGCTACACTACATGTGTATATAGAGAATTGGGCAGGTCCATTATTTTCGTTGCTTCGGTTAGGCGATTGTTTGATTCCGACGGTCGGGTGACCGAATTATATTGTGCTGCTTCCAAACCAATGAATGGGACTCGTCATTTGCTTCTCTGTCACGCACTTTAGCGTGACGACGGCACGTTCACTTGCGTCCGATCGCCGAAAAATAGAGCTTTTCCAAGCAATCATAAGCGCAATTGCCTATTTGTATAAATTAAGAAGGAGGGATAGCCATTGAACATTTCGCTTGACTTGATCCAAGATAAAGTCGAATGCTTTGAAGCCGCAGATTTAGCCACCTTAGAGAAAAAAATCAATGAACAAATCGAGCATAATAAAGCGCTTTTGCTCGAGGTTCATCATGTTTCCCATCAAATGCACGTCTCAGCAAACGGACAACGGTTTTACAGCGCCGTTGTTCATTTCAAAGCCAAAAAATAAACGGATTTCTCGCTTATGGAGAAATCCGTTTAATTTTTTAGCTGCTGCATTTTCGTCGGTTTCCATCCTTGATTTTCCACCCATTCAATATACACGCGATATTTGGCGCTTTTGTCCTTAGGAGAAATGGTAGCCACCGCTTTATTCGGACCATTGTTGCCAATAAACCACACAATCATATCTGCTGGCGACACTCCAGTGGCATAGCTGACAGCATCCAGCATTTCCTTCCAATCGACTGAATTCTCGTCAAATTGAGTGACATGCGGCTCTGTTTGCGTCGTCCCAATTGGCTGCCACGATGGATTAATAATTTCCTTCAACACTCCAGAAGAAGGATCGCCAGCTGTTTCAATTACTTCCTGTGATGGTTGTTCTTCTTCGGATGGCTGTTCCTCTTCATCAGCTGTTTCACCGTCCTTCTCTTGTGTTGTTTTTGTATCGCCTATTTCTACTTCCACCTTTTCATCTTCCTCTTCTTTTTTCTTTATGACTTTTTCTTTTGTCGCTGGCTGTGCGCTGTCCTTATCATCGTGCGAGAAAAGCAGCTGCCAGCTAAAAAAGATAATCAGCATTAACACGCACACAAGAGCGATATTTAACACGCGATTGATCTTTCGGCGTTTGGCACGCTGTTCAAAACGCGAATTCATTTCTTTTTCTTTTGCCAATCCTATCCCTCCCTGCGTCCTTACGATCGTTTTTATTGTAACATTTTGCTTCATCCTCATAAACGATTTCTTGATGATTTCGGATTTCCGTCCTATGAATGTTGTTTCGTATCAAACTCATATATTCTCTTGACAATATCATAAAATACATCATTTGTCACAGCTTGTGAGTTCGGACTGTCAAGATCAACAACAACCAGCACATATTTAGGCGCTTCTGCTGGAAAATAGCCCGCAAACCATTTATTAATCAGCGCTTCTCCATTTGCCGCCTTTTTTTCCGTTTGCGCCGTTCCCGATTTGCCTGCTACCGCATAGGGAAGCGTTTGAAATCTCCGGCCTGTGCCGCGCTCATCGGTAACGACCTTGCGAAGCAGCTCCTGCAATTTCGTCACTGTCGACCGCAACAGTGATCCTTCATTCGAAAACGGCTGCTTATGAAACGAAAAGAAGGTGGTTCCATTTTTATAGAGCATCTTCTCGACGGCTCTTACCTGTTCTGCTTCTCCTCCCCTAGCAATCGTGGCCATCATGTTAGCGATAGCAAGCGGAGAAACACGGACATTTTTCTGTCCAATCGACGTTTGCGCTATGGCTAGAGGAACGGACTTGTCGCTTTTGTCATACCAAATCGTCCCGCTTTTTTCTTCAGGAAGCTGGCGGAAATTTTTAAAATGATATACATCTCCCTCCCAACCGACAAGCGGATACAAACCAAGCATTTGCGCATATTGTTCAATGACGTTAGGGTCTTGCTTGACAAGCTCTTTTCCTAAAGTAGCAAAAGCGTTGTTGCAGCTGACAGCAAAACTTTCATCGAAAGGCAGCACGCCATAAGAATGCTCCGTATCAGGGGTAGCGCCGTCAATTTTTCGACTGCAATCAAATGCTCGTTTGTTAGTAGCCACCCCTTTATCGATAGCAGCAGCAGCGATCACCGTTTTAAAGACCGAGCCAGGAATTTGCGGGAGAAGCATTTGATTTTCCGCGGCATTATTTTTATATGGATCGCGCGGATCCATCGCTGGTCGGCTGGCCATCCCCAAGACGCTATTTGTCTCTACATCCAGCAGCACAGCTCCACCTTTTTTCAATTGGTGCTCCTCTAATACCTTCTCCATTATTCGCTGCAAGTCGCGATCGAGTGTTGTCTGAACCGTAATCGGATAAAAAGGATTTCCCGGATCGTTATATTTCACATCAATGCCAAATAACGGCCCGCCTTCTGCATCGACATGGTATAACAGCTTTGTTTCTCCCTCAGGCAGCAAAAATTCATCAAATGCCTTTTCTAATCCATGAATCCCGATTTTTGTGTGCGGCGAAAGGTTCCGGTCACGATAACGCTCTCGCAGCAGTTGCGGATCCTCTCGTGTAAAACCGAGCAGATGTTCAGCATACGGATGCTCCAATGGATATTGTTTATTAATGGCCAGGACACCCGGAATGTGGAGCTGGTTAATTTTTTTTATTTGGTTCTTTGTTAATGAAAGCGGTTTGTCTTCCGCTAAAAGCACAAACGGTTCTTTCGCATCTTGTAGCTGTAAACGAATGGAGCTTGCGGAAACGTGTAAAATGTCCGCCACCTTTTCCACTGGCCAATCCATTTTCTTTAAAAAAGGAAACAGGATAAGGGAAGGAACCGATTGTTCTGCAAGCGGCTGACCGCTGCGATCCACAAACGTTCCGCGCCCATCGCTAATGACCATTTCTTGTGTTCGCTGAGCCACGCTTTCCTCAATTAAATTCACATGATTTTTTGAAAATGATTCCGTGCTCACTAGTTGAATTTGGACGAGACGGCCAATTAATAAAAAAATGCCAAGTTGTATAAGTGCACTCATGATGATCATCCGTTTTTTGCTCATAAAAAACACCTCGTCTTCATTGTTGACGAGGTGTAAGATTTTAAAACCTTTTCTATTACTGTACAGCTACGATTTTGACAAGCATCTCGCCGCCAGGTGTTTGTACGCTGACTTCATCGCCTACTTTTTTCCCGATTAGCGATTTAGCAATTGGTGAATCATTGGAAATTCTTCCTTCAAACGGATCCGCTTCAGCGCTTCCGACAATCGTATATGTTTCTTCTTCACCATCAGGTAGCTCAACAAAAGTCACAGATTTTCCAAGAGATACGATATCTGGATTTTCAGTGTCTTCTTCGATAATTTGCGCATTGCGAATCATGTTTTCTAATGTTTGGATACGTGATTCTACAAAGGCCTGTTCATCTTTTGCCGCATCGTACTCGGAGTTTTCGGAAAGATCGCCAAATCCGCGTGCGATTTTGATGCGTTCAACGACTTCCTTGCGCTTGACCGTTTTTAAATATTCAAGCTCCTGTTCAAGCTTCTCCTTCCCTGCTTTCGTCATTGGATATTGTTTTTCATTTGACATATCCCCTTACCTCCTTAAATATTTATGTATATAAAAGGTACGAACGGCAAAGCGCGTTCGTACAAATAAGGCTTTATGAATATGCATATCCCTTAAGCCAAATGTCCGCGAACGGTAAGAAACGTTCATCCTTCATATGTTATCTATGCTATGTTATTACAAAAAAGACTTTTGTTCAAGAATTGTTTGAATTTTTGTAACCATCAAATCGATCGCTACGTGATTGTGACCGCCTTCCGGAATAATAATATCGGCATACCGCTTCGTCGGTTCAACAAATTGGTTGTGCATAGGACGAACGACTGAAACATACTGGTCAATCACGGATTCCAATGTTCGGCCGCGCTCGTTAATATCGCGCTGCAGCCGGCGAATAATCCGAATATCGGCATCTGTGTCTACATATACTTTAATATCCATTAAGTTGCGCAATCTCTCATCTTCTAATACGAGAATTCCTTCTAAAATAATCACATCTTTCGGTTCGACATAAATGACTTCATCCGCTCTTGTATGCAGCGTGTAATCGTAAACCGGCTTTTCGATCGACTCATAGCTGAGCAGCTTATGCAAATGCTCAATTAATAAATCATTATCAAAAGCTAAAGGGTGATCATAGTTTGTTTTTAGACGCTCTTCAAATGGAAGGTGGCTTTGATCTTTGTAGTAATAATCCTGCTCAAGCATTAAAATCGAATGCCCTTGAAAATGCTCATAAATGGCTCTGACAACACTCGTTTTCCCCGAACCGGAGCCGCCTGCGACTCCGATCACCACCGGCTTCTTCCCCATCTTAGCGCTCCTTTCTCATCATGTTGTACGGGAAGACATCTTTCTCTACTTTAAATTTTACGATTTGTAAAGGATGGCGCGCTGCATCGATCTCGTTTCCATCTTCATCCCAGATCGTGCCCACCACTTGGGTAAAGTTATCGATTTCCGGACCAAAAAATTCAACAACATCGCCAGGTTTAAAGAAATTGCGTTGCTGTAAAGTCACCATTTTCGTATCGCGGTCATAGTCCAACACAAAACCAGCAAAATCGTAGGTTGTTTTCTTGCCGTGCACCCCAAACATCTGTTCTTTATATCCTGGCACCCCTTCAAAAAAGGCAGGTGCGGTATCACGATTGGCACATTTATCAAGCTCATCGAGCCATTCTTTTTGAATCACAAAATGGTCTGGATCGGCACAATAGGCATCGATCACTTTGCGATAGACGCTGACAACGGTGGCCACATAATGAATCGACTTCATCCGTCCCTCAATTTTTAAGCTATCAATGCCCAATTCGATCATTTTGGGAATAGATTGAATAAGATTTAAATCTTTCGGGCTCATGGCAAATGGATCATCATTTTCATCAAATAAAGCGATTTCCTGGCTGCCATCAAGCTTGTACAGATCATAATCCCAACGGCATGATTGACAGCAGCCGCCGCGGTTGGAATCGCGAGCCGTCATATGGTTACTCAAGACACAGCGCCCTGAGTAGGCGATACACATCGCCCCATGGATGAAGGTTTCTATTTCAATATCCACCTTCTCTTTAATTTCACGAATTTCCTCCGCACTTGTTTCACGGGCCAGCACGACACGCTCCAGTCCTTCTTCCTTCCAAAATTGCACCGCTTTCCAGTTAGCCAAAGATTGCTGGGTGCTTAAATGCACCTCTAGCTTTGGCGCTACCCGGCGAGCCGTTTCAATGATCAGAGGATCCGCCACGATAATGCCATGCACACCCGCTTCCTCAAGCCCCTGTAAATACTCCTCAAGTCCAGGGATATTTTCGTTATGAGCATAAATGTTTGTCGTCACATAAATTTTGGCACCATATTTATTGGCAAATTGGACTCCTTCTGCCATTTCTTCAAGCGTAAAATTGTCGGCGTTGGAACGAAGCCCATATTCTTGGCCGCCGATAAAGACAGCATCCGCTCCATAATGGACAGCTACTTTTAATTTTTCTAGGTTACCGGCAGGAGCAAGCAGCTCAGGCTTTTTCACAATCACACGCTTTCCATTCACGATTTGCGAAATTTGATCATTTTTCAACATACCGCTCCCTCCTTTATGTTGCATTTAATAAATCGTTTCTTTAAAAAAGAAGCCTGTATCTAAAGGACGATGCTTTGGCTGAATCGCTTCAATTTCCTCCAACAGCTGCATTTTTTCCGCTTCATACTGCTCGCGGTTCCCCGCACATAAATCAATGGCACGGCGATAGATCGCTGTCACCTTCGTAATATAGTCCGATTCATGAAGCACACCGTCAATTTTAAAGCTATCGATTCCCGCATCCACCATTTCCTCAAGCTCGTCAATAATGCAAATATCATTCGGGCTCATAATGTGCGTCCCGTTTTCATCCTCAAAAATCGGGTATTTGTTACCGCGCTCTTTGTCATGCAGAAACATTCCTTTTTCGTACTTTTGCTTTTCAACTTCCATCTTTTTTCCTTGATATTCAAAATAGTTGCCGATGAGCGACCGCTTTGATTGAAACATACATGTCATTCCATGCACTTGCACTTCAATTTCCACTTCTGCATGTTCTTTAATCTCCATAATGGCATCCATATTTAATTCACGCGCTAAAACCGCGCGTTTCGCGCCCTTTCGCCCCCAGTAGTTGCATGTATACCAATTGGTTGCCGTTGTTTCCGTATTCCAATGGAGCCTCATATGCGGAGCTACTTCACGTACAGTCATTAATACAGCAGGATCTCCAAATACGATAGCATCCACGCCGCTATCAGCTAAAAAACGAATATACTCACCTAGTTCGTCTATTTTCTCATTATGAAAAATCGCATTCATCGCCGCATACACGCGAATCCCATGCTGGCGGGCCACTTCCACCGCTTCCGCCATTTCAGCGCGCTTAAACTCTCCAGCTAAGCGCAAACCATAGCGTTGTTCGCCAACTATAACGGCATCCGCTCCTGCCTGCGCCAAAGCATGGATATGGGAAACGTCTGTCGGTGTTACAAGCAATTCTGGTTTTTTCACTGTTTCTCACCTCTTTTTCTCGATATGGCAATGCCGTCGCCGACCGGCAAAATGACGGTATCATAAGCTTCATTTTGCATCAGCCACTGATTATATTGGCGAATTTTCTTCACAAGCGAACGAATTCGCTTATTTTCAATCCCATCTCCTGCCGCCACAAGCCCTTTAAAAAGGACATTATCGGTAATGATAACGCCACGGGGAGCCAAAAACGGCTCGTACATTTCAAAAAACCGCTGATACTGCCCTTTTGCTGCATCGATAAAAATGGCATCAAATGGGGCATATTTTTCTACTTCGCTGGATACTTCAAGCGCATCGCCAAACAGCGCATGAATCTGATGAGCTGTTTTGGTTCGCTCTATATAAAAAAGCGCGTTTTCATACCGCTCTTGATCGCGTTCGACCGTAACGATCGTCGCATTCGGCAGCGCCAGCGCCATCCGAATAGCCGAATAGCCAATCGCTGTTCCGATTTCTAAAATGCGCATTGGCTGAATAAGACGCAAAACGTGCAACACCACTTCGATCCCGACAGCATCCATAATAGGCACACGATGCTCTTGGGCATAATCTTCCATTTCTTGGATTACTGTTTCGCGTTTTGGCATAAGATCTTGCAAATAGCGAATGATGTCATGCGATAACAAACGTGCTCCTCCTCGTAAAAATAAGAGTCCACATTAGACTCTTATGAACGAAATATATAGGATCATACCCATAACTTTATATATACTATCATAAAACGGGCAGAAATGCGAAATATTTATTCTTTTCCAATATACTTTGCCTTTTCGCGATTATGCTCAGCCAATGTGCTCGTAAAAATGACTTCGCCGGCTGGAGTAGCAAGAAAATAGAAATATCCGGTTTCTGCCGGCTCCAAAGCCGCCTCAATCGACATCTCTCCCGCATTTGCGATCGGGCCTGGCGGCAATCCTTGATGGATGTAAGTGTTATAAGGAGAATTGACCTTTAAATCTTCATAATAAACGCGTTCTTTATGCTTTCCTAGCGCATAAAGCACCGTTGGGTCGGTTTGCAGCGGCATTCCGATGCGCAGACGGTTATAAAATACGCTCGCAATTTTTTGACGGTCAGCCTTTTCCGTTGCTTCTGCCTCAATGAGTGAAGCCATTGTCAATAGCCGATGGGTCGTAAATCCTTTCTCGGTTTTCTTTTCTTCATATTTTGCAAGCACTTCTGCCGTTTTGGCGATCATTGGCTCGATAATAGCAGGTAGCGGCGGTTTTTCTTCCGGGAAGGAATAAGTCGCTGGAAATAAATATCCTTCAAGCGGATAACGAATATTTTTGTTTAAGATATCTGGCGACAGAACCATCGGATATTTTTTGATCAGCTCTTGAATGTAAGCACGGTCATTAAGCTGATTCATGACCTGTTCCTGCTTATACCCTGTTTTTTGAGCGATAATCGTCGCGATTTGCGTTAACTGTTTTCCTTCCGGAATCGTGATTTTCAGCTTCATTTCCCTCATCACTTTTCCTGTTTTTAGTGAGGAAATGATTTCTTCTAACGTCATCGAGCGAGTCAATTGATAGTTTCCTGCCTGAAAATCAGCATGATTTTTAAATTTGACATAGTAGCGAAATACAGCTGCGCTTTTGATGATCCCCTTTTTTTCAAGGATTGCAGCAATATCGCTTACAGAAGAGCCAATGGGAATCGAGACTTGAACGGTTTTTTTATCCTCTGGATCGACAGGCTGAAGTGCAGATCGGATATATACATAACCGCCTATAACGGTTGTCAGCAACAATACGCAAACAAGCGCGCTAATCATAAAGACCACTTTTCTTACTGTTTGGATATCCTTTGAAGCAAATCCATTATGGTCCATATAATCCCTCCCTTCATTCTCGAGATATTATACTACAAATTTCTGCTTTTTTCTTCTATCTCTTATTTTTTTCTACAAAAAAAGACGGCCTTACCCGGCCGCCTTAGGAATTTATTCCTCGTCTTCTTCCTGATCCGCACAAAATGTATTCCATACTTCTTCGATCATATCCCATTCTTCTTCCGTTTCGATCGGCTGAAGTTCTCCTTCCTTCTCGCCTTCTCCTGAAATAAAAGCGGAAACGTGAATCTCTGTTTCTTCCTCGTCCTCGTACTCAACCCCAATAGGATAATAAAAAACGTACGACTTTCCAAAGTCCTCAGATTCAAATGTGAATAATACCTCGCATAGCTGCTCGTTTCCGTTTTCGTCTACGACTGTAATCTGCTTATCACCATGTTCCATGTTATTTCCTCCAATTATCGTTTACTGTCAAGATACGACTGCAGAATGATGACGGCTGCCATTTTATCAATCACTTGGCGCCGTTTTTTTCGGCTTACATCCGCAGCGATCAACATACGTTCTGCCGCTGTTGTCGACAGACGCTCGTCCCATAAAATAACGGGCAAGGAAAATTGGCGTTTCAGCCATTCCGCAAAACGCTGGCTCGCTTCACCGCGTGGGCCAACTGTGCCGTTCATATTTTTAGGAAAACCGAGCACAATCGTTTCCACCTGATATTCTTCCATAATTTCACGAAGCCGCTCCAAGCCAAATTGCTTTTTTTCCTCATCAATCGGAATGGTTTCTACTCCTTGAGCGGTCCAACCGAATTCATCGCTCACGGCCACCCCGAGCGTTTTTGTCCCTAAATCTAATCCTAATATGCGCATAAATCAATCCTTTCAACGACTCTGTAAATAGAATTTCACCAATTCTTCAATTAATTCATCCCGTTCAATTTTCCGAATAAGCGTACGAGCATCTTTATGACGAGGGATGTAAGCTGGGTCGCCAGATAGCAAATAGCCGACAATTTGATTGATCGGATTATACCCTTTTTCTTGAAGAGCCTCATATACTGTCAATAATACTTCGCGAATATTCGTTTCTGGCGGCTCTTCCGAAAAATTGAACCGCATCGTTTGATCAAATGAGCTCACCGTTATGCACCTCGCTCTCCATTCACACTGGCATCGCCATACCTTACATCCATTGTACACCATTAGAGTGAAATTATAAAATGGATTTTACCCATTCTTCGACAAATTGCAAGGCTTCTCCTATTTTTTGCGGGTCTTTTCCTCCCGCTTGAGCCATGTCGGCGCGGCCTCCCCCGCTGCCTCCACAACGAACAGCCACTTCTTTAATCAGTTTGCCTGCATGATAGCCTTTTTCAACTAAATCTTTGGTTACGCCCGCAATGAGGTTTACCTTCTCGCCTTGTACGGAAGCAAGGACGATCACAGCTGAACCAAGTTTTTGTTTCAGTTCATCCACCATTGTGCGCAAGCTAGTCATATCTGCCGCATGGACTTTGCTTGCTAAAACTTGAATGCCGTTTACTTCTTGTACTCGATCGGCCAGATGAGCGGCTTCCATATTGCTGAGGCGCGCAGCTAACGATTCATTTTCACGCTGTAGCTGGCGGATTTCATTCATTAATGCTTCAATTCTTCCGACTACATCTTTTGGATTCGCTTTTAATTGCTGCGCTGCTTCCTGTAATAAAGCAAGCTGATCATTCATAAAACGGTAGGCGGCTTCTCCCGTGACCGCTTCAATCCGGCGCGTGCCAGCCCCAATGCCCGATTCGGACACAATTTTAAAAAGACCGATCGCTGCCGTGTTCGTTACATGGCAGCCGCCGCAAAGCTCTAAGCTGTAGGCCCCCACCTGAACAACGCGGACAATGTCGCCATATTTTTCACCAAAGAGCGCCATTGCTCCCATCGCTTTCGCTTCTTCAAGCGGCTTATAATCAATCTGAACAGGAAGGCTGCGCCAAATTTGCTCATTAACAATCGCTTCAATTTTCTCTAGCTCTTCTTGTTTCACTTGTCCAAAATGCGAGAAGTCGAAACGCAAACGTTCTGGAGTGACCAGCGATCCCGCCTGATTGACGTGCGTACCAAGGACATCTTTCAGCGCTTGGTGCAGCAAATGGGTGGCTGTATGGTTTTTGACAATACGGTTGCGTTTTTCTTCAAGCAGGTAGGCCTGATAAGTTTCGCCTTTCTTCAGTGTTCCCTTTTCGACCACCACATGATGCAAATGCTGACCATTTGGCGCTTTTTGCACGTCTTTTACATAAGCTTTCGCCGCTTCTCCTTCGATAAAGCCTTGATCGGCGATTTGACCGCCGCTTTCTGCATAAAATGGCGTCACATCAAGTATAATTTGCGCTTCTTCTCCTTCTTTTATTTCCTCAACAAGCTCGCCATTCTTCACGATAACAGCAATAGAAGAAGAAGTATGGAGCTCGTCATAGCCAACAAATCGGCTCTCTACTTTGAGGGCGCCAAGTAAGCTGTCCTGCACTTGCATCGAATCGACATCTTGGCGCGCCGCGCGAGCCCGCTCGCGTTGACGCTCCATTTCTTGTTCAAAGCCGGCATGATCAATCGTCATTCCTTCTTCGGCGGCATATTCTTCTGTCAATTCAACTGGGAATCCATATGTGTCGTAAAGGCGGAACACATCTGTTCCAGAAATAGTGCGGCTGCCATTTGCTTTTTCTTTTTGGATAACGCTTGACAAAATGGCTAATCCTTCATGAAGCGTCTCATGGAAACGCTCTTCCTCATTTTTAATCACTTTTTGAATAAACTCCGTTTTTGCTTTCACTTCCGGATAGTAGTCAACCATAATTTCACCGACTGTCGGCACTAATTCATACATAAACGGACGGTTGATATTCAGTTTTTTCGCATACCGCACCGCTCGGCGAAGCAGGCGACGCAATACATAACCGCGTCCTTCATTGGACGGCAAAGCGCCATCGCCAATCGCAAACGTCACCGTCCGAATATGGTCAGCGATCACTTTAAACGCGACATCTTTTTCCGCATCCACGCGGTATGTTTCGCCAGAAATTTGTTCCGTTGCTTGAATAATTGGCATAAATAAATCGGTATCAAAGTTAGTAGGCACATCTTGTATGATAGAGCACATGCGCTCCAAACCCATGCCTGTATCAATATTTTTCTTTGGCAGCGGCGTATAAGTGCCATCTGGATTATGGTTAAATTGAGAAAAAACAAGATTCCATACTTCTAAATAACGCTCATTTTCGCCCCCCGGATATAATTCTGGATCATTTGGATCATTACCGAATTGCTCCCCGCGGTCATAAAAGATTTCGGTATTCGGTCCGCTCGGGCCTTCTCCAATATCCCAGAAATTCCCTTCCAAACGAATGATCCGTTCTTTCGGCAACCCAATTTCTTCATGCCAAATTTCAAACGCTTCATCATCCTCCGGATGAATCGTAACAGATAAGCGGCCAGGATCAAAACCAATCCATCTTTTGCTTGTTAAAAACTCCCAAGCCCAATGGATCGCTTCACGCTTAAAATAATCGCCGATCGAGAAATTTCCGAGCATTTCAAAAAACGTATGGTGGCGCGCCGTTTTGCCGACATTTTCGATATCGTTTGTACGAATGGATTTTTGGGCATTACAAATGCGCGGGTTATCTGGAATTACGCGCCCATCAAAATATTTTTTTAATGTCGCGACTCCGCTGTTGATCCATAGGAGCGACGGATCGTCAATCGGAATTAAAGACGCGCTTGGTTCTACCGAATGTCCTTTTTCTTTAAAAAAGTCTAAAAACATTTGCCTAATTTGTGCTGATGTAAGCTTTTTCATCTTTCGTGCCTCCTTTAGTCATATTTATGGTATAAAAAATAAACTCCCATCCCTTGCTCAGGGACGAGAGTTACGCTCGCGGTACCACCCTGCTTATGGACAAGACGTCCATCACCTCGATAAGCCGTAACGTGGCTGCTCCGTCAGGTTTTTCCTGCGCTCGGGATTAGCGTTCTGTTACCCTTCATCTGGAATTTCTTTCAGCCGCGGAAATTCCTCTCTGTGCGCACGGGCGCGTTAAGATGGACTGTAACATACTCGATCCTTCATCGCCTTGTATGTATACATGTATACCTTTTCATTCAAAGATTATAGACAAGCGGCTTTCGTTTGTCAATGTGTACTAAAACGCTCGCGCGCATGTAAAACAGCCACCTTTAAAACCGCCACAAAAGGAACAGCAATAATCATTCCCACAATTCCAGCAAGCTCCCCGCCTAAAAACAAAGAGAGCATAATAATTAAGGGATGCATATGCAGGCTTTTTCCAACAATCAGCGGCGACAAAACATTTCCTTCGAGAAATTGCAATAAAAAAATAATCCCCATCACAATCATCATCATTTTTGCTGAAATCGTCGCAGCCAAAAGGGCTGCCGGTATCGCTCCAATAATCGGGCCAAAATAAGGAATGACATTCGTTGCGCCAATAATGAGCCCCAATAAAAGCGGATAATTCATGCCGGCAATCCAAAGTGAAAGCGCAGCCACTCCGCCAATTAAAGTGCAAACAAATAACTGGCCGCGGATATAGTTTCCTAAAGACTCATCTACATCTTTTAGAAATTCGATTCCTTCTTTTCGCCACTTTTTCGGTGTTAGTTTCCAAACCGCTTGCTTCATTTCATCCATATCTTTTAACATATAAAAGGCGATAAATGGTACAAGTAAAAAGACCATCGCTGAATTTAAGATGCTTTTAACGCTTGTAACCGCCTTTGTCAACCAAAGGCCAAGCAAGGCCTCCACTTCAAGAATAGAGGTTTCCACGCGCTTGTGCATTTCTTTGGGCCATTTTGCTGTTTGGTCATGGATTTTCGTCGTCCATCCATGATACGTATCCGCCAGCATCGGTAAGCTTTTAGTCAGTTCCTGCAACTGATCAAGCAGCACAGGAATCCCTTTGTATGCACCATAGCCCACCCCTCCAAAAAACACGATATAAATCATTAAAATAGCTAGGGCTCTCGGAATTCCTCTTTTATGAATATACTCGACAAGCGGATGAAGCAAATAAGCGATAAAAGCCGCAATGATAAACGGAGTTAATACCGTAACAATGAGCCGTAAAACAGGCAGCCAGAAATCCCTCAATCTCATAATAAAATATAGAAGTATAACGACTAACAGCATTTTGGTAAGACGAATGAAAAAACGCATTTGCTCATTTTGCACGAATACCCCTCCTGTTCCCATAGTTTGAAAAGAAGGAGAGGAGATTATACATCAAAAAAGGGGGCCTTTATATAGGCTCCCCCTCTTTGTTACATAAATGAACGCATCATTTGCTTTCCCATCTTCTTCATTTTCCGCATATTCATACCACCATTGCGTTGAACAAGCTGGTAAGCTGCAACGCCCAAACCAATAGCAGCGAGCGATTTCATTGTACGATTCATGGTCATTCCTCCTCGCTTCCCTTAAGACGAAAGCGTTCGTTCTTCATCGCTGAATAAATCATCGAGCGAGCTGAGCGTTCCGTCTTCTTCGACTTGATGAGTATGAATCATCCCTTTATTGATGGTTAATTCAATAAAACAGTTCCAGCAATAATATTGATTCACACCTATTTTTCCCAAATCCTTACTTTGGCAATTTGGACATTTCAACACCAAAAGGCACGCTCCTCTTCACATCATTTACCTGTTATGTTAGACAAGCAGTTGTAAAAATATACATGGCTAAGGAAGAGCGCTTGATGCGTGCCTTATGGTTTTATTTTGTTTCTTCTATCATAAAGTCATACGGTGAAACGTTTTCCATCCCGATCCCCGCATCATCCAACGGCAGCTCCGTTTCATCAGCAGGCTCAAACAGCTGTTGAATTTTTTCCGCTAATGTTGTTTGCCTCACCCCGTCATCACAGCGTGCCGTTCCGATGCGAAACGCTTCCTCCTCACCGCATAAAATTAAAAATTTTTTGCTTCTTGTCACCGCTGTATATAACAAATTCCGCTGTAGCATTCGATAATAGCTTTTCACCACCGGCAAAATCACAATCGGAAATTCACTGCCCTGCGCCTTATGAATCGAACAGCAATAAGCGTGGGTAATTTGTGTTAAATCCTGTCTTGTATAAGTGACTTCGTTTCCATCAAAGGATACGACAACCAAGTCCTGCTGTTCCGTATTCTCTTTCGCGTAAAAGATGGCGACAATTTCACCAATATCGCCATTAAACACATTTTGCTCCGGTTGATTGACAAGCTGCAACACCTTATCGCCAACGCGATAAACCGTTTCGCCGCTGGACAGCTCGCGCTTTTGTGGCAATTTTGGATTAAACAGCTCTTGAAGCGTTCGATTGAGACGATCGATGCCGGCAGGACCGCGATACATTGGGGCGAGCACTTGAATATCTTTTACCGAATACCCTTTTTTCCACGCATTATCAGCAATCTGCCTCACGACATCAACCACTTGTTCAGCTTTACAGCGAATAAAGGAACGGTCTGTTTTCGGAGAGCTTAGATCAGCAGGAAGCTCCCCTTTTTTCATACAATGAGCCAATTCAATGATGGAGGATCCTTCTGCTTGACGATATACTTCTGTCAAGCGAATAGTAGGAATTCGCGACGTTTTTAACAAATCCTTTAATACTTGCCCCGGTCCGACTGACGGCAATTGATCCTCATCACCGACCAAAATGACTTGCATACCAGTTGGAAGGGACTTCAGCAATTGGTTAGCTAGCCATGTGTCCACCATGGACATTTCATCGACAATGAGCAAATTTCCTTCAATCGGTTCATCTTCATGATGAGTAAATCCTTCTGTAGCATTATAACCAAGTAAACGATGGATCGTCATCGCTGGTAATCCTGTCGCTTCGCTCATTCGTTTTGCGGCTCTCCCTGTTGGCGCAGCAAGCAAAATCGGAAAAGGATTTTCTTTATGATAATCCTTCGGGTCAAGCGAAACGCCGTGGAGGTCGGCAAAAATCTCCACAATCCCTTTTATCACCGTTGTTTTTCCCGTTCCCGGCCCGCCTGTCAAAATAAACAGAGGGGAAGAAATCGCTTGTTGAATCGCGTCCTTTTGCAACGGGCCATATTGTACATCCAACCGCTCCTCCAACCGGCCGAGCGCCAGCAAAAATTCCGCTTCTGGAAATCCTGTTACCTTTTGTTCAAGCAGGCGCTTTATATTGGTGATGATTCCTTTTTCCGCAAAGTAAAGAGTCGGAATATAAAAGCGGCCATCTTCATGAATGACTTTTCCCTCCTTGGCTAGATCAAGCAGTTCACGCTCAATCATGTCAGGAGGAATGTCCTCTCCTCTTTTCGATTCAAGCAGCTGCTTAGCTTTAAAAAGCAACTGTTCTTTTGTCACATATACATGTCCCTCTTGCAAACAATCGCTTTCGATGACATATAAACAGGCGGCTCGGACACGATCTGGATGGCTGCCGGAAAGGCCGAGCTGCTGGCCTAACTCATCGGCTCGCCGAAACCCAATCCCTTCTACATCCTCGACAAGCTGATACGGATTTTTTTGAATGACATCAAGTGCAGCTTCTTTATATACTTGGTAAATTTTCATTGACAGCTGCGGACCAAAGCCGAACTGAGAAAGAGCAATCATAATTTGTTCAAGGCCTTGGTGCTCCTTTAACGTTTCGTATAGCTCTTTCGCTTTGTTTTTCGGAAGCTTAGGCACTTTCGCGAGCGCTTCCGGATCTGCTAGTATCACTGAAATCGCTTGGTCCCCGAGCGCTTCCACAATTTGTTCCGCTGTTTTCTTTCCGATCCCCTTAAACAAATCGCTCGATAAATAATAGATCAACCCTTCCTTTGTTTGCGGCATTTCTTTTCGAAAATACTCGGCTACATATTGCCGTCCAAATCTTGGGTGATCTTTAAAAGCGCCGTAAAACACATAAACATCATGTTCGTTCATACGCGGGAAATATCCAGTTACAACAACCTCTTGCTCGTCATACCCTTCATTCGTTTCTTCAACGTGAATGCGGACCACGGAATAAAGGTTGCTTTCGTTATGAAAAATAGTGACGATATGCGTCCCTTTAATAAACGATTTTTCCCCTAACGCCCATGATTCTTGCCGCTGCAATTGGAATCCCTGCCTTTTTTTATTTTTCCAGCGCTTTTTCCATCAATTTTTTCCCATGTCCTGCAAGCAAATGATCTGACTGTATGGCAAGCGCTTTGTTAAACATATGAAGTGCCTGCTGTGCATCATCTTTATAAGCATAAGCCACTCCTAAATTATAATAGGCATCGGCATGCCCTTCATCTAAAGCGACGGTTCTCTCGAAGCAGTTCATCGCTTCATCCACAAGTTCAAGCTGCGCTAAGCACAAGCCAAGCTGAAAAAGCGCTTCTGCATCGTTTTCGTTCAATTCGGAGGCGCGTTGCAAATACGGCAAAGCCAGACGCGGCTGCTCTAAAAGCAAGAGCGACATCCCGAGCATAAAAAATACATCGCCGTCCTCCATCCCTTTTTGCACCGCCTGTTCAAACATGTCCTTTGCCAAAACAAATTGCTGGCGATTATAGTAAAGAGAGCCAAGCCCATAGTAAGCAGTGGCCGCTTCTGGATCAAGCTCAAGCGCTTTTTTAAAAAAACGGATCGCTTTCTCTTCTTCCCCCACGGCCGCTAGTACATTTCCAAAATTAATGTAGCCGATTGGATCGTTTGGATTGGCTTCAATAGCTTCATGAAAGCATTTCACTGCTTCCTCATAGCGCCCTTGCTGCATGTGCTGAATGCCTAATGCATTTTGATTCTCCATCGTTTCCAACTCTCCCTTTTGCATTTATCTTAATGGAAAAACCCCAACTCCGCCAAGAGCTGAGGTTTTTGCAAAGCTATCCCACATACCAAAGCTTTTCTCCATTGCGGAAAATTTCATCAATGGTCCCGCCGCCAAGAC
Source organism: Anoxybacteroides rupiense (assembly GCF_014196195.1). Taxonomy (GTDB): domain Bacteria; phylum Bacillota; class Bacilli; order Bacillales; family Anoxybacillaceae; genus Anoxybacteroides; species Anoxybacteroides rupiense. The sequence continues at coordinate 361,514 of NZ_JACIDF010000003.1, read as the reverse complement.
ATTCTTCTCCATCATAAAACACGACAGCTTGCCCCGGCGTAACAGCACGAACGGGACGGTCAAATACAACGCGCACCGTCCGGTCGTCGATGACATGAACCGCAACGCCGTTATCCGGTTGACGATAACGGAATTTGGCCGTACATTTTAACGGTTCAGCCGGCACTCGATCCGATACCCAGCTGACATTCGTGGCGATGATTGAATCAGAATATAGCAGCTCATTCTCAAATCCTTGCGCAACATACAAAATATTTTCTTTCACATTTTTTCCAACGACAAACCATGGCTCGCCATTCCCGCCAATGCCGAGACCATGACGCTGTCCAATCGTATAATACATGATTCCGTCGTGCTTGCCCTTTATTTCGCCAGCAAGTGTTTGCATAGTTCCTGGCTGAGCTGGCAAGTAGTTACTTAAAAATTCTTTAAAATTCCGTTCACCAATAAAACAAATGCCTGTGCTATCCTTTTTCCCTGCTGTCGCCAGTCCTGCTTCTTTGGCGATTTGACGCACCTGCGCTTTTTCAAGCTCTCCAAGCGGGAACATGACTTTCGATAATTGGGCTTGTCCCAGCTGATTTAAGAAATAGGTTTGATCCTTGTTTTGATCAACCCCGCGCAGCATTTTATATTCGCCATCGCAATAGGCAACACGCGCGTAATGCCCTGTCGCCAAATAGTCGGCGCCAAGCGACATCGCATGCTCTAAAAACGCTTTGAATTTAATTTCTTTGTTGCACATCACATCCGGATTTGGCGTGCGCCCTGCTTTATACTCATCAAGAAAATACGTAAATACCTTCTCCCAATACTGTTTTTCGAAGTTTACCGCATAATAAGGAATGCCAATCTGATTGCAGACACGCATCACATCTTCATAGTCTTCCGTTGCCGTACACACCCCGTTTTCATCTGTGTCGTCCCAATTTTTCATAAAAATCCCGATCACATCATATCCCTGCTGTTTTAAAAGAAGGGCAGCCACCGATGAGTCCACCCCTCCGGACATGCCAACAACGACGCGCGTGTCTTTTGGTGCTTTGTTCATCTCTCTCCTCCTCTATTTGCTTACAAGTCTTTGAACAATTTTTACGGTTTCATACGCTGCCTTTTCAATTTGTTCTTCCGTATTTCCAAGCCCAAAGCTAAAACGGATCGAGGAGCGGATGCGGTCAGAATCCTTGCCAAACATCGCCACAAGAACATGCGATGGATCAATGGAACCCGCTGTACATGCTGAGCCGCTCGATACGGCGATTCCCGCTAAATCAAGATTCACAAGCAGCGATTCTACGTTCGTTCCCGGAAACGTGACATTCAATACATGCGGTAGCGCCTCCTGGTCATCACCGTTGACAGCGTATGAAATCCCCGCTTGCGCAAAAATAGCGAGCATTTTCTTTCTAAACGAACGGTACTTCTCTGCTTTTTCGCTCATCGTTTGCTGCGCAATTTCAACGGCTTTTGCCATCCCGACAATTCCGGCGACGTTTTCCGTTCCAGCCCGCCGTTTTCGCTCTTGCTCGCCCCCGTATAAACGAGGCATTAGCTTAACGGTTTCTTTAGCGTATAAAAAGCCAACACCTTTCGGCCCATTAATTTTATGTGCGGAAACAGACAACAAATCAATATGAAGTTGATTCACATCGATGGGGATCAGCCCATATGCTTGGACAGCATCCGTATGGAAAAAAGCCGGATGGTCTTTCAGCATTTCCCCGATCTGTTGAATAGGCTGCAACACTCCGGTCTCATTATTGCCGAACATGATCGAGACGAGGATGGTATCGTTGCGGAGCGCTTTTTTCAGATCTGTCAATGAAATTTTTCCATATTCGTCAACTGGAAGATAAGTAATCTCAAACCCTTGTTTTTCAAGATAATGACACGTGTGCAAAACAGCGTGATGCTCGACAGATGAAGTAATAATATGGGTTCCCTTTTCCCGGTTCGCTAAGGCCACTCCTACGAGCGCCAAATTATCCGCCTCTGTTCCACCGCTTGTAAAAATCACTTCCGAAGGTTTTGCGCCAAGGCTTTTTGCTACTGTTTCACGCGCTTCATCCAATGCAAGCCGGCTTTGCCTGCCGAAAAAATGAATGCTCGACGGGTTGCCGAAGCATTCTGTCATAAACGGCAGCATTCGCTCAGCGACGGCAGGATGAACGGGAGATGTCGCCGCATGGTCAAGATAAATACGTTCCAACCAAAATTCTCCTTTCTCACTGCTTAAATATAAAACATGTAGGATTCTTGATCCCCATTGCTATATTTCGCCAAATCTTCAAGTGTTGTGCTATCTAATACTTCCTGTACAGCATCACGAATGCGAATCCACAACTCACGCTTAGCCGGCTCTTCTTCTTCCAATTCTTCTACAGGGCTGATGGGCCCTTCAAGCACCCGAATCACATCTCCCGCCGTAATTTTCGCCGGATGATCGGCCAACACATAGCCGCCATACGCTCCGCGGATGCTTTTTACAAGCCCTGCATTTCTAAGCGGCGAAACGAGTTGCTCTAAATAATGCTCAGACAAATTATGCGTTTTTGCAATCGATCTGAGCGAAATCGGGCGATCTCCATATTTTTTTGCCAACTCAATCATCATTGTTAAACCGTAGCGACCTTTTGTTGAAATTTTCATCCTATTCCTCCTAACGACTTAAACCATTCATTCCCGTTTTCGCCACTGCCATCCGCACCGTCCATTGCTGACATTGCGGCAGGGCGATGCCAATGACCTTGCCGATCGTAACACTAAAAACCAGCGTGCCAATCGATACAGGTCCTCCCAGTAGCCAGCCGACCAACAACACAAACACTTCCATCGCAATGCGGATGTACTCCACTCTCCATCCGGTTTTCTCCATCAATACGAGCATTAAGCTATCGCGCGGTCCGGCTCCCATCTTTGCCGAAATATAAAGTCCCATTCCATAGCCTGTTATGATGATTCCGCCAAAGAGCATCGCCATTTTCCCGATAAATGTATGGGGAGTTTGCAGTGATGGGATCATCATATACATATCGATCATCAAGCCCACAAGGAGCATATTAAGAAAAGCCCCTATTTGGGGCCATTGTTTCGAAAGAAGCGAGGAAGCCACCAAAACAATAATCCCCACAATAATAGACCATGTACCAATCGTCAAGCCAAGCTGACGATATAGACCGATATGAAGCACATCCCATGGAGCGCTTCCCATGTCCGCCTTAATGGTTAAAACAATCCCAAACGACATGACCAATAAACCAAGAAAATAAACGGTCCAGCGAACAATCGACTCTTTCATATTCACGCCCCACTTTTTTAATCAATAAATCGGAAATCATTATACCATACTTTTCATCTTACTTCATTGTGCTTGCTTTTTAATGAACAGAGACGCTCATACACTTTCGCATAATGCTTCTCATCGCCGTTTTCTTTCGGCACATAATATTGCGTTCCTTCCAGCTCGCTTGGCAAATATTGCTGCGCTACCCATCCATTTGGATGGTCGTGCGGATATTGATACCCTATTCCATGGCCAAGAACGCTAGCTCCTTTATAATGCGCATCCTTTAGATGGGCAGGAATCTCTCCCAGCTTTCCTTGCTCGATATCACGGATCGCTTGGTCAATCGCTTTGTATGCTGAATTGGATTTCGCCGAGAGACATAATTCAATTGTCACAACTGACAGCGGAATCCTCGCTTCAGGAAGCCCCAGCCGTTCCACAGCTTGGATGGCCGCATTCACCTTGATGCCCATCAGCGGATTGGCCAAGCCGACATCTTCATAGGCAATCACCAGCAAACGCCGGCAAATAGCGGATAAGTCGCCGCCTTCCAATAATCTCGCCAAATAATAAAGCGCCGCGTCGACATCACTTCCTCGGATGCTTTTTTGGAATGCAGACAATAACGAATAATAGACGTCCCCTTTTTTGTCATGGAAAAATCCTTTGTTTTCTATGCACTGTGAGACAGTTTGTTCATCGACGACAATGCGGTCTCCGCTTTTTGGCGAAGCATACACAACCGCTTCTAATGCATTTAATGCAGAACGGGCATCGCCGTTTGTTCCGACAGCAATGCGTTGCAGCAAACGGTCGTCCATTTCAATCGGTAAAGTGCCAAATCCCCTTTTGTCATCGTGCAGCGCTCGTCGTAGCAAAACCGTGACCTCTTCAACTGTTAATCGCTTTAGCTGCTTAATTTGTCCACAGCGGCTGCGAATAGCCGGATTCACTTCATGAAACGGGTTTTCTGTCGTGGCCCCAATCAATGTGATCAACCCGTTTTCTATATTAGGCAGCAAATAATCTTGTTGTGCTTTATTAAAGCGGTGAATTTCATCAATAAATAGAATAACGTTTCCCGACATTTTTGCAACCGCGACCACTTCTTCCATTTCTTTTTTTCCCGATGTCGTTGCATTTAATGCAAAAAATTCCCGCTCGACAGTTCCAGCAATCGCATAAGCGAGCGATGTCTTCCCAACTCCTGGTTCTCCATATAAAAGCATGGAAGGCACATAGCCGTTTTGAATCATTTTATATAAAGCGGTATGCGGACCGATGATATGCTGCTGTCCCACCACTTCATCAATCGTTCTTGGCCTCATGCGGATCGACAGGGGCTCTTGTGAAAAAAGCATCTTTCGCTTCCTCCTTCGTTCCTTTGAAAATAGAAAGCTCTCTGCTCCAAAAGCAGAGAACTTTATGCAAAATAGCGGGCAATCGCTTCGTTCAATTCCTTCCACAATGGCAGAGAAAAGCGTTCTAAATAAAGCAAAATGGCTTCAACCATAAATTTTCGGACGTCATCCTCTTGGGTAAACTCTTGCTCTAACGTCTCAAGGGAGTCGATGATGCCGCTTTCATTCATTCTCGTGTCCTTAAGCATATCCATCATTTGCTGAATGTAGGCGACAATTTGCTGCCTCGCTTCCTCTTTAGTTGATAGTCCGAGACAGAGATAATCTTCCATCATTTGATCGTTTAGCAGCGGCTTTTCCTCCTCCGTCAGACTTTTGACAATCGCATCAAGGCGTCGAAGCACGAAAGGAACAAAATGGGAACGCTGCAATTCTTTTTGCTCAACCGCCACATAAAACATATACTCCTTCAGCATGCCGTTTAAGATGGCAGCGCAATCAAGCGAAAAGCGGCGAACCGGCTCTCCATATATGTCAATAATAGCTTGGCGATACCAATTTAATATTCGAGCACGAATGCGGAAAGCAAGTTGATGAACCTCATCATTCACCTTCACCGCCTGCTCCCCCATATGCATTCGCACTAATTCTTTATGGCGAATGAACTCTTCGATTTGAATACAAAGCTGCTTTTCAAATCTTTCTCTTGCCGATAGATTTTTGTCTTGGCTGACTTCAAATATTTTGCGAAACAAAATTTCATAGTGGTAACGAAAAATCGATACCGCGATTTCTTCCTTCGATTTGAAATAATTATAAAGCGAACCTTTCGCCATTCCGCTTTGTTCAGCAATTTCCTGCATCGACGTTGCGTGATATCCCTTTTGTGCAAATAGCTTCATAGCTGCCCGAATAATGGTTTCTTTTTTATTCAATGCGCTCTCCTTCCTCGCCTTATCTATCCTAATTATTTTTATTATAACATGACCAAAAAGCGAATTTGAATGGCTAAAAAGGGAAAGCTTTACAAGCCCTCTTTTCTTCCTTTTTGGCTTGACGGCTGAAAAATCGTTCGACCGAAACGGCCATCCGCGTCAATCATGTCAGCGACGTTCATCCTCTTATTCCATCGCTTTTTAGAAATTAGCCTTTCCGATGCTTTTGTCAGCATAAACGTAAAAAGCAGGGCTGCCTTCATAGGCAAGCCCTGCTTTGCTCATTCTTCACCGACGCGATAAATTTTGATTCCTTCTAGCAGCTCGCGCACAACATATGAAGCCATAATCAGCCCCGCTACGGAAGGGACAAACGCATTCGATGATGGCGGCATTTGCGCTTTGCGAATCGCCGATTGATCGTTGCCGACCCTTTTGCGGACATCTTCGCGAATAATAATCGGTTTTTCATCAGAAAAAACAACAGGGATTCCCTTGCGGATTCCTTCTTTTCGCAGCTTAGTCCGAATCACTTTGGCAATGGGATCTGTATGGGTTTTCGAAATATCGGCAATACGAAAACGAGTTGGGTCCATTTTATTGGCCGCTCCCATGCTTGAGATAATCCGCACATTGCGCTTCAAGCATTCTTTCATTAAATGAATTTTATACGTGATCGTATCAGAAGCATCAATGACAAAATCGAGCCCATAGCTGAAAAATTGCTCGTACGTCTCTTCAGTATAAAACATTTTGAGTGCGATAACTTCACATTCAGGGTTAATATCCGCAATACGCTCTTTCATTAGATCCACTTTCGGACGACCTACTGTGGAAAGAAGAGCGTGAATTTGTCGATTGATATTCGTAATGTCCACATCGTCCTTGTCTACCAAGACGAGCCGACCGACCCCCGAACGTGCCAGTGCTTCAGCGGCAAAAGAACCGACGCCGCCAATTCCTAATATGGCTACAGTCGCCTTTTTTAACGTTTCTAGTCCATCCTTGCCGATCGCTAATTCGTTACGTGAAAATTGATGTAGCATTGATACCCTCCATGAATTTTTCATCATTTTTGCATCGATATTATCCTACACAATAAAGTTCAGTATTTCAATCGGATTTTATTTTTCGATGATCCATTAGTTGAACTTCCATCTGTTTGGAAAACGATAGAATGAACCGTTTAGAAATTCAGAAAAAAAGCGAGAGACGTTTCGATCATCGAAGAAAGTGGAGAGCTTGCCTTTGACCGTAAGCTTTTCCAGATCCTGCTTATTGATCCTATGTATATAGCGTGAGGACCGTCAGGGAATGGATTTGATCTAACACCACGAATGGATAAAAAATCCCCTATGTAAAGGATTCTCTTTACATAGGGGATTCATTGCCTTTCATTTGGCCAAGTCCGAACACTTCCTTTTTGCCCGGCTCCCGACATGTGTCCGATTTGGCACAAATGACTCATCTTTATTGGATTTACAAGCTTTTCAACTTATCGCCTCAAGTCCCAATCGTGCCGTCGATGCCTTCGTTTTGATCCCGCTCCACGCAGGTGGGTGTCCTGTTTCAAGGTTTGCACGTCCTCTCGGTTTGAGGCATGTACGCCGCTTGAAAACTGCGGACTCCCGTATAACATATTGTTCGGTCAAAACAATAGGTTATACGACGAACACATCAGGACTGTTAGGTTTGAAAGCATCATATCATATTTTTTTCGCCTTTTCAAGAAGGGAATTAACTGAAATTTTTGATTTTTTCTACATCCACAGTTAAATGCAATTCTTCTAATTGCTTATCGCTTACATGGCTCGGCGCTTCTGTTAACAAGCAGCTTGCACTAGCCGTTTTTGGAAAGGCAATAGTATCACGCAAATTCGTACGTCCTGCCAACAGCATCACAAGGCGGTCTAATCCCAAAGCGATTCCTCCGTGCGGCGGCGTTCCATACTCAAATGCCTCAAGCAAGAAGCCAAACTGCTCACGGGCTTCTTCTTCTGTAAATCCAAGCACTTGAAACATTTTTTCCTGTACATCGCGTTCAAAAATGCGCAGCGAGCCACCACCTAATTCATAGCCGTTTAATACAAGGTCATAAGCTTGGGCACGCACGCTTCCCGGATCTGTATCCAAATGAGGCAAATCTTCGCGCACCGGCATTGTAAACGGATGATGCGCCGCATAATAGCGCCCTTCTTCTTCATCATACTCCAAAAGCGGCCAATCTGTGACCCAGAGAAACTGGAATTTGGTTTCATCAATCAGCTGCAGCTCTTTTCCAAGCTTCAGACGCAATGCACCGAGAGCATCAGCGACCACCGCTTTGGAATCAGCGACAAACAGCAATAAATCTTCCGTCTCCGCTTCTAATGCTTGAATGATTCCTTTTTGCTCTTCCTCTATGAAAAACTTCGCAATCGGACCTTTTAATCCGCCTTCTTCCACTTTAAGCCATGCCAGCCCTTTCGCTCCATAACGAGCGACAAATTCGGTCAATGCATCCATATCTTTGCGTGAATATTGCTGAGCCGCTCCCTTCACATTTATCGCTTTTACTTGTCCTCCATTCGCAACTGCACTTGAAAACACCTTAAAGCCACAGTCTCGTACTTGCTCCGACAAATCGACAAGCTCCATGCCAAAGCGCGTATCCGGCTTGTCAGAACCATATCGGCTCATCGCTTCGTTATACGACATGCGCGGAAATGGGAGCGATAGCTCGATTCCTTTTGCCGTTTTCATGACTCGCGCCATCATGCGCTCAATCATGGACATAATCTCCTCTTGGCTCATAAACGAGGTTTCAATATCCACTTGGGTAAACTCCGGTTGACGATCCGCCCGCAAATCTTCATCACGGAAACAGCGTGCAATCTGATAGTAGCGCTCAAATCCGCCAACCATTAGCAATTGTTTAAAAATTTGCGGCGATTGCGGCAGCGCGTAAAATTCTCCTGGATGGACACGGCTTGGAACTAAATAGTCGCGGGCCCCCTCCGGAGTGCTTTTGGTTAAAATCGGGGTCTCCACCTCAAGAAATCCTTCTTCATCAAGAAAATCTCGAATCGCTTTTGCCACTTGATGACGCATTTTAAACGTTTGAAACATAACCGGACGGCGCAAATCCAAATAGCGATATTTCAGCCGTACGTCTTCGGCAACTTCCGTTTCGTCAGAAATGATAAACGGTGGCGTTTTCGCTTCGCTTAAAACGGTCACACGATGAACATGAATTTCGATTTTCCCCGTTTGCAAATTCGGGTTGACTTGGCTTTCTTCGCGACGAACAACCGTTCCTTCAACGTCCAATACGTATTCATTGCGAATCCCTTCAGCTACACGCAGCGCTTCCTCAGATACTTCAGGGCTGAAAACAATTTGTACAATACCGGTGCGATCACGCAAATCAATAAAAATGAGTCCGCCAAGATCGCGGCGCTTTTGCACCCATCCTTTCAATACGACCTTTTCTCCCACCGCTTGTTCCGTCATTTCTCCGCAGTAATACGTCCTGCCAAACATCATGGTCCCCTCCTACTTTGATTCAACTGCTGTTTTCATATATTGCACAAACGAATGAAGCGATACCTCTGTTTGCTCGCCTGTCGCCATATTTTTAATGGCAATCACTTGCTTTTCAAGCTCGTCATCGCCAAGAATGGCAACATAAGCGGACTCAAGGCGATCCGCCGCCTTCAGCTGCGCTTTTACTTTTCGATCTTGATAATCTCTTTCCACCTTCATTCCCGACTGACGAAGCTTGTTCACAAGGATCACCGATTCATCCTTCGCTTTTTCCCCTAACGCTACGATAAAGCAATCGATTCCTTGAGCTACAGGCAACGTGATCCCCTCGGCAGCCAAGGCAGCGAGCAAACGTTCAATACTTAAAGCAAAACCGATTCCTGGCGTTTCTGGTCCGCCTATTTCCTGCACTAATCCATTGTAACGGCCGCCGCCACATAACGTCGTAATCGCGCCGAAGCCCTCCGCTTCGCTCATGATTTCAAAGGCAGTATGGTTATAATAATCGAGCCCTCGAACAAGCCGTGGATCGACTTCGAATGCAATCCCTAATTTCGTTAAATACAGTTGCACTTTTTCAAAATAAAGGCGCGATTCATCATTCAGATAATCAAGAATCGACGGTGCCGTTTCCATTAATTCATGGTCGCGGTCTTTTTTGCAATCTAAAATGCGCATCGGATTTTTTTCAAGTCTTGATTGACAATCCTCACAAAACTCGCTGATCCGTCCTTTAAAATGGTCAATAAGCGCTTGACGGTGCGCTTTTCTGCTTGGAGCATCTCCTAAGCTATTCATCACAAGCTTTAGCTTTTTCAAACCTAATGAATGATATAGCTCCATCGCAAGCGCGATCACTTCTGCGTCAATAGCGGGATCGCTGCTTCCAAGTGCTTCAACGCCAAATTGCACAAACTGACGAAATCTGCCCGCCTGTGGCCGCTCATAACGAAACATAGGCCCCATATAATACAATTTAACAGGTTGGTTGGGGTTCCCGTACATTTTGTTTTCCACAAAAGAACGAACAACGGCCGCAGTTCCTTCAGGCCGAAGCGTAATGCTGCGCCCTCCTCGATCTTCAAATGTATACATTTCTTTTTGAACGATATCTGTTGTGTCTCCCACACTTCTTAAAAACAATTCTGTGTGTTCAAAGATCGGCGTGCGAATTTCCTGATAGTTGTAACGTCGGCAAATATCCCGTGCCATTTGCTCAATATATTGCCACTTTTCAGCTTCGCCCGGCAAAATATCTTGCGTTCCTCTCGGAATTTGAAACGACATGCTCCATCCTCCTACTTTTTCTATGTAAAAATAAAAAACTCCCTTCCCTATTAAAATAATAGGGACGAGAGTCGTTTTCCCGTGGTGCCACCCTAATTGAAGCTCAAACGCTTCCGCTTTATCCCGATAACGCCCGGTACGCGTTCCCTTCTACTAGCATGCGCGTTCAAAGAGAAACCTACGGAGTGTTCCTTCGTTAAGTCATCACGGAGAAATGCTTTCAGCCTATGGCATTTCCTCTCTGGCCATGTGTACTCTTAACTACTTTTCTCCATCATCGGCTTTTTTGCAGCAATTTTTATCTTTTATGTTACGAATGAATCATCATTTTGTCAAGAAGACGAAAAAGATTTATGAGCGAAAGAGCTGTTTTTTCAATTTTCGCACATCCCGCAACGTTAGACCGAATTCTGAAGCTAACTCATAATTGGTATAATCGGCTTCCTTTCGCATAAATTCATGAAAGTCTACATGAAATAGCTCGCTTGCTTTGCGTTGCGCAAATTCTCCTTTAGCGCTGTTTCTCACCTGCTTCATCCTTTCTCTTTTCAAGACAGTAACTTGACATGTTACGATTTGCATCGATATGTCACGCAAATGTTTAACGAAAACAACCCCGGGTTTGCACAGGCCCCATTCGTAAGTTGCTCGCGGCGCGAAGATCCGATCGATTCACTTACAGTTCTTGTGCCGTATTAATATGATGAACGGACGATAGCGGTCAAAACTCGTGGTCAGAAGGCGAGGCCGCGCCCATTCTGTTCTAAAAAATTCCAACAGTAATCTAACCGATGATTCGCCAAATATAGCACTACTTATCTTTCCCGTTTTTTAAAAAAATAAAAGGGTTTTTTTACTTTTTGTAGAACTGTTATCATCTCACACTTTTGAAAGGAGGCTGCCATGTGAAAAAAGCGGCTTATTTTCTGCTGGTCGCTCTGTTTCTTTTGTCCTTCCCTTCCTCTGACGGCGCCGAAGCCAAAATGGTGATCACCAAAACAGAGCACCTCAATGTTCGGGAAGGACCAGGCACTTCTTATCCAATAAAAAAGAAACTGAATAAAGGAGAAATTTACATAGTGGCCCAAGAAAAAAATGATTGGGTACAGCTTAAACTAAGCACTACGGAAACCGGATGGGTTTCACGGCAATATGTTGCAGATATGAATGAAAACATGCAAGCGACCGTTGACCGTCTCCGTGTTCGTTCTGCTCCTAGCAGCCAAGCAAGCATAATTGGTTATTTAAAGCTAGGCCAAACGGTGGAAGTGCTCGACACCAACAGTCATTGGACAAGAATCAAAAACGGAACGCTTACGGGGTGGGTCTCATCAGACTACCTCGCGTCAGCTACTGGCTCCGGGACCACTTCCCTCCAATCGAAATCCGGAACGGTTGCCGTTGATGTGCTAAACGTGCGGACAAAGCCTTCTCAACAGGCCACCATTCTTGGCAAAATCACATTTGGCCAACAGGTGCGAATCATTGGCGAGACTGCGGATTGGTATCAAATCGAATCACCTGGCTCTATGACTGGCTGGGTCTATCGCACATACATAATGACGGCAACTCTCTACATTACAGTGTTAGAAGATGGTACGAATATTCGTTCAAAACCTTCGCTTCAATCGCAAATTCAAGGGACAGCCAAACGTGGACAACAATACCGCGTAATCGCTAAAGAAGGTAGCTGGTACAAAATTGAACTGTCTCATCAAAAGAGCGGATATATTGCGGATTGGGTGGTAGCGGTTGTCCGCAATGCTGGAAACACAGGGACAATCAAAAACAAAACGATTGTCATTGATCCCGGTCACGGCGGAAAAGACAGCGGAACGATTGGCAGCGGTGGAATGATGGAAAAAACGATGACATTAAAAACCGCACAGATGCTAAAAAATCAATTGCAGGCGGCTGGAGCCACCGTTATTCTCACTAGAAAGGACGACACCTATTTGTCCTTAGCCGAGCGCGTAAGCATGGCTGAACAGCATAAAGCCGATGCGTTTGTCAGCATTCATTACGATAGCTCGCCAGACGGAACAGCAAGAGGAATGACCATTTATTATTACCATTCATTAAATGACTATCCTCTCGCTTTATCGTTTGATCCTTTTCTGTCTCAATCCCTGCCAATCCCGTATCGCGGCATTCGATTTGGCGACTTTCACGTCCTTCGAGAAACAAGCATGCCATCTGTTCTGTTTGAGCTGGGATATTTGAACAATGCGCAGGAATCAAGCATCATTGCCTCTGATTCATACCAAAAGCAAGTCACCAAAGCAATTGTTGCCGGGCTTCAACGCTATTTCAGCAATTAATAAGGGCAACGCCATGTCCATAAAAGGAGGAAGGCGCACGTATTTTCCCAAACTCTTTAACCTAAAAAAGTGACTTAAAAAACTTTTCCTATCGCAAGCCATGCGGAAAACAAAATGTTGAATCAGGTATATCAATATTGGATTCCTCGCTTTTTTGTCGTAGTGGGCAAGCGATTTGCTTGCCCGCTGGACAGGCTTATAGCATGCCCTTCTCGAACAAGAACGCCAGCGAGCCCATTCATTTCCCGGCAAATCGTTCGTTGTTCAGGGGAAGAGACAGAAAGCTTGCATTTGACCAAATAATTTTGTATTTTTTACGTAAAATAATGGATCATCAACACTTGTGCCGTTGAATAATAAAAGAAAAGCGAGCAACCATATAGTTACTCGCTTTTTTCTTTGCTTTCTACAATAAGCGTCACCGGGCCATCATTTGTCAATGCCACATCCATCATAGCGCCAAATTGTCCGGTTTCCACTAAAATCCCTTTTTTTCTTAATTCTTCGTTGAATGCTTCATAAATTCGCAGCGCATGATCTGGTTTGGCTGCTTCCATAAAATTGGGTCGTCTTCCTTTTCGACAGTCGCCATACAATGTAAACTGGGAAACGGATAAAATAGCGCCCCCGACATCCAGTAATGACCGATTCATTTTGCCGGATTCATCCTCAAAGATGCGCAAATGGGCAATTTTATCAGCGACAAACGCCGCGTCTTCCTCCGTATCCTGATGGGTCACACCGACAAGGAGCACAAGCCCAAATTCAATACTGCCCACTATTTCACCATTGACGGTTACACTTGCATGTTTGGCTCTTTGTACTACTACTCTCATGACCGCGTTCCTTTCTAATTGTTCATAATTCGCTGCACAGAATAAATATCTGGAATTTGCTTGATTCGTTCTACGATTTTTTGCAGATGGCTCACGTTTTGAATCGCAATCGTCATATGAATGGTAGCAATCTTATTGCGGTGATCGGATCTTCCTGAAACAGCGGAAATATCCGTTTTCGTTTCATTAACGGCCTGCAATACTTCATTGAGCAGTCCGCGTCGATCAAATCCGGAAATTTCAATTTCCACGTTATATTCGCGGTTGGTTTTCGTATTGCTTTCCCATTCTACCGAAATCAGCCGATCTTCTACTTCGCTTGATTTTACGTTAGGACAATCTGTTCGGTGAACAGAGACTCCGCGTCCTCTTGTAATAAATCCGATAATTTCGTCGCCTGGAACTGGATTACAGCAACGTGAGAGACGAATCAATAAATTATCGATTCCCTGCACTTGAATGCCATAATCGCGTTTTTTCCCAATCGGCGTCTTCATCTCCTGCGCCGACTCCGCCAATCTTTTTTGCTGCTCCTCCAAATCGCGCTGCTTCCGCCATTTATCTGTTAAGCGATGAGCAATTTGCGCAGCGGTAATCCCATGATAACCAACAGCCGCATACATATCTTCTTCATTAGAGAAGTTGAACTTTTCCGCCACTCTCTTGACATTTTCAACCGTCAATATATCTTTCACATCGAAGCCAAGAGCGCGAATTTCCTTTTCCACAAGCTCTTTTCCTTTTTCAATATTCTCTTCGCGTCGCTGTTTTTTAAAGAATTGGCGAATTTTATTTTTGGCATGGGAAGTTTGCGCAAGCTTTAGCCAATCTTGGCTCGGACCGTATGAATGCTTGGATGTTAATATTTCGACAATATCGCCTGTCTTAAGTTTATAATCCAACGGTACCATTTTCCCATTCACTTTCGCTCCGATCGTTTTATTTCCGATTTCAGAATGAATCCGATAAGCGAAGTCAATCGGCACCGAACCTGCTGGAAGCTCAATAACGTCGCCTTTCGGAGTAAAGACGAACACCGTATCCGAAAATAAATCCATCTTTAGCGTTTCCATAAATTCTTCGGCATTGCTTGCATCGTTTTGCCATTCTAAAATTTCCCGAAACCAGGAAAGCTTTTCTTCAAAAGAATTCGGTTTGACCATCTTTCCTTCTTTGTACGCCCAATGTGCCGCAATCCCGAATTCGGCAATTTGATGCATTTCAAACGTGCGAATTTGCACTTCCAAAGGCTCCCCTTTTGGGCCAATGACAGTCGTATGCAAAGATTGATACATATTGGTCTTTGGCATCGCAATATAATCTTTAAAACGGCCTGGCATTGGCTTCCAGCATGTATGAATAATGCCCAACACCGCATAGCAGTCTTTTATGCTGTTCACAATGATGCGAACCGCTAGTAAATCATAAATTTCATTAAATTGCTTATTTTGCAGCGCCATTTTTCGATAAATGCTGTAAATATGCTTCGGCCTTCCGGAAATTTCACCTTTGATCGAAAATTCGCTTAACCGATCGCGCACTTCTTGAATAACCTCTTCCAAATATTGCTCGCGCTCGGCTCGTTTTTTCTTCATTAAATTCACAATGCGGTAATATTGCTGCGGATTTAAATAACGAAGCGACGTATCCTCAAGCTCCCATTTGATTTTCGAAATTCCGAGGCGATGGGCAAGCGGCGCAAAAATTTCCAGTGTCTCGTTGGCGATTCTTCGCTGTTTTTCAATTGGCAAATGCTTCAACGTCCGCATGTTATGGAGCCGATCTGCCAATTTAATCAAAATCACACGAATATCTTGTGCCATTGCTAAAAACATTTTTCGATGATTTTCAGCCTGCTGCTCTTCTTGGGACTTGTATTTAATCTTGCCGAGCTTTGTCACACCATCCACAAGCATAGCTACTTCGCCGCCAAACTCCCGCTCTAAATCTTCTTTCGTGGCAGCTGTATCCTCGACAACATCATGCAAGAAGCCGGCAGCAATCGTAATCGCGTCCATTTTTAAATCTACTAAAATTCCCGCTACTTGAATAGGATGGATAATATAGGGCTCCCCTGATTTTCGATATTGCTCGCGATGGGACTCTCTGGCAAATTCATATGCCTTTCTGATCAATTCAACATCCATTTCCGACAAATATCGGCTTGCCTGCTCGATGACTTGTTCCGCTGTCAACACCTGTTCATTGGCCATGAGATCACCTTATGTGTATAATTTAATACCATTATCATGAAAATTTTTTTAAATGTAAAGAAACTAATAAGAAAGAGCACCCGTTAGAGTGCCCCCTTGCAAACATCTCTTCTTACCATTTTAGCGAAATAAAAGAAAAATGTCGATGGTTAGAATTGCATTAATGTTAAAATATCATAACCATCTAATTTGTTGCGCCCTTCTAAATACGTAAGCTCAATTAAGAATGCAATGCCGGCGACCACACCGCCAAGCTGCTCTACCAGTTTGATCGTTGCTTCAATCGTTCCGCCAGTGGCCAATAGATCGTCTGTAATCAGCACGCGCTGTCCCGGTTTAATGGCATCTTTATGCATGGTCAATACATCTTTTCCGTACTCTAAACCGTATTCGACACGAACGACCTCACGCGGCAGCTTTCCTTCCTTCCTTACAGGCGCAAACCCAACCCCGAGCGCATAAGCGACAGGGCAGCCGATAATAAAGCCGCGCGCTTCTGGACCAACGACAAGATCTATTTCTTTTTCCCGCGCATATTGCACAATTTGATCTGTCGCATATTTATACACTTCGCCTTTATCCATGATGGTTGTAATGTCTTTAAACATAATCCCTGGCTTCGGGAAATCCGGTACAATCGTTACATATTGTTTTAAGTCCATTACATTTTTGCCTCCTCATATGTCCGCAACGCTTTTATTTCGGAAAAGGTGCGCTTAAGTTGTTCATACGATGAATATAAAAGCATATTTTCCAGCTCAAGCTGAGCCTGTTTTAAACGATACGTAGGAGATTCGGCTAAATCGCGCTTTTTGGGATTTGGAACAAGCGAAACGATCCCATTGTCCACCGTCACAAACTGCAATTCTAAAAATACTTGCACCATAAAATGAATCGTTTCCTTCGTCCAACCGCGCGAGCGCGCCAGCTCATCGCCGTATTTTTCGAGATGGAATGTACCTCGCTTCATCAAAAACGCATAAAACCACTTAAAATGGTCGCGCGTCGGCAATGTGCTGAAAAAATGAGTCTCCCTTTGATAGAATAACGCATAAATGCGCGCAGGTAAACTATAACTTAATAAAACTTTTATCATTTCTAAAGTTGGCGGCAGGTCAAGCAAAACGACATAGCTCCCATCCAAAGAAAGACGCTTCGCTTCCTCTATCGCTTCAATGACATCGATTTCTTCACGATAAGACTGCAGACGAAGCGCTCCTATTGTCTCTTGACCAAATGCGATAAACCGGCGCCGATCAGCGGGAAGCAGCGAAAAAAGAGAGTGCACATGCTGGATTCCTCTTATATCAAACAGCTGCCATTCTCGCACAGCGGCATCACAAATCATCAGCTGCGGTTTGCGAAGATGGTTCCATTCATTTACCGATAATGATCCAACAATGGAAACCTTTGCATTAGGAGCAATTTCATCATGCAAATATCCATAGCCAAATCCGACACATTCCAGTGTTGCCCCATCCTGTTCAAACACGATTTTTATATGTGATTGGTCAGCGCCGATACGCCGCATGCTTTGCACGGATGCGTCTTCAATTAAAATAAGAGGGCGCGGGTTCTCTGTCCCAAATGGGGAGAGTTTTTCGATTTGTTCTAATGCCCCTAAGGTAATGTCATCAATCGAGCAGGCTGCATCAATGGAAGTGATCGGGATAAAATCTTCCTCGGTCAATGCTTCCTTCGCAAACGCATTAAGGCGTTCCCGCAATTCATCGACATCTTCAAGTGAAAGGGTCATTCCAGCCGCCATCGGATGTCCGCCAAAATGGGGCAAAATATCGCGGCATTTTGACAAATGGGCAAATAGATCAAATCCTTGAATGCTGCGCGCCGATCCTTTCGCAATCCCTTTTTCCGGATCGATACTTAGAACAATGGTCGGCCGGTAAAATTGTTCGACA
Organism: Anoxybacteroides rupiense; assembly: GCF_014196195.1. Lineage (GTDB taxonomy): Bacteria > Bacillota > Bacilli > Bacillales > Anoxybacillaceae > Anoxybacteroides > Anoxybacteroides rupiense. Next base: position 343,831 of record NZ_JACIDF010000003.1, on the reverse strand, counting down.
AGCCGAGAGGCTACGATCCCGATAACTCCAACATTCCAGCCCTCTTTTGCTACAACAAGCACATGCTGTTTCTCAGGAGGAAATTGCTCCTGTATGATCGCAACGGCTTCTTCCGTCATTTCATTTACTAGCTTTTGCCGCTCCCGATTCAGCATCTCCGTTTTTTTCGCTAGTTCGTGCGCTTCTGCTTCATCCTCCGTCATGAGCAGCCGAACAGCAGGGGCAGCGTCTCCAAGTCTTCCGACCGCATTAATTCGCGGAGCGATGGCAAACCCGACTGTTTCCTCATTCACTTGGCTCAAGTTGGTACCGCATTGCTTCAATAGAGCACGCAACCCGATGCGCTTTGTATCTCGCAATTGCTCGATTCCTTTTGCGGCAAGCAGACGATTTTCACCTGTAAGCGGCACAAGGTCAGCAATGGTTCCAATCGCCACGATATCAAGCAAATGCTCTGGCACTTCTCCAAGCAATGCATGCGCCAGCTTAAAAGCCACGCCTACCCCAGCTAAATCACGAAACGGGTATGTGCTGCCCGGCTTTTTCGGGTGAATAATCGCCAATGCTTCAGGAAGTGTAGGTCCCGGCTCATGATGATCGGTAATAATAACGTCCATGCCTAGCTCATTTGCCAGCGCCACTTCTTCGACTGCAGCAATTCCATTGTCCACTGTGATGATTAAAGACACGCCTTTTTCTTTGGCAAGACAAAAAGCATTTTTATTTGGTCCATATCCTTCAGTAAAGCGATTGGGTATGTAAAAATCCGCTTTCGCGCCTATTTGAGACAATGCACTCATCATGACGGTTGTGCTGCTTACACCGTCAGCATCATAATCTCCGAATACAAGAATATGCTCCTCATTTCGCACCGCCTGCTGAATCCTTTCTATAGCTCGATGCATATCATCTAGCAAAAAAGGATCGTGAAACGGTTGTTTTTCTGGATATAAAAAGGCGGCCGCCGCTCGTGCAGTATCAATTCCACGGTTCACAAGCAGCGAAGCCACAAGTGGAGAAATATCCAGCTCCTTCATTAACTGATCCACTTTATTTTTATCGGGACGCTTCACATCCCATCGAGTTTTTGCCGTTAACATGTCTCCCACCTCAACTTCTCCTATTATACAAAAGGAGAAGAATAGGGGCAATGTGATATTAGTCAGATTATAGCGAAAGTCCATTTGAGCTTTGCCATCCATCCCTTTCGATTTTTTCTTCCCCAAACCGTACTTGGCGGATAAGGAATACAGCCAAGCCGTTTTATAAGGGGATGAACGAGGCAAACAGCGCGCGATGAAAACATTTATTCACAGTCTGGGCCGTCTATTTTTCGGGATGGTAAGGATTAATATGCACCATGACATTTTCTATATTTGGCATGCGAAGCAATCTTTCTTTCACGGCTTTGCCGATCCGATGCCCCTCTTCTACAGTAAGCAAGGGATCAACGGCAATTTTCAGGTCAATAATGACATAATGGCCATGCTCGCGCGCATGCAATTCATGAATTTGCTTGACTTCAGGAAACTGGAGTACCGCTTGGCGAAGATGAACGGTATCTTCTTCGTGAAGCACATGGTCTAATGTAGTGTGAATCGACTGTTTGCCAAGCTCCCAGGCCATTTTTAACACGAGAAAAGAAACAAATAATCCAGCGATAGGATCTGCGTAGACGAGCTTGTTTATCCCCAATGAGTGGCCTGCCATCGCCGCTCCAATGCCAATGAGCGCAGCAATGGAAGAAAAAACATCGGAACGGTGCTCATATGCATTGACGATAATCGCCTGACTGTTTAATTTTTTTCCTAAGCGATATTTGTAGCGAAACATGGCTTCTTTCACCACAATGGAAAGGACAACTACGTAAATGGCCAACCATTTCGGCGGATGCAGCGGCTGAAAAAAGGCTTGTAGCGATGAACGCCCCATTTCGGCGCCAACAATAAATAACAATACCGCTACAATAATAGCAGCGATGGATTCTGCCTTGCCATGACCATACGGGTGATCTTCATCGGGCGGACGCTTGGCTGCGCGCAATCCAACCCAAACGGCAAGCGATCCAGCAACATCAGAAGCAGAATGAACAGCATCTGCTAGCAATGCCTTGCTGTTTCCCATGATGCCGGCAGCACCTTTCACTGCGGCTAATACAATATTTCCTAAAATCCCAATAATCGCGGCAAACTCGGCCTGTTTGAAGCGTTCTTCTTTCTCCACGATTCTCTTCCTTTCATCAAGACATCACGCCGTTTTAGTTTATCCATTTTTTCGCTTCTTCAAAAAAATAGAGCGGCGCTTTTGGTCGCCACTCTATTCTTATACCGTTATACTTGTGGTTCTGCATCCTGATGATCCGGCTTTTTCGTTTTTCCTTTTTTCAATTGCTTTCCTTTCCATACCACCCATAGCTGTGCGGCAATAAACAGAGAAGAGTATACGCCGGAAACAAGTCCAACTAGCAAGGCTAGATTAAAGTTGCGAATCGCCTCGCTTCCAAACATCAATAATGCGACAACCGTAAAAATCACGGTCAGAACGGTGTTAATGGAACGGGTCAGCGTCTGTTGCAATGCTCGATTCACTACATGCTGCAAATCCTCAATCGTTTTGACTTTCCGTTTTTTCATCAAGTCGCGAATCCGGTCAAATGTCACAATCGTGTCATTAATCGAGTAGCCGATGATCGTCAAAACGGCGGCAATAAATGTTAAATCGACCTCTAGCTGCGTGAAACTGAAAAACATCACAATAATAAAAGCGTCATGTAAAAGTGAGACAATAGCCGCAAGCGCCATATACATCTCAAAGCGGATCGTCACATAAATGATGATACCAAGCGATGAAATCAGCACAGCGATCAACGCGTTGCGCGCCAATTCTTTTCCTACAGTCGGCGATACGGTGCTGACGTTCGGTTCCGATCCATATTGCTCCTTAAAATACTGCTTGAGCTCAGAAATTTCATGTTTGTTTAAAACGCCGATAAAACGCGCAACGCCAACTTCTTCATTCTTTCCAGATAAAACGATATCTTTTGGCTGTAAGTTTAATTTCTGGAACTGATCCTCCAATTGCTGCACGTTTAATTTAGAATCGCTCATGATTTCCACGCGTGTGCCGCTCGCAAAATCAATGCCAAGATTTAATTTCATCGTCAACAGCGCAACAATCCCAACAACCGTTAACGCGCCGGAAAAGATAAAGAATTTTTTGCTATGTTTGACGAAATCCCAACGATCAAACTTTGTCGGCACCTCTGTATGCTCGTTCGTTTGAGCAATATCGAGAATTTCCGATTTTTTCACGCCAAAATATCCTGGCTTATTTTGTAAAACGCGGCTATTCACAAGCAAACCAAGGAGCAGGCGCGTGCCGTAAACAGCCGTGATAAAGCTGACTAAAATACTGATAATCAGCATGGTCGCAAACCCTTTGACAGAGCTTGTTCCATACACAAACAGCACAACACCGGCAATAATGGTTGTAATATTCGCATCTAAGATTGTCGCAAACGATCCTTTATTTCCTGTGCGAAACGCGGACATAATCGATTTTCCAAGTTTGATTTCCTCTTTAATCCGCTCATATGTGATAATATTGGCATCGACGGCCATCCCGACACCCAAAATAAGCGCCGCTATCCCCGGCAATGTCAGAACGCCATTCATCCAATCGAAAATCAGCAAAATTAAATAAATATAAGCGGATAACGTAATGACCGCAATCACACCAGGCAAGCGATAAAACGCGATCATAAAGAGGAAAATTAGCGCCACGCCAATAATACCGGCAAGAATAGTTTTCTGAAGGGCGTTTTCTCCAAATTGTGCACCGATCGATGTGGAATAAACTTCTTTCAGCTCAACCGGCAACGCGCCAGCATTTAATAAGTCAGCCAGCTGTCTTGCTTCATCCACCGTGAAATTTCCAACAATCGATACATCCGTTTGATCGAATACTTGGTTTACCGCCGCTGCTGAAATATACTTCGGCTTTGCTTTTCCCGCCTCTTTCGCATAGGAATCAACGCCATCCTTAAAATCAAGCCAAATAACTAATAAATTGTTTGGCGCGCCCATTTTATAGACTTTTTCCGTCACCTGCTTAAACTTGTCGGCATCTTTGAGTTTAATGGCGACACTCGGCTTGCCATGCTCATCGAACGAAAGCTTGGCTCCTCCTTCAGCCAGGTCGCTTCCATCCATTAAGACGTTGTCATGCACATCGCGAAAGGTCAGCTTCGCTTGGGTCGATAAAATTTGCCGCGCCTGATTTTGGTCTTTCACACCGGCAAGCTGGACGCGAATCCGGTTTTTTCCTTCTACTTGAATATTTGGTTCACTGACTCCCAGTACATTAATTCGCTTGTTCAGTGCACTGACGGTGCTTGTCAGTGTCGTTTTGTCAATTTTATCCCCTTTTTTCGCCGGCTTTACCTCATATAAAACTTCAAAACCGCCTTGCAAATCAAGCCCGAGCTTGATATTATGTATAATCCCTTTCGTCGTTGTTCCTAGCGTGCCTGCTAAAATAATCAGCACTAAGAAAAACGCCAGAATGCGACTTCTTTTTACCATAAAAAATCCTCCTTATGTCATCAGAAAACCTCGCTATAGCCTCTCGAAATGCTTCAACATTCCTAATTATGAATCAGTTCGCAAATGCTGTCAATTTTCTACATAGCTATAATAATTCATTTAGTAGCTCTTCGAGATCATCACCTTTAGTGGCCCGCTGCTCACGATATGATTCAGCTGTCAAGAAAGCCATATATTCTCCAATTGAAAGCGATAAAATATCATTTACACGCTCATATAGCCTTCTTTCGTCATCATATTTTTTCCACTTTTTTCTCACTAAACACTCCCAAATTTGTTCTATCGTTACGTGATCGTAGCCAAGCAAGCGAAACTCTTCATACTTGCTTTGCACCGCCGGCATCAATTGTTCACGCAGTTCTTCCATTTTTTCTTTTTCATTTGCCATGACCATCGCTCCCCGTTTTGTCCCACAATACTTGTCATGCTTGTTCACATCTCTTGCATATAGTTAATTGTATAAAAGATCGTCTTATTTGAGAAGGGAGGGAAATACAGGATGTCTAAATTTTTGAAAGGCACACTTATTCTAATCGTTGCCGGCCTTATCACACGAGTGCTCGGATTTATCAATCGCATTGTTATCGCCCGAGCCATTGGTGAAGAAGGGGTCGGTTTATATATGATGGCCGTGCCTACGCTTGCCTTAGCCATAACGCTTACGCAAATGGGCTTGCCTGTCGCTATTTCTAAGCTAGTAGCGGAGGCGGAAGCGGTAGGAGATCAGCGAAGAGTAAAAAAAATTCTCGTCGTTTCTTTAGCCACTACAGGTGTGCTAAGCGCCATCTTTTTTCCGGCAATGGTATTGCTTGCGCCGCTTTTATCGACAACCTTATTTACAGATGCTCGCACCTATTATCCGCTGTTAGCGATTTCACCTGTTGTTCCCATTGTTGCTGTTTCTTCCGTTTTGCGCGGTTATTTTCAAGGAAAACAGCAAATGAAGCCATATGCCTATTCACAGCTGCTTGAACAAATCATTCGTATTAGTTTAATTGCCTTTTGCACGAGCATCTTCTTACCATATGGAATCGAATATGCTGCGGCGGGAGCGATGCTTTCATCCGTGATCGGCGAATTAGGGTCGCTCATCTATTTGTTTTACATGTTCAAACGCAAAAAAAGAATCAACATTCGTCCGCAATTTTTCCATTATGCTAAAGCCGGAAAAGAAACCTTTATGAGCTTAATGCGCATCGCTTTGCCAACAACAGGAAGCCGTCTCATTGGCTCAATCGCCTGGTTTTTTGAACCGATTGTGGTAGCCCACAGCTTAGCGCTTGCAGGAGTTGCTGCCTCATTAGCGACCAGGCAATATGGGGAATTAACAGGATATGCTTTACCTCTGCTCATGCTGCCATCGTTTATTACCTACTCACTATCAACCTCTCTCGTTCCAGCTATTAGCGAAGCGGCGGCACAGCAGCAAATGTTTCTCATCGAGCGGCGCGTTCAGCAAGCCATGCGATTATCCATGATTACAGGAGGCCTGGCCGTTGTGGTCCTGTATGTATTTGCCGATCCCATTATGCAGCTGATGTATGGCACAAGCCATTCTGCCATTTTTATTAAAGTAATGGCACCATTTTTCCTTTTTTATTACTGCCAAGGGCCTCTTCAGGCAGTTTTACAGGGGCTGGATTTAGCGAAAGCGGCTATGATGAATAGCTTAATCGGCTCTGTTGTAAAAACGGCTTGTATTTTTGCGCTAGCCACTCAGCCAAATTTAGGGATTATGGGAGCAGCTCTGTCTATCGCGATTGGTACGGTGCTTGTTACGCTTCTCCATTTCGCAACAATCATGAAGGTCATTTCTTATTCCATTTACATATTCGAATATATTCACACATTTTTCGTCATGCTTGCAGCAGGTTTTGTTGGACATCTTGCTTTTTATCATTCTCTGACTTCACTTCCAATAAGTATGAGGACCATCGCCGCCATTATCATTACAACAGTGGTATACGTCATTCTTTTAGTCATTTTCAAGCTGGTTAAACGAGAAGAGTTAGTACGCATCCCATTTGTTCGCGGCTTTTTTCGTAAAAACTAACTTCATTTGATTCTAAACATGTCCGGGCCTGAATATACTCTTGCTAAAGATGGCTTAAACGGAGGGAATGAACGAGATGGCTAGGTTTGGCAAAGGTGTTGTCTACGGAGTTCTAACCATTTTTTTACTAGCGTTGATCATTAGCTTTTTATTATCACTTCTTTTGAAATGGACCGATATCCAAGAATCCTCATTAACATGGGTTATTTTTGCTGCATCTGTTCTATCCGTATTTATCGGTGGATTTGTCGCAGGAGGCAAAGGCAAGGAACGCGGATGGCTTATCGGTGGAACCACCAGCTTAGTGTTTACACTCCTCGTCTTTTTCTTTCAGTTTTTAGGACTTGAGCAAACATTTTCAACAAAGCAATGGATTTATCATCTCGGCTTTTTATTAGCGGCCATGCTTGGGGGAGTCATGGGAGTCAATTTGTCGTCATCCAATCGGCACGCAGATTAATATACAGCCTTCCCCACCCATTTCATTTTGAGAAGAGCGATTTCAAGCGAGTCTGATGTGAAACGGTTAAAATGATTGTAGACAAAGTCAAAACGGACTTTGTCTACAGCCTGAAGCTGCTTTTTGCCAAGCAGCCTTTTTTATTCTATTGGTTGTTCTCTGCCACAACCTCGCGAATAGCAGAGCGATCGTATGTAAGACGAGAACCGTCTCCCGCGCGGATCACGACTTTATTCTCATCGATGGAATCGATGATGCCATGCAAACCGCCGATCGTAATAATTTTATCGCCTTTTTTCAAGTTCGCTTGCATTTGCTGAACAGCCCGCTGCCGTTTTTGCTGCGGACGAATCAGCAGGAAATAGAAAATCGCGAACATGATAAGAAGCGGCAAAAGATTCACAAGCGTCGCCATAGATTTCACCCCTTTCTAAAAGTTTTTCGCATTCGGTCTATTAAATCCGTAGCGTTCAAAAAATTCTTCGCGAAAATCGCCAAGCCGATCTTCACGTATCGCTTGTCTCACTTGCTCCATTAATTTTATCAAAAAGTAAACGTTATGATAAGAAGTCAAGCGAATACCAAACGTTTCATCACATTTGATAAGATGACGAATATAGGCGCGCGTATAGTTGCGGCATGTATAGCAGCCGCAGTTCGGATCCAGCGGCGTAAAATCACGGGCGTATTGCGCATTTTTGATGACAAGGCGCCCTTCGCTTGTCATCACCGTTCCATTTCGTCCAATGCGAGTCGGCAAGACGCAATCAAACATGTCAATTCCGCGGATGGCGCCGTCAATGAGCGAGTCCGGCGAACCAACTCCCATTAAATAGCGAGGTTTATTGGCTGGTAAAAGCGGCGTTGTAAACTCAAGCACGCGATTCATGACATCTTTTGGTTCTCCTACCGACAAACCGCCGACCGCATAGCCCGGAAAATCGAGAGACACAAGATCCTGCGCGCTCTGTCTGCGTAAGTCCTCAAATTCACCGCCTTGAACAATGCCAAACAGCCCCTGTTCATTTGGACGGGCATGCGCTTTTAAACAGCGTTCCGCCCAGCGGCTTGTCCGCTCAACCGATTTTTTCATATATTCATATGTCGCAGGATACGGCGGGCATTCATCAAACGCCATCATGATATCAGAGCCGAGCGCATTTTGGATTTCCATCGCTTTTTCCGGCGAAAGAAACAGCTTGTCTCCATTTAAATGATTGCGAAAATATACGCCTTCCTCTTCAATTTTGCGAAATTCACTCAGGCTGAAGACTTGAAAGCCGCCAGAATCAGTCAGAATGCCGCGATCCCAGTTCATAAACGAATGCAATCCGCCTGCTTCTTTCACAATATCATGCCCTGGACGAAGCCATAGATGATAGGTGTTGCTTAAAATAATGCCTGCACCCATTTCTTTTAATTCCTCAGGCGATAACGTTTTGACAGTCGCTAATGTGCCGACTGGCATAAACATCGGCGTTTCAAAGGAGCCATGCGGCGTATGAATGATTCCGAGACGTGCTCCTGTTTGCTTGCATGTTTTGATAAGTTCATAACGAATCGGGGTCAAATCAATAGCTCCTTTCTTAAATAATCAGCATCGCATCACCGAAGCTAAAGAAACGATAACGCTTCTCCACCGCTTCTTTATAAGCACGCAAAACATTTTCACGCCCTGCTAAGGCGCTAACTAGCATGATTAATGTTGATTTAGGCAAGTGAAAATTCGTAATCATTCCATCAATCGCTTGAAACTGATAGCCTGGATAAATAAAGATATCCGTCCATCCGCTCTCGGCAATAAACGTTCCATTATGGCGCGATGCGATCGTTTCAAGCGTACGTGTTGATGTGGTTCCGACTGCGATAATTCGCCCGCCCTTCTCTTTCACCTCATTCAACAATCGCGCTGTCCCTTCTGTCATCTGGTAAAATTCTGCATGCATATCATGTTCTTCGATATTCTCAACATTGACGGGACGGAAGGTACCAAGTCCGACATGAAGGGTAATAAAAGCTAGATGCACTCCTTTTTGACGAATATCCTCAAGCAGCTGCTCCGTAAAATGAAGCCCTGCTGTCGGCGCTGCTGCCGAACCGCGTTCACGGGCATACACGGTTTGATACCGCTCCTGATCGTCGAGCTGTTCTTTAATATATGGAGGGAGCGGCATCTCCCCCAAGGATTCCAACACCTCATAAAATACTCCGTCATAAGCAAATTCCAGTATTCTTCCTCCGTGCTCCAACTCCTGTCTGCACGTTGCTTTTAAACGGCCGTCACCAAATAAAATGCTTGTTCCTTCTTTCACGCGCTTCGCTGGCTTCACGAGCGTTTCCCAACGGTCTCCTTCCACTTGCTTTAATAAAAGCACTTCAATTTTTGCGCCCGTATCTGATTTTTCTCCATAAAGGCGCGCCGGCAATACTCTTGTATCATTTAATACGAGACAATCCCCTTCATTCAAATACGATAAAATCGCTCGAAAGGTTTCATGATGTTTCGTTTCTCCTGTATTTTTATTGAGCATAAGCAATCTCGATGCTTCTCGGTTCGCAAGCGGTGTTTGTGCAATTAATTCCTCCGGTAAATGAAAATCAAATAAATCTATTTTCATCGCGTTCACCCATTTCTATTGTTGTTAACGAAATCGACCGATAAAATAAAACACAAGCGAAAGCACTACACTTAAAATAATAGAAGTCACAACTGGAAAGTAAAATGTTGTATTCCCCTTTTGGATGACAATATCGCCAGGAAGCCTGCCCAGCTTAATAAATTGCATCAGAAACCCCACAACAATCAAAATGGCTCCGATCATCATGATCATTTTAGGAAGACTGCTCATGATTTTGGCACCTCCATTCCAAAATGCTCATAGGCGCGATGAGTGACGATGCGCCCGCGAGGAGTCCGCTGCAAAAAGCCGATTTGCAGCAAATACGGCTCATATACATCTTCAATTGTTTGCGCTTCTTCACCAATGGTGGCCGCAAGCGTATCTACACCGACAGGACCTCCGCGAAATTTTTCCATCATCGCTCTTAATAATTTATGATCAATATGATCCAATCCTAAACGGTCAACTTGCAGCAACTCCAGCGCTTCTGTTGATAAGGCATGTGTAATCACTCCGTTGCCTTTTACTTGGGCAAAATCTCTGACTCTGCGCAACAAGCGATTGGCAATGCGCGGAGTGCCGCGCGAACAACGCGCGATCTCAACAGCAGCCGCCTCGTCAATCCTAACTTCCAGAATATCTGCTGTTCGTTTGATAATTTGCGCAAGCTGCTCCGGCTCATAATATTCCAGCCGACTGAGCACACCAAAGCGATCCCGGAGCGGTGCAGAAAGAGCACCAGCTCGTGTCGTTGCGCCCACAAGCGTGAATGGCGGCAAGTCAATACGCACCGAACGAGCCGTTTGTCCTTTGCCAATAACGATATCTAGGCAGTAATCCTCCATAGCTGGATACAGCACTTCTTCAATCGAGCGGTGAAGGCGATGAATTTCATCGATAAATAATACATCTCCAGGTTGAAGAGAAGTTAAGATCGCCGCCAGGTCTCCGGGGCGTTCGACCGCCGGTCCAGTGGTGGTGCGCAAGTTCCCCCCCATTTCGTTTGCGATAATGGCGGCCAGCGTTGTTTTTCCAAGTCCGGGCGGTCCGTATAAAAGCACATGATCCAACGTTTCGCCACGCAGCTTTGCCGCTTCAATAAAAACTTGTAAATTTTCTTTTACTTTCTCTTGTCCGATATATTCCTGCAAGCGTTGCGGGCGGAGGCTGTATTCAAGCGATACATCCTCGCTGGAGGCATCGCTGGCAACAAGACGCTCTTCCATCGTCCTTCCCTCCTATTTTAATAGTAATTGCAGCGCTCGCTTCACATATTGATCGGTAGACATCGGTTCCTTTTTTAGAGCAGGCGCCACCTTTTGAATTTCACGATCTGCATAGCCGAGAGCCTTTAGCACTTCAAGCGCCTCGTCAAAGGCATTCTCCTGCTTTTCATCCTCCCAGCTTGTAAATAAGTCGTTCGTCGCTCCTAGAATGACTCCCTGCAGTTTCCCTTTTAAATCAAGAATCATTTGTCGCGCTGTTTTTTTGCCGATGGTCGGAAATTTGCACAAAAAGGCTTCGTTTTCCTCTTCAATCGCCTGCACGAGCTGACGTACATCTCCTGAGGCTAAAATAGCAAGCCCTCCTTTCGGGCCAATGCCGGAAACTTGAAGCAGTTTCGCAAATAGCGTTCGTTCTTCGCGCGTCCGAAACCCATAAAGAGCCATGAGGTCTTCGCGCACATATTGATATGTATAGACCGTCACGATTGTATCATGACTGGGCCGAAACGAAAATGGGTTTGGCGTGAAAATTTGATAGCCAACTCCGGCCGTTTCAATGACAATATATTCTGGACAAACATACTCAATGTATCCGCGAACAAACTCAATCAACGTTTTTCCCCTTCCCTTATCCGTACTGTTTCTCATTGTACCATATGATAATAAAAAAACGAATGTATATTCCTCTTTTGCAAAACAAAAAGACTTATCGTCTGGATAAGTCTTTTACTGAGTAACGGCAAATGGCCGATAGGCTTCAATGACCTCTTTATAACGATCTTTCGAAATCACGCGAATACCTTTTTTCAGCCGTTCTTGTTGATGGCTTTCTAGCTTTTTTATATCGAGCTGGAAAAACGATTGAATCACGCGTGATGATTTTCCTGGCTTGCCTTCAAAAATAGATAAAGTTCCATCCTTTGTTAAGCCAAAATATCCATTCGCTTTTGACAAAGGTGAAATATCTTGAACCATTTTCTGGAACACAATTTGTTCATCATCAAGATTGACAAGCTGCCAGCCTTCATACTTTTTCCATATATCCTTCATCGATGTAATCGTTTCTTGTTTAATTTCTTCACTCACTTCTCCGTCCACGTATATTCGTTCTAACAAAATCGTCATTTGAGTGGCCGGCGCTTTAGCGAAGGCAGCTGAGGAACTTATAAATGAAATCGCGATAGCCAAGCAAGCCATCAAAAGCTTCATTGTCTTCCCCTCTTTCTCGGTAAATAATGAAAGCTATTTATAGTTTCACCTTTTAAGAAAATTTTATCCATAAAAAACACTCACTCAAGAAGTGAGTGTCCGGTTGTAGACAAAGTCAAAAATGAGATTTGTCTACAACCATTCTCATCCTCTATTTATGGTGTTCCACATCAGCCTGAGTGGAAAACGCTTGGCAGACAAGAAACGCAGCCGAACAAAGACAAAAATCGAACAAAAGAAATTCATGAGCAGACGAATGCGGCCAGTGACGCAGGATGAAAGCATTTAACAACGGTCTGACACTCACTCAAGAAATCAGTGTTTTTATTTCGACTCCACTACAAGCCGTTCGCGATCAAGGAAGTGAGGCGGTTGTTCAAGCCATCCGCGCTCAATCATTAAATTCACTCCATCCTCCGCATAGGCTCCCGCTTTCGCGATAAAAGAAGCGTAGAGAGCCGCTACATCTCTTCTCAATGAGAGCGCCATGGCCTGTCCATACATACCAACCCCGAGACCTGATAAGGAATTGACTAAAAACAGCATTAATCGCTCTGAGTATGGCGCAACTGTTGATTCATTGACGACTGTGTCCCATGTCATCGAAGCTGGAATATTGTCTTCCTGCAGCACCTCAAAAATGGAGGTCATGATCTCACTGCATACTTTTTGTCCTCTTAAAAAGAAGCTGCGAATTTCAGGATCCCTCGCTACTTGCGCAAATCCGATTAGCGTAGCCTTCGCGATTTCATTGTTAATGGAGTTCATCACTAAATAGGCTGCTTCAACTGCCAAAAGCGGTCGTCTGCGTCCAAGCCATCCAGTAAGAAAGCTTTGCTTTTCAACATAGTCCACTTGTTTTGGATAAGACATATAAGGAGGACGTATATATATACCTTGATTTTTCATCACGGTACGCACACGCTTATTTAATTGAGTCGCATCTTCGCTAAATTGTTTATATAGCTGATGGATATCATCCCGAGAAGCCATCACAATGGAAGTAGCATGTGAAGTGATTTTAAATTGGCTCATTTGGTTAAGATACTCTAAATAAAATGTATCGGAAAAAAGCTTTGGCGCTTGACGATTCACATGCTTATCGACCGGGAACCCGTCTGGTTTAGCAATTCCTTCCTTGCTAAATAGCTCCTCTAGACTTTGCAGATGATTTTGGACAACTTTCAATCCTTCTTCCAGAAGCACGCCCACTTCTTCATCGGCGGTTGTTAACTTAAAATGCGTGATAACGCTTTCCATCATGCTATCATATATATAGGTATTCCATATATTTGCAATTTCAGCGCTTGTTAAGCGGACTTCATTTTTCTTCATACTGATCCCTCCATGGAACATATTATGTTCCTTCCCAAAATGAAGTATGTAAAAAATCGGCCATCTGAATACCCCAAAAAAAGGAATAGCACCTTACCATTCTTGATTTACCTGTGGTGCTAGATAAAATCGGTTCATTTATCTTCCTCGTACTATATACAATCGTCCGCCAAAACTCACGGTCAGAAGTGGAGCGTCATCTGCATACTTACATGGGGATAAAGCTTTCGGGAGAAAGTGATATGGATGATCGTTGCATATAAATTCCCCCTAACACCATGGGTTTTCATTATTTTTTCTATCACTGAGTCATGATGTTGATGAACATTTTGTATCCTCTCATAAAAAATCCCATTCTCTGCAGAGAAATCACGTTCTCTCTTGCAAAGAACGGGAAATATGATCGTTTTATGGTATCGCCGTTTCATCTAAATTATGGTACACTTCTTGAACATCGTCATCATCTTCAAGCATATCAATCAGCTTGAGCATTTTCCTTAGGTCATCGCCTTCCAGCGTTGTGTAGGTTTGCGGGATCATCGTGATTTCAGCGTTTACAAACGTTAATCCATTCGCCTGAAGCTTGTTTTTCACCTCTTCAAAATGCTCAGGTGCTGTATAAATTTCAAATGAGTCGTCCATTGTTTCCATTTCTTCCGCTCCTGCTTCAATCGCTTGGAGAAGCAGCTCATCCTCGTCGATCTCTAACCCTTCGCGAGCGATGACAAGCCATCCTTTTCTTGCAAATAAATAGGACACGCATCCTGTTTCTCCAAGATTTCCGCCGTTTTTCGAAAATGCTGCGCGAACATTTGCCGCTGTGCGATTTTTATTATCCGTCAGACAAACGACCATGACTGCCACGCCACCTGGACCATACCCTTCATAACGAATTTCTTCATAGTTGGCATGCTCCTGATTGCCTGCCGCTTTGTTGATGGCCCTTTCAATATTATCGCTCGGCATATTCGCCGCTTTTGCTTTTTCAATGACGAGACGCAGCGCGGCGTTGACATTTGGATCGCCACCACCTGTTTTGGCTGCAACGTAAATTTCCTTCGCCAATTTCATAAACAGTTTGCCGCGTTTGGCATCCTGTGCATTTTTTCGACGTTGGATATTTTTCCATTTGGAATGTCCAGCCACTTTCCATTTCTCCTCTCATCATATCAAATTTTCGATATTACTATACCAAAAATAGCGGAAGCATGAAACAGTTGCCAAGCGATATAGATGCAGCTTGAAGAGTGTATAAATCAACAAAATAACAGATGTTTCTAATAATTCAATGTCACACTTTGCTCCCATCGCACATTCGCTTAATGAAAGCCCGACTGTACCAGCTAACTTCATAATTGGAGGACGATACCGTTTTTTCGTGAGGAGGTCTAGACCGTTTGAAAAGAAAAAGGAGATGCCATTTGCCGGCATCTCCCTGCAGCATTTATCGTGTATTGGTTGGAGTTTCCATTATTTTCCCTTTATAAAAAATCGTCTTTAAATCCCGGTTAATTTCTTCAAACGGGCGGCCGTAACGTATGTTATTGTCAATGACGCGAGCGCGCTGATACATGCTTGGATTCGAAACGACGCGCACATGCTTTCCTTTCGTATATGGAGCGATCGCTTTCGCTACATTTTGCTCCGTACGATTTGCATCTTTTCCTCCCGTTTGAATGGCTACTAATACATGGTCCTTATATACAAGCGCCTGGGCATCGCTGACATTTTTGACTTTAGCCGCTTCTTTGGCTACCTGCTCGGCAAAACGTCCGTCATAATGGTCGTAATAAGAAGGATGTGTTTTATCATTTTGCAAGTGACCATGATAATTTTGGTCTGCTTTGCCGAAATTCGCTTCTAGAGGCAGCGATGGAGTCGACCGATCGTAACGATCTCGACGAAGCGCATCCGTACCGAAAAAATCCGCAACTGGACCATTTTGGTTGTCCATCATATAGGCATTTCCGTCATTCTCAATATTTGTTCCGTAACGGCCATACGTATATGGCGTATTTGTCCGATCCGTTGAATAATAACCGATCGGTCTTGTTTCATCTCGATAGCGTGTTGCCCGATCTTCCGCATCGTAATTTGCGCATGCGGCAAGCCCGCTCACACAACAAAAAACGCCTATTGCCGCGATTGTTTTTCTCAACGGAAAAACCCCCTTTATTTGCCTTGGGTCAAGCACCTTGACCCATTTTTAGCTTGGCAAATAAGAGGGGATTTTATCGCTGTTAGTTAGCGGTAAAAATCAAGTTCTGATATCGGTATAATTCCTTTTGAACAACCAACCTATCCATAAAGGCAGGCGAAATCATGGTATTTGGTTCATCTCATTTGAATATGGCTTATGCTATTGAAAGCAAAACGAGGATTTTGTTAGAGAAACCGAGAAGCTTGTTGGCCCATACACATTAAAATTTTGGCGGCGCAGCGGCCAACTGGCGTTTATGATGTGAACGATGATGTAGCTTCTCAATGATGGACCGATCTTTTTCCGGAATTTCTTCCCCTTTTAAATATTTATCAATCATTTCATAAGTTGTTCCCATTTCATTTTCATCTGTTTGGCCTTCCCAAAGACCCGCACTTGGCGCTTTTGTAATAATTTCCTCAGGCACACCAAGAATTCGGGCCATTTCGCGAACTTCGCCTTTTGTAAAATGAACAAGCGGAACAAGATCGACACCGCCATCTCCATATTTGGTAAAATAACCTGTGTGCCATTCAGCCGCGTTGTCAGTTCCAACTACGATATACCCATAATTGTTGGCGACCGCATATAGCGTTGTCATCCGCAAACGCGCTCGCGTATTGGCATCGCCAAGACGCGCCGCCTCCTCATTCCATTCTCCTTTTTCTTTAAGCTGTTTTTCGATTTCTGCAAATAATGTTTGATGCGTCTCTGTTAAATCAATCACAAAGTGGCGAATACCCGAGCTTTCAACGACCTTTAATGCATCCTCTTGATCCTTTGGATTGCTCTTGCACGGCATAATTAATCCTAAAGAGTTGTCCGGAAAAGCCCGTTTAATAAGATGCGCCACCACAGCCGAATCAATTCCGCCGCTAATCCCGACAATCGCCCCGTTCAATCCAGCTTTGCTTACTTGTTCGCGAAGCCAGGCCACTAACTTTTCAATTTTCTCCTCCATGATTCAACTTCCTTTCACGAAAAATAAGATATACGTTATCTTATCATATTGGCGATTTTTTGCACAAACTGTTTGCGATGTTCAAAGTATGGAATCGCGAAAGGCTTTCGCTTCTTCATCAATGATCGGCATTCGCGAAATATATCGCTTGGAAAAATCAAGGCCATTAAAAACCATGGCTTTTCTAAAAAAGCTTCCAATATAGGACATTTTTTCAATAAAGCAAAAGACCATTGCATATATGGCAATATGCGATTGGCATATTGCAAATAATCGATGCCGCTTGGAGCGACCGCTATTAAGTCATAATCAATTAAATAGGCACTTCCGTTTTCAGCCCGCAAAAAATTGTGTGAAGCGACATCGCCATGAATAATGGTCATCGGTTCTGCTAATAAAGAAGGAATGAATAAAGGAATTTTTTCTAAGCTATATTGGGCACATTGCAAAATAAAAGTAAGCTCCTCATGCCTCATGATTTGCTGCCATACCGGCAAATCATGAAGAAAAGATAAATATCTTTGCTTCCATCTTTCACACAGCTGATAATAAGGCAGCATAGTGGCAACAAACGGCTGCTGCAGCAAACGCTGCGAAAAAATATGGTACTCATAAAGCAGGCAAAGGCCTTCGTTTCGATCTTTCTCGCTTGTAAAAACAAACGGATTGGAATGCGGAATATACTCCTGCAGCGTCCAACAGGCATTTTCAGAAACGACCACCCCAGTAATAGAGGGAGCGGCTTGAAAGCCTGCCTGTTTTAATAAACGAATAAACATCTGCTGCCGCGACGCTTCAAAAAAGGTGCGATATTTTTTCACAATCCATTTTCCTTTATTTGTATCAATTATTTGTACATGTGGCTTAATAGCCGCCGCTTCCTCCACGCACAACCCATATTCCGCTTGAAGCAAAAGAAAGAGACGATGGCTCTCACCGTCTCCTATATGTCTATTCTTCGTAGTCGCTGCTTTCCCCATATTCTGGCATCATAAAAAATTGTTGTGGATTTTGCGGGAAAGCGGCAGGTTGTGGCGACTGGTAATAAGATGGCTGTCCCGGCCCTTGTGCATACGGATAAGCTGGTGCCGCGGCTGGATATGGTGAAAAGCTTGACGGCTGCTGTTGCGGATACGGCGAATAATAGCCAGGAGCCGTTGATCCGTACATTGGTTGATAGGTTTGTACAGGCCAACCATAGCAAGGCATCATCGGAACCGGGTAACATCCTCCTGACATCTGCTGCGGAGATACCATCATTGGTTCTTCAGGTGGTTGAACATTAGGCGGCATATTCATATTAGGCGATACATTAGGTGATACATTAGGCTGAAGGTTCGGGGAAGCATTTGGCTGTATATTCGCTGATGAAGCCGGCGGTGCTGGCGGTCCCCACTCATGCGATTCGATGCTTTCCTGTACTCCAGGAAACGGATGCGAGCCGCTCTCCCCGTAGAATGGTGCGACAGGCTGCGAGAACGGCGCAGCCATCGGCGCTACCGGAGCCTGCGGATAATAAAATCCATAACCTGGCATGACAGGAGTAACCGGAATGCAGCCTTGCTCTTGAGGTGGCAAGTAAGCTGGCATCTGGTAGGTCGGCTGTTGTGGCTGCGCAATCGGAACATATGGAATGGTCGGCAGTTCCGGCGGTTGATCATGTTGATCGTATGATGGATGCTCCTGATTCTCTGATGGCTCTATGTCCGTATCTGGCTTCATAATATTCGGTAAAATGTTGTCCGGCTTTGGCGGAATCGGCGGCAGGCCAGGTATTTGATTTGGATAATTCACATTTGATTGCGGCGAAATCGATGGATTAGCTTGGAATGGTGTTTTGTGATCATGCTTTTCTGCCGCTTGATTCACGCCAATATTAGATTTAGGTGGCTCATAAGACGGCTGCTTTGGTAGTTCTTTCGGAATATTGGCCGTCGGCGCTTTCGGAGTTTCCTTTGGCTTTTTCTCAATTGGTGCTGTCGGTTTGGGCTTCGGCACTTCATTTATCGGTATTTCTTGAGCAGGCGGATTAATGTTCACGTTCGGAGCGATTTCAGCTTCAAAATTGAATGAAGCAAACGGTTTAGCGTTGGAAAATGGATGCTCTTGAACCGGCTCTTCTTTTTTCGGATATTCCTTTTTTGGATGTTCTTTGTTCGGATACTCTTTTTTTGGATATTCCTTCTTTGGATACTCTTTGTTTGGTGCTTCTTTTTTTACCGGAACCCCTGCAGTCGGAATTTTAATTTTCATTCCCGGCATAATTAAATCCGGATTGCTTAATTGGCCATTTAAGTGCTTTAACTGCTCAAAATCAACTCCGTATTTTTGCGCGATTTTCCAAAGCGTATCTCCTTTTTGCACAATATGGATTTTCACTCCGTTCCCCCTCCTACACTCAAACAATAATCATTCTATTTCATTGGCACGTTGTCATCATCATCCTTCAACATAACTTATGAAGCAAAAAATGAATTTATGATAAAAAAATAACAAGGTCTGCATATAGACCTTGTTATGTCTAAGCGAGCGCCAACATTCTCTTTAATGCTTGTACGGCATCTTCGGCAATGGAGACCGGCACGGTGATTGGATTGATGATATTTCCTTGCTCTAATGATTCCAACGCCCATAGCAAATGTGGCAAATCAATGCGATTCATCGTTAAACATGGACACATGTAAGGGTTCAAAGAAATAATTTCTTTATCAGGATGCTGTTGAATTAACCGGTTGACGAGATTCATTTCCGTTCCAATCGCCCATTTGCTCCCAGAAGGAGCTTTTTCAATCATCTCAATAATATATTTAGTAGAACCGGCATAATCTGATTTTTGTACGACTTCCCAGCTGCACTCTGGATGGACAATAATATTCATATCCGGTTTTGTTTTCCGAATGTAGTCGATATGCTTCACTTGAAAATTTTCATGAACGGAACAATGTCCTTTCCAAAGAATGACTTTAATTCGCTTGATATCTCCCTCGTACTCAAGCGAGTCCGTTAACGGGTTCCAAACCGCCATTTCATTAAGCGCAATGCCAAGTTTATATGCCGTATTTCTGCCTAAATGTTGATCCGGCAAAAAGAAGATCCGCTCTTTTTGTCCAAGCGCCCAAGCGACCATTTTTTCTGCATTCGAAGAAGTCACGGTCGCTCCACCGTTTCGCCCTACAAATGCTTTAATGGCTGCTGTCGAGTTCACATAGGTTAACGGCAAAATCGTATCGCCAAACAGTTCTTGTAAAATCGGCCATGCTCGTTCCACTTGCGCCATATCCGCCATATCGGCCATCGAACAGCCTGCGCGCATATCCGGCAAAATGACTTTTTGGTGGTTTCCTGTTAAGATATCCGCCGTTTCCGCCATAAAATGAACACCGCAAAAAACAATATATTCTGCTTGCTTATTTTTTGCGGCCACCTGTGCGAGCTGTAAAGAATCCCCTGTTGCATCCGCAAACTGAATGACTTCATCCTTTTGATAATGATGTCCAGGGATAAATAGCTTCTCCCCCATTTTCTCCTTAATCTTCCGAACACGCTCCTCCATTTCAACCGCGTTAAGCGTTTTATACACTTCTGGCATATGATCCTGTTTTTGCATCATTTCCAATACGTTCATATTTCGTTCCCTCCTCTTTTATCCTTCAATATTAAAACTAATATCGAGCGCTTTCACAGAATGAGTTAAAAAGCCTAACGAAATATAATCAACGCCTGTATCGCCATACTCGGCAAGATTTTCAAGGGTGATGCCGCCGGAAGCCTCTGTAATAATAGCAGAAGGCACAAGCTGAACAAACTCTCTAATTTCTTCTGGTGTCCGGTTATCAAACATAATGACATCCGCTCCTGCCTTTACGGCCTCTATTACTTGTTCCCTCGTTTCCGTCTCCACTTCGATTTTAACCATATGACCAAGCTGCTGGCGCACGGTATGAACCGCTTTTGTAATAGAGCCGCAAAAGGCAATATGGTTATCCTTTATCATCACCGCATCGTATAAACCAAAGCGATGGTTATATCCGCCGCCGCATGTGACCGCATATTTTTCCAGCATTCGAAGTCCTGGAGTTGTTTTGCGCGTATCGCAAATGCGCGTATATTCGCTATTTAACGTCATCACCGCCTGATGAGTAATGGTAGCGATGCCGCTCATTCTCTGAATCAAATTCAAAATGACACGTTCGCCCGTTAATAACGGAGCAATGGGACCGGAAACCGAAGCAATGACGTCTCCTTTATCTACTTTTTCGCCATCTCGCTTATATAGCGTAACGCTAATCGATGGGTCCAGCAGGTGGTACGCGGTTTTCATAATGTCAGCGCCAGAGAAAATACCGGCTTCCTTAACAAGAAATGAACCAGAAGCTAAATGATGATGAGGAAAAATCGTCTCGCTAGTCACATCACGTTCGCCAATATCTTCTAAAAAAAACTGTTGCAGCATTTGTTGCAGCTTGATGATATTCATGCTGTTCCTCCTATTCTCGCGAAAAATTCCTCTTTTGTTCGTAAAATCCGCCGCTTTTTCCAATGCATGGCCTCTGTCGGGTAATCCGAACGGTAATGGCCGCCGCGGCTTTCTGTACGCTTAAGCGCTGAGGTAGTGATCAGCCATCCAGTAATGAGCATGTAAGCAACGGTGATTTCTTCTTCTGTCCATGAAGTGACGTCGGTCTTGACAAGCTCCGGAATAGAAAATTGCTCCAGCCACTTTCTTGCGGTCGCTAAGCTTCGTTCATCTCTCACAATCCCTACATATCGCATCATGATCTCTTGAATTTGTCCCTTATCCGGCAACGAGCCTGTAAAGCTTTTAACCGAATTCGGCTTGACAAACGGAAAGCGTCGCCCCTTTTCTGCACTCCCGCGTTGCTTCAACACTTCAGCTAAACGAGCGCCAAACACCAGTCCCTCAAGCAGCGAATTGCTCGCCAAGCGGTTAGCGCCATGTACTCCAGTACAAGCCACTTCTCCGACTGCATACAAGCCCGCAAGCGATGTTTGTCCCGATAAATCAACTTGGATTCCTCCCATTAAAAAATGAGCGCCTGGTACAACAGGAAGCCGGCCATCCTGCAAACCAACACCGTGAGTCTCGCATAATTTCGCTATTGTTGGAAATCGCTCCGCAAAATTTTTAATCATCGAAATGTCGAGATAGACACGGCCGCCTTTGGCGGTTTCGGCATGGATCGCCCGAGCTACGACGTCTCTTGGCGCTAAATCTTGCTGTGGATGGATGGACTCCATCAATTTTTTCCCATCTTCTGTGACCAGTACCGCCCCTTCTCCCCGCACAGCTTCAGAAATCAATCCGACCGCCCTGCCATTCACATAAAGCATCGTGGGGTGAAATTGAATAAATTCCATATCCGTCACAGCTGCACCGGCCCGATACGCTAAGGCAATACCATCTCCAGTCACCGTTTCAGCATTAGAGGAGAAAGAATACAGCCTTCCACAGCCGCCGGTTGATAATACAACGGCATCCGCATAATAAGCACCTGTTTTCGTGCGCACACCGATACAGCGCCCGTCAGCGACAAGCAAATCAATGACGCGCTCATCTTCCACTATGGTGACATGGCCGTATAGCTTTTCCATTAAAAACGAGGTCATCGCTTTTCCCGTCTGATCGCCTCCTGCATGCAAAATTCTCCGCTGGCTATGGGCTCCTTCATTTCCAAAATGAAAATGTCCGTTTTGATCCGTATCGAATTGCAAGCCGGTTTCCACCAGCTCTAAAAGCCGTTTCGGGCCTTCCTGAACGAGAATTTCTACAGCACGTTCATCATTATGATCTGCTCCAGCAATGATCGTGTCTTGATAGTGAAAATGCCAATGATCTTGGCCAGACAAAGCAGCAGCGATACCTCCTTGCGCTAACCAAGAATTACTCTCTTCTTTTTTCGCTTTTGTGAAAATTATCACATTTTTATGCTCAAACAAATGATAAGCCGTTACGAGCGATGCTAGGCCTCCGCCTACAATAATCACATCCGCTTGTGGCATACAAAAGCCCCCTGTTATTATTTACTGTCTTGACACCTATATTGACACATAATTAAACTGATGACAAGACTTTTATTTTTCCAAATGTGAGGGAATGATTATATGATTTATCTTGATTATGCAGCGACAACACCCATGAGCGAAGAAGCATTAACCGCTTATACAAAGGCGGCTTCATCATATTTCGGCAATTCAAGTAGCTTACATGATATCGGCAGCCACGCAGCCCAGCTTCTGCACATTTGCCGCCAGCAGCTTGCCGAATTGATCGGCGGCGATGAAAGAGGTCTTTATTTTACAAGCGGCGGTACAGAATCCAATCTTCTTGCCGTCCGTTCGATGATTGAGGCCCATCGCCATAAAGGAAATCATTTAATTACAACAGCAACCGAGCACGCATCGTTATATCATTTATTTCAACAGCTTGAAACGGAAGGCTATGAAGTCACGTATTTATCTGTAGATCGCTTCGGCCAAATTGATCTGGCTGAGTTGGAAAATGCCATCACTCCGCAAACAATTTTGGCTTCGATTCAGCATGCAAACTCCGAAATCGGCACCACTCAGCCGATTCAAGAGATCGCCAAACGCTTGCGAAAACACGGGGTCATCTTTCATAGCGACTGTGTACAAACCTTTGGTAAAATACAAGTGGATGTACAAAAAATGGGGATAGACAGCTTATCTATCTCCTCGCATAAAATTTATGGCCCTAAAGGGGTCGGGGCTGTCTATATTGATCCGCGCATCAAATGGACCTCTTGCTTCCTCCAGGCAACACACGAATTTGGGTTTCGCCCTGGAACTGTGAATGTGCCAGGCATTGCGTCATTTGTCACCGCTGCGCAGCAGGCCTGCGAACATTTAGCCGATGAACATGCGCGGCTTGAACACCTTCGTCAGTATACAATTTCACGAATTCATGAGAAGCGGCTGCCTGTTGCCATTGAAGGACATCCCGACGCCCACTTGCCAAACATCCTCGGTCTTTCAGTACAAGGAATGGAGGGGCAATATGCAATGCTTGAGTGCAACCGCTACGGCATCGCCATTTCGACAGGGAGTGCTTGTCAGGTCGGAAAGCAAGCTCCTTCACGGACGATGATCGCAATTGGAAAGGAAGAAGATGAAGCGAAGCAATTCGTCCGCATTTCATTTGGCAAGTGGACGACACTAAACGAAATAGACCGTCTTTTAACCGTGTTGGAAACCATTTGTTAACAACGAAAGGAGTAGAGCCTATGAAAATCGAGAAGAAAATTTTAGGGGAGAAGCGGCGAGAGCTGATTTTAAAATGGCTCAAAGAAAGCGGACTGCCGCTTACCGGAGCGGAGCTAGCGGCAAAAGCGAACGTCAGCCGTCAAGTCATCGTCCAAGACATTTCGCTGCTTAAAGCGCGTAACGAACCGATTATCGCCACAAGCCAAGGCTATCTCTACTTAAAAACGCCGGCTCCTAACCAAATTTATACGCGCACCATAGCCTGCTACCATACACCGGAACAAACAAAAGAAGAGCTATACTTAATTGTCGATCATGGAGTGACCATAAAGGATGTAAAAATTGAACACCCCGTCTACGGCGATTTAACGGCTTCTGTCATGGTCAGCAGTCGTCAAGAAGTGGATCAGTTCATTCAAAAAATTAAACAAACCAACTCCTCCTACTTGCTTCAGCTCACAGACGGCACGCATCTTCATACGCTCGAAGCCGATTCGCTGGCCAAGCTTGACGCCGCTTGCCAAGCGCTGCAAAAAGCTGGTTTTTTAATTGAATCGTAATGCGAAATCAGGTTGTAGGCAAAGTCCATTTTGATTTTGTCTACAACCATTTTTCATTTTATCGTTTATAGTGACATCTCCACAACAGGCTAGCTTTCACCCATAATAAAACACCGTTCTTGTTTAGAACGGTGTTAAAACAAAAAGCACCTCTCCCCCCTACACTCTGTTTAGAGATAGGAAGCTTCTCAATTCGATCTGTTAAAAATAGAGAATATAGATCAAACACGCTAATGCGATTCGATAAACGGCAAAAGGAATCAACCGAATGCGATTAATTAATTGAAGGAAAAACTTTATGGAAATTAACGCGAAAATAAAAGCGCTAATAAACCCTACTATAAAAAATGGTATCACATCTACGGTGAAATACTTCCATTTGCTTACGAGAGACAAAAAACTCGCCCCTGCCATAATCGGAACCGCCATAATAAACGTAAAATCGGCCGCCGCCCGGTAGCTCATTCCAAGCAGCACACCGCCTGATATGGTCGAGCCAGAACGAGAAAATCCAGGCCACAACGATAAGCATTGAATTAGCCCAATGAAAAAGGCTTGTTTATATGTAATCTGATCCACTGTCTCAACCGTTTGTTTGCGCCCACCGAATAAATCCGCGGCAATCATTAATAGGGCCCCAATGACCAGACCAATCAAAACCGTCTTTGTCGAAAATAAATGTTCATCAATATAATCTTCAAATAAAACACCCAAAATTCCTGCAGGCAATAATCCAACAATCACATGGGTTAAGCGAAGCCGGTTCGGCCGGTCGCTTGTCCCTTTTTTCAACCCTAATAGCTCAATAAATCGATTTCGGAACACAACGACCACCGCCAGAATCGAACCAAGCTGAATGACAACTTTAAAGGTATTCGCTACTCTTTCATTTAAAAAATCTTGAGAGCGAAGCCACATATCATCCACAATAATCATATGGCCAGTTGAAGAAACAGGGGCAAATTCTGTTAGGCCTTCCACAGCACCTAAAATAAGTCCGACAAGTAGTTCCCATAAGCTCATAGATTTAGTCTCCTTACCTTTTATTTTGCTTATTCATTTTTATAGAACGCTTCCTTACAAATGCCCATAAAAACGGCCGTATGCTAAAGACGCATAGGCCCACCAAGGCACGCTTAAAGCAAAAGCACCCCCTTCATCGCCAAAAAACGCATAGCCCCCAAATCGCCATAAGCAGAGGGGTCGATAAGCGCGCAATAAAGAATGAGCTCCTTTTGCTCTGTCCAACATTCTTGATGATATTTTAAGGAACCCATTTTTTAGATCTTTTCTATGGCTTGTTCCATGATGATTTCGACACTGAATCCACCGTTTGCGAAAGATCTCTATCCTACGAAAGGATGGCATAGATGCCCCATTCCCAAGCAGAAATTGCTGTTTTCGACGGTCGGAGACAAGTCACGGACTTGTCTCGGTCACGCCGAGAAAATGGTGACACGCTTCATTGGATGGCACCGCTAAAAGAAAGATTCACTCCAGCTGCACAAGAGCTTTTAAACGATATCAACCTATAATACTCAAATAAACTTTTATATATGTTTCATTTTTTCATGGACAAAGATGGGCCTTATTCTTTTTGGTCATTCCGTTTCATTCTGTTGTTACTGAATGCTACGGCCTTTAAACGGCACAAAAATGGTAAGCCCCGCTTGATATCATGCTATTTCTAGCACCAGTCTTTATTTTTTAGGAGCCGTATTCTTTCATTTCGTTGCTGCTAAGATGGATTCCATTAACAATCGGGACTATCATTTTGGCTATTGGTATTATACTTGGGTTTATTAAATTTTTCAAAAGTAAGCGATAAAAATAAAAAAATTTCCTCCAATGATCCTAGCCCGTTCATTGAACAATGATAATGGAGGCTTTTCACGAGCCTCTCCCATCTATACTTTAAATATGTTCATAAGGAAACCATTGAAAATAATACCTTAGATGACAAATTCTTTACCTTTATATTACAATAGGCTTATGTCTACTTTGATACATATGGGGGATTTACTGATGGTATATAAAAGCAATCCGCTTAAAGAAATTTTTCAGCCGAAAATTGCGTTTGCCCAGCTTAGGGAAGCGGAACGGTTAAAACATGTGGCGATTGTCGCCTTTCTTCTCTTATTTTTTCATGTCATTCTTTCATTGCTTCGTGGTTATTTTGGTATGGATGGAGAGGAACTGACTAAATATCTTGACCAATACACAGGTGAGCAATTTGCGTTTCTTCAGCTTTTATTCGCATTGGGCCATGTTTTAGGAGGGATATGCGTCCCGCTGTTCTTTTTATTCATTTCTTCTATCATTTTTTATTTGTTTTTTGATATTCATTTTCTAAAACTATTCACCATTCAACTAGCAATTTTATCTATTTTCTTACTTGAAGATATGATTCTCTTTCCATTTCAGCTATTTCTCGGGATAAAAAATCTCTTTTCTCCTTTTTCTCTTGGAGTGTGGGGACCTTATATCACGAAACACACCTTTATATGGGCTCTTTTGCGAACCGTTTCCGTCTTTTCGATCTGGGCCATATCGATACAAATCATCGCTCTTCTCTCCTTGACGGAAAAGCCGGTCCAACGCGTTGCGATGATTGTGATCGCCGTTTATCTCTTTTTCGGCATAATGATTAGTAGCTTATACAAACTTTCTATTTAGTGAATTGTAATGAAAGGCAGGGGAAACGGATGAAACGTTGGAGACCATATATATTGATCGTCCTCGCATTATGTATTATAGGGGCAAACTTTTATCTTTTGTTTCATCAGCATAGCAAAATTCCAAAATCAGTCTATGTGAACGAACGGAGCAAACCAACCAAAACCAATATAAAAGAGACGGTTGACACGACCGGCATCACGGCGCCAGCGGAACGAAAATTCATTTACGATCATCCACAGTTCGGCACCATTGCTGAAATCCTTGTCACACCCGGACAAGAAGTACAAGCAGGCACACCGCTTATCCGTTATGCCAACGAAGAAATTGACCGGGAGCTGCAGCGCATCGCAAGCAAACAAGAACAACTTCGCACACAAATGGAGCAGCTTTCGGAAGATGTTGATTATTATACAACGCTGGCCTCTTCGGTTACGGAAGATCGTCTGGAGAAAGTACAATGGGAGGAAAAAGCGCGGGAAGCAGAGCAGAAAAAAGCATTGCTCGAATCAAAAATACAGGAATACGAGGCAGAACAGAGCCAACTAACAGAGAAAAAAGAGGAACTCGTTGTCAAAAGTGAAACAGCCGGTTGGGTCGAAGAAATCAGCGATCATCCTTCCAAACCGCTGATCACCATTGCTTCCCCTTCCGCAGTTATCCGTGGAAAAGTGAAAGAGAAACGATTCGGAGAAATCGCCGTTGGACAAAAAGCAGTGGTCCATGTTCCAAACGAAAAAGCAGCCTTTACCGGCACGATTATGGATATCGGCAAATTTCCAGTCACCGAAACAAGTTTTCAAGAAAAAAGCGAATATCCGTTTACCGTGCAGTTGAACGAACAGCCCAAATCCCTTCCTTTCGGATATCACGTCAACATCACAATCGTGACAAAAGAAAAAAACGGAGCGATGACTGTTCCTGCCGAAGCGGTGTGGCATGAAAAAACGAAGTCATTTGTCTATGTGATTCATCGCGGCAAACTCGAAAAACGAAAGGTAACACTTGGAATTTCACATGGAAAGAAACAAGAAATTGAACGCGGTCTTCGCCCAAATGAAACGATTGTGTCCCATCCAACGAAACAGATGAAGCACGGAATGGACATCATCGTCCCGCTTGAAGTGAAAACACCAAAAAAGGAAACGATGAAGCAATTATCTAAATGGGTCATTGCTAAGCACTTCCTTGATGGATTTTTCCGTGCGCTCTATTAATATACGTTTTAAAAAACAGGCCTTTTCCTACCATAAACGAAGGAAAGGCCTGTTTTTCTTCCTTCTTAATCCAAAGATTCGTGCTCTTCTTCCCCTTCATATACCGGGATATGAACCTCCCACCTCCATGCCGTTAAGAGGTGAAAGACTTCGCGATAGGCATTTGAAAATAAGAGAGCAAAGCCAACCTCTTCATCGATATACATGACTGGCTTACTTTGGCTATGATTGATTTCCCGTCAAAAAACACTCACTGTTCGCATTTCTTACCAACTCACTCACCTATCTGAGCGAGAAACATTCCCTAACACCAACCAGAACAGGATCTTTATTTCTTCGACAAGTGACAAGCACCTCTGCTATATCAAAAATCTGCCTGTATAAGAGTTTGGATTACTCGCAATTTCCTCAGGTGTCCCTTCAGCCATCACCATTCCTCCATCATTCCCTCCTTCTGGTCCTAGATCAATCACCCAATCGGAGGAGCGAATGATTTCGCTATTGTGTTCCACAACGATGACCGTGTTTCCCGCATCAACGAGCTTATGGAGCAAAACAAGCAGCTTGTGTACATCGGCTGGATGTAACCCGACGGTCGGCTCGTCCAATAAAAAAAGCGTCCTATTAGTAGTTTGGTTCTTTAATTCTTTTACCAATTTCAAACGCTGCCCTTCTCCCCCGGACAACGTTGTGAGCGATTGCCCCCATTTTAAATAACCGAGACCGATTTCACATAATAATTGAATCACCGATGAGATTTTTCGATGATCTTCGAATATTGGCAGGCTCTCTTCAATCGATAAGTCGAGAATATCAGAAATCGAATATCCTTTATACTTTGCTTTTAACACTTTTTCTTCAAATCTTTTCCCGCGACAAACTGGACACTCTACTTCTTGTTCCGGAAGAAAATGCATGACTAAAGAAACCATTCCCATTCCTTGGCAATTTTCACAGCGGCCTCCTGGACTATTAAAGGAGAAGTCTTTTGCACTTAGGTGATTGTTTTTGGCTTCCGGCAAATTCGCATAAAGGTTGCGAATATGTGTAAATACGTCCGTGTATGTGGCAATATTTGAACGTTTCATTCTGCTTAACGGCGATTGGCCGACGGTAATCATTTTATCAATTGCTTCAAAACCGATTATTTTTTCACACCCTTGATGAACACCGCTTTCCCCTTCCGCCAGAACATCAAAAACGAGCGTCGACTTGCCTGACCCGGAAACCCCGGTCACACTAACAAGGCAGCCTAATGGAAAAGAGACGGTAATATTTTTTAAATTATGTTTGTGCGCATGATAAACGGTCAAATACTCGCCAGTCCCTTTTCTTCGCTGACATTTACGTTCTGATCGATTTCGTAAAAAGGCGCCGGTAACCGATGATTCCTGCTCCATTAATTCAAGCAAAGTTCCCTCTCCAACTACCGCTCCTCCAAGATGTCCAGCACTCGGCCCCATATCAATAATGTAATCCGCTTCCTTCATGACATCCACATCATGCTCAATGACCAGAAGCGTGTTCCCAAAGTCTCTCAGCTGTTTCATCACTTAAACGAGACCTTTTGTATCTCTTGGGTGAAGTCCCGCAGTCGGTTCATCTAAAATGTAAAGTACACCGGTCAGTGCCGAGCCAATGACGGTCGCCAGTCTTAAGCGCTGCGCTTCCCCTCCGGAAAGAGTGATGGTTTGCCTGTCAAGGGATAGGTACCCTAAGCCGACATGGATCACCCGCTCTATTTTGACAATGAGACTTTGCAGAAATGATTCAACAATTTCCAGTTTATCACTAGATAACGCTTTCTGTAATGATTGGGCCCACGATAACAGCTCCTCAAGCGAAATATTGGTAAGATCCGTAATTGGGACACCCGCTACGACCACTTCCCTGCTCTCTTTTTTCAACCGTTTTCCCTCACAATCGGGACATTGTCGTGAATAAAAAAGGTGGGCTTCCCCTGAGTTGCCGCCTTTTTCGTTGTATCTCCTTCTCATCCCGGTAAGCACTCCCTCAAATTTTCCCGCCGCCACCGTCTTAGGAGGCTTTTTATCAGGAAAATAAGTTGTAAATTCCTTGCTTTCGACACCATAAAACAATAGGGCCCTTTGTTCATCGCTAAAATGCTTTAACGGCCGATCTTCATCTATTGGAATTCCGTAATAGTCACAAGCTGCTTTAAATACTTGCTTCTGATATTCACCGTAAGTGCTATTCCATATGCGCACACACTGTTCTTTTAAACTGGCCTCTTCATCGAACACTAAATCGACCTGAATGTCATTTACTTTCCCTAATCCATCACAAGTCGGACAAGCACCTTGAGGAGTATTAAAAGAGAAATGGGAAATGGTGAATTTTTCTAACTGTCTGTAGCAATTAGGACAAGAGACGGATTGTAACGTTTCCCCCACATTAGCTTCATTTTCTACCATTGGTAATATGGGCGTTTCGCAGGTGGGACACTTGCGTTCTCCAAGTTTTTCATAGATCAACCGCAAATAAGTGTACATACCGGTCACTGTCCCTACTGTTGAGCGAGGGTTTCGATTCGTTATTTGTTGGCTGATACTAATGGACGGTGATAATCCAATCATGAAGTCCACTTTCGGTTTTTTAATAAAATCAACGGTCATGCCTAAAGATTCCATATATTGTCTTTGGCATTCCTGATTCAGTGTTTCCATCGCCAGTGAGGACTTTCCTGAACCCGACGGCCCTGTCAAAACTACCAGCTTGTTTTTGGGGATGTTTACAGAAATGTTTTTTAAATTATTTTCTCTCGCACCCTTTATCATAATATGGTCGTGCACATCAATACCTCCCTTAATTTAGGCAATTCACCCCCATTATATAACAT
This sequence comes from Anoxybacteroides rupiense, assembly GCF_014196195.1. Classification (GTDB taxonomy): domain Bacteria; phylum Bacillota; class Bacilli; order Bacillales; family Anoxybacillaceae; genus Anoxybacteroides; species Anoxybacteroides rupiense. The sequence goes on along the minus strand of NZ_JACIDF010000003.1, from coordinate 312,607 downwards.
TGATGCAAGTCCTAAAGTTTGATAAATTGATCATGAAAATAACGGGATTTATTTTATAAAAAGCCGTCACTCATGGTTTAATGTTTTTTTATAAACTTTCTATCTATGTATAAAGGAGAGACCCAAATGATTCGTCCCATTGACATCGCCCGCAAATTAAATATAAGTACAAGCGCTCTTCGGCATTATGAATCGTGGGGGCTTGTCCCTCCCCCAGAGAGGAAAGCAAACGGTTATAGAATCTATACTGAAACACATGCCGCCTATTTCGAATGCATTCGCGCAATGTATCCGGGATTTGGCATGGAACTGATCAGAAAAATCATGCCCCTTTTACATGAAAACAAAATTACGGAAGCTCTATGGCTCATCAACGAAGCCCAAGCGAATGTATACGATGAAAAACAACGGGCTGAACAAGTTTTGAAAGCATTAAAAACGAGTGACAGCGATGAATTTTTACCAAAGAAAAAACAAGGTTGGTTTACCATCGGGGAAGTGGCTAAAGTGGTGGGGGTGCCCAGCTCCACATTAAGGCATTGGGAAAAGGAAGGAATGATCATCCCAAAGCGGGACGAGGAGAACGGATACAGAAAATATAGCCGTGCCGATATCCGTAAATTATTAATTATTCGCACACTACGCGCAGCTGTTTACTCGCTCGATACAGTCAAAGAAATGATCGCTGAATTTGACAATAACAATATTGCCCAAGCAGAAAAAATCGCAAAAGACTCCCTTTTATATATGGATCACTTAATTACGGAACAACTGCGCGGAATGTATTATTTGTATAAGCTATGTGCGAAAATTGCTTCTGACAAAAAAGCGCCATTTCTAATCAAGAAAGATGATAAAACCAATAGTTCCTTGTATGAATAACGAGTCGTCATTTTTCCCCATGGCTCCAAAATGTTTCGTGAAAATATATGCAGTATCAGGTGTGTTGATGATCCAATAAAAACCCATTGACATGGCTTGATTTCCTCGCTTTTCTGCCGCAGTCGGCAAGCCATTCGCTTGCCGCTCGGCGTCTAGCTCAATCATTCCATATTTTTAGTAAAATCATGGCTCAGTAACACTCGTGAAGCAGTCGATTATTTTTTTCTATCACGAGGATCCAACATACGTTTAATGAAAAAATAAAGGATCAGCAATTCGCTTCCCAAACCTACGGGAAAAACAACAACATAATATAAAAGGCTAGGTCGATTAATACCAAGTAAGGTTTCTAAATAATGACCATCCAAATAATTGTAAATACTTTTCCAAATAAATAAACATATAAAAAGAAAGATTAATTTTTTTCATCAGACATCAACCTATCCATTATTTTGTTTTCCATCCAATAGTATAGCGCCTATTCAATATCGTTGAATGCTACATCTATTTTGTGGCTCGTACCATTCAAAGTTTCTTGACTGATTTATAGAATATCCTTGTGTGGCTGCTTCTTTTATGTTGTTATGGACAGCGGCTTCATCCCATAAACCAAGCCACGTACTCATCCGATTCCCCCTCTAGGCGCATTTTGCACAGCTAGGGAGATTTTCCATCATATTCGACAAGTGATAAACACTGATCTCATTCCCCAAAATTTATGTTACAATTCAAAAAAGGAGGGAGAAAATGGATTTCTTTTGGATAGGGTTATTATTTTGGTTATTAATGGGGTTTTCTGTTTTCTTTCTTATGTTGGGATTGATGAAAAACAGGAGAATCCATTTTGTATTTAGTGCTTTACTATTTTTGCCTGTCGCTTATTATTTCAGGGGCGCAGAGAATGCTTGGAAGTTTATGATGTTTTATCCTCTCATTCCTATATTGCTTGCCATATTTTTTGTAAAAAAGCGTTAAGTAATATAGAATCTCTAACCGTTCATAAACGCGCTCCACATTTACTGAGTATTTTTGTATATCCAATCCAGTGGAAGGAGAATTCACTTTGGATCTCTGAGCGGCTGATGAGGACGAGTTCTCTCATGTCTCTGGGTATCCATGTGCCGACATTCCTTCACTAAGCAGAGGCTGATGAAATTCTCCCGGGGACTCTAGGTGAAGAATGAGAGAATAGCTAAACATCCGTCTTTGAGCAGTTTTGCGATCACCAGTGCTTTTTTGCCTCGTTCTTCATCTGTCAAATTGTCCGAGTTGTTTGGACCATTTTGCACGCATCGGATTGCCCCCAACGGGACTCTTATTTCCTTTAGGAAATAGATGAGATTCAACCCATAATGGACGACCGATTCGACGCCAACGATCACTCCCGTTTTTTCCGAATTCCTCATTACCTCTTGGATGAGCGCATTTCAGACAAGTTCGATAAGTGACAGGCACCATTCCAAGTTGACAAGCATAGACCTTTCACATAATATAGAATTAAATATTACGACATTAGAAATATACGGGAGTAGAATAAATTGATTCGATATGAAGATTTTCTTGAACTGTTACTAAACAACGCTAGAAAACTCCTTTCTCCAGAAGAATGGTTAAAGATTGATTTATCTCTTTCTAAAACAGAAATATTTTGTTTACTTTGGATGAGCCGCAACGATGAAGTCATTATGAGCCAGATTGCCGACTTCTTAAATATTCCAATGAGCACGGCAACCGGTATTGTAAATCGTCTTGTAAAAAATGGATATATGGAACGCTATCGAATTGAAACAGATAGACGTGTTGTCGTCATTCGCTTAACAGAAAAAGGAAAGGATCTAGCAGAAGAAATCAAGAGAAAGACCTCTCATTATTTCGCAATTGTCATTAGTGCACTAGACGAAGAAGAAAAAACATTTTTACTTCGCATCTTCCAAAAAATTATGCATCATCTCAATAATCAACAAGTTCATTCCCAAGAAGAACATCCTATAAAAAGAATTCAAAATATCCCAATAGAATAAAAACCCATTGCGGGTTTTTTGTCTATCATTTATTTCGAAAGTCGTAATATTTGACATGCGTAACATTAAGGGGGACTAATGATGAGAATTATTTTATACACTGGAAAAGGCGGCGTAGGAAAAACAAGTATTTCTGCGGCAACAGCTATACAAAGCGCAAAAAAAGGATTCAAAACTTTGGTAATGAGCACAGATCCAGCTCATAGCTTAGGAGATTCTTTCGGTATTACATTGTCCTCCGAGCCAACACAAATGATGGAAAATTTATGGGCACAGGAAATTAATACAACATATGAAATGGAAAAAGGTTGGGGGAAAATCCAAAAGTACATCACATTATTATTTACTTCACGTTCAATAAATGATATTACAACAGAAGAATTAACGATGTTTCCTGGCATGGAAGATCTAATGAGCCTCTTAAAGATTTTAGAATATTATAAAGAAAAACAATTTGATGTCATCATTATAGATTGCGCGCCAACAGGGGAAACACTGGCAATGCTCAGCTTTCCAGATATGCTCAGATGGTGGATGGAGAAACTATTCCCGCTGAAGCGTAAAGCATTAAAAGTGATTCGTCCTGTGGCGCAGCCTCTACTTGGCATTCCACTTCCAACAGACGATATTATGGAAGAGCTCGAAAATGTGCTAGAGCAGCTTGATGAAATGCGACAAATCCTTTCAAACCGTGATATTACGAGTGTTCGGATTGTTGTCAATCCAGAAAAAATGGTCGTTAAGGAAGCTCAGCGCAGCTTTACGTACTTGAACTTATACGATTACAGCGTGGATGCCATTATAGTGAACCGTGTCATTCCAGACAGCATTGCTGACCCTTATTTTCAAGTATGGAAAGATATTCAACGGAAATACAAAACAATGATTCAAGACAGCTTTACCCCCCTCCCAATATACGATGCACCACTATTTGAGCAAGAACTGGTCGGTGTAAATATGCTAGAACGAATGGGAGAAACAATATTTGCAGAAGATGACAACCCTATATCTATCAAATTTAATTTACGAACACAGCAAATCGAAAAAGATGGTGACCGCTATACATTTTCTGTCTATATTCCATTTGCCAATAAACATGAGCTATCCCTCCATCAAAAGGGAGACGAACTCATTATTCGTGCTGGTGCTGTAAAACGAAACATCACGCTGCCAAGAACATTAGCTCCTCTAGCCATTATCGGCGCCAAATTTGAGAACGACGTATTAAAAATTCAATTTGGAGGTAGTAACTTATGAATGAACAGGTTGTTAGAAAAATTATTCAAGCAAAACTCAAGATTGGCACTAGTATTTTAAACAAAATGCCTCAATCCTTGAAAGAAACATCTAACTTATTTTTAAGAATTCTTGCAGAAGAATTGCCATCAGTTCCTAAAACAGATAAAAAAACTAGCAACAGTTTAAAAAATATCTCTATAGACTAAATTCGACAAGTGGCGGACACCCGTCCCACTGTTAATTCGCATCATAATACCGCGCCATTAGGTAGTATAACCCGGTTTCCTCATCGTAATAATACCCGGCATAACGGTATGGGTTCGCTGTTGCCAGCGCACCGGTTTTAGACAGAATGTTGCCCCATGCGTCATACTCGTATTGCGCGACGACATTTCCGCTTGCATCCGTCAATGCGACGACATCTCCATGGCCGTTTACATGATAGTAGTAAGTGACTCCGCCTTTCGTCATCGTGACCGGGCGGCCCAATGCGTCCCACGTATATTCCGCTGCGATGTTGTTGTTGACATCTGCTCTATCCAATAAACCAGGTGACAGATACTCACCTTACAAAACACCCCCAGCCGCATTTTTTGCGGCTGGGGGATTCTACATGATATTGACGAGCGACAAGCTCCATCCCTACTTGTATAAATTGCAATAAAAGAATCTCCTCATCACTGTTTCCAAAGTTGGTTTGCAATAAACCAATTCGCCGTACATGTATACAAAAAACCAGAGTATGAAATAAAACTTCAGTTTATATGCATATCAATATGTTCTTTTAGGCGATTGTTCGATTTCTACAGTTGAGCGATGAATCTGCTAGATGTTCCTAACCGTATCCATTAGCTAGGATTTTAAAAACAGTAAATATATGAATCCAATTACAATACCTAATCCTAACAAAAATAAAAATATCCTTCTAATTATAGGAGGGAAAAGTTTATAAATCATCATAAGGAAAAAGTCAGAAACATCTGTTGGTGTTCCAGAGGAAGACTCTTTAATTTTTACATTAGATCCAAAAATAGATAGCCACATTACAGACAACCCTATTAAAATAAAAATGATTGACATCAAGATGAACTCCATTTTTCACACCATCCTTATGGCTAATTTATTGAAATCTAAAAGTTTCAATCAAGGGACATTTCAATCATTTCTTAGTTTAGCCATAATCACCGTAATATGGCACACTAAATTATTAATTAAATCAATTTCCATTTGTGTGAACTCAGTGTGTTTCCCAAAATTAAACACTCCATTTTCTTAATTCAAATTACTTCTTTTCCTCGGTTAGGAGATAGTTTTACAAAAGTTCGTGTACTGGATGAGGGACTGATTATACTCGAACGGCTCTTTATTTACTCAACATAAAAAAACAGATTATAAGTGTGCATAAAACAGGCCGTCCAAAAATCATGGCAATATAAATTTAAAGATTACTTCCCTTGTATGTCAGTCAATCACTTTAATTTGGAGTATAACCTTAAAATAAAATTAGATATATCCGCTCTGCATGGAATAGTGGGCATATTAGATTTGGAACTACTAAACTTGTGTAGAATATAGATTTTTTTGTCCAGTTATATCCTTTGGTTATTTTTTTAAATGCAGATTTTGAAAGCTTTTTTGCTAAATAGTTAACAACTTTTTCGGCCCCCTTAGTTAATATGATATTAGAAAGAACCGGGAATAAATACCAAGTTAAAACTTGCTTTATCACATAACTGGCGGCTAAACCTGCACCAAAGCCTATACCAGTACTTATTAAAAATCCAGGAGTTAAATTAATTGTTACAGATATTTCTTGCCAACCTATATTGGCCTTAATATAACTATTAAATCCCAAATCAAGTCGTTTTGAGTAGTGACCATTCGGATCAATAGAATTAATAGGATTATTTTTCGTATACGCATACTGATTCAAGCTTTGCGGCTCATTTTCAAACCCATGGAACGTATCTCTTGTAATAAACCGTCCCATATTCGCATCATAATACCGTGCCATTAGGTAGTATAGCCCGGTTTCCTCATCGTAATAATACCCGGCATAACGGTATGGGTTCGCTGTTGCCAGCGCACCGGTTTTAGACAGAATGTTGCCCCATGCGTCATATTGGTATTACGCGACGACATTTCCGCTTGCGTCCGTCAATGCCACGACATCTCCATGGCCGTTCAAATGATAGTAGTAAGTGACTCCGCCTTTTGTCATCGTGACCGGGCAGCCCATATATATATTGCGCGACCATTTTTTATTGACACCCACTTCGTCACATAAACCGGGTGACAGATGCTCATTCTATAAAACACCCCCAGCTACATTTTACGCAGTTGGGGGGATTCTATACAATATTATTTCATAAAAGACAAGTGCCCGCTCCTAATTTCTTGGTTTACCAATCCGATAATTTTAATAACTTATATACTTCCTTATCATGAAAGTCTGATTCAGAAATTTGTAATATATCTATAAGTCTCTGAATTCCCCCTATCCACATGCGATCGTCATCCTCAGCTGCTTTTATTAGCGAAGCCTCTATATGTGGAACTATCACACTTTTATCTATACTCTTCAATATCTCTATCGCTGTAGGGACACCAGGCCAATTCATATCTTGCATTAACTCTATTAAGTAGGGTATCGCCAGCCTATTTCGTGGGTATCCAATTTTATTTAAAACTTTAACCGCATTCTCCCAACAATGCTTCTCGGTATCTTGTATTAACAAAGGAGTGTATTCATCATCAATTGTTGTTAACTCCCTTATTGCAGATAGTTGAACTTCTTTGGGCATATTCCAACTCAAGTTTTTCATCAATCTTTTAACTTCGCTAAGTTCCATTAAAATTCATCTCCTACTATTTAACTTTCACAGAAAGGGCCTGCAATAATTTTGTATATTCATGTGGTCTAGTATTAGCATTTTCCCTTGAGTTTATCCATCCCTGCATTTTCTTCATATTTACTGGTCTCACTGACACATGAGTTTTACCATCTTTTATTGCTACTAGTTTTCCTGTTGCATTAATGGCCTCAATAGTAGTTGCTGTATACGGTCCAGATAAAGGCTTTACTGTAGTATAGGATAGCCCACTAACATCTTTTGGTCTTGGAGTTAAATTAGTGCTGTTTCCACTTCCAGTACGATAGATAACTGTCGGGTTTTTCCTATTAAATTTACGTTCTAAAACACTGACTATCTCATTTGCTGCAACATATGCAATCACTATTGCGGTTGCCTCAGCAGCGGCTGCTGTTAGCCATGAAATTGATACACCTGCTAATGGAACTAAAAGAAAAGCGAAGTGACCATTTATATCCACATATATAACAGGATTATTTTTAGTGTAAACATATTGATTTATACTAAGCGGCTCATTTTCAAACCCATGGAACGTATCTCTTGTAATAAACCGCCCCATATTCGCATCATAATACCGCGCCATTAGGTAGTATAACCCGGTTTCCTCATCGTAATAATACCCGGCATAACGGTATGGGTTCGCTGTTGCCAGCGCACCGGTTTTAGACAGAATGTTGCCCCATGCGTCATATTGGTATTGCGCGACGACATTTCCGCTTGCATCCGTCAATGCGACGACATCTCCATGGCCGTTTACATGATAGTAGTAAGTGACTCCGCCTTTCGTCATCGTGACCGGGCGGCCCATATATATATTGCGCGACCATTTTTTATTGACACCCGCTTCGTCACATAAACCGGGTGACAGATGCTCATCCTATAAAACACCCCCAGCCGCATTTTTTGCGGCTGGGGGATTCTACATGATATTTGACAAGTGACAGGTATCCGTCCCAACGATCAACCAGCGCCACGAATAATATAATTATTTTTTGTTTGTATCATCACTTTTTTCAAAAAGAAATATAATGAGTAAACCAATCCCGGTAGCAAAAGGAACACCTATTAGAAAATAGTAAATGTTTTTAGGTATACCAAAGAAATTGACTAGATATAGAAAAAGAGTCCCCCATATAAATAAAGTAATAGATTTCATCCAATTTTTCATTAAATATCAATCCACCCGTTTTTAGGATGTTTATCCCGCTTGTCAATTTCCTTTGCAATCATTGTACCTATATCTAAATAATCAAGTGCAACCCCCACTGCAAAGCCTACAATCCAAGCTAATTTATTTGCTCCCCAAGCTTGTAGATGGGACACTACGGTTTTATAAAACAGCCTTTTCGCTGCCTCTTTTCCTTTTTTAATAATAAAGGCTTGGATTGCACCAGTACCACCACCAACGGCTGCGCCGATAGCAAAATTAAAAATTGAGCCTGCCAAGTTCACTCCTATTATTCTTAAATGCCCACTTGAGTCAATATACATCACCGGATTATTCTGAGTATACGCATACTGATTCAAGCTTTGCGGCTCATTTTCAAACCCATGGAACGTATCTCTTGTAATAAACCGTCCCATATTCGCATCATAATACCGTGCCATTAGGTAGTATAACCCGGTTTCCTCATCGTAATAATACCCGGCATAACGGTATGGGTTCGCTGTTGCCAGCGCACCGGTTTTAGACAGAATGTTGCCCCATGCGTCATACTCGTATTGCGCGACGACATTTCCGCTTGCATCCGTCAATGCGACGACATCTCCATGGCCGTTTACATGATAGTAGTAAGTGACTCCGCCTTTCGTCATCGTGACCGGGCGGCCCAATGCGTCCCACGTATATTCCGCTGCGATGTTGTTGTTGACATCTGCTCTATCCAATAAACCAGGTGACAGATACTCACCTTACAAAACACCCCCAGCCGCATTTTTTGCGGCTGGGGGATTCTACATGCTATTTGACAAGTGACAGGTTTAGTCCCCGATATTCAAACACTACTTAATTAAACAATAGAGAAAAAAAGAATGCTGATAAAAATATTAAACCGATCGAAAATATGACTAATATTCCTTTTATAATTTTTACTGGCAACATTCTTAGGATTATATTTAAAAAATACATTATAACAACTTTATTAAAAGATTCTGGAGTAGGATCATTTATATACTCGTTCTGTTTATGAATCTCGTTATTTAAGTGCTTTATTGTCCAGTAAAGAAGAGCTATTCCCGATAACAGCACCATACTTGCCGCAAATAAGATAAACATAACAACTCCCTCTATAAACTTTAATTTTCTTCAAAATTCTCGCGTTTTCCTTGAATTTCGCTAACACATAATAGCTTCTTCATCCCAAATAAGTGGATATTACTTGTATTCATTCAATATATTTACATAGCGAGGTACATCCTATAATACAAATTTACAATATCTGTAATATCATGTATGACCGTGCAAGAAGTCTCCACACTTCTCATGGTCGCTCACCCTCCCATGTATCACTGGATTATAAGATCCACACATTCCTTCGTCCTGCGTATCCATGAGGTGGAGGTTGGATATGCTCCTTTACAGGGTCTAATGCCCGAATGGTAAAAATATACTCCAACTCTGCACTATTGGTGTTTGTCAGAATAACAAGTCATTTGAAAGCTTTTACGCAGCCTGTAATGCTTTTATTTGAGGGAATCCCTTTAATAACTTTAATCCATCAAACTCACACTGTTTCTTACCAATGGCAAATAACACACGTAATAATTTACAATACAAGGCAATTAGAGACTGTTGTTTTTTTAACGGCCTGTCTGGCCGATTGGTATAGTAATGATGCAAGTCTTTAAATACAGGATTATGGGCAACCAATGGTCGAATGGCTAGGTATAATGCTTTTCGTAAACGTCTTCGCCCCCTTTTGGTTATGCGTGTTTGCCCTTTATACTTTCCTGAACTGTGTTCTCTTAAAGAAAGCCCTGCCAGATTGACTAATTGTTGCGGATGATTGTACTTGGTTAAATCTCCTACTTCCGCAAAGAACAAAGCAATGGTAGGGTGACTAAGTCCCCGGATATGGGTCATTTGTTTCGCACTTGGTATGCTTTCAACAACACCTTCTAGTTCTTCATCTAGTTGTGCTAACTGTTTCTTGTAAAGCTCATATTGATCCAATAGGCAATCCAATTCTCTTTTTGCCAACTGGATTCCTGTCTCAATCCCAACGCTCTTTTTCGCTACTTCTACGAGTCGGGTTGCTCGTTTCAGCCCACCCCCACGCTGTACATACGGTTTCCATTTTTGCAGCACTTCTTCTGGTGACAACTTTTGAATATGAGAGGGAAATGGAAACATGCGCAAGGTATAAAAGGCTGCTTTACCTTTCCAATCTCCAAACACATCGAAAAACTCTAGGAAAAAGCGCTGAATGACGTTTTCAATCCTCCCTTCAATGATCATAAGCTGTTTGATGAGCTGATCTCGTAATTTGACGCCTTCCCTTAGTTCAGCGTATACGCCCTCTAATAGGTTCGGTACGGAGTATCGCCCATCTTTCATTAACTGTGCAATGACACGAGCATCTTTTGTATCGTTTTTTGTAGGCGAATTGTCATCAAGCTCTTTACTTTTTTTGACGTGTATGGGATTCACTAGCACTACATCATATCCTTTTTAAGAAAGTAGGCAAGATTTAGCCAATAATGACCTGTTGGCTCCATTCCAACAATCACGTGGTCCTTATGATTTTCTTTTTGAATATGATTAACCCAATCTAATAAGGTTTGAAAGCCGTGTATACGATTTTCAAAGATCAATCTCTTGCCAAATTCTAAGCCTCGGTCATCTTGAAAACGGGCAATGTGCTTTTCTTTAGCTACATCAATACCTACAATGAGAGTTGATGGTGTAATTTGAGAGCTTTTTTGATTTTGTGTATAATTCATTTTGAGTCCTCCTTGGTTTATTGAAATTCGGGGTCAACGCGCATTGACACCCTGTACTATACCAAGGGGACTTTTTTTATCAAACCTCAAATTTCCTCATTACAGGAATGCTCCTTTATATAATTAAAATATCTTACTTTAATTTCTTTAAAAAATCTAGATATCCTTTAGCCTTATTCCAAATAGCGTCAACTAGCCCAGACCATGTGATAGGGTCTCCACCTGCTACTTGCAATAATATATATTCTTTTGCCGCATATGTGACATCCCAGGCAAACTGACCTGCTTTAGCTATTTGAGACTTGGTCATATAACTAGTTATTCCTCTACCATATATACCTATTAAACCCCCCGTAACAAATAACTTACCGAATTTTTTCCAATCAAATTTATTTATCCACGCACTCCGATTAAATTTATATTTTTTATAAAAGTCCCAAACCATTTGCCAAGTTGCATTTGCGCCTCCACTTAAAAACGACAATACAATCCATGCATAGTTTCCATTTGGATCCACATACATTACCGGATTATTTTTCGTATACGCATACTGATTCAAACTTTGCGGCTCATTTTCAAACCCATGGAACGTATCTCTTGTAATAAACCGTCCCATATTCGCATCATAATACCGCGCCATTAGGTAGTATAACCCGGTTTCCTCATCGTAATAATAACCAGCATAACGGTATGGGTTTGCTGTTGCCAGCGCACCGGTTTTAGACAGAATGTTGCCCCATGCGTCATATTGGTATTGCGCGACGACATTTCCGCTTGCATCCGTCAATGCGACGACATCTCCATGGCCGTTTACATGATAGTAGTAAGTGACTCCGCCTTTCGTCATCGTGACCGGGCGGCCCAATGCGTCCCACGTATATTCCGCTGCGATGTTGTTGTTGGCATCTGTTTCATACAACAAGCGAATCGAGTCGCCATCGTAGTGATAGTAAGTCGTACCGCTTGATGTTGTTTTGCTGATACGTCTTCCTTGATGGTCATACGTATAGGTTGCGATCGTAGCGCCGGATGCGTTTTTTACTTGAATGAGACGGTTTTCGTTATCATACACAAACGTCTTGTTGCCGTTGTTCGTTAAATTCCCGTTCACGTCATATGTGTATGCCTGTCCGTTAACGGCTGTTAATTGGTCCGCAGCATCATACGTATACGTGGTCGTTGTCGTAGTCGTTCCATTGTTGACGATTTTCTTCGTCCGGTTGCCAACCGCATCGTATTCATACGTAATCGCTGTTCCATCCGCTAGTGTTTCCTTTGTCAGCTGATTCAATGCATCATACTGATACGTAATCGTGCCATCTTTTGTTTCTACAGTCGTAATATTGCCGTTGGCATCGTAATTGTAGAGGAAGTAGTTTAAAACATTTCCGTTTGCACCGAAGTTTTTCAGTGATTTTAGCTGATTGGCATCGTTATACTCATAAGCGGTATAAGTTCCATTGGCATGGATGATGGACGAAATATTTCCGCGCTCATCGTACGTAAATCTCGCTAAATTCGCGCTGTTTCTTGACAAGACGACTAACTGGTCCAATGGATTATAGCTGTATCCGATCGTATCAGTCGTTGTACCAGCCGTAATGGATGTCGATGTAACATTTCCATTATCGTCATAACCGTAGGCAATGGCGTTCGATGATCCTTTGCTGATGCGAGTCAGACGGTTGTTTTTATCGTATGTGTACGTGGTCGCATTTCCATTGGCATCCGTCACCGACGTCACGTTGCCATTGGCATCGTAATTGAACGTCCATTTTGTTGTCCCGTTGTAAGCAACGGCAACGAGTCGGTTCAGCGCGTTGTAGCTATAGGATACGCGATCCCCGGTTGCATACGTAACCCCTGTAAGATTGCCGTTTTTATCATAGGCAAAGGATGTCGTTTGATTTAACGGGTTCTTGAAACTAGAGATTTGGTTCCATTCATTATACGTATAGTTGGTTGTATAATTCTTTGCATTAGTGACCGATGTTCGATTTCCCACACCGTCGTAACCATAGGTAGTCACATTTCCGTTTGGGTCGGTGACTTTGGTTAATTGGTTATTGTTGTTATATTCGTAAGAAGTCGTTTTTCCTTTTCCATCTGTGACGCTCGTTTGGTTTCCGATAGCATCGTATGTGTAAGAAACCGTATTTCCTGCCGGATCGGTGACTTTGGTGACGTAGTTTTTCTTTGCATCATACGTGTACGACGTCAGAGAAGCTCCTACTTCTAGACGCATTGCATCAAACCATGCTGTGCCCGTTTGATTATAATAGTAATAATACACGTCAATGTAATCGAATGCCTGTTTCGGCTTCACTTCCGCGGCAACATGCTGCCAATCGGTCTTCATCTTATCGAAATCGTTGGCGTAGTCCCAGTCTGTTGTACCATTCGTATAGTGGATCGCTACTTGCAAGCTATAGTAACCGCCGTTTGGATTGGCTCCTTCCTGTTTGGACCATCCAGACAACGTAAGTTTGGTGTTGCTGTCGCCGGAAATATTGATTCGTTGTTTAATATATTTATTTTTCCCAGACTCTCCCGTGATTTTAAATGACTTGCTTCCGACATATATATTCGCAACTGTTGTATCTAGTCCATCATTTGCTGATAAGTTGCCGCTTGTTGTCCAACTGTCAGGAATTCCATCACTATTAACATCTCGCTCAAAGCTTGAATTATCTACAAGATTATAGGCGCTGACAACCGTTCCTTTCTCTAGTTGGATCCCATCGAAATAAGCAGTTCCAGAACCAGCGTTTATACCGACAGATACTCGAATCGTCCGAGTTCCCGATGGAGCATTATCCGCTACAACATGAAATCGGGTCCAGTCGTTCGTTCCTGCCAACCCATAAGAAATTTTTTGATTTAACCAGTTTCCTTGTGCATCAAAATATTCAACTTTTATAAGGGCCTGTGCAGACATGGACGATGTTTTTACATAACCGCTTGCCACATAAATTCCACCATCATACGGCTGCTTATCAGAACTAACAATTGCCCATCCAGTTGAATTGGAAATACTAATCCCTTTATTCCCAAATTTGCTTGTTGCGGTCCAACTGAATGTAGCGGTTTTCCCTGATTCTACCGCCTTTGTCCAGTTATCTGGCCAATTATCCGCATTATTATCCAATTCGAAGCTAGAGTTACTTACCAAGTTATCGGCTGATGACATTGGATACGTCGAATACTGCAAATTTCCCACATTATCGTATCGTTGCGAAACTGATTGCGTATAAGGATCAATCGCTTCGGTTTGATTATTATTTTGGTCATAATCAAAGGTGCTGACGTTGCTGTTAAAATCCTGCTCTTTGATAAGATTGTTTTGTAAATCATACGTATATTGTGCGGACTGATTTTCCGGCAATTGAACGCTAACGATATTTCCTTTTTCGTCATATTGATAAATGAACGCTGCGGTTCCGTTTGCCTTATTTTCATTTGGTTCTATCACTCGGGTTAAATTATTGTTATTATCATAATCAAATGTGGTTACAGCTTTGTTTTGAGCATCTAAAGGATTTTCTGTGATTTGAATAATATTGCCGTTAGCGTTGTACGTATAATCTATCCGTCTCCCTTCTCCATCTGTAACCGACGTAACACTATTGGTTTTGTCATAGGAATAATTGGTAATACTCGTTGCAGGCGTGCCGTTAATCGTAATAGGGCGTTCAATACTTTTTACGCGGTCCGATGTATCATAGCCAATTGTCGTCATAATATTTCGAGCATTTTTAATACTTGTTAGATTATGATCTGAATCATACGTAAAAATGGTCGCATTTCCTTGAGCATCCCTGACTTTGGTTAGGTTACCGAAAGTATCATACTCATAAGAGATGGTTCTATTTGCCGGGTCGGTGATACTTGATACATATCCATTTGTTCCATAGGAAATGGTCGTCGTTCTTGCTGATGCATCTGTAATTAAAGCTAATTTTCCGTTTGCATTATAATTCAATGTAGTTGTGTTCCCGTTTGTATCAACAATGCGAGAAAGTTTTCCATTTGCATTGAAATAAAGTTTTGTACCGTCCGTTTTTGTTACTGTATAAGTGCCGTCTCCATTCTTGATTAGATCAAGATAGACACCACCAGCAGCTTCGTATCCCCCACCCACTTTTTCACCAAAAATATGACGAGTATTATCTCCATCAACAAACGTAATGGGGCCATTGCTTGCATCCCAAATGTTCATTTCGACATTAGACATCCAACCATAACCAAACATTCCATTTGTTCCGGACTTTCGACTATTGTATGTTCTTGTAACTTCAACATCTTCACCCAGACCAGAAATAGCAAGATCCGTTGTTTGTAAAACAAAGTTTCCGTTTGCTGGATTCACCCCATCTTTAGTGGTCGTCCAGAAAGATTCTTGGCCGATTGGCTCTACCCAATAGTTAATCGTGATGCGTGGAGTATTAACACTGCTATTTACCGTATTGAATGCGCGATAGGGAGAAGACGATTCGTTTTGTTGTTTTAACATCAATCCGTAGTTTGGCTGAATGCCATTGTACCAGTCCTTAACTAACTGAGTGATGTCCCAACTCCAGTACGCATTGGCTGTATTGTTTGTTGTTGTTGATTCTTTTGTACTTCGAACAGAAGGTTGATTATTCCAAGTAACAGAAGAAGACCAGTTACTTGTGATCCGATATAAATCAATGGACACTTGTTGACCATCAGCATTTGTTTGATATGCATTAAATGTCGCATTGGAAATCACGCTATCACTTGGAAGACTTGGAAGGTAAAATCTCACTAAAGCACGAGTCATGCCGAAATAACTGCTGTATCCTGTATTCATGTATGTGTTACTCGAGTAAATTGAGTCAGGATAATTGCTTGCAATAAAATTATCACGTAAAACATCCCAATCATTAATCGTAGGATCAATCGTTACTGGGTATGTTGTATCCGGATCCTGCAAAAAATTTTCATCCGCTATAACATCTACATAAGTTCTACCATTTTCCTGGCGCAAATGAAAAGCAACTTGGTCCGAATACTTATTATTTGCATCAAACATATATGGCTTTTCAAAATACCATTGAGGGTTCCCTTTGGCATCCTCAAAAACGATGGTGCCATCTTTTTTAGCAACAGCAGTCAATCCTTTTAATTTAATCTCAAAAGTAAATGCATTATTGGAAGGCTTATTGTTCAGAATAATATCTTCTTTGACAGCATTTCCTTGAATACGGTATCGCACATCTGTTTGTTCAAATAATCCCTTATAAGTAATTTCATTATTTTTGACAATTCCTTGTACATTTTTATCATTAATCGGAATAAGTGAAAGTTTTTTATCGTTTTCTGCAATAGAAACAAGTTCAGCTTGATTAGAATGTTCTGCAAATGCAGCTTTAAAGACATTAGCTGTAGTTTCAAATTGGTTTGTTTTATTTGCTTTTAGATTGTTATTAATTTTTTTCCATTTTTTATCAAGAGGATCTTGATAAAATTGAGGTTGTAGATATATCTCTTCTGTAAAACTTCCATCTGGATTCAAGTATCGAGTTGAGTACTTGGTTCGCTTGCTTTCTAATTCCAATTTTGTTTTTGGCCGTTTGTCAGGAAGATCACCAAGTTGAGCTTCAATCTTTTGTTTTTTCGTCATCACTCGATCTGACTTTCCAAGAGCAGCCTGAGTAAACGATGGAGCAATAGAACTAAAAATTAAGCAAAAGGAAAGAATCACAGCCATATAGCACTTATAGCGAAATCCCCGTTTCCTTGCCATCTTATTGTCTTCCTTTCATCATTTTCTAATCATCCGGATGACAATAAAATTATAGCAACGCCATATAGAAATTTAGAATAATCCAAATAATGTAATTTTACAAACATCTACTGTCACATACTTCTTTCTACCTTTAAACACCATGTAGGATGAAAATATTCATAAGAGATTCTCTTAATAGTCAAGCAACATCTAATACATAAAACACCCCCAGCCGCATTTTACGCAGCTGGGGGGATTCTTAAATGATATAGTAGGGATAGCTTCCCAATACTTGCACCGTGCAGTCGAGCGCCTCAAGCTCAGCGATGGCTCCGGGGATGAGGATATCATCCATTTTTTGATCGATGTCGATAATAAAAAAATAGTTTCCTAAGCCCGTTTTCGCTGGACGCGATTCGATTTTCGTTAAATTTAGACGGCGCCAGGCAAAGGCGGACAGCACTTGGTGCAGGGCGCCGGCTTGATCTTTCGGCAATGCGATCATCAGCGTTGTTTTATCGCCCGCATACAGCGGTGATTGCAGTGGCAACGCTTCATTCTGCCGACGGACGACAATAAATCTTGTATGATTATAATCGTAGTCGTGAATATTTTCACGTACGATGGTTAAACCATATTCT
Source organism: Anoxybacteroides rupiense (assembly GCF_014196195.1). GTDB lineage: Bacteria > Bacillota > Bacilli > Bacillales > Anoxybacillaceae > Anoxybacteroides > Anoxybacteroides rupiense. The sequence continues at coordinate 295,257 of NZ_JACIDF010000003.1, read as the reverse complement.
TCCGCGGCCAAGCGATTGGCAATCGCCGCGATTGGAAGATGCGGATTTTGGCTGACGAATTGAGCGGCAGCGCTCGTTGACGTCATATACACATATTTTGCTTTTTTAAAATTTTGATGCAAAAATTTATGGCATTGTGCAATCGCGTGAGAATGTGAGTAAATTTCTTGTACGTCACTCCACATATGTGCATGATAGGGATGCACCATTAAATGCTGCTGAATCGGCGCGATAATTTCCCCGACAATCGGCAGCGGCTGTTCATGAATCAAATAATCCACCGTCAAATTGACCGAGCCTTCGATCGTATTTTCAAGCGGAACGACTCCTAGCTCCACTTCTTGGCTGCTGACCGCATCAATGCACTCCGGAATCGTATCATATGCGATTTTTTCGGCAGCGGGAAATAGAGTGGTTACCGCTAAATCCGTAAAAGTCGCTTTTGGTCCTAAATAGCCAATTTTCATCATTCGCCTCTCCCCTGATTCTAATAAGCGCCTGACCCGACAATTTCCACCTTTTCAACAAACTCGAGATGGCGCAATTTTGCCAATAAATTCTCGATGTCCTCATTCATATCGTTAGTGCTAATTGACATTGTCACGTTGGCACGGCCCTGCAGCGGAATCGTCTGGTGAATCGTCAGCACATTGCAGCCGGCCGCCGCAACGACACTGAGCAGCTTGGATAGCGTGCCCGAACGATCTTCAAGATGGAAAAACAATGTAACGATGCTTTCTTTCACAACAGCTTGAAATGGAAATACCGCATCGCGGTATTTGTAAAATACGCTGCGGCTCACATCAACCAGCTGGGCGGCTTCCGCTATCGAGTCGACTTTTTTCCGTTCCAATAACTCCTTTGCCTGCAATACTTTTCGCATGGCTTCCGGCAGCACATCTTCCCGCACTAAATAAAATTTCTTATCTAACTTATCCAACGGACTGCATCCTCCGCTTCTTTAATCGATAAATTCGAATTCGTAATCGAGCAATTTCACAATGTCGCCATCTTTTGCCCCGCGTTCGCGCAAAGCGTCGTCCACTCCGAGTGAACGCAATTGCCGTGCAAAGCGACGCACAGATTCATCTCGTGAAAAATCGGTCATCTTAAACAGCTTTTCGATTTTCTCTCCCGATACGATAAACGTGCCATCACTGTCGCGCGTAATCGTAAATGCTGGCGCCTCCTTCTCCAATGTATAAACAACGCGCTGGACGGCTGGCTCTTCCGTTTCATGAAGCGGAAATTCCGGTGTCGTTTCTAAAAGATCGGCAATGGCAAATAATAAATCGCGCAATCCTTGCCGAGTAATCGCGGAAATTGGAAAAATCGGCACCTCTTCTGGCAGCTTTTCTTTAAAAGCTTGCAAGTTTTCTTCGGCATTCGGCATGTCCATTTTATTGGCGACAATGATTTGCGGCCGTTCGGTCAACCGCAAATTATATTGCTTGAGCTCTTCATTAATAATAACATAATCCTCATACGGATCGCGGCCCTCTATCGCTGCCATATCAATGACATGAACAATAACACGAGTTCGCTCAATATGGCGCAAAAACTGGTGGCCAAGTCCGACTCCTTGATGGGCCCCCTCAATCAGCCCCGGTAGATCGGCCATCACAAAACTGCGGCCGTCATCTGTTTCAACTACCCCTAAATTCGGAACGAGGGTCGTAAAATGATAATCGGCAATTTTCGGTTTGGCAGCCGAGACGACTGAAAGCAAAGTGGATTTTCCGACGCTCGGAAATCCTACGAGTCCCACATCAGCGAGCAGCTTCAGCTCAAGAATCACATCGCGCTCTTCTCCCGGCTCGCCATTTTCCGCAATTTCTGGCGCCGGATTAGCAGGAGTGGCAAAGCGCATATTCCCGCGCCCGCCGCGCCCGCCTTTCGCGACGACAAAACGTTGGCCATGTTCTGTTAAATCAGCAAGCACTTGCTTCGTTTCCGCCTCCATCACAACCGTTCCCGGCGGCACTTTGACCACTAAATCCTCCGCATTTTTTCCGTGCTGTCCCTTCGACATCCCGTTTTCGCCTTTGGCTGCTTTAAAATGGCGCTGATAACGGAAATCCATAAGCGTACGGAGCCCTTCGTCTACCACAAATACAACATCGCCGCCTTTGCCGCCGTCTCCTCCGGCCGGTCCGCCTTTTGGTACATATTTCTCGCGGCGAAATGCAACCATTCCATTTCCTCCGTCGCCGCCTTTCACATAAATCTTTACTTGATCGACAAACATGCTGCTTTCCTCCGATCTATCCTTGATGCTTACGTGCAATTTTAATCGCTACGGTCATTTCATCTTTATGTATAGAAAATTGCTCTAAACATAGGGAAGCTCCGCGTTCATGAGTGTTGAGCCATTCCATAAACGCGTTCTCATCGCTTATTGTGCCACTGTAGTCAAAAAACAACCGCACTTCCGCGTCGAATGCTTCAATCGAAATCTCTAAATGGCTTTCACGATTCATATCGGCTTGCTGTTCCATCACCTGTAAAAACGCTCGACACCACTCGGTAAGCTCGCTGACATGTGCCGATAAATCACAGCCGTCCCCGAGCACTTCATACGATATGGAAATTTTCTTCGCTTCCCAATTATAAGTCATTAATAGTTCTGCAAACTGCTTCGCCCCTAAATTTGTGAGTTTCGTCTCATGCTGCATGTCCCGAACGATTTCTTCAATAATCTCATGGACTCTCTCTATTTTATTCAATGCCAAATTCCCTTTAATCAATTGGATTTTATTCAGCCAATCATGCCGGGAATGGCGTAACGCATCTAATATGCTCCATTTTTCCTTCATTGGTGGCGCTCCTACCCATTTATTTTTAGTTAAATTATACCAAATAGCAAATAAAACAGCTAGTGGCGAAATAAAAAGCAGAGGCCTATCTGCCAGGAGATTTTTTAACGGCAATAAACCCGCCAGGCATAACCTTTATCGCTTTGGACGGGCTGTTTCAAACCGGGGCAAAAAGAAAACCCTAACCAAAAGCGGTTAGAGTTTTCAAACCTTGTTTGTTATGCTTCTTGTGTTACTGGGTATACGCTCACTTTTTTGCGATCACGGCCCAAACGCTCGAAACGAACGATGCCGTCTACTTTCGCATAAAGTGTATCGTCGCCACCGCGGCCAACATTCAAGCCTGGATAAATTTTTGTACCGCGTTGACGGTAAAGGATCGAACCGCCTGTTACGAATTGGCCGTCCGCACGCTTCGCGCCAAGACGCTTCGCGATGGAGTCACGACCGTTTTTCGTTGAACCTACTCCTTTTTTCGATGCGAAAAATTGAAGGTCAAGTCTTAGCATGAGTTTCACCTCCTATGTTTATCGACAACCCGGATATACTTTCCGTAATCTCTTTCAATCGTTTGTAATGAAACGAGCATCGCTTCAAGGAGAAGCTGTACGTTCGCAGCAACGCGAACATCCTCAATATCAGGAAGCTCGCAGCGAAGATATCCGCCTTTGTCTCCTTGAGTAATATGCGGCTTGATCTTCGTCAACGCTTCAATCGCGTTGATCGCTCCGATGGAAACCGCCGATGCCCCAGCACAAACGATATCTTGTCCACGCTTTGCGAAATGAGCGTGGCCGCTCATCGTAAAGCTCTTAATGTTCCCTTCGTCTGTGCGTTCAATTTCTACGTGTATCATCGTCGACGCCTTACGCGTTAATTTTTTCGATCACTACTTTTGTGTAAGGTTGACGGTGGCCTTGTTTACGACGATAGTTCTTTTTCGGTTTGTACTTAAACACGATGATTTTCTTTTGGCGGCCATGCTTTTGAACTTTAGCTGTTACCGTTGCGCCTTCTACTGTAGGATTGCCAACCTTTACAGTTTCACCGCCTACAAGCAACACTTTGTCAAAAGTAACCGTTTCGCCTTCCGCTACATCAAGCTTTTCGATGTAGATTTCTTGGCCTTCTTGAACTTTAATTTGTTTACCGCCAGTTTCAATAATTGCGTACATTGTTGCACCTCCTAACATAGACTCAGACTCGCCAGCACGAGGCGTTTCGCCAATGCGAACACTTCCAACCTGCGCTGAGCGGTTGTAGCATGGGTGCCTTTCAAAACGACTTTTGCACCAAATCTTGCCGCTTTTGATGCGCGCAAAATTTTCTACAACATGAGAATAGTACCACAAGAAAATGACGAATGTCAATATATAAAAGCGGTCCAAAAACCGTACAGCGTCTCGCGACATCTATAAGTAGTATTCGTCAGCAACAGCCACTTTTCTTTTGGATCCAAAAGAAAAGCGGCTGTCTTCGCATTTAGACATAGAGCAGGTTGCCAATCGCTTCATTTGTTTGCCGCTCGGCAAAAAAAGCGTGCAGCACTTCGCTTTCATCAAGAATGATTTGCTCTTTCTTATTTTTCACCACAATAATGGAATGCTTCTGACAGCGGTAAAATCTTTGCAGCACTTTTTGCACCGGCTCCGTTTCCTCTACTTTAATCGGCTGCCATTTCTGATAATCGCCTTTTTTTCCATAATAGCGCTCCAATAAAAAACGCATCAGCACATAACGCCGCTGCTTCCATTCCTTCCAAAGCGAAATGAAAAGAAAAAGCGCGATTACCCATAGATCAAGTTGGGACGGTGCAATGAAAAAAATGCCTGCGATCCATAAAAAAAGAGCGATCAATGAACCAATCACCATCTGCTTATGTGCCTTTTCAAAGGGGAAGCAACGGGTTAAAGCGAGAAACAGCAGCTTCCCGCCATCAAGCGGCCAGATAGGCAGTAAATTAACAGCACAGATTGTCACATTGTAGCGAGCCCATAGCTGCCAAGTATCATCTGATATCATCCCTGCTTCCCATAACACAAAGCCAGACCCTAACAGCCAGATATGTTGCGCCGGACCAGCCAATGTTACAAGCAGCTCCTCGCGAAACGGCCGATTCCCGTGCTCTTCAACCTCAGCAACGCCTCCGAAAGGGAGCAATAAAATTTGTTTAATGCGCCAAGAAAAAAAAAGCGCCGTGACAGCGTGTCCAAGCTCATGAATCAATACAATACAAAATAAAAGAAGCAATTGTTGAAAATGCGCGGTAATAACGGCGATTCCTCCCATCAGCCACAGCAGCGGATGGATGTGTATTTTCATAAGCAAAGCTAGATACTTATTCAAAGGGAACCACCTGAATCGGGTCAATAAATTGATCCCCTTGCTTAATCGCAAAATAAAAAACCCCTTTTGCTTGATTCCCATCCTTCATCGCCGTTCCGACTTCTTTGCCTGCTTCAATGAAATCATATAGCTTGACCGTAATACTCCCTAAATTTCCGTACCAAGATTCACTTCCATCCGCATGCTGGACGATAACCGTTTTGCCAAATTTATCTTTATTGCCGACAAATATTACGATTCCGTCATCCATTGCTTCTACAGGAGTGTTGACATTTGTTTCAACCATAATTCCTTGTCCATTTTTTTCGAAATTTTCGAGAACGCGCCCCGAAGCAGGAATCGCATAAGATTTCTCGCTTTTTTTCACCGTTTCTGTCTTTTTCTCGGGAAATAAAGCAAACGGCTCGCCAAATTTCTCCTCATACCACTTCGATACCGCCGCGAATTGAAATTCATTCTCCATTGTCTGCTTCACGACCGCGCGCACAGGCTCAAACGCTGCGGAAGGGTTTTTAAAGGCAATCGCTGATATGAGCACAAGACAAGCAGCGACAAATGTTTTTAATAAAAACACTTCCTTTTTAAATAACGGATGATGCGGCTCATCTGTCGGATAGCGGTCATATGTAATGACAGGTTGCCCATATCGCTCCTCATCCGATAAATCTACAAGCGGCTGATAAGAACGGTCATACTGAAGCGAACGCTGCCGCTTTCGTTTTTCGATTCGCTTCTGAATCTCTTTTGCACGCTTATTCATCCGGTTATCACCATTCCCCCACATGATCGTTTGTAACTAATGTATGAGACAACCTATGGGGTTATGCTTAAAAAAGCTAGTTTAAAAGCTGAATGATTCAGCTTTCAAACTAGCTTTCCCTTTAACGAACACCAAAAAAACGCTTGATTCGTGTAAACATGCTTTTTTGTTCTGATTCGAGCGATTGCAGCGGCACAGATTCGCCAAGAATTCTGCGCGCAATATTTCGATAGGCGATCGAGGCCTTGCTGGTTGGATCAAGAACAATCGGTTCCCCATTGTTGGACGCTTTGATGACGTTTTCATCATCGGCGATAATGCCGAGCAAATCGATGGATAGGTGCATCACAATTTCATCAATATCCAGCATATCGCCGCTTTTGACCATATGGCCGCGAATGCGGTTGATGACAAGCCGCGGCGACTTCACATGCTCTTCTTTTTCCAGCAATCCGATGATGCGGTCGGCATCGCGAACGGATGATACTTCTGGAGTTGTCACCACAATCGCTTCATCTGCTCCGGCCACCGCATTTTTAAATCCCTGCTCAATACCAGCCGGACAATCGATCAGCACATAATCATAATCTTGCTTAAGCTCTTCCACAAGCTGCTTCATCTGCTCCGGCGCCACTGCTGTTTTATCGCTTGTTTGTGCCGCAGGTAACAAATACAGCTTATCGTCAAACCGCTTATCCTTTACAAGCGCTTTTTGCACCGTGCAGCGCCCTTCTACAACATCCACTAAATCATAGATAATCCGGTTTTCAAGACCCATGACAACATCAAGATTGCGCAGTCCGATATCCGTATCAACAAGGCAGACACGTTTTCCTAATAGCGCAAGGGCCGTTCCCAAGTTAGCGGTTGTCGTTGTTTTCCCAACGCCGCCTTTTCCTGATGTAATGACGATAGCTTCTCCCACTGCTAAAATCTCCTTTCTAACCGTGTTAAAGTCGGTCGAAGATGCATAAGTAGCTGTAAGCGATCGACAACAATTTGGTCATTGTCGTCAATGTAGGCACATTCCATTTCATTTTGTTCGTCGACTTTATAATCCGGAGCGCGATTCATCACATCGCTAATGCGCAGCTGCATCGGCTTCATCACAGACGCCGCAATCACAGCCTCCTTATTGCCGTAGCATCCCGCATGCGCAATGCCTCTTAACGCTCCAAGAATAAAAATATTGCCTCCAGCAATAACCGTTCCCCCTGGATTGACATCGCCTATTAGCAGTAAATCGCCATGCACATGAAGCACTTGCCCGGAACGGACGATTTTGGCAACAGAAACGATTTCTGTTTTCTGCTTCCATTCAATCGCTTCTTCCTTCGTCATGACATTGCTGTCAATCGAAGCAACGACTAAATTCTTTTTCGCCCGGATAAGCGCGCGCAATTCTTCCTCCTGCTCCGGCGTTAAATAGCGGTTTCCAAGCTTAAGATGAACAGAAACGAGCGGTCCGTCAAAATCCTTATTCTCATTGATCATTAGCTTTTCATCCAACTCCGCAATTAAATCATCATAGGAGCACATATCATCGAGATGCAACGTCAGCCCATCTTTCGTTCCCTTCATCGTGACATATGGTTGTTTTTGCCTATTCACAACGTTCACCTCAACGAATAATTCTACAACCCCCGCCTATTTTCCTTTTCATTCTTCCCGCTCGTCACGTCCAAATTTCAGCAGCCATTGCTTTAGCGGATAAGAAAAAAGAAAAAGAAAAATGACATTGATCAGCAACGTTGGCAAAAGGCGGTGTGAATTAAATTGGTCAATCGGCATATCGGTTTTTCCAATTAGCAGTTGAATACCATAAACATAAAATTCCAGCATCATAATGGCCAGCATACTGAGAAAACAAGTAACGGCTAGATGATTATGAAAGATTTTCATAGCTTTTTCCATCACATAGGCCATTAAAGTAAACGCGAACGCGTACACTCCAAGAATTTCTGTATAAACAACATCATACAGCAGTCCGAAGATAAAACCATAAATCATTCCATAAGTTCGCGTGACATACACGGTAATCAATAAAATAAAAACAAACAGAAAACGGGGAGCAAATAAATAATCTTGATACCATTCATTTTTCGGCCATAAATCGACTAAAATGCTTTCGCTCATAAAAATCACAATGGCGAGAAAAGGAAGAAACAGCTTTTTCACTTTGCTTCCTCCTCTTCTTGCGCAGCGTCTATTTTTCGTTTGACGACAATGACATCGTCAATATCATAAAAGTTTGCAGCCGGTTTGACATACACCATTTTGGTTAAACCGTATTGGTCCGGCACGACCTCTTCCACTTCGCCGATCGGGAGACCTTCTGGAAAAATGCCGCCAAGCCCTGATGTCATGACCAATTGCTTTTTCTCAATTTTCGCATCAAATGGCACTTGTTTTAAAAGCAAGGACTTGCGTTTTTCATCATAGCCTTCAATCAATCCGAACACACTTTCATTCTTCGTTTGGACGTAAGCGGAAATAAAGTTTTTCCGATCAATAGAGCTTAAAAGTTGAACGGTAGCTGTAAATTGTGCAGCATGCTGGACTTTTCCGATCAATCCTCCAGGCGTAATGACCGCCATATCCTTTTTCACGCCTTGCTGCTCGCCCTTATTGATAATAATTGTTTCCTGCCAGCGCTCAGGATTCCGCCCGATAACGGTCGCGTGAATGGCAACAAAATCACGCAAGCTTTCTTTTTTCTTTAAGATCGCACGAAGCTCCTCGTTTTCCTTCTTTAAAGTTTGAACTTCTGCTTCCAGCATCACATATTCTTCAAGCCGCTCTTTGAGTATCTTGTTTTCCTTGTATGTATTCTTGATGTCTTGAACATTCTCAAAGAAGCCCGCAACGAGCTGTGCGGGCTTATGGAACAAAAGCTGGACAAAACCGGTTGTATCTTTTACGAATTGCTCAGACCATGTCAACTCTTTCCGGTCTTTCAAGGAAAAACCAATCAATGCCACGAGAAAAATAATGCTGACAAGCAATAAAATCAGTCGTTTGTTTAAAAAGAATTGTGGCATGATTTACACCTCTTGCAATTAGCGATGGCTTTTCGCTTTGTTTTTAAATAGATGAATATGGTCTAACGCTTTTCCTGTTCCGATCGCAACACAATCAAGCGGATTTTCCGCTACAATCACAGGCATCTCCGTTTCCTTGCTGATGACTTTATCAAGATTGCGCAGCAAGGCTCCGCCCCCTGTCAGCACAATTCCGCGGTCCATAATATCAGCAGCCAGCTCCGGCGGCGTTTTCTCCAATGTATTTTTCACCGAATCCACAATGGCATAGACCGTGTCGCGTAGCGCTTCCGCAATTTCTTCCGCGCTGATTTCAATCGTTTTTGGCAATCCTGTTAGCAAATCACGCCCACGGATTTCCATCGTGCCAATTCCTTCTGGGGTTCCGGCGGACCCTATTTCGACTTTAATCGCTTCCGCCGTCCGCTCCCCGATCATGAGATTGTATGTTTTGCGGATATATTGGATAATCGACTCATCCATCTCGTCTCCAGCAATTCGGATCGATTGGCTCGTAACGATCCCGCCGAGAGAAATGACCGCAACCTCTGTTGTACCGCCGCCAATGTCGACGACCATGCTTCCAGTCGGCTCCCATACCGGCAAGTTGGCGCCGATCGCTGCGGCAAATGGCTCTTCAATAGTATACGCATCACGTGCCCCAGCTTGACGCGTGGCATCAATCACCGCCCGCTCCTCAACAGCTGTGATGCCGTAGGGCACACATACCATCACATAAGGTTTTCCAGCCAAAAATCCTTTATTTTTGGTTGCTTGGTTAATGTAGTATTTCATCATAATCGCGGTCGTTTCATAATCAGCGATGACTCCGTCCTTCATTGGACGCAAAGCGACAACGTTGCCCGGAGTCCGGCCGATCATGTTTTTCGCTTCATTTCCGACTGCCACAATTTGTTTTGTGTCCTTTTGCAATGCAACGACTGACGGTTCTCTGACAACAATGCCTTTTCCTTTCACATATACAAGAGTATTGGCTGTTCCTAAGTCGATTCCAAGATCTCTTGTTCCTAATCCAAACATAATTTGTATCTTCCTTTCTGAAACGAAATGCTAATTTTTATACTCATTTTTCGATTTTATTCGTCATTCCAAATTTGTACAGCATGGCGAGGAAAAACTCATAACTGTTATTATAACTCATTCGACAAAAAAAGAGAACTACTTACATATATCCTTTTTCTTTCAAACTGATGAACTTTTGATCGCCAATGATTAAGTGGTCTAAAAGTTCGATTCCCATGATTCGGCCGCATTCGACAAGGCGTTTTGTCACTTCCACATCTTCGCGGCTCGGAGTTGGGTCTCCTGAAGGATGATTATGGGCGCAAATAATAGAAGCGGCAGATCGTTTGATCGCTTCTTTAAACACTTCGCGGGGATGGACAATAGAGGCATTCAAACTGCCGATAAACACGGTTTTTCGATGGATCACTTGGTTTTTGGTATTTAAGTAAATGGCGACAAAATGCTCTTGTGATAAAAAGCGCAGATCATCCATGAGGTATTTTGCCCCATCTTCCGGCGAACGAATCACATATCGTTCATCGTAGCTGAGCCGTCCTATCCGGCGGCCCAATTCAATGGCGGCTAAAATTTGCACCGCCTTTGCTTTGCCGATTCCTTTAATGTTGGTGATTTCTTCAATTGTTGCCTCTTTCAGCAGACGCAGCCCTTCAAAACGATGGAGCAGCCGTTGGGCAAGCTCAAGCACCGATTCAGACTTTGTTCCGGTACGCAATAAGAGCGCCAGCAGCTCCTGATTAGACAGGCTTTCCGGGCCGTTAAATAGAAGGCGTTCGCGCGGACGCGCCTCCTTTGGAACGTCACGAATCATCAGCGTCATTGCTTTTTACTCACCATTCCTTTCTTCTTGTTTCCAGTCAAGCTTTTTCAGCTCACGAATCGTTCGGGAAAGCGGAAGTCCCACAACAGAAAAATAATCTCCTACGATCTGTTTCACAAACAAAGCTCCCTTCCCTTGAATGCCGTATGCACCTGCTTTATCCATCGGCTCTCCTGTTTCGATGTACTCCCAAATTTCTTCTTTTGTCATATCCCAAAACGTGACGGCTGTGCGCTCAGCAAAAACCGTTTCTTTTTCTGGTGAAAGAATCGCTACTCCTGTAAACACTTCATGAGTTTGCCCAGATAGCCTATTCAGCATCTCAAATGCTTCTTGCTTTGTTTTTGGCTTGCCCAGCGCCTGTCCTTCATGTACGACAATCGTATCTGCACCGATGACATAGGCATCTGGATGCTTTCGCTGCACTTCTTTCGCTTTTTGATAAGCAAGCGATTGAACCATTTCTTCTGGTGTTTGGTTGGCTTGGATGTGCTCATCGATTTCGCTAGCGAGGATATCAAAATGGAGGCCCGCCATATTCAGCAGTTGTTTGCGCCGAGGAGAACTTGAGGCAAGTATCAGCTTCATCTACCATCCCATCCTTTTTCTTCGTTTCAAATCGGAAGATACACCTGTATCGTACCAAAATTCACAATTCGACACAATTTTTTTATTTAAAAAGATGGGGGAGCTTCCATCGATCATTAACGCAGCCTAAAAGACGCCTGGAAAATCGGCGGCCAAAGCGGTCTGGCGACATTTGTCGCCTATTCGTATGAAAAGTCGGAAGCCAGGCAAGTCTTTGTTTTATTTTATTCGCTCATAGAACAGTGACTGCCAATCATGGCAGAACTATTTTCAAGCAAAAAAAGCGGAGAGGCTGACCCGTCCGCTTTTCTGTCATTTTAATAGATCCAGCAATTGCTGCTGCGTCTTCCATAACAAAGCATCATCCTTTTTCTCGCGATAGGCGATTAACGACAAATACGCATTCTCGATCGACTTCCATACTTGATCACTGGAGGCATCTGAAGCTTGCAGCTGTTTATATTTTTTTTGCAATGATTCCCACTGTCCATCACTCGCTTCTTTTTTCTCTAGCAATTGCACAGATAACGTCGCCAGCTCTTGATAAAATGATTGCCATGAGGAGTGTTTCACTTGCTGAACAGACATCGACTTGATATACGTATCGGCTCCCTTTTGCTTGTACAGGTCATTCAGAAGGCTAAGTGACGGCTTGTCTTTTCCCACACCAATGAATACGGATGTCGGATTTTTTCCAATTAAAACAGCTGGGAGATTAGAAGATTGCAGCTTTTGAGCATAGGCCTTTGCCACTTTTTCGTCACTAAACACCCCTGCCTGAATGACGCTCACGGTCAATGAGGCTGACGATGTTGACGTCGGTTCCGTTGAAGAAGGGGCTGTCTTTTCTTGAGGTTGTGTTTGCTCTAGCGAAATAGCCGAGCCATTATCGTCCACCGAAGCGGTTTCTTTTGGTTTAGGAATGGCATAAAGAACGACCAAGCCAAAGCTTGTCCCGACGATGACAGCTAATAAAATCGCCAAAATGGCTGATTTGGCGCGCCCATGAGTGAAGCGTCCCCATGCCGCCCGTTTCGGTTTGCTGTTTTCGCCGGCGAAAGAGATAATCGGAGAAATGGAGAATTCCTCCTTCGTTGCACTGACCTCCGCTTCCGGCAATGGGAGGCTTGTCGATTTTTCCATCATAAATGACTGCTCTTTTCCATTGATCTTGACTTTTATTTCTTTGTCGTGCTTGTCCATGATTCTATCATCCCCGTTTCTTCCATTCTTTGCCCATCTTATCATACTGGAAACAAAAAAGAACAAGACATTTGTCGTCTTGTTCTCGAAGGTTTTCGCCAAATTTCGTTCTATCGAATATCGGTAATGAGCGAGACAGACAGCTCCTTCACCGGTATTTCCTCTTGCGTATCGCTGTAAGAGCAAAGCTGCTTTGTTTCCCCCTTTAAACAAACCGCGTACTGAAGATGGCCATCCGCGCTTTTTCGGACGAGCACATAGGAAGGATTATCGTCTGTTGACAGCACGCGGCCGGTAAACGGATCGCGAACCGGCTCAAGCACACCGTCTGCGACAAGTTGCTTATACGTCAGCATTTCAGAAGTTTCAGGCGCTAAAAATTCGACATTTCCTGCGCTGACACGAAGACGGGCGGCTTCATAAAGAGCAAACGCGTTCGAAACGAACGCCTGCTGCCGCGATTTCTCAATGATATGAAACATGACAATGACGGCAATGGACGCAATGATTCCTAAAATCACGATCACTGCCAGCAATTCTATTAACGTCATTCCCCGATTTGCCCGCAGCAGGCGCAAATGCTTATCGTTCCTCATCGCCATCATCCGGCAGCAGTTCAGTCAATGGATTCCGCTTTCCGCTTGGGGAAGGAACGTCAAGCGGCGGTGTTTGTTTTTGCAGTTTCGCTAATCCAGGATGGTAAAAAGCGCTGATCGTCAATGAGTAGGTTAACGGCTCGGTCTGTGTGTCAATCGATGTCAGCTCTGGATTTCCCGAAAAAGATAGCGTTTCAACAGAAACGATGCGGTCAAGCTTCTCAAGCGTTTGTAAAAACCTTTCCAAATGATAGTAAGACGGGGATTGCACCGTAAGCTGAGCCGTTACTTTTTTTAATCCTTGCGGCAAAGAAGGGGCAGCAGAATCCGTTTTCTGAGCTGCCGATTGCTCCTTTGTACGGGCCTGTGTTCCATTTTCTTGCCCCTGTGCGCTATCGGCTGGTGGCTGCCCATTGACATCCGCTTCTTCATTAAAAGACATGCCGGAAATCAAACTGTCCGAGAGAACCTCCGCTTTTTCTAAATCAAGGATCAGCTGCTCCACGAGCGGTTTGACGGGCACTTTTTTTTGCAGTTCAACCACGCTGGCTGTCCGGTCCGTCTGTTGCTGCTCCGCTTGCGTCTGCATCGTAGCGAGCAGCTTCTTTTCATTTTCAACCGTCGTTCTTAACTCCTCGAGGCGGCTGTAAAGCGGCTTCAGCGTGTAAAAATAAAGCAGGACGACAGATGTGCCGACAAGCACCAGTGCCAAAAGCGAAACTAGCAGCTGGCGCTTCGAAAAACGGACGATCATGGTTGATTCTCCTTTTCGTCTTTTAGAGCCTCTTTATTGATTCGCAGCTCATATTGCGCAAGATAGCGAGGCGCGTTTTTCTTTCCTTCGGCTGCATCCGCAGCCTCCTCTGGACTGCTGTCTGCCGATCCATTGTCTCCTTGATTGGCGGCCGCAACGCTTTTGAGTTGCACGTTTGCGACAAACGGCGCATCCGACAAACGCTTTAAATAATAAGCCGCATCTTCACTCGTATCGAACTGCACGGTGATCGATACGGTTGTGTCCTCCGCATAGGAGAAATTCATGAGAAACCCGCGCTCCGGCAAAAGCTTGGCCATATTTTGCAAAAGAAGGACCGTTTTCAATGGATATTGCTTTGCCCACTCCACCGTCTTTTGCAATTCTTCCACCTCTTGCACCGGTTCTGCATCAGCAAGCTTTTGCTGCTCGGCCGCTTCAAGAGCGCGCGTTTGCTTTAATTCCTGCGTAAGCTGATTCATTTCCGACTCCGCTTTTTGCACGGACCAATAAAAAAACGCGCCTGCCGCCGCGAGCACCGCAAGCAGCAATATAGCCACAATCAGAAATACGGCATTTTTCGGTTCTTTCTTTGGCAATAAATTAACGTCGATGAGCATAGTTCGTTCCCTCTTTTAATCCAAGTCCCCACGCCAAATGATAGCGCGAGTCAACGGCTGCCGCGAGCGATGGCGACAGCTGCTCGACAGGAACATCAAAACGTTCCTGCATCGACTGATAAATTTGCGGTAAATAACGATGATCCCCTGTCAATAGCAGCCGGTTAATTTGTTCCTTTCCTTGCTGAATCGAAAAGTGATAAAAGCTCATAACACGTTCAATTTCTTTATATACGTCCTCAAACGGCTGAAACATTTCCTCTATATGCACTGGAGAAGCGGACGCAGCTTCCTCAAGCGGCTCAAATAGCAGCTGGCGCATAAAAATCGGAATATGGCGGTGAAAGGCGCTAACATTCACGGCGGTTTCATCCATTTGCACGATGAGCAAATGATCGTTCTCCTCCACCTGATCCGCCGCATAAAACAAGCGGTAAACACACAGCGGCGAAACATCCGCCGCAATCGGCCGAAGCTTGACCTTTTCTAAAAGCCGGGCATAATGGGCCACAAGCTCCTCAGGGGCGGCAAACAATAAAATGGTCCACTTTTCATCCGTATGCTCTAAAATCGTGAAGTCAAACACCGGATCCTCAAACGGCAAATGAATCGTCGTTCCAAGCTCCATAAATAAATAGCCACGAATTTCATCCTCCTGCAAATCATGCGGCAGAAAAATGCGCCGAATGACGGCAACGGCATCGGGGACAACAAAGCGGATGCGGCGGTTTTTCAGCTTCCATTCCTGCACGCATTCTTCCAAAATCATTTCAAGTGTTTCCTCATCTTGTATTTTTCCGTCCTGAATCAGCCCGCTTGGAAGCTCGCGTTCGCCCCATTTATGAATGGAAAACGGATCGGAAGGCTTGGCTTCCACGTAGCGGATCACATGATCCTTGATGATCATATTCGCGATTTTATGGCGCCATTTTAAAAGCTTTAACATATCCATGCTGTTCCCCTCATCACTTAAAAGAAAATCAATTGCTTATACCATTCCACGATTTCGTGTCCAAAAAAATAAACCGTCAACGTTCCGAGCGCAATATAAGGGCCAAATGGCATCGGCTGGCCGCGGCGGACTTTGCCGAGCGCCATTCCAATCAAACCGAATACCGTCCCATAAAGCGTTGAGATGAAAAACGCCAAAAGCACCATTTTCCATCCGACAACAAAGCCGATCAAAGCAAATAGCTTAATATCGCCGCCGCCCATCCCGCCACGGCTGGCAACGGCTACAAACAGCAGAACAACAAAGCCGGTGAACGCGCCAACCAGCGAATCCCACCACGGCGAAAGCGGGAGCAGGGCGCGCTCGATAAGAAAAAGAACGGCAAACACCAGTAAAATGCGATCAGGAATCATCATATAGCGAAGATCGGAAACGACGATAATCATAAACAGAGAAATGAGCGTCCAGCTCACCAATAATTCGGCCGACCATCCTAAAACAAGCGGTGAAAGCGTAAAAAGACAAGCGGTCAGCCATTCCATCAGCGGATAAAGCGGCGAAATGCGCGCGCCGCAGCCGCGGCATCTTCCCGCCTGCACAAGATAAGAAACGACCGGAATCAGCTCCCAAGCCGTCAGCGTGCGCTGGCAGCTCGGACAATGCGAACGGGGCTTCACAATCGATTCCCCCACCGGCACGCGAAGACCGACGACGTTAAAGAAAGAGCCGAGGAGGAGGGAGTATAGAAAAACAAGAAAAAGCACTAACATTCTTTAAGTATCCTACTCTCCCGTAGTTTTTGATGTTATTCCTGCATCTAAATCAACGTCTTTTCTATTAATTTTATGTCTATTGTCTGTATAAATATAATAATTAGAGTTAGAATCTGAGGATTTTAACTTAATTTCGTAATACGCAGGTGTAGTATCCGTTGCTGCCACAAACTTTACAGTTGAAGCAGTTTTATCATAATCTTTTTTATTACCTGGCGATTTTGGGATAGATTCTAAAAAGCCACCGTCAACTAAATCTTGTAATGTCCACTCATCATCACCAGATGTGTCCTGCGTTTTTGCCAAACGAGCCGCGTTGATAATTTGTTCAGCATTGGCAATATGAGCGTCTTTCTTTGAGTTATCAATAATAGCTCCAATTGTCGGAATCGCAATCGCTGCGATAATTCCTAAAATGACGATGACCGCCAGCAATTCGATAAGCGTTAACCCGCGCTCGTTTTTTAACCACCGCTTTAACATATTTACCTCTCCCTTTCTTTCAATGTATAAGTCTTTCTATCTACTATTTTACAGGATTTATAAGTTCAATGGAAACAAATTCTTATGTTTATTGCTGGATATGATTAAAAATATCATACATTGGGACGATAATGGAGGTGACAATCGTTCCAACGATACCCGCCAAAAGAACGATCATCAGCGGCTCAATCAGCGATTTGAGACGGTCGGTCCCGACATCGACCTCTGCTTCGTAAAAATCAGCGACTTTGCTGAGCATGGCATCAAGAGCCCCTGTTTGTTCGCCGATCGCAATCATTTGAGTAACCAGCGGCGGAAACGCCCAATGATTTTTCATCGGTTCCGTCAGCGATTGCCCGCGCTCCAACGCATCGCGCGCTTCTTTGACCACCTTCGCAATGACCTCGTTTTCAATCACCTTTTCCACGATCGACAGCGCCTGCAAAATGGGCACAGAGCTTGAAAACAGCGAGCTGAGCGTGCGCGTCATCCGCGCCAGCGCCGCCTTTTGCATGAGCTTCCCGAAAATCGGCAGCCGAAGCAGCGTATAATCGATATAATATTTGCTTGTTTTTCGCTTGTTTAGCGCGGAAAAAAGCACATATACTCCGACAAGCGCAAGCGCGACAAGCCACCAATACACTTGCATAACCTCGCTCGCTTTGAGCACAAATTTGGTGATCGCCGGCAGCTCTGCATGAAAATCGGCAAACATTTGCACAAATGTCGGCACAACGCCGATCAGCAAAAAAATGACAACCGCTAGGGCGATGATGGCGACCGCAATCGGATAGGCTAAAGCCGATATCATTTTTTGCCGCGTCCGATGCATTTTTTCGAAATGATCGGCAAGCCGTTCCAGGGTCTCGTCCATATTTCCGCCCGCTTCGCCCGCTCTCATCATATTGACAAACATCGGCGGAAACACGCGCGGATACTTGGCCGTTGCCGCTGATAACGGGTTGCCGGCGCGCAGCTCTTCCTCCACATCAAGGAGCGCTTTTTTTAATAATTTGCTGTCTGTTTGGTTCGCCAAAATGTTCGTGGAATCGACGACCGACACCCCTGCTTTGAGCAGGGTGGCAAATTGCCGCAAGTAAAGGGAAAAATCCTGCAGCTTCACTTTTTGGCCAAAGGTGATTTCCTTTGTCCAAAGCGTCGCCGGCACCTCTTGAATTTCAACGACCTTCACGCCCTTTTGCCGAAGCTTCATCACAGCCTCTCGCTTCGACGGGCTCGCAATGGTTCCACTTTGCCGCTTCCCTTTGATATCGCGGCCTTGATATTGAAATTGCGGCATGTTATTCGCCCCGCTCCTCTCTCAAATACGGCTCGGCGGCCTCCTTCGCAATCATTCCCGCCTGCAGCCGCTCTCTAATGCTCGCTGCGAGCGTATGCATTCCTAATGCCCGGCTTGTCTGCATCACATTGACGATTTGGTGGACCTTCTCATTGCGAATTAAATTCGCCACCGCCGCGCTGTTCAGCAGCACTTCTGTCACAGCCACCCGCCCCGTTTTTTGCACATTCGGAAACAGACGCTGTGAAATTACTGCCACTAGAACGGACGCAAGCTGAATGCGGATTTGCGCCTGCTGCGCAGGCGGAAAGACATCGATGATGCGGTCAATCGTCGCCGGAGCATTCGACGTATGAAGCGTGCCGAGAACAAGATGGCCCGTTTCCGCTGCGGTAATCGCCGTGTGGATCGTTTCGAGATCGCGCATTTCGCCGACTAAAATCACATCCGGATCTTGGCGCAGCGCTGCGCGCAATCCGTTGGCAAAACTGTTCGTATCAAATCCGACCTCGCGCTGGTCAATAATGCAGCCGCCATGCTTATGCAAATATTCAATCGGATCTTCAAGCGTAATAATGTGCTTCCTCATCGTTTTGTTCATGTAGTCAATCATCGCCGCTAGCGTTGTCGATTTTCCGCTGCCGGTCGGTCCCGTGACCAGGACGAGCCCTTGAGGCTTGGCGGCAACCTGCTTGAGCACCTCGGGAAGCTTTAATTCATCAATCGTTGGAATTCTTGTTGGAATGATGCGAATCGCCAGCGAAATACAGGAGCGCTGTTTAAATACATTCACGCGAAAGCGGGAAACCCCGGGAATTCCATAAGAAAAATCCAACTCCCCTTGTTCTTCAAACCGCGGCCATAATGTTTCGGAAATGATCGCTTTCGCTATTCCTTCCGTATCCTCGGGACGCAGCGCTTCCTGTCCGTATCGCTTTAACTCTCCATTTATGCGTATAATGGGCGGAACGCCCACCGTTAAATGAACATCGGAGGCCTTCGCTTCAAAAGCCGTCCGCAATAAACGGTCTAATCGTTGCTTCATCCTTCTCACCTTTAACTTAAAATCGCCACTTTCAGAACTTCTTCCAGTGTCGTCCATCCTTGCTTCACTTTGAATAAACCGTCGTCAATCAAAAAAATCATCTTATTTTTGACCGCCAGCTCACGCAGCTTGGATAACGGTTCATGATTTAAAATGACCCGCCGCATGTCATCGGTCATGACCAATAATTCATGAATGGCCATTCTTCCTTTATAGCCTGTCATATTGCACGTTGGACAGCCGCGGCCGCGAACTAATTTTTCGATTTTCATGCCGCGCCGCGCAAAAATCTCGACTTCCCGCTTCGTCGGCTCCTGTTCCTCTTGGCAGTCGCGGCAAACGCGGCGGACAAGCCGCTGCGAAACCACGCCCGCAAGCGATGTCGCAACAAGAAACGGTTCAATTCCCATATCGATAAGCCGAGTGATGGTGCTTAGCGCGTCATTTGTATGCAAGGTGCTTAATACGAGATGTCCTGTTAATGAAGCACGAATCGCCACTTCGGCCGTTTCGCGGTCGCGAATTTCGCCCACCATAATGATGTTTGGGTCTTGGCGCAAAATGGAGCGCAGTCCGTTGGCAAAGGTGAGCCCGACATTCGGGTTCACTTGGATTTGATTGATCCCTTCAAGCTGATATTCAACCGGGTCCTCAATCGTGATAATATTGACCTCCTCATTGTTTAAGCGATTTAACGCCGCATACAAAGTCGAAGATTTTCCTGATCCTGTCGGCCCTGTAATTAACACGATGCCTGTCGGCCGTTCAATCAGTTCAATAAAGCGCTGCAAATTCAGCCGATTAAATCCAAGCTTATGAATATCGTTTAACGCTGCACCTAAATCAAGAACGCGCATGACAATTTTTTCACCATAGACGGTCGGCAGCGTTGAAACACGCAAATCAACGGGGTGAAAATCTATATTCATTTTAATCCGTCCGTCCTGTGGAACGCGATGCTCGGTTATATCCATATTTGCCAATATTTTTATTCTCGCTGTTAAGACGCTCTGCATATGCTTAGGAAGCGCGCGGTCGGTGCGCAGCACTCCATCAATCCGATAGCGGATTAGCACTTTCGTTTCTTGAGGATCGATATGAATATCGCTCGCCCGCTGCTCAACGGCCAGCTGCAATATTTGATTCACAAGCCGGACAATCGGCGAATCTTCTTCAGCCGCTCGCTCCTCTTCCATTGCATCTTGAGTGGAGGCCAGCTGCAAAAAATCTTCAATCGATTCATCCATATCATAATATTTATTGACAGCTCGCAAAATATCGTCCTTGGAGGCAATGGCGGTTTCAATATGAAATCCTGTTGAGAGCCGCAAATCATCAATCACAAAAAAATCCATCGGATCAGCCATTGCCACAAGCAGACGATCCCCATCAATCTTAAGAGGCATGACCATATGGCGCTTCGCAAACTCCTTCGCCACGAGATTCGTCAGCTTCGGATCAATCGGATAGCGATATAAACTGACATGCGGAATGCCAAGCTGGAATTCCAACACTTCGATGAGCTGCTGTTCGGTAATATAGCCGCGCTGCAGCAGCGCATCTCCCAGCTTCTGGCCAGGCGCCTTCTCCTTCAACGCTTCCTCCAGCTGCGCTTGGGTAATTAGCCCGGCTTCTACTAATAAATCTCCTAGCCGCTTCCGTTCTTGCTTTTTCATGCTCATCATCCCTACTTTTCATACGGCGTGTTCTCATTTTGCTCATCGGCCGTTTTTGGAGTTTGTTCACTTGGATTTTGACTGTTTTCCGTTTGTTCTTGTTCCTTTTCGTTTGCTGGCTGCTGTTGCTGTCCGCTTTGGAGAGCGCCATTTGCCCCTTGATCGGCTGCATCTTGCGGTAAATCATCTCCAAGCTCCAACCCGCGGACTTCAATGGCATAAACCGGCGGATAAAAATCTTCGGAAACCTCTTTTGCTTCGATCAATTGATTGGTTTCGTCATATACTTCCTTTTTCACTTTAACAAGCATTCCTTGCTGGCCTTGCTGTTTCATTTGACGTTCATTTGGTTTGAAACGCGAGCTATATTGCACAATGGTTTTCGGTGCAAAATATTCGATGTCCCCCACTTTTATCACATATTTATAAGCAAATGGAAGCCCCATCAGCGTCACGCGAAAGCCGCTGCCCGTTTGCTGAAATTTCAAAGTATACGAATTGATATTCGGATTATAAAAGGAGAAGTCACGGTTCTCTTTATCTACTTTTGCTTCATAGCCAATCGGAATGCCGTTTGGCAAGCTGCGGCTCGTATGGCGCTCGACAATGGTAAAGTTCGTCGGCAAAACCGCCTGATAAATAGCGGAAGCAAGAAGACTCATTCCATCTGGAGATAGGCTTCCTTGTAAATAAGCCGTGAGTGAAAAAACACTTTTCCCTTTCACTTCGATGGTTGGATGGTCGGCAATCCATGCGGTTATTTCCGCGCGTTGCTTGCCTAAGTCGCTTATCACCGCTTCGCTCACCTGCATAGTTTCCGCCGTTTTCTGAGAATCTACATAGCGGGCCAGATCGATCGCCGGAGGATTAGCCGGCAGTTGGGAGGCCACAGCAGCGATATCTTTCTCCAATTGTTTGCGATTGAGCGAAGACAATAAGGCCGGGGCTACAAGTTTCTCAATAAAGGGTGAAAGCGACTCGCCGTTCATTTGTACAATAAGTGGTGACGCTTGTCCGTCCACAGCTTGATCGACGCTTTTTTCAACTTGGAATGAAAATAATGACAAAGGAATCGTTTCTGTCTTTTCTTGATACGCGATTTTTATATTGGCAGAATCTCTCCACTGATTCACTTTCTCCGCGATTCGCTGAACCGCCTCTTCTTTGGATAAATTGGCAAGTAGCACTGGTCCAACCATCGTATTCGCAGCAAACGTTTCTTTGACAAAATAGGATGAATAGACAAACGGAGCCGCTTGTGCAAAACTAATGAAATAGACCGTGCAAGCGCCGATGACTAAAAACAGCTTAACCCCAGCTAATGGCCGCACAATCGAAAGCCTCCTTTTCTTATGCATCCACATTCATTGATAAATCGATCATCACACTTGGCCCTTCCGTTTGTGCCTTGACAATATGCTCAGCGGTTAAAATCGTTCCGGCTTTGATTAAAATGTGGCCATTAAGATCGAAAATATCCTTTTTCACACGCTTGCCCTGCAATAGCTCCATTTGTTTTTCCCGCAGCGCTTTTAGCGCATTCTGTTCCTTTATTTCTTCTATTGCGGCTGTTTCCGCCTCGGCCTCGTTTGCCTCATGGATCGGCGCTTCTATTTTTTCAGTCAGCATGTCCGCATCATCAAGCAAAGAATCCGGAGCAGTTTCGCTGACAATTAAAATATCCTTTCCATACGTGAGTACCCATTCAGAAGACAGAATCGCCTGACGCCCCTCTGTTTGCAAGTGGATGCCCATAATTTCTCCCGTTTCGTCATTGATGAAAAATTCCGTTACCTCGCCAAGCAATTCTCCTTTTCGGGTCATGGCCTTTGTATTTTTAATTCGGATTTGTTTGTTGACGAGCTGGTTGGCAATCGGGATTTCCGCCAGATCAATCACCGCGCGATCATCCTCTACTGTTACCGCAAATTCGCCGATGCCGACGATTTTTTTAAACGGAATCGCCTTTAAGCCAAACGCCACATCCTCTTGTTCAATCGTTAAAAAGTCGACAGATCCTTTTTCAGGATTGATGATGAGCAATTTGACCGTTCCGATTTGTCCTCCATCTGCAATGTTTATAATCGGCAGTCCTATGATTTGAGCACTAGTTTTCATCTCTTCTCTTCACCACACCTGTTCATTTATAATCGTTCATTTTCTGAGCAAAAAAGCGAATTTCCTCCAGTAAAATCGGGTAAGAGGAAAATCTCTCCCGCAAATGGTCAAGCCACGAGGCTAGTTTCTCGTATTCTTTTTCTTGCAAATAATGCTCCACAAGCAAGCGCGCCAACAAATAATACTCTTGATCCGCGAGCGGCCGCTGCAGGCATTGCAAAATTTGCTGTTCATACTCATCCTTGTTCATTTGATGGCGAATGAGCAGCCATTCGTCCGCCAGCGTCTGGATGATGCGGCTGCTTACCTTTCGTGCATCCGATGCCTCTGGGGATGCAGGATCAAGCGGCTCTGTATGCGGATGGGCTTCTCCCCATTCTTCTTGGATCATTGGGAAATCTTCAGCGACTGCGCTCTCTCCTTTGTCTTGTGAAGACCGCTCCGCTTCCTCTTGCAAGTCTTGCTGTTCAGAAGAAGCAGAAGACCAGCCGCCTGCAAAATCTGAACTTTTTTCTCGTAAAAACGACTCATCGTCAAGCGGTTCTTTTTCCGCCGCCACTCTCTCTGTTTCATTGTTCATGATCGCTTCCGGCTGATCTTGGGACATGTGTAGCCACGCATCGCCTGTGCTTGGATGTTTTCCCAGTTGCCCCCCATCCTCGATCATGTCTTCTACTGTTGTGAGATCAGCAACGAGCCATTCATCCTGCCACGTTGTATCCAGCGGGTTTAGCCAATCTGTTGCTCTCTCTTTGTCCGCTTCCTCACCGAAAAATATTTCCTCTTCCAGTTTCCCGCCTTCTCCAAACGCTCGCTCTTCTTCTACCTCATCGGGAAACAGCCCTCCGTCCCGATCATCTAGCTCCACATTCTCCACTGTTTCCTTTGATGGCTGTTCAGCTGCCCCCATCCATTCTTCCAGCTCTCCGTCTTTCCAAACAGGCCGAGCGTCCTGTTCGTGTGTGCTTGCCTCCTGATCAGCCAAAGCCCATGAATCTAGCGGCTCTGATTCCATCGGCAGCCGAGTCTCGACTTGGTCATTTCCCAATGGCCACTCTGGTAATTCACTTGATGTTTCCCTCGATTTCTCTTTTTTATTTGCCTCCCCCTCAAGTCCCTCTTTTGGTTCCTCATCGTCAAACAGCCAACGATCCAGCTCCGCCTCTGTGCTGCTTGCAGTCTCTTTGCCCGTTATCAGCCCCTCTTCTATTTCTCTATCAGCAGGCGGCCAAACGGGAAATTCTTGTTCACGATCTGTTGACATCAAAAGTTCTTTCTCCCCATTCTCTCTCTCATCGACAGCTGGGGCTTTGGCCATCCTTTCTCTTTCCGTCTCGAATGCAAATAACTCGTCTTCATCCTCTTCCTTCGCAACGGCGTAAAGAAGGTGGCCAAAGCGCCGGTCAAGTAGATAGGTCGCTGCTAAAGCAAGCAGCAACAGCAGCAAGCACAGCTGCCAGAACGGAAACATAGGTGCAGCAGCGGCGGCCAAAAGCGCGAGCGACAAAGAAACGACAAGCGCTGCTGTTTTGCCGCTCCTGCTTAAACCAACGGGGAGCATCAATAACAAGGGAACAGCCACGACAAACGCAATCAATATAAAGAAAACCGACTTCAATGTTTCACCCCGTTTCTCGGTACAAGCTACGACAAATTTCCTAAAAATAAAACAATATTTTACTCTAACATATTGTATAATAAAGTTATATATTTTAAAAGAAGGGTGTGCCAAATGGGAAAAAAGAAATTCATTCCACCCTGTCACTCGGAAGGATTCACCTTAATTGAGGTGTTGGCATCCATTGTCATTTTGTCCGCAGCCGCCACAGGTATTTTTTTATTTTTTACCCATGCGATGAAATATACCGCATACAACCAAGATAAAACGGTAGCCATTAACGTCGCCCGCGGCGTGCTAGTATATATGGAGCACCTTGATTTTTCTTCGCTTAAACAATATGTGCAAGAAGAACAAAATAGTACAAATGAACCATATGCGACCATTGATGGATCCAAATGCCAACTATCGCTCTTTGAAGATCAACAAGTTTGCCGCGCGTTGCTGCAGCCGATGATTAATAATGTTCAATATAATGAACAACGCATTCGTGTATTTCTTATGCCTTATAATGACAGCAACCAATGGGAGGCCTTAAAAAAAGCGCCGCCACCTGAGTTCCCCCCCTCATTGCGGCAAAAGCTTCAAGAGGAAACCATTGAAAATGACGATTCCAATCTCCAAAACTATTTATTAAAAATCGTTGTCATTGTCCGCTGGGGAGACAGCTGGGAGCAGTCGGAGTGGCTTGAAGGAGTGGTGGCAAATGAAACCATTCGTTAAAAACAGCAGGGGATTATCGTTAGTCGAAGTGCTAGCTGCAGTGGCGATCTCTTCTTTCATCCTTGCTTCGATTTATGGTGTGCTGCTAAGCGGAATCAACGCCTATAAGCGGATCGGCATCGAAAACGAGCTGCGCAGCGAAGCCGACTATGTCGTGGCCATGATGATGAATCAGCTCTACCAATTTTCTCCTGATGGCATTGATACGATTGAGAGCAGCACCGTAAACGGCCAGCTTGTATTTGTCAATAATAAACAAAAAAATATTAATTCAGAGGTTGGTTGGGTCGAGGATCACACAACAGACCAAGGAGCCTTATTGAATATTGAGTTGAAAAATGATGCGCTGTTTATAAACGGCACGAAAATCAGCTCCGACCAGCTTCGCATTATTACAAACCAATCCCGCGTTTCATACAGCTGTGTGAAAGAAGAGGGAAGCATTTGCCGAAGCGGTGTTGTCACATTGATGCTTGCCGTTCAGGATC
Organism: Anoxybacteroides rupiense; assembly: GCF_014196195.1. Classification (GTDB taxonomy): domain Bacteria; phylum Bacillota; class Bacilli; order Bacillales; family Anoxybacillaceae; genus Anoxybacteroides; species Anoxybacteroides rupiense. The sequence goes on along the minus strand of NZ_JACIDF010000003.1, from coordinate 269,493 downwards.
ATGACCACGCCGATCCTAGCGATAGGCTTTACATCAAGCCCTTTACCTTGAAAACGGAATTTGGATTTTGATAAGGAAGTGAAACCATGAACGAGAAAGGCTATAGCTTAGTGCTCACGATGCTCGTTGTCACGATTTTTTTTATGCTTGGCTTGACGATTCTATCTGTCAGCTTGTATCAAGCGAACTTTACGAAAATTCGTGTGGAGGATGTCGAATCGCTTCATGAGGCGACCAAGTCCATTCAAGAAGCGATCGCCGAAATAAAAGTAAAGGTGGAAAATCTTCAACTGTCTACCCCTGCACAGCTTGACATGGATTTAGGCAATGCCCAAGCTGGATTTATTCACCAGGTAAGCGGACGGTATAAAGTATCCATTCAAGATCTGACAGAAATGAAAGAAATTGATCGCAGCAAGCTATTTACGCGAGTATACGTCATTTCCAAAACAGCAGGGAAGCGGACGGTATCGCGCCAGGTCATTATCACCAATACGCCTAGTTTTTTAAAATATGCGATCGGTTCGCGGCAGGATGTGACATTAAATGGCGGAGCCTATATTGACGGAAACATTTATGCCGGACGCGATTTTTATATGGCGAATGTCGCCAATTATATTTACAACTCGCAAATGTACAGCCAGCTTACTTCGTTTCCAACGACGAGCCCAACAAGCATTTTATTTGCCAACGGAAACCGCTATGTGTGCGAACAGTCAAACAGTGCGCCAGCCTGCTATCAGCCATCCTCAACAGGATTTACGAAAAGCGAGCTTTTTGCGGCTAATCCTTCCCTTCCGTTCCAGTACACAAGCCCATCCGTCCAAACAGAAGATGGGGAGTTTATCGATGTGGACTTCGATTTTACATTAAAAGATAAGCTATTAAGCGCCGCCGGCATTAACGCCTTTGATCCGGATCTAACTGCCCAGGCACAATATCAATCGCTTATCCAGCTTCCGGTTTCACGTCTATTAAGCGAATTAAAAAATCGCTTTACCGTTATTCATGACATCCAACAACTTCCAGATACTATCAATAATAGCAATCTATCGATTTTACTCGACGGATATTCTTCTGAATATTTGGATCTTAGTACCCTGGAGTTGAAGGAGAATCAATGGCTGATTATCAATGGGAACGCTTATTTGGAAAACAGCGGAGCCACAGAGCTTACCATAAAAGGAAATCTGATTATTTTAGGAAATTTGGCTGTTCGCGGAGCGGTCGCCTTCGATTCAACGATTTATGTTATGGGAAACACTTCGATTTATAATGCTACCATTTCTGGAATCAATGATAAAGAAGTCGTCTTATTGACCAAAGGCGAGTTGGAAATCGCCCGCATTAACGAGTTTCAAAATGAATTTTCATTGACAAAGCCCAATTTAAAAGGGTACTTCTATACGGACTCCAATGCAATTTTATATGCTGTCGGCTCTTATATTCATATTCAAGGCGGGATCTTTGCGCGGGGAACATCCTCTCTCATTCCTAATACCGATGCGAATGGCCTTGTTATTAACGCCTACCGCGGCTCTACATCAGACACCGGCCGTAATATCGACTTCACCCAACCTTCGCTGCCAGAGAACCTGCAAGCGGAACAAGCAAGATTTGTTATTCATCACGATATGAATGTCTTTATTCATCGCGGCTTAGGGCTGCCGCTTGTGAAAAAACTAGCCGTTATTCCCGATCAGCTTGAAGTTAAATAAAAGGAGCTCGGTTACTGAGCTCCTTTTCGCTTTAATTGCTGAATAATTTTCTCATGATGCCAATAGGTGGCTAACGATAAAGCGGTGTTTCCGGTTTGATCTTTGACGCGCACATCGGCTCCGTGCTCTAAAAGCAGGGATACAAGCGGTTCATAACCGTACTCCGCTGCGATCATAAGCGCCGTTTTGCCAATTTTCGTTTGGGCATTGACATCGGCCCGTGCCTTTAGCAAATAGCGAACCGTTTCTAAGTAATTTCCGGCCACCGCTTGAAATAAAGCGGTTTCCCCTTCTTTGTCTGCATGGTCAATGTCCGCCCCGTGCTCATGTAAAAATTGAACGATTTCCGTCTGTCCGCTTTGCGCGGCGACCATTAACGGTGTCGTTCCGCTTTGATTGGCGGCATTGACGTCCGCTCCTTGTTGATAAAGAAGCCGAACCCATTCTAATTCGCCGCTGCCAGCGGCATAATGAAGCGGCGTATTGCCATCGCGATCGCGCTCTTTTGCCGTGCGCTGATTGGCCATCTTCTCGACAAGCTCGCCGTTTTGCTCAGCTCCTTGCGAAGAGGCCGCAACAATCACAAAACTAAGCGGAGGAAGCGGCATGTAAGCCGACTTCGCCCCCGCCTGCAAAAGCTCAAGAGCCACCTGTTTCTTGTTTTGCTGCATCGCGATATCGAGAGGGGATCCGTTTTTTGTCTTAAAATTGACATCCTTTTCCTCGGCAATATATTGCCTGACTGCTTGGATATCGCCCTTTTGAATCGCTTGAATCAATTGCTGCCGCTTTTCTTCCTTCGATGGAAAGCAGCCGCCTAATAACAATGCTATGAGCATGATGATCCATAGTTTTTTCACGCTGCTTCACATCCTTATCTAATACAGCCAGCCATTTTCGCCGCCATTTGAATGATCCGTGTGCTCGACGATGCGAATCGTGGTCGTCGCCGTCCAAACCTTACTGTTTTCATCCGTCACTTGAACGGTAAGCACCGTCTGTCCTAGTCGTTTGCCAGTAACTTCTCCGCTGTCATCGACGACCGCATAATAACTGTCCTCTACATGATATTCATAGCTTGTAATTGAAGTGGTCGCATTGGCTGGTATTTTCGCCAAATAAGCTCGCACGCTGAACGTTTTTCCTTTTTCGACCGTTATCGTTGACGGAAGCGAAATTCCGGTCAAGGGCACTCCCACATGAATGACAGCGGTTCCTTGAACTCCATTGTGGGCGGTCGCCGTAATCACCGCTGTTCCTGTACCCACACCAACCACTGTTCCGTTTTCATCCACTGTGGCAATGCTGGCATCGGATGATCTCCATTGAACCTGCTTATTTGTTGCGTTTTCCGGCAAAATCGTCACCTTCAAAGAAAGCTTGTCATGAAGATGGATGGAGGCCGTCGCTGGAAAAACAGTGACGCTCTCGACCGGAACGGCTCGAACTGTGACATTGACCGTCTTCTCCACCAGCTGATCGTCCGCATCAAAGGCTTTCGCGGTCAATGTGGTCACTCCTTCTGTTTTTCCGGTTATCGTCCCATTGATTTGATCGAGATCGGCATATCGATTATCGCCAATGGAATACGCAACGCTTTCCCTCGCATCCGCTGGTGTAACGGTGATCGGAATTGGTATGGTCTCTCCGACCCTAACCGTAAAATCGCTCATCTCGATCGAATCGACCGGAATGCGGACGATCGCTTTTGTTTTTGCCGTTCGTTCATTGCCAAATGCGTCTTTCACTTTCACCGTTACTTCCGCACTTCCTTTATTGATCGCGGTAAGCACTCCCATTTTGTCCACTGATACGATCGATCCATTGCTAGCTTCGCTCCATTCTATCGATGCGACGGTAGCGTTTTGCGGCGAAATGCTCAAAAGCAGGTTTAAATTTTTCGGTACGCCGCGATTGATAAAGACGGTATCAGGAAGTGAGACACTGGTGATTTCATAATCAGACACAAAGCGCAGCGGATTAAAGGACAAATTCGCTGTCTGGCCATTCAAATCTTGATACGATAAAGTAGCTTGCTGCAGCGAAAACTCCCCTTTTTTCGTCGGCGTCAGCTGAATGGCAAAGGTCTGCTGAGGCGCTGTAAAGAGCGAGCCATTCTGCTGATACGAAATGTCCGGCAATTTTCCTGTAATCGTATACCCCTGATCGATGCTTCCTTGTTTCGTAAAGCCGTTTGGAAGCGAGGTCACCTCCACGCCAGCCGGCAGCTTTTCTTGAAACTGAATATTGGTGACGGTTAACGGCGAGTTAGTCGTTAAGGAAAGCTGTTTTGGGTTCAGCGTATACTCCACTGTCACGCTGCGATCAACAGGAGTCAGCGTCGCTGTAATGGAGCGGCTCACCTCAAGATTGGCGGTCACCCTTTGAATGGTTACTTGAAACTCCTTCGTCACTTTGGCTCCTTTTGCGTCTGTTACTTCAATTTTGATAGTCGCTTTCCCACCGTTCGGCATTTGATGAGGAATCGACTGAATGACTGTCGTTCCGTTTGGCACAAGGCTGTTCGAATATACTTCGTTTCCGTTCAGCCATACTTTTGTGGCCAGCGTGCGGTCCGTTAAATCCAAATCTTCCACCTTATAAGACAGCTCAATCTTTTGATTGCTCGGAATTTCCTCCGTCTCCCGCGGGGTAAACACGGTCAGCTGCGGTGCATGATTGGAACCGAAAAAGGCACGATACATTGTATTGACGAACAGCTTTTGCTCATCGTCTGGGAAGCCAGCCGATGTGCCGACATGCCCCGTTCCCGAATAGGTCACATTTCCTTTCGAATACGTATAGTAATGGTTCCAGCTGTCATACACATCGCGATTGGACCCGACGATGTTATACCAAGGAATGACCGAGCTGTCTTCGAGATCGAGCGTATAATATTGATTGTGCGTCGTGGCCACTGTAATGTTGTCAGCAAGCTGAAACGGATAGTCGGTGATTAAGCCGCTGTTCACCCTTTTCGTGCTTGTCGACGTATTCGGCGCTCCGTTTCCTAAATCCGTTTGCGGCTGAATTTGGCCGACAATGGGTCCGAATTCATTCACCCAAACGTTATTTTTTCCAAACATAATATCATGAGTAAACATGACACTTTGTCCTGTCGCAATAAAATTCTTCACAGACTGGACCGCATTCGCGTTTAAGTTGATGGGATTGTTACAGCCGTTATAACAATCGGCAAATCCGAAAATAATCATATCGTACTTGCCATTGATCACTTCATGAGAGTAATTCGGTTCATATTGCCGGCTTTTTTGAAAGTCGCTTAATGTTGTCACATCGATCGAAATTTCATATTCATTCGTCCGCTTTAAATAGGACTGGTTCATGTTTTTGCTGTTTAGAAGCGAGCTGGCATCATTTCCGCTGCGGATTTGCAGCACGTTAATTTTAGGGACGACATCCTGAAATTTGACATATCCTTTTTCATAGTCCTTCAGTGCTGTAGCCTCGTCAACGACTTCCAGCTTCCAGTAGCGCACGCCGGAAAATCCGGCTGGAAACGTGTAAGAAATCGTGCCTGACTGACTCTTGACTTCCCTAGAAGCCACAATTTCTTCATTCGTATATTGATCGTTAAAATCAGAATCAATATACAAATTAACAGTAAGCAGCTTATTTGAAAAGCGTTGGTAATTGACAATCTGATAAGAAAAGGTGATGCTGTCTCCTTTTTTAAATACTTGCGTGGATGATGGGGCGCTTGTCACCTGGACGCGCGGACGGCCCGCCCGGTTCGCTAAATAATTGGCGAGACCGGTTTGATTTTGGAACACAATCACGTTGCTGGCCGTGTTTGCTCGATACTGCTTAAACTGTTGGTACAATTTACTGTCGGTATATTTGAATACGTCTTGATGCAGAAACACGGGCAACCCTTTATCAATATAAAACTGTTTGATTTGCTGCGCGCGTAAATTGGTTATATCGTTCATCACGTCTCTCGTATCATGGGCACGGGCTCGCTGCGAAGAACTGGAGTCTGGTGATGACTTGACGGAAGCAGGACTATAATCTCCTTTTGAAATCACAATCGCGTCGTATTTGCCATCCAGTTCATCGCGCAGCGCCACAAATCGCTTCATCGTCATCGTCGTGATGTTAATATCTTGGCGACTGCCGATTTCCTGCTGTAAAGGCGATGGAGAAGATAATTGACTTACAATCTCCAACACTTCAAACGAATTGGTGCTTGCGGCAGCATGTTTTACAAAGCTTGCCGGAAAAAACGGAAGCAGCAGCAACACCGACAAAAGTACCAAAAATGACCTTTTCACAGCAATCCCCCCTCCCAAAGTCCCATTTTCTTTATTATAACAGCAATCATAGCTATAAATATATTAATTTTTTAAAAACTTTCGTACTTCTGAAATATAATAAAGCGATCCCGTAATTAAAAAAAGATCTTGTTCTGTATATTTTTCTTGTTTTTCAGTCAGCCATTCTTGCCAATTCTCCGTACATGCTTTATTTGGATGTGAGCATAGCTCCTCGAGCTGTTTAGCCGTCGCTGCCCGCGGAAAATCGAACGATGTGAACGTGATCGAAGCAGCCATATTCGCAAGTGGCTGAATCATTTTGTTGAGCGGTTTATCTGTTAAAGCGGCAAATAAGATATGCACAGCTTTATCCGCATAATGTGTTTTTACCGTTTCAATCAAGCTCTGAATCCCTTCCTCATTATGAGCTCCATCAATAATCATGAGCGGTTCATTAGAAATCCTTTCAAAGCGCCCCAGCCATTGCGCCTGTTCAATTCCACTGCGAATATGAGATTCTTCAATAATAAAAGAATAATAGGTCCGCAAATAATCAGCGGCCATGACGGCAAGCGCCGCATTTTTCACTTGGTGCGCTCCAAACATCGTCGTTGCTAAAAGAGGATATTGGGCAAACGGCGTTTCGACGGAAAATTGCTCTCCTGTCTCTATTGGCTCAAAGTCTGCTGCGGCAAAATCACGGTCAAGAATATAGGCCTTCGCTTTTGCCTCAGCTGCTCTCTCTTTTATAACCTGAAGCGCCTCTGGTTGCTCAACAGCCGTGATCACGGGAACTCCCGGCTTGATAATGCCCGCTTTTTCAAATGCGATTGCTTCAAGCGTTTCCCCTAATATATGCATATGGTCATACCCGATGTTTGTAATAATCGATAGCAATGGATAAATGATATTCGTGGAATCGAATCGCCCTCCAAGGCCTGTTTCTATCACAACCACATCTTGAATGTTCACTTTGCCAAAGTAATAAAACATCATGGCTGTAATGATTTCAAATTCGGTCGGCTCTCCAAGCTCCGTTTTCCCTAACTCTTCAGCAAGCGGCTCGATGGTTTGCGCAAGCTGAAGCAGCTCCGCATTGGAAATCGGCTGACCGTTCACACTTATCCGTTCGTTGAATTGTTCAACATAAGGAGACGTGAACGTTCCGACTGAATAGCCCGCTTCCTGTAAAATTTGTCGTAAATAGCAAAGCGTCGACCCTTTTCCGTTTGTTCCTGCAATATGAACAGCTTTTACTCGGCGCTCTGGATGGCCAAGCTTGTCCATCATCCATTCCATCCGCTTTAATCCTGGCTTAATTCCCAAGCGTAACCGTTGATGAATCCATTTGAGTGCCTCATCATATGTTTGGATCATGTTCTCTCCTCCTCACGGATTTTTTGCGGCAAGCAAAAGGAAGACGGAATCCTACGCATGGACCCGTCTTCATCATATATGACCGATTCAGCTATTGTCTATCCTCAGATGTGTTGATGATCCAATAAAATCCTATTGACATTGCTTAATTCCTAGCTTTTCTGCCATATTCGCCAAGCCATTCGCTTGCCGACTGGGCATGCATCATCAACACTTGTGGTCTATCCTTTTAATTCAGCGATGCGCGCCCGCACAGCATCGCGTTTTTCCATGTAGTCTTGTTCTTTTTTGCGTTCTTCCTCAATGACATGCGCCGGCGCTTTGCTGATGAAGCCTTCGTTGCTTAGTTTCTTCTGAACTCGTTCTACCTCTTTATCGAGCTTTTCAAGTTCTTTTTCTAAACGCTTTAATTCTTCTTCAATATTGATAAGGCCCTCAAGCGGCAAGCTGAGCTCTGCGCCGGTAACGACCGCTGTCATCGCTTTTTCAGCTGCAGCTATATCTGTACCAATCACCAGCTCGCTAGGATTGCAGAAGCGTTCAATGTAAGCGCGGTTTCGCTCAAGCGTTGCTTGAATAGCAGCATCCTTTGCTTTAATATGCAGTTTAATGGGCTTGCTTAACGGAGTATTCACTTCCGCGCGAATATTGCGCACGGCACGGATTATATCAACAAGCAGACGCATTTCTTCGGCCGCTTCACGATCTGTCCATTCAGAACGCACCTTTGGCCAAGATGCGACCGTAATGGATTTGCCTTCATGAGGCAAATGCTGCCAAATTTCCTCGGTAATGAACGGCATAAATGGATGCAGCAGGCGCATCGTTTGATCAAGTACATAGGCAAGCACCGAACGAGTAGTTTTTTTGGCCGCTTCATCAGCGCCATATAGGGGCAGTTTCGCCATTTCAATGTACCAGTCGCATAGATCGTCCCAAATAAAGTTATAAAGAACGCGTCCGACTTCGCCGAACTCATATTTTTCTACAAGCTTTGTAACCGTTTCAATCGTTTCATTTAAACGAGTTAAAATCCATTTATCAGCAACGGATTTTTCACCGTCCAAATCAATCTCTTCATACGTTAAACCGCCCATATTCATCAGGGCGAAACGTGAAGCGTTCCATACTTTATTGGCAAAATTCCATGTTGCTTCTACCTTTTCCGTGCTGAAGCGTAGGTCTTGGCCCGGCGAGCTGCCTGTCGCTAAGAAATAACGCAGCGAATCAGCGCCATATTGGTCGATGACGTCCATCGGGTCCACGCCATTGCCGAGCGATTTACTCATTTTTCGTCCTTGAGCATCGCGTACCAAGCCATGGATCAATACATCTTTAAACGGACGAGTGCCGGTAAATTCAAGAGCTTGGAAAATCATGCGCGATACCCAGAAGAAAATGATGTCGTAGCCTGTTACAAGCACATCCGTTGGATAGTAGCGCTGATAATCACTTGACTCTTTATTTGGCCAGCCCATTGTTGAAAATGGCCACAATGCCGAGCTGAACCATGTATCTAATACATCTGGATCTTGTTCCCAGTTTTCAATATCTGCCGGCGGTTCATGATCCACATAGATGTCACCCGTTTCTTTGTGATACCAAGCCGGGATGCGATGTCCCCACCATAATTGCCGTGAAATACACCAATCGCGGATATTTTCCATCCAATGTAAATACGTTTTCTCAAATCGCTCTGGCACAAAGTTGACTTTGTCCTCTCTTTTTTGCCATTCAATCGCGGCTTCAGCAAGCGGCTTCATGTTCACGAACCATTGTGTTGATAAATACGGCTCGACAACAGCTCCGCTGCGCTCGCTATGGCCCACAGAATGCAAATGCTCTTCAATTTTAAATAAGACGCCTTGCTCTTGGAGATCCTTGACAATTTTCTTGCGGCATTCAAAACGGTCCAATCCTTTATACTGCATAGCGTGATCGTTCATTGTTCCGTCTTCGTTCATGACGAGAATGCGCGGCAGATTATGGCGATTGCCGATTTCAAAGTCGTTCGGATCATGTGCAGGAGTAATTTTGACAGCTCCAGAGCCAAACTCCATATCGACGTATTCATCGCCAATAATCGGGATTTCCCGACCGGTAATCGGCAGAATCACCGTTTTGCCAATTAAATGTTGATAGCGTTCATCTTCTGGATGCACGGCCACTGCTGTGTCACCAAGCATGGTTTCTGGACGCGTTGTCGCTACCTCAATATATCCTGAGCCGTCGGCGAGCGGATAGCGCATATGATAGAGCGCACCTTGCACGTCTTTGTAAATCACTTCAATATCTGATAAAGCGGTTTTTGTCACTGGATCCCAGTTGATAATATATTCTCCGCGATAAATCAACCCTTTTCGGTAAAGGGACACAAATACTTCACGCACCGCCTTTGATAACCCTTCATCTAAGGTAAAGCGCTCGCGTGTGTAATCAAGCCCAAGGCCTAATTTTGCCCATTGCGCACGAATATGGCTCGCATATTCCTCTTTCCACTTCCATGTTTCCTCCACAAATTTTTCTCTCCCTAAATCGTAACGAGAAAGTCCCTGATTGCGCAGTTTTTCTTCCACCTTTGCCTGCGTCGCAATACCTGCATGGTCCATTCCCGGAAGCCATAACACATCATAGCCTTGCATTCGCTTAATGCGTGTGATAATGTCTTGCAGCGTCGTATCCCACGCATGTCCTAAATGCAGTTTTCCTGTTACGTTCGGCGGCGGAATGACGATGGTAAACGGCTGCTTGTCTTCTCCGCCAGCCGCTTCAAAAAATTTGCCTTCAAGCCACCATTGATAGCGATTCGTTTCAACCGCTTTATGATCGTACTTCGTCGGCATCGTCAACTCTTTTGTATCCATCTGTTTATCCCTCCTAATGATGTTTCTGCAAAATAAAAAACTCCCTTCATCCGAAAAGGACGAAAGGAGATCTCTTTCGCGGTACCACCTTTTTTCCTAAGCAAACCAAAAAACGCTTAGGCACCTCAGGCATTAACGGCTGCAACCGGCTTCTTTTACTAAGCTAAGCGCTGTTCAAAGAAGCAGCTCAAGGGCGACCTTCCAACGATAACGTCCTAGGAAATCTCGCAGCTATTGATTTCCCTCTCTGAAAGGGTTATTCGTTGTACTCTTCCCTGTCTTCGCTTTTCATCTGTTCACTATACATACTACCGAAAAACCAATTTCATCGTCAATCATCTTTTCCATCTTTTTATCGGTTTATTCTTATCTTTGATTTCCGGTGACAAAAAACGTTTGGTTTCATACTGTAATAGTAATGGCTGATAGAAAGGAGGGAGCATCCATGAAAAGGTTTAATCCATATTCTTGGCCGCCATGGCTTCGGCAAATTCGCATCGTTTGTGTGCAAATCATTATTCCGATTACGATTTTTCAGGCGGTTCGAACGATTTTCTTGCCAACGACCTTCGATGTCATCTTATTGGCGATCTTCATCTTGCTGGCGATCGCTTTCCGGCTCGAGTGGATTTAGGGTTTGCTCTTCCCCCTTTTTTTCATTGATCTGGACAAGCCGCATCATGATATATTCTATGTGCTTCATTCTCCAATATTCCCGATGCAGCTGCACAACGCTATCGTATTCGCTCTTTTTCTGCTTTTGTTCTCCATATCGGGAAATCAATCGATAGAAGTGAGACGGAGGAGCGGCGTGGCTCATAAAAAAAGCCCTCTCTTCCTCCTGAATCATCAATTGCCCTTCATATTCGCTGAATCCCTGAATCCAGCTTTCATCCATTGGCGGCGCGATCCGCACGTAGTCTTGTAAAGATAGCCATACATCGGCAAGCGGCGAAGCCCAGCGCGCCCGTTCCCAGCTTAAAAAATACCGTTTTTCCTGATGATGGTTAGGAATATAATGAGATAACGCCGGCTTTCCATGAATGAAAGAAATCCGCCACTTTTTTTGTTCTTTTATTCGTTCATACCAAGTTTCGAGCTGCGTCTCCGCAAACCAGTATGCCTGCATCGTTTCACGAAAATACGTACAAAAGTGCAGCTGAAAGGGGGACATATACCACTCTTTCTCGCATTGCTCCGCATAAGCTTGCAAAAATGAGCGCTGCTTTTCCCATTCCTGCTTCTGTGCCTCGTAATATTTTTTCACTTCTTCTTGATTGATTGGAACCTCTTGCAGCGTCTGGCGATGCAGCCACGCAAGATCGCGAAAAAACGAAAGAAAGCGGTTCTCCTCACGCTTTTCCTCGCCGGATATCCACGGCATTAAATAATAATAGCGGCCGGCTTCTGCGACAAATGGCGCCCCATTTCTCGCGGCGTAAATGGGCACGATATGCGGTCCGTAAAACCGATACGCTTGCTCCACTGCCTGAAGGCTTTTTTGGCTTTTGATTTCCTTGAGCACAAAAATCCCTTCATTTGTATATATTTTTTTCACCTTTCCATCATTCACAATATGGGAAGGCTGCAAATGATATTGTCTTAAAATGACATGGTCATCCAATCGCGTATTCAAAAAAATCCCCCTTTCCTTGCATTCGAAAAGAAATCTCCCACTTTTTCGCTGTGATAAGACGTGAAAGTGGGAGATTTTTAGGCTTACGGGCGGCTATTGGCCGGCACGGGGATATATAATAGCTGTCCTTCACGAAGCTCAGCTTCATAGTCAAGCTGGTTGGCCCTTAATATTTGTTGGATGCTTAAATCGTAACGCTGTGCAATCTTGTCCATCGAATCGCCTTGCTGAACAATGCAAATTTTTAGTCTTGAAAAATCTTCTGCTTGATCCTTTGAAAACAACTGTGTTAAATAGAGAGCATTTTCTTTTCTCTGTTTTTTTGTTTCTTCGCCCTCGACAGCTTGATGGTTTTCCTGATCCTTATGCTTGGATGCTCCAATTGATACTTTTGTTTCATGCTCTGGCGCTTCATTGTTTTCGTTGTTGGCGATCAACGGACCGTGATTTTCAAACTCCGGCTCTGTCTCTTCATTTTCTTCAGCTTGGTCGAAAATAGGATTCCAATGCTCGTTGTCTTGTTCAGCATTTTCATTACTCCATCCATGGTTTTCGAGATTCTCTTCGTTTTCCGCATGGATGCTGGATTCAAAGCGGCCATATTCATCTTCATATTCTTCATCATAAAGTTCCTTGCGCGCCACTGTTTCAAACGGCTCGAACCATGGTTCCCCATCTTCATCCTCGGCTTCATCATCCGTGTCTTCACTGATTCCGCTTATCGAAATATCCGCCATTAACGAGAGACGGCCATCTTGCCCTAAATCATAATCAAATGATTCAATCGTGACATAAACATCTTCCAAATTCACAATCCGGTTCTTCGGAATGGTAATATCGACAGGAAATCGATGAAACAGCTCCGTGATTCCATCTTCACGTGTTTCAATGTGCTGAATAAACCGATGCGTACCAAAGTCGTATAATTCTACATCTTCTCCCTCTTCATCATCTGCCATACGATATTCTCCGCTAAGTTCAAGCGCTCCGCGAATGGTAATATAATGCTCGTATTCATCAACGGAAATGACCGGATCTAAAGACACTGAGAGAAACTCTTGGACTTCCTGTCCCTTTTTAAACCAGATCGCTTCCTCAAGCGAAAAGCGCAAATATGATTGATCCAAACGTACTCCTCCTTCCGTTTCTTTCGTCCAAACTTTTTTATAATGACATTATCAATTTATGAGCGTGAAAAAAAGAATATGAATAAAAAAATGGACTGTGCCTAACGAAAGTACACAGTCCATTTGTCTCCATTATCGTTTTTCCTTCAGCTTAGCAAACGCTTTTTCCGCTGCTTCAATCGTTTTTTCAATATCTTCATCCGTATGCGCAGTCGATAAGAACATGCCCTCAAATTGAGACGGTGGCAGGAATACGCCTTGCTCAGCCATTTCGCGGTAATAAGCGGCAAACATCTCAAGGTCGGAGGTTTTCGCTTTTTCATAATTCACGACTTTTTCATTTGTAAAGAAGAAGCCGATCATGGAACCAGCGCGATTGATCGCATGAGGAATATCATACGCTTCTGCCGCTTTTCGCAATCCTTCCTCTAAACGATCCGCTTTTTTCTTAAATTGTTCATATGTTTCTGGAGTGAGCTGAATTAATGTTTCATATCCAGCTGTCATCGCAAGCGGATTGCCCGATAACGTACCAGCCTGATAGATCGGACCGCTCGGAGCAATACGTTCCATGATCTCCGCTTTGCCGCCATATGCGCCAACCGGAAGACCGCCGCCGATGACTTTACCAAGACAGGTTAAATCCGGAATAATGCCAAAATAGCCTTGGGCACAGTGATAGTCAACACGAAAACCTGTCATTACCTCATCAAAAATAAGCAATGCCCCGTATTCATTCGTAATGTCCCGCAATCCTTGTAAAAACCCAGGCAGCGGCGGAACGACTCCCATATTTCCGGCAACCGGTTCAACAATGATCGCAGCAATGTCTTCACCAAATTGTTCGAAAGCATATTGGACACTTTCTAAATCATTATAAGGCACCGTGATGGTATTTTGCGCGACGGATTTCGGCACGCCCGGGCTGTCAGGTAAACCAAGTGTCGCTACTCCTGATCCGGCTTTGATTAATAACGAGTCGCCATGCCCATGATAACAGCCTTCAAATTTAAGAATTTTGTTTCGTCCTGTGTAACCACGAGCTAGACGCAACGCGCTCATCGTCGCTTCTGTTCCGGAATTGACCATGCGCACAATGTCTATCGATGGCACACGCTCGATCACAAGCTTTGCTAGCTCGTTTTCCATTAATGTTGGCGCGCCAAAACTTGTACCGTTTTCCGCTACTTTTTTCAGCGCTTCGACCACCCGTTCATTTGCATGTCCGAGAATAAGCGGTCCCCATGACAAAACATAGTCAATATATTCGTTTCCGTCGATATCATAAATCTTGGAGCCTTTTCCGTGCGCCATGAAAATTGGGTCCATGTTTACGGATCGAAAGGCGCGAACGGGGCTGTTCACCCCTCCGGGCAGCAGCTGCACCGCTTCTTGATAGGCTCGTTTTGAACGTTCGTAGCTTCTCATCTTCCCTCGCCCCCTATTCTTTGAGCCAGCGGGCTACATCTTTTGCGAAGTAAGTTAAAATTAAGTCAGCGCCGGCCCGCTTCATGCCAAGCAGCATTTCCAGCACAATTTGTTTTTCGTTCACCCAACCGTTTTGCGCCGCAGCTTTGATCATCGCGTACTCCCCGCTCACATTGTATGCCACAATCGGAAGGTGAAAACGGTTTTTCATATCGCGGATAATATCTAAATAGGCAAGAGCCGGTTTTACCATAATAAAATCGGCGCCTTCAGCCACATCGGACTCAGCTTCGCGAAACGCTTCAAGTCTGTTGGCTGGATCCATTTGATAGGTCTTGCGGTCTCCAAATTGCGGTGTGCTATTAGCGGCATCACGAAACGGTCCATAAAAAGCAGAGGCATATTTCACAGCATAAGACATAATCGGCACGTGAGCAAAGCCCGCTTCATCCAGCCCACGGCGAATGGCCGCCACAAAGCCGTCCATCATATTGGATGGCGCGATAATATCTGCCCCGGCACTTGCTTGGCTCACCGCTGTTTTTACAAGCAGTTCAAGCGATGGGTCGTTCAATACTTCCTCCTGTTCGACAACGCCGCAATGTCCGTGGCTTGTATATTCGCACAAACATGTGTCGGCAATTACCACAAGATCAGGAAAGGATTGTTTTACTTGGTGAATGGCCTTCTGCACAATGCCATGCTCACAATATGCTTGAGATCCTACTTCATCTTTTTCGTTCGGAATGCCGAAGATAATGACAGATTTAATTCCGAGCTCTACCGCTTCCGCAATTTCGTCGTTTAAGCGATCCAATGAAAATTGGTACACTCCAGGCATTGATGGAACTTCTTGTTTTACATTTTCTCCTTCGATCGCAAAAACCGGATAAATGAAATCTTCTACATGAAGATGTGTTTCCCGCACCATCGCCCGTAAATTCTCCGTTTGCCGCAAACGGCGGTGGCGGTGAAATTGTAATGCGTCCATCGTTTTCCCTCCAATAAATCAACGGTTTATAAAAAATTTTTCCATCGCTTCTATCATATCATCAATTGTATATTGATCAGGACAAATATGTACCGTCAAACCGAATTGTTCGGCCGTATGCTTAGTAATCGGCCCGATGCAGGCAATAACGCAAGATTCGATTAATTCCTGCCAGTTCTCCCCTTCAACCATTTGCATGAAGCTTTGGACCGTTGACGAGCTTGTAAAGGTCATAATATCTATCGCTCGCTTGCTCAATAAATGAAACAGTTCTTCCTTGCCGCTTTCATTAAGGTGTGTTTCATAAACAACGAGATCGGTAACCTCCGCTCCAAGCTCGGCCAGCTCTTCCTTCAGATTCTGTCGCGCCAGGTTTCCTCTGACAAGCAAGATTCGGTCGCCGGGCTCAATCGCTGCTTTCATCGCCTCTGCCAGTCCCTCGGCAACAAACCGATCTGGTATGATATCGGGATGAATGCCCCTTTTTTCTAAAGCGTGAGCCGTTTTTGTGCCAACGACCGCTACATGAGGAAGCGTCGTCTTATCGGTTATAAATGAAAAGAAAAAGCGGACACCGTTTGCGCTTGTAAACACAAGCCAACGATAGCTTGATAAACGGCTAAGACATTTCTCTACATGCTCCCGTTCCGTTACAGCTGAAATAGAAATTAACGGAATTTCTATCGGACAAGCTCCCGCTTTTCTCAGCTTGGCTGAAAATTCATTTGCCTGCTCCTTCCCTCTTGTGACAAGGATGCTTTTCCCTTGCAAAGGAAGTGTTTTCATGATTGATCTAACTCCTCTTTCAGCCGATCAATCAATGCTTTGGCTCCAAATTCCGCAAGCACCTCGGCTGTTTTTCTTCCTACTTCCTCCGGGTCGGTTCCGACAGCCATATCTTTATAGACTTCTTTTCCATCAGGAGAAGCAACAAGACCTGTAAACACGACTTCATCTCGCTTGTTCACATAACCGTATCCGGCAATCGGAACTTGGCAACCTCCTTCCATTTCCCGCAAAAAGGCGCGTTCTGCAAGAACAGCGCGTTCCGTTTCACGATCATTTAATTTTTGCAGCCATTCTAGCAGCTCTTCATCGTCTTCACGGCATTCAATCCCTAGCGCTCCTTGGCCGACAGCCGGAAGGCAAATATCCGTCGATAAATATTCCGTCACAACCTCCTCAGCCCATCCCATCCGCAAAAGGCCTGCCGCAGCCAAAATGATGGCATCATATTCATCTGTTTGTAATTTGGCTAGCCTTGTATCAATATTGCCGCGAATCCATTTTATTTGAATGTCAGGGCGCCTTGCCAACAGTTGAGCAGAACGGCGCAGACTGCTCGTTCCAACCACCGCTCCGCTTGGAAGCTCTGCAAATGAAAGCCGCTGTTTGCTAATCATGACATCGCGAGGATTTTCCCGCTTCGGAACGCAGCCAATGGTTAGTCCATGCGGCAAGATAGCCGGCATATCTTTCATGCTATGAACGGCCATATCAATCTCCTTATTCAGCATGGCTTGTTCAATTTCTTTCACAAATAGTCCTTTTCCACCAACCTTGGACAACGTCACATGTAAAATTTGATCGCCCTTTGTTACCATTTCCCTAACTTCAAATTCGAACGGCGCACCAAGCTCCTTCAGCTGTGAAATGACCCAGTTTGTTTGCGTTAAAGCAAGCTTGCTGCGGCGCGAACCGACAATAATTTTCCGCATATGTTCTTCCTCCATTATGAATACCAAAGATGGAACTTCGATAAGCTACCAAATAAGAAAAAGTTGATCAGTAAAAAGAAAAATGATCCGATATTCCACAATGCGATCGTTTTGCCGCGAATTCCTTGAACAATTCTCTTGTAAAAATAAAAGCTGTACACTGCAAGCACCAAAAACGAACCAAGCACTTTTGCATCATACCAGTGAAAATGTTCAATTTTAATATAAGCCCAAATGAGCCCTAAAATAAGTCCAAGAAGCAACATGGGCAATCCGATTAAATTTAAAATATGGGACATTTCCTCCAATTTGGTTAAGTCCGTCATTCTCAACAAGCGTTTCCCCCATTTTTTCTGCTTTAATAAATGATACTGAATCATGTATAAAACAGAAAAAACAAACGATAGAGAAAACGCCACATAAGCGAGAATGGCCATCGTAATATGAATAATCAGCAATTCAGAAATAAGCTTTTCCGCCGTCGCTTCCGATTGATAATGAGCAGGCGCAAACGTATGCAGCGCCAACATAAAAAAGGCGAGTACGTTTGTAAAAAACACGATAAAATCCACACGCAGCAAACGGTTGATAACAAGCGACAGCGTGATCAACACCCACGCATAAAAATAAAGGCCTTCCGACATCGTCAAAATCGGAAAACGCTTCGTTTCGACGATGCGCAGCAAGAAAAAGGCGGTTTGAAAAACCCAGACAATAGAAAGTAACCAGAAGGCCGTGCGGTTTGCCTTCCGGTTATGATGCAAAAAATCTATAAAATATAAAGACACAGATAATGCGTACAAAAGTACGGACATTTCGTACAACCTTGTCACATTCATCTCTAGCATTCGCAAAATTCCTCTCTTATGGCTGTAGAGATGGTACAACCGAGCGTTCAGCATCTACGCGAGGATCGCGAGATGGTTTGGGCACTTGCAAGGCATCTTCAATATTAAAAATTTTCGCAAACAGCTGAAGCGCCTCTTCTGCGTTCGGTTCAGCCGCTAATTCCTTGGCACGCAAAATCGGGTCGCGCAACAATTGATTGATAATGCTTTTCGTATGCTTATTTAACACTTTCCGGTCACGCTCCGACAAATGCGGCAGCTTCCGTTCGATGCTTTGCATCGTTTCCTCTTGAATGGCCAATGCTTTTTCGCGAAGCGCGGCAATCACCGGCACAACGCCCAATGTATGGAGCCAATGCTGAAATTCCACCAATTCAGCTTCAATCATCATTTCAATTTGTTCTGCTGCTTTTTTGCGTTCCGCCAAATTCGCTTGAACAATTCCCTCTAAATCATCAATATCGTACAAGAAGACGCTGTCAAGCTCCGAAAGCGCCGGATCCAAGTCGCGCGGCACAGCGATATCCACCATAAAAAGCGGACGGCCTTTCCGCATTCTTTCTACATGCGTCATCACTTCCTTCGTAATGACATAACCTTTTGCGCCTGTGGAGCTGATTAAAATGTCGGCATCAATCAAGGCGCACTGCAGCTCAGAAAGCGGCTTCGCATTCCCTGAAAATTTCTCAGCTAAATGCTTGGCCTTTTCAAATGTGCGGTTAATAACCGTCACTTGCTGCACGCCGCTTCCATAAAGATTTTGCAGAGCCAGTTCCCCCATTTTTCCGGCTCCAATAATCAGAACGCGCTTAGTCGATAAATCTCCAAAAATCTTTTTCGCTAATTCTACGGCCGCATAGCTTACAGACACGGCATTTGAACCGATTTCTGTCTCAGAATGGGCACGTTTGGCGAGCGTAATGGCTTGCTTAAATAGCTGTTTAAAAATCGTGCCAATCGTGTGTTCCTCTTGAGCAAGCAAAAAGCTAGCACGCACTTGTCCCAGTATTTGCGTCTCGCCTAAAATCATCGAATCTAAGCCGCAGGCGACACGAAATAGATGCTCGATCGCCGCTTCATGCTCCAAAATCGTCAAATATGGCGTCAATATTTCTTTTTCAAGCTGAAACCAGTTTGCTAAAAACGTTTTTATATAATAGCGCCCAGTATGCACTTGGTCGACAACAGCATAAATTTCTGTGCGATTGCACGTCGAAATGATGACGTTTTCTAAAATGCCCTTTTGCTGCTGCAAAAGCTTCATCGCTTCGACCAATTCCGATTCGCTAAATGCAAGCTTTTCACGAATTTCTACAGGGGCCGTTTTATAATTTATGCCAACGACAAGAATATGCACTTTTCCTATACCCCCTCAACGAAAGTACATGACATCTCCATATATTATAGCATGTCTATGGACAGGATACCGAAAAAAAATTTGAACACAATTTGAAAGTCTATGATAAACTTTTATACAGAATCACACCAGATGTTTGACTGATCCGAGATCATGTTTCTCCCATATGTACCTTAACAAAAAAAGCGGCATTCATCAAGCTACGTTTATTGTATAAGTGCCGCTAGCAAATAAAATAGCGGCTTCGCAACCCAAAGCGTACGCGCGCCGAAAAACAGCATAAGCGCCAGTAAGGGGCTCATTGCACCGGTCGGACGACCGAACAGTATCGTTTCTAAACAAATTCATTGATCTAGGAGCGGATATTGTTTAGCTCTTGTTCACCGCCTACCGTCGAGGAAATGGGGCTCTGCTTTGGGATGAACGATATGTTCCAGATTTTAAGACTATACAACTTCAGGATGGAACGAACGCGATCTATAAAAGGTCACAGGCTTGCTTTTTTATCACGCATCTTTGTGACGAAGGTGGGAGCCATGCCGCTTTCAGCTTCCATTCATCCTTCTGTGAAGCGGCGTAGCTCAACCACCCGACTGTAGAAAACGGCCTAAACTCCCTATCGCTGCAGATGTGAACATCATCAAGTTGCATCATCATATATAGAAATGAGGAGAGACGGATGAAAAAACACGGAATTTTTTCCGGGATTGTGCTGGTTGGCTTAGGAATCTATTTTTTAGGAGGACAGTTGCAGCTTGCGTTTTTAAAAGTGTTTCAAGGCTGGCCGGCTTTGCTTGTTATTTTTGGAATGGCTTTGCTTGGACAAGCATATTATGCCCGTGAATATCAGCACATCTTTCCCGGTACGGTGCTATTAGGCTTTGGTCTTCATTTTCTTCTTTCTCAGCTGTTGCCAATCTGGCCGAAGCATATCGGCGTCTTGTTTTTGATTATTTCACTGGCTTTTTTCCTCAGTGCTCGAAAAACGAAAACCGGATTTGTCCAAAGCTTGCTTTTTTTTATTTTAGCTTGTTTTATGCTGTTTTCTGATCGGTTTAGCGATTTTTTTCTCCTTTTTCAAACAAGCATTTCTTCGATTTGGAGATTTTGGCCGTTGTTGCTGATTCTTTTTGGTTTATACATATTATTTGTTAAAAAGAAATAATTCATGCGGTACCCGGCATAAGAAGCTGTCTTCGCCCTGATTCGAACCGAAAAAACCGGAAGAATGGATGATGCTTAAAAAAGAAGGTAGACGAAGTAAAAGGATTTCGTCTACCTTCTTGTATTTGGACTTCATTACATTCTGCGCAATAAAGCGGACCACGCTTCTTCTTTTCCTTGCCCGGTTTCTGCTGAGAAAAGAATCACTTCATCCTCTTTCGCCATTTTCAATGTTTCCCGAACGACTTTTTGGTGCTTCGGCCATTTTCCTTTTGGCACTTTATCGGCCTTCGTCGCAACCACAATGGTTGGGAGCTGATGATATTTTAAAAATTCGTACATCATCACATCATCCTTCGTTGGTGGATGACGCAAATCGATCACTAATATCACGGCTTTGAGCTGCTCTCTTGTTGTAAAGTACGTTTCCATCATTTTTCCCCAAGCTTGCCTTTCCTGCTTTGAGACTTTAGCAAATCCATAGCCTGGAACATCGACAAAATAAAACGCTTCATTAATAAGATAGAAATTCAGCGTCTGCGTCTTTCCGGGTTTCGAAGAAGTACGCGCCAAATTTTTACGGTTAATCATTTTATTGATAAAGGACGATTTTCCAACATTCGAACGCCCTGCCAATGCAAACTCTGGAAGCATGCCAGCCGGATATTGCTCCGGCTTGACTGCGCTTATCGTAATTTCAGCTGCTGTTACCTTCATAGCTTATCCCCTACTAATGCATGTTGTAATACTTCGTCTAAGTGAGAGACAAGGATAAATTCCAAATCTTTTTTCACGATATTTGGAATATCCTCTAAGTCTTTTTCATTCTCTTTTGGCAAAATAATGGTTTTCAATCCCGCGCGGTGGGCGCTTAATGTTTTCTCTTTTAATCCGCCGATCGGCAACACACGGCCACGCAAAGTAATTTCACCCGTCATCCCGACAAAACGGCTGACGGGCCGTCCTGTCAAAGCAGAAATCAAAGCCGTGGCAATGGTAATTCCCGCTGAAGGCCCGTCTTTTGGAATCGCTCCTTCGGGAACATGAATATGAATATCATTTTTCTCATGAAAATCCGGACTGACTCCAAGCTCTTCAGCACGAGAACGGATATAGCTGAAGGCGGCCTGCGCCGATTCTTTCATGACGTCGCCCAGTTTTCCTGTCAGCACTAATTTTCCTTTTCCAGGAGTGACGGAAACTTCAATGGATAACGTATCTCCGCCAAATGGCGTATAGGCAAGCCCTGTTGCTACTCCAATTTGATCTTGCAGCTCCGCCTGGCCGTAACGATACTTCCGCTTTCCTAAAAACTCTTCAAGGTTCTTTTCCGTCAATACTACTCGTTTCTTTTCTTCAGATACAATGAAGCGGGCCGCTTTTCGGCAAATGGCGGCCAGCTGACGTTCTAGCTCGCGCACTCCGGCTTCGCGCGTATAATAGCGAATGATGTGTAAAATGGCTTCATCGCGCATTTGCAAGCTCGCTTTTTTCAAGCCATGTTCCTTCAGTTGCTTTGGAAGCAAATGCTGCCGCGCGATATGAAGCTTCTCAACCTCTGTATAACCAGGTATCGTAATAATTTCCATACGATCCAATAGCGGCTGCGGAATGGTAGCAAGATTGTTAGCTGTTGCAATAAACATGACTTTTGATAAATCATACGGCTCTTCAATATAGTGGTCGCTGAATGTATGGTTTTGTTCTGGGTCAAGGACCTCCAGAAGCGCTGCTGATGGATCGCCGCGGAAGTCACTCGACATTTTATCAATTTCATCAAGCAGAAAAACGGGATTAATGGTGCCCGCTTTTTTCATTCCTTGAATAATTCGTCCCGGCATCGCTCCCACGTATGTGCGGCGATGTCCGCGAATTTCCGATTCATCGCGCACTCCTCCTAACGAGATGCGAACAAAATGACGGTTCAGCGATTTAGCGATAGAACGAGCAAGCGATGTTTTTCCGACTCCCGGCGGACCAGCTAAACAAAGAATCGGACCTTTTAGTGATTGGGTCAATTGCTGTACAGATAAATATTCGAGCACCCGTTCTTTCACCTTGTCCAACCCGTAATGCTCTTCATGCAGAATCGCTTCCGCTCGCTTAATGTTATGAATATCCTCCGTTTGTTTTTTCCACGGAAGGGCAAGGAGCCAATCAAGATAGTTGCGGATTACCGAGCTTTCCGCTGAAGTAGACGGGACCTTCTCATAACGGTCCAGCTCTTTTAAGGCTGTTTCCTTTACATGATCCGGCATTCCAGCCGCTTCGATTTTTTCTTTAAGTGTTTCAACCTCTCCTGTTTTTCCTTCCTTTTCGCCAAGCTCTTTTTGAATGGCCTTCATTTGCTCGCGCAAATAGTATTCCTTTTGGGTCCGTTCCATCGACTGCTTCACACGCATACTAATTTTTTTCTCCAGCTGCAGCACTTCTTTTTCGTTGTGAAGCACTTGAATAATTTTATGAACTCGTTCCTTAATATCTACTGTTTCTAAGATTTCTTGTTTTCCTTCAAGCTTCAGCGGCAAATGTGAAGCAATAATATCAGCCATCCGCCCTGGTTCATCAATGTCAGCTACAGAAGCAAAAATATCAGCAGAGAGTTTTTTCGATAAATTTATGTATTGCTCAAAATATTCAAGCATGGTCCGTTTAAGAGCTTCGTCTTCTAAATCTTTCACTTCGGGATCAACAAATTTTTCGGCCTTGACGATAAAGCAAGGCTCTTCATGAACCGTTGCTATGATTTTCGCCCGGCAAATCCCTTCCACTAATACTCTGAACGTTCCGTTCGGAAGCTTTAACAGCTGCTTCACACGCGCCAGCGTTCCCATCTCATATAGCTCGTCCACACTCGGTTCATCAATCGAAACATCCTTTTGTGATGTAAGCAAAACGATATGATCCTCGACCATTGCCTTTTCCAACGCTTGAACCGACTTTTCTCGGCCGACATCAAGATGCAACACCATCGTCGGGAATACGAGCAATCCCCGCAATGGAAGGAGGGGAACGATGGTCTCTTTCTTTTTCGCCACGGCAAACACCTCCACACTTCACTTTCTATTCGTCTATTGTATAGCACCATCATATGTTTGTAAAATCAGAAGTACATGGATTCATCTATAAAATTCATGCTCCCTATTTCTCCTATCTACAAGCGCACCCCAAAGATGGAACAACTTGATTTTATGGAGAAAGGAAAACAAATTCTTCCGACCGTCGCAGATAAACCGCACAAGCGTGTAACCAAGCTTCGAGCCATACCTCTTTCAGACTAAACGATTCATTGTTTTAAGCGTCCGATCGGTGCATAATCCAGAGCTACATGTGCAAGGCTCCGCTTTCCCTATAATAGACTAACGCTATTCTTTCTCGATATAGAACCGGGTGGATCTTGCGCTTGTTTATTTAAGCAACGTAACGATAGAACTCTCATTGGATGCGCCAACATTCCTCCGTATATGACGGTCCGACCGCCGAAAGCAGCAAATTTTGCGTTTGAACGAGCATCGATTCTTGTTGGGAGACCATTCGCTCATGGATCGAATGCCGAATCATGAACCGTGATAAGATCGATCAGATTTTCGCGGCGAATTTCTTTCAACAAAGAAAAGCCGACTTTGACGCAGCGAACATACAGCGCGCCAAAGCCGTCATTTCACTACACGAACTTCGTCTCAGATTGATCGGCAGCAGCTGGAATCGAGCCATCTCTTTCCTGTCCGAATAGAACAGAGAGGACGTTTTCTAAACGGCGGACAGGGATGATTTCAATACCGTTGATTTCATTGAGCATGGATTGCATGTTTTCAAATGGAATGATCACTTTTTTCGCTCCCGCTTGTTTGGCTGCCTTTACTTTCGGAAAAATTCCCCCCACGGGCTTAACATGGCCATGAATGCTAATTTCTCCCGTCATGGCGATCGTCGGGTCTACCGGCAGACGATAAATGGCGGAATAAATGCCTACTGCCATTGCAATTCCTGCGGATGGACCATCAACCGGAATACCGCCTGGGAAATTTACGTGGATATCATAGCGATCGGCTGGGACCCCCATCGCCCTTAATGCCGTAATCACGTTTTCAATCGAGCCGCGTGCCATACTTTTTCGACGAATCGATTTTTCTCCGCTGCCGATGCTTTCTTCTTCCACAATCCCTGTAATATTGAGTGTTCCCTTTTCTTTTGTCGGCAGGGCGGTCACTTCAATCTCCAACAACGCCCCGGTATTCGGCCCGTACACGGCTAGACCATTGACGAAGCCGACCGTTGAGGTTTCGTGAATTTTCTTTTCATACCTTGGCGAAAGCTGGCTCGAATGAATGACCCATTCGATATCTTTATCGAGAATCGTATCGCGTTTTTCAGAAATAGCAATCCCTGCGGCAATTTGCATTAAATTAACCGCTTCGCGACCATTTCGCGCATGCGTTGCCAAAAGGCGGATGCCGTTTTCTGAAACATTCAAGTGAATCTTCTCCGCCGCCTTCCGAGCAATGAGCGCCACTTCCTCTTGATCAAGCTCACGGAAAAATACTTCAAGGCAACGAGAACGAATGGCCGGAGGAATTTCATTTGGCGTCCTCGTCGTTGCCCCGACAAGACGAAAATCGGCAGGAAGACCATTTTGGAAAATGTCGTGAATATGAGTCGGGATTTGCGGATTTTCTTCACTATAATAGGCGCTTTCGAAAAACACTTTTCGATCCTCAAGCACTTTAAGCAGTTTATTCATCTGAATAGGATGCAGCTCACCAATTTCATCAATAAAAAGAATTCCTCCATGCGCGTGTGTAACAGCGCCCTGCTTTGGCTGCGGAATGCCAGCTTGTCCCATCGCCCCCGCCCCTTGATAAATCGGATCGTGGACAGAGCCGATAAGCGGATCGGCAATGCCTCGTTCATCAAATCGAGCGGTGGTCGCATCTAGTTCCACAAATACCGCATTTTTTTTAAACGGCGAAACCGGATTTTTTTTCGCTTCTTCTAATACAAGGCGAGCAGCCGCTGTTTTTCCAACTCCCGGAGGCCCGTAAATGATGACATGCTGGGGATTGGGCCCGCACAATGCCGCTTTCAATGCCTTAATGCCATCCTCTTGTCCGACAATATCGCTGAAATGCTTTGGTCTCACCTTTTCGGCAAGCGGTTCTGTTAAAGAAATTGAACGGAGCTTTCGAAGCTGCTCCATTTCTTTTCGCGATTCTTTATCAATCGAAACCTTCTGGGTACGTTGATTTTTGAGCAAATTCCAAAAGTAGAGACCGATAATGACCCCAAAAAATAGTTGCACAAATAAAGCGATGTTTGTCCAGTTCATTAGCTTAAATCCTCCTGCTCCAATAAGTATGTAGTACGTATAGTATCTCCTCCTGGAAGCAGGAATAAACAAAAAAGAAGCTGCCTTCTCTCAAGACAGCTTCAGACTGTTCACAAACGCTTCGATCCTGCGTCACCGTCCGCTCATCCGCGCTGATGAACACCTTGGTTCAATCTGCGTTTTCGCTCGGCTCGATTCATCTGCCACAAGCATTTTCGACTGCCTGAGGCAAGAAAACGCGAAATAAACGGTTGCATGAACCTCTCCTCTCTTCCACTTCGCTTAGAGAGGGGGGGACTTCTCGGTGGATGGTATTCAAGCGCTTGTAGCCAAAGTCCTTTTGACTTTGGCTACAAGCTTGGAAGCTGTTTTCTCTCAAGAACCGCTTCATATGCCGTTAAGCAGACGTTTTGCGCTCCTGCTCCACAACCGTACCGTCGTGACGGATTAATTTCGGCGCTTTCGCATCACGCACGGTCTCTGCTGTAATCACACATTTTTGCACATCTTCGCGGGAAGGAAGCTCAAACATCACATCAAGCATGATTCCTTCAATGATGGAGCGAAGACCACGAGCACCCGTTTTTCGCTCGATCGCTTTTTTCGCAATCTCAGAAAGTGCTTCTTTTTCAAATTCAAGTTCCACATTATCAAGTTCAAGCATTTTTTGGTATTGCTTGACAATCGCATTTTTCGGCTTCGTCAAGATTTCGATTAACGCCGCCTCATCAAGCGGTTCTAAGCTTGTAATAACAGGCAAGCGTCCCACAAACTCCGGAATTAATCCAAATTTCAGCAAGTCCTCCGGCAATACTTTTGATAGCAAATTCTTTTCATCTACATCGTTTTGCTGCGTTTCTGCGCCAAATCCGATTACTTTTTTGCCAAGACGACGTTTAATAATCGGCTCAATTCCGTCAAACGCACCGCCGCAAATGAATAAAATGTTCGTTGTATCAATTTGAATAAACTCTTGATGCGGATGCTTCCGGCCGCCTTGTGGCGGAACGCTGGCAATCGTGCCTTCTAAAATTTTTAAAAGCGCTTGCTGCACTCCTTCTCCGGATACATCACGCGTAATGGATGGATTCTCCGATTTGCGGGCAATTTTGTCAATTTCATCAATGTAAATGATCCCTTTTTCCGCCTTTTCCACATCATAGTCAGCAGCTTGAATCAATTTTAGAAGAATGTTTTCGACATCTTCACCGACATAACCGGCCTCTGTTAACGAGGTGGCATCAGCAATAGCAAACGGCACATTTAAGATGCGCGCTAACGTCTGAGCAAGCAATGTTTTCCCGCTTCCAGTCGGACCAATCATCAAAATATTGCTTTTTGATAGCTCAACATCGTCGACCTTGCTGTTGGAGTTGATCCGTTTATAATGATTATAAACAGCAACTGCCAGCGATTTTTTCGCTCGATCCTGGCCGATGACGTACTCGTCTAAAATCTCTTGAATTTCTTTTGGCTTCGGAACATCTTTAAATTCAAATTCCTCTTCATTGCCAAGCTCTTCCTCGACAATTTCAGTGCAAAGCTCAATACACTCATCACATATGTATACTCCAGGACCTGCTACTAGCTTACGGACTTGATCCTGTGTCTTTCCGCAGAAAGAACATTTCAATTGCCCTTTCTCATCATTAAATTTAAACATGCTTTCACCCCTTGCTCTAGAATTCACATCGCTGGTATGTACTACATTTGTTTAACTTTCCACAATTTATTCTGTATTATCAGCTTATGTATTCGTCATTTTATCATAAATCATTATACAAACGCTAATAAAAAATCATTACATATTTGAAAAATTAGAAAATTCTCAACTATGATATATCGTATTCATTTATGAAAGAACAAGGCACGAACTGCATCGCGCCTTGTTCTTATGAATGCGCAGAGAGCAATAGGCTTCTTCGCTTTTTTATTGAGCAGCTGTGCTATGTTCCACAAGCAAATCGACCACTTTGCGGAATTTCACATCTTCCTTGACAACTTCAAGATTTCCTAGCAGCTCTTTAATTTTGTCAACCGTCAAATTATAAGCTTCAGCCATTTTTTCAAGCTCTGCATTTACTTCTTCTTCCGTTGCTTCAATGTTTTCAGCTTTCGCAATCGCTTCTAACGTTAAAGAAATGCGTACGCGCTTTTCTGCGTCCTCTTTCATTTGTTCGCGAAGCGCTGCTTCATCTTGTCCAGAGAATTGATAGTAAAGGTTGAGATTTAATCCTTGCATTTGCAGGCGTTGATCAAATTCGCGTAACATGCGATCTGTTTCTGTTTTAATCATCGCTTCAGGGATGTCGATTTCTGCATTTTCTGCTGCCTTTTCGACCACTGCGTCACGAAGCGCTGCTTCTGCTTCGTTCTTTTTTGTTTCCTCTAATCTGTTGCGTGTTTTCTCTTTCAATTGCTCTAGCGTTTCTACTTCCTCATCGACATCTTTAGCAAATTCATCATCTAACGCTGGCAATTGCTTCGTTTTCACTTCATGCACCTTGATTTTGAAGACTGCTGGTTTTCCAGCCAGTTCTTCGGCATGATACTCTTCAGGGAACGTCACTTCGATTTCTTTTTCCGCTCCTGCTTCCAATCCGAT
The DNA here is from genome assembly GCF_014196195.1 of Anoxybacteroides rupiense. Lineage (GTDB taxonomy): Bacteria > Bacillota > Bacilli > Bacillales > Anoxybacillaceae > Anoxybacteroides > Anoxybacteroides rupiense. Next base: position 241,057 of record NZ_JACIDF010000003.1, on the reverse strand, counting down.
TAACTGGTCTTCAAAACCAGGAATGAATGTGCCAGAACCGATGACAAGTGAATAGTTTTCAGCCTTTCCACCTTCAAACGGCTCTCCATTTACAAATCCTTCAAAATCAATGACCACTGTATCGCCGTCTTCTACTTTTCCTTCTTCTTTTACCACAAGCTCAGCATAGTTTTCTTGAAGACGTTTTAATTCATTTTCAACATCTTCCTCTGTCACTGTATCATCTTGCTTTTCTACTTGAAGCCCTTTATATTCTCCTAACTTCACTTCCGGCTTTACTGTTACTTTTGCTTTAAAAATTAAGCTTTTTCCTTTTTCAATTTGTTCAACATCAATATGCGGATAGTCAACAGGCTCAATTCCTGTTTCTTCTACTGCGTTCGCATAAGCCTCAGGTAATAAAATATCAAGAGCATCTTGATATAACGCTTCAACACCAAAACGCTTCTCAAATAGAGAACGCGGAACTTTGCCTTTGCGGAATCCTGGAATGCTCACATTTTTCACTACTTTTTTAAATGCAGCATCTAATCCTTCGTTTACTTTTTCTGCATCTACTTCAATAGTAAGAACGCCTTCGTTCCCCTCTAATTTTTCCCATTTTGCTACCATACTTTTCCCTCCAACACAAAATCATCTAAGTCAGCACCATCAAATAAGCATGTATGTAAGCAACAGATGTAAAGATATACGTAATACAACCATTATATTATAACATACAATCATAAGGTTTCAATATAAACGATAGATTAAATGAAAGAAATTTCTTCTATTTCATAAAGTTTTTCACATAGTTGTGTCACTTCTTGTTCACAAACATGATAACGTTCTGCGATTTCGGTTATTGTCATTTCGATTCCTTGAAGCCGACAGGCTGACAAATGCAAAGCCGCAATCCACGTCTCCTCAGAAACCGGCAAAGGGGCAAAAGGATACAGCGTGTAAATATAGCGCATCCAAATATGCGAAGCCGTCTCATATAAGCTCGGACTATCGCTTCCTAATGTTCGTTCTAGCTTTTGCAATATATCGGTTGCAAATTGTGTTTCTATCGCCTCGTTTAGCTGTTCGGGAATGATCGTCATGATTTTTCCGAATTTATGAATGACTAGTTCCTCGCTCACCTTTTTGGCCGTAAGCAAGCGCAGCAACATCGTTTTGGCCATCGGATGATTGTCTTCATTTGCTAAATATTGCTTTAACATCGGGAGCAACGGAACGATATGTTCGTTTTCTAGCCGTTGGATCGCTTTGAGCTGATCTTCGATACGCTTGGATTGAAGCAGCTGCTCAATCTCTTCATTAGAACTGGCGGAAAAAGATGATCTCATTTTTCGGCTAAAGCGCAATAATTGAAGCAGCTGCTCTCGTTCATGTGGATGGAGCTTTTTATCTTGCAGAGCTGTCTCAAGCATTTCATCAGCCTCTGCATATTGCTCTAAATGAATTAAAATGGATAAATAAAGCTGAAGAAGCTCTATATCCGTCACCTCTTGCTTCTTCCAAAGCAAATGCTGGCATCTTTGCTTGGCTTCCTCCCATTCTCCCATTTCAAACAGGCAGAGAATGATGCTCAGCTCTACTTCAGACTCCTTCGTTCCTAATTTTTGAGCCTCAGTAAGAAAATAAAGCGCATCCTGATATTTTTCTTCTTTCAATGCTTCTAGACCCTTCTCTAGCAGCCTTTTTCTTAAATTTGGAAATGGAATAATATTCCCCATCTTCACTCACCGTTTTTTAATTTGGTTATCAGTATACCAATATTCCACAAAAAAGCCAACTCTGTAACAGAGTCGGCTTCTCTACTCATTCAAATGACCAGCGTTTTTTTTTCATATTCTTCGATATACGATTCATACATAAACGTCAAATCAATTTCATCCCATCCCTTTAATAATAGCTGCTTTCGATATGAATCAATTTCAAACGTACGGTTAAATCCGCTTTCGTCATATATGCGTTGTTCCTCTAAGGAAATGGTTAATTCATAATCGGCGCGCTTGCTTTTATGCAAAAGATATTCGACGTCATGTTTGGCAAGACGAATCGGCAGCAATCCATTTTTCAGGCAGTTATTATAAAAAATATCGGCAAACGAAGGAGCCACCACCGCTTGAAATCCATAATCCTGTAACGCCCATGGAGCATGCTCGCGGGAGGAGCCGCAGCCGAAGTTTTCATTTGCCACAAGAATGGTGGCTCCTTCGTTTTCAGGCCGGTTTAATTCAAAATGAGGATTGAGAATCTGGCCATCGAGATAGCGCCAATCATAAAATAAAAATTTCCCAAACCCTGTTCTTTCAATTCGTTTTAAAAATTGTTTTGGAATAATTTGATCGGTATCAATGTTCGCGCGATCTATTCCGACAACCTTTCCTTTATGGACAGTAAATGGCTGCATGCTTTTCTTTCATCTCCTTTCCCCAATCGATTCAGCTTGCAGCTTTCTAATATCGACAAATCGGCCGTAAATCGCCGCTGCGGCTGCCATTTTTGGGCTGACTAAATGAGTCCTTGCTCCTTTTCCTTGCCGTCCTTCAAAATTTCGATTGGATGTTGAAGCACAATGCTCTCCTTCCGGAACAATGTCCGGATTCATCCCTAAGCACATGCTGCAGCCAGAATCGCGCCATTCAAATCCAGCCTCGATAAAAATTTGCGCTAATCCCTCTTCTTCCGCTCTCCGCTTCACTTCTTGTGAACCGGGAACCACAAGCGCTCTGACGCCTGGTGCTACTCTCTTTCCTTTGACAATTTCCGCCGCTGCCCGCAAATCGCTTATTCGTGAATTCGTACAGGAGCCAATAAATACGTGCTGGATTTTCATTTCACTGATTGGCGTTCCCGGCTCCAATCCCATATATTGCAAGGCAAGCTGAACCGCTTTTTGCTCTGTTTCATCTGCAAAATCCTCTGGGTACGGAACCTTTCCATTGATCGGTGCGCTCATGCCCGGTGTCGTTCCCCATGTTACCATGGGGGCAATCGAAGCAGCGTCTATTTCTAACGTGCGATCATAGGTTGCTCCCTCATCCGTCGCAAGCATTTGCCATTGCTCAACAGCTTTTTCAAAATCCTCTCCTTTTGGAGCATATTTTCGGCCCCGCAAATACTCAAAGGTCGTGTCATCTGGACTAATTAATCCCGCTCTTGCCCCTGCTTCGATGGACATATTACAAATGGTCATTCTTTCTTCCATCGACATCTGGCGAATGACATCTCCTGTGAATTCAATAATGTACCCTGTTCCTACGTCGACCCCATATTGATGAATAATCGCTAAAATCACATCTTTGGCTGTCACCCCATCGGACAAGCGACCGTTAATGCGTATTTCAAGCGTTTTCGGCCGTTGCTGCCATAGGGTTTGTGTCGCGAGAACATGCTCTACTTCACTTGTTCCAATTCCAAATGCAAGCGCTCCAAATGCCCCGTGTGTCGACGTATGGCTATCGCCGCATACAATCGTTTTTCCCGGCTGGGTCAACCCTAGCTCCGGACCGATGACATGAACGATTCCTTGCTCAGAACTATGCAAATCAGCCAGTGGAATCGAAAATTCACGGCAATTTTTTTCCAAGGCGGCAATTTGATTTCTCGCAATCTCATCTTCAATGACAAAGCGGTTAACAGTGGGAACGTTATGATCCATCGTCGCAAAAGTCAAATCAGGGCGGCGTACTTTTCTCCCTTTCTGTCTCAATCCTTCAAATGCTTGGGGTGAGGTAACTTCATGCACTAAATGTAAATCAATATATAATAAATCCGGCTTCCCCGCTTCCCGATAAACCACATGATGTTCCCATACTTTTTCAATAATTGTTTTTGGTTTCATACGATCCCCCTCTCTAAGGAATAAAACTGTTCTTAGCCAACTCCGTTTATCGCTATCTATGAAAATGCTGAACGCCTGACGGACAAAAAGATATGTCCGTTGGCGTTCTTGTTGATCCCCTATTCTCTTTCGATTCTATCGGGCCCATTCATCTTTAGCGCCGTTCATTAGGCATATACCGCCATAATATTAAAAATGGCTTCATCATCTAAAATGGTCGCTCGAATTTCATCCACCATGTCTTTGGTAGAAACGACATGCTGTCCTTTTTTCGCTACATCTACTGTTCGATAGCCTGACGTTAATACTTGCTGAACCGCCTTTTCGATAGCGTCAGCTTCTTTGTTGAGACCAAATGATAAACGAAGCATCATCGCCGCCGATAAAATAGTAGCAATCGGATTCGCTTTGTTTTGTCCAGCAAGATCAGGCGCTGACCCGTGAATCGGCTCATATAAGCTAGGACCTGTTGTTGACAAGCTAGCGGATGGGAGCATCCCTAACGATCCGGTTAGCATGGAAGCTTCATCGCTTAAAATGTCACCAAACATATTTTCCGTCACTAATACATCAAATTGCTTTGGATTTCGAATCAACTGCATCGCCGCATTGTCCACGAGCATGTGCTCTAACTCTACATCAGGATAATCGCAAGCGACCTCTTCGGCAATCTCACGCCACATTCTGCTTGATTCGAGCACATTTGCTTTATCGACAGATGTGACTTTTTTTCTTCTTTTTCTTGCTAATTCAAACGCTGTTTTTAAAATTCGTTTAATCTCTTCTCGCTTATAAAGAAGGGTATCAATGGCTGCCTCTTCTCCATTCTCTACACGTCGGCCGCTTGGCTTGCCAAAATATAGACCACCTGTTAGCTCTCTTACAATAAGCAAATCCGCTTCGCGAATGATATGCGCTTTTAACGGGGATGAGTCGGCTAAGCTTGGATACACCTTTACCGGGCGCAAATTAGCAAATAAGTTCATTTCTTTGCGAATGGCCAGCAACCCTTTTTCCGGGCGCAAATGTGGAGGGTTTTTATCCCACTTTGGACCGCCAACCGCCCCAAGAAGAACGGCATCGCTTTGACGGCACATATGAAGCGTTTCATCTGGAAGCGGCGTTCCTTTCCGATCAATCGCTTCTCCACCGATAAGTCCGTATTTAAAGATGAATTGATGGTGAAACCGAGAAGCGATTGCCTGTAATACTTCTACAGCTCCTGACGTGACTTCTTTTCCCACTCCGTCTCCTGGCAATACAGCAATCCGATATGTTCCCATAGTGAACCCCTCCATATTATTTGATTAATTTTTAATGACTACTTTTTGATTTTCTTCCCTCATTTTTTCAATCATAAACACCCTGTTCACCGCGTTAATATAAGCTTTCGCGGATGCTTCGAGCACGTCTTGGGCAGTCCCGCGCCCGCTTGTTTCCATTTCGTTGACGCGCACTTTTACGAATACCTGAGCAAGAGCATCTCTTCCGCCGCTGACGGATTCAATCCGATAATCCAACAACTTGACCTCTGTTTTGAAGCAACGCTCTAATGTGTTGTACAAAGATTCTACACTCCCGGCTCCTGTTGCTGCCTCTTGAATTTCATTGCCTTGCCCATCCATCAATACGACGACAGCTGTCGGAATTTGATTTGTTCCATATTGGACTTGAATGGAGGACAACTGATAAAACTCTTTAAAAAGATCAAATTTTTCTTCAAAGATTAAAGCAACTAAATCATCATCGGTAATATCTTTTTTCTTGTCGGCCAACTCTTTAAAGCGGACAAACAGCTTATTAATTTCCGCTTCTGACAGCGTGTAGCCGAGCTCCACGACACGATTACGCAACGCATGGCGGCCCGAATGCTTTCCTAACACCATCGAGTTCGATTGAACCCCAACAAGCTCTGGAGAAATAATTTCATACGTCGTCTTTTCTTTTAGCACCCCATCTTGGTGAATGCCAGATTCATGCGCAAAAGCATTTTTTCCGACAATCGCTTTATTCGCTGGAAGCGTCATTCCTGTCAGTTTGCTCACTAAATTGCTTGTTCGCTTAATTTCTTGAAGATTGAGGCCGGTTTCTGCCTTGTAATAATCTTTGCGGATATAAAGGGCAACCGCGATTTCCTCTAATGCCGCATTCCCCGCCCGTTCACCGATGCCATTAATGGTTCCTTCGATCTGCGTGGCGCCGTGCTCAATCGCAGCAAGTGAGTTCGCTACAGCCATCCCTAAATCATCGTGGCAATGAGCTGACAACGATATTTTTTCAATATTCGGAACATTTTTTCTTAAAAAATCGAAGATCTCCCCATATTCTTTTGGCGTGATGTATCCTACCGTATCAGGAATGTTGATCACACTCGCTCCCGCTTCAATGACTTTGGCCACAATTTCCGCTAGGAAAGGAAGCTCGCTTCGACAAGCATCTTCTGCAGACCATTGCACAATCGGAAAGTAACGTTTAGCATACTTGACAGAGGAAACCGCTGCTTCAATGACTTGTTCCGGCGTCATTCTCAGTTTATGAGCCATATGAATCGGTGAAGTGGCAATAAACAAGTGCAAACGCGGCTCTGCCCCTCCTTTTAATGCCTCCCATGCTGTGTCAATATCGCTCTGGACCGAGCGAGAAAGCCCGGTCACAGAACTATGTTTAATCGTTTCCGCAATTTGTTTAACCGATTGAAAATCCCCTTTGGAGGCGGCAGGAAAACCTGCTTCAATAATATCCACCTTAAGCCTTTCCAATTGTCGAGCGATTTCTAGCTTTTCCTGTAAATTTAAATTTACGCCGGCTGACTGCTCCCCATCACGCAAGGTTGTGTCAAAAATATTAATTTTTCGCACTGGTGACCACCACTTCTTTCTGTTTCGCTTTCACAAACGGCATCATGCTTCTCAACTCGCGCCCGACTGTTTCGATTAGATGCTCATTTTCCCTTCTATTGATCGCATTGAATTCTGGGCGATTCGCTTGATTTTCCAAAATCCAGCCTTTAGCAAATTTCCCTGTTTGAATATCTTCAAGCACCTTTTTCATTTCGGCTTTCACTGAATCATTAATGATGCGCGGCCCAGAAATAAAATCTCCCCATTGCGCGGTGTCGGAAATGGAGTGGCGCATCCATGCAAGTCCTCCCTCATACATAAGGTCAACGATCAGCTTCATCTCGTGAAGACATTCAAAGTAGGCCACTTCTGGCTGATATCCTGCTTCGACAAGCGTTTCAAATCCAGCCTTCACAAGCGATGTCAATCCGCCGCATAATACCGCTTGTTCGCCGAACAGATCTGTTTCCGTCTCTTCTTTGAAAGTCGTCTCCAACACTCCTGCTCGTGCCGCTCCGATCGCTTTCGCATAGGCGAGCGCTGTTTCCTTCGCTTCCCCTGTGACATCCTGATACACAGCAATCAACGCTGGCACTCCAGCTCCTTCTGTATATGTGCGGCGCACTAAATGTCCAGGACCTTTTGGAGCCACTAAGAAAACATCCACATCCTGCGGCGGAACAATTTGATTGAAATGAATGTTAAACCCATGAGCAAATACGAGAGCATTGCCTGGCTGCAATTCTGGCTCAATTTCTTCTTTATATACAGACGGCTGTTTCTCATCTGGAAGCAAAATCATAATCGCATCGGCTTCTCGTGTTGCTTCCCGCACCGTGCGGACTTGAAAACCATCCTGCTCCGCTTGATTCCATGATCTTCCCGGACGAAGACCGACAACAACTTCTATCCCGCTGTCGCGAAGATTTTGTGCATGTGCATGCCCTTGAGAACCATATCCAATAATCGCTACTTTTTTCGATTGTAAATATTGTTCGTTTGCATCCCCATTATAGTAAACTTTTTCCATTTTAAATCCCTCTCCTTTTTCAAATGATAAATGCAGTTTTATAGGAAGCGGCTGCTTTTTGCGAGCCGCGTGTAAATGCGGTTGTACCAGTTCTGGCGACTTCTTTAATTCCGTAAGACTTTAATAAATCAATAAGCGCCTCTACTTTCTCTGGCTCCCCCGTTACTTGAATGACGAGGCTCTCCTTGCCCACATCGACAATCGCAGCGCGGAACGGCTCGATAAGGGTATAAATTTCCTGACGCGCGGCTGGATTGACCGCTACTTTAATAAGCGCCAGCTCTCTTGCTACGATCGCTTGATCCGTAATATCATGGACCTTCAACACATCGATTTGCTTGTTTAATTGTTTCGTAATTTGTTCCGCTGTACGTTCGTCCTCCACATTGACAACAAATGTCATGCGGGAGATTCCTTCTGTTTCTGTGTGTCCGACTGTAATGCTTTCGATATTGTAATGGCGTTTTGTAAATAAACCCGTAATCCGGTTGAGCACGCCTGGACGATTATGAACCGTCATTGTAATGATTCTTCGCACAATTTCACCCCCACCATTTCATGCAGGCCCTTTCCTGGCGCCACCATTGGATATACATTTTCATCAGCCGCTACGTGAATATCGAGCAATACTGGTTCGTGAAGGGAAAAAGCTTGCTGTAATACGCGGACAGCTTCCGCTTCTGTTTTCGCCCGCAATCCCTTTATATTGTAAGCCTCGGCCAGTTTGACAAAATCCGGCTGGTTCGGAATGAGCGAGTGCGAGTATCGCTTTTCGTAAAAGAGCTGCTGCCACTGCCGCACCATGCCGAGCGATTGATTGTTCACAATCACCACTTTAATCGGCAGCTTCAATTCTTGAATAACCGATAGCTCTTGCAACGTCATTTGAAATCCGCCATCGCCGACAATCGAAACAACAGTCGCTTGCCGATCGGCTAACTGTGCCCCAATCGCCGCCGGAAGCCCAAACCCCATCGTGCCGAGCCCTCCTGAAGTAACCCAACGGTTTGGCTGTTTGAACTTGTAATACTGCGCAGTCCACATTTGATGCTGCCCTACATCCGTGGTAACAATGGCTTCTCCATCTGTGAGCTCATAAATCATCTCAATTAACTTCTGCGGCTTCATCGTTCCAGGCTCATTTTTATAAACGAGCGGAAATCCTTTTTTCCATTCTGCTAACTGTGCAAGCCATTCATCTGTATCAGCCGGCCTTCCTTCTTGAAGAATCAGCTCTTTTAGTGCTTCTTTCGCGTCGCTCACAATCGGGATTTTCGTTGGCACATTTTTGCCGATTTCCGCTGGATCGATATCAATGTGCGCCACCGTTGCTTTCGGAGCAAAACAGTTTAAATTTCCAGTCACACGATCATCAAAACGGGCGCCAATATTGATTAATAAATCGCATTCGTATAAGGCCATATTCGCTGTATACGTTCCGTGCATCCCCGCCATGCCCAGAAAAAGTGGATGGTCTGCCGGAAAGCCTCCGAGTCCCAACAACGTATGGATGACGGGGATTTTTTGCTGCTCCGCATATTGCTGCAGCTCTTGAGATGCATTGGCATGCAATACGCCCGCTCCCGCTAAAATGACTGGGCGTTTGGCTTGGCTCACTGCTTCAACCAGCTTGCGAATTTGCAAATGGTTAGGATAAACGGTTGGCTGATATCCAGGAAGACGAACAGGCTGTTCATAATCAAATTCTCCTTCTTGGGTCGTCATATCCTTTGGAATATCAATCAGTACTGGTCCTGGCCGCCCTGTTGTCGCAATATGAAATGCTTCTTTAATAATCTTCGGAAGCTCCTGGACATGGCGAACTTGATAGCTGTGCTTCGTGATCGGCATGGTAATTCCAACGACATCCGCTTCTTGAAAGGCATCAGAACCGATGACTCCTGACGCTACTTGGCCAGTAAAAACAACCAACGGCAACGAATCCATCATCGCATCTGTTAAGCCTGTCACAATGTTTGTTGCTCCAGGACCGGACGTCGCAATGACAACCCCTGGTTTTCCAGAAATGCGGGCATAGCCTTCTGCTGCATGAATGGCTCCTTGTTCGTGGCGCGTTAAAACATGGAAAATGCCTGAATCATACAATTTGTCGTAAATCGGCAATACCGCTCCTCCTGGATATCCAAAGATCACTTCTACTTTCTCTGCTTTTAATGCCTCTATCAGCATGAATGCTCCGCTTATTCTCATTTTTTGCTTCCTTTTCTCCTCGACTTTCATGTTTGCCATGCTTCATCCTTCCTCCTCAATTTTTATAAAAGCAATGAAAAAGCCTCTTCACCCCATCATGACCTACTTGTTCTAGGTCAAAGGGGCGAAAAGGCTTTCTTTCCGCGGTACCACCCTTTTTCATGGTCAACTGACCACCTCATGAGCATCTGAAATGTTCAGACGCTCTTTTTAATAACGAGTGGAGCGCTTTTGATTCCACCCGTCCAACTCTACTAGCCAAAGCGTTCAAGCTGGCGCTCAGAGGTGAGTTCATCAAGCGGCAGCATCACCGGTTTTCAGCTCCCCCGGCTCTCTGTAGATGCTTTTTTCCGTTGACTACTTATCCTCTTCAACACTTTCATGTCGTTTAATTGTCATGGTTCATTTACAATTAACCCGCATTCACATTTGTGTGATATACTTTGACACCTTCAGCTACTACCTTTTGTCTAAAGGCTTCAAGCAGCCTTTTCGTATGAACTCCCGGAACCCCTTCACCGATGGTCCGGCCATCCACTTTTACAACGGCAATCACTTCCGCCGCCGTTCCTGTTAAAAATACTTCATCAGCAGTATAAACATCATGGCGAGTGAACGGTTCTTCTTTAACGACATAGCCAAGCTCTCTAGCCATATCGATAATCGCCTCTCTTGTAATTCCTTCAAGAGCGCCTACATATCCCGGCGGTGTATACAAAACACCATTTTTCACAATAAACACATTATCCGCTGATCCTTCAGCTACATAGCCTTGATCGTTTAACATTAACGCTTCGCTGACATTGGCTAAATGAGCTTCAATTCGAACGAGAACGTTATTTAAATAGTTCAATGATTTTACTTTTGGACTTAGCACATCTGGGCGATTTCTTCTTGTCGCCACTGTCACCACTTCGATTCCCGTTTCATATAAATGTTTTGGAAAGATAGCCAACGGCTCCACGATAATGACGACTTGCGGATTTTGACATTTATACGGATCAAGACCTAAATCTCCGACCCCCCGCGAAACAACCACTCGAATATATGCATCTTGAAATTGGTTTTTTTGAACCGATTGAACAATTAAATCCGTTAGTTCTTCTTTTGTGTAAGGAATAGTTAATAAAATGGATTTGGCCGAGTTATACAAACGATCAATATGTTCTTGGAGGCGAAAGACGTTTCCGCTATAGACGCGTATTCCCTCAAACACGCCATCCCCGTACAGAAAACCATGGTCGTATACGGAAACCTTTGCATTTTCTTTCGTAACAAACTCGCCGTTTAAAAAAATCCATTGTTCACTCAATGTTTTTCCCCTCTTCCCTTGGTAAGTGCGCCATCTTGTAAGCGTCTTATTTTTTTATTCGATTAATTTATTTGAAAATTATAATAAGGGCAAAATAAGGAAGAGTCAATACTATTTTTTGAATATTTAGATTCGTTCGAATATTTGAATACGCTTACATTATGATTGTACCAAGCAATAGAAAGAAGGAAAATTTTTTTAAAATTCATGGCAAAAACGGGTTTTTAGTTCTTTTTTATGGAGTAAGAGGATAATATTCCAATTTTGTTATTGAAGTGCAGAAACAGTTTTCTGTCCATTCCTTAAGTCCTATTTTCACAGTCTTCGATCATGGGATACATACATGTGGATTTTCTAAAAAACAACGGTGGGAGAGGCTAGACACCTTCTACTTATGTTTCAGAGGCTTACTCATAAGCTATACTTACAGAGGAGGCTGAGCGTTTTATTATTTACAAGATTCCATAGCCACCATTCAAGCGTGATAGGCCGGCAAATTAAGAAAAAGCCCTTGCATATGCAAAGGCTTTTTCTTAGCGTCCCAGGAGAGACTCGAACTCCCGACCGACGGCTTAGAAGGCCGCTGCTCTATCCAACTGAGCTACTGGGACATCGTATATGAAATTAATAAGTCTACAATTTGCGTCTGCTTGGCTACCATAGCAGCGCCCGCATGTTCTCTGTTCGCCTCGTCTTTTCTTTCACCTTATTCAGCCCTAGAAAGCCAATCCACACAACAAACAAGGTGCCGATTTGGCGACTCTTAAAGCCATTTTTTATTATACGAAAGGGAGTGGATAAAGTCAATAATATAAAAAAGAGCGGGAATGGTTTCCCGCTCAAAGAATGAATGATTGAGCCAAGGAAGGCACTTCTTGACCGTTCACATCATAAAATTGAACGGTTGCTTGTCCATTCTTAATTTCAAGCAATGCATATGTTTTCTCCTTTCGCATCCTCGGCAAAAGAAGGCTTCCCGGATTAATAAACAAAAGATTGTTGACCATCTCCGCTCCAGCAATATGCGAATGGCCAAAGCAGACCACTTGAGCATTCGCTTCTTGAGCGCGGTAATAAAGATTCATCAGCGTCATTTTGACATTATATAGATGACCATGCGTAATAAAAAATCGCACGCCGTGAATTTCTTCGCTTCTTTCTTTTGGAAAGCCTTTGTCGAAATCACAATTGCCAGCAACCGAACGAAATTCTTGCAATTCGGCACAGTCGCTCGGCAATTCAGAATCCCCGCAATGAATGAACGCATCCACTTGGTTAGCGTGGCGCTGTTTGATCTCTGTTAGCTCTTTCGTCATTCCATGACTGTCACTGACAATGAGCACTCTCATTTTGTTACTCCCCGCTTATGATGGTATCCCATTTTTCATTTAATTTAGCCAGCGCATCAGCGCGGTGGCTTATTTTATTTTTTACTTCCTTTGGCAATTCGGCCATTGTTTTATTTTTTTCAGGAACATAAAAAATCGGATCATAGCCAAATCCGTTCTCACCTTTTGGCTCTTCTGCGATATAGCCTTCACATGTTCCTTCGACAATCGCCGTCGGCCTTCCAGGAATCGCAATCGCCAATGTGCAATGAAAACGCGCTGTTCTCTGTTCAAATGGAACTCCTTTTAATTCTTTTAATACTTTTGCTATATTCGCTTGATCATCTTTTTCTTCGCCGGCATAACGCGCCGAGTAAACACCAGGCCTGCCGTCGAGAGCATCAATGGACAGGCCCGAATCGTCAGCAATCACCATTTGCTGAAAGTACGCGGCCATTGCTTCAGCTTTTAATCGCGCGTTTTCTGCAAATGTATCTCCCGTTTCCTCGACATCTGGACAATTAGGAAAATCTAATAACGTTTTAACCTGCATTCCTTTTTCATTGAATAATGCTTCAAATTCTCTTGCTTTTCCAGTGTTTTTTGTTGCAATAATCACTTGTTTTATCATTTCTTCACACGTTCCTCTGCATCATATTGAATTTTTTCTGCTAGTGTTCCTAGCACGTTCTTCTGAATCTCAATTAATTGGCGAATTCCTAATTCCGCTGCTTCTAGCATCTCTTGGAGCTCGGCTCGAGAAAATGTCGCTTCCTCTCCCGTTCCTTGAATTTCTACGAAACGCCCGGAACCGGTCATCACGACGTTCATATCAACATTGGCCTGCGAATCCTCCGCATAGTTCAAGTCAAGAATGATACCATGCTGCGGATCAATCCCCACAGATGTCGCCGCAAGAAAATCACGCACAGGAAATTCAGCCACTTTATTTTCTTCAAGTAATTTCGCAAAAGCGAGCACCATCGCAACAAAGGCGCCTGTTATTGCGGCTGTTCTTGTTCCTCCATCGGCCTGGATCACGTCACAGTCAATCCAAATCGTTTTTTCCCCCATTTTGTCTAAATCGACAACCGAACGAAGCGCTCTGCCAATCAGACGTTGAATTTCCATTGTTCTGCCCGATAATTTTCCCTTGCTGGATTCTCGAATATTGCGCTGTTCAGTTGCTCGCGGCAGCATCGCATATTCCGCTGTAATCCATCCTTTTCCGCCGCCTCTCATAAACGGCGGAACCTTATCATCGATGCTGGCTGTACAAATCACCTTTGTATCGCCGACAGCAATTAACACAGAGCCCTCCGCATGTTTAATAAAGTTTGTTTCAATATGTACTGGTCGAAGTTGCAAGCTTTCTCTTCCATCGCCTCTCATGAAAAAAGCCCCCTTAAAAGTACCAAAAATAAAATAGTAAAGAGGTAGTATATGACCTACCTCTTTTTATACCATATTATAACATTAAAAACTACCGGTGTTCACATTTTCTGGTCTTGTTACTGGTTCTGAAAGTGCTTTTCCATCTTCTTTAACAAGATCAGCTTTTCCATTCACTGTGATGGACACACTTTCAATTCCTTTTTGTTCTGTTAATGATAGAACAAGAGAGTTCAGCACAGCTTCAGAAATCACATGTTTTTTATTGCTTCCATAAATCGCGTCGTTAAAGTTTAGCGTCACTTTGCCATCTTTATAAACTGGCTTGTCAATAAGCTGAACATCTGGCTGGAAGTCACTGACCAGTCCGCTGCCATATTTCGGACCTTTGATCAATTCATTAACGGCTGCGGCAATATCATCCTTTTGCTCGTTGGAGATGCGTCGTGTCACTGGCACGTAGTATGTCTGCTCCCCTTGCTGCTCTACAAAATAGACGACGATCGGGCGAGTGTTCGTAATATCGACAACATTGCTTGTATCGATATTGATGCCATCTTCGCGGCTGACCCCATCTTGAATCGGTGTTCCATCCACCGGCATAACTGTTTGATCGTGTCCATTAATACGTATTTTCACCTTTTTAACATTATCAAATTGCGTTAATGTCCATGTAATAGCTTGCAAAATTTTCTTTTCATCTTCTGCCTTATAATGAGCAAATTCTGGCGAAAAATCAGCTACAATCGTTCCATCTTTTTGCAAATTAACGCTTAATACGCGGGTGTCAGCTGGCAATACTGCTCGAAACCCATTCGGCAGCATATCTTCTATAGGTCCTCCTTGTACTAAATACTCAAGGGCCTGTTTCGCAACGGCATCTGTTTTAGGCAATGAAAGGGTCTGAGGCACAACGAAACCATTTTTATCAATTAAATAAAGCTCGCGTTTGACTGTTTCTGTTGCCTGTGATTCTTTTGCCGTTCCGTTCGCTTTCTCTTTTGGCTGTTGCAGCGACTCCCCGTTTTTCAAGTAGCTGACATCCTGCGGTGGATCAATTTCTTTTACTGCTTGATCCTTTCCAAATAATCCGCATCCGCTTAACAAAATCATGGAAGCTATAACCGGTGCAGCAAGTTTATACGTTCGCCGATTCAACATCACATAGTCCCTCCTAACAGTGGTTTGTACTATTATGTATACGAGCCGCTTAAAAAAATAGAATAAAAAAATCCTTCAGCTTACCGCTGAAGGATTTTTTTATAATTCAATCGTTTGGATATTATCAACAGGCTGTCCAAACAATCTTGATGCAATTTTTTGGAACATTTCCTTCGGACCAGTTGTCAAAAAGAGGTGATCGGCTATTTTTTCTCCTGTCTGCAACAACTCGCTATGATGTAAAATCGTGCTCACTTCACGAGCCGTCTCATCGCCCGAACAAATCAGCTTCACTTTTTTCCCCATATATTCGTGAATAAGCGGACTTAACAGCGGATAGTGCGTGCATCCTAAAATCAATACATCGATTCCGCTTGATTTCAAAGGCTTAAGCGATTCAGCCACAATCTGCTTCGCTTCTTCTCCTTCGAAAATCCCGCTTTCAACAAGTGGAACAAATTTTGGACAAGCCAAGCTTTCTACATGAACACGGTGATTAATGGACTTCAACGCCTTTTCATATGCGCGGCTTTTCACTGTTCCTATTGTGCCGATCACACCGATTTGCTCGTTCTTTGTCATTTTTAACGCTGCACGCGCCCCCGGATGCACCACTCCTAACACCGGGATATTCAATTCGTTGCGAATTTCTTCAAGCACAACGGCTGTCGCCGTGTTACATGCAATGACAAGCATTTTAATATCATATTGCAGCAAATAATTCGTCATTTCCCAAGTGAATCGACGAATTTCCTCTTCCGGTCGAGGACCGTATGGACACCTTGCTGTATCTCCTAGATAAATAATTCGTTCTTTTGGCAACTGCCGCATAATTTCCTTTGCGACCGTTAGTCCTCCAACTCCTGAATCGATAACTCCTATTGATCTTTCCAAGTGATTCGCCTCATTCTTTTTTCATTTCTTGATGCAATTTTTTTAAGCTTTCTTCTAAAAGAGCAACTTCCTCTGCTGAAAAATTTTCCAGCACTAACGCCAAATCATGCTGACGTTTTTTGATGACTTCTCGAATAATGCGTTCGCCTTCATGAAGGAGATGAATGCGCACCACTCTGCGATCCTTTTGATCTTTCACTCTTGTTACTAGCTTGTTTTTTTCCATTCGATCAATTAAATCGGTTGTTGTGCTGCAGGCTAGCTCCATTTTATTCGATAGCTCGCCGATGGTCATATCTCCTTCTTCGAAAAGCAGCTGCAAGGCAATAAATTGCTGTCTTGTAATTGGATATCGAACTAAAACTTCTCTTCCTTTTCGTTTTAAAATCGCCGCAATATAACGGAGCGATTTTTCTAGCTCAGCAATAGCCTTTTCATCCATTTCAACTGGCATACAATCTCCCCTATAAGATTTATGCACATTTATATTGTTCATATTTCTTGATAAAATTGCAAGCAAAACAAGCCATATACATTTTACTACACTTTTCCGTATAATCAATAAAAAATTTGCCAACAATAATAAACCGGCTCCCTCGTTGCTAAGGGTAGCCGGTGTTACCTATAGTTCAAGTTCTCCCATTCTAAGCAACTCAATCACCGCTTGGGAGCGCCCCTTTACCCCAAGCTTTTGCATGGCGTTTGAGATATGGTTGCGAACCGTTTTTTCGCTAATAAACAGCTCACTAGCAATCTCTTTTGTTGTTTTATCTTGAACTAATAATTCAAATACTTCTCTTTCTCTTTTCGTAAGCAATGGCTTTGAGTGAAATGATTTGTCCTTCAATTAAGATAACCCTCCTTGCTTTAGCCAGACCTGAACTACCGGATGGGTATTTATTCACCATATAGTATGTGGAATAACGGGTGACGGTGACAAAAATTCACATTACTTCTAGAAAAATAGGTATTTATAGAAAATGCGATGAAACAGCAGCCTGTATGGACATCATTTGATGCGTCAACATCCCTCTAAATGAGCGAGTGCTGAGCTGATTTCGATGATTGAGCAAGCGAACAATACCGCTTATTAACAAATAGATGTGTCCTATTATTCGGTACTTGGCCATATGTTGACGTAACCTAAGCAATTGACAAGTATCTTCAAACCGTTTATAGAATCTGCTTTTTCTTTCAATCTCTTTTTTCTCAAAAAAAATCCTCTTCATGGAAAACTCCATGAAGAGGATTTTTATTACACTTCGTCGCTTCCGAAAAAGCTGCGAAACGCTTGAACAGTTGTAGCGCGGTTTAACGCTGCAATGGAGGTGGTGAGCGGAATGCCTTTCGGGCAAGACTGCACGCAGTTTTGCGAGTTACCGCAGTTCGCTAGCCCTCCATCCCCCATAATGGCTTTAAGACGTTCCTCTTTATGCATGGCACCAGTTGGATGAGCGTTAAATAAACGCACTTGTGAAAGGGGTGCAGGACCGATAAAGTTTGATTTGCTGTTCACATTCGGGCAAGCTTCCAAGCACACGCCGCAAGTCATGCATTTAGAAAGCTCATATGCCCATTGACGTTTTCGTTCTGGCATGCGCGGACCAGCACCTAAATCATAGGTTCCATCAATCGGAATCCATGCTTTTACCTTTTTCAAGGAATCAAACATCCGGCTGCGATCGACTTGCAAGTCGCGCACAACCGGGAATGTACGCATCGGTTCTAAACGGATTGGCTGCTCCAGCTTATCGATAAGAGCTGTACAGGATTGGCGCGGCTTTCCGTTAATGACCATGGAGCAAGCTCCGCACACTTCTTCTAAACAGTTCATATCCCATGTGACTGGAGTTGTTTTTTCTCCCTTAGCATTTACCGGATTGCGGCGAATTTCCATGAGAGCGGAAATAACGTTCATATTGGGACGGTATGGAATCTCAAATTCCTCTTCGTATGGCGCAGAATCCGGACGATCTTGTCGCGTTACAATGAGACGAATCGTTTTTTTCTCGCTCATGATTTCACATCCTCTTTCTTTTTCGAATAGTCACGTTTACGAGGCTTAATTAGTGATGTATCCACATCTTCATAATGGAACGCTGGACCATCTGGAGTAAAGCGAGCCATTGTTGTTTTTAGCCACTCTTCATCATTGCGCTCTGGAAACTCCGGTTTGTAATGAGCGCCGCGGCTTTCGTTTCGATTGTATGCACCAAGTGTAATCACACGAGCTAATTGAAGCATGTTATGAAGCTGGCGAGTAAATGAAGCCGCCTGATTACTCCATTTAGCTGTATCGCTAATATTAATATTTTTATAACGCTCCATAAGCTCTTGAATTTTTTCATCCGTTCTTAAAAGTTTATCGTTATACCGAACAATCGTCACATTATCGGTCATCCATTCGCCAAGCTCTTTATGAAGCACATAAGCATTTTCTGTTCCATTCATCGATAAAATATTGTTCCAACGTTCTTCTTCTTGTTTTGCATATCGCTCATATAAAGAAGAAGGAAGCGCATCAGATGACTTGTCCAATCCCTTAATATATTCAACGGCCTTCGGACCTGCAACCATTCCGCCATAAATCGCCGATAAGAGCGAGTTAGCTCCCAAGCGGTTAGCGCCATGCATAGAATAGTCGCACTCTCCAGCAGCAAACAATCCTTTAATATTCGTCATTTGATCATAGTCAACCCATAATCCCCCCATGGAGTAGTGCACAGCTGGGAAGATTTTCATCGGCACCTTACGCGGATCTTCTCCCATGAATTTCTCATAAATCTCAATAATGCCACCTAATTTAATATCGAGCTCCTTAGGATCTTTATGAGAAAGATCGAGGTACACCATATTTTCGCCGTTGATGCCAAGCTTCAAATCAACACAAACATGGAATATTTCACGAGTCGCAATATCACGCGGAACTAGATTTCCGTATGCTGGATATTTTTCCTCTAAGAAATACCATGGTTTACCATCTTTATATGTCCAGACTCGACCGCCTTCACCGCGCGCCGATTCACTCATAAGCCGTAATTTATCATCACCCGGGATCGCCGTTGGATGGATTTGAATAAATTCTCCATTCGCATAATAGGCACCTTGCTGGTAAACAATCGATGCAGCTGAACCTGTATTAATAATCGAGTTGGTGGATTTTCCGAAAATGATGCCTGGGCCACCCGTTGCCATAATCACAGCATCAGCAGCAAATGATTGGATTTCCATCGTCGTTAAGTTTTGCGCAACAATCCCACGGCAAATTTGCTCATCATCTAGTACCGCACCAAGGAACTCCCAGCCTTCATACTTCGTAACCAAGCCAGCGACTTCATGGCGGCGCACTTGCTCATCAAGCGCATAAAGCAGCTGCTGACCCGTTGTCGCCCCCGCAAATGCAGTACGGTGATGCTGCGTTCCACCAAAGCGCCGGAAATCTAGCAATCCCTCAGGTGTACGGTTAAACATAACACCCATACGATCTAATAAATAAATAATGCCTGGTGCTGCTTCACACATTGCTTTGACTGGTGGTTGGTTTGCCAAAAAGTCACCACCATATACCGTATCGTCGAAGTGTTCCCACGGGGAATCTCCTTCACCCTTTGTATTCACCGCACCGTTAATCCCACCTTGAGCACAAACAGAGTGAGACCGCTTTACTGGCACAAGCGAAAACAATTCCACTGGCACACCCGCTTCTGCGATTTTAATGGTGGCCATTAGTCCGGCTAAACCGCCGCCAACTACTATGATTTTTCCTTTTTTCATCGTTACTCACTCCCTAAAAAATTGCTAGTCGTGGATTAAGCGAATGCTAAAATGGCACGAATGCCAACGATTGAAAGCGCTACAAAGATGATCATCGTCACGTAAGTAAAAATTTGCTGTGAACGAGGAGTAACTGTTAATCCCCAGCTTACACAGAAAGACCATAGCCCATTCGAAAAATGGAACACCGTTGACAAAATACCGACAATATAAAAAGCAAGCATAAAAGGATTGTCAACAATGTTGGCCATCATGTCGTAGTTCACATCAGCTCCAAAAGCAGCTTGTACACGTGTTTGCCATACGTGCCACGTGACAAAAATGAGCGTAATGATTCCTGTCAGCCGTTGAAGCATGAACATCCAATTTCGGAAATATCCAAATCTGCCCACATTGTTTTGAGCGGTAAAAGCGATATAAAGTCCATAAATAGCATGAAACAGCAAAGGCAAAAAAATGATAAATATTTCTAAAAAATAGCGGAACGGTAAATGTTCCATAAATGATGCTGCCCGGTTAAATGATTCTGGACCTTTAGTCGCAAAGTGGTTCACTACTAAATGCTGGACTAGGAAAATTCCAACCGGAATAACCCCTAGTAATGAATGGAGTCGGCGGTAAAAAAATTCTCGATTTCCTGCCATATAGTATACCCCCTTTTTAAATAGTGATAATAAAAGATTTATGCACTCCCCATCCACACTAACTAAATGATTAATAGAACTGTAAATGCTTCCATTTCCATTAATCACGCGTCACATCCATTGTACTCCCACAATGTAGTAGCGTCAAGAAAACGAGTTCATAAAATGTTCAATCGTTTGAAAATTAAAACAATATTTGTGCAAAAATCGAAAGAAAAATACTGATTTCTTCTCATTGTTCGGCTATAATGTTTGATAGAAAGAGGGGAATTATGTGAAAACACATTCATTTCAGGAACACTATGAAGCATTACAGCACGTTGAAATTCCTTTATTTGGATATCATCTAATTCGAGAAGTCCTTCTTCCCGATTTGCTTGGCAAAGAAACCGACAGCATTTTATATTGGGCGGGAAAGCATTTAGCGCGCTGCTACCCCTTAGAAACATTCGATGACATCATTTTATTTTTTGAAAAAGCAGGATGGGGTACGCTCGCTGTCATCAAAGAACGCCAAGATGAATTAGAAATCGAGCTGACAGGGCCCGCGGTATCCGCTCGGATCGCCATGAATGCTCACTGTTCATTTCAGCTTGAGGCCGGCTTTCTCGCACAGCAGATTGAACAGCAAAAACGCTTCGTCTCGGAAGCATATGAGCAGCAAAAAAAGCGTGATCAAAAAGTGACTTTTACTGTGAAATGGGACCGTAAACACGAAATTGCTGAATAGACAGATTTTCTGCACCTTTTCAATTGTATTAGCCTATCGATGCACGACAAGAACAAAGGCAAGTATACGTATTTGCTTGCCTTAGACTGTTAACAAACGCTTCATCCTGCGTCACGGGCCTCATTCGTCGCTCATGAACGTTTGGGTTCGCTTCGCGTCTTCACTCGGCTGGCGTTTCTTGTCTGCCAAGCGCCTTCAAGCCAGTTTGATGTAGAACTACCACTATGATAGAAGAATCGTATAAAATGGTGGTAGACAAAGTCGATTTTGACTTTGTCTACCACTTGAGGCAAGCAAGCATTTGCTTGCTTTTTTAGTCAAAACAGTCGGCACAGCACGATTGAATGCACCTTCGCTCTCAAAACGCTTGCCATGATTTCGAGCAGTACGGTCTTGTCTGGTTATGAACGCACGGCGGCTTTTTCATCCAATTGAAACGCCGTATGCAACGCTTCTACTGCTGCAACCATATTTTCTTGAGACACGACGGTTGAAATTTTGATTTCGGACGTGCTGACCATTTTTATTTCAATCCCTTTATCCGCTAACACTTGAAACATTTGTGCAGCTACACCTGGATTAGAGATCATTCCTGAGCCGACAATCGATACTTTGGCCAGTTGGCTTTCATATTCTATCTTTGCTCCCTTGAATGATTCCAACACTTGCAAAGTCTCAAGCAAATCCTCTGTGCGAATGGAAAACGACACAGCTGCTGCTCCGCTATTAGTTGTGTTTTGAATAATAATATCGACATTAATCCCGCGATTCGCTAACGCTGTAAAAACGGTTGGCAACATAGGCAACTCGTGCGGGAGCCCTTGGACCGTCACTTTTGTTACTTGATCTTCAAAAGCAATCCCTCTGACAATTAAATGCTGTTCCATTGAAACATCCTCCTTTACCGTTGTTCCGCTCTCTTCCTCCATACTCGAACGAACTTCCAGCAATACTTGATAATTTTTAGCAAACTCTACAGCCCGCGGATGAAGCACTCCTGCTCCAAGATTGGCCAGCTCTAGCATCTCATCATAGGAAATTTCCTCTAGCTTTTTCGCTGCTTTTACATAGCGCGGATCGGTAGTAAACACTCCTGTCACATCTGTATAAATATCGCACTTATCCGCTTGTAGAGCGGCCGCTAAAGCTACAGCTGTCGTGTCAGAACCGCCGCGACCAAGAGTCGTGATATCTCCCTTTTCCGTCACTCCTTGAAAACCAGCCACAATGACGATTTGTCCTGCTTGCAAATATTGATGAATTCTCGTTGTGTCGATATCTATAATGCGAGCATTGCCATGAACAGTCTCTGTCTTGATTCCAGCTTGCCAGCCCGTTAAAGAAACAGCTGCATACCCCTTTTCTTGCAAAGCCATCGCTAATAGGGCAATACTCACTTGCTCCCCTGTCGAAAGAAGCATATCCAGCTCCCGCTTGCTAGGTTGGGACGTTAGCTGTTTGGCTAAATCCACAAGCTGATTCGTCGTCTTTCCCATCGCTGAAACGACAACGACCACTTGATGTCCTTTTTGCACCTCGCTCATTACTCGATCAGCGACATGCTGAATACGTTCAATAGATCCTACAGACGTTCCGCCAAATTTTTGCACAATCATTCCCATTTTTCTCATCCCTTGTTCTTAAAATGTTGATTTCAGCATCCATACCGGTATAGAAACAAATAAAAAACAGCAATGAGAGGCTTCTCATTGCTGTGCATAACGAAATAAGAAAAGAAACGAATTCGCTCCACACAGTGAGATAGCTCTCCAAGATGGGTCATCTTGACAGTCCTACATTTCTTAAACGCAGGACCAGCAGGAAAAGCAATGAGACTTCCCCCACTTCGGCGAGCCTCCCCTTTCGGCATTTTTCTTTGGAACCCATTTTCCTCCAAATGCCTACTCTTGAAGTTCGCACCTCTATCTTCACTTCTGTGCTTAGAAGTGTATAAATATGCAATTAAGGTGATTGTATCAGCTTTTTCTCCAATTGACAATACTATTCTCGCAGCTTTTCATAAATTTTTTCAGCAACTGCGCGAGGAATCGCCGCTTTTTGCAGCTCCTCAATCGTCGCTTCTTTTATATTTTTTAAAGAGCCAAAATGCTTAAGAAGCGCTTTTTTTCGCTTTTCTCCAACTCCCGGAATGTGGTCAAGCGCGGACTGAAATAACGATTTTCCTCGCGTCTGGCGATGGAACGTAATAGCAAAACGATGGACTTCATCCTGAATGCGCTGCAGCAAATAAAATTCTTGGCTGTTTCGCGACAATGGCACGATTTGTGGTGGATCTCCCATGATTAATTCCGATGTGCGATGCTTGTCGTCTTTTACAAGACCGGCAAGCGGAATTTCCAAGCCCAACTCATTTTCTAACACATCGCGAACAGCCGCCAGATGTCCCTTTCCTCCATCAATTAAAATCAAATCCGGAAGAGGAAGGCGTTCCTTTAAAGCACGGCTATATCGCCGCCGTACAACCTCGCGCATTGATTCATAATCATCTGGCCCCTTCACAGTTTTAATTTTATATTTGCGATATTCTTTTTTCTCAGGCTTGCCGTCGATAAACACCACCATCGCCGAAACCGGATCAGCCCCATGGATATTAGAATTATCAAACGCTTCGATTCGATGCGGTGTTGGAATGTTCAACGCAACTCCTAAGTTTTCAACCGCTTTAACCGTTCGTTCTTCATCGCGTTCAATAAGATAAAACTTCTCTTTTAAAGCGATCGCTGCATTTTTACTCGCAAGATCGACCAGCTCTTTTTTCTTTCCTCTTTTCGGCTGAATAACAGGCACCTGGAGCAACTGCTCAGCCAAGCTTCCGTCAACCTCAAGCGGCAGGATTACTTCTTTTGGCTTAAAATGATTCTCCTTGGAGTAAAATTGTCCTAAAAATGTGAGCAGCTCTTCATCGGGATCTTGATGCAGCGGAAAGATCGAAACATCTCGCTCGATTAGCTTTCCTTGACGAATAAAAAAGACTTGGACGCACATCCATCCTTTGTCATAGGAGTAGCCGAACACATCTCTGTTAACAAAATCCTTCATCGTCATTTTCTGTTTTTCCATCATCGCTTCAATATGCGCAATTTGATCACGGTATTCTTTAGCTCGTTCAAATTCAAGGGCTTCTGCTGCTTTGTTCATTTTTTCAACCAATTCTTTTTTTATGTCTTGGTGTCCCCCGTTTAAAAAACGGACAATCTGTTCCACTATTTCTTTATTTTGTTGTTCCGAAACCGAATAGATACACGGAGCGAGACATTGTCCCATATGATAATAAAGACAGGCGCGGTTCGGCAGGGACGCGCACTTGCGAAGCGGATACATGCGATCGAGCAATTTTTTAGTCTCATTTGCAGCCTGCACGTTCGGATACGGTCCAAAATATTTGCCGCGATCTTTTTTTACCTTTCTTGTAATAATGAGACGTGGATGCTCCTCAGCTGTAATTTTAATAAATGGATAGCTTTTATCATCTTTGAGCATGATATTATATTTTGGATCGTATTTTTTGATTAAATTCATTTCTAAAATAAGCGCTTCAATATTTGATGAGGTCACAATATATTCAAAATCCGCTATTTCATTCACAAGGCGCAGCGTCTTTCCATCATGCGTTCCAGTAAAATAAGAACGAACACGGTTTTTTAATACTTTCGCTTTTCCTACATAAATCACTGTGCCATTTTTATCTTTCATTAAATAGCAGCCGGGCTGCTCTGGCAAAACCGATAGCTTCTCTTTTAAGTGATCATGCATCATAATCACTCCAATGCTTAGTCTTTCCATTCATAAAGTGTAATTTTGCCGTATACCGGATCCGCCAGCTTACTTGAATCATACGTTTTGATTTTCCGCAAATGTCCGGTCAGCGATACACCTTGTGACTGGAATCCCTTCACTACATGATCCGTTATATAAATTTTAGCATGTGGATAGTTCGTTTGATGTTGTAAAAAAAATGAAAAATGCAAGGCTTGTTCATACGGAAAGGTAACACGAAGGTATTCGAGCACCCTCGCTTCTTCCCATGTGTACAAAACAAACCGTTCCTTCCTCTGTTGTAAATCATATGCTAATTGATAGGTGGCTGGCAAGTGTAAGGCTTGCTCACGCAAGTTCCATGTGCCAACAACAAGCTGGATCACAAGAACAGCGAGAGCAAACAGCTTCTTATACGCCGGCATCCCTCTGTCCAAAAAACGAAGCCATCCATAAAAAAGAAAAAAGTGAACAATGGGAAGAGCATGGCGCGGCTTCTCAATATTTTGAGCAAACAAAGCCCAAATCCCATACATAAAAATGCAAATAAGCAGCCAGCGCGGAAAAGAGAAGCGTCGGACAGAGTAAAACGCCCAAACGAATAACGCGATATATATTGTCAACAAGACGAAAGTACGACTAGAGAGACCAATCCAAACCATATTATGAAATAAAAAATAGCTTGTTCGCTCCCAAAGCGACTGCTGATCCGTTGCGGCCGTTCCTCCCCATTCCTGAAAATGCCCATTCGTAAACGAAAAAGCCAGTTTAATAAAGCTCATCAAGCCTCCTTCTGTCATAGCAACCCCTATGATCCAAATGGATTGAAAAATGGCGGCAAAACAAATAAAGAGCAATAAACGGGAGATTCTTCGATATTTTCGCCAATCTTCATACCATACAAAAGCGAAAGCAAGGGCAAAAGGAGCGTATGAAAGCCGGATGCCTAACAGCAAACTAAATACAAACAAAGACAATAGTTGAGCGTGCCAAGAAAGCCTAGTTTTGGCCCGCTCAATCGCCCATAGATACCACCATAAAACCGCTAATGCCGCTCCGTCCGACATCGGCTGAAGACAAATCAATACGACATAGCTAGCTGATTGCACTAGCACTGTAACAATCCATGCTTTTTCTTTTGAACTATATTGTGTTGCCAGCAAAAAAATAGGCACTGAAGCTGACGCGAGCATCATCACATTAAAAACGGATAAAGCTTTTGCCGGATTAGCGACAAACGAATGAACGAGCATTCCTCCCAAAACAAAATAAGGATAGCCAGGAAAATGAGGTTGCATCGCTAATAAATCATAGCGGTCTAAAGCAAAGGCAAAATCCACTTGGTCCCACGATGCAGCATATGGACTTGCATAGTAGATTTCAATTCCAAACAGCAAAACCAGTGCTAAAAAACCAAAATATGACATATATCGATGATTTCCCAGAAAATATTTTTTCATCTCATTCACCTTCACAAATGAAAAAGTACAAGACCTTTATGTCCTGTACTTTTTACATAATTTGCTTCGTTTTGGGTTCAAGCGTTTGCGAATCAGCGCTTGTTGGTTCCCCCTTTTTTGCGTGTCGACTATTAATGAGCAAAGAAATGACGACAAAATAACCAATATAAGCAACGATTTCTTCAAGAGAAGGCATCGCTGAATAGCCAAATAACGCTTTTAAAAAGACGCCGATGTTCCCTGAAAGCAGCGGATGCACCCCGTGATCACGAATATAGTGCTCATAATCAATAGGATGTTCAGGCAGCAGCCATGTTAAATCATATACATGAGGCATCACGCTACCAATAATATTTAAATCTTGCAGCATTGAAATCGCTTGAACGAGCAGACCGGCTGCAATCAATAGAATAAAAGCTCCTGTGACTTTAAAAAAGGTTTTGAGCGGAATGCGCATCGTTCCTTTAAAGAAGAAATAGCTTACTAGCGCAGCAAGCAGCACACCAGTAATGGCTCCCCAGCCTTGCATAGCGGCACTGATATTTCCTCCTGTGATGGCTGCAAAGAAAAAGACCGTTTCAACCCCCTCACGGAGCACCACTAAAAACGAATGGATCACCATCCCAATGACATTTCCTGTAGTAATAAAGCGATCCATCTTTCCTTCCATATTTCTTTTCATGTCGCGGCTATGCTCAGCCATCCAAAACACCATTTGTGTCAATAAGATGGTCGAAACAAGCATAATCGAAACTTTTAAATACATTTCGCTGCCCATTGCCGCAAACCCGGTAAAAACGACCTGAAAAAGAAGAGCCACTCCAGCGCTTGCCAGCACCGCCAAGCCGGCCCCCAGCCATACATATTTCGTATATTTCGTATGATTCACTCTCTTTAAATAAGAGGTAATAATTCCGACGATAAGCAGGGCCTCTAATACTTCACGAAACGTAATTAACAGCGCTTGAACCTCCATCAGCAGCTCTCCTTTCTAAACGGTCAGTTTCGTTTCCGGCGCACGGCATAGATGACAACCGCAACAATAGCCGCCACTAATACAAGAAGCGGAAGCCAGTTTTTTACCTTCGATAAATCTGTCCATTCGTTTTGACTTGATGCCGTTTCCTTTTTTTCAGTGGCGTTCTCTGAAAAATGCCCAACTTTTAAGCTTTTCAATGCAAACTGCTTTTGCAGCGAGCTCAAAATCGTTTGTTCGCTTTTTTTAAATTGCTCAACATTCGATTGTTTTTGACCGACGCCAAACAATCCCGGATTTCCTAATGATTGCAGCGCTTTATTAAACTCGTCCCGCAACCGTTGATCAAGCTCAGCGTCTTGCGATTGAACAGCGGGAGAAAGGGCTTCATATGTAGCAAACGCTTTCGCTAATAATCGTTTACTTGTTTCGTACTGGTCAAAATTCTCCTCAATATTTTCAAGACGGCGGGCAATATTTAAAACAAGAACTTTCTTCATATCTTTTATAGTCGCTTCTTTATCTTTTTTCTTAATATCAGCCAGCACCGTTTCCACTGGCTCCTCCCCCATATGCATCTCAATTTCTTCCTTCACCGTTTCAAAAATCGTTTTGGCTTCAGAAAAGTTTGGCGGCTCCTGATTCAGCTTTTCAGCCATTTGTTTATAAGCCTCTGCTATTTTTTCTTGATTTGGATCACCGTATGAATAAGCCAAAACATGGTTCGGAATGTAATTGAGAATGAATATCAATAACAAACAAAAAAATAAGCGCATCGCCTTCATCCAATGATCTCCTCCCACATATTCAATGATAATGATTATCACGATTCCTGTCAATCATGCACTGTATGCATTCATGCAATTTGATATTGATAGGTTTACCTCGATATAAAGCTTAGAGCTTTTTCCACCGTCGGGCATCCGAACAACAATGCTTGGCCAACCCACGAATAGGTCTTGCTGTTCCAATCTTCATCACGCGAATGCGTGACAAAAAGGCAAGCCTGTGGACCTGCCTTCCTACCATGGAGCTCGTTCAATCTTTCAGCTGCATTTTAGATAGACGACAGAGCCCATCACCCGCTTTTCGGCAGCCGACCATGCCGCGTTTGTCATACGGAGCTGCGATTGAGAGAAATCTATCTTATTACTGAAAAGAGCGAAGCCTCCCTTTCTTAGAAAAGCGCGTTTATCCATTCCGCGCTCTGTCCCGCTAGGAGCATTGCTTTTTAACCATATCGGGCAATCGATGGGCTGTAAAGTCGATGTCGACTTTTTTTACAGGGCGCTTCATTTCTTTCCATATTGCCGGAAAAACCGCTGACATATAGGCCCAAAACTTAATAAACGAACGGCCCGTTGTCCTTGCTTTATAACGGATGGGCACTTCTTTCATCCGAAACCCTTTGCGAACTAAATGAAGGGTCAATACTTGGGCATAATTATAGTCATGAATAATATGCGCATGCTCCATTGCTTGACGCGAAAAAGCGCGCATACCCGACTGGCCGTCATAAATCCATGTTCGTAGGAGCAAAGATTGCAGACATGTGAAAAAATAATTGCCGATGCGGCGATGCCATTTCATTCCGCGAATTTCACCAAGAAAACGCGATCCCATCGTATAATCTGCCTCCCCTTTAAAAATAGGAGCCAGTAATTCCGGAATTTGCTCCGCTGGATACTCGTTATCCGCATCAATCATTACGCTAATATCAGCACCAAGGCGCAGGCATTCTTGCAATCCTTTTCTGACGGCCGCGCCAAGCCCGCAATTGCGCCCCATTTTGTATATATAGTCCGCTCCTGCTTCTTTAGCCACCGCTACTGTTTGATCGGTTGACCCATCATCAATCACTAATACGCTCACTTCTACAAGCGGATGGAAATGACGTGGTACTTTTTGTATCACCTCAGCAATAGCAGCTTCCTCATTATGCGCCGGTAGAAATACGATTACTTTCTGCTTTTTCATGATTTCCCTTCTTTCGTATCGCTTCAATCAGAACAGGTCCACGGCTATGGCTCGGATAGGGTGCTCCCAATAAATAAGCGATCGTTGGGGCAAGCGACACAAGACTATGCTTTTCTTCTACTTGTTTTCCGCTTTCTATAGTTGGTCCATACATAAAAAAAGGAACATATCGTTCACCTTCATCAAGATGACCATGTCCCCCAATTCCGTCTGATTGACCGTGGTCAGAGCAAATAATGAATGTGGCGTTTTGTAATTTTCCCTCTTTTTCGAGCCATTCGACATATTCTTGAATCAGAGCATCGGCCTCGGCGATTTTTTGAGCATATTCATCGTAAAATACACCGCGGCTGTGCCCTGTTTGATCTGTTGCAATCAACTGAATAATTAATAAATCAGGGTCTTGCTCCTTCATGATGAACTTGGCGCGTTCTATAATGTTTCGATCCGCAACATCATTCTTCATCACCGCGGTTACCGTTTCAACATCGGCGCCAAACGAATCCACAAGATGGGCAATTCCTAACAATCGGCCTTTTTTGCCAACTTTTCTAAGCGAATCAAAAATGCTTTCTACTTTTATGCCCAGCTTCCATACCATATTTGATTGAATGCCATGCTCAAATGGATATGTGCCCGTAAACATGGAAGTAAAACAAACGACCGTACGAGCTGGATAAACAGTCTCCATTTGCTTAAACTCCGTTCCGTTCTTGCGCAATGCTTTTAAAAATGGCGCTTCGGCTTGCTCAAAGCGGTCTTTCCGCATTCCGTCAATGACGATCACAATTACTTTTTCATTGAGTGCACGCTTCGGTTCTTCTACATTATTCGTGTAGGTAGGAATTACTTTCGGCTTCCAATCAAATAAATATTTATGGAGAATAAAAGAAAATAAAAAAACAAAAGCGTAATAAAGCCCGAGAACTTCATATGAAATCATTTTCCAATCCATGCTGATCTGCTCATAGCTGTATTGCCAAAGGGACAATAGCAATAAAAATTTCGGAAGCTGTTCTTGGGCATTACCGCTCGTCGAATCACTATTTTTTAATACAAGCTTCCAAAATCGAGTAAAATTCCACCAGGTTGTACCAATTCGCAAATGATAATAGAGCGTTCCCCAAAAAAAGACGGTAAAAAAGAAGTAGAGCCCGACAGCTAACAATAATAGCTTCACATCGGTAAATGGCCACACAAGCAAAAACACGATGTATGGAATCCATAAATAATTCCGCAAAAATAACGGATAATCATATCGGTAATACATCACAAAAAGCGGAAGCACAAGCAGCAAACCAAGCAAAAGCGGCTTTATATGCTCCCCTTGTCCGATATCCATACTATGATAAAGCAGCATTGTACCAATGACAAAAATAGGGGTAAATGGCTTTCCTTCATTTAATAAATTCCAACAACGGGCTGCAATTTTTTCAAACTTCGAGGCTTTTTTCATTTGAGTCCCCTCCCCTTCCATCAACAAATGCATCTGGTTCATCGCCTTCGGAAATAGTAAACATATCATAGCGCCATTCTTATAATCACAAACATAAGTATAAATCCTATCGTTCGTATGACCCATATATCTTGTATTTACGCCTCATATTCTCTCGCCCACTCAATCGTTTTTTCCAATCCTTTTTCAAATGGAATCGTTGGTCGATAATCGAAAGCCTGCTGCGCTTTTGTAATATCGGCCCATGTTTCTTTCACATCCCCCTTTCGTTCTGATGCATAGTTTACTCTCATTTTTGGAAAATAAATCCGCAGCTTCTTTAACAATTGCTCCATTGTAATCGGCCGTCCCGAACCTAAATTAAACGCATCGTTTGGTCCGTTGCGCCGCAAAGCTAAAACCATCCCGTCGACAATGTCATCAATAAAAGTATAATCGCGCGCCGTCCTCGTTCCATACACCACAATTTCTTCCCCGCGAGAAAGCAGATGAATAAATCGGCTGATCGCCATATCCGGCCGTCCCCAAGGACCATAGACTGTAAAATAACGAAAAATGGTAAGCCGATAGCCAAATAAATGAGCATAAGCATGACAAAATGATTCTGCGCCATATTTTGCAGCAGCATAGGGAGAAATAACGTTTCCTGTCGCCATCTCTTCCTTGAGTGGTACTCTCTCTTGATTACCGTATACTGAGGAAGAAGAAGCGAACAAAACATGCTTGGCCCCTGAGCGTCCTGAAGCAGTCAAAACATTAATCGTCGCTTTAATATCATAATCAACATAATCAAGCGGCTGTAGCAAAGACTTTGGAACGCCAGGCAAAGCCGCTAAATGATAAACACAATCGGGTTGATATTGCTTAAAAATGGATTCAGTCCGTTTCTCGTCAAGCAAATCTACGTCATATAGATGCACATCGTATCCGCTTGTCAAAACCTGAAATTGCCTCCGCTTTCGTTCTGGAGAATAATAAGGATGGAAATTATCAATCACCGCAACACGATGTCCGAGAGAAAGGAGTTTTTTTACGAGGTGACTGCCAATAAAGCCAGCTCCTCCTGTTACTAAAACATTCAATGACTTCACCCCACTACACTTTTCCCCATTCATCGTACCACAACAAGAAAGCAAAGACACGATATTCCGTTTCTAACAGCAAAAGCGTCCTTATCTCCAAACAGATTGTGATTCAAAAATGAAGCTTCATTGCAAATCGATTATAGAGAGAATAATAATCAATGTCAATAATCACCATCACATCTCTTAGATTGATTTTATCCAAACAGAAAAGAGCCTGTTGATAAAAAGCAGGCTCCTTTTCCTATTTAAACTTTAATAAAGGATGGGAAAAATTCGTTTCCAATCACTTCTCCTTGAACGACTGCTTGTTTTTGTTTACTGTGATGGAGTGGTAAAAGAGGAAATAGTAATTCCGCTACGCGATAGGCCTCCTCAAGATGAGGATAACCTGATAGAATGAAATGTTTAATCCCTAATTGATGGTATTCTAATAAACGATTGGCTACCGTTTGCGGATCCCCTACTAAAGCTGTTCCCGCCCCGCCTCTTACAAGACCAATTCCAGCCCATAAATTCGGGCTAATTTCCAACGACTCTCTCCGGCCGTTATGCAGCTGCTTCATTCTTTGCTGACCGATCGAATCATAGCGAGAAAATACCCGCTGTGCTTCTTGAATGGTTTTTTCATCTACATATTGAATCAAGCGATCCGCTGCTTCCCACGCCTCTTTTTCCGTTTCACGCACAATGACATGAAGGCGAATGCCAAATTCGATATTTCTTCCGTGCTGTTCCGCTAATTTTTTCACACTCGCAATTTTCTGTTCCACTTGTTTCGGCGGTTCCCCCCATGTCAAATAGACATCACTATGTTTGGCAGCTACACGCTGGCCGGCTGATGACGAACCTCCGAAATAAATCGGCGGATGAGGTTTATTTACAGGCGGAAACAGCAGTTTTGCTCCCTCTACCTTCAAATGATTTCCTGAAAATGTTACCTCTTCTCCGCTTAACAGCTGGCGCCAAATCGTTAAAAATTCATCTGTCGCCTCATATCGCTCATCATGGCTTAAAAATACTCCATCCTCTACCGGATCTCCTCCAGCTACCACATTAATCAGCAAGCGCCCTTCAGACAAACGATCAAGCGTGGAGGCCATTCTTGCAGCAAGAGTAGGTGTCATTAAGCCTGGCCGAACGGCTACAAGAAATCGAAGCTGCCGAGTTTCCGCTGCCAATGCTGCAGCAAGTAGCCATGGATCTTCGCATGACTTTCCCGTCGGAATCAATACCCCCTTATAACCAAGGCGATCCGCTGCTTGAGCAATTTGCCGAAAGTACGTATATTCTGCTTCACGCCCACCTTTAGTCGTTCCAAGATAGCGACCATCCCCATGAGAAGGAATAAACCATAATAGTTCCACTCTTTTTCCCCCTTTTCCCATTTAAAAGTTAAACCGATGCTTTTTCTATGGAGATTGAGCGAATCAGATCCTCTAGCCGCTGCTTTGCGTCTCCTTGAAAGGTGATTTCTCCTCTTTCATCCTTCTCAATCGCCTGATCTAATATAAAGACTCCATGCAAAATCTCCCGCGCCCCTAAAATAGAGAAAATCGGCTTTAAGGAATATTCAATCGATAACAAATGAGCGATTGTTCCTCCCGTAACCACCGGGGCAATGATTTTGTTTGCAAAAGCCTTCTCTGGTAATAAGTCGAGAAACGCTTTTAAAATTCCTGTATAGCTCCCTTTGTAGACAGGGCTTAAGACAATGACGGCGTCAGCTCCTTCAATTAGTTCGTGTGTATGTCTTATCGCTTCACTAGTAAATTTAGCGTGTAATAAATCCTCTGCCGGCAAATCGCGAACGTGAATGCATTGAGCATCGTGATTGCGTTCTTGGAGTTGTTTTTGCAAATAATTCGCCACTTTGGCCGTTTTTGATTGCTTGGATGGACTTCCTGAAATTAAGATAATGGTTGCCATTTGATCTTCCTCCTTGTTCGTTTTACATCGTTCCTTTATACGTATCCTGCCAACGAAGCAGCCATTTTTCCAACAGTCGTACAAACGAATCGGTTACTTTTCCACCGAGTGCGAATAAGATAATCCCTACAAATACAATATCTGTATTGCTAAATTGTCTTGCATCCATCATCATATAGCCAATTCCTTCCGTTGACCCCATCAGCTCTGCAACCACAAGGCTAAGCCATGCTGCCCCTAAAGATAAGCGAATTCCTAGCAAAACATTAGGAAGAGCAGAAGGAAAAATAAGCAGCTTAATTTTTTGCCACGTATTAAAGTGAAAAATACGTGCCACATCAAACAATTTGGCATCGACTCCCCGTATGCCGAGAAAAGTATTTACATAAATAGGGAAAAATGCTCCTTTAGCAATAAGCAGGACCTTGGAGGCTTCACCAAACCCCAACCATAAAATAAACAAGGGAGCTACCGCCAAATGCGGAATCGTACGCAGCATTTGCAGCGTTGGATCAAGCACCTCTTCTGTTCTTGTTGAAAAGCCAACAGCAATTCCCGCGATTAGTCCTGCGGCTGCTCCAATTAAAAACCCGGAGAGTGCGCGAATGGTGCTAATTTTCAAGTGCATGACTAGCTCCCCAGAGAGGATGAGCTTGTAGGTTGCTGTTGCGATATCGAACGGGGTTGGCAAGACCGTTTTAGAAACCTCTCCAAATTGTCCAAACAGTTGCCAAATAATGAGAATGACTAGCGGAATGAGGAGCGGTGATATCCATTTTCGCGCTTCTACCTTTTGAAACGGGATTTTGCTCCAAGCTCTCCTCTTCAACGGAGGATTGGCCACAATCGTCGTTTTATTCATTCTGTTTCTCACCTTCTTTCTTTAATTCTTGTAATGCCTTGTTAATATAGCGATTATCAACAACCTTGCTTACATCAATTTTTTTTTTGATAATCTTTTGTTCATATTGAAAATCTGCAGTTTGTTGCTGTGTCTGAATAATATTCTCCGTAATCGGTTCGTTGAGTGGCGGATTGTTCTGCAATGCTCGTATCACGACTTGTTTATCCAATTTCTTAGCTTTGGCATAAAGATCAACAGCTTCTTCAAAATGTTCGTTTTGCCAGCGGCGGACTTGCTCATATACTTTTAAAAATTTGACTGTTAAATCCGGATTTTTTTCAATAAACTTCGTACGCGCTATAACAAAACCCGGAGAGTATGCATGCAAATCTTCGCCATCTGCAATCACTCTTGCTTGTTTTTTAATCACTTCATATGAAATAAATGGTTCCCAAATAGCCCAAGCATCTACCTTTTTTGTTTCAAAGGCGGCCTGTGCTTCATCTGGCTGCAGCTGAATCATTTCAATGTCAGATGCCTTTAAGCCTGCATATTCAAGCGCTTTATATAAAAAATTGAAACCGCTACTTCCTTTAGCCACTGCGATTTTTTTCCCTTTTAAATCTTTTAAATCATGAATGTTGCTGTCCTTGGGAACAAGGATCGCATCTCCCTTTTCTCCATTTGATCCTTTACTAATTTCCTTAAAATCAATTCCAGCTGCTTGAGCAGAAATAACTGGAGAATTTCCAACAGCTCCAAAGTCGAGATTATTGGATGCCATCGCTTCAAAATGAGGGGGGCCGCTTTGAAATTCAATCCATTGCACCTTCACACCGTCTTTGGCAAATTCTTTTTCAAACCATCCCTTTTCCTTTGCTAGCAATAGCGGT
Organism: Anoxybacteroides rupiense; assembly: GCF_014196195.1. Lineage (GTDB taxonomy): Bacteria > Bacillota > Bacilli > Bacillales > Anoxybacillaceae > Anoxybacteroides > Anoxybacteroides rupiense. The sequence goes on along the minus strand of NZ_JACIDF010000003.1, from coordinate 205,512 downwards.
CCTAAACTTTGCTGAATGCCGATGCGAATCGTTTTCGTTTTAGATTCCCCAGCGCTCTTAACCTCTTGCTTTGAGCATCCTGTACTTGCAACCATGAATGCTAATAGTACTAGAAAAAGATGGATTTTTTTCATATCGCATCAGCTCCTTCTCCCGTTAACATCTCTAGCTTTTTATAAAAAGAGAGGCTTCGTTTTTTTCGAATTCTTCTAAAACCTTTTGTCTCATCTCCTGAAAAGAAGCATGCGCTCGCTGGCGCGGAAATGGCAAATGGACAGGAATCGTTTTACTGATCCTCCCTGGCTTTGCATTCATAATAACTAATTTCGTCCCAAGGTAAACGGCTTCATCTAAGTCATGAGTGACTAAAATCATCGTAATTTGCTTGCTTTTCCATATTTCAAAGAGGACATCCTGCAAATGCTTCCGCGTAAACGCATCAAGAGCGCTAAAAGGTTCATCCAGCAATAAAACTTTAGGCTCGCGCAACAGCGCTCTGGCAATGGCAACTCTTTGTGCCATTCCCCCAGACAATTCCTTTGGATAAGCTTTTTCGAATCCTTTTAATCTTACAATGTCCACTAATTCATCTATCTTTTGGCGAATCTGACGATCTTTTAATGGTAAATTCAGTGCTATATTTTCCTCTACTGTAAACCAAGGGAATAGGCGATGTTCTTGAAAGATAAATCCTCTCTCCGTCTCTTGATCATTGAACTTAACTGTTCCTTTGTAATCTTCATCAAGACCCGCTATGATCTTTAAGAGCGTGCTTTTCCCGCAACCGCTTGGACCAATGATCGTAACAAATTCTCCTTCTTCAATATCTAACTGAATATTTTGCAGCACAGGTACTGTGGCTACTCCATTTTGAAAGGATTTATCTGTTATCCAGACTTGAATGCTCACCAGCCTCACTTCCTTCTTTTATGTAATGATATAATAAAAAGTCAGGCATGCAGTCTTGAATATACATCGCACCTCCTTTTAATTCATATTATCCCGATGAATTAACTATGATTTTTTTTTACTAAAAAAGCTTTTGATGATCTACATCAAAAGCCTTCGGTCTATCCGATCAGCCACTCTCTATTCCTAGTTAATACATCGGATTTGTTGGTTAAGATTATAAGCGATAACATATTCTCTCGTCAATCCTTTTTTTACATTTTTATGTAGATACTTGTGATGTGAAATTTCATTGATTCACTTATGGTCCCTGTGCTGTATACATATGATGAATGGAACGGTATGTGTCAACCTTCACAGCCGGAAGCTCAAACTTACAGCAAATAGTCCTTTTCGCCACGCATGACCCGAACATTAACCTGTCCATGGCATCTATATAGTCAAAAAAGAGACTCAGCCAAGCGAGTCTCTTTTTAAAGCATGTTTGCTATTACAGATGCTTTTCTAATAGTTGGGCAAGCGCTTCCTTCGGTTGGAAACCAACTGTTTTATCGACAACATCGCCATCCTTGAATACCAACAAAGTCGGGATGCTCATTACACCATATTTAGATGCAGTTTCTTGATTTTCATCAACATTTACTTTAACAATTTTTACTTTATCGCCCAAGTCTTCAGCTAATTCTTCTAATACTGGCGCAATCATGCGGCAAGGTCCGCACCATGGAGCCCAGAAGTCCACTAATGTAACCCCTGTGCTTGTTTCAGTTGTAAATGTTTGATCAGTCGCATTGACAATCGCCATTATTTCATTCCTCCTACTTTCATAATAAATGTGAATGTTGCGCGACGAAACTCGGCGTTTTTTCTCATCCAATCGCTTTTCAGCTACACATCTGTAAGAAGTATATCACTTTATAACAGAAGGTGCTAACTTTTTGCTTCAGTTCTAATATTTGCTTTCAGCCAATAATTATAACAAAAAAACGAGCAAAGCCGATAGAACTTTGCCCGTTTTCTTAAAACTTAGGAGTGAACTTTTAGCTTTTTGAATTCCTCTGTCAGCAACGGCACCACTTCAAATAAATCCCCTACGATTCCATAATCGGCTACCTTAAAGATATTGGCTTCTGGATCTTTGTTAATCGCAACAATCACTTTTGAATTGGACATGCCAGCTAAGTGCTGAATCGCCCCTGAAATTCCGCAAGCAATATATAAATCTGGAGTGACTACTTTACCGGTCTGCCCGATTTGTAAGGAATAATCACAATATCCGGCATCGCATGCTCCCCGCGAGGCTCCCACAGCTCCTCCAAGAACATCAGCTAATTCTTGAAGCGGCTTAAATCCTTCCGCACTTTTCACTCCGCGTCCGCCAGCCACAATGACCTTCGCTTCTGATAAGTCAACGCCTTTCGCTGTTTTGCGCACAACCTCTTTCACAATTGTTCGCAAGTCTTTAATGTCAACAGACAGGCTCTCTACATTGCCAGAGCGAGCATCGTCGCGAGAAAGGGCTGAAATATTGTTTGGACGAATCGTCACAAAGATGTGGCCATCTGTCACTGTCTTCTTTTCAAAGGCTTTTCCGGAGTAGATAGGACGCGTAAATAGGAGCTCTCCATCTTTTTCTTCAATAGCAACAACATCTGAAATTAATCCAGCATTCAGCTTAGTTGCTAATTTTGGCGATAAGTCCTTTCCAAGAGCAGTGTGCCCAAATACAATTCCTTCTGGCTTTTCGGCATCAATCGCTGCCATTAGTGCTTGACCATATCCATCTGGTGTGTACGTTTTTAATTGATCGCTTTCCACGACAACCACACGATCGGCGCCGTAAGCAATCAGTTCATTGGCATAAGCTTGGACGCTTTCTCCTGCTAATACAGCGACAACCTCTCCGCCTTGGGCAATCGTTTTAGCTGCCGCAATGGCCTCAAATGATACATTTCTTAATGATCCGTCACGAATTTCCGCTAATGCTAATACTTTTCGAGTCATATTGGATCCCCCCGTATGTGAAAAATAGGCTGTTTTGCTATGCCATTCGGTTTTGTTCAAAGTGATCTCCCCACCACCTACGCTTCGCTTAGAGGAGGGGGCTTCAAGCGACTTGTGCGTGTTCGCTGAACGGTAAGCCACACACAAGAACCCTTTCGCTTCCCTTCGTTCCGAAGGAGTCCGTTCGAACGATAGAGCATCCTATCCGTTGGCGATTGCCAATCGAAATTCATCTCCCCACCTACTCGCTGGCCTGTCGCCCTTCACGTTCCTTGAAGATGGAGACTTCTTTTGGAAAGCGGTTAAATTACTTTCGCTTCTGTGCGCAAAAGCGTTACAAGCTCCTTCACTTGCTCCTCTAATTCTCCTTGAAGAATTTTCCCCGCTTCTTTTTTCGGCGGCAAGAAAATTTCCACTGTTTTTGTTTTTGGCTCTACATCCTCTTCTTCGAGATCAAGATCATCTAATTCTAATTCATCAAGCGGTTTCTTTTTCGCTTTCATGATTCCCGGCAACGAAGGATAGCGAGGCTCGTTAAGCCCTTGTTGTGCTGTCACTAATAATGGAAGCGAGGCTTCGATGACTTCCTCATCGCCTTCTACATCGCGGACAACCGTCGCTTTTCCACCGTCGATCTCAAGCTTTGTAATGGTGGTTACATAAGGAATGCCAAGCATTTCTGCTACGCGCGGACCTACTTGCCCTGATCCTCCGTCAATGGCAACATTGCCCGCGAGAATCAAATCCGGCTGCTTATCTTTTAAAAATTCCGCAATAATTTTCGCGGTTGTATATTGATCGCTTTCTTCAACATCGTCTTCTGTATTGATCAAGACCGCTTTATCGCATCCCATAGCAAGAGCGGTTCGCAATTCTTTTTCAGCTTCTTCATTGCCGACCGCCACGACAGTAATCTCTCCTCCAAACTTATCGCGCACTTGGATCGCTTCCTCAATCGCATATTCATCATATGGATTGATGATGAATTCTGCTCCATCTTCATTGACTTGGCCATTTTGAATGACAATTTTTTCTTCTGTATCAAATGTGCGTTTCATTAAAACAAAAATATTCATGGAAAGCCCTCCCTGTGTGTTTATCAAACATTTGTTCACTTTTAAATATTCTGTAAATTAAAGGCAATAAAGAGCGTTTTCACTTTCCTTGGAATTGCGGCGGGCGCTTTTCAATGAACGCTTGCACACCTTCTTTTCCATCTTCGGATACAAATACCTTGCCGAACAGCTCCGCTTCAAGCTGTACTGCTTCATGAAAAGGCTGCGATTTTGCCGCATTAAGCAGTTCAAGCGTCGCGCTTATCGATACAGGGCTCTTTTGTGCGATTTTATTGGCTAATGCCAACGCTTCCTGCAGCAGCTGTTCTTCTGGTACAGCTTTATTCGCTAATCCCCACTGAACAGCTTCCACTCCCGTGATCGGTTCAGCCGTCCACATCATTTCAGCCGCCTTTCCAATCCCTACATAGCGTGTTAAGCGCTGTGTTCCTGCAAATCCCGGAATAAGACCAAGCTGGAGCTCTGGCAATCCAAGCTTTGCATTTTCAGCCACAATGCGAATATGGCAACCCATCGCCAGTTCCAATCCGCCACCAAGAGCGGCACCATGAATAGCGGCAATAACTGGCTTTGGAAACTGTTCAAGCTTCTCCATTACCTGCTGTCCGGCACGCGCCAACTCCGTTGCCTGCTCCCTTGCACCAATGGTTGTAAATTCTTTAATATCAGCACCAGCTGAAAAAAATCTACCTTCTCCGTGAAGTAAAATGACACGAACGCGTTCATCGTCCTTCAACTGATCCAGCAGTTTTGAAAGCTCTTTCAAAACGGCGGACGACAATGCGTTCGCAGGAGGACGAGAAAAAGTGACAGTTGCAACTAATTCCTCCATATTGACCTTCAAAAACTCCATATTTTCCTCTCCCCTTTACAAAAATCAAGAGGCTGAACAGCCTCTTATTAGCAGCTCATGAACCGGTTTGGCCAAAGCGGCCAAGTCATACTTCTGTTCATTCATCACCCACGTTGTCACCGTTTCGTCAATTGTTCCAAAAATCATCTGCCTTGCTAAGCGGACATCCAAGTCACTGCGAAACTCGCCAGACTCTATTCCTTCATTAATGATTTGTTCCACTACCCGCAAATAACCTTTCAGCACTTCATTAATACGAGTGCGCAATTCTTTGTTTGATTGACGCAATTCAAGCTGGGTTACAATCGCCAAGTGATGATCAGCTGACAGAAGCTCAAAATGTTTTTTAACTAACATATATAACTTCTCTGAAGCACTCGAAATTCCTTCAATTTCTTTTTGAATTTTTTCAATAAACGAACCCATTTTTTCTTGAAAAAGTGACACAAGAATATCTTCTTTATTTTTAAAGTAGAGATAGATGGTTCCATCGGCTACACCTGCTTGCTTAGCGATTTTCGAGACTTGTGCATGGTGATAGCCGTTTTCGGCAATTACAATGACTGCCGCTTCAATAATTTGCATAAATTTTGGACTGTTACGTTTCAATCGTCATTCCCCTTCTTCAAATATGAATGAATAATCATTCATGTTTTAATTTTAAAAATTATCTCATCTATTTGTCAAGAAAAAAAATTATCCAAGCTTTGCCTCTCCTTTTTTTGTTTCTTCTTCAATTAATGCGCGGCGTAAAATCTTTCCGACCGCCGTCTTTGGCAGTTCTTTGCGAAATTCATAAATGCGCGGTACTTTATAGGATGCTAGCTTGCTTCTCATAAATTCATTCAATTCTTCCTCCGTGCAATTCATCCCTTCTTTCAAAACGACAAACGCTTTAACGGTTTCTCCGCGATATTCATGCGGAACTCCGACCACAACCGCTTCGCGAACCTTCGGATGCTCATACAAAACTTCTTCTACTTCTCGCGGATAAATATTATATCCACTCGCAATAATCATATCTTTCTTGCGATCCACAATGAAGAAATATCCTTTTTCATTCATGTAGCCAATGTCACCTGTATAAAGCCACCCATCGCGCAGTGCGCTCTCTGTTTCAAACGGCTGGTTCCAATAGCCTTTCATCACTTGTGGCCCGCGGACCACAAGCTCGCCAATCTCGTTCATATCCGCTTCCTCGCCCGTTTCTAAAGAAATGATTTTTGCTTCTGTATCAGGCCACGGGACACCGATGCTTCCTTTCACTCGCTCCCCATCCCATAAAAAGTTGGCATGAGTAACTGGCGAAGCTTCCGTTAAGCCATATCCTTCAATCACTTTCCCACCTGTAAGCGCTTCAAACTTTTCTTGCACTTCCACTGGAAGAGAAGCCGATCCGCTAATGCACGCTTTAATGGATGATAAATCATATTTTGATAAATCGGGGTCATTTAATAAGGCAATATACATCGTTGGGGCCCCTGGGAACAACGTCGGTCTTTTCTTTTCAATCGTTTTTAATGTCGTCTTAATATCGAATTTCGGCAGCAAAATCATCTTATAAGCTTGCATAATCGATAAATTCATAATGGTTGTCATTCCATACACGTGAAAAAACGGCAACACTCCTAAAATGGTTTCTTCTCCTTTCGGACAGCGATACATCCAGTGAACGCACATAATTGTGTTAGCGATTAAGTTGTGATGGGTCAGCATCGCTGCTTTAGGAAACCCTGTGGTGCCGCCTGTATATTGTAGCAAGGCTACATCCTCCATCGGATCAATCTCCACATGAATTTCTTCCTTTTGGAACGTCGCCATGATCGTTTCCCATCGATGTTGGTGGTCTCGCTCTTCAATGCGGACAAGGGGCTGCTTTTGCTTTTTTTGAACGAATGGATAGAGGATTTTTTTGACAAGCGGCAAATATTCCTGAAGCCTTGTGACAATCACATGCTTTAATGGCGTCGCTCCCTTCACCTTCATTACTTTCGGATATAAAATGTCCAATGTGATGATGATGCTTGCTTCACTATCTTTAAGCTGATATTCCAGTTCTCTTTCCATATAAAGAGGATTCGTTTGAACGACAATTCCGCCAGCCAATAAAACTCCATAATAACTAATTACGGCCTGCGGACAATTAGGCAACATGATCGCCACCCTGTCTCCTTTTGCCAAGCCAATCTCAAGGAGGTAGCGCGCTAGCTTCAGTGACTGCTCATAAATATCGTGAAACGTTAATCGTTTTCCTAAAAAATCAATTGCCTCTTTTTGTCCAAACTGAGCTGCTGTTTCTCGCAAATAATCAGTCAACGTTTTCTGCGGATAATCCAGATGATGCGGGATTTGCGGGGGATAGTGGGCAAGCCAAGGTTTTTCCATCGTATCTCCTCCATTTTTGATAATTCTGACGATTTATTTTCATTTTATTACATTTTTTAAAAAATTACATTAAAAAAATAGCCTGTGTTACAGAATCGTCTTCATCTCAACATAATGGAGGACCCCCGCAGTGCTAGCTGATCATGTGCTGCGTCAGCCTTTATCGCTGTATAAGCAGGCGACAAGCCAATTTCGTATCTGACATCACAAGTCGTTCATTAGAAAAAATAAAGCGCCTACTTGATGTAGACGCTTCTCATATAAAAAAGAGCCAATATATAACACCGATCACAAGAAATACGCCACATAATACAAACAATACCTTTGCCAATGTTTCCATCTGATTAACTCTCCGTTCTAGCGAATGCTTTCCCCAATCACAAATGATAAGCCAATGGAAATGATCATCGAAATCAGTCCAACTGCCCGATTATCTTTAGAAATTTCTTCATCAATGTTAAATTTCGGCGTTAAAAATTCATAAATAAAGTAAGCCACTAGCAGCAAAATAAATCCGTAAACACCCCAGCCAATCACCGATAAAAGGGATTCATGATGATTGATGGCATATCGGAAAATGTTAGCGATGCCAAAAATTTTTCCGCCTGTCGCCATAGCCACGGCCACATTCCCATTTTTTATTTCGTCCCAATTTTTATATTTTGTCACTAATTCAAATATGGCTAAAAAAACTACCATACATAAAACAGCCACACTAAAATTTGCAGCAATCTTCACGATTTCATTTTCCCAAAAGGAGTTCATGGCCTTCTCCCCTCACTATTTCAATTCGACAATGGTGACGCCTGTACCGCCCTCCGTAGCTTCTCCGAAGCGAATGCTTTTCACAGAACGATGCTTTTTCAAAAACTCTTGTACTCCTTTGCGCAGCGCACCTGTTCCTTTTCCGTGAATAATCGATACACGTGGGTATCCAGCCAGCAGAGCATCATCAATGTATTTTTCAACGCGAACAATCGCATCCTCATATCGTTCGCCACGCAGATCAAGCTCTAAACCAACATGGTACTCCTTCCCTTTTACTGTTGCTATCGGCTTTGTTTCAGCTTGTTTGGCATTCCCAATATATTCGAGATCTTTTTCCTTCAGCTTCATTTTTAAAATACCAAGCTGCACTTGCCATTCATCGTCAGAAACTTTTTCGAGCAAATATCCTTTTTGATTTAAATGGATCGCTTTGACCTCATCTCCTGGCTGGAATTGGCGAGTTGTCCGTTTAATCGCTGTCTTTTTGCGTCCATCCATTGCCGGCATCGCCTCTTCTAATCGTTTTTTTGCTGCAATTAATTCATGATCCTTAATTTGTGCCAGCTTTTCCTTTTGCATATGCCGCAATTCCCGAATCACTTCATCCGCTTCCCGCTGTGAAGCTCTAATAATTTCTGCTGCTTTTCGTTTCGCTTCATCCATCCATTCATCGCGTTTTTCGTTTAAGTCTTCCCATTTTTTCTCCCATTCGCTGCGAAGCTGTTCAGCTTCCCTACGCACGGCTTCCGCTTTTTGTAATTCTTCCTCTGCCTGCTTTTTGCTTTGCTCAAGCGAGGCAATCATATTCTCAATTTTATTGCTTTCCACGCTGATCTGTGACTTAGCGCGATCAATAATCGCTTCCGCTAATCCAAGCCGCTTCGATATTTCAAATGCGTTGCTTCGTCCCGGCACACCGATTAACAGCTTGTACGTTGGACTTAGCGTATCAATGTCGAATTCCACGCTCGCATTCATGACACCGCTGCGATTATAGCCGTAAGCTTTTAATTCCGGGTAATGAGTGGTCGCTACCACTCGTGCTCCACGCTCATACACCTCATCCAAAATAGCAATCGCCAATGCCGCTCCTTCTTGAGGATCTGTTCCCGCTCCAAGCTCATCAAATAAAACAAGGCTCTCGTGGTCCACCTCCCGCAAAATCTCTACAATGTTGACCATATGCGAGGAAAAAGTACTTAAGCTCTGCTCAATGGATTGCTCATCACCAATATCAGCGTAAACAGAGCGAAATACAGCCAGCTCGGAGCCATCAAGAGCAGGGACAAAAAGACCGGCCTGCGCCATCAAAGTTAATAAACCGATCGTTTTTAATGTGACCGTCTTTCCTCCTGTATTTGGTCCTGTAATGACAATTGTTGTATACTCCTTGCCAAGCTCGATATCGTTTGGGACAACGATATTCGGGTCAATGAGCGGATGGCGCGCTTTTAATAAACGAATATACCCTTCATGGTTCATTTTCGGTTTTGCTGCGCTTATTTTTTTTGCATACTTTGCTTTAGCAAAAATGAAATCAAGCTCCGCTAGGCAATCGACATTGGCCAAAAGCACATCGGCATGCTCTGCCACTTTTGTTGTCAGCTCTATTAAAATTCGCTCAATTTCCTGTTTCTCCTTCACCCGCGCTTCCTGAAGCTGATTGTTCAAATCAACCACCACTTGCGGTTCAATAAATAAGGTCGCTCCCGAAGATGATTGGTCATGGACAATACCGCCGTATGCATGGCGATATTCTTGCTTAACTGGAATCACATAGCGGTCGTTGCGAATGGTAATAATCGCATCTGACAACATTTTTTGCGCTGAAGATGACCGAATCATACTTTCGAGCCTTTCCCTTACTCTTGCTTCTGTCGTGCGGAGCTGTTGACGAATCGAGCGCAACCTGTCGCTAGCATGATCTAGTACCTCTCCATGATCATCAATACAGCGCTTAATCGCCTGCTCCACCTCTGGGAGGGCCACCATTTGCTGGGCATATTGCAGCAAATGCAAAATCCCTTCCTTTTCGTCGTTTAGCGCGTCAATAAATTGTTTCATTTGTCTGCTCGCATAAATAGTGCTAGCAATGTCCAACAGTTCATGGGCGCTTAATGTTCCGCCAATTTTCGCTCGCTTTAAGCTTGAACGAATATCAAAAATTCCGCCAAGCGGAGCATGTCCGCGCAGCCGCAATGCCAAAACCGCTTCGTCCGTCTCTTCCTGCCACTGAACGACTTGAGCAAAATCGGATGAAGGAACAAGCCTTTCCACTTTTTCTCTTCCTAATGAGGAAGAAACATGCTCCAACAGCTGTGCTTTTACTTTATCGAATTCTAGTGCTTTCAACATTCGTGCCTGCACTGGTGTCACCTCTTCCGTTCGTGATTGTACTCATGGCGGCGTAAAAATTCCTGCAGCTTTTCAAGCGGCCATGTATTCATCACCGTTTCTTTGCGAATCCAACCTTTGCGCGCAGCCGCAACCCCCACCTTCATATCATCAAGCATCTGCAGGTGATGGGCATCTGTATTAATAGCCACTTTTACTCCTGCTTCCTGCGCTTTTTTTAAGTAGGCATAGGTTAAATCGAGACGATGGGGATTGGCGTTCAGCTCAAGGGCTGTATTCGTTTCCTTGGCTAACTCAATCAGCCTGTCGATATCAACCGCATAACCGCTGCGCCGCCCAATCAGCCGTCCCGTTGGATGAGCAATTAAATCGACATGAATATTTTCGAAAGCCGTCTTTAGCCGCTTCATGATCGTCTCTTGATCTTGAGAGAATCCCGTATGAATGGCAGCAATCACAAAATCTAAATCTTTCAATACATCGTCATCGTAGTCAAGCGTTCCATCTGGCAAAATATCCATTTCAATGCCTGCTAAAATAGTAAAATCGCGATATTTTGCATTTAAACGTTCAATTTCTTCCCTTTGTCTCTTCAGACGTTCCACCGTTAAACCGTTGGCTACCCTCAAAAATTGGGAGTGATCGGTAATGGCCATATAATGGTAGCCTTTTTTTCGGCACGCTTCTGCCATTTCTTCAATGGAGCAAGCGCCATCGCTCCAAGTTGAGTGCATATGCAAATCGCCGCGAATATCAGATAGCTCAATGAGTGGATAATCTTTCTGATATTTTTCAACCTCGCTTCCATCTTCCCTCAGCTCAGGAGGAATAAACGGCAGCTGAAAATGAGCAAAAAGCTCTTGCTCGCTTGCAAATGTCATGACTCTCCCTGTTTCTACTTGTTCAACCCCGTATTCACTGATTTTTTCGCCTCGTTCTTTCGCCAGTTGCCTCATGCGAACATTGTGTTCTTTAGAGCCTGTAAAATGATGCAGAGTTGTCGCAAACTGTTCTTCGGTCACTAAGCGAAAATCAACAGCAATTTCATATTCATAACGAAGCTGCAACGAAACTTTCGTATCTCCTTTGGCAATAATTTGCGAAATATGGGCAAGTTGCAGCAGTTGTTCACGCACCTTCTCCGGACGTTTCGTCGCAATTATAAAATCTAAATCCTTTACCGTTTCTTTCATGCGCCGCAGGCTGCCAGCACGGGAAAAACGAATGATTTCTTTCATTTCTCTAAGCTGTGCCTCAATCTCTTCCGCAATAGGCAAGACAGCGGCAACAGGCAAGCGCTCGGGACGCGACCCCACCTCTTCAATGGCGGCAAGAATTTTATCCTCTGTTTTTTTTCCGAATCCAGGAAGCTTTTGAACACGCTGTGCCAGACAAGCAGCTTTGAGAGTAGCCATATCCGTTACACCCAGCTCTTGGTACAACTTTGCAATTTTTTTCCCTCCAAGTCCTGGGATCTTTAAAAGAGAAAGAAGACTATCGGGAATTTCCTTCTGCAATTCTTCAAGCGTTTTAGAGGTTCCCGTCTCGAGAAATTCAGTAATCACAGCCGCTGTTCCCTTTCCGATGCCAGCCAATTTCGTAAAGTCATCCATTTCCGTTAGGCTGCGCTCATCCGTCTCTAAAGCGTTAGCGGCTTTGCGAAAGGCAGAAACTTTAAATGGGTTTTCTCCTTTGATTTCCATATATAAAGCAATCGTTTCTAGTAAATGAATAACATCTTTTTTATTTTTCATTTGAAACACCACCTGTCCGTACCATTCACTACAAAAATGATACAGGTTTTCTTGGAAAAACACAAAAAACTTCTCTACTCTCATAGAGAAGTTACTACGATATGTAGTGAATCCACATATGCTTCAGCATATCCGATAAAAAAGGAGTATGCTTGACAATCGCACCTGCCATCAAAGAATTCTGCAATTGAGCCTGCCAGCTTTCAATCGGAATAAGAGCTCCGATATACAGCAATAAAAAGACAAGCAAATACACCTCGACAAATCCAAGAGCTCCGCCCGCCCAGCGGTTGATGCTTCTTAAAAGAGGCAGTTGTGCAACAAAATCAAGCATCGAGCCGATGATTTGCATCACAATTTTTGTCGCAAAAAATAAAAGGGCAAACGCCATTGCTCGATAATATGCCTCATCAAGGTGAGCGCTTTCAAATAGCATCTTTACCGTCTCTGGATCTCCAAAGGAAGGATATGGAATCCACAATCGCAGCGTCGGCACCAATTTTTCATAATTCATATAGGCAATAATAAAAGCAATCAGAAAACCTGCCATATGGATAAACTGCAAAATAAATCCTCGCTTTAATCCGATCATAAACCCTGTTAAAAGGATGAAAAGCAATACGACATCCACCATGGAATCACTCATCCTTTTCTCGTTTCTTCATTTGTTGTAAAAGTCGGTCATATTCCTCTTTCAATTTAATATATTCATGAACAGCGTTAACTGCTGTTAACACGGCTAGCTTTGTGACATCAAGTGTCGGATTTTTTGAGCTTATTTCCCGCATTTTATCATCTACAATCGATGCTACTAACCGAATATGGCTAGAGCTTTCCGTACCAACAATGGAGTATTGTTGTCCGTATATATCGACTGTAATTCGCGTTTTGTGTTGCTCCGCCAAATGATTTCCCCCATTCTGCAAAATCCTATTGTTTATCATATCATGAATGCTGTTATAGTTAAAGTAAACATGTTTTTCTTACTTATCTATCCAAGTATCAAGTCTCTCCATTTAGAAAGAATTCATTCTTGGTTTATAACATCGCTTCAACGAACATTCGTTTGAATGTTTGCCACGCTATACGTGACGAAGGCATTCTTTAGCTGTTTAACATCATCCACCGAGAAGTCACCCACCTCTAAACAAAGTGGAGGCGGGGGACGTTCATAGATGAGCAGTTCTTTCTTCAAGATGCAGCTATGTACATAGTGAAACCATAAAAGACAGCATTCCATTCTTTATGATAGTATCATAAAATGAAATCGATTTTTCTTCATGATCGGTCAAAATAGTAAGAAACATGGAGTGATTACAGCCGAAACGCGAAGAATCGAATGAAAAAACAAGGATGATTCAACATCCCAATCCATTGATAAGAAGGTGAATATAGTGGCTAATTATGTTATACAAGCGACAGAAAGTACGATAAAGCGCATGGAACAGTATTATAATTCGTATATAACAGGGCATCTTCCTGCCGGCGCTTTATTTGTTGCAAAAAAAAATGGCTGCACGATTACTGCCTACCGATCAGGAAAGGTGCTATTCCAAGGGAAAGAAGCAGAGAAAGAAGCACAAATATGGAGCATTCCTGCTTCACAGCAGCCGACATTGAAAGAGCAAAACACATCTTCTTCGCGATTGTCCATTGTGTCTGCCGTCGGTTCAGATGAAGTAGGGACAGGCGATTATTTCGGCCCGATCGTCGTTGTGGCCGCTTATGTCGCTAAAGAGCAAATCTCTTCACTTGCAAAAATGGGCGTCAAAGACTCGAAGCAATTGACAGATGAGGCGATTTGCCGTCTTGCTCCTTTATTGATGGAAAAAATCGAGTATGAGCAAGCTGTGCTTTCAAACCACACTTATAACCAGTGGCAACAAAACGGAATGCCGCAAACAAAAATAAAGGCGCTGCTTCATAATGAAGCGATCAAAAAGCTTGTACAAAAGCTGGCTCCCGCATCACCTGAAGCCATTATCATTGATCAGTTTATTGAACGTGATCGATATTTTCTCTATCTAGAAGGGGAACGCCATGTCATCCGCGATCACGTCTATTGCATTCCAAAAGCAGAAACGGTCCATATCGCGGTAGCGGCCGCTTCGATCATTGCCCGTTATCTATTTTTGCACGAAATGGACAAATTAAGCGAGCAAATGGGAATGAATCTCCCTAAAGGCGCAGGAGAGCATGTTGACAGAGCGGCCGCCAGCCTCATTCAAACCCACGGCGAGGCCTCTCTCGAAGCATGTGCCAAACTCCATTTCGCCAATACGGAAAAAGCGAAGCAAATCGCTATGAAGTTTAAGTAACCATCCAGGAAAACAGGGCGATAGGTAAAGAAGCGAAGCCGTTTTTCAATCTCATCCTCCAATTATATCGAAGCGGGAACGCATAGCTTTTTTGCGACCATCTGGGCATTGCTTACTTCTTATATAGCTTTTGTCCGTCTCCTCTAGATCTTCAACTGTTCAAAAACAAAAACCGGAGCACAACATCTCTCTTGCTCCGGTTTTTAAGCTAACGAAAAACCTATTTATTGTCTGATGTACGGCCACCAGTTCGCCTTTCCGAACATTTTGACCATCACAGGGATAAATAGCGGCAGGACGACAAAAGCATATAGAATTAATCCTGTTAAAACAATGGTCGCAATTTGCAGCAATGAAAGCACGCCGGATGGGTACATAGCTGCAAATGTTCCGCCTAAAATGACAACGGCAGAAATAATGACCGTTCCCATATTTTTCATTGCCTCAATCATCGCTTCCTGTATTGGCTTATCCTTATACTCGTTGAAACGATCCATTAAGAAAATGCTGTAATCAATGCCAAGCGCCATTAAGATCACAAAAGCGAAAAACGGCACTGCCCAGTTAATTCCGGCATAACCAAGCAGATTGACGAAAATCAATTCTGTGACAGCCATCGACGTGTAGTATGTCAATACAAGCGATAAAATCAAATACATCGGCATGATAAACGAGCGCAATAAAGCGATCAAAATCAGCGCAATTCCGATAAACATAAACATGACCGTGCGCGAATAATCTTTTTGCGAAACTTGGTCTAAATCCGAATAAACGCTTGTAACTCCGCCGATTCCTACTTTGGCGTTTTCTAATTTTGTATCTTTAACCGCTCGCTTAATGGCCTGCTTCAATTCTTTCACTTGATTGATTGTTTCTGTCGAATAAGGATTTTTCTTAAATACAACATCTACTGTGACAACTTTTCCATCCTTCGACATATAAGCTTCTTTAGCCTGAGCAAATTCTTGGCTTTCAAGCACTTGTTTTGGCATATACCATCCCGCTAATTCTTCATCTGGCGAAGATGATAACTCAGAGAGGTAGCTTTGTGCAGAGCCAAGGCCATTTTCGACCTGTTTGAGCCCGTTCACGCTTTGGTCTAATCCCCCGATAAGCTCATTCATTTGCCCATCAAGCTGTGAAAAACCTGTCAATAGCTGCTCCTGTCCATTATTCACTTGATTTAATCCATTAGCGAGTTGCGGCAATTGTTGAACAATTTGCTGCTGGCCGTCCGCAGCTTTATCCATTCCTTGCTGCAACTGTTCCAATCCAGCGATTAATTTGGTCATGCCATCAATCAGCGCTTTTTGTCCAGCAATCAGATCATGAAACGAACGATTGGCTTGGCGCACACCGGCGGTTGTTTTTTGCAATGCGCCATTCAGTTGGGCCAATCCTCCAGCCATTTGCTTGGACTGCTCGGCAAGCTGAGCCACTCCTGCTTTTGTTTGTTGATACTCAGCATCTTGCTGTAACTCCGGATGTGTTTGCTCAATATGATTCAACGAACCATTTACCGCTGACAATTGCTGTGATAACACGCTCATGCCGGACTGTATTTGTTCATATTGCCCAAGCAATGACGATAATCCAGAACCGGCGCTTTCATAGCCTTGCAGAAGCTGTTCTGCTCCTGCCAGCAATTTTTTAGCATTTGCTTGCACGGATGCAAGGCCGTTTTTAATTTCTCCAGCCCCTACTGAGCCATCGCGAACGCCTTTCTCAATTTGCTGTAATCCTTTCTGCAAATCGCTGACTCCTGTTTTCAATTGATTCGTGCCTGATACAAGCCCTTGAATCCCATCTGTCGCCTGTTTCAATTGCGGCGCAGAAGCAGACAACTGTTGGCTTGCTTGACTTAATCCGGAGCGAATTTGTTCGATGCCGTCTGCTCCTTGGCCAATTCCATCTTTCAGCTGCTTTGCTTGTTCTGTCACAAATAGCTGCTCAATCGGCTCTCCTGTTGGCCGAGTGACAGAGCGAACGTGGTCGACGCCATCGACCCTCTCAATTTCTCTGCTCATTTTTTCAATTAAATAAAAATATTCATCAGAATTCATATTTTCATCATTTTTCATGACAATTTGCGTCGGCATCGCTTCTCCTGGACCAAAGCTATCGGCAATAATATTAAATGCTTTAACCGATGAATAATGGTCACCAATCTCCTCCATAGAGTTGAACGACAATTTCCCATCATATGTTAATAAGACAGGAAGCGTAATCACCGCTACAATCGCGAGCGATACAAGCGGTTTGGCAAAGGAAAAGCGTCCTGCTACTTCCCATAGCTTGCTTTGTTTATGCTCAAGCGAGCCTTTTAATGGCCAAAATAGCTTTGGACCAAGCACCGCCATAAAAAATGGAACAAGTGTCATCAGCGCTATGAGAAGCACAGCAATCCCAACGGCAACAGCTGCGGCGGATTGATATAACTTAAATGTTGACAACCCGATCGCCGCAAAACCAATCATAACGGCAAAACCGCTAAATAACACGGTCTTTCCAGCGGTGCGATACGTGGCCACAATGGCCTCTGTTTTGGTTCCCTGCCGCGACAATTCTTCTTTAAAACGGCTTAAAAGCAAAATGCAGTAGTCTGTTCCAATTCCGAACAATACCGCCACTAAAAAGGTTTGAGTAAACGTCGAAAGCGGAAAATTCACTTGATCAACTAAAAAGGCCACAATGGATTGCGATACGACATATGTGATTCCGACTGCGAGCAGCGGAATAAACGGCGCCACTGGTGAACGGAATACAATTAATAAAACCGCTAAAATAAAGACGACTGTAATTCCTTCTGTTTTCTTTACTCCTTCTTGCGAGCTGACTACAACATCTTCATCGATCATCCAGCCGCTTGTATAATAGTGCTCTAACGAAATATTATCAATCGCCTTGTACAACGCATCACTCATTTGTTTGGCGCTGCGATCGTTCCGCTCTATTTTAAGCGATGTGAGTATGGTGGTTCCATCTTTGGACACAAGCTGATCTTTTAGCTCTTTTTCTTGAAAAGGCGATACAATTTGTGTAATACCAAGCTTATCTTTATTCTTTTCTAATTGTTCAATCGCTTGTTCCGCTTCTTTCCAATCCCGATCGGTCAACTTCCCATCGCGGTGAAACACAAGCGCCACGCTCAATTCATCGCCCGTTTTCTGCTTCTTCTGGACTTCCTCCAAGATCTCGGAAGCCAATGTCGAGGAATATCCTTTCGGAACCGTAATTTGTCCTTTTTCGCGAATAAGGTCGGCCATATTCGGGGCTGTCATGACTAACAGCACAGCTGCAAGCACCCATATGCCTAATACCAACCATTTCCCTTTAATAATCGCCCTCACGCTTCTACCTCCATTTCATGCAAAGCAGATGCCAGTTTTTCATACAGTTGAAGAAACATTTCAATTTCTTGCTCTGAAAATTTAGTTATGAATGATCCGACAAGTTTATGAATTTTTTCTTCTGTCTCTTGAAACCACCGCATCCCTTTTTCGGTTAATGTTAAGTAAATAACGCGGCGATCTTTTTCATCCCGTATCCTGCGAACCATTTCTTTTTCTACAAGACGATTGGTCATCGCAGTAATCGCACTTTTATTGACAATAAATGCGGAAGCAAGCTCTGTCGAGGTGCAAATGCCTCGCTTGTACATATAGCGCAGCAAATAATATTGATCGTTTGTTATGTCTTCGTCAAGCTCACACTTGACAAGCATCGCCCCCCTTTTCATCACATCAAATGAAACGGAAAGATACCGTTCAACCAGCTCTTTTACTTTTTTCGACTGCAAAAAATCACCACCCAATAGTTAAACTATTTAACTGTTAAACAATATAACTATTACACTCGAAAAAGTCAATGAGAAAAATATTGATCATGCCATAATAAAAAGCGAAAGAATGAGATGAAATCGGAGACGCCAAAAAACCGCACATATATTTTATGTCGCAATAGCATTCTTATGCGAGGCTTATAGCGTGTAACCTTCAGAATATGGGGGCGGCCATTCTTAATCATATGCTCTTACTTTCAAATTTTGACGACAGCGATGCTCTCATGTCCAAAACGTAGGGGAGTTCGTCAAGCAGGTGCTTCGGAACCCCCGATAAATGTATGTCTCCCACCGACACTTGGTTAAAGAAGTGGAAGACTTTTCAGTGGATGATGTTGCTATCCAAATGATTTTTTCGAAAAGAAAAGCCGTTTGCAAAGATCCAATCACCGAATGAGCTTTAAAGCCAATCGCTGCTTTTCCAGCATAAAAGGATGCCTTTAAAATTCGGCATCCTTTCTCAAACTTGTATCGTTCGTGTCCTCCTCTTTTAAGCAGCGATGTCACGCTTTTGAAAAATCAACCATGCAAGTGCATTAAACACGAGAAAATAAAGAAGCAGCATCATAATCGAAAACGACATCGTCATTCCTTCGACCATCGGCATTCCATCAAGATATTGGGACAAATTGGTATTGGCAAACAACAAATATTTAGCCCAGTCAAATTTCATCGCTAAGAAATATGTGATCTGCGGACCAATAAATAAGGAAAAAGTGGCTAAGCCAATCGCAAGCGATTGATTGCGAAAAACGGTCGAAATCATAAAAGCGAAAGTGGTCATCATCACTAAGTCAGCGCAATTGAGCGCATACATTTGCAATACATACCATATCATGCTCTTTTCTACGACCTCGCCGTTTTGATACGCTAAATACGGCTCTTTGATCGTCTCGATCCCAAAAAGGGCAGCGCCGCTTATCGCGGAAACCGCAAACAAAAGAACGAGCAACCCAATCGCAAACAACAAAGCAGCCATGTATTTCGAAAGCAAAATTTTAGCGCGGTTTGTCGGCCGGATCAGCAGCAGTTTAATCGTTCCCCATGAAAACTCGCTAGCCACACTTCCTGCGGCGACAATGATTGTAAACAACGTAACAAGAGAAATCATGCCAGCCGAGCTTTCAAGATATCCCCAAAATGTATTGGACGCGATCGGTTTAATATCATGTTTTAGACGATATTCGTTAATTTTCAGCTGCTGTGTTAAATAATCTTTATATGTTTTTGAAATATTCCCTTCTTCTAAACTTGCTTTAAAACTAGCAGTCTCTGCTGTTACCTCCTTTCTCCAGTCCGTCGGTTCGCGATAGCTTGTTTTGACGATAATCGCACCGGCAACGGCAACTAGCACGAGCAACCCAATCATAAACCATGTGCCAAACCGATAATAAATTTTCATGTTTTCATTGCGAATAAGTGAAAAAAAGTTAGACAATTTCGTTTCCTCCCGTCATTTCAAGAAATCTTTCTTCCAGCGATTTTGCTAGCACCTGAATTCCGTATACTTGGACATGTTCGGCTACTAAAGCGGCATTGAGCTTTGGAATGTCGTGATAATCGATGTCCACTTCTATCCCTTGCCCATTTTGCTGAATATGATAGTGAGGAAAGCGTTCTTGAACCACCTGTGCCGCTTTTTCAATCGGGTCTACGATCCATAATACCTTTTGCGCTTGTTTTGACAGCTCCTGTACCGCTTCAATCGTCACTAGCTTTCCATGCTGGATGATCGCAAAACGGTCGCACATCATCTCCATTTCAGATAAAAGGTGGCTGGATACAACAATTCCCAATCCTTCTTCTCTGGCCAGCTTCCGTAAATAATCGCGAATTTCACGAATACCCGCAGGATCAAGTCCATTTGTCGGTTCGTCTAAAATAAGCAGAGAGGGACGATGAAGCAGTGCTTGGGCGAGTCCTAAACGCTGCCGCATACCGAGTGAATATGTTTTGACCTTGTCGTGAATGCGATGCTCTAATCCTACTAGTTTGATCACTTCATCAATTCTGTCTTTCGTCACTCCACTTGTCATCCGGGCATAGTGCAGCAAGTTTTGGTACCCAGTCAAAAATTTATACATTTCTGGATTTTCAACGATAGCGCCAACATACCGAATCGCTTTTTCAAAATTTTTAGCGACATCGATGCCATTGATCAGCACTTCGCCGCTCGTAATATCCATTAATCCCACAATCATCCGGATGGTTGTCGTTTTTCCGGCTCCATTCGGCCCAAGAAAGCCAAATACTTCACCGGCAAATACCTCGAGTGACAAATCATGAATAATCGTTTTACTTCCAATATCTTTTCGGACATTCTTTAACTGCAAAAGCGGGTTCATAAGCTTTTTCTCTCCTTTGCCTCGTTTTCTGATCCCTTCTTTCTTGCTGTCCTGCATGAAGCCATCCTCCAAGCGCCAAGAAAAAGCAAAAAATCGCTACACGGTTCCCTATGAATGGACCTATCAACGAATTCTCTTTTTTCAAATCATAGAACAGCCATGCTTCGATCAAGACAGCCTCATAAGATATGAGATCATGTTCATCCATTCCCCTCCCTCCATAATAACGAACATAGGCTGCAATAGGTTTCAAAATTATTCCATAAAATAAAGAGAGGGGGACCTATAAGTTTAATTTCTCTGAACTGGTATTATATCAAAAAAATGACACATGGAATCAAAAAAATATAAAGATCGATTGACTCAGATTGAAAAATCGGTATAAGCTTTCGGTATTGGATCTATTGGAGAGCGATATAAATCGAATAATCAAGCTGGGACATATATTCAAAAACAGATTCTATTTTTCAACAGTGGGAGGTAAGTTATTTTTAGTACGGAAAAGTTCATGATGATAAAAACCCCCATCCTACGCCTTGGCATAAGATGGGGATTTCCTTTTTATCCACGCAACGTAGCGCCGAATTGTTGTTCCACTGCTTTAATGACTTGTTCGTGAACAACTGTAACTTCTTCATCAGTAAGCGTGCGCTCTGGATCGTAGTAACGGAGCGCGAAGGCGATTGATTTTTTCCCGTCTGGGAGGCGGTCGCCTTTATACACGTCGAAAATCGCGACGTCTTTCAACAGCGCACCGCCCGCTGCGACAATCGCTTTTTGCACATCGCCAGCGACGACATGTTCGTCGACGACAAGGGCAATGTCGCGCGCGATCGATGGGAAGCGCGGAATCGCCGCATAGCGGATTTCTTCGACATCGGCGTTTAATACGTCCGCTAACGCAAGTTCAAACACATACGTTTCTTTTAAGTCATACTCTTTTTGCACGACCGGATGAAGCTGGCCGACAAAGCCGATCGTTTGGCTGTCTAACAAAATATCGGCTGTTCTTCCCGGATGAAGATGTTCGCGTTTCGCTTGCTTGTATTCGATGCGTTTCTCTAATCCTAACAGCGCAAACAATCCATCTAAAATTCCCTTGATTACATAGAAATCAACCGCTTTTTTCTCTCCTTGCCATAAGTGCACATGCCACGCCCCTGTCATCACTCCAGCAAGACGTTCTTTTTCGTTTGGCAACTCGCTCTCGCTGTTTGTCAAATAGACAGAGCCGATCTCGTATAACGATACGTTTTCGACTTGGCGAGCGCGGTTATAGCTGGCTGCTTCTAACAGATGAGGCACCAGGCTCTGCCGCAGAACACTTCGCTCTTCGCTCATCGGTAGGGCCAAACGAATCGGCGCGGCAGCCTCAAGCGCAAACATAGTCGCCTTCGCCTCATTGGTGAGCGAGTACGTAATCGCTTGGAATAAGCCAGCATCTTCTAAATAACGGCGCACTTTGCGGCGTTTCGCCTGATATGCGGTCAGCTTGCCCGGAGTGGCTTCAGCAACTGGGAGAGTGGCCGGCAAGTTGTCATAGCCGTACAGACGTGCCACTTCTTCAATGATATCTTCTTCAATGGCGATATCGCGGCGCCGTGATGGCACAGTTACCGTAAACGTTTGGTTATCTTCCGTGAAAGCAAATTGCAAGTTCGTCAAAATATGGGCCACTTCTTCTTTCGTAATCGCTGTGCCAAGCACTTGATTAATGCGATCAAGCGTAATTGTGACCGTCACTTCTTTCGGCTGCCATGTATTTGCTTCCACTACGCCACCGACCACTTCACCGCCTGCGTACTCCGCCATTAACGCTGCCGCACGGTCCAGCGCTTCCTTCGTACGTGCTGGATCGATCCCTTTCTCAAAGCGCGTGCTCGCTTCGCTGCGCAAGCCATGGTCTTTTACCGCTTGGCGGATAATCGGACTTGTAAAATAGGCCGATTCAATAAATACCGTCTTCGTATTATTTTGCACTTCGGAATTCGCGCCGCCCATCACTCCGGCTAACGCAACCGGCTCGCTTCCGTTCGTAATAACAAGATGATCGTCGGTTAATGTTCGTTTGACATCGTCTAGCGTTACCATTGTTTCACCCGCTTTCGCGCGGCGGACGACAATCTCTTTGGAGCCAAGGCGGTCATAATCAAAAGCATGAAGCGGTTGGCCGTACTCAAGCAAAATGTAGTTTGTAATATCAACAACGTTATTGTGTGGACGAATGCCGGCCGCCATCAAGCGCGCTTGCATCCAAAGCGGTGATGGGCCAATTTTGACGTTTTTCACAATTCGTCCGGCATAAAGAGGATTATCCTCTTGTGCATCGACGCGCACAGAAATGTAATGGTGAACATCTTCATGATTTTCATGAACCCCCCTCTCAGGCAGCTTCACGCTTCGGCCTAAAATCGCGGCCACTTCATAAGCGACACCGATCATGCTTAAACAATCCGCGCGGTTCGGCGTCAAACCAAGCTCCAACACTTCATCATCCAAATGGAGCAGTTCAAGCGCATCGGCTCCCACCGGAGCATCGCTAGGAAACACAAAAATACCGTCAGCGTACTCTTTTGGCACAAGTTTCGGCTCGATGCCAAGCTCCTGCAATGAGCAAATCATTCCGTTTGATTCTTCACCGCGCAATTTCGCACGTTTAATTTTGAAATTGCCTGGCAATACCGCGCCAACCTTTGCGACTGCTACCTTTTGTCCTTTAGCGACATTCGGAGCGCCGCAAATGATTTGCACCGGTTCTCCCTCACCAACATCGACGAGGCATTTGCTTAATTTATCGGCGTTTGGATGCTGGTCACGCTCCACGACATGGCCGATCACGACGCCTTTCGCCCCTTTGTTTAACACTTCAACACTTTCCACTTCGATTCCGCTTTTCGTGATGCGGTCTGCTAATTCTTTTGCTGTTACTCCTGTTAAATCAACATATTCCTGCAGCCATTTATATGAAACAAACATCCATCAAACCTCCCTTTACACCCGGTTGAATTGTTGCAAGAAACGAACATCGTTTTGATAGAAATGGCGGATGTCGTCAATGCCGTATTTCAGCATCGCGATGCGTTCAGGCCCCATCCCGAACGCAAAGCCGGTATATTTTTTTGAATCAAAACCGGCCATTTCTAATACATTTGGATGTACCATTCCAGCCCCTAAAATTTCAATCCAGCCTGTACCTTTACATACGTTACAGCCATGGCCGCCACAATTAAAGCAAGAGACATCCACTTCCACAGACGGCTCCGTAAACGGGAAAAAGCTTGGACGAAAACGAATGTCGCGATCTTCGCCAAACATCTTGCGGGCAAACTCGCGCAGCGTTCCTTTTAAATCGCTCATGCGGATGTTCTCATCGACAACGAGCCCTTCAATTTGAGTAAACTGATGTGAATGCGTCGCATCGTCGTTGTCCCGTCGGTATACTTTTCCCGGGCAAATGATTTTCACAGGACCGCGTCCTTGATGCTTCTCCATCGTGCGCGCCTGTACCGGAGATGTATGCGTGCGCAGCAAAATTTCCTCTGTAATATAGAACGAATCTTGCATATCGCGCGCCGGATGACCTTTCGGAAGATTGAGAGCCTCGAAGTTGTAATAGTCTTTTTCGACTTCTGGCCCTTCGGCAATCGTATACCCCATGCCGATAAACAAATCTTCAATTTCTTCAATTACGCGCGTCAAAGGATGATGATTTCCTCGGCGCACTGGGCGCCCTGGAAGCGTTACATCAATCGCTTCAGCTGCTAATTTTTTCTCGACCTCCTGTTGCTCAAGCTCTGCTTGTTTTTCTTCGATTGCTGTTTGGATCGCTTCACGCACCTCATTGACAAGCGCCCCCATCACTGGGCGTTCCTCAGGAGACAATGCTCCCATTCCGCGCAGCACTTCGGTAATCGGTCCTTTTTTGCCGAGATACGCTACGCGCACCTCATTGAGCGCTTTTAAGTCATTCGCCTGCGTAATTTTTTCAAGCGCCTCTTGCTGAAGCTGCTGTAAACGTTCTTTCATGAAAAAACCTCCTCTATGCAAAAATAAAAAACTCGCCCCCTGCATAAGGGACGAGTGAAATCGCGGTACCACCCTTGTTAACAGCGAAAAAGCGCTGTTCACTTCATTGCGATAACGGCCATGGCCGGAACGCCTTTACATTTTGCAATAGCAAAATGGTCCAAGCGTCAACTCCAGAGGTGAATTCACTTGCTTCTACCATAAAAACGCTCCCAGTCTCCGGCGTTTTCTCCCTGGATGGCGAGGGACAAGCTACTCTTCTCTTTCATCGTTATTTTTCTTATTTCATTATTTTTATATTATAGGCAATCCATCCATCTGTTGCAACCACTATCTGCTGAGCGAACAAACATATACGATTACTATCTCATGCTTCGCCATTCCACTATATCAGCTTCTTGCTCCATTGTGTGAGCCGAAAGCCGCTCTACTTGCCGTGCTTGTTCCTCTGACGAACCTCCCCATCTCCCCCTCGTTAAGAAATGGAAGACTTCTCGGTGGATGATGTTAAACTGGAACTCTCTCTTTTTTAACATAGCCACATCTTCTTTTTGCGCAGAGGCGTCTTCTTTGAACCGCATCACCTCTCCTTGCAAATGAGCAATGCCCCTCTTCATTTGTTCCATTTCGGGCATTTTGTACATCGAGCCGTTCAATAACCGCATGGAACAATGCTTTTCCATATTGAATCGTTTCTTTTAGGATTCATTCAGTAGTGTATCTTTTACGTTTATCCCCGCAAATGGTAAAGCAAAATCCCGGTGGCCACTGCCACGTTCAGTGATTCAGCTTGTCCATGAATAGGAATGTACAAATTTTTCGTCGTCTGCTCAAGCCATTCCTTGCTGACGCCGCTTCCTTCATTGCCGACAAGAAGAGCAAACGCACCGCTAGCGTGTACTTTTCGATAATCATCGCCATTTTCTAAAGATGTCCCGTAAATTGGAATATTTTTTTCCTTTAACGTTTGCATCCATTTGCTAAGGGAACCGCGGATGATCGGCAAATGAAAAAGCGAACCTTGTGTAGCGCGAATGACTTTCGGATTGTACACATCTACACATCCCTCTCCAAGAATCACAGCATCCACGCCGGCCGCATCAGCTGTGCGAATCATCGTCCCCACATTCCCCGGATCTTGCACCGCATCCACAAGAAGCAGCTTAGCTTTGCTCCAATCAAGCGATTCATCGCTTAATTGCCTGCATACGGCCGCAATTCCTTGCGGGGTTTCCGTATCGCTGATCTCCCGCATTACTCCTTCTGTAACAACTGTAATCGGAATATGGCCCACATTCCATTCTGAAGGAATGGCCTTGCTTTCCTCAATGATCAATTGAACAAGCGAAACACCGCTTGCTAAAGCTTCCTCCACTAAATGGAACCCTTCAATCAGAAAAAGTCTTGTCTTGTCTCGTTCTTTTCTTGTCAGCAGCTTCTTCCATTGCTTTACTTGCGGATTTTTTGTCGATTCAATCCGTTTCAATCTCCATTCTCCTTTTCTTTTTTGCCTGTCACTATACATAATAAACGAAAACGACGACAAAAATAAATGTGTAATACATAAAGCGAGGTGAGGAATTTGGATCTAAATTTACGGCATGCAGTCATGCACAATGTAGCCAACAATACAAAAGAACAGCTTGAAGATACGATTATGGATGCGATCCAACGCGGCGAGGAAAAATATTTGCCAGGTCTTGGCGTTTTGTTTGAAGCGATTTGGAATCACTCATCCCCGGAACAAAAAAACGATATGCTAGTGACGCTTGAGCAGGCAGTAAAACAATAAAACAGACTCTCGAAAATGTCCGTCCCGCCGCTTTCCATCAAATGATGCAGCGGGACGGCGTTTTCTTTATGACTGATTTTTAAGTCGATGTCTTTGTTTATGTCGGTTGTTGCATCTGTGAACGAAAAGATGGGAACGCATGAACGATTCCAAAACAACATTCCCATTTTTGTAATAGTCAAAGACGAGCGGGTTCATCCTCTGCCTATTTTGGGACAAATGCTGATAATCCAGTTTATCTATTTCAGATCAATGGTTAATGCCGCATTTTTTGCATGAGGCGTAAATGTTGTTTTTCCCGTTGGTAACCGTTCTTTCTTGCTATCCTTTACGCCCTCTTTTTTATTTTTTAAATACTCGTCAATCGTGCGGTAGTGAGTAGGAGAAACCTCAAACGTATAAGTAACGCCGGAATATAAATGCAACTTAAGGGATTTACTATTTACAATCATCAATTGAACTTGAGGAATATGAGCAATGTTTTTGTTTTGATATCCTTCTGAAACGACATGGACCAAGAATTTAGAATATTGGCCGTCTTGATCTACGATTTTGATAGTGACAGGTATTTTATCAGAAAGTTGATTCTCCGCATCTTTTGGATGAGAACAAGCAACAATGAATATAACAAAGGCCATGATGAATAGCCACGCTTTTTTTATCATCGGCACCTCCCTTAAAATTAAAAAGGTCATAAGGCTTTCTGTTCTTTCACCGCGACAATGCGTATGCGCTTGTAATCCGCCACCCATTCTCCTCTCTTCCATAGATAAGGCTTTAGTGATTCTTTTATTTTTTCATAGAGAAATAGCTTTTCTTCTACATCGATTCCTAGAAAAAAATCGCCGGCAAAACTATCAAGCCAGTGGATAAGGCCTTGTTCGCCATCAGCCAGTGGAGTTGGACGGTCAAAATGGATTGCGTGCAACACGCGAAATCCATACCTTTCAAGCAACGCACTATACTCTCCAATGCTCGGAAAATACCACGGGTTCCTCTTCTCATAAATTCCGGCGTACTGCGCTAGCACCATTTGAATCGCTTGAACAATCGCTGATATATTTCCTTTTCCACCAAATTCAGCCACAAACTTTCCGTTGGGCTTTAATGACAGGAAAATGGATTCAACCACCTTCTCCACATTTTTCATCCAATGTAATGCTGCATTGGAAAACACTGCATCATACAGCTCACTTGTTCGAAATGACTCCCCGTTGTCTACAATGAAGCAAATATCTTCATACTTTTCACGAGCTTTCGCAATCATTTCAGAAGATGCGTCCATTCCGACAACAATGGCTCCTGATTTAGAAATTTCATAGCTCAAATCGCCCGTGCCACAACCTAAATCAAGGATTCTCTCCCCTGCTTGTGGATTCAGCCATTCAATGACTCCTTTTCCGAGATCAGAAACAAAACGAAACTTTTTATCATATAAACTTGGATCCCATGCATTCAAAGACGCCATTGACTTTCCCCCTCACAGCCCATATTGGATTGAGTTCGTCTTTCCATTATTTCCAAGCATTTTTAACAAAAAATGCTCCATCGTATGAAATGGAGCATTCTTCTTACATCGTATGACAGTCCGTTTATTCCTCAATCAAACGTAATCTCTTTCACTTTTGCTTCATCAAGGCGCTTAATCACTTCGACAAGTAGTTTCACCGTGTTTTCATAATCGTCGCGGTGAAGCATCGCAGCATGCGAGTGGATGTAACGTGTCGGGATGGCAATCGTCAGCGCCGGAACACCGCTTGCCGTCAGGTGGATAGCGCCCGCATCCGTTCCTCCGCCCGGCATCGCGTCAAAATGGTATGGGATATTTAATTCTTCTGCTACATCAATGACAAACTCGCGCAACCCTCTATGCGACACGAGCGTCGCATCATATAGCACGATATGCGGGCCAGCACCGAGTTTGCCCATCGCTTCTTTCTCCGAAACACCTGGTGTATCTCCAGCAATGCCGACATCGACAGCAAACGCAATATCCGGTTGAATGAAATTTGCCGACGTTTTCGCGCCGCGCAATCCGACTTCTTCTTGAACAGTACCAACACCATAAACGACGTTCGGATGCTCGACATCTTTCAGCTGCTTTAATACATCAATGGCAATGGCACAGCCAATACGGTTGTCCCACGCTTTCGCAAGCAACATTTTTTCATTATTCATGACCGTAAATTCAAAATACGGAACGATCGAATCACCCGGGCGCACCCCCCATTCCATCGCTTCATCGCGGCTAGATGCGCCGATATCGATAAACATATCTTTGATTTCGACCGGTTTTTTGCGCGCCTCCGGCGGTAAAATATGCGGTGGCTTTGAACCGATCACACCGGTGATTTCTCCTTTTTTCGTGATGATGGTGACACGCTGGGCGAGCATCACTTGTCCCCACCAGCCTCCAAGCGTCTGAAAGCGGATAAATCCTTTTTCATCAATTTGCGTCACCATAAAACCGACTTCATCAAGGTGGCCAGCCACCATAATTTTCGGACCGTTTTCTTTTCCTGCTTTTTTCGCGACAAGACTGCCGAGCCCGTCTGTTGTGACCTCATCGGCATAAGGAGCTATGTATTTTTTCATGACTTCCCGCACTTCTCGTTCATTGCCGGGCACACCTTTGGCATCGGTTAATTCCTTTAGCATGGTTAACGTCGGATCTAGCTTTGCCATATTCAAACTCCTTTCATATGTACTTCATCCCCATTATAGCGAAAAGAAGTACCAATGTACAAAATTTGTTAATAATTCTGATTTTGCCGTTCGTGATTAATTTCATTTTTTTTCCTATAGGCTTGTTCCATTTGCTCAAGGGAAAAACCTAGTTGGTTGCCTAAACGCAAATATTCAGCAAATAAATGCTGGTAGCTTGCCAAAGATTTGGCTTCATAAAACTGGTGGGCAGCTTGAAAAACGAATAAAAACTGTTCAACTAACGAACGAGTCTCTGATACTCGATCATCAGCTGTAAAATCAAATCCGCATTCCAAACCAAGCGATAGAATAAAGTGCAAGCCATCCACATATTCTTCTAATATCTTGTCTTGCGGCGCTGGCGGCTTCACACTCCAAAACTTAAAACAGCGTGTTTCATTGGCGAGCTCTCCAAGCTCAACAAGCAAAGCTAGCACTTTCCGGTCGACAAGATTTTCATGTTGCAGCCCATGCTGTGTCTCAATTCGTTCATCAAGCTGGCGCTGCAATGAATAAAGCATTTGTACGTTCATTTTCTTCTCCCCCGCTATTGATAAAGAATAACATAAATAAGCATATCGAAAATAGCCAAAAGCGGCAATCCATAACGAAAGAGGCGGTGTCGCGTTTTATGGTGAAAGCCATACATGCCAATGGCTGCTCCGATTGCGCCTCCGGCAAAAGCAAACAACCAGATCGTCCGCTCAGCAATCCGCCATTTCCCTTTTCTTGCCTTCTGTTTATCAAGCCCCATTATTAAAAAGCTAACGGCATTCACAATCGCCATATACCATTCCATGCTCCTCTCCACCTCTCTTGAGTCATGACCGGATGACCATGCTGATGAAAAAATGACCATTCTCGTTTGGAGAATGGTCATCACAGACTGTTGTTCAACGCTTGCATCTTGGGCCAATGACCGCGTTCGCCCGCTCATGAGCTTCTTTTGTTCGCTTCGCGTCTTCATCCGGCTTCGTTCCATGTTTGGTTAAGCGTTTTACATCCGGCCTGATGTGGAAATACATGATGCTTAAAATGGTTGTAGACAAAGTCAACACCGACTTTGTCTACAACTTCCATCTGTCTCTTTATTTATTTAAGTTAGCTTTTGCAATATCAGCCAGTTGCGCGAATGCTGCTGCATCGTTTACAGCCAACTCAGCAAGCATTTTGCGGTTTACTTCTACACCAGCAAGCTTTAAGCCATGCATTAAGCGGCTGTAAGAAAGTCCGTTCATGCGAGCTGCCGCGTTGATACGCGTAATCCAAAGCTTGCGGAAATCGCGTTTCCGTTGACGACGGTCGCGATATGCATACATTAATGATTTCATTACTTGTTGGTTTGCGACTTTATATAAACGATGCTTAGAACCGAAATAGCCTTTTGCAAGTTTAAGAACTTTTTTGCGACGTCTGCGCGTTACTGTTCCGCCTTTAACACGTGGCATCTGTTATTCCCTCCTACGATTATGTTTCATTCCAAAAATTATTTTAAGTTGTCTAACATTTGACGAATACGTTTAAAATCTCCAGAAGATACAAGCGTTCCTTTGCGAAGCTTGCGTTTTTGCTTTTGAGTTTTATTAGCAAACAAGTGGCTAGTAAACGCATGAGAACGCTTCAATTTACCAGTACCCGTCTTTTTAAAACGCTTTGCAGAGCCTCTGTGAGTTTTCATTTTTGGCATAGGGTGTATCCTCCTCGTTCGGTTATTTGTCGTTTTTCGGTGCGAGCACTAAAAACATGCTGCGTCCGTCCATTTTCGGAGCAGATTCAACAACGCTAATATCAGCGCAGGCCTCAGAAAAACGGTCCAACACGCGCTGGCCAATTTCTTTGTGGGTAATAGCCCGCCCTTTAAAGCGAATGGTTGCCTTTACTTTATCGCCTTTTTCAAGGAATTTGCGCGCATTGCGAAGCTTCGTATTAAAATCATGCTCTTCAATTGTCGGGCTCAAACGAACCTCTTTCACATTAATGACTTTTTGCTTTTTACGCGCTTCCTTTTCTTTCTTTTGTTGCTCAAAACGGAATTTGCCGTAATCCATAATTCGGCATACCGGTGGTTTAGCGTTTGGCGCGACCATAACCAAATCAAGGTTCAATCTGGCTGCAATTTCCAACGCCTCTTGTTTTGATTTAATGCCTAATTGCTCTCCGTTTGGATCAATTAAACGAACTTCGCGCGCACGAATGCTTTCGTTAACGATAAAATCTTTGCTAATAACTAGCCACCTCCAAGGTTTTTTACGAATGACTTGTTTGCATAATGCACCCTTTGCTAGGAAACCGAAGCGAAACACTCGTTTCTGCGTTTCATTTTTGCTTGGCCGTTGTCTTTCCTCTCCACCATATACTCATGAAGAATACGGGGCTTTGGAAGACTCGCAGCCTTGCATACAAAAAAGCATGAGTGCATACGACACCCATGCTTTTACGATCGGACTTTTCATAGACGAACCGTAACAACCCGCTAACAGCGATCCGCGTCAGACAGGTGAGAAGCCGGGTGCTTCTGCTTTTGTCACAAACAAGTATTCAATTTGACTTATATAGATTACCATATTGGAAGCAGCATGTCAATATAAGCATTTTTCAACACAACGCATATTATTATATCTAACTCTTTCTATTTTAGCAACACTTTTTTTCAACGGCGCACTTCTGCCTTTAATGCATCGATAAAAGCGGCAAGAGGCATCGTTTCGCTTTTTTGTTCGCCATATTTGCGGACATTGACAGCCTGCTCTTTTACCTCGTTGTCTCCAACAACAAGCATGTACGGAATTTTTTGCATTTGTGCTTCGCGAATTTTATAGCCAATTTTTTCATCGCGTTCGTCAACTTCCACGCGAAATCCTTGCGATTGTAGCGCTTCTCTCACTTGATGCGCGTAGTCGGCATGAACGGCTGGCGATACTGGAATGACTTCCACTTGCACTGGAGCAAGCCATGCAGGGAACGCTCCTTTATATTCTTCAATTAAGAAAGCGACAAAGCGTTCCATGGTGGACACGACGCCACGATGGATGACAACTGGTCGGTGCGGTTTTCCATCCTCGCCGATATATGTTAAATCAAAACGCTCTGGCAGCAAGAAATCAAGCTGAACGGTCGACAGCGTTTCATCCTTTCCAAGCGCCGTGCGCACTTGCACATCTAGCTTTGGACCATAAAACGCCGCTTCTCCCTCCGCTTCATAATATTCAAGCCCAAGCTCGTCCATCGCTTCACGCAGCATGCTTTGCGCTTTTTCCCACATCGCATCATCATCGTAATATTTTTCTTTATCATGCGGGTCGCGGTAAGACAAGCGGAATGAGTATTCGTTTAAGCCAAAATCTTTATATACTTCAAGAATTAAGTTGACGACTCGTTTAAATTCGTCTTTGATTTGATCTGGACGAACAAAAATATGGGCATCGTTCAATGTCATGCCGCGCACGCGCTGCAGCCCTGTCAAAGCCCCTGACATTTCGTAGCGATGCATCGTTCCAAGCTCAGCAATGCGAATCGGCAGCTCGCGATAACTATGGATTTTGTTTTTGTATACCATCATATGATGCGGACAGTTCATCGGACGAAGAACGAGCTGTTCGTTATCCATCTCCATTGGCGGGAACATGCCATCTTGATAATGATCCCAGTGTCCAGATGTTTTATATAGCTCAACGCTTCCAAGCACTGGTGTATACACATGCTGATAGCCAAGTTCTATCTCTTTATCCACAATATATCGTTCAATCGTGCGGCGGATGGTCGCACCTTTCGGCAGCCAAAGCGGCAGGCCTTGTCCCACTTTTTGCGACGTTGTAAAGAGCTCAAGCTCCTTCCCAAGTTTGCGGTGATCACGCTCCTTCGCTTCTTGCAGCAAACGAAGATGTGCTTCCAAATCCTCTTTTTTAAAGAAAGCCGTGCCGTAAATGCGCTGGAGCATTTTATTTTTGCTGTCCCCGCGCCAATACGCCCCCGCAATGCTTAAGAGCTTAAATTCCTTAATTTTTCCTGTCGATGGCACGTGGATGCCGCGACAAAGATCGAAAAATTCGCCTTGTTCATAAATGGAAACAACTTCTCCTTCAGGAATGTCGTTGATTAGCTCAAGTTTTAAATTGTCGCCAATTTCTTCATAACGGCGAATCGCTTCCTCGCGATCCACCTCTTTGCGGACAATCTCCAAGTTTTCTTTCACGATTTTTTGCATTTCTTTTTCAATTTTTGGAAGCTCCTCTGGTGTCAATGATTCTTCCATATCAATATCGTAATAGAAGCCATTCTCAATGACTGGACCAACGCCCAGCTTTACATTTTTGTACAAGCGCTTGATTGCCTGAGCCATTAAATGGGCTGTACTGTGACGTAAAATTTCGAGCGCTTCTGGCATGTCCTGTGTGATGATCGCAATCGCTCCATCTTGATGAATCGGTGTACGTAAATCAAGCAATGTATCGTTTAATTTTCCAGCAATGGCTTTTTTCTTCAATCCAGGGCTGATGGAAGCAGCAATTTCTTCCGTTGTCGTTCCTTTTGGAAACTCCTTCACTGCCCCGTCAGGAAATGTAATACGGATAATCTCTGACATCGCTTTTCACTCCTTTTTGAATATTCATATAAAAATAAAAAACTCGCCCCTCCAATAAGGGACGAGTTGAATTCGTGGTTCCACCCTTCTTCCCACCGCTCTCTCACCCAATCGGCAACAAAAACCCAAGTGAATAGCGATGGCTCGAATCGCATAACGGTGCTTTCCGTCAGCAATTACTTGATCGCAGCGAGTTTGGACTGCCTACAGCTTTTCTGTCGCGGCCGACATGCTCGACCAGCCAGGCGAGCGAACCGCACGGCTCCCTTCGAACAATGAACTGCAAATGAATTTGCCTGTTGGCGTCCTTGTTCGAGGAAGGCGGCAGAAAAGCAAAAATAACTCCTACAATCGTTCACTGCTGAAGTTCCGAGGCGGTAAGTGCATTTTCCGTGTTAGGAAGGTTACAGCCAAAGCCTTCCCTCTCTGGAAACCGTAAAAACACACCCATGTCCTCATCATGACTTTTCCACATGTTTCATTATGTACGTTATTATAGAATGTCTGATGAGAAAAATCAAGTCGATCGATCATGTATCGACATGGCCGTCTGGGCATCGGCAAAATCCGTCGGTTTACAAAAACGAAGCCGTTCTTGAAACACATTTTGTAGCGTTTGAATCATTCCGTCATCTTCACATGAAGTATAGACATATACCAATTCAGGAGCAATCGAAACAAGCGGCGCTAATACAGAAGAATCGATATACATCGGCTGACTGACAGGCAAATTGCGGTCAATCAGCTGGGTTAACTCCTTTTTTGTCACATGGCGAAACTGTTCATCAAAAAAAAGAAAGTCCGGAGAGCGATGAACAAGATGAACAATCCGCCACTTGGCTTCCCGTTCTGCCACGTAATCGCGCAGTATTTGCACAAAATTTTGATATTCTTGCTCTAGCTTATATTCATCAATGGCCAGTTCGACATAATGATTCAATCGTTCCATATATCGTTTCAGCCTGAATGTAACAAACGAGGTGAGTGAAAAAGAAAGATTATCTTTTAAAAATGGTAAAAGTGCATTCATAATGAGCGCATCGCGCGACATGACGCTTTTTTTCCCGCTTCGATAATCATATCGTTCCCCCTCAAGGAACGAATGAGTTAATTGCAAAATTTGATACTGCTCTTCCTCGTTTTTAAAATAAAATGTTCCAGAAATAATGGACAGCAGCAGCCGATCTTCAATAAAACGAAGAATAAACTGCGTAATCGCAGGTGCCACGCACGATGAAATAGCTTCATCCACACATTGGTCTATGTCAATCGTAACTAAAGAATTTCCATCGTACTTCAATTGCAAATAGAGCCGGGTTGTCCCGTTCACTTTTTCTTGCAAAAGATCAAAAAATTTTTCTGCGTCGCTTGTCTGTTCGAAGTAAATCTCAATCAATGTCGTCCCCCCTTTGTAAGTGAATGCTTGTTCTATATATATGGGAGGACGCGTTGATTTAGAATCAGAAAAACAAGCGATCCGTTCACTTCGCTTAGTCTAAACGGCGATTTCTTCCTTTTATCTCCACAGGATCTGCTAAATAACGGATGCGTTCCATCAGGCGCGCCGCTTTCATTTGTTCTTCCTCGCCTCTTTGGGAATACGTTAAGTGGTGGGCTAACTGCTGCAAATCAAAATTCGATGTAAAAAAAGTCGGAAGATTTTCCAGCATCCGGTATTGCAAAATCGGACCTAGCAAATCATCACGCACCCAGCTTGACATGGATTCGGCGCCAAGATCGTCCAGCATTAAGACGGGAACTTTTTTGACATAATCCAATTTTTCGTTCATCGTTTGATCCTGCCAAGATCCCTTGAGTTCACGAAAAAATTCAGGTACGTAGACGATGAGAGAGGACACCTTTTTTTGTGCCAGCGCGTTGGCAATCGCTCCAAGAATATAAGTTTTTCCAACACCAAAAGAACCGTATAAATAAAGCCCCTTGATCTTTTTTCCCGGTTCATAATTTGCTACAAAATGCTCCGCTCGCTCAATTGCCTTCATTCGTCCGTCATCGGCAAGATCGACATCTGATAACGAAGCCTGTAAAATTTCGCGCGGTACAAATAAGCTTTGAATTAACGCTTCCTGCCGTTTCCGCTCATCATGCTTGATCTTCGTTGGACAACGGTCATATTGAATATCAATAGCATTTCCATGGAGCACAAGACGCGGGTGGTATCCCTTGAGAAGATTGCGGCACTCGCCTAAGCTTGGACAGCGCTCACAATTTTTACTTTGTTGGATAAACTCATATAATTTCATTAAACCTCGTTCCAAAATAACGTTTGTTACCTGATCCCTGTGCTCCCGCAAAAAGGCCTGTACTTCTCGGTGAGACAAAATCTCATGTTTTAGCTGCTCATATCGCTGCCGGAAATCTTTCCGGTGGAGCAGACGATGAAGGAGCTCGTCCATTGGCTTCACCACTCTCACCTCCTGTTTTTATTTACTGATTCCGGTATTTTTTCAGACGTTCTTCCAGTTCGCGACGCTTCTGTTCAAGGTTGACTTCTTCGCTTGTTCCAGACTCCTTTTGACTATAATCCATATTGAGCCACTCAGGCAACATTTCCTTGCGAACCGTTTTTTGTACCGTTTTTTTCTCTTTCCCGGTCGCCCAGCTCTGATATTTTTTCGTCTCTTTTTTCGCCAGCTCCATCGCTTCCTTAACGGTGCGAATTTTTTTCCGAGCCCAATGGCTCGCAATTTTCTCTACATATGCCTTTGATAGCTTCATATCTGTCCGAAGCATGACATAATAAATTAACACATTGACAACACCAGGAAGAAGCTTTTGCTGAAACATAATCTCTTCAATAAGCTGCAAGTCGCTTAGCGAAGGCTCTGCTCCCCCTGAAATATCGATCAGCAGCTGACGCGGTGAAATCGTTTCGAGCTGTTTGATCAGCAGCTCTTCCTTCGTTTTTGGTTCCGTATTCTCCATTGTGCGGTATGTAAGCGGCTGAACGCGCGTGCTTAGCTGTGGCAGCTCTTCCCCTCGTTCAAACTGATACCAATCGCGTGCCGCTTTTCTTAATGCTTCAATATCAATATGTGCAGCAGGATCAATCACACTAAGTACAATTTTTTGCATTTCTAATGGATCAATACCATATAAAAAGGACAGCTTTTTAATGGCCTCGCGCACTTTTGCGGTAATGGCTCTTTTGGGCACAATCTGCCTTGAAAGCCCTGCAAAAAATAAATCAAAGTCAAATACTTCTTCTCCTAATACATACGTGTCTGCACTCCGTCTCATATATTCATAACCATCAGGTAGATGCAAGTCTTTTTTTGTTTCTTCATTCATGACAGCAACCATCTGTTCCGGATGCACGGAGTAAAAAATATCATTAAATGATCGTGTAATGGCGGTAAATTGACTTTCATCAATTGCTGGCACCGAGAAAAATTGCTTCAAGGTCTGAAATTTCTTTCGCCCCACACGATTGTAAAGAAACACATTGAACACACTATCCGTGAAAAACTGCTCTGGCGTAAGCGGGGGCTGCAGCTCGTAAATAAATAGCTTCGGATCTTGTTTGTCGTTGACATATGTTTTCAACAATCCAATCCCTTCCAGTTTTAGACGTTCGTCATAAATTTCTTTTAGACTGCATTGCATAATCGCCATCAAGCTATGATGGGTTGTTTCTTCCGCCGACAGATGCTGTTCAAGCTCCCCCCACAAGGTCATATATAGACTGAACGCGCGTGAACCGATTAACGGCTGATATAACAGTGTAATCACTTTTCGATCAAAATCATGTAAAATCCCATTGCTTCGCACCATATAACGATCAACAGGAATAAGCTCCTTCCAATGATGTTCCATGCTATCGCCCTTCCCCATTAGACTAAAAAAAGGGCTTTTCCGTAGATCGAGCAAGCCCTTTACCGCTGTTCTTTTTTAATTAGTTCCTTAAGTTCTTCAATAAACACGTTTAAATCTTTAAATTGCCGATAAACGGAAGCAAAGCGAACATACGCTACTTCATCGACACTCGACAGTCGCTCCATCACCATTTCGCCGATCGTTTCACTTTTCACTTCAGCCACTCCGCCATTGCGTAGCTCTTTCTCAATCTCTTGGGTAATATGCTCCAGCTGTTCTAGAGCCACCGGCCGCTTCTCGCACGCTTTAATGAGCCCTCGCAATATTTTCTCTCGGCTAAATTCTTCCCGCGTTCCTTCCTTTTTGACGACAATCAGCGGCATTTCCTCTACTTTTTCAAATGTGGTAAAACGATAATGGCACTGTTCGCATTCCCTTCTGCGCCGAATGGAGCGCCCTTCATCAACCGGTCGCGAATCAAGCACCCTTGTGCCATTATGGTGGCAAGATGGACATTTCATATGAACCACTCCATTTTAATAGCCTTTTCTTTTCATTCACCCATTGATTCCAGAACCTATATAAGGAAGACGTTGGTCGATCTTTTGATATAAATCAATCACAATGCGGCGGCTCCATCCAAAATCGAACGGCAAAAGCTTTGTGTCTGTTGTAACAGAAAAATCAATGGCCGTTTCAAATGGGCGAACAGAAATGACCGTAATGACAATAAACGCCTTTCTTCCTCGACGAGTCGCTACGCTAAACTCTCCTCGTTCTTCAGAAATAGAAAGCATCTCGTACTCATGAGAAGAAGCGATTAATTCTTTAACGGCTTTGATGGCACTAGCGGCCGTTGTTTTGTAATAGCGGCTTTGCAATTGCTCATCCTCGTGATTTTCTCTTGTCTCACAATGGTTGGTCAATCCGTATTTTAACTTGCTCCAAACACTCATCGATCGCCGCTCCTTGCTTTATTCTTTATCATTATGATACCATTAGTGCCCCATGTATGTACAACACAAAAAAAGAGGTGTATGCAACACCTCTTTTGCGTTCATTTTATTCATTATAAAACTTTGGCATTTTTTATTTCAATTGGACCCATTCCACGAGGAAGCTCAATCGTTTCTCTTGTTTGTGCTCCTAAAGCTTCCGCGATATAATCCGCAGCAATCGTTGGGTCCAAATGCCCACACGTATAAACATCAATGCTTGCATATCCATGTTCAGGAAAACTATGAATCGTTAAATGAGATTCAGAAATAATAACAACACCACTTACTCCTTGGGGAGCAAATTTGTGAAATGCTACCTCACGAATTTCCGCACCTGATTTTAGTGCTGCATCAACAAATGTTTTTTCAATAAATTCCATATCATTCAACTTATCAAAATCGCATCCCCATAACTCTGAGATAACGTGACGACCCATTGTGTCCATCTAAATCATCCCCCTTTAACAAATTTTACAAAAAAATAAGCATGAAATTCTTTTGCAAATGGCATGTATAACTACCACGGGGGAAAGTTAGTCCAAAGAGGTCCTAACCCTTTAAGTAGTCACATTACCGTGCGTTTAAGAAGTTCACGAAACATAGTATACTTGGTTTATTTTTTTTTTGCAATACACTTTTTCATTTTTTATGCTTATCGTGTCAGATCAAATCGATTCACTTGTTGTCCTTGAACTCTATACACGATGATGAATGAACGGCATCTGGCAAAACTCACAGCAGGAGGGCTTGGGTCACTTTCCTCGGCTACGCCAAAGGGATGACAGCGCATCGATCATTGAACCCCGTCCCCATGCAAAGGTTGAACAGACCAAGTGACATCTCTGTCCTAAAAATTCTCCATCCATTGAAATAAGGAGGATTTTCAACTTTACAATGGCGTCAACATTTTTTTGTCATAGATGTCTATATAATAAAAAGCGCTGAACCATAGTCAGCGCTTTTTACATTTATGCGTTCACTTGCAAATTTTCCATCATTTTACTCGCCACTAAATTCGTTAAATCAACAACGCGGCAAGAATAGCCCCATTCATTGTCATACCATGCCAATACTTTTACCTTGCGTCCTTCCATTACCATCGTTGACAAGCCATCGATAATGGCCGAATGAGGATTGGTGTTAAAATCAATAGAAACAAGCGGCTCTGTTGTAAAATCAAGAATCCCTTTTAGCGGACCGTGAGCTGCGTTAATCAATGCTTCATTTACAGCTTCAACCGTTACGTCTGTTTTTACGTCTACAACCAGATCGACTAATGATACATTTGGTGTCGGAACGCGAAGAGCCATTCCGTGCAATTTTCCTTTTAAGTGAGGCAATACTAATGCAAGAGCTTTCGCCGCACCTGTTGTTGTTGGAATAATGGATTGCGCGCAAGAACGGGCGCGTCGTAAATCTTTATGAGGATTGTCAATATTTTTTTGGTCATTCGTATAAGCATGAACGGTTGTCATTAAGCCATTTTCAATGCCAAACGCTTCATCTAGCACTTTAACGACTGGCGCTAAACAGTTTGTTGTGCACGAAGCATTAGAAATGATAAAATGCTGGGCAATATCAAGCATCTCTTCATTGACGCCCATTACAATCGTAATATCCTCATTTTTTCCAGGCGCAGTTAAAATGACACGTTTCGCACCTGCCTCTAGATGCAGACTTGCTTTTTCCTTGGAATTGAACTTTCCGGTCGCTTCAATCACAATATCAATATCTAATTCTTTCCATGGAAGCTCTTTCGGGTCACGGGAATTTAATAATTGTACTTTTTTCCCATTCACAAGAAGCCCATCCTCTAACGCCACTACTTCTCCCGCAAACTTTCCATGGTTGGAATCATATTTTATTAAATGAGCTAACGTTTCAGCTGGATAGCTCGCATTAATCGCAACGATTTCAAAGTTTTCCGCATCGATAGCGTTTCGGAATACCATTCTTCCGATTCTTCCAAACCCATTAATCGCTACTTTTGCTTTCATTGAATTTTCTCCCCTTAAATATATGTTATACTAATTATCTTCTTTCGTATAATTAGTATAGCATATATTTGTTTTTTGTATAGAGTAAATCATGTAAAAAATAAAAAAAGGCGTCCTGTTTTTACAGGACGTTCCACATTTTTAAAATATAAAGCAGTTGTTCACGTGTTCTTTCAATGGTTCCATTATTATCAATGACCGCATCAGCATAGCTTTTTTTGTCGCTGAGCGGCATTTGCGCCCGAATGCGCGCTACGGCGTCTTCTTTAGCTAAGCCATTTCTCTTTATTAACCGCTCCAGTTGAATCGCTTCGTCTACATAGACCACGATCATTTTATCTACAAGATGAAAGAGCTGACTCTCTATTAAGAGCGGAATATCTAAAACAACAGTGTTAGCACCATTACGAAGAAATGCTTCTTTTTGTTCGAGCATTTTTTTCCTGACAGCTGGATGAACAATTTCATTCAACCGTTTTCTTTTTTCCTCATGGTGGAATACGATGGCTCCAAGTTTCGTACGGTTAATTTCTCCATTTTCTTGAAGAATTTCGCTTCCAAATTCCTTGACAATTTGCTTATAGGCTTCTTCACCAACCCGGACGACTTCTCTGGCAATAAGATCGGCATCCACCACTGGAATGCCAAATTCCTTGAGCATGTGCGATATCGTACTTTTTCCGCTCGCAATTCCTCCTGTCAATCCGATCGTTAATGCCACTTTCCTCCCCCTCCCCATTCAATGCTGGCATTGTTCGCAATAATGGGTACCGCGGCCGCCAATCGTTGTTTTCTGAATGGCATGGCCGCATCGTCTGCACGGTTCCCCTTTGCGACCATAAACAAACAGCTGCAGCTGGAAAGTGCCGCTTTCTCCTTGTGTATTCACATATGTTCGAACCGTGCTTCCTCCTTTTTCAATGGCTTCACGGAGCGTCGCCACAATCTCCCCATGAAGGCGTTTCATCTCTTCGTCCGTTAATGAAGAAGCCTTTCGTTCTGGATGAATGCTAGAGCGAAACAGTACTTCATCGACATAAATGTTACCGAGTCCAACGACAATGGTTTGATCTAAGAGGGCGCTTTTAATCTTTCGAGCTGTTTTTTGCAGCTTTCCCGCCAAAAAATCCGGTGTAAACGATGGGGAGAATGGCTCAGGCCCCAATTGGAGCAGCGGAGAATGCCGCTCTTCCTCTCCCGTTTGGAACAAATGCATCGTCCCAAACTTTCGTACATCGCGATATCTCAGTTCTGTTCCATCGGTAAACTCAAAAATAACATGTGTGTGCGGCTCAAGCGGCACACCTGTTGTTTGCAACAAATAGCGACCCTCCATACGCAAATGAGAAACAAGCACATATTCATCCAATAAAAATTTTAAAAATTTTCCACGACGATCAATCTGATGAATCGTCTGCCCTTGTAACGTTTGGACAAACATACCGATATCGGCAGGTCGCTTAATGATATTGGGC
Source organism: Anoxybacteroides rupiense (assembly GCF_014196195.1). Taxonomy (GTDB): domain Bacteria; phylum Bacillota; class Bacilli; order Bacillales; family Anoxybacillaceae; genus Anoxybacteroides; species Anoxybacteroides rupiense. The sequence goes on along the minus strand of NZ_JACIDF010000003.1, from coordinate 163,491 downwards.
CAAAACACTTTAACATCTTGAATCGTTTTACCAACAGTCAATGGAATCAATGTCCGCTTGACTGTTTCGACCTCTGGAAGTTCCGGCATTGCTGATCCCTCTCTCTATTTCGCATCATACCAAGTCAGTCCAAAATGGTAATCGACTTTCAGCGGCACACGCAGTTCAATGGCCTGTTCCATCACTTCCGGAACAAGCTGCTTCAGCCGCTCAATCTCTGATTTCGGCGCTTCTAAAATTAGCTCATCGTGCACCTGCAGCAAAATTCGCGCTTGCAGCTCCTCCTGCTTCAACCGCTCAGCTAAATCAATCATCGCTTTTTTTATAATATCGGCCGCACTTCCTTGAATCGGCGTATTCATCGCTGTTCGTTCGGCAAAACTGCGCAGATTAAAATTCCGGCTCGTAATATCCGGCAAATAGCGACGGCGATGCAACAGCGTAGTCACATAACCTGTTTGTTTGGCATAGCGAACAATATCCTCCATGTATTGCTTAACTCCAGGAAAGCTTGCAAAATACCGTTCAATAAATTGCGCTGCTTCCTTTCTTGAAATATTCAAGTTTTGCGATAAACCGTAATCGCTAATACCGTATACAATGCCAAAATTAACAGCCTTTGCTTGGCGGCGCATTTGTGATGTCACTTTTTCTTCACTTACATGAAAAATATCCATGGCTGTTTTTGTATGAATATCAAGATCATTGCGAAACGCTTCAATTAAATTTTGATCATTGGCGATATGTGCAAGAACGCGCAGCTCAATTTGTGAATAATCAGCCGCAAAAATCACCCAATCCGGTTCTGATGGAATAAACGCCTGACGAATTTTTCGTCCTTCTTCCAGACGGATCGGAATATTTTGCAAGTTCGGTTCTGTCGAGCTGAGACGTCCGGTTTGGGTCAGCGCTTGGTTAAAGATGGTATGCACCTTATTTGTATCCTGATGCACTACTTTTAGTAATCCCTCTACATAAGTAGAATACAGCTTTCCAAGCTGGCGGTAATGAAGAATTTTCTCCACAATTTCATGGTAAGGAGCCAGCTTTTCTAATACATCGGCAGAAGTGGAATAGCCTGTTTTTGTTTTTTTGATAACCGGCAGCTGCAATTTTTCAAATAACACTACTCCCAGTTGTTTTGGCGAATTAATATTAAATTCTTGCCCCGCAGATTGGTAAATGTCTTGCTCGATCATCTTCAACTGCTCGTTAAGCTCTTCTCCCATATTACGCAGCCTTTGGACATCCACTTTGACCCCGGTGAATTCCATTTCTGCTAAAATGAGCGTCAACGGCAATTCGAGTTCAGTAAATAACAAATATTGCTCGTTTGCTTTGAGATCAGCAACGAATTCTCGTTTTAAGGCTCGAATCGCTACGGCTTTGCGAACGAGATGGTCAGCTAAGCTTTTTTTATCAGGGATTGCCTGTTTCGCACCTTTTCCATATACCGCTTCATCCGGCTGTACTTCTGTATATTGCTTAGTTTTAGCTACAGAAGCGACATCGTCGGTTGAATGTGAAGGATTTAAAAGGTACGAAGCAATGAGCAAATCAAAATCGATCCCTCTCATTTCAATGCCTTGCCATTTTAAAGCGACAAGCGCTCTTTTAGCATCAAATACGCTTTTCTTCTTTTTCTCATCCTCAAGCCAAGCCTTAAAAATGGGCGATGATAAGGCGACATCGGTCGGAATAAACAGGGGTTTCTTTTCACTGGCCAATGCAAAACCAAGAATCGGCGCTTTGTGATAGTTTGCTTCAAGCACCTCCACAATCAGTGCCGCTTCGTCCGCCAGCATGGTCTCGTCCACTTCCTCAACCGTTTCATAATCAATGTTCGCTAACTCTGTCTGAACATCCGGGTCTTCATTCTGTTCCAGCTTCCCTAGCAAGGAATTAAATCCAAGCTCTTTAAATAAAGCGATCACCTTATCAAGATTGTAGCCTGTATATTTCGTATCTTCTAATGTGATTTCAAGCGGAGCATCGCGCAAGATGGCGGCTAACTGCTTGCTAAGAAGCGCCAGTTCGCGATTTTCTTTGAGATTTTCTTTCAGCTTGTTCCCGCTGACCTGTTCAATGGATTCTAAAAGCCGCTCAACAGTGCCAAATTCCTTCAGCAATTTTAACGCTGTTTTTTCACCAACACCCGGCACTCCTGGAATATTGTCCGATGCATCTCCCATAAGACCTTTTAAATCAACAATTTGCGGTGGAGTAAGCCCATATTTCTCTTGAATCGTTTCTGGCGTATACGGTTCCACATCCGTAATTCCTTTGCGAGTAATCGCAACGGTTACATGCTCAGAAGCAAGTTGTGTTAAATCGCGGTCGCCTGAAATCACCTTAATTTCAAATCCTTCTTGCTCTGCTTTTGTGCAAAGCGTGCCGATAATGTCGTCTGCCTCGTAGTTATCAAGCTCGTACGAGCGAATTTGATAGGCATCTAGCAACTCACGCAAAAGCGGGAATTGCTCGGATAGCTCCGGTGGAGTTTTTTGCCTTCCACCTTTATAATCTTGAAAAGTTTCATGGCGAAAAGTGGTTTTTCCAGCATCAAAAGCGACAAGCATGTGTGTCGGCTTTTCTTCCTCCAAAATTTTCATCAGCATCATCGTAAATCCATAGACAGCATTCGTATGGATGCCTTTTTCATTATGTAAAAGCGGCAATGCGAAAAACGCACGATACGCGATGCTATTGCCGTCAATGAGTACAAGTTTTTTTCGCAAAATGAGTCCCTCCTCACCACGATCGTCCAGATTAAACATTTTGTTCGCTAGCACAACGACGCTCGGAAAAATCCTGCCGCTTGCTCTCTTCACACATTTGTGAGCCCATGGCTTTCAGATCCGCTTATAAGGCTGCGAAGCGGCGTGTTCGACCGCCAAAAAACAACACGATGTCCATATTCATCTGTTTTGTTACATCTATATAGCCAATTCCTGCTGAATCTCCTAAAAAAGACGAGCGTTTGATTCATTCCTTCTTTTTTATTTTATCATGATTAACGGCAGAATGAAAAAAAGACGAGAACATTTTTTCGTTCTCGCCTCTCAAGGGTTGGCTCCTTGGATGAAGGGGTTTTCAGTATGAGTGTAGCAAATATTTATGAACACACAGTAAAGAAGCGATTAACTTTTTGTAAAATTGCATGCATCATTCCCAAACAACCATGCGCCTGTCCGTTCTCCCATATAGAATATCACTTGAACATTGAACATATAGTCCGTCCATTCAAAAGCAGCATTTCCATTTTTCTGACGATCGGAAGCAAGCCGCTGACTTGCCTAGCCTGACCAAAAGGCTGGTATAAATTTTATATCGTTCGACTGATCCTCTTCGGTCCAGATTGTATAGGCGACATACTGTCTTATTTCCTGGTCAAATCCGCATTCAACCTATATGGTTCTTTGGAAAATGCACTGTGAATGTTGTACCATGGCCGACTTTACTTTTTACTGTCATATATCCGTGATGCGCTTCCACTAAATGCTTAACGATCGCCAATCCTAACCCCGTTCCTCCTGAGTTGCGGCTTCTTGCTTTATCGACACGATAAAATCGCTCAAAAATGCGGGGAATTTCCTGCTCTTCAATCCCAATGCCTGTATCTGAAATATGGACAAGCACTTCATCATTCTGTTCCTCAATGCTCGCTTCTACTCGTCCAGACTTTTGCGTGTAAGTAAGAGCATTTGTAATCAAATTAATAAAGATTTGCTTCAGACGATCGCCGTCGCCAGTCAAATAAATTTGTTTAGCAGCATGTAAGCGCAAATCAATTTCCTTCTCCTGTGCCTTGCCGCGAAACATGACCATTAACTCTTCCAAAAGTTGTGTCATATTCACCTTCTCGAGCTGAAGCTGAAATCCTTGTTGTTCAATTTTGGATAAATCTAACAATTCCTGAACAAGGCTTTGTAGCCGTTCACTTTCATTCAGAATGATGGATAAAAAATGCTCCAACGCCCGTTCATCTTTCATCGCCCCATCCAACAGGGTTTCCGCAAATCCTTTAATGGATGTAATAGGCGTTTTCAGCTCATGCGACACATTGGCGACAAAATCTTTTCTCATTTGCTCCAGCTTTTTGAGCTCGGTAATATCATGAAAAACAAGGACAATTCCTTTCCATTCATCATTTGTTCCAATAATGGGCGCCCCGTATACCTCAAAATGCTTTCGCTCAATATCGATTGTCAAAACAAGCTGTTTGCGCACTTTGGTTTCCTTCATAAAAATTTCGTTGACGAGTTCAATGATTTCTTGATGAGAGAAAGCTTCCGTATACAGACGATGTAAATAATCAACAGGACGAATGTGGAAAATTTCTTTATAGGATCGATTGACAAGATTAATGTAGCCGCGGCTGTCAATCAGAATCAGACCGCTGCCGACATTTTCAATCAACGTATGCAAACGGTCCGTTTGCATTTCTTGAATTTTGTTCATTTCTTGCAAATTGCGCGCCAAAATATTAATGGACTGGCTGAGCATCCCCGTTTCATCACTACGCGTTTCATAAACTCTTGCCTTATAGTTGCCGCGCGCCAATTCAAACGCCACCGTTGTCGCTGCCTCAATCGGCTTCATATAATGATCAGCGATTTTAAGACCTAGAAAAATAATCACAATTAACGCGGTTCCTAAACTGCTAATTAATACTCCCCAAATTTGTTGGTTAATTTTTTTTAGAGAGTTGACAGGAGAGCTTAAAATAACATAGCCACCATTTTTTCCGTTTTTTGAAAACGGCACGATGTAATAGTAAACATCTTGTTTTTCTTCAATAATAGAAGGATGATTTCTTTTCTTGCTGTGCAAAATATCGCGCACAATTTGTTCATGAGCACGATCGCTAATATTAGCAAGGCGCCCGGTATCTAGCAGCGTCCGCTCTTGGTTATCAAGCACGGTAATACGAGAGGCTAACGTTTCGCTCATATCTGCCATTTGCGATCGAACCACATCGATATTTTGCCGTTCAAGCAAAAGAGCGATCATTTCTGCTTCTTTTTCAATTCGCTTGTTCATGGTCTCTAAATAAAAATCTTTAAATAGTTGACCAAGCAAAAGACCAAGACAAATCAGAACGGTTACAATCAAAGAAACAAGAGCAAATAAAAGCCGTGAACGAGGACTAGACATCCATTTTCGGCTCCTCAAGTTTATATCCTAAACCGCGAATGGTTTTAATATATACCGGTTTTTTTGTATTTTGCTCAATTTTTTCACGCAAATGGCTGATGTGTACATCAACGATGCGGGTATCGCCAGCAAAATCATAGTTCCATACAGCGCTAAGCAGCTGATCGCGCGTCAGTACCCTCCCTTTATGCTTGGCCAAATAAACGAGTAATTCAAACTCTTTCGGTGTTAACTCAAGGCGCTCCCCTTGAAAATAGGCTTCATAATGTTCAGGAAGAATTTCTAAATCAGCAATACGAATTTTATGAGGATCTTCCGCTTCTTCATGCCCTTGCTGCGATGGAATTCGTCGTAAAATCGCCTTGATGCGCGCCAATACCTCGCGCGGACTAAAAGGCTTTGTCATGTAATCATCGGCTCCAAGCTCCAAGCCTAACACTTTATCGAATTCATCGTCCTTTGCCGTCAGCATTAAAATAGGAAGCATGATTTTTTGTTGGCGCAGCTGCTTGCAAACCTCGATTCCATCCATTTTCGGAAGCATTAAATCAAGAATCATTAAATCGGGTTGCTCGCGAACTGCTTTTTTCATTCCTTCTTCTCCATCATTTGCAGTAATCACTTCAAATCCTGCTTGTTCTAAATTATACTGCAAAAGCGTTACAATGGATGGCTCATCATCAACAACCAACACTTTTTTGCCCATATTTTCCTCCATAAAAAAGATCTCTTCATTATTATACCATACTATAAATCCTTTTTATGAGCCATCCTGCTTATAACGCCTATTGAATTTATCGACACCGCCTTTTATGAATCCAGTTTTATAAAAGCTAAAGCACCCTTTCACCACAAAAAAAGATTCGCTCCTCTATTTCAAGAAACGAATCGCTCAAACGACAAGCATATCATTCTCTTTTCAAAAAACCGCTTCTTTTCTAAAACAGGAAGGAATCAAAAGTTTTCCAAGAAACGGCTGTCTAACATGGAGATCGCATACGGAGGACAAACCGTCACCGTGCCCTCCAACACCTTTTCTGTTTCATCGCGAAGCGCCTCAACAGCAATGATAATCGAATGATCTTCTGCATTGACATCTTGCACTTCAAATAAAAATTGTAAATTCTCGTAATGATAAACAGGTTTCAAAAAATCAATATAATGCTTCTTGATATGACTTCCAGGACCAGGCAAATATTTGGAGATAGCAGATGTGATCATTCCCGTCAGCATAACCGTTGGGACAATCGGTTTCTTCAGCGGTGTTTGTGAAGCATAGTCATGCTGAATATATAAAGGATTCGAATCGTCTGTTAATCCAAGATAAAGCAACAAATCTTTATCCTCGATTTTTGAATTAATCACTAACTTTTCTCCAACCGTGATTTCTGATATATTTCTCCCTAGTTTTCGTTTTTTAAGCATGATTTACACCCCTTTGTTCAGAAAGCGCTTCCAAGTTGTCGTAGAAGCAAACATTCGAGAAAAAATCCCGAATGCTTGCACGCTTCATTATTCCAATACCTTCATCACATTTTTTACAGATTCAACCGACTTGGCAAGAGCCTGTTTCTCTTCATCCGTCAGCTCTAACTCAATCACTTTCTCGATTCCATTTCCGCCTAAAATAGTTGGTACTCCCAAATAAATGCCTGCATAGCCGTATTCTCCTTCAAGATAAGCAATAGCCGGAAGCACACGGCGTTGGTCTTTGAGAATCGCTTCAACCATTTCAGCGAGAGAAGCAGCGGGAGCGTAATACGCACTGCCGTTTCCGAGCAGATTGACGATTTCACCGCCGCCTTTGCGCGTGCGCTCCACAATCGCATCTAACCGTTCTTTCGGAATGAGCGTTTCAAGCGGAATACCGCCAGCATACGAATAACGCACAAGCGGAACCATATCATCCCCATGGCCGCCTAACACAAAACCAGTAATATCTTTCACAGAAAGGTTTAATTCCTGTGCAACAAATGTGCGGAAACGTGCTGTATCAAGCACACCTGATTGGCCAATCACACGGTTTTTCGGAAAGCCAGACTCTTTGTACACGGTATATGTCATCGCATCAACAGGATTTGTCAGCACAATAATATAACAATTCGGAGAATATTTAACGATTTCCTGGGTTACAGCCTTCATGATTTTTTGATTGGTTGTAACAAGATCGTCCCGGCTCATTCCCGGTTTACGGGCAATACCTGCTGTGATGACCACGATATCGGAATCCGCTGTATCGGCGTAATCAGATGTACCGATAATGTTGGCGTCAAAGCCTAGTACAGGGCTGGATTCAAGCATATCAAGCGCTTTTCCTTTAGTCGGATTTTCCAATTGTGGAATATCCACAAGGACAACATCCCCAAGTTCTTTTTGCGCTAAAATAAATGCCGTTGTCGCCCCCGTAAACCCTGCACCAATCACAGATATTTTTTTACGTTTAACCGCCATTTGTTACCGTCTCCCCTCTATTATTCTCCCATATTACGGATCAATGCATCAGCAAACTCAGAGCACTTCACTTCTGTTGCTCCTTCCATCAGACGGGCGAAATCGTAGGTGACGACTTTCGAAGCAATTGTTTTCTCCATGGATTCAATAATCAGCTTAGCCGCTTCATTCCAGCCAAGGTGCTCAAACATCATGACGCCTGACAAAATAACAGAGGATGGATTTACTTTGTCTAATCCTGCATATTTTGGAGCCGTGCCATGAGTCGCTTCAAAGATGGCATGCCCTGTTTCATAGTTAATATTTGCACCTGGAGCAATGCCAATACCTCCTACTTGAGCTGCCAAGGCATCTGAAATATAGTCACCGTTCAAATTCATAGTTGCGACAACATCAAACTCACGTGGACGCGTTAAAATTTGTTGCAAGAAAATATCAGCAATCGCATCTTTAACGATAATTTTTCCTGCTGCTTCCGCTTCAGCCTGAGCTTTATTTGCAGCCTCTTTTCCTTCCGCTTCAACGATGCGATCATATTCCGCCCATGTAAAGACTTTATCTCCAAATTCTTGCTCTGCAAGCTCATAGCCCCAGTTTTTAAATGCGCCTTCCGTAAATTTCATAATGTTTCCTTTATGTACGAGCGTAACAGACTTGCGGCCGTGCTCGATAGCATAGTTGATGGCTGCTCGAACGAGACGTTTAGTTCCCTCCTCGGAAATCGGCTTAATACCGATACCAGATGTTTCCGGGAAGCGAATTTTACGAACGCCCATTTCATTTTGCAAAAAGTGAATCACTTTTTTCACTTCTTCAGTGCCTTTGGCATACTCAATTCCGGCATAAATATCTTCTGTATTTTCACGGAAAATAACCATATCCGTATCTTCAGGACGTTTCACTGGAGAAGGCACGCCATTGAAGTAACGGACTGGACGCAAGCAAACAAACAAATCAAGCTCTTGACGAAGCGCGACATTCAATGAACGAATCCCTCCGCCGACAGGGGTCGTTAATGGGCCTTTAATGGCAATTATGTATTCGCGAATCACATCAAGCGTTTCTTGAGGCAGCCATTCTCCCGTTAGCTTATATGCTTTTTCGCCAGCAAGAACTTCTTTCCAAGCAATTTTCTTTTCTCCTTTATAGGCTTTTTCAACCGCAGCTTCTAGCACGCGGGAGGCTGCCGCCCAAATATCAGGGCCTGTCCCATCACCTTCAATGAAAGGGATAATCGGATTGTTTGGTACGTTTAACACACCGTTTGTGACTGTAATTTTTTCACCTTGAACCACTTGTAACAACCTCCAATGTATTAATGTGAAGGGCGAGAACATGTATAGCCATCTTCACGCCCTGTTTCCCTAAAGTTAGCCTCTTTGTTCAATCGGAACATAAACTTGTTTCGCCGGTCCAGTATACTCAGCACGCGGACGAATGAGACGGTTGTTCTCATACTGCTCTAAAATATGTGCGAGCCAACCTGACATCCGGCTTACAGCAAAAATCGGCGTGAATAAATCATGATCAATTCCTAAACAATGGTAAACCGATGCAGAATAAAAGTCAACGTTCGGCGGCAACGGTTTTGTTGAATTCATGATTTCCTCAATTTTTACCGACATTTCATACCAATGCGGCTGTCCAACAAGCTTTGTAAGCTTCTCTGACATTTTCTTCAGATGTTTAGCACGCGGATCACCTTTGCGGTAAACGCGATGGCCAAAGCCCATGATTTTTTCTTTGTTTGCTAATTTTTTCTGAACATATGGTTCCACATTCTCAACGGTGCCGATTTCTGTAAGCATTTTCATAACGGCTTCATTTGCACCGCCATGAAGCGGCCCTTTTAACGCGCCGATCGCAGCTGTAATTCCAGAATAGATGTCAGACAGCGTCGCTACACAGACTCGCGCTGTAAATGTCGATGCATTTAATTCATGATCCGCATGCAATACAAGCGCTTTATCAAATGCTTCGACAGCGGTTTCATTTGGTTCGCTGCCTGTCAACATATACAAAAAATTCGCAGCAAAGCCTAAATCAGGGCGTGGGGCCACAGGATCTAACCCTTTACGAATACGAGAAAAAGCTGTCACAATTGTCGGAATTTTTGCTTGCAAACGAATCGCTTTGCGATAATTTGCTTCCGCATCCATGATGTCAGCTTCTTCATCATATAAACCTAACAAAGAAATGGCTGTACGCAGCGCTGCCATTGGATGTACTTTCTCAATTGGATACAATTTGAAATGCTCAATAATTTCAGATGGAATGGTTGCGTTTTCTGCCAGTTGCTTCCGTAATTCTTCTAGTTGCTGCCTTGTCGGAAGCTCACGATGCCAAAGCAGATAAACAACCTCCTCAAACGTCGCATTTTCAGCCAAATCGTCAATATCGTAGCCCACATATGTTAATGTGTCATCAATAATTGAGCTGATGCTGGACGTCGTTGCGACAACCCCTTCTAGACCTCGTGTTACTGTCATATACATCTCTCCTTTTCTCTAAAAATTCCCCTTCTCCCATTGCAGTACATCATCCGAGAGCGAGCGCTTGCTCAAAATCATTGAATAAAAGTCCATAAAGAAAATGCTTACATTTTATATTGTATTCATACTGCCCTTATTCATCTGCTACGTGACAGTATGAATATCTACAAACATGTATAAATGATGAAAATAAATATAAAAGAAAAGGGCTGTTGTCTATATTATAAACAATTATCTGACTTTTGTGAATCAAAACGACTTATTCTCTATAATATTATCATAAAAAAATGATTTTCATAAATATTCTATCACCTTCATAACTATATACGCAATGCCTGCACCAATCAGCGGACCGACAGCTACGCCGTGGAAAAGAGAGACGGCAATAATCGTGCCAAGCACAAGAGCGGCGGTCATATGCGGATCCGTGGACAACAGCGTCACTCCTCCTTTAGCTATTAAAGCAACAAATACGCCAGACAAAAGCGCGATCCAAGCAGATAGCGACTGAAGCGAAGCACCAAGCTGCTTAAATCCAATTTCCCCTGTCGCAATTGGCGCAAGCACGGCAATTGTAATCACTGTCACTCCCCAATTAATTCCTTTTGCCTGAATAACCGGCAGCCACTTTCCTTCCAATCCGATCAGCTTAATCCCCAGCAGTACACCGACTGCAATAATGAGTGAATGATTTTTGGCTATCATGCCAATAAATAATAAAATGAGTAAAAATAATACAGATTGATTCAACAAGATCCTCTTCCTTTCTATGAATAAATTGAAACCTCTCGCTTTTCATTAGCGTATATAAATTGTAATATAGTACTATACAGAAGAGTCTCATGACTTACCTTTACGCCACGCGAACGAATAGCAACAACGCAACGCCGCTATCAGCTCCATCTACGAGCCTGTGAAGCGATTTGATGTTCAGTGACTCGGCTGTGTAAAAACAACATGAGCTTCATGTCCATACGAATATGAAGTGATATCTATATAATATTTATAGAAGAATTTCGGAGGTGGAATTTTGTCCCATAACCACTTATATAGCATTCTTCGCTTTCTTTTTGTCGTTGCGGCTGCTGTACTGGGCATCACTGCTATTTATTATGCGGCAACCGTTACATATCCCTTTATTATTGCTTTTTTTATTGCATTTATGATTAACCCATTAGTCAACTACTTAGAAAAAAAAGCAAAAATGCCGAGATCTTTAGCGGTTATTTTCATATTAGTTTTATTGTTTGCTGTCTTGGCAGGATTGGTTACGTTGCTGATCGCCGAGATTGTATCGGGCACTCAATATTTAGCAGCGGTAGTGCCGACCCATTTCCAAACGTTAGTTTTCTATATTGAGGACTTTTTTGCTAGCCAAATTATCCCAATATATAAAGATTGGGCCACTTTATTCAAAAGCCTAGATGCAAGCCAACAAGATACCATTATGAACAACATTCAAGCGGTAGGCACAAAAGTGGCAACAACCGTCGGCGCATTTGTGCAAAATGTGCTGCAAAACATTCCACAGCTGATCGGCTGGCTGCCAAATGCAGCAACTGTCATTATCTTTTCATTGCTGGCTACATTTTTTATTAGTAAAGATTGGTATCGCTGGAGCGGCGCTGCTCAGCGTTTATTGCCGGCTAAAGCGCAAGCGAGCGGACGTACCGTATTTATGAATTTAAAAAAGGCGCTGTTTGGTTTTATTAAAGCACAAGCGACGCTCATTTCGATTACAACCGTCATTGTTCTAATTGGCCTCCTGATTTTACGGGTCGATTACGCGATTACCATTTCGCTTATTATCGGTATCGTTGATATTTTGCCTTATCTAGGAACAGGAATTGTCTTTGTTCCATGGATTATATACTCCGCTGTCAGCGGAGACGTTCCCTTCGCCATCGGGTTGGGCGTTTTGTATATCGTTGTACTTGTTCAACGGCAAATTATGGAACCTAAAGTTTTATCATCCTCGATTGGTCTTGATCCGCTTGCCACATTAATTGCTTTATTTGTTGGCTTTAAATTGCTCGGGTTTCTGGGCCTTATTGCGGGCCCGGTGCTCCTTGTCATTATTCGTGCTTTGCATAGTGCCAATGTATTCCGTGACATTTGGCAGTTTATTAAAGGAAAACCTAGCACATAAGATCACTGGTAGACAAAGTCCTTGTTGCCTTTGTCTATCTCTATTTTAAGCATCCGTTCCTCTCAATTAGAAGCGCTTATCAACAGTTTGAAGAGCCCTTCTTTTTGTACATAGAAGGGCTCTCTTATCTTCTTACATAAAAAAATGTTTTGGTTTCAATCAACGTTTTTAGCCAGCGGGCGATGATGGGTTTGGTCATCCTTCTTGTAGCTGGAAAAAGCAGAAGGGAGCCAATGACATCAGTCAGAAAGCCTGGTACTAATAATAAAAAGCCGCCTGCTAATACGCATATTCCATCCAACAATGCCCCGTTTGGAAGACGCCCATGCATTAGTTCCCATCTTGCTTCCTGAAGCAAAGTCAACCCTTGACGCTTCGCTAACCACACTCCACCGATGCCGGTCATCGCGATACAAGCAATCGTCAGCCAGACTCCAACTAGGTGACTGAACAGGACAAATAAAGAGATCTCAAGAGCTGGAATAAGAATAAACAGCACCACCAAGATTTTCATTTGGCTCCATCCTTCCTTGGAAAAAATAAAAACAGAGAAGATTTGGACTTCTCTGTTTTATTATAGCTTATAACACGCTTGCATGTCCTTGATAGATGGCGCCGAAACCCGGATCCACTGTGATTTCTTGACCATCTTTTAAGATAGATGTAGCATTTGCTACTCCAACAATGACCGGAATGCCAAGACTTAGTCCAACAACAGCAGCATGGCTTGTTAAACCGCCTTCTTCAGTAATAATGGCGGCCGCTTTTCCAAGCTCTTCAATCATATCAGCATCCGTGTTATATGTGACTAGGATGCCGCCCTCGACCATTTTCTCCTTTGCTTCCTCTGCCGTTTTAGCAATTACCGCTTTTCCAAAAGCTGATTTGCGGCCGATGCCTTGTCCTTTCGCAATGATGTCACCAATGACATGCACTTTCATTAAGTTGGTTGAACCCGTTTCTCCAATCGGCACGCCCGCAGTAATCACCACTAGATCACCGTGTTTAGCGATGCCGGATTTTACGGCAGCTTCCACAGCAATATCAAGCATTTCATCGGTCGAATTAACGTGCGGTGCTACTTGTGTATATACTCCCCAAGCAAGCGCAAGTTTTCTTGACACAGCTTCGCTTGATGTAACAGCCATAATCGGCGCTTTTGGTCGATACTTCGAAATCATCCGTGCGGTTTGCCCGCTAACAGTCGGCGTGACAATAGCTGCCACATCCAGATTTAGAGCCGTATGAGCAACCGATTGGCCGATCGCATCCGTAATCGTCGTACCGCTCTCTTTTGTTCGCTGTACTAACAAATCACGATACTGCAACGCTTGCTCTGTGCGCAAGGCAATGCGATGCATCGTTTTTACAGCTTCGACCGGATAATGCCCTGCCGCTGTTTCTCCTGACAGCATAATCGCGTCTGTTCCGTCTAAAATGGCATTCGCGACATCGCTTGCTTCCGCTCGCGTTGGCCGCGGATTGCGCTGCATGGAGTCCAACATTTGTGTCGCAGTAATGACTGGTTTGCCAAGAGCGTTACATTTCTTGATTAGCTCTTTTTGTACAAGCGGAACCTCTTCTGCCGGAATCTCAACTCCTAAATCGCCACGAGCCACCATCAATCCGTCTGCCACTTCAAGAATTTCATCAATATTATCGACGCCCTCTTGATTTTCAATTTTGGCAATGATTTTTATATCCAGCGCATTTTGCGCCTCAAGCAATTCACGAATCTCAAGCACATCTGAAGCGCGGCGCACAAAAGAAGCAGCAATAAAGTCAATTCCTTCTTCGATGCCGAACAAAATATCTTGGCGGTCTTTATCGGTAATGCCAGGCAAATTGACGCGAACTCCTGGAACATTGACCCCTTTTTTATTTTTCAGGATGCCGCTGTTTAATACTTTCGCGACAATTTCTCGTTCCTGTTTATGAACAGCGATTACTTCAAGAGCAATTAAACCGTCATCAAGCAAAATCTTATCGCCCAAATCAACATCGTTCATGAGCCCTTCATACGTGACAGAGAATTTTTCCTCTGTTCCTAGCACTTCATCCATCGAGATGATAATTTGCGAGTTTTCTTTTAATTCAATCGCCCCATTTTTCATATTGTGCGTACGGATTTCCGGGCCTTTTGTATCAAGAAGAATCGCTACTGTTTTTCTTGTCTGCTTAGCTGCTTCACGAATATTTTTTATTCGTTGTCCGTGCTCTACATAATCTCCGTGCGAAAAATTCAAACGCGCCACATTCATTCCTGCTTCAATAAGCTCAATAAGCGTTTCAACACTTTCGCTTGCGGGACCTATCGTACAAACAATTTTCGTTTTCCGCATTTTTGCATTCTCCCTTTCATCCATCTTTATGGTAACGATACCACGCTTTCTAGATGGAAAGTTCTTTTGACAATTGGTACATTTTTGGCTCAATCGTATGCTTGTGCGATAATGCTTCGATGATATCGTGATCCACTAGCTGATTATTTTGAATGCCGACACAGCGGCCCCCTTGTCCTTCAAGCAGCAGCTCGACTGCGCGCGCTCCTAAACGGCTTGCTAATACGCGATCGAATGCGGTCGGAGAACCGCCTCTCTGTACATGTCCCAATACCGTTACACGCGTTTCAAACCCGGTCGCCTCTTGAATTTTGCTGCCGAATTCGACTCCGCTTCCGACACCTTCTGCGACAATAATAATACTATGTTTTTTCCCGCGTTCATGTCCTCGTTTTAAACGGGCGACGATATCATTCATATCATAGTCTGCTTCTGGGATTAAAATCGATTCAGCACCGCCTGCCAGCCCCGCCCAAAGAGCGATATCGCCAGCATGACGTCCCATGACTTCAATCACATATGTGCGTTCATGAGAGGTAGCTGTATCACGAATTTTGTCGATTGCATCAATCACGGTATTTAATGCTGTATCAAAACCGATTGTAAAATCCGTTCCAGGTATATCATTATCGATTGTTCCCGGCACCCCTACACATGGGTATCCGTGTTCGGTAAGCTTTTTTGCCCCTTGATAGGAACCGTCTCCGCCAATAACAACCAGCCCTTCGATTCCATGCTTTTGCAACTGTTCAATTCCTTTTAGTTGTCCCTCAAGTGTTTTAAATTCCGGGCAGCGTGCTGTATAAAGCATCGTTCCTCCGCGATGAATAATATCCCCTACATCGCCGATTTCTAGTTTCTTAATTTTTCCTTCAATGAGTCCTGCGTACCCGTGGTAAATACCAAAAACCTCTAATCCGTGATAAATGGCTTTACGCACAACTGCACGAATCGCCGCATTCATTCCTGGTGAATCGCCGCCGCTTGTTAACACACCTATTCTCTTCATTTTGCTCACCTCATGTTCATCGATCTTTCCATACCCCTTAAGATGTCCGACCTCATACATTGTATAAAATACCATGAAGAGTAGCTGAAAACAATAGAAAACTCTTAGTTTGCCCTGAATGAACCTCTCTCACCTACACGTGGTTTCGAAGGGAGAGGCTGCTCGATGGATATCGTTCAATTTTGATAGGCAAAAAGCTGTCCCAATCGATGAGACAGCTTCGTTTCTATTTTTATTTTACTTCTAAATAATCTTCTGAAAAAGCAATTTGACCGATTTGTCTAAATTTTCGATAGCGCTGTTCGACAAGAGCCAGGCCGTCTAATGGAAGGAGCTCCTGCAAAGATTGCTTCAGCACCGCATCAATCGATTGGGCTTGCTCATCTAAGTTGCGATGAGCGCCACCGCGAACTTCAGGAATAATTTCATCGATGACTCCAAGCTTTTGCAGGTCAGCAGCAGTAATCTTCATCGTTTCAGCAGCCCGTTTTGCAAGCGACGCATCCTTCCATAAAATCGCGGCGGCTCCTTCTGGAGAAATGACTGAGTACGTTGAATTCTCCAACATATGAATATGGTTGCCGACACCAAGCGCCAAAGCGCCGCCGCTTCCCCCCTCACCGATCACAATGCAAACCACCGGCACCGTCAATCCTGCCATTTCAAATAAATTTCTTGCAATTGCCTCACTCTGTCCGCGTTCTTCTGCGGCTTTTCCTGGATAGGCACCTTTTGTATCAATAAAACAAATAATCGGACGATTAAATTTTTCCGCTTGTTTCATCAGACGTAAGGCTTTGCGATATCCTTCCGGATGAGGCATCCCAAAATTGCGGCGAATGTTTTCCTTCGTATCTTTGCCGCGCTGATGACCAATTACAGTTACAGGAAGGCCATGATATTTCGCAATTCCTCCAACGATCGCTTCGTCATCGCCAAACAAGCGATCTCCATGGCATTCTAAAAAATTGGTAAACAGCCGTTCAATATAATCAAGCGTCGTTGGCCGATTCGGATGACGAGCAATTTGTACGCGATCCCATGGCGTTAAATTTGCGTATGTTTCATTTTCTAGCTTTTCAAGTCTCGCCTCGAGCTTTTCAATTTCCGCCGATAAATCTACATCGGCTGTTTGAGTGAACTCTTTTAATTCACTAATTTTCTTGCGCAATTCAATCAGCGGTTTTTCAAATTCTAATTCGCCCACCATTCGCCATCGCCTCCTGTCTGATGAATATCAAGCACATTCGCTAACGTCTCCTTTAATTCGTGCCGATGGATCACCGCATCAAGCTGTCCATGCTTAAGTAAAAATTCCGCTGTTTGAAAGTCTTCCGGCAGCTCCTCACGCACGGTTTGCTCAATGACCCGGCGGCCGGCAAATCCAATTAATGCGCCAGGCTCAGCAAAATTATAATCGCCAAGTGAAGCAAAGCTTGCCGATACTCCTCCCGTTGTTGGATGGGTCATAATCGAAATGATCAGCCCGCCGTCATCGCTAAACCGCTTTAATGCCGCGCTCGTTTTCGCCATTTGCATCAGGCTCAGCACTCCCTCTTGCATACGTGCTCCCCCGGAAGCGGTAAAAATGACAAATGGCACCTGAAGCTCCCTTGCTTTTTCGACCGCTCGCGCAATTTTTTCACCGACAACGGATCCCATACTTCCCATACGAAACGCTGAGTCCATAACAGCAATGACAAGAGGGCGTTCATTTAATGTTCCCGTTCCTGTCACAACTGCTTCGTTTAATTGCGATTTGCGGCGATCTGCCTCCAATTTTTCAAGATAATCAGGGAACTGGAGCGGATTTTCGGAAATCATTTCTGAATCGTATTCCTGAAAGCTTCCTTCATCAAGCAAGCTATCAATGCGTTCGCGCGCTGGCAGAGGATGATGGTAGCCGCAGCTCATGCAAACACGCAAATTTTTCATTAGCTCTTTTGTATACATAATTTTTTTGCATTTTGGACATTTTGTCATAATTCCTTCAGGAACGTCTTGTTTTACTTGCTCTGAAGGAACAGAAGCATATTTTTTCTTTTTTGTAAATAGCTCT
Source organism: Anoxybacteroides rupiense (assembly GCF_014196195.1). Lineage (GTDB taxonomy): Bacteria > Bacillota > Bacilli > Bacillales > Anoxybacillaceae > Anoxybacteroides > Anoxybacteroides rupiense. The sequence goes on along the minus strand of NZ_JACIDF010000003.1, from coordinate 145,832 downwards.
TTAAGCAAAGGGTGTTCCCTCCTTTGGCAATCGGTATAATGGTGTGGCCGTATTCTCGGTCAACAATTTGAGAGCATCAGGAAGCTGTTGCTTTTCTAAAACGATGTGCATTTGCTGGTAAAAAGCAAGCGGAAACAATCGTGTATCATGATGAAGCTGGAAAAAATCGCTTAGAACTCGCCAAATCCGTTCAAGCAAATAATTATTTCCTACTTGAAATACCCACTGAAAAAATGTTTCATAGTCAATGGAATGTTGATCAATCATCGCTTTAAGCTCATTCAGCTGTTCTTTCGTCCTGCGCTCACATGCTAGCGTCAAGCCAAGCTGTTCAATCAGCTGCTTTGTTTCCACGAGGTCAGCATTGGCTTTTTTTTCTTGTAAAATAAACATGCCTAGCAATTGAATGAACTGATGCTCACCAAATTTCTTTAAATAGGTTCCTTCTCCGCGTCTCGTTTCAATAAGCCCAAGAAATTCAAGGGAGCGGAGCGCTTCCCTTACAGAGGAACGCCCCACCTTCAGCCTTTCGGACAATTCCCGCTCAGAAGGAATTTTATCTCCTGCGACAAGCCCGTCTTCTTCAATAATATGATAAATACTTTGCAAAATTTCAACGTATACTTTTTCCGTCATCCTTTCATGATCACTCGCCTACATCATCGCTGCATTTGTCTTGTTTTACTCTCCATTCCTTCAGAACTCATACGAATGCGGGCAGCTCCTGTCTTCACCGCTGGCTTAGCTGCAACAACCGATGCGACCCGCGGATCAACTGGTACGCCATTCATCTTCTGAAACAAGTGAAGCGGCTGCTTCCACAGCAGCGATTTTCATTTTTTCATTCATTTATCGCGCCGAACCTCTAAAGCACCTCGGAAGATGCCTGGAAACGCCAGAACATGATCGACTTGATTCGGATCATCTGATCATCCTGTTCCAACGACAACAGCTCCTGCTTGAAGTGCTTCTTCCGGCATCATTTCCAGAACCGGATTGGCCATTGCAAAAATCATTGGCCGGCCGTTCAGCGAACGAATCATTTCCGCTATCCAAGCTCCTGCTATCATTTCTCGCTTTCCTTCATGCGCTTTATGAATATATAAGGCCTCTTTACGCAAAGACACATACATTCATTCCTTATAATTATGAAACGGCCATAACTGGTCTGACCACCTAACGTTTATACAATATAATAAAATGAAGCATTAGTAAAGAAAACATTATTTTAGCACAACATATGTGCCTCCTAACAATGCTTTTAATTCTGCTAGGCAGTCAGCAGAAGCGTTCACTTGGTATTCGTCAGACAGCTTCACCGTTTTGCGCTCTTTTTCATAATAGAGAACGACAGGTACATAACCGTGATGATGCTCCAAAATCGTTTTGAGCTTTGCCATTTTTCCGCTGTGAATATGATCAGGGCAAATTTTTAAATAAAGCGTTGGCTTGTCCAGCTCATCGAGCGGAATCACCTTTTTGATAATGAAATGAATCGCCGCTTGCCGGACTTCTATTTTTCCTTCCAGCAACAAAATCTCGCCTTTTTTTAAGGAAGAATGATAGCGATGATACACTTCAGGAAAAGCAATAGCGGACAATTCGCCGCTTTCATCGCTTACTGTCAAAAACGACATTTCTTCGCCTTTTTTGGTTCTCGTCTTGCGCTCCAAAAGAATATAGGCGCCAATCCGTAAATAGGAGCCGTTTTGCTCTTTTTTGATCGAACTGACCGGCACTGCTCCTGCCGCTTGAAATTGATCAAGATGCGCTAAAACGGGATGAGGCGAGACATACACACCAAGCAAATCCTTTTCATATTGAAGCTTTTCGTCAAAAGAAAACGGAGAGGCTTCTACATATTTTGGTTTAAAAGATAGTCCGGCTATGATTGATTGATCGCTTTCATCATACTCATAATATGGTCCCATCAGTTCAGCATGCTCCATCGCTACTTCGACACTTGCCAGCAATGTTGCACGCTCAATGCCAAATTCATCAAAACAACCTGCCAATATGAGAGATTCGATCATTTTCCGATTCACCGTTTTTTTGGATAGGCGAAGACAAAAATCGAATAAATCGGAAAACGGACGTTTTTTTCTTTCTTGAATAATCGCGTTGACCGCTTGAGCACCAACATGCTTAATCGCTGCAAGACTATAACGGATTGATCCGTTTTCAATGGAAAATGAATAATAGCTTCGATTAATCGAAGGCGGAAGCAGCACAATCTTCCGTTGTCTCATCTCTTGTATGCATGAGCTCACTTTTTCTTCGTCTCCAATGGAAACAGTCAATAAAGCCGCATAAAAATATAGCGGATAATGCGCTTTTAAATAGGCCAATTGATAGGAAATCATACTGTAAGCAACCGCATGGCTTCGGTTAAATCCATAATTGGCAAAGCGGACAATCAAATCGTATAGTTCATGAGCAAGCGTTTTGTCATATCCTTTCTCCATACATCCTTTGACAAAGCGGGATCGCTCTTGATCAAGAATCTCCTTGTTCTTTTTCCCTATCGCTCGCCGCAATAAATCAGCTTGACCTAATGAAAAGCCAGCCATTTTTGCTGCTATTTGCATAATCTGCTCTTGATAAATCAAGACCCCGTATGTTGACTGTAAAATAGGTGCAAGGTCCGGATGAAGAAAGACAGCGGCTTCATGCCCATGCTTTCTTTTGATATATATTGGAATAAAGTCTATCGGTCCCGGACGATATAAAGCATTGACGGCGACAATATCCTCAAATTGCGACGGTCTTAGCTGCTTCAGTACGTTTTTGATCCCTTCTGATTCCAATTGAAAAATTCCTGTTGTATCTCCTCTACTTAGCAAGGCAAACGTTCGTTCATCGTGGAGCGGAACATTTTGTACATCAACAAATTTCCCTGTTTTTTGATAAATCAGCTTGCACACATTGCTAATGAAGGTTAAAGTGCGCAGGCCAAGAAAATCCATTTTCAACAAACCAAGCTGTTCTAATACGTCCATTGGATATTGAGTTAAGTAAATGTCGCCATGCCCTTGCTGCAACGGTACGATGTCCGACAGCGGCTGTTCGCTTATCACCACCCCGGCCGCATGAGTGGATGAATGCCGTGGAAGCCCTTCCAATCGCAATGCTGTAGCAAAGACTTTTCGCAGCTCTGGCGATGTCTGAACAGCTTTTTTTAACAAAGGGACCTGGTCATATGCTTCTTGCAGTGTGATCCCCATTTTGTTAGGGATATGCTTTGCGATTTGCTCTATTTCTTCCGGACGCACTCCCATGGCCTTAGCGACATCGCGAATAGCGGCTCGCGCTCCAAATGTACCAAATGTAATAATTTGAGCAACATGTTGCGTTCCGTATTTGCGTGCCACATACTGAATCACTTCATCGCGCCGCTCATCTGGAAAATCGATATCAATATCAGGAAGAGAAACGCGCTCAGGATTCAAAAAACGCTCAAATAATAAACCATACTGAACAGGGTCGACATGGGTAATATACAGAGTAAAGGCCACAAGCGATCCCGCAGCTGAACCGCGTCCCGGTCCCATTGTGATTCCTTGTTCTCGCGCAAAGCTGATAAAATCAGCGACAATTAAAAAATAATCGCTAAAATTCATCTCCTCAATCGTTTTTAGCTCATAACGAAGGCGCTCAAGATATTCCGATGATGGAGACGGGATGCGTTCATATAATCCTTTCAAACAAAGACGCTCCAAATGCTGATGAACATTTTCGTTTGCTGGTACAGGATATTTAGGAAGCCGCAATCTGCCTAATTCAATGTCAACTTGGCACAGGGAAGCAATTTTTTCTGTATTGCTTAATGCTTCAGGTAAATCAGCAAACAGGCTCGCCATTTCATCGGTTGATTTTAAATAGTATTCGTCACTTCCAAGCGTTCTCCTTCCTTCATCATGAAGTTTCATCCCCTGCTGAATTGCAAGCAAGCAATCGTGAACGAAAGCATCTTCCTTCTCGATGTAACGCACATCGTTGGTAGCAACAAGCGGCGTATTCGTTGCCTTGCTCAGCTGTACAAGCTCATGCTGCCATTTTTCTTCCACACCATGCCGTTGAACCGCCAGATAAAAAGCATCATCTCCAAATAGTTGTTTATATGAGGCCATACACTTGATCGCTTTTTCGAACTCATTTCTTCTCACTAATGACTCAACATAACCATCCCTTCCTGGAGAAATGGCGATCAGCTCATTGCTATAACGCTGAAGCCGTTCTTCTGGGATTCCATCAGGTTCACTTGTTTGAATGATGCTGCTAATTTTCATTAAATGGCGATAACCTATATTGTTTTTTGCTAAAAGCACCAGCGGATACGCTTCCCTCTCTCCCACTTTAATATGTGTAATCATACCGATGATCGGTTTAATCTGATATTTTTGGCATTCTTGATAGAAAGTCACCGCCCCGTATAGTACGTTTTCATCTGTTAAAGCTAACGACCTAAAACCCAGTTCACTCGCTTTTTTCACTAAATCATGAATTTTTACTGCACTCTTTAACAAGCTATAGCCGCTCCGTACATGAAGGTGGACAAACGACAATGCTCCTCCCTCCTTTTCCTTCATTATAGTCGACAAAACTTTGGCAACGCAAAACATACTTATATCTGTTCGTCCATATATATGTTTAAAGAAAGGAATGAGGCGATGATGGGAACGAAACTTGCGTTTTTACCGGCGTTTATTCAAAGCTACTTTATTGCTCTTGGAGTTCTTTTAGGAGGAGCAGGCATTGGCGGAATCGGGGCATTTCTGATGGGACAGCCACCGCTGACGTCCATGTATCGTTTTGCGATGGATTTAAAAATTTGGGCGGTCGTAGCCGCAATTGGCGGGACATTTGACACGTTTTATACAGTCGAGCGCGGCTTATTTTCAGGAGAAACACGTGACATTGTCAAGCAGTTTCTGCTCATTATTTCCGCGATCGGTGGCGCACAAACAGGTGTTACCATTATTACATGGCTGACACAGGAGCATATTTCTTCATGAGAATTCCTCCATACTATCGCGACAAAACTTGGCAGCGTTTTTTTGCCGGCGCCGCGATCGGTGCGGTCCTAAGCTGGTTCATATTTTTACATTTATTTGGTGTATTGCAAGAAAAGCAGGTGCGCCAGATCACTGAACTTCAAGACAAAATTGCTGATTTAAACAGCGATATTCAAATTTGGCAGGAAGATTATATTAAACTAAACAAACTGAACAAAAAAAAGTTGACCGTCCAAGAAATTCGCATCCAGCTTGTCAACGCAAATGAGTATAAACTCGATTCCTATATGAAATTTCATATTGAAGAAAGCGTCAAAGAAGATGTATCCCACCTAGTCGCCAAAGATATCGAAACCGTCTATCAAAGCAAGGATTTATTAAAAAAGACGATTGAAAACAAAACCTATACCATCAATGAGCAAACGTATCGACTTGAAATAACGGAGCTGTTTTTATTCACTACATTATCAATTGAATTAAAGCTAAAGCCCGTTCACCGCTAGCAGGATATCATCGAGAATGACCATATAAAAATAGGATGAAGGGGATTTCAAAAAAGATGATATCTTTTCACTAGTGTTGATGATCCATTATTTTACTAAAAATATGGAATGATTGAGCTAGACACACGCTTTTCTGCATGTCCAGTCGGCAAGCGAGTGGCTTGCCGACTACGGCAGAAAAGTAAGGAATCAAGCAATGTCGATTGATTTTTATTGGATCATCAACACGCTTGACATATTTTTTAAACAAAAATTACGTTTGGTTGTATTTGGTCATTTTCCTTAATAGCAGTACTTGCAACATCGATCTATCAAAACAGCAACATAAATATAAATGGAAACCAAAAAATCTTTCAACAAACAGAAAGAAGTCACCGAACAACGAACAAGTGATAACTGCTGGATTATAGCCGGGGACAAAATCTCCGACCACATAAAAAACGGACCTTCTCTAGATCGGTTTGAGTTATTAATGGGCTTGGCACGCCAATTCTAAATCAGCAATCACCCGATCCGCATCCTCCCAAGAATAAATCGACGCACCTGCAGCGAAAGGATGTCCGCCGCCCCCGTATTTTTTTGCTACTTCATTGACAATCGTTCCTTTTGAACGGAGGCGAACACGAATTTCTTTGTCCTCCTCAATAAAAAAGACCCATGCCTGTATTCCATCAACGTTGCCAAGAAGACTTACAAGCTGCGACGCTTCGGACGGAGAAGCGTTATATTTTCCAAGCAGTTCTTTTGTCATTTTTACAAACGCGACTCCGCTTGGAGAAAGCTGAAAATTTTGTAGCACATATCCGCTTAAATGAGCAATATTCACTTTTGTGCGATATAGCTCATCATATAGATCGGTCAATGAAAAGCCGTATTCAACTAGTTCGCTTGCATATTGGAATGTTTTAGAGCTTGTTCTTGAAAAAAGAAAACGTCCCGTGTCCCCGACAATCCCAGCGTAAATCAAACGAGCTGCTTCTTTCGTCATGACCAAGCCTTTCTCTTTGCCTGCTAAGTAAAACTCATAAATCATTTCACTTGTCGAGCTGGCGTTCGTATCGACCCACAATAAATCTCCGTACGGATCTTCGTTCGGATGATGATCAATTTTAATCAGTTTTTTTCCTAACCGATAGCGCCCATCACAGATCCGCTCCTGGTTCGCCGTGTCACATACAATCACAAGCGCGTTTTTATATACATGATCATCGATTTGATCCAACCGTCTTAAAAAATTAAGCGATTCTTCTTCTCTTCCTACTGTATAAACATTTTTTTGTGGAAATGAGGCCTTCAGAATTTCCGCCAATCCTCCTTGGGAGCCGTATGCATCTGGATCAGGACGGACGTGGCGGTGAATAATGATCGTTTCAAATTGCTGAATCACCTGTAAAATTTCCAATGCCTTCTCGTTCATATTCGTTCCCTCTTTTACGATAGTTTTCTTTCATTATAAGGGAAAAACATGTACAATGGTAGAGAAACAAAAGATGGAGGGGTGCGTTCATGCCTGCACTAGTCATTCTCATCATTTTTTCTCTTTCCTTCTACGCCTATTATAAAATGAAATATTTTCGTAGCCAGCGCCCGCTCGAACGGCGATGGCTTTCTGCAAAATCAAGCATAGCTCTCGGCCTATTTGTCTTTTTCTTCGGCATCAACCAATTCTTTTTACATTCTTCAACCGTCACCTATATTGTCGGAATCATTTTTTTATTGGTGGGTGGCGGAAGCGCATGGGCTGGATATCGGTCCTATAAGCATTATTTGCCGCTGGTGATAGAAGAGGCACAGGGAACAGCTAAAAACGGGGGATCATGATCCCCCGTCCATAAAAACTACCTGTCCATTAACTGGCACATCATTAATGCTTTTCCTACAACCACTCCGTCATGATATACTTCAACATCAACCTTTCCGAATTTCCGTCCAATTTCTAGCAGCCTTGCTTTAATATCAATAATACTGTCAATTTGCACTGGTTTAATAAAATAAATCGTAATATTTTCGATCACTAAATCTCCGCGTTTATATAGCCGCAATACCCGCGTCGCCGCTTCCGTCACAATCGTTGTAAACACTCCATAAGACAACGTTCCTAAATAGTTCGTCATTTGCGGCGTTACCGTGCATTGAAAGACATTTTCTGTTTTCGATTGCTGCTCTGCTTCTTGAAATTGGCCTGTAATGAGATCATCGATCGTTTCCCCGACTTGCGGCTGTCGCTGAATCATTTGCAGCGCCTTTAATACGTCCTGCCTGCTTATAATTCCCTGAAGACGATTATGGTCATCGACAACCGGCAACAATTCAATGCCTTCCCATACCATAATATGTGAAGCAAAGGCAACCGACGTTTTTCCGTTTACAGTAATCGGATATTTCGTCATGACTTTTTCAATCGGCAGCGTCCGTTCACAGTCTAATACATCTTTTGATGTCACCATTCCTTGCACTTTTAAATGATGGTCAACGACAGGAAAGCGGCTGTGCTTCGTTTCGCGATTGAGCTGATACCACTTTTCGACTATATCAGTGGTTTCTAAATATACCGTTTTTTCGAAAGGAATTAAAATATCTTCAACAAGAACGATTTCTTTTTTAATGAGCTGATCGTAAATCGCACGATTGATCATCGTCGCAACTGTAAACGTATCATAGCTTGTCGATATAATGGGCAGCTGCAGCTCGTCCGCCAGTTTTTTGACATAATCATCTGTATCAAAGCCTCCGGTAATCAACACGGCCGCACCTGCTTCTAGCGCAAGTTGATGCGCCTTCGTCCGGTTTCCGACAATTAATAAATCTCCTGCTCCTGTATAACGCATCATCGCTTCAAGTTTCATTGCACCAATGACAAAGCGGTTGAGCGTTTTATACAGACCTTCACGTCCTCCTAGCACTTGTCCATCCACAATATTGACAACTTCCGCGTAAGTGAGCTTCTCAATATTTTCTTTCTTTTTTCTCTCGATTCGAATCGTTCCAACACGCTCAATCGTGCTGACATACCCTTTATTTTCCGCATCCTTAATCGCCCGGTAAGCCGTTCCTTCGCTTACCCCCATTTCTTTCGCAATTTGCCGAACAGAAATTTTTTCTCCTACCGGCAAGCTATCAATATATTGCAAAATTTGCTCATGTTTTGTCGCCAAATGTCTTCACCCTTTGTGCCAAAGTCTATTTTTATTATAAAGGTGAATGAAGCGCGATTCAATGAAGGGCTAGCCACATGATTCGCAAACAAAAAAGGAGCTTGGATAAAAGCCCCTTTTTTGCTATAATTCCATACTTTCTCCTGGTTGTAATACTTTTCCCACGCCCTCTTTGAGCAGCGAAACAAACTGGTGCGGATTTTGCTCAATGACCGGGAATGTGTTGTAATGAATCGGTACAACGGTTTTGGCACGCAGCCAGTCCGCTGCCAACGCCGCATCCTCTGGTCCCATTGTAAAATTGTCGCCAATCGGCAAAAAGGCCACATCGATTTCATTTCGCTCGCCAATCAGCTTCATATCCGAAAACAGCGCCGTATCTCCCGCGTGATAAATCGTTTTTCCTTCCGCATAGAATAAAATCCCGCACGGCATTCCCGTATAAATGATTTGCTTGTTTTCGTCAATATAACTGGAACCATGGAAGGCTTGGGTTAATTTGACTTTTCCAAATTCAAATTGGTGCGCTCCGCCAATATGCATCGGATGCGCATTGACACCTTGCCAGCTTAAATACGTAGCCAATTCAAATGGAGCCACTACCAGCGCATTGTTGCGAAGCGCAAGCGGAATCGTATCGCCTACATGATCACTATGCCCATGTGTCAGCAAAATCACATCTACCTTTACGTCGTCAGCATTCAGATCCGTCGCCCCATTTCCTGTAATAAACGGATCAATGAAAATCGTCTTTCTGTTCGTTTCAATTTTGACAACTGAATGTCCATGATACGTAAGCTTCAATTTGATCTGCTCCTTTCCTATGTACAAGGTCTTTCATTGATATATTTCGCAAAAACTTTTATATTTCCTTCTTCATGTAGCGAATGAACACCTAGCAGGCAAACGGATGGGCCCACAGGTGTTCTTAAGAAGCAGAAAAGCTAGTACGTATTGCTAGATAAAATCCATTCATTCATGGTCCTTATACTATTAGAACGGACGGCAGCTGCTTTGGCAAAGTCATAGACTCGCTTAAGAATCATGCATAATCGTTTACATCCGGCAAAATTACTGGTACTCTCAAATATAGAGTCTGCTCATGAGCATCAATCATCCACTATTTTAACGCAAACGCTTTCTTCGTGCTTTTTAGAACAAGAAAATCAACGAAGTATTTGCTTGCGATAAACCTCTTGTTCAAAATGCTGAGTCATTGATGGGCACCTCGTCAATGAAAGCGACAGATGGATTGATGTTTATCAATATGGAAATAAAAGGAAGTGAACATAATGAACCAACGACTTCAATCGCTTTCACACTGGATGCAGCAAGAGCAGCTTTCCTTCGCCCTTATTACATCCACCGCTAATGTCTTTTACTTAAGCGGATTTTACAGTGAACCGCATGAACGGCTTTTAGCGCTGCTCGTCTTCCCAAATGATGAGCCCGTTCTCATCTGTCCACAAATGGAAGTGGCTCAAGCTAAACGCTCCGGTTGGGCTTATTCTATTATCGGCTACAGCGATATTGAAAATCCTTGGGAGCACATTTATACGCATATGAACAAAAGATCTGTGACCGTTGAAAATGTCGCGATTGAAAAAACACACCTATCTCTTGAACGATATGAACAGCTATGTACCTATTTTTCCGTGCGCTCAACCGTTAATGTAGAGGAAAAATTGCGACAGCTGCGCATGATTAAAGATGAACAAGAAATCGCGATTTTACGGCAAGCAGCTTCTCTCGCTGATTATGGCGTGGAAGTCGGCGTAAAAGCGATTGCTGAAGGCAAAACAGAATTAGAAGTGATTGCCGCCATTGAGTACGAATTGAAGAAAAAGGGCGTTCGCCAAATGTCGTTTGCAACGATGGTATTGACGGGGGCCAAAACGGCTGATCCTCATGGCACCCCAGGCTTAGCCTCTATTCAAAAAGGAGATTTTGTCTTATTCGATTTAGGCGTTATTTTAGATGGATATTGTTCAGATATTACGCGAACCGTTATGTTTGGCCAACCAAACGATGAGCAAAAGCAAATTTATCATACCGTCTTAAACGCCCAGCTCGCTGCTATTGCGGCATCAAAGCCAGGAACAGAGATTGGTGCGGTGGACAAAGCGGCAAGACAGTTGATTGAGCAAGCTGGTTACGGTTCTTATTTTACTCATCGCGTCGGGCACGGATTAGGCATTGAAGTTCATGAATATCCTTCGATGAATGCAACCAATACGATGCCGCTCGAGCCGGGGATGGTCTTTACAATTGAACCGGGCATTTACATTCCGGACATCGGCGGTGTGCGTATCGAAGATGATATCTTGATTACTGAAAACGGCGCAGAGATTTTAACAAATTATCCAAAAGAATTCATCCTATTATAAAAACAAGCGGCGTTCTCCAAAGTGAACGCCGCTTGTTTTCACATTGACTCTAACAAAGGTTTGGCATCTTGAAATGAGAGGTTATGCGCCCTTGCTACAGCTTCATATGTCACATAACCGTTCAATGTATTCATGCCTTTTAACAGCGCTGGATGATCAAGACATGCTTGACGATACCCTTTATTGGCAATTTGCAGCGCATACGGCACGGTGACATTTGTCAGGGCAAAGGTGGACGTGCGTGGAACAGCCCCTGGCATATTAGCAACCGCATAATGAACAACGCCATGCTTCGTATAAGTTGGATCACTATGGGTCGTGACACGATCGGTTGTTTCAAAAATTCCACCCTGATCAATGGCAATATCAACGACAACCGAGCCGGGAGACATGGTACGAATCATCTCTTCGGTCACTAGCTTTGGCGCTTTTGCTCCTGGGATGAGTACCGCTCCAATCACTAAGTCCGAGTCTTGAACCGATGCAGCAATATTATACATATTTGACATCAGCGTCGTAACGTGGTCGCCAAATAAATCATCAAGCTGTCTCAGGCGCTCCGGATTCACATCAATAATCGTGACTTCTGCGCCGAGTCCCACTGCCATTTTGGCTGCATTCGTTCCAGCCACGCCTCCTCCAATAATCGTCACCTTTCCTCGTTTGACTCCCGGCACACTTCCTAATAAGATTCCCTTTCCACCATGCGGCTTTTCTAAAAATTGCGCACCAATTTGCACCGACATTCGGCCAGCCACTTCACTCATCGGCGTCAACAGCGGTAAGGAGCCATTAGCAAGCTGTACGGTTTCATAGGCAACCCCGACTACTTTGTGATCAATAAGAGCTTTCGTTAATTCAGACTCTGCTGCCAAATGGAGATATGTAAATAAAATTAAGTTTTCTCGAAAATATTGATATTCCTGGGGAAGCGGCTCTTTTACCTTCATCACCATTTCTGCCGCCCAAGCATCTTGAGCCGTTTTAACAATCGTAGCTCCCGCTTTTTCATATTCCTCATCTAAAAATCCTGACCCTTCTCCAGCGCCTGCTTCTACATACACCTCATGCCCCGCTTGAACGAGCGTCATTACTCCAGCTGGGGTCATCGCCACACGATTTTCATTGTTTTTAATTTCCTTCGGCACACCTATTTTCATCATCAACCGTCCTCCTCCATTACGAGCGCTGTCGTAATTTTTTCTTAAAAAAACCGCACCAAGAAAGTATTTCCATCTGTACTATATATAGAATGGAATGAACGCTGGAAAATTATTCACATTAACGATACCGATGAATGACATCCATTCCTCCTGTCACTTCAATAATGGAGCCTGTAATCATATCCGAATCTTCTTCACATAAAAATGCAATCATCCGGGCTATATCTTCTCCCGTTCCTGAACGCCCTATAGGCGTCATCTCATCTCTTTGCTTTCTTGATTCCGCAATGGTCGCCTCTTTCATATCCCCTAATATGTTCCCAGGACAAATCATATTGGCTGTAATTCCATATTCCGCTTCCTCTACCGCAATCGTTTTGGTTAAGGAAACAAGTCCAACTTTCGCGGCACTAAATGCAGAACGATGCAGCCAGCCTGGCGCATTGGCTGCTCCTTGAAAGCCGTACGTAATAATGCGGCCAAATCCTTGGTTTCTCATAATTGGAATCGTTTTTTTAAACAAATGAAAAACGGCGCTCAAATTTCCTTCGATCATCTCATACCATTCTGCTTCACTATAATCTGCTAGCTTTTTTCGTTCGAAAATATAAGGCCCGGCATTATTAATTAAAAAATCGATACGGCCGAATTTCGCTAGCGCTTGAGCAACCAAATGATGTAAATCTTCTTTTTTTGTAACATCCCCCTTCACGAATTGCAGCCGTTCAGAAACATGAGCATATTTTTGTTGAAGTGAATGGACGGCAGCTTCATCGCTTCGGTAGTTTACGGTTACCGAGTATCCTTTTTCAAGCAGCACCTCCGTCACCTTTCGTCCCAATCCTTTTGCACCAGCTGTTATGAGGGCATGTCGCACTCGAAAAACTCCTCCCCATAAACAAGTATCTAATTTTACTTTACTACAATCCCAAAAGAAAAAACATCCATTATACTTATCATACCATGAAACACACCCAGCATCAGGTGACAGACAAAATCAAAATTAATTTTGTCTACCATTATTGCGTTCAGTGATTTTGATTTTTTCCTATCAGGCTCAGGCTGCTCAAAAATGCTTGGTAGACAAAGAGCGGAGCCAAGCGAAGACGCGAATGGAACAAAAGAAGTTCATGAGCGGGACAAGCGAGGCCGGTGACGCAGGATAAAAGCGTTTGCCAACAATCTGAAGCCATCATGGCGTATATACGCCATGATGGCTTTTATCATTCTCCTATCTCTCTTTGTGGTTGATAATGCGGTTGCTCTTGTTCAATGCCATCACTATGATAAGCAGACATGATTTGTTCGCTAATTTCTTGCGCTACCTCTTCATCATCGTATAAATTCCATTCATTGTTCTTCTTTTTATCCTCCATGCCTGTCACTCCTTTTTCATAAAATTGTTATGACAGCTCTAGTTTTCCTAGTTTTCTATATGATATACTTCAATTAGAACTAACATTTCTATCCAAAAGGGGAGTGGGGAAACATGACAATGACGTATAAAACGATTGTTGTCGCTGTAGATGGCTCGCAGGAAGCTGAATGGGCGTTTAAAAAAGCGATCCAAATCGCCAAACGCAACGAAGCATCCTTGATTTTAACCCACATTATTGATATTCGCGCATTTGCTGCCGTTGAAGCACATAGCCAATCAGTAGTGGAGCGTTCTGAGCAATATGCAAAGGAACTGCTAGAAAACTATAAGCAGCAAGCTCTAGAAGCTGGAATTGAACATGTCATTGTCGACATTGAATTCGGTTCTCCAAAAGTAAAAATCGCCAAAAACATCGCTCCAAAACACAAAGCAGACTTAATCATCTGCGGTGCCACAGGATTAAATGCTGTCGAGCGTTTATTGATTGGAAGTGTTTCCGAGCATATTACTCGCTATGCCAAGTGCGATGTGTTAGTTGTCAGAACGGAAAAAGAGCTTGGAGAAGTATAAAATAGTCCGTAGTGTTATATAGAGATTCGGGTTGAAAAATCGACATAAAAGAGGAAGCGACGGGGCTTTTGCTGAAAAATCCATCTGTATTTGTATAGCTGCGACCGGCTTCTCCAACATTGCTCCTTAAGTAAACAGATGATGAGTCGATTTCGACAGCAGGTCACACTTTGACATGACGCAAGCTGATCGAATCAATGATTTATGAAAAAAGATGATAGGCAAAAATCAACTTTGTCCATCATTTCCTTTTGATTTGTTATCCCATTTATCAACACTCCAAGACCGATCCACAAAAGGTGGATCGGTCTTGTTTATTCGTATCGCTTTTTTTCACTCAACCGTTTTTTCGCGTTGGCCACTGCTTTGCGCACTTCGGCAAACCCCGTCCCTCCAGCGCTGTTGCGCCGATCCACCGCCGTGTACGGATTCAGCGCCTCGTAAATATCAGATTCAAACAAAGGTGAAGCTTTTTGATACACCTCAAGCGGCAAGTCAGCTAAAAATATTCCTTTTTCAATGCATGTTAAAACAAGCTTTCCTACAATTTCATGCGCTTCGCGGAAAGGTACTCCTTTTGCCGCCAAATAGTCAGCAAGCTCTGTCGCGTTTGAAAAATCTTGCTTCGTCGCCGCTTCCATAGCCGCCACATTCACCTTCATCGTTTCAATCATACCGGCAAAAATTTTTAATGAGCCCATAACGGTTTTGACCGTATCAAACATTCCTTCTTTATCCTCTTGCATATCTTTATTATAAGCAAGCGGTGTCCCTTTCATGACCGTTAGCAATCCAAACAAGTTGCCATATACCCGCCCCACTTTTCCGCGTATGAGCTCTGCCATATCGGGATTTTTCTTCTGCGGCATAATGCTGCTTCCTGTGGCAAATGCATCATCCATCTCGACGAATCGAAACTCTTGGCTCGACCAAAGAATCAATTCCTCACAAAAACGCGATAGATGCATCATCAACATCGAACTGTTGCTTAAAAATTCAATAATAAAATCTCGATCGCTCACCGCATCGATGCTATTTTCATATATTCCATCAAACCCCAGCAATTCAGCGGCATACTCGCGATCAATGGGAAAAGTCGTTCCGGCCAACGCTCCCGCTCCAAGAGGCGACTTATTAATGCGTTTTAAAGATTCAGCAAAACGCTCATAGTCGCGCTCAAGCATCCAAAAATAAGCAAGCAAGTGATGAGCAAATGAAACTGGCTGCGCCCGCTGTAAATGTGTGTATCCTGGAATTAATGTTTCAATATGTTGCTCTGCTTTTTCAACAAGCACCTTTTGCAACTCTTTCATCAGATCCATCATTTCTGTAACACGTTTACGCAAATAGAGATGCATATCCGTTGCGACTTGATCGTTGCGGCTTCGTCCAGTATGCAATTTTCCGCCCACATGACCAATTTCATCCATTAGCATCTTCTCGATATTCAAATGAATATCCTCATATGCAACAGAAAACTCCAGCTGACCCTGTTTTGCTTTTTCTAAAAGCGCAAGCAAACCAGTCTTGATGATCTCGACATCATCATTGGGCAAAATGCCGCATTTCCCAAGCATCGTCACATGTGCAATGCTTCCTTCAATATCTTCTTCAACGAGCTGTTGATCAAAAGGGATCGACGCACCGAACTCGTCGACCCACTCTTCTGCTGTTTTTGTAAATCGTCCGCCCCAAAGCTTTTTCACACATTCACCTTCTTTTTGCTGTTCACGATGCTGTGTACTTTCGTTGGCAAGCCAAATAGGGAGATAAAGCCGACAGCTGCTTGATGATCAAATTCATCTTCCGCTGTGTATGTCGCCAGCTTTTCATCATATAGCGAAAACTCCGATTTTCGCCCTTCAATGATGGCATGACCTTTAAACAATTTGACGCGCACAATTCCTGTGACATTTTTCTGCGTTTCATTTAAAAATGCAACAAGCGCATCTTTCAGCGGTGAAAACCACAAGCCGTTATAGATGATTTCCGCTAATTTCTGCTCAATTAACGGTTTAAAATGAGCGACCTCCTTCACAAGGGTTAAATCCTCTAATTCTTTATGCGCCTTAATAAGCGTCATCGCGCCAGGGCATTCATAGACTTCACGTGACTTGATGCCGACAAGGCGGTTTTCAACATGATCAATCCGTCCAACTCCATGCTTACCAGCCAACGCATTAAGCTCCAAGATCAATTGAGCAAGCGAATAATGCTTTCCGTTTAGCGTTTTTGGAACTCCTTGCTCAAAGCCGATCTCGATGATCTCTGGAACATCTGGCGTATCCTCTAATGCCGCTGTTAACTCATAAGCTTCCTCTGGCGGAGCGGCCCAAGGATCTTCGAGAATACCGCATTCATTGCTTCTTCCCCATAAGTTTTGGTCAATAGAAAACGGGCTATCTAAATCAATTGGAATCGGAATACCGTGCTTTTTCGCATATTCAATCTCTTCTTCGCGTGACCAGCTCCATTCCCGAACAGGAGCCACTACTTCCAAGTTCGGGTTCAGCGCCTTAATCGACACTTCAAAACGAACTTGGTCATTTCCTTTTCCTGTGCAGCCGTGAGCAACCGCTACCGCACCTTCCAACTCGGCAATTTCAACTAGCTTTTTTGCGATTAATGGACGCGACAGAGCAGAGACAAGCGGATATTTTCCTTCATAAAGCGTATGAGCCTGCAACGCTACGAGCGCGTACTCGTTGGCAAATTCCTCCTTCGCGTCGATAACATATGATTGGATAGCGCCAACCGTTAAGGCTTTGCTTTGCACAAAATCGAGATCTTTTCCTTCGCCTACATCTAAGCAGCACGCGACAACATCATAGCCTCGCTCTTGTAACCACTTAATAGCAACCGATGTATCTAAACCGCCGGAATAAGCTAACACAATTTTTGGATTAGCCATTATGATTCCCCTTCCCTTGATATACATAAATATACTTAAAACTAAATAAATATTCAAAAATCCACATTACCAATTTATCAGCTTTTATGATTTTTTTCAATAGTTATTCAACAAAAAGTATAAAAATACTATTCTTTTCTCTCTTGTTGCCCGCTTATGCTTTTTTGTAAAATAAAAGGAAGAAAGCGAGGGAGAGAGATGAACGCTTACTTTATCCATGATCAGCGGCTCGGTATTTCGTTGCCTTCACTTGATAAAGAGTGGGAAGAATATAGCGAAAAAGAGCAGCACGAAATCTTATTGGAATGGGAAAAAATCCGCGGAACAATCCCTGATCGGATCGCTGAACTCGAACAAATCATCAATCATAAGCAGGAGCAATTAAGCGATGAAAATAATTTTACCCGTTCATGCCAGCTTAACTTTGAAATTGCCGAGCTTGCTTCTGTCATTAATGACTTATGGATTTGGTATCGAATGAACCAAACGGTATCAAAGCAGGTGCATCAATAAAAGAACGAATCGGAGAGACAGAAACATTCATCCCTCTCCATTTTTTTATTTTTGTAAAATATATTGAATATTTTTTTTTTTCATATTATTATTTGTATATTAACTTTCACTAATTGAAGCAACAGAGGGGGATTTATATGGAAAAGACGGCATCATACACTTCGCTAATCGAATCTTTTTCTTGGGATGATGTATTTAAGCATTATGATTGGAATCCGAAGGAATACTTTAACGTCGCCCATGAAGTTTGCGACCGCTACGCAGGCGATCCGCAACGCATTGCATTATTTTATGAAAACCATTCGGGAGAAAAGCGAATCATTACATATGAAGAGCTTCGCAACTGGTCCAATCAAATGGCCAATGTCTTTCGCAAAATCGGGATTAAAAAAGGGGATCGGGTTTGCGCGCTTTTGCCAAAAAACCCTGCATTAGTCGTCTACATTCTCGCTGCTTGGAAAGTTGGCGCCGTTTATGTGCCGTTATTTACTGCCTTCGGTCCGCAAGCGGTCGAATATCGGATTAATAATTGTGAGGCAAAGGCGATCCTAACGAATCGAGAACAGCGGGCAAAGCTGCCGACAAAAGATAAGGCGCCTACACTTGAGCACATCTTTGTCATAGATGGCCCTACTGAACCTCATGATTGGGATTTTTGGGAAACGCTTTCAAAAGAATCTAGCGATCATGTAACGGAAAAAATGACAGTCAACGATTTATTAGCGATTCAATATACTTCCGGCTCTACTGGAATGCCAAAAGGAGCGATGTGGACACACAACCTTTTAATCAATATCTATCCGTATATGCGCTATGCTGTCGATTTACGGGATGACGATATTTTTCTAGGAGGAGCTGACCCTGGCTGGGCCTATGGTCTAATCTTTTGCACCTTTGCACCAATGTGCTTCGGCGTGCCAATCGTCCTATATGAAGGGCCGTTCAAGGCAGAAACATATTACGAATTAATGGAAAAATACGGTGTTACCAATTTCGCATTTGCACCGACCGCTTATCGAGCGATGGTAGCGGCTGGAGAAGAACTAATCACAAAGTATGATATTCGTGTCCGTGCGATGAGTTCTGCCGGTGAGCCGCTCAATCCTGAAGTCATCCGCTTCTTCCAAAAAAATTTAGGGGTCACCGTTCATGATCACTACGGATTGTCTGAAACATTGATGCTCATTGGCAACTTCAACTCTCTCGATATGGACATATTGCCGGGATCGATGGGCTGGGCGCTGCCGGGATTTGAAGTGGCCTTGCTTGACGATCAAGGACAAGAAGTACCAACGGGTGAAGTAGGACAAATTGCGTTTCATACCCATTCGATTCCAAATGTTTTCCACGGTTACTGGAAAGATCCTGAAAAAACGGCGCAAAGAATGATCGGTGATTGGTTCCTGACTGGAGATTTGGCGCTGAAGGATGAAAATGGATACTTTTGGTTCCAAGGGAGAGCAGATGATATCATTTCCAGTGCCGGATACCGCATCGGGCCCTTCGAGGTCGAAAGCTCGCTGATCGAGCATCCAGCTGTGGTAGAAGCAGCTGTTGTTGGAAAGCCCGACCCGCTTAAAGGAGAGATTGTAAAAGCCTTCGTTGTATTGGCAAATGCATATGAACCTACCAAAGAATTGGCCGAAGAATTATCTTTATTTGTTAAAAATCGCTTATCTAAACATGAATACCCGCGCGAAGTGGAGTTTGTAGCAGAACTTCCTAAAACATCAAGCGGAAAAATCCAACGCTTCATCCTTCGCAACCAAGAAATAGAAAAACAAAAAAACGCTTAATCAGATAAAAAGGGGCGTCTATAAGCTGGAGAATCGGCTTATAGACGCCCTTTTATCTTTTTATGATTTTCCACTTTCATAGATGTTGATTTTCTGGACAGCCCATCGCGGTGATAGCAAAATCGAACTGCCTAAGATAAACAAGTGAGGCAAAAGAAGCAGGATCAAAGCATTTATCGACAGTCTGAGCGCCCGCTTCAGTGAATAAGCACGTTTTTTCTCATGCATCCTTTCTTATTTCCCTGACAACATGCGGCAATTCCGGCAATATTAATTTCGTCATCGCCAGACGAACAGCTCCCGTCGAGCCCGGCGTCGCAAAAATGGCTGTATCATTTGCCACTCCGGCGATGGCGCGTGACAGCATAGCGGCAGACCCGATATCTTCGGTGTAGCTGAGCATCCGAAACAATTCGCCAAAACCAACGATTTCTTTATCAAGAATTTCTTTCATCGTCTCAATCGTCACATCGCGCTTGGCGATTCCTGTTCCGCCGTTTGTCAAAACGACGTCGATCTCCGGATGCCGGCACCCGGCTAAGACCGCTTGGCGAATCTCTTCTTTTGTGTCTTTGACGATTTCATAATCCACGATCTCATGTCCAGCTCCTTGAAGCAGCTCAAACATCGCTTTTCCGCTCTTATCTGTCTCCATAGTTCTTGTATCACTGATCGTAATAATTTTGCATTTTACCACTTTCGGTGCTTCCTGTTTATGCTCAAATACAGCCATAACAAACTCCTTTCTTTTTTATCACTTCTAGCATTCGGCTTATAGCTCATGCGGTTGAAAAAACGAGTGGTTTTTTCTAAGTGTGATAAGATGGAACACGAAACCATATCGCATGCTCAGTCTAAGAGATTCATGACACTTGCAATCAATCCAGCTCATTCACTTCCGTTCATCAGTCCCCTAGACTAGTATCCACAAAATGGAATCATCCATAAAAAATCTTTGCTATCCTTTGGTACTAGCCAACCATTCCTTTATATTCTCCATCATATCATTCAAAATCCTTTTTCCTAAGGGCTATGTTATAGTGGGAGAAACAATTTTTAGGATGACACGGTTCCAAAGCAGCAAAAAGTGAACGACAAACCTTTCCTTTTCATTCATAATAGCCATATTGTCCATAAAGGAAGGATTGCGGGTAATGAAAACAGCTACGATTGTAAATCAGCTGTTTCTCAATTAATGTCTATATTGAAAAAAGCCAGACGTTAACGTCTGGCTTTTTTCTTATACATAGGCAATATCCGCTAAGCGAACAACATCGCGAGCGATCATGACCTCTTCATTCGTTGGAATGACTAATACTTTTACTGGAGAGTGAGGATAGCTGATAAACGCTTCTTTACCGCGCACTTTATTGAGCGACGGATCCCAGTAAACGCCCATAAATTCAAGGCCGCGCAATACTTTTGCCCGCACGACATCACTGTTTTCACCAATTCCCGCTGTAAAAATGATGGCGTCCACACCGCACATGCGAGCCGCATAGGAACCAATATACTTGTGAATGCGATTGGCAAACACTTCAAGAGCAAGCTCAGCCCGTTCGTTTCCTTCCGCCGCAGCCTTTTCAATATCGCGCAAATCGCTTGAAAAACCGGAAACTCCAAGCATTCCACTTCTTTTATTTAAAACATCGATCACTTCTTCAGCAGTCTTTCCTGTTTTCTCCATGATATAAGGAATAAGCGCTGGATCAATATTTCCAGAACGAGTTCCCATCGCTACCCCTGCCAACGGTGTAAAGCCCATCGATGTATCAATCGATTTTCCGCCTTCTACCGCTGCAATGCTCGCTCCGTTTCCAAGATGGCAGGAGATTAAACGAAGCTGCTCAATTGGACGGCCCAGCAGTTCAGCTGCCCGCTGCGTCACATACTTGTGAGATGTCCCGTGAAAGCCATATTTCCGAATTCCAAATTTCGTATAATATTCATATGGCAGGCTGTATAAAAACGACTGCTCTGGCATCGTCTGATGAAATGCCGTATCGAACACCGCTACTGCTGGGACGTTTGGAAGTATTTCTTTAAATGCTTTCACACCAATAATATTCGCTGGGTTATGCAAAGGCGCAAGCTCGGATAACTCTTCAATTTCCTTTAGCACTTCATCCGTGATTAAAACAGAATCGCTGAACTTTTCGCCGCCATGAACAATGCGGTGGCCTATTCCGTCGATTTCTTCAAATGAGTGAATGATCTCGAAACGAATGAGTTTATCAAGCAGCATTTTAACAGCAACGGCATGATCAGGAATTGGTGTGACCTCCTGCACCTTTTCTCCGTTTACTGTAATGGTAAACGCGGCATCTTCAAAGCCGATTCGCTCGACTAATCCTTTCGTTAATACGGTTTCGCTAGGCATATCAAACAATTGAAATTTCAATGATGAGCTGCCTGCGTTAATCGCAATAATTTTCGACATCTCCGATAAACAACTCCCTTATATTCAGAAAATAGTCCTTTGTTACTTGATAATAAAGAATGAATACAGATGAATTCTTCTCCATTTTACGATTCGTTCAACTATAGTTTCAAGCATTTCTCATGATTGTAATCGTTTGCAGAAAATATGTTTTTATATTCCTAAAATTTTAAATTGAAGCACGCGATGATATGCTTGGTAGGTGTCGTCCGAACCATCTCCGTGCTATTTAAGCCATTTCTCTCTGGACGGTGGAAGCAGCATCCATTCTATGATGGATCAACCATAAAAAAACGCCCGGATCGCGCTTCCGAGCGTTTGTCATAAGCTTCATATTTGGCAAATACACATTCACAACGGCTGGCCTTTTCCTTTCGTCACGCGGCTGCGTGACGAAGGTGGAACAAGACACAAGACTGCTTTCAGACTCATTCATGGTTCTGTGAAGTGGACTTATTCAGCCGCCCCACCTTCGAAATTGGATCACCTGCCATCAAGCTGGAACGCGCCATGCTCAACTAGCATCACTTGTATGGATGATCGAATTTTTATAGCCCCTGCTTTTCTGTTGTGAACCATTCGTCGATTTTATGCATCATTCCCTGCATCGCCTGCTTATTTGAAAAGCTAGGAAGCTCAGCAAGCAAGGCTTTTTTAGGAGGCTTTACGCTGCTGCCTTTCTTTTGCAAAATAAAAATGCTTTTGGCCGCCTGCTCATTTTTGAACATCGAAAGCGGGAGCTGCAACAATCCTTGTACTACCGTGTATTCTTTCACAAACGAATGGAGCTTGTCCGCTTGATCGCTAGTAAACAACGAATTGGGAATTAAGAAAAATAAATAGCCTCCTTCTTTCGTATAAGAAACGCTTTGCTCAATAAATAAATGGTGGGCATACGAATGCCCCTTTTCTGCTTTCAATATAAAGCGTGAGGCATTATCATCATTTGGATAATAGCCAATAGGCAAGTCGCACACAACCACATCCACCGGTTCAACAAACAGCGGCTGCAGGCTGTCTTGATTAAAAAAGTGGATCGAATGCTTTTGCAAATTTGCGTTGACATAAGCCACCTTCATCAGTAAATCGTCAATGTCGCCCCCATAACTTTTTACTTGTTTTTCTGGCAGATGGTTCAGCACGGCTGTCAGCAAATTCGCGGTTCCAACCGCAGGATCGAAAATCGTAAACGCAAAGTAGCGGTTCATAAATTTGCCGACTAAATAGCTGAGGAATAAGCTAACAGCGTCTGGAGTCATTTGATGATGGGGCTGCGTATGTTCCTTCATTCCTTTTAATACAGCGAGCTGAAAGGCTTTACGAATTTCTTCATTTGTGAAGCGTTCGAGCTGAATTTGCCGATATTCGTTTTTCAATCGCTTCCTATTCAGTTCGCTAACTTCTTCCTGCAGAACATCGCCATAAAAAAAATTTTCTCCTGTTTCTGCTACAGCTTCTAAGTATGTACACCGCAGCTCTTCCTGCAAAATAACCGCTGTCTGATCGAACAGCGAAAACAAGCGTTCAATTGGTGAATGCATCATTGTTCCCCCTCTTTTATGGGTATCTAATCTTTTATTGTATGAGCGATCGTTTTTCTTTGCAATGAAAAAGACCCCGAAAGCCAATCGAGGTCTTTTCTTCTCTTCATTATTTTGCTGCTTTAGCTGCTTCAATAGCCGCTTCATAGTTCGGGTGGTTGGTTGCTTCTGAAACATACTCGACGTATGTGACCGTGTCGCTGCTGTCAACAACGAATACGGCCCGAGCAAGCAAGCGCAATTCTTTAATTAACACACCGTATGCTTGGCCAAACGAAGCATCGCGATGATCGGAGAGCACTTGAACATTCTCAATGCCGTTGGCTCCGCACCAGCGCTTTTGAGCAAATGGTAAGTCAACACTGATCGTCAACACTTTGACGTTATCTAACTTTGCCGCTTCTTCGTTAAAACGGCGCGTTTGCGCATCGCATACACCTGTATCAATGGATGGAATAACGCTGATGAGGCGAACAGAGCCTTTCGTATCCGAGAGCGTCACTTCAGATAAATCATTTGCCAAAACTTTAAAATCTGGAGCTTTGTCGCCCACTTTCACTTCATTCCCGATAAGCGTAACCGGATTTCCTTTAAATGTGATGTTGGCCATAAAAATTCCTCCCGTAAAAGTATGTATAGCGTAATCATACCGGGAATGAGAAAATTTTTCAACGATTTTGATTTCAATTAAATCCCTAAATCGTTTTTCCGTACTTCATGTCTTTCCTCTTCTTCCTTATTTCTTCGCAGCATATGTTGAATTTTCTCAATAACCTGTGGAGCGAAATCGAGAATTTTTTCATACAAATGTGTATTTTCATCAAGATGAAGCAGCTTCACCCCAGAAGAGTTAACAACTAAAAACGCGATCGGAGTAATGGAGACTCCACCGCCACTTCCTCCTCCAAACGGATGCTCTTCGTTTGGCTTTCCGTTAGCAGACGAAACAGCTGTATTTGTGCCGTTTTGCTTCCCTTCAAGCATAAATTCGCTTCCGCCAGCGGCAAATCCAAATCCTACTTTTGAAACGGTCAAAATAACGCTTCCGTCTGGCGTTTCTACAGGATCGCCAATGATCGTATTCACATCAATCATTTGCTTTAAGTTTTCCATTGCTGTTGTCATTAATCCTTGGATTGGATGGTTGCTCATATACAAACTCCTCCTACTAGTAGCTTTCATTTGCCTGACGGCTGACGAATGATTTTAGTTTTAAACGATTACCGCGCCAATATTTCAAAATTCGTATTCCTGCTAACATAGCATACCCGATTCGAAAATGAATCATACATGTGATTTTTGTCTCTGAAACAGCTTTTTGGAATGAAGGAGTAATGGAGAGAAGCGGCTTTGTTTTTAATTTCATAAATTTGCTAACAAGTGCAACAACTCCATATTTCAACGTCCAGCCGATTCCGACAGCGATTCCCGTTTGCGCGGCATCACCTGTCCCGATGTTTGTACTCCATTCCAGCTTCGTCACCGACACACGGGCCATAAATTTTCGAATAATGACATGCAAATGGATGACGTGCCGGGCAAAGTCTCTTGTTTCTTTAAAACTATGAATAATTTCGCGCGGATCATATTTTTTTCTTTTTGCCGGGCTTTCGGAACGATGGTTCAGCTTCTCTTTATGCAAAAAAACGATTCCCGGGGATGACTCATCCACTTTAATTAAAGGAATAAGAATGGTATAGCGAATAAGTCCAAAAAATGTTTTGAATATAATCCGGCATTCATCATTATCTTGCGCATGTTGAAACAGAATCGTTATGGACAGCTTCATAAACAGAAGAATCAGCAAAAAAAGGATAATGATAGAGATGATGATGATAGCTATCACGATTCGCACTCCCTTTCATCCTATCATTGTCACCATATTGCAAAAAAATAAACCTGCTTGCGCAGGTTACTCATGAATAACGGTCGTATCAGCAATTTGATCATGCAAACCTTGTTTTTTCTTAGAGAACGCCACAAAAAGAAAGCCGATAAATAAAATAAACTTAGAAATAAACTTGCCGACAACTTCACGAAATAAGACCGTTAGCCATGTTAAAGGCCGATCGTTTAAATTCGCCACTTTCAAGCCGAAAACCATCTTTCCCAATGTTTGTTGAAAATATTTCGTCATGAGCACAAAATAAGCATAAAACGTCACAGCTGTAGCTACAGCGATCGGAGAAAACATACTTGTTTCCTCTGATGAAAGATGAAGCCATTGAAAAAAAGGGTACACAATCAAACGATTAATGCTTCCTATAATAAGCAAATCAAATAAATAAGCCCAAAAACGCATCCAAAATCCAGCATAGCGGATGATCGGAACAGTTGCCATGACCGCTTCTTCTTCAAGGTGGGCATTTTCTTCTACCATCACTTTCCCTCCTCCTACTCCACATATAAATACATCAGGCGCGGCGATTTCGGTTTTGAAAACAATTGGACAAGTTCAAGCTCTTCAACATGATTGGATGTGAAGGCCGGTGCCAGCATGTGAAATAGCGATGCGAGGCCAGCATTATTTGTATATTTTATAACTTGTGCTCCTTGTAAATGGTAATCCCTTTTCATGGCTGCAATTGTGTCATCTAAGTACCCAAATTCATCAATCAGCTTTAACTGTTTAGCTTGGCGACCATCGTAAATGCGGCCATCTGCAATTTTACGCACCTCATCTTCCGAAAGATGTCTGCCTTCGGAGATGACTTTGACAAACCCGTCATAAGAATTGTTAATAAGCGACTGTAAAATTTTCTGTTCTTCTTCTGTCATTTTCCGAGACGGGCTCATAATATCTTTGTAAGGTCCGCTTTTGATCGTTACAAACTCCACTCCATATTTTTTTGCCAACTCTTCATAATTCACATTTTGCATAATAACCCCGAGCGAACCTGTCATGGTTTCAGGACTTGCGAAAATTTTATCCACTGCCGTAGAGATATAGTATCCTCCTGAAGCAGCCATCGCTCCCATCGATACATAAACCGGTTTTTTCGTTTCTTTCCTTAATTTCAGAAGCTGGTCATGAATTTCTGCGCTTTCTACCACTCCGCCGCCTGGCGAGTTGACACGCAGCACGATCGCTTTCACTGTCTCATCCTCTTTAGCCTGCTCAATCATTTGCAAAAAACTGCGATGATCGTAGCCTGCTGAAGAAAATAAAGAGCTTGCTGTATCTCCTTCTTCAATAACCCCATTTACTTCCAGTACCACAATTTTCTTCGCTGTATTTCCTTCCTCCAGCACTTCTTCCTCAAAATTTTGATTGCTTAAAGCCAGCCATTCTTCTGACCATTTCCCTACATCCTTAGTCATAAATGATGTAATTACGCTGACTAGCGATGAAATAACAAATAGAACAACAGCGATCGCCAAAGCGATCCATCGCTTGCGGTTCATCTTCATTCCCCCTTTACAAATCATTTTTTTCATAAAGAAATAAGTGGTAAACTATATGTACGATTTATTTATTTTACCATAATTATCGATGAACTAAAATATGGCAAACTGGAGGATGGATGATGGAACAAAGGCGAAATCACTTGTACTTTTTCTATAAACACGATGAACAACTGAAGAAGCAAGTTGAACCTCTGATCAAAATTGCAGAACAAAATCATTTCGTTGTAGTGGATGACCATCGAAAAGCAAATATCATTGTCAGTATTGGGGATGACGGCTCGTTTCTTCAAGCGGTACGACAAAGCGGATTTCGGGATGACTGTTTATATGCCGGCATTTCTACTCTGCCATCACGTGGGTTTTATTGCGATTTTCATATCGACGATACAGACCATATGGTGGAAGCGATGACGCATGAGCAAATTGAGGTGCGTAAATATCCTATTATTCAAGTAACCATTGATGATACAGCATCCTTTTTTTGCTTAAATGAATGCTCTATCCGTTCCGGAATTATTAAAACATTTGTGATGGATGTATTTATTGACGATTTGCATTTTGAAACGTTTCGGGGCGATGGAATCATTGTCGCGACTCCGACAGGAAGCACTGCTTACAATAAGTCCGTCAATGGAGCGGTCGTTGATCCTCTTCTGCCGTGCATTCAAGTCAGCGAACTTGCTTCATTGAATAATAATCGCTACCGCACGCTAGGTTCTTCTTTTATTTTAAGCGGTCAACGAAAATTAACATTAAAAATCTCTCCAGATGGAAACCATTATCCTATCATTGGCATGGATAATGAAGCGTTAAGCATTCAACATATTGAAAAGATTGAAATTTCTTTAAGCAGCCGCATCGTGAAAACGGTTCGTTTAAAAGATAATTCATTCTGGGAAAAAGTGAAACGAACATTTCTTTAAGCATAAAATCACCTTGCTGTAAAAAACGTTTTTGTCGTTGACAAAATCGTTTTTCAGCAGTCTGAAAAGGCTGATCTCATTTTTGAGATCAGCCTTTTTATTGAAAATGCTTTATCTTTCTTCAAAAGATCGATCTGTTGATGTCGAGCTGCTTCGCTATTTTTGCTGTGCTAGCTTCATTTCCCGCTCCCGTAGTTCAACACGGCGAATTTTTCCGGACGTCGTTTTAGGCAATTCTTCAATAAACTCAATTTTGCGAGGATACTTATATGGTGCGGTTAGTTGCTTAACATGCTCCTGCAAAGCTGGAATAAGCGACGGATCGCTCGCATCCACGCCTTCACGCAGCACAATAAACGCCTTCACGACATGTCCGCGTATCTCGTCTGGGCTGGCAACAACAGCGCACTCTTTGACAGCTGGATGCTTAACAAGCGCGTCTTCCACTTCAAAAGGTCCAATCGTATAGCCCGAGCTGATAATAATATCGTCACCGCGGCCTTCAAACCAAAAGTAACCGTCCTCATCCTTTTTCGCTTTGTCTCCCGTAATGTAATAATCGCCGCGAAACTGCATGGCTGTCCGTTCAGGATCTTTATAATAATGCTTAAACAGAGCCGGTGTTTCAATATGAACCGCAATATCTCCTACTTCTCCAACTTGACAAGGCTCCCCATTTTCATTAACAATCTCGACACGATTCCCCGGTGTCGGTTTTCCCATGGAACCTGGCTTTATTTCCATTCCCTTCATCACACCAACAAGCAGCGTATTCTCTGTTTGTCCATATCCGTCGCGTACTTGTATGTTAAAATGCTTGGCAAATGTATCAATCACTTCCCGATTTAACGGTTCTCCAGCAGATACGGCACTATGCAAGTGCGGCAACTGATACTGGCCGATTGTCGGCACTTTTGCCATTAAGCGATATTCCGTTGGCGTACAGCAAAGAACATTGACTTCATATTTGCTTAAAAGCTGCAAATACTTTTCTGGCTCAAATCGTCCGTAATAGACAAATCCCGTTGCTCCTGAACCGAGCACCGATAAAAACGGGCTCCAAATCCATTTTTGCCATCCAGGTCCTGCCGTCGCCCAAACAACATCATTCTCTTCAATACATAGCCAGTTCTTTGCTGCCGTACGTAAATGGGCATAAGCCCAGCCGTGCGTATGGACAACCCCTTTTGGATTTCCTGTTGTCCCCGACGTATACGATAAAAATGCCATATCGTCACGAGACGTATTGGCTGCGAATAATTCACCGCTTTGCGATTCGCTTAATTTCATCAAATGAATCCAGCCTTCCTCTTCGCGATCGCCAATGACAAATTTCAAAATGCCGTCCATATGTTGAATGGACCCAAACTGTTGGACATATGGTTCATAAACGATCACAGCCTTAACCTCTCCATGTGACATACGATACTGCAAATCTTTTGTGCGCAACATTTCTGAACTTGGAATAACGACGGCCCCAATTTTTAATGCTGCTAAATAAGCTTCATACGCTTCAATTAAGCGCGGTACCATAATCAAAACCTTATCTCCTTGATGAAGACCCGCAGAAAGTAAAGCGTTTCCAATTTGATTCGTTCTTTTGAGAAGCTCCTCATACGTAATTTCCTTTTTATGCCCTTCTTCATTCTCCCATTTTAACGCGATTCTCTCAGGAGCTCGCTTGGCGTGTGCCTCAATTTCAGAAGTTAAATTATATTGCTTAGGCGCAATTAAATCTTCACGGTTCATTCTCCTCATCCCCCCACTTCTTTTCTCAAAGTAAATTATACAAAAAAATTAGAATTTTTTGAATAATTTTTTGAAATAATAAAGGCGGGAAAAATTCCCGCCTTCATAGCCATAATATTTAATTAAAATTGAGTAGGGTGTGCTCCACTTAATTGTTGTTGCGCCATAGCAACAAGACGTTTTGTAATTTCTCCACCAACAGAACCGTTAGCACGAGAAGTTGTGTCAGCACCAAGATTTACGCCAAATTCTTGAGCGATTTCATATTTCATTTGATCAAGAGCTTGTTGAGCTCCAGCCACTAACAATTGATTAGAGTTGTTATTGCGTGCCATGTGTTTTCACCTCCCTTGTATCTATAGAGTGTGTGAAAACACAGCGAATCATGCGTTTAGATTTTTGGTAATTTTTATATACAAATCCTATGATATGCACATGTTATATATGAACCTCCCCCACCTACGCTTGGTTTAGAGATGGAAGACTTCTTGGAGGAGTATGTTAAAATAAGTTCTCAAACTCATCAGCTGACGTAAATGCCTCATCAATGACCCATGTTTCTGTGTTGGCGACCGCCGTTTCAATAAGTGGCTCTAAATCGATAAAGCTTTCATAGTAAGCCACTTTTTCTCGCTTCGGTCTTGTTTTTGGTGAGCTTGGAGTAAAAATGGTGCAGCAATCCTCATACGGCAAAATAGAAATATCATGTGTATCAATTTTTCTCGCTAGTTCAATAATTTCCGTTTTATCCATTGAAACGAGCGGCCGAAGCACAGGCGTTGTTGTCATATCATTGATGACAAACATGCTTTCAAGCGTTTGGCTTGCTACTTGGCCAAGGCTTTCCCCCGTCACAATCGCTAAGCCATTATGTTTTTTTCGCAATAAATCGGTGATTTTTAGCATCATTCTTCTTGATGAAATAAGCGAATAACCATCTGGTACTTGGCGATGGATGGTCTGCTGGATATCTGTAAACGGAACGATATGCAGCTTGATTTTGCCGCCAAACTTCGTGAGTTTTTTAACTAAATCAATCACTTTTTGCTTGGCTCGTTCACTTGTAAACGGCGGGCTGAAAAAATGGACGGCTTCAATTTCTAGCCCCCTCTTCATCGCTAAGTACCCGGCAACTGGACTGTCAATTCCTCCTGATAACATGAGCATGGCTTTTCCGCTCGTGCCCACTGGAAGACCGCCCGCTCCCGGAACATCATGACATGTTACATACGTTCCATCTTTTCGTACTTCCACGCGAACATGAATGTCTGGCTGATGAACGTTCACCGTCAAATTTTGCGTATTTCGCAAAATGTGGCTGCCAATTTCATAGTTAAGCTCGCTGCTTCCGACTGGAAACTGTTTATCCACTCGTTTAGCACTTACCTTAAACGTTTTTCCTTCATATTCATTTTGTTGAACAGCCGTTAATGCCGCTTCTCGAATCTGCTGGATATCATTTTCGCATTTGATGGCTAAGCTGAAGGATTGAATTCCAAATACCGTTTTTAGCTGTTCCATAACCTTTTCATGTGGTTCACCATTCAATAAAATGTACATCCGGTCTCTCATGTATTCAATTTTTATATTTGAAAATGAGGCTAATTTTTTAGCAATATTTTGCTTCAAACGGACAACGAAACGATTGCGGTTTTTCCCCTTTGTCGACATTTCTCCGTAGCGGATTAAAATACGATCATATTTCATGTTCTCTACCTCGTCACTTCTTTTAATTTTTGAATGGCGTGTTGAATGGCGTGAATCGCCACAGGAATTTCTTCCAGCTTATTTTCATATGATAGGCTAATCCTTACAGCGCTTTCGGCTTTTTGTTGATCCACTCCCATGGCCATCAACGTTTTGCTCGGTGTGCGCTTTTTCGAGGAACAAGCCGATGTTGTAGAAACAAAAATATGTTGTTTTTCCAATTCATGCACAAAAACCTCAGATTTTAAGCCATTAAGCGAAAAGTTAATAATATGAGGAGCGGAATGCTCAGCAGGCGTATTCAGCTGAATATCTGCTATTTTTGCTAATTCTTGTATCCAGCGTTCTTTTAGAGCGAACAAATAAGCTGCTTTTTGTTCAAAGGCAGCAAATGACAAACGTAGCGCTTTTGTCATCGCCACAATCGCTGCGACATTTTCAGTGCCTGAACGCATTTGTAGTTCTTGACCTCCCCCTGCTAAAAGAGGAGATAGACGAATGCCGTTGCGAAGGTATAAAATTCCTGCTCCACG
Source organism: Anoxybacteroides rupiense (assembly GCF_014196195.1). GTDB lineage: Bacteria > Bacillota > Bacilli > Bacillales > Anoxybacillaceae > Anoxybacteroides > Anoxybacteroides rupiense. The sequence continues at coordinate 114,140 of NZ_JACIDF010000003.1, read as the reverse complement.
TAAACCATGAAATTTATGGGCGGACATCGTACATAGATCGATATGCGCCTTTTTTAAATCAAGAGGAACTTTTGTCACTCCTTGTACATGATCAACATGAAACACGATTTTCGGATGTTGCTTAAGCAGCTGACCAATTTGCTCAATCGGCTGGATCGCTCCCACTTCATTATTAACATGCATGACGGAAACGAGAATCGTCTCTTCGCGAATCGCGCGAGCCAGCTCGTCTATGTCTATGATCCCTTTTTCATTCACCGGCAAATAGGTTACTTCAAATCCCATTTGTTCAAGCTGTCTGCATGGCTCAGCCACTGATGGATGTTCAATCATTGTTGTAATAATATGGTTTCCACGCTGGCGATACTGGATCGCAGCACCTTTAATGGCAAAATTATTGGCTTCTGTTCCTCCAGACGTAAAAATGATTTCATTCGGTTTAACCCCTAACAAAAAAGCCGTCTGTTCCCTTGATTGCTCAAGCAGCCTTTCCGCTTTCATTCCAAGCTCATGAAGTGAAGAAGGGTTGCCAAAATATTTTGTAGCAACCGTCATAAATGAATCGATTGCTTCAGGAAATGGCTTTGTTGTAGCGCTATTGTCCAAATAAATCACGGCGGCCATTCCTCCTTTAAAATCATGATGCCGATACATGTTCCTAAAAATAATCCGTCTTTAATAATAAAAATAAAATCGTTGAACCGCAATTACATTATTCACGAAAAAACCGATAAATATCTCAGGTGAAGATATTTATCGGCCCCCTGCTGACAAACGTTTTCATCCCGCATTACTCGCCCCGCTTGTCCTCTCTCATAAACGGCTTGTTTTGATTCGCCACTTCGCTCGACGGCGCTCCTTATCTGCCAAGCGTTTTTTAAATAATTCAAGGACAAAATGGAAAGAAAACAGTGGTAGACAAAGCCAATATGAACTTTGTCTACCGTACCATTTATCGATTTCTTCTTGTCATACTTTTTGCTTCAGCTCTTCTTTTTCTGTAAGAAGCTGGCGGACACGTTCCAATGCGCCGGGTTCGATTTTTTCAACAGTTGCTACCGCTTGTTCAAGCGCTTGCTCATAATCATAATTTCGAAATAGCATTTCAGCTTCTTCTAAACCCTCTTTTACGGATGGATGCCGACGGCGGTAACGGTTTCCATATTGAATGACTTTTTCCACCAGATCCGCCTGCTCGAGCATGACAAATGTGCGTTCACATACGCGTTCTACTAAAATTGACGCTTCTGCAAGCGTTTGATTGACAGCCTCCATATTCAGGGGCTTGTCGTTCAGACGCAAAGCCACCTTCGTCAAAAGCGCCTTTGCTTCATCGAGCTGCAGTTTATAAGCTTCTGGAAGACCCGGCAACCGGCTTTTTCTTACCAAACGAACCGCTTCCGATAGCTTTTTTCTCATCGACTCAAGCTGTTCGCGTGCAGCCAGCTCATCCTTGCGCAAAGCTTGAAGCATTTCCCGGAACTGTTCATGCTCTTCTTTCATTGTTTGGATTTGGGCAAAAAGCTGCTCTAACTCCTCTTTAATGACGGAATGCGCGGTTTGTTCTCCCGCCATTCGATCTTGAATTAATGCAAAACGTTTGACAAGGTGCTGAATTTGTTTTTCAATGCTGCGATGCTTTTCAAGATCTTGAGCAGACAAATGGTAGCTTTGCTGAACAAATAACGTTTCTGCTTCCGTCTGTTTTGATTCTTCGCTTAAATGATGCAGTTGCTCTTCAATATGAGGGATTTCTGTTTGCACATATTGATGTGCAAACACTTCTTTTTCGAGCAGATCGTAAAGAGTATCGATTTCTTCTTTTATTTCTTCAATTCCTTGCTTCGCTTCTTCAATGCGAAGATCGTGAATATAGCTGATATATTGCTTTAATTTTTCTTGCTTCTCAGCGGCTTCCTGCTCAATTTGAAGATGTTCAAGAATATAGCCCGTTTCCTTCATTTCTCTATACCCATCTAGAAGTTCAGTCAGCTGTGCCGGAATCGCTGTCTCGCATTCATTTAACAGCACAGGAATATCCTGAAGCATTTGCGCCAACTCACTCAGCTCGTTTTTTAAGCCAATTACTACTTCTCTTGCCGCTAAATAATTTCCTGAGCTGGTCAGCTCCTCAAATTTTTGAAATTCAGCATGGGCGCTTTCCATTTTTTCCGTTAGCTTTTCCTCAGCCGCTCCAAATGTATGACGATAAGCAAGCAGCGTTTTTTTCGTTTCTCGATAAGCCGCTTTAAGCTGCTCGATCTCTGCTCGATTCTGTTCTTCGCTGCCAATAAGATCGTTCAGTTCGGAGAGGATGGTTTGAATATCCTCTTCTACTTTTCGGAGCGTTTGTTCAATCTCGCGCAGCACACCTTTCGCTTTCGTATAACGATATTTTTCAAGAAATTCTTCCGCATCAAACAACCTTTCTTCCACTGCAGGAAGCTGAACGGCTGCAATGTCATCCCATTGCTGACGCCATTTTTCAAATAGCTGCTCTGTCTCCCCTGTCATATTCAGCTGCTTTACTTTCGAAAGCTCATCCGTGACAGGACGATTCATAATGGCGATTTTCCATGCTTCCAATCGATCAATCTCACGATAGATTTTCTTTTTATAAATGTAGTTATATATCATCCCCCCGCTAACGAGGAGTAAAATCACAATTACAATTTCCATAAAGAGCCCCCTTGCACCCGAGTTAGTCGATTCAAAATAAAGAGTGGTTTATCGAGAAGGCAAAAGCATTGAAATAATGTTTTTTTAATGTTTTTATGATACCATGTTAACGACACTTTTTGACCAAAATTTTTAATTTTTTTTACAGAAATCTTCATTTTTTTCACTATAAAAGCGAACAGGGGGAATCTATTTTGCGCGATGGGCACATTCATACGCCGTTTTGTCCGCATGGCAGCCGCGATTCATTTGAGCAATATATCGAACGAGCGATCCAACTCGGATATAAAGATATTTCATTTACCGAGCATGCTCCATTACCAGCAACGTTTGTCGATCCTGTTCCCGCTCAAGACAGTGCAATGCCATTATCACAGCTCGAAAGCTATTTGGTCACATTGCAAAATTTAAAGTATCGCTATAAAAGCGACATTACGATTCGGGTGGGACTTGAAGTTGATTTTATTGCTGGTTATGAAGAAGAAACAGCCCGTTTCCTTGAAACAATCGGTCCTGAACTGGATGATAGCATTTTATCTGTACACTTTCTCCCGCTTGATGATCAATATGTTTGCATTGATTATAGCGCTGATATGTTTTCTAAGATCATTCAAGCTTTCGGCTCGATTGACCGCGTATACGAAGCCTATTACCAAGTGCTGTTGCAATCTATTGCTGCTGATCTTGGCCCGTATAAACCAAGACGAATTGGCCATATGACATTAATTCAAAAGTTTCAAAAACAATTTCCTTGTTCCGTTTCGCTGAAGGAGCACATCCTGTCCATTCTTGACGAAATTCAACGCCGCCGTTATGAAATAGACTACAATGGAGCAGGAGTGAAAAAGCCGCTCTGTCAAGAACCTTATCCGCCTCATTGGGTTGTTGCTGAAGCCATCAAGCGAAACATTCCACTGATTTACGGTTCGGATGCTCATTGTGCCGGCGATCTTCATCAAGGAAGAGACATGATGATGGCTCGAGCACTTTTTATTTGAAATTCTTTTTCTATCGTCATAAAATAAGCGCATATCCAATTTCTATTCATGCAACTTAAAGATTAAACAATCGGTGCCTGCAAAAACGCACGGTCGGGAGACAAGTTGGTAACTTGCTTCGTTCACCCGATCATCGACTGCTCACATAAGAGCATATGTTGAGGGATCAAGTGATATCGATCATCGTTGCATGTCATAACTAGCATCACGGGTTCGGATTGTTTTTTAGTCAGTAGATGGCCGGCAGCAAAACCATTTCATATAGGTCTGAAGACGGGTGGCATGAACTTTTGTCGCGTGTTTAGAAAGTCAGTGAACCTAGCTTCGACCGTCTTTTTTTCTAAGACTACCATTAAATCCTCAAGATGCATGGATACTATAAAAACTGATTTCATATTTCAGCAGAAAAATTGATTGTAATCAATCCGACATCAGTATGATTTTTTATTCATACTATCGAACATAGGAAGAAACGTCATCCATTAAACAAGGTTGGCCCTCCTTCTCTTTTTTGTCGCCTGCTAGTAGGGCAATCATGCGTATAAACGCTTTTCAGGTAAAAAAAACAGTCAATGGCTTGCCGTGATCACCGCAGCAAAACAAGAGCATCATCTGCTCATTGGGGGATCCATGTTAATGCATCAAATGACGGCTATATCCCCCTAAATATTGCAACAACGAAGGGAGCGATCTTATTGTTTCATGCCATCACTTATAACGGAACTAAAGAAGAAAATTACCATTTAGTGATTAAGCAGCTGCGCTCGCTAATGGAAGGAGAAAGCAATGTCATTGCTAATCTAGCCAACGCTTCAGCTTTGTTGTATCAATTTTTAGATGAAGTGAATTGGGTCGGCTTTTATCTAGCAGAAGAAGAAGAGCTAGTACTAGGTCCATTTCAAGGGCTTCCAGCATGCGTACGTATTCCATTTGGCAAGGGAGTGTGCGGAACAGCAGCAAAAAATCAACAAACAGAGCGCGTTCCTGACGTTCATCAATTTCCAGGACATATCGCCTGCGATGCCGCCTCTCAATCGGAGATCGTCATTCCTATCATAAAGAATGGAAAATTAATCGGCGTTCTCGATATCGACAGTCCAATCAAAAATCGTTTTGACGAAATCGATCAGCACTTTTTAGAGAAATTTGTAGAGACGTTAGCCGATTCTTTGTCATGATCCCCACCAAGCACATAAAAGGAATCCATATATCAATTAGGATTCCTTTTATGCCTTATACTGATGATGATAATCTTTAACAAATACGCAATTTTTTCCTGACCGTTTGGCCATATAAAGGGCTTCATCAGCTCGTTTAAACAATTCCGTCGCTTCTTCATGACGATTTTTTTTCCAATAAGAAACACCACAGGAAACAGTGACAGAAGGATGGGTTTCCTCTCTCACCTTAATCGCAAGGCGATTGGCAACAGAAATGCCTTTTGTAAGACCGACTTTTGGCAAATAAATAGCCAGCTCTTCTCCTCCCCAGCGAGCGCCAATATCGCTTTCGCGAATGTTTTGCTTAATAATATCTGCTACTTGGATGATGACAGCATCTCCCGTTTGATGTCCGTATGTGTCATTGATTTCTTTAAAATTATCGATATCCACTAAAATAAACGTACCGAACGCATCTCTTTCCATTGATTTTTGGAGCTGTTCATCTAGATAATGACGGGAATACAATTTGGTCAAATAATCTGTCACTACGAGGCTTTCCAATTCCTCCCGCAGCATAGCATTGGCGAAAGCCAGCGTGGAATGATGAATTAATGATTGAAGCAGCTTAAACATTTCAAATGTAAAATAATAAGGCTGACGATGCAAAACGATGACGACTCCTTTTAATACTCTGTTTTGCACCATTGGAACAGCCATTAGCGAACGAAAAACAGGGGCGGATGACGATGCGTCTATTTTAGCCTCTCCTAAAAACACCATGTCCCGTTCTGTGCGAATTCGTTTTGAAACAAATTCAACATACTTTTTCCCTTGACGCGTGCGGAAAAAGGGTGTACTTCCAGGCTGTAGCTTTTTTTTATCAGAATCAAACAAAAAGAAACCGACTTCTTCGGCACCAAATGAAAGCTTAATCTGTTTGACCATAAATTCCAAAGCGTCCTGTAAGCGCAAATTAGCATTCAAACAATGCATCGTTTCGTTAATCAACTGCAAATCGGCAACCAGCCTGCGTGACTGCTCGTACAACTTCGCGTTCTCAAGCGCGCTTCCCGCAGTATTTGCCAACAATGAAATGAAATTAATTTCACTTTTCGGGAACTCCATAATATGTGGTGCAATAATTTCAATAACTCCATAAACACCTTGCGCACCTTTGATCGGTGCGTACAAAATTGATCGCTGAAGAGCAATAGAATCCTCAATTTGAACCTTTCCGGTTAAAAATGCCTGCATGGCTCCCATGTTTTCATCGGCATCTTCAAACATAATTGTTTTGATTGGCAAGCGGTCATGATATTGATGATCGTGGGACAAAAATAAATAGTATGTAAACGAAGGATAGACTTCTTGCAATGTTTCGATAATTTCTTCCAAAACATCTTCAATTTTCATTGATGCATGAATTTTAGTTGTGAAATGGTGAAGGAGCTCATATCGTTTTTCCTCTCCCAATCCTCGCGAAAATTTCTTCATTTTGCTAAACAACCGAGAAAAGTCCGCTTCAATTTGTTCGAGAAACGAAAGGCTCCATTGCCGCTTTATATAGATAAGCTGCAAAACCCCTAAAAACTCTTCAGAATGCCAAAGAACAATTTGTGCAGCTGTATATTGTTCATCGCGCTCATAGACATGGACTTTTTTCATCGAGCTATCTTCGTGAAATTTGATATTAGGTAAAAAGTCGTAAAAAGGTTCTCCTTCTTTTGTCGTAACTTCGGGATAAAAGACTTTTTTAAAAGGATCAAATAAAAACAGCGTGGCTTCCTCTAGCATAAACTCCTGCTTCAGCAATAGAAGCAAGTGCATCATAACTTTTGAAAAATGGTCGTACTCCTCATACGACAGCATCCAATCAAAAAACTTTTCTTTAAAAGCTGTATACGCCTCTTTCTCCTCTATTTTCATCATTCCATTCACCTGCATCTATAGTCTTGTCTCTGTAACAAAAACACCGCCATTTATTGAAAAGAGTGAAAGTTTTTTTCAAAAAATTACATCTTTTATTATACCATACGAACGGACTATAAAGAAATAAAATGTTGAGGTTGACTTTATTTTATAAAAATCATATAATATCGTTTGTGTAAAATATAGCAGCCTATGTGGTCACCTTTATTGGTTCATTTTGTTCCTCTTCGTCAAGAGGTGTATCGTGTAACTCTTAGCTGCTAGAGCGAGGATACATGAAAACAAAATGGCCTTAATTGTTGATTCACGTCTGCTTTTATTTTACCTAAAATAAAAGCAAAAGGAGGAGCATTATGGCTCGTTATACAGGTCCAACATGGAAAATTTCTCGCCGTCTTGGCATCTCATTAAGCGGTACAGGTAAAGAGTTGCAAAAGCGTCCTTACCCACCAGGCCAACATGGTCCAGGTCAACGTAAAAAACTATCTGAGTACGGCTTGCAATTGCAAGAAAAACAAAAGCTCCGTCATATGTACGGTGTAAATGAACGCCAATTCCGCAAAACATTTGACGAAGCTGGAAAAATGGCTGGTAAACACGGTGAAAACTTCATGATTCTTCTTGAATCTCGCCTTGACAACCTTGTTTACCGTTTAGGCCTTGCGCGTACACGTCGTCAAGCTCGCCAATTAGTGAACCATGGCCACATTCTAGTAAATGGAGGCCGTGTAGATATTCCATCGTATCGCGTGAAACCAGGACAAACTATTTCTGTTCGCGAAAAATCTCGCAACCTTCAAATCATTAAAGAAGCGTTAGAGGTTAACAACTTCGTTCCTGATTACTTAACATTAGATGCTGAAAAATTAGAAGGAACATACACTCGTTTCCCTGAACGCTCTGAGCTGCCAGCTGAAATTAACGAGGCATTGATCGTTGAGTTCTACTCTCGTTAATGTGAAAAATCCCTCTGGAGTATTCCAGAGGGATTTTGTTTACTATGATTTATATTGGATCAAATGGTACTTTTTCTTACCGCGTCGGATTACGGTAAACTGTCCTTCCACACGGTCCTCTTTTGTCAAGACTTTATTCACATCCTGGACCCTTTCGCCATTCACATAAATCGCGCCATTTGTTAAATCCTCACGCGCCTGTCGTTTCGATGAAACAATTCCGCTCGTGACAAGAAGTTCAAGAAGAGACACTTCCTCAGCTTCTCCTGTATACTCGAATGATGGAACATCGTGGAATCCTTGTCTAATCTCATCTGCTGTCAACTCAGAAATGCTGCCGCTAAATAAGGCCTCGGAAATTTTAATGGCTTGCCGCAGCGCCTCTTCTCCATGTACAAGCTTTGTCACTTCCTCCGCCAATGCTTTTTGCGCTGTGCGTTTTTCTGGCGCTTCCTGTAATTCCTTCTCTAGCTGTTCAATTTCCTCTTTTGTTAAGAATGTGAAATACTTCAAGTATTTGATCACATCCCGATCATCTGTATTAATCCAGAACTGGTAAAACTCATATGGAGACGTCTTTTCTTTATCAAGCCAGACAGCGCCGCTTTCCGTTTTACCAAACTTTGTTCCATCCGCCTTCGTGACTAAAGGAAGCGTCAAGCCAAATGCCTTCGCTTCTTCTTCCGTCTTGCGGATTAATTCTAATCCTGCTGTAATATTCCCCCATTGGTCGCTTCCGCCAATTTGCAGCCTGCAATTTTCATTTTGATATAGCTTTAGGAAATCAAAGGATTGCAAAATCATATAGCTGAATTCTGTAAAGGAAATGCCCGTTTCAATTCTCGATTGAACAGATTCCTTCGCAAGCATGTAGTTTAAGCCAAAGTTTTTTCCGACATCCCGCAAAAACGAAATAACATCCAAAGAACGAGTCCAGTCATAGTTGTTCGCAATTTTCGCTGGATTTTCGGCCGTATCAAAATCTAAAAAGCGAGATAGCTGTTCTTTGATTTTTTCGCTCCATTGCTGTACAATCTCTTTTTCGTTCAATGAGCGCTCGCTTTTCCTTCCGCTTGGATCACCAATGAGGCCGGTTGCTCCACCAACGAGCGCAATAGGAAAATGTCCTGCCTGCTGAAATCTTCTTAAAGTCAAAATCGGTAATAAATGGCCGATATGCAGGCTATCAGCTGTCGGATCAAATCCGCAATATAAGCTGATTTTCTCTTCAGATAATAATTTTTCTAGTCCTTCGTGATCTGTGACTTGATTGATAAGCCCACGCCACTCTAATTCATGAAGTAAATTCATGCGCTTCACCTCTCCATAAAAATTAAAAACTCGTCCCTCCACATTGAAGGGACGAGTGTTGATCGCGGTACCACCCTACTTAGAGAGCATTCTGCTCCCTCGCTTGTTTGGATAACGGCCTCTCACCGTCTTTTGCTACTAAGCATTCGCAGAGCCGTTCACAAAAGAAGCTCCAGGAGGTAATTCGCGTCTACCTTTGCACTGGTTCACACCAACCACCAGCTCTCTGAAACAGGGAGATAAACACTACTCATTCCTGTCATCGCTTAAATCATTCATTTTAGGATATACATGTTTTTACCACAATCCATTTGAATTGTCAAATATGATCGCAAAAAAGGACAAAAAGTCATAATATTTGACATTTTATATGATATAATAAAACTAATTTTTATTCCCTTACATTTGCCGTTACGTTAGCTCTCCAACCGAACGTCTTTTGCTGCATGATTGTGTAAAAGCCTTTACATGGAACAATTCGCTCCATCTATTCGTGAAGGATGGACTTCATGAACCGGGAAAGATGGATTCATTAGCATGCTTGTGGCGTAAGATCAAATCGGCTCACCCGTTGTCCTTGTGCTGCACGAAACCAAAAACTCACGGTCGAAAGGCAAGTCGGTCATCTTCTGCTCACACAAGGATAAATGTTGAGGCGTCCATATTGCGTCATGCTCAACTTATACTGGGACATTCACATATTTTTTAAGACATACTTGATTTTTATGGAGGCAAACATGGAACAGCCAAGACAACCGTTTTCCCTGCAAAAAGCGTTGCGAAACCTATATATCACGTATGAAATTGTGTGGAATGTTTTTCTTGTGTTCATTATTTTGCTTATTTGCGCTGCCTGCTTTGCTTTCGGAGTCGGTGCTGGTTACTTTGCCTCTTTAGTAAAAAATATGCCGGTTCCATCGTATAAAGAAATGAAAAAGGATATTTACAACTATGAAGAAACGACCCATATTTATTTTGCTAATCAGGTATACTTAGGCAGCTTCCGTTCCGATTTAGAGAGAGAGGAAGTGTCGTTAAAAGAGGTGTCCCCCTATGTTATTCAAGCGATTATCGCTACAGAGGATGAATACTTTTATACGCATCGCGGCGTAGTTCCAAAAGCAATTGCGCGCGCTTTGTTTCAAGAAGCAACGAATTCCTCCATGCGCACAGGCGGCAGCACGCTGACACAACAGCTTGTCAAAAATCAAATTTTGACAAACGAGGTATCTTTTGAACGCAAAGCCAAAGAAATTTTGCTTGCCCTCCGACTTGAACACTTTTTCAAAAAAGAAGAGATTTTAGAAGCGTATTTAAATGTGGTTCCATTCGGGAGAAATTCATCCGGTCGCAATGTTGCCGGCATTCAAGCAGCGGCAAAAGGGATTTTTGGCATTGACGCAAAAGATTTAAACCTGGCGCAGGCCGCTTTTTTGGCAGGTCTTCCACAAAGCCCATTCGGTTACACTCCGTTTACGAGCGATGGGCAAGTAAAAAAAGATCTTTCTCCAGCTCTGGAACGAATGAAGTTTGTATTAAAGCGAATGAAAAGATTAGGCTATATTTCTCAAAGCCAATACGAAGAGGCTTTGAAATATAAGATTGCACAACATTTTGCACCGCCGCAGCCATCGCCATTTGAAAAATATCCATGGCTTACAATGGAGATCGAACAGCGATCAAAAGATATTTTAGCAGCTGTTTTAGCGCAAAAAGATGGTTATGAGAAAAAAGATTTACAAAACAATGCTCCCCTTTATCAGGAATATATAGCGAAAGCAGAAAAGCAACTGCGGCAAAATGGATACGATATTTATACGACCGTTGATCAAGATATTTACGATCGCATGCAATCGATCGTCGCCAAGTATCCGTATTTCGGCCATGACGTGATCAGAACAGAAACCAATCAAGCGGGGCAAACCGTTCAGAAGACCGAACCGGTGGAAGTTGGAGCCATGCTCATTGAAAATAAAACAGGAAGAATCATCAGTTTTGTCGGCGGTCGAGACTACCACCGCCAGCAATTAAATCATGCGACGCAAGCCTATCGTTCAAATGGCTCCACAATGAAACCGCTTTTAGTTTATGCGCCAGCTATGGAAATGGGGGTTGTTCAGCCTGGTTCTGTCATTCCCGATGTAGATCTGTACGTTTCGACACCAAGCGGCCCATATCGTCCGAAAAACGCCGATCGCCGTACGCACGGGCTTGTATCCGTGCGACAATCTTTGCAGTATTCCTACAATATTCCGGCTGTCAGAACCTACATGAGAACGATTCATCAACGGCCGATCGCCTATTTAGAAAAAATGGGATTTACCAGCCTGACCCAATCGGATGCCTCCAACCTCTCGTTAGCTCTCGGAGCTTTAACAAAAGGGGTAACGGTCGAAGAGAACGTGAATGCATATGCGACCTTCGGCAACTCTGGAGCGTTTGTCGATGCTTATTTAATTGAAAAAATCGTCGCTAAAAACGGGGAAATCGTCTATCAACATCATAGCACTCCTATTCCCGTCTTCTCCCCGCAAACTTCCTATTTAATGATCGATATGATGCGCGATGTTATTCGCCAAGGTACAGCGGCATCCCTTCCGTCATTTTTAAAATTTCAAGCTGACTGGGCGGGAAAAACAGGGACGGGACAAGACAATAAGGACGCGTGGTTTGTCGCTACTAATCCTAATGTCACGTTTGGCGTTTGGATGGGCTATGATACACCTGCTCCATTGGAACAAACATATAAAGGGCTTTCTTACAGTAAACGAAACTTGTTGCTCTGGGCACAGCTAATGAATGCAGCTTACGATGTCAAGCCAAGCTTGATTGCTCCAAAGCAACGGTTCAATATGCCAGGTGGAATTGTCCGCCGTGCCTATTGCTCGGTATCCGGACTTGTTCCATCAGACAGCTGCCAAAAAGCTGGATTAGTACGCTATGATTTATATAACACCAAGTTTACACCAAGAGAAGAGGATCGCTCCTTAACAAACGGGCGCTTTGTTGAAATCAATGGAAAGCGTTATGTAGCACTTGCTACAACGCCACGAGAATTCACAAAAGATGGAATTATATTAAGCAAGCAGATGCTCGACAAGCTCGGTATTAAGGAAGCAGATGCTGCAAAGCTGTTTCCAGATTCTTATACAGCAGCTGAAGAATTAAAAGAGAATGGCAAACGGCCAGATTCCCCTACAGCACGCTGGTCCAATCAAACATTGATATGGTCTGCCCTCCGTGAACCTGATGTCATCGGGTATCGAGTATACCGAGCGATTCATGAAGGTGCTTCGTTCCAAATGGTCGCAGCCATTAGAGCCGGCCAGCCGCTATCCTTTAACGATGGATTAGGCTCTGGTGTTTATTATGTCACGGCCGTTGATATTGCTGGAAAGGAATCCTCTCCTTCCAATGTGGTTGTCAAACAGACGAAGCCGGCAGAAACACCAACAACAACCAAACCATCCTCCTCGGCTCCTGCCTCAGAGGATGCACCATAGATACATTTTATACGTAATAACGAAAAACGGCTGACCGAATATTCGCGTCAGCCGTTTTTGCTATAATCATTAATCTTCCATCGTCGACAAATCTCCTGTCGGCAAGTTCAATTCCCATGCTTTTAACACGCGGCGCATGATTTTGCCGCTTCGTGTTTTCGGCAATTTATCACGAAACTCAATTTCCCGCGGAGCCGCATGAGCCGCTAATCCTTTCTTGACAAAAAGACGAATATCTTCAATCAATTCCTCAGACGGCTCATAGCCATCGCGCAACGAAATAAAGGCTTTAATAATTTCTCCTCGCACTGGATCAGGCTTTCCAATGACGCCTGCTTCAGCAACAGCCGGATGTTCAACAAGCTTACTTTCTACTTCAAACGGCCCTACGCGCTCTCCTGATGTCATAATCACATCATCAATCCGTCCTTGGAACCAGAAATAACCGTCCTCATCCATATAAGCCGAATCTCCCGACACATACCAATCCCCGATAAAATAAGATTCATATTTTTGCGGATTGTTCCAAATTTCCTTCATCATGGACGGCCAACCTTTGCGGATTGCCAGGTTCCCCATGCGATAAGGAGGCAATTCGTTTCCTTGATCATCAATGATCGCCGCTGTTACTCCAGGAATCGGCTTACCCATTGATCCAGGCTTGATTTCCATACACGGATAATTGCAAATGAGCTGTGCACCCGTTTCTGTCATCCACCACGTATCATGAATGCGGCGATGAAATACCTTTAATCCCCAGCGCACTACTTCCGGATTAAGCGGTTCTCCTACGCTTAAGATATGACGAAGTGAGCTCAAATCAAATTGTTTAATAATTTCATCTCCTGCTCCCATCAGCATTCGAAAAGCCGTCGGAGCGCTGTACCAAACCGTCACGCCGTAATCCTCGATTGTTTGATACCATATTTCCGGGCTGAAGCGTCCCCCGATAATCACGTTGGAAGCACCGCAGAGCCACGGGCCGAAAATTCCGTAAGAGGTTCCTGTTACCCATCCTGGATCCGCCGTGCACCAATATACATCATCCTCTTGTAAATCAAGCACCCATTTCGCTGTTTGATAATGCTGGATCATCGCATTGTGAACATGCAAGACGCCCTTCGGTTTTCCGGTAGAGCCAGATGTATAGTGCAAAATCAATCCATCCTGCCGATCCACCCATTCAACGTCAAAATGCTTACTTGCTTCATTCATGCGCTTTTTGAAGTCGATATATGGACCTTCCTCTTTAATTTGATCTCCCACTAACAAAACATACTTTAAGGCCGGAAGCTCATTGACAGGAACGCGCGGCAGCAATTCCGGAGTGGTGACAATGACCTTCGCTTCGCTGTCTTCCAGGCGATCGCGAACAGCCCCTTCCATAAACGCTTCAAATAATGGCCCAACAATCGCTCCTGTTTTAATTGCTCCAAGAACAGCAAAATACAACTCTGGCGAACGCGGCATAAAAACGAAGACGCGATCTCCTTTTTCTACTTCAGCGACTTGTTTGAATACATTGGCTGCCTTATTCGACCATTCTTTCATTTCTTTGAACGTATATTTTTCCTCGCGCGAAGCATCTCGATAATAAAGTGCGACTTTATTTTTCCGGAATGTCTCTACATGGCGGTCAATCGCCTCATAAGCCATATTTACGCGGCCTGTTTCCGACCATGAAAAATTTTTTTCAGCCTCTGACCAATCAAAATTTCGATAGGTTTCCTCATAATTGGCTAAATTGTGCTCCCCTTGTATGACTGATAGCGTTTCCACTTTCATTCCCCTATTTCCCCCTTATGTAAATGATTACATTTCCATTATAGTATAACTCATATAAATTCTCAATTTTTAAAAAATTAACTTTAAAAACAAAGTTTTTTGAAGTTTTTTTGAAAACGCTTTATCTTTCTTTTTTTCATGTATAATGGAACTGTGAGAAAAGATAACCAGGTGGTGACTGAATGGAACATAAAAAAACATATAATGCCAAAGAACTAAAAACTCCAAGAGGCACGCTGATCATCGAAGGGCCGGTGCCGCCCGAAAAGCTAGCAGCCTATGAATTTCACCATGACTTAACCGCATTCCGACAGCCAGAGCAACAGCATAAAGCACTGATCGAGATTGCTTGCCTTCCTGAAGGAAGGATTATCATCGCCCGCCATCATCACACCATTATCGGCTACGTCACATTTCTTTATCCTGATCCGCTTGAGCGCTGGTCTGAGGGTAACATGAGCAATTTGATCGAACTGGGGGCCATCGAGGTCATTCCTGAATTCCGCGGCTATCAAGTGGGCAAAAACTTGCTTATTGTTTCGATGATGGATGATGCAATGGAAGATTATATTATCATCACGACAGAATATTATTGGCATTGGGATTTAAAAAGAACCGGACTGAATGTGTGGGAATATCGTAAAATCATGGAGAAAATGATGAATGCTGGAGGACTTGTCTGGTATGCGACTGATGATCCTGAAATCTGCTCGCATCCGGCTAACTGCCTTATGGCTCGCATTGGAAAACGAGTCGATCAGGAATCCATTCAAAAGTTCGATCGCCTTCGGTTTATGAACCGTTTTATGTATTAAATCAGCAAACAAAGGGGGAGAAGGTATGATTGTTGAACAAATTATGAAAACAAACATCTTCACACTTCATCCAAACAGTACGATCACAGATGCGATCAACCTAGTCAAGCAGAAGCGCATTCGCCATATTCCGATCGTCGATGAAGAACAGCGCATCTTGGGCATTGTGACAGACCGTGATATTCGTGATGCAAGCCCTTCTATTTTCCATGCCCATGAACATTTAGAAGACTTTGAAAAACCGATTAGCACGCTGATGAAAACAGATGTGATTACAGGCCACCCTCTTGATTTTGTAGAAGAAATTGCGGCGTTATTTTATGAGCACCGAATTAGCTGTTTACCGATTGAAACAGATGGAAAATTAGTAGGAATGGTGACTGAAACGGATTTGCTGTACACGCTTGTACAACTGACAGGAGCGCATCAGCCTGGATCACAGATCGAAGTCAAGGTACCTAATTATAGCGGAATGCTAAGCGAAGTAGCAGCGGTCTTTGCGAAAAGAAATATGAATATTTCCAGCGTCCTTGTCTATCCAGATAGCGATGAACGCTACAAAATTCTTGTATTCCGCATTCAAACCATGAATCCTACCGGAATTATTGCTGATTTAAAAAACGCAGGCTACGCGGTTCTATGGCCAAACCTACCGGGGGTTTCATCATGAAGAAGGATTGTGTGTTCGTATACTCAGATGCATTTCAAACTTACAAATTCAACGATGACCATCCATTTAACCAATTGCGCGTTAAACTCACTTATGATTTGCTCCAAGCTATCGATGCTTTAGAAGACGGACAAATTATTTCACCTCGCATCGCCACAGATGAGGAACTGGAATTGATTCACGACCGTGCTTACATTGAAGCCGTTAAAGCGGCTGGGCAAGGAAAATTAACAGATGAGATCGCCCTGAATTACGGACTGGGGACAGAGGATACCCCTATTTTTCCTAATATGCATGAAGCAAGTGCTTTGCTAGTAGGAGCGACGTTAACAGCTGTGGATTATGTATTATCAGGAAAAGCTGTCCACGCCTTAAGCCTAGGCGGAGGACTCCACCATGGGTTTCGCGGTAAAGCATCGGGATTTTGCATTTATAATGATAGTGCGGTAGCGATTAAATACATTCAAGAACGCTATGGGCTTCGCGTTCTTTATGTGGATACGGATGCCCATCATGGCGACGGAGTACAATGGGCCTTTTACGACGATCCGAATGTCTGTACGTTTTCCATTCATGAAACGGGAAGATATTTGTTCCCTGGAACAGGAAACATTACAGAGCGGGGGCACGGAAAGGGGTATGGGTTCTCATTTAATATTCCCGTCGATGCGTTTACCGAGGATGAATCATGGCTTGATGCTTACACGCAAGCATTGCGAGAAATCGCTGATTTTTTTAAGCCAGATGTCATTTTGACACAAAATGGGGCCGATGCCCACTACTACGATCCGCTTACTCATCTATCTGTCACAACGAAAACTTATCGTGAGATCCCAAGGCTGGCTCATGAAATCGCTCATCAATATTGTGACGGCCGCTGGATTGCCGTCGGTGGAGGCGGCTACGATATTTGGCGCGTCGTACCAAGAGCATGGTCATTCATTTGGCTTGAAATGACTGAACAATCAAACATTTCAGGAAACCTCCCGCAAGCATGGCTTGAAAAATGGCAGCCGTACTCTCCTGTTCCGCTTCCTGAAACATGGGACGATCCAGAAGGATTGTATCCGCCCATTCCACGCAAGGGAGAAATTACTGAAAAAAACGCTCTGACTGTCGAGAAAGCGCTTTATCCCATTCGCAACCAACGTCCCAACATGAAGCAAAGCCTATGAAATTTCATATTTGGCGACATTCCTTGTCTGCCAACCGTTTTCAAGATATTCTCAGTCAGAAAAACAATGGTAGACAAAGTGAAAATTCACTTTGTCTACCACCAAAATCTTTGTTTATTTTGTTGATTCTCGATATTCAATGCGATGCGGCAGCACAACAATATGGTTTTCGACATGCTCTTTATTCATATATTTCGTGAGCAGCCGCATAGCCACCGCGCCGATATCATACATTGGCTGGACAACCGTAGTTAAGCGCGGGCGCACCATTGTCGCAAGCCGGGTATTATCAAACCCGACTACCTCCAATTGGTTTGGCACATGAATGCCATGGTCCTGCGCGCTATGAATCACTCCAAGCGCCATCTCATCTGTACCAGCAAATACGGCTGTTGGTCTATCATGCAATTCCATCATTTTTTCATACGCTTCGATACCCGAATCGTATGAATAGTCTCCTTCAATAATCAGCCCCTCATCATATGCAATTCCTCTCTCCTCAAGCGCACGCCGATAACCTGACAGCTTTTTCTGATTAATTGGATCATCAGCCGGTCCGGTCACATACGCTATGCGTGTATTTCCTTTATCAAGAAGATAGGTCACAGCTTCAAATGCGGCTTGCTCGTAGTCAATGTTTACTGATGGAATCGCATGATTTTGCTCAATGGTCGCCGCCAGCACAATCGGAACGGATGATTTCTGAAATTCGCTTACATGTTCATCCGTCATATTGCCCCCCATGAACACGATTCCATCTACTTGCTTTGCCAGCATCGTATTGAGCAAATGCAACTCTTTCTCTTTGTTTTGATCGGAGTTGCTCAAAATGATATTATATTTATACATCGTAGCAATATCTTCGATTCCTCGCGCTAATTCGGCAAAAAAGATGCTCGAAATATCAGGGATAATCACGCCGACCGTTGTCGTTTTTTTGCTGGCGAGCCCGCGTGCAACAGCGTTTGGCCGATAGCCGAGTCGTTCAATGGCCTCCAATACCTTTTTTCTTGTCGACGGCTTAACATTTGGATTCCCATTAACTACTCGTGATACCGTTGCCATCGACACATTTGCTTCTCGAGCAACATCATAAATGGTTACATTCATTTATCCCACTCCTCTTATACCTCTATTTTATGACAATCGTCATCTTGTCTACTTATTATATTAGCAATATCATACGATACATTATGGAACAATGGCAACGTCTTGACAAATAATTTGTAAATGTTTTCGTATTTTATTCAAACTAAGACCAAAATAAAAAATCCCTTTCACCAGCGCGTATTCGCCCCGATGAAAGGGAAGGGTCGCGTGATTTACGCCTTCACCATTTGCCGTTGAAACGATTTTAATTCTTCCATAAATTCGTTAAATTGAGCAATATCCATTTGCTGAGCTGAATCTGATAAAGCAACGGCTGGATCAGGATGCACCTCGGCCATCACTCCGTCGGCACCGATTGCCAATGCCGCCTTGGCGCAAGGAAGCAATAGATCGCGTCTTCCAGTCGAGTGAGTCACATCGACAAATACCGGCAAATGAGTTTCTTTCTTTAAGATCGGCACAGCAGAAATGTCAAGCGTATTCCGCGTTGCCCGTTCATATGTGCGGATTCCACGCTCGCAAAGAATAATTTGATCATTTCCTTGCGACATAATGTATTCTGCAGCGTTGATAAACTCTTCGATCGTTGCAGCCAGTCCGCGCTTTAGCAATACCGGTTTATTTACTTGGCCGGCCGCCTTTAACAGCTCAAAGTTTTGCATATTGCGCGCACCGATTTGAATGACGTCGATGTAATCAAGGGCTGTTTCAATATCGGCAGGAGTCACGATTTCACTAATGACTGCTAAATCGTATTCGGCAGCAATTCTTTTCAAAATTTTCAGCCCTTCCACTCCAAGTCCTTGGAAGTCATATGGAGATGTTCTTGGCTTGTACGCTCCCCCGCGCAATAATTTTAATCCGTGCTGTTTCACTGCCTTAGCTACTTCAGCCACCTGTTCGTAGCTTTCTACTGCGCAAGGCCCCATCACAAAATATTGATTGCCGTCACCAATTTTTTCACCTTTGATGTTGACAATCGTATTTTCTGGCTTTTTCTTCCGCGAAACAAGCAGCGCTTTGCGATGATCGTCTTCTTGCAGCTCTAAGCCCGCTTTAAAAATTTCTTTAAAAATATGTTTCAACGTCGCCGTTTCAAACGGTCCGTCGTTATATTCAAGAATCAAATCGAGCATCTTTCGCTCACGAACTGGATCATAGCGATAAGTGCCCTGTGTTTCTTTAATTTTCCCAATTTCTTGGACAAGGCGGCCTCGTTCGTTAATCAATTTTAAAATCTGCAAGTTCACTTCGTCGACCCTTGCCCTTAACTCGTCTAATCTGTCGTTGCTCATGCTTTCTCATCCTTTCGTGGTTTATAAAAGTAAAAAAATATGATACATTTCTATTAATTAGACATTATAATCGAAATGGATACAATTGTCACTAAAAAACTTTAGCAATTAAACGCATTTAAGTAATAAAGCAGCATATGACAAATTTTAAAAGAAGGTGAATGGTCCGTGAACAATGAGACAGCCATTTTTGCATTAGATATCGGAACGCGCTCTGTTATTGGGGTTATTTTACAAGAAATGAACGGTGCTTATCAAGTATTTGATGTGATAGCAAAAGAACATGATGAACGAGCCATGCTTGACGGACAAATTCATGATATCCCGGCAGTCTCGAAAACCATTATAGAAATTAAAGAAGCATTGGAAAAAAAATATGGACCGTTGCGACGCGTTTCTGTTGCTGCTGCTGGAAGAGCCTTAAAAACCGAACGGGCTGAAGCGACATTGTGGGTATCCGGAAAGACGATGATCACCAAAGAAGATGTGACGCATTTAGAATTAAGCGCTGTGCAGCAAGCACAAGCAAAATTGGCGGCACAGCAGCAAGAACAAAGCCATCATTACTATTGCGTAGGCTATTCTGTAGTGAACTACAAAATTGACGGACAAGAAATCGGCAGTTTAATTGACCAGCAAGGGACAGAAGCAGCCGTTGAAGTGATCGCCACATTTTTGCCCAAAATTGTGGTCGATTCTCTTCTAGCGGCTTTACAACGCGCCAACCTTGAAATGGAGGCGCTGACCCTTGAGCCAATCGCAGCTATTAATGTGCTGATACCGCCTACGATGCGCCGTTTAAACATTGCGCTCGTCGATATTGGCGCCGGAACTTCAGATATCGCTATCACTGATCTCGGCACCGTAGTGGCTTATGGAATGGTTCCGGTTGCCGGAGATGAGATTACGGAAGCGATTTCAGACCAATATTTATTAGACTTTCCATTGGCTGAACAAACAAAACGCGAGCTTTCCAAAAACACGACCGTCACCATCACAGATATTTTAGGCTTTGAAACAGAAGTGAGCAGTGAAGAAATCGTTGCTTCCATTTCCGAGGCGATTGATCGGCTTGCTCAAGCTATCCGTGATGAAATCTTGCTTTTGAATAACGGAAAGCCTCCAAAAGCCGTTATGTTGGTTGGCGGCGGCAGCTTGACTCCTCAGTTGCCAAAACGACTGGCTAAAATGCTTGAATTGCCGGATCATCGCGTGGCGATCCGAGGAGTAGAAGCCATTCAAAAATTAACAATCAGTCCAGACATCCATCTGCATGGGCCAGAGCTTGTCACCCCCATCGGCATTGCCATTGCATCCCAGCAAAATCCGGTGAAGTATGTTAGCGTCTCTGTCAACGGACAGCTTGTTCGCTTATTTGATATGAAGCAGCTAACCATTGGCGACTGTTTGCTGGCCAGCGGCATTTCCATTCATAAGCTATACGGGAAACCAGGAATGGCTCTTGTTGTCACTGTCAATGGACAAATGATCACCATTCCAGGCACACATGGGCAACCTCCGCTCATTACGAAAAACGGCATTCCAGCTGCTTTAGACACCTCCATTCATGATGGAGACGATATTTTCGTTGAAAAAGGGAAAGACGGGGAAGCTGTGTCCATTTCATTAAGAGATTTAATCGATGAGCTGCCGCGCAAAACCGTCACCATAAATGGAGACACGTATGAAATCAAAGCAGCGGTCTATCAAAACGGACAGGCTGTTTCTTTAGATACATATGTCCATGATCGCGACATCATTACCCTGAAAATGCCAGAAACCATCGAGGAATTGCTGCATAGTCTCAACCTCTCTCAATGGCTGACAAAGCTCAAACCATTTATCGTCTATCTCAATCATTCTCCTATTGAAATCAAAGCATGGGCTGGGACTATTTATAAAAATCAGCTGGAAGCGCGGTTATCATCAAGCTTTGAGGATGGCGACATCATTGAACTTACAGACCAAGCGGCACCAACGCTTCGCGAGCTGGCTGACGCTCAGCAAATCCGTTTGACCTACTCCGTCCCTGTCCGTTTTAATGGAGAGTGGATTACTCTTTCCAAACCTTTGGTGCAAATTTATCGTAACGGACAGCTGCTTCATGAAGAGGATCAAGTTGAAAACGGATCGACTCTGGAACTGGTCGAAAGGAAAATGGAGTCATTTATTTTTCAAGATATTTTTAACTATGTTCAAATTGATATCCCTTCGTCTGCTTCAGCGACTTTCACGTTGCTAAAAAACGGGGAGCGAGTGACATTTTATGAACCTTTGGCTCCGGGGGATGAATTAGAAATGACTTGGGAGCCCATCCATATAAACAAAAAATCATAGGCTGATCCCAAGTGATAGGGGATCAGCCTATAATTTGCCGCTTCAGTTCATCGTACGTAATGCTCCAATGCGAGGTGTGCCATTTAACAGAGCCGTTTGCAAACAGCAACGCTTGAGGCGATTCATGCTTTATGCTGAATGTCTCAGCAATGTAATTGGAAAGTGGCCGTGCTTCTTGCACATATAAATAATACGCGGCCACTTCCGGATGATCCTCTACAAACTTCTCGTACTCCTCGAAAGCCGCTCGACTTATCGGACACGTTAGGCTATGTTTCAATAACAAAAAATGTTTGACTTCTTGAACGATTGGTTCAAATTGTTCTACTGTTTCAAGCTTTTGTTTTCCCACATTTTTCACTCCGCTTCATTCGGATGCTGTTTTTTCTGTTCCGCATCACTCAATGCCTGTTCTGTTTCTTTCAACAATCTGTCAATTGCTTCTTTATTGTTGTCCACTGGAATCCGGATCGCTTCTGTCTCCAGTTCAATTCCTTCATTTTCCTGCTCATTCATGTTGCTTTCCGTGTCTTTGGCTGCCGGTACTCTCTTAGCTACCTCTTTTGTTTTCTCTTTCGCAATTTCCAGCCATTCTGTAGCCTTTGTTTTAATTGGCTCCAAATTCCCTGTCACATTTATTTCTGCTACCCACTTTTTCCCCTTATCGCTTGTGAAAAATAGGGCCGTCGCAGCTCCAACCACCCCGCCAACAATCGCTCCTAGCAAAAAACTCCCGTTATTTTTTCCCATCTTGCATCCTCCTTTTTAGTTTGTTTTTTTTCTTCTTTTCCATTTTCCCCATATTTCTAAAAAAGCATTTCCCCATTGCACCGCTTGAATGACTTTTTGCTCATTGCTCGACAGCTGTTTAGCTAAAGAATCGTTAAACGTTTGGATCGTCGCTCCTACCTGTTTGACGGTGTCAAATAGCCTGTTTAAACTCTCCATTTTTTTCTGTACATCATCAGCTACCGCATTCGTTTTATGCAATAGTTGAGAGGTTTCCGTCCCGATTTCATTCACTTGCTTTTCCATTCCTTCGATTGTTTTCGTCAAGCTTTGCAATGTATCCTGCACTCTTTTCAATGTTTTAACTAAATACACAACTAAAATGAAAAAGGCAATCGCAACCAATGCTACGCTTAAATATAAAATGATTTCCACATTTTTTCCTCCCCAATGCAACCTTTCTTTAAAAGAGACTATTCGACTTCGTATCGACAAATTCCTCCTCTAACATTCTATATAATTTGAAATTTTAACAGACAGGAACATGGCGCAAGCATACACACCAAATCAATGAATGAACATTTCTCGCCACATTGGTAACGCGGCTCTGCATTCGAACAAACAACTGTCGAAAAATGGCGTACATCCCTAGACTGCTCCATCAAAGATGAGACAAACAGGATCAGTAAACATCCACGATCGAAAAAGTTTTGTGACTTGCCTTCCCACACGCATTCACGTGACGAAGGTTAGATTCAAGACGTTTGATCCATTTATGGTTCCGTACAGCAGCTTGTTTCGCCCACCTAAAACGGCCCTCACTCTTTCATACAGCTGGTAAACATATCAAGTGACAGCTATTCTATTCAACAAATTGGGCAAAATAGGATACAATAATTTTGTATACATAGTAGGTAAAGCTTGTTGATGAATCAAAGAAGACAAACGGGACGCCCATGTTCCCCTATGTTTGTCTGGTTGCGACAAACGGCAGGTTCCGTGCTATGCTGACCATGAGATAGAAGACGCTCAGGTTTATCCTTGGCAATTCTGCATTTCTCAAGCAACGTCATGATCACCAATGCCAAAATCAATCGATTCGAATGGGAGGAAGCATAAATGAAAGATCCACGCATTGAGCAATTAGCCAAAACTCTAATTCAATACTCGGTTCGCCTGCAAAAGGGAGAAAAAGTATTAATTGAAAACTTCGGGCTTCAGCGCGAATTTGTCATCGCTCTCGTCCGGGAAGCCTATGCTGCTGGAGGATATCCGTTTGTATTGTTAAAGGATCATCAAATTGATCGAGCTCTTTTACTCGGTGCACAAGAGGAGCAATTTCAAATGATGGCCGACTTCGAAGCAAGCATCATGGCGCAAATGGACGCTTATATCGGGCTTCGGGCCGGTGACAATATTAACGAATTTGCTGATATTCCTGATGATAAAATGCGGCTTCATGGCAAAACCGTCATGCAAAAAGTGCATCGCGATATTCGTGTTCCCAAAACAAAATGGGTGGTGCTCCGTTATCCAAGCCCATCGATGGCTCAGTTGGCAAAAATGAGCACCGAAGCATTTGAAGATTTTTATTTTAATGTGTGCAATCTTGACTATAGCAAAATGGATCGAGCAATGGATGCGCTCGTCGATTTAATGAACAAAACCGATCAAGTGCGCATTACAGGACCAGGAACTGACTTGTCCTTCTCTATTAAGGATATTCCAGCCATTAAATGCTCTGGACAGATGAACATTCCAGATGGCGAAGTATACACGGCTCCTGTTCGTGATTCTGTCAATGGCACTATTTCGTTCAATACGCCGTCTCCTTACCATGGCTTTACATTTGAAAACGTCAAGCTAACGTTTAAAGATGGCCAAATCACGGAAGCAACGGCTAACGATACAGAACGAATGAATCAAATTTTCGATACAGATGAAGGCGCACGCTATATCGGTGAGTTTGCCATCGGCGTCAATCCATACATCCAGCACCCGATGCAGGATATTTTATTTGACGAAAAAATTGACGGAAGCTTTCATTTCACTCCGGGACAGTGCTATGATGATGCATACAACGGCAATCATTCCACCATTCACTGGGACATGGTGATGATTCAACGTCCAGAATACGGCGGCGGTGAAATTTATTTTGATGGAGTGTTAATCCGCAAAGACGGGCGCTTCGTCATACCGGAGCTTGAAGCGCTAAATCCGGAAAATCTCAAATAAGGTGTAATACAAAGAGCCGATTCATTGAATGAATCGGCTCCCCTCTTCTTCAAGCAGAAGAAAAGCACCTAGAATGAGCTCTCGGTGCTATGAATGAACGGTTTGCTCATATGCCTCTTGAAACTTTTGAATATCTCCGGCTCCCATAAATACCAGCACCGCATGCGCATGCTGCTTTAATACCGATGTATCGTCTTCTGTAATCAGGCGAGCATGTGGAATTTTCGCTTGCAAATCATAAATCGACAGCTGTCCCTGATGCTCACGGGCAGAACCAAAAATATCGCACAAATACACCTGATCCGCTTGCTGAAGGCTCTCAGCAAACTCTTGCAAAAAGGTTTGCGTTCTTGTATAGGTGTGTGGCTGAAAGATCGCAACAATTTCACGATTCGGATATTTTTGTCTTGCCGCATCAAGCGTTGCCACAATTTCTCGCGGATGATGAGCATAGTCGTCAATCAAAATTTGATCGCCGATCTCTTTTTCACTAAACCGCCGCTTCACTCCTTGGAACGTTTTTAAACGTTCTTGAATAATGCGCACATCAATTTCTTCATAATGGCAAAGGGCAATGACCGCCAACGCATTGAGCACATTATGATCGCCAAAACGCGGGATTTCAAATGAAGCAAAAAACGTATTGCGAACAAATACATCAAACGAAGTTCCTTCTGTCGTTTTCACGATATTGCGCGCCTGAAAATCGTTGTCATCGCCAAAGCCATAAAACAAAACCGGGACCTTCGCTTGAATTTTTTGCAAATACTCGTCATCCCCGCATGCAATAATCCCCTTTTTCACCTGCATCGCCATCTCCTGAAAAGCGGCAAATACATCATCAATATTCGCAAAATAATCTGGATGATCAAAGTCAATGTTCGTCATAATCGCATAATCAGGGAAATACGATAAAAAGTGACGCCGATATTCGCAAGCTTCAAACACAAAATATTGGCTTCCTTCTACTCCTTTTCCAGTTCCATCCCCAATTAAATACGAGGTCGGTTTCGCTCCTTGCATCACATGAGCCAACAGCCCTGTCGTCGATGTTTTCCCATGTGCTCCTGTCACGGCAACACTTGTGAATTTTTGCAAAAAATCGCCCAAAAATCGATGATAACGAATAACAGGAACCCCTAATTCATGTGCCGCTTGAATTTCTTCATGCGTATCCGCAAATGCATTTCCAGCAATCACTGTACAGCCAGGGCGAATGTTCTCCCTGCTAAACGGAAAAATGGGAATTCCCCGCTCTTCTAGCGCTCTTTGTGTAAAAAAACGCTTTTCAACATCTGATCCTTGAACAATATACTTCATATCATGAAGAATTTGTGCTAACGCGCTCATTCCTGTTCCTTTAATGCCCACGAAATGGTAAACAGTCATATCGAAGACCTCCAACAATCGTCTGTCTGAACCTTTACGCCATAAAAATCGGCTCAATACGGAACCGATTGGTCTGGTTCGAGCATGATCGCTGTTTGATTCTGCTCATCTCCTTTGCAGAATCAAGCGACACTTTCCTCTGTAACACAGTATATGATGCTCCTATAGATTTGTCATTTGCCTGCTATATGTATTCTCACATTTCATCATTATATCACTGTTTTTCGTCAAAGACTATGATGAAAAAGGAAAACTGATAGTAGTCCTCTCTCTATCAGTTTTCCCCGCTTTCCTATATTGTATTGCCTTTACTCTACTTTTTCTAAACGAGGATTGGGGCGATATCGCCGCCCTGCCTTAGCTTGATGCTTGCCGTTTAACAGTACGTTATCTCCTGTAAAGCCAATATGAATTTTTAACAGGCTGCTCCCTACTCCATACATATCAACAGGAACCCCCTGTTGTTCAAATTCGATAATGCGTTGTTCATTAAATCCGCCGCTTACCACAATTTTAACATGTTCAAATCCTTCGCGGTCCAATGCTTCCCGCAGCGCAAAAATAAGCGGAGGATTCACCCCGCGCGGATCGAACGTCCCCAGCACTTCCGGATGACGGATAAAATATTGATCGATCATCGTACGTGATGTATCGACACGCACTCCTTTTAATTTATCGCCAAATTCCCTAGCTACACGAAGCGCATCTGTAATACAGTCATTATTATAATCGACAAGAACAACTAAATCGTCCTCTGGATACTTCGCATAATACGCTTTCGCGGCCGCTACGACATCCCCATCAAACAATTGAATCAGCGCATGAGGCATCGTTCCCATCCCTTGCTTGCCCCACCATTCATTCATCGCATGAGTCGCTTGGGCCGTAGAACCGCCGATAAAAGCGGCATAACCATCGCCAGCTTGTTGCGTATAATGGTCATCACGATCCCCCATAAAAATAATCGGTTTTTGCACTCCAGAAAGCGCAGCCGCTTTTACAACGTTATATACGTTTGTCGCTACCGATGTGCGGCGCGCCAAAATACCGTCAATAATCCCTTCCAGATAGCCAAAATTTTGATAAGGCCCCGTAATGGTGAGCACCGTTTCAAACGGACTTATTTTGTCTCCGTCTTTTAGCGAGTAAATTTCTAATTTTTCCGGCTCATCGGCAAAAGTTTTAACGAGTGCAATCACTTCATCCGTGCCGCATAGCACCGCATGCTCTTTTTGGAAAAATTGCATGGTGACGATGTTATCTGGGCAAAATTCGCGCACGATTTCCCTCGTTTTCAAAAAATATACAGCGGAAAACCAGCCATCGCGAATACGCTCATCAAACTTGAATGTCTGGTTGGTTAATCTCTTAATTTTTCCCTGTAATTTCAATTCAATTTCCTTCATATTCTGCTCCCTCGCCTGCTCTAATTTATATAGCCGATATGAATTATGTCACACCATGATACGAACACCAATAGAAAAACTGACACCCCGTAAGGAAAAGGGAAAATCCCCCTTTCCTTACTGCTTCGCATGAGCGCTGTCAGAAAATCCATCTGCTATATAGTCAATCATATCATATGACCTTCTTGCAAATGAGCCAACTCTTCTTCCGTAATCAATACATCACGCGGCTTACTGCCTCGCGCCTCCGAAATGATTCCCTGCTCCTCCATCATCTCCATCAGTCGCGCCGCGCGGTTATAACCGATGCGGAAACGGCGCTGCAAGCTTGAGGTAGACGCTCCTCCTTGCTGTACAACAAATTCGCATGCTTCATAAAACAGTTCATCCTCTTCGTTTGATAAAGACGCCTGTTTTAAAAAGTCATCCTGTTCGAATAAATAAGCTGGGGACATTTGCTGCTTCACATGGGACACCACTCGCTCGATCTCCTCATCGGACACAAAATTTCCTTGTATGCGCACCGTTTTCGATGTTCCATTCTCTAAAAACAGCATATCGCCACGTCCAAGCAACTTTTCGGCCCCGTTTGTATCAATGATGGTCCGGGAATCGACTTGAGAAGAAACAGAAAAGGCGATTCTTGTCGGAATGTTTGCTTTAATTAAGCCTGTAATGACATCAACAGATGGGCGCTGTGTCGCCACGATTAAATGGATTCCGCATGCTCTCGCTTTTTGGGCAATCCGGCAAATGGCTTCCTCGACATCTGTTGGGGCAACCATCATTAAATCTGCTAGCTCATCAATGATAATGACGATATACGGAAGATGGTGCTCTGGTGTCTGCTCTCTTCTCACCAGCTCGTTATATTTTTGAATATCCCTTACTCCAGTGTGAGCAAACAAGCTGTACCGCCGCTCCATTTCTTCAACTGCCCACTTTAATGCCCCTGTCGCTGCTTTGACATCGGTCACCACCGGACTGACAAGATGCGGGATGTCATTATATGGAGCGAGCTCCACCATTTTTGGATCAATTAATAATAATTTTACTTCATGAGGCGCCGCTTTATAAAGCAAACTGACAAGCATGGCATTGATGCAGACGCTTTTTCCTGAACCCGTTGCCCCGGCAATTAACCCATGCGGCATTTTCTTTAAGTCTGTCACCATTGGCATCCCCGATAAATCCAGGCCGAGCGCAACCGTCAGTGGCGAAGAACTTGCTCTAAAAGCTTCACTTTGCAAAATTTCACGGATCAATACTGGACGGCTTTGAGCGTTCGGCACTTCAATCCCAATCGTGCTTTTTCCAGGAATCGGCGCTTCGATGCGAATATCTTTTGCTGCTAGACTTAGTTTAATATCATCGGATAAGCTTGTAATTTTGTTCACCTTCACCCCCGGTGCCGGCTGCACTTCAAATCTTGTTACGGTCGGCCCTTGAGCTACATGAACCACTTTGGCTCCCACATTGAAATTGGCAAACGTCTCATTAAGCTGGGCACATTGATGATCCATCCATTCTTTATCATTCTCTTTTTGCTCCAACGGGGGCTGCAGCAATTCAAGCTGTGGAAAACGGTAAGCGGGTTCCCCTTGTTTTTTCTCTTTTTTTCGCGCCTCCCATTTTTCCCGATCTTGCTTGAGCATCATGACATTATACGGAATGCGAGAAGACGGGCGCTGTGTCGGCGCTTGTTTTTCTTGTGGTTCGTTCGATAAAGACGCTTCCGCATTTTGCTCCTCTGTCTTCGCTTTCTTCTCCTCTTCTGACGGTCTCCCGTCTTGCTCCTCTGATGGGCGAACATCAAGAAGCTGTTCCTCCTCACTATCCGCCACTTCTTCAATAGCAGAGGGCTGTGCCTCCTCTTCATCGCTTAAAGCTAATGATTCCCCAAGCGACGGCTGATGTCCGATCGGCTCCTCTTCTTTCTCGCTTCCATGCTCTTTTTCATCAGGTAGATCCATGATGTATGTAATAGGGAGGTCCAGATGATGGCTCAAAAGCGAATCCTGCTTCTCCTCAGGGAGTTCCGTCTCACTATCCCGCTTTTCCGGCTGCATTGGCTGCGGCCGTCCTTTATAACCGTAAATCGGCGAAGGTACTTCTGAAGGTCGGAAAGGACGCTTTTCCATCGCAGGACTTTCAGGTTCCCTTCTCGGCTTTTCCCTTCTTTCTTGTCTTTCTTCTGCTTCATCATACGTTTTGCTGCTTCTTTTACGACGCGTTGACGCTTCATCAGGAATCAACGGAAACCGAAACTTTCCAGTTGGATACTGATAAGTCACTTTCACATCGAGTTCAGCAGCTGTTTTCTCGATGGGCTGTTCTTTCCGCTCAATCGGCGGCTGCCTATCCTCTTCCTGCAACAAATAACGAACAAGCCGTTTTAACCATTTCATCTAGAATTCACTCTTTCTATTCTCTTTTCAACTCTCTATTTTACCAATTATAAAAAAAAAGTCACTAGAAGGATGCCTAGTGACTGAAATAAACTGCCCTCCACCGATGCTTCGCTTAAAGGTGGGAACTTCAAGCGACTTGTGCATGTTCGCTTTCCTTCGTTCCGAAGGGGTCCGTTTGAACGATAGAGGATCCTATCCGTTGGCGATCGCCGACCGAAATTCATCTCCCATTGTCGTTCAGCTTCGCAAAACTTAGAAGTGGAAAACTTCTTTCAGATAAATGTTAAATAACATTATTTTGTAAAAGCTTGTCCAACTTGATAATCATCAGACAAAACTAAAATCCCTTTTTCTTGCGGAGCGTTTGGCAATTCAAGCTCGCGGGCGGAACAAATCATTCCGTAAGAAGGGACACCGCGCAATTCAGCTTCTTTAATGACAAGGCCGCTCGGCATAACCGCGCCAATTTTAGCTACTACCACCTTTTGCCCAGCATCCACATTCGGTGCTCCGCAAACAATTTGTAGCACTTCTGAGCCAACATCCACTTGGCATACGCTTAATTTATCCGCATTAGGATGTTTTTGTTTTTCTTTCACATATCCGACAACAAATTTGGGTGAAAAATCAGCTTCAATGAATTCCGTAAAGCCATTTTTCTCTAAAAGCTCATTGATGGCCTCAATTAACTGCTCGTCTACCTCCACCGCTGCATTTTCTTCAAAAGAGTAATGGTGAGAAACGTTAAAAATATTGTATCCTACTGTTTCGTTCGTCGTTTCGTCAAAGATGCGAACAATATCGCCCTTTTTTTCAAATGCGCGGCTTTCTGGGTTCATCGTCCTTAAAGAAATAAGCAACACATCGCCAATGCCTTCTCGATTATAAAATACGTTCATTGCACCTCTTCCTTTCTTTCCGACTACTGTTTTCCCTTATTTTTTCCTAATATAAAAACTGGTTCCAATTCGCCATTTTCATATAAAAATGATAGAGCGGTTACCGGCACATGGCCGCTTGCAAAAAAGCTCATTGTCAGCTGGGCAAGCACATCATATCCTGTTTCGTTTTGGATGTCGGCAACCACCAAAACGTCTTGATGAGGCACAGCCAGCACCATCGTTCCGGTGATTTTTTGGGCCATTTCTTCTAAAAAACGATCGTTTAAAATTCGGCTCGCATCATAGCCATCGTTTGTGTTCACAAAATAAAAACGATTTCCTGCCACTTCATCTTCTTTGACAGGAGTCTCTAAAGAACGGATGTTAAAGCGGGCAATCTCCTTGATTTGATGGACATCCCAATTTTCCTGCTCAATCAGCGTTTTGTCAATCAGACGATACGTGTTTCCTAAATCGAGCGCGTAGTAGATCCGTGTTTCAGCCGTATGCTCCTCGTAAATCAGCGGAATCCCGTCTTTTGTTTCTGTAGGAAACGAGGTAGAACGGATTACCGGATAAATGTCCTTTTCTTTCCCCGACAGCGTATGGGCTTCATGCATTGTATGGAGCGCTTGTTCAATATAATAGACAACCTCCTGAAGCGCTTCCTCCTGCTTTTCCTGCCATTTCGCAATAATGCCTGGCAACGAAACGGTGACACCTTTCTTGGTTTGCGAGTCTTCAATGCGAAGCGTATCCTTTTTGCTGTCAAACTGAAATGTCCAATCTTCACGCGCTAGCCGTTTTTCAATTTCTTTCGCCATTTTTTTACTATCCATTTGCATTTAGGGCTCCTTCACTGCAATCCTTGAATGAATTGCTCAATTTCCTCTTTTGTCTTTCTATCCTTGCTGACAAACCGTCCAAGTTCCTTTCCACGATCGTAAGCGACAAAGCTTGGAATGCCAAAAATATTTTCATCGGTACACACATCTAAAAGCTGGTCACGATCAATATAATAAAATTCGTAGTCAGAAAACTGTTGTTCAATTTCCGGCAAAAACGGTTCGATAAATCGGCAATCAGGGCACCATTCTGCTGAAAAAACGAAAATAGCCTTCTTTTCCTGTTTGATTGTTTGGTATTCTTTAGCTGTTTTAACCGTATTCATGATTTCTCCTCCTTTATTACTCCATTTTTCGTCCAAAACTCATACTGTCCTCTCAACAATTTAACAATATGGCTAAACATTTCGGTCCGATTCACGTAGCCATGTGTAAAAATACCGATGGCCCCTTCTTTTTGGCGGATATTTTGCTGACCAGTATAGGCTTCCATCACCTCGCCAAGCTCACGGCCGCTCCATACTCCTTCTGCCACCTCCAGCGGCAAAGGAATGCGTGCTCCCCCAGCGGAAACAACCATGCCATTCCGATCAACTAAAGCCCCCCAATTGCACACCCACAATTGGCTATCCGCCTCAACAACTCCTCCTTCAAGACCAATGGCGATATCTGCCTTCTCTTTCTCAAGTGCATGCTTCGCCCGATTGATCGCCCCTGCTCTTGTTTCTTCATCAGAAAAAGGTTGGGCAGCTACAGCAGAATCAACCTTTGTTGGTACAATTACATGGCGCTCATTGAAAAAAATAGCTTCGACAGCGGCTACCTTTGCTTGATTCGTTGTACCGACGGCAATTCTCATCATGTCATCCCCCTTTCACGGAAAAAGAGAAGCCTCATGAAGACTCCCCCTCAGTTTGCTTGACGAATGGACTCCACTGTCGACTGATCACATTGTTTCACTAACTCTATTAATAGCTGTTTAGCTGCGGCATAATCATCGACATGAATAATGGAAGCATGGGAATGAATATAACGAGAACAAATGCCAATAACAGCTGAAGGAATGCCGCTGTTGGCAATATGTACTCTCCCAGCATCTGTAGCTCCCGGAGAAATAAAAAACTGATACGGAATGCGATGCGTTTCAGCTGTATCGAGAACAAATTCGCGCATTCTCGGACTCATAATCATCGAACGATCATAGATGCGGACAAGCGCCCCTTTTCCGAGATGCCCAAATTCCTTTCGATCTCCTGTCATGTCATTGGCCGGGCTGGCATCCAATGCGAAAAAGATATGCGGCTGAATCATTTGGGCTGCTGTTTGTGCACCGCGCATTCCTACCTCTTCTTGCACGGTTGCCCCAGAGTACAAAACGTTAGGCAATTCCTCATTGTTTAATTCTTTTAACAGCTCAATGGCCAGCCCGCAGCCATATCGATTATCCCAAGCCTTCGCCAAAATTTTCTTCGGATTTTCCATTGGGGTAAATGGACAAATCGGCACAATTTGCTGGCCCGGCCGTATCCCCATGCGTTCCGCATCCTTCCGATCATCCGCCCCGATATCAATAAGCATATTTTTGATATCCATTGGTTTATTTCGCTGTTCCTCTCCAAGCAAATGCGGCGGAACAGATCCAATAACACCAATTACTGGCCCATGCTCTGTGATAATTTGTACCCGTTGTGCCAGCAGTACTTGGTTCCACCATCCGCCCAACGGCTGAAAACGGATCATTCCATTAGCAGTAATAGCCGTTACCATAAATCCCACTTCGTCCATATGACCAGCAACCATGACAATAGGCCCGTTTACATCGCCGCGTTTGACACCAAAAATACCGCCAAGCCGATCTTGTACGACTTCATCTGCATATTTCTGTAGTTCCTTTTTCATAAATTGCCGAACAAAACGCTCATTACCCGGTGCTCCCGGCAGTTCTGTTAATGTTTTGAACAGCTGAAGCGTTTCTACATTCATATGTTCCTAACCCCTTTTTCTTATGTCCTTTTTATTTTAGCGAACAACTCATATACTTTCCACTTTTCCCACATTTTTTTGAAAAATCAGGTATACTAAATAAAAGACCATGATTGAGGAGGGGAAAAAATGAGATGGAAAACATTTTTCGCAGGCGCCGCTGCCGGATTCGCAGCTGCTTATGCTGTCCAAGCCATGCGCGCACGCACATTCATTTCCTCAGAGAAGGCTCTCTCGTTGGCGAAAGCCGCTTTTCAACGCTCTGCTCCCATTAGTGGTTCGTGGATTCAGAGCGAACCAGAGACATACGAAAAAAACGGGCTTGTTTATAAAGTATATAAAGGCGGCATTTGCCGTGAGAATGAACAGTATGAAGTTTTCATCGACGCCTACACGGGAACCATTATTGACACATACAGACTTTCATGAAAAGAAATGAAGGACATCTCCTTTCGAGATGTCTCAGACTGTTAACAAATGCTTTTATGCTATGCCGCTGGCCTCGTTCGGCTTCGTTCCTTGTCTGTCAAGCATCTTCAAGCCATTCTGATACGAAAAAGTGGCCATCCATTGATGACAGTTAAAATAGTGGTAGACAAAGTAAACATGAACTTTGTCTACCACAGCGAATCTCTCCTATCGAGATGCCTTCTCTTTTTCACGTTCTCGCGCAACGCTCGCGATCATTTCACCTGCTTCATTCCATTTGATGGCTCGATAGTAAGCGTCATGATAAAAACTCAGCCACGCTTGTTGATCCACCGCATATGGAATCCATTTTTGCTTTTGAGCAATGGATGTCATCGGATAGTCATCGTACGCTAACACCCATAGTACGTTTTGATGAGCATGTGTCGGCATTAAATCCGCTAAGTGAACGAGCCGTTCTCCTTCAGATTCGATGTGAATGATCGAATGGCCGTCACTATGGCCTCCTGTATGGATCATTTTAATTTCTGAAACAATTTCTATTTCCTCGGCAAACGTGACCACTTGTTCAGCGATCGCTTCCCAATTTTCTTTCCAATATGTATTGCGTGAACGAATATTAGGCTCCCTCATTTCGTTCCATTCCACTTGTGATGTCACAATTTGAGCGTTTGGAAAAACGGAAGCAAACTGATTTCCTTGCCGTTTCGTTAGCCCGCAAGCATGATCAAAATGCATATGTGTCATCAAAACAAAATCGACATCATTTGGGGTCAATCCCAATTCATGAAGCGACTTCTCAATGCTTGACTCTTCCGTCACGCCAAAGTTGCGCTTCTGCTTATCCGTAAGCTTTCCATTGCCGACGCCAGAGTCGATTAAAATATTTTTGTTAGCCACTTGCAAAAGAAGCGGATCGGTCCGCAATTCAATTTGATTGTTGTCATTGCATGGATACTTTTTTGACCAGAGCGGCTTCGGAACAACCCCAAACATCGCTCCTCCATCTAAATGAGTCACCCCTCCGTTTAACCATGTAATTTGCACATTTCCCACCTTTAATCTTTCCATTTCCCATCACCTCCATTTATAGTGTAACATTTCGGTGAATTTTTCGAAAATAAAAAATAAGGCTGCCTCGATCTTTCGAAAGACAGCCTTATCATTATTTTGCCCGATACTTTACTTCACAGCGATAAATTCGATTGCCCTTGGCCGCAAACTTTTCTTCGTATTCTGTCATCATATTTCCGGAAAAATCGCTATGATGAAGGTCCAAACTGACATATGTCAGGAGCAAGCCATATTGTGAGAAGCTCATAAGGGAATACTCGAACAACCCTTGGTTGTCTGTCTTGAAATGGATTTCCCCTTCAGATACTAAGATTTGTTCATATAATTCAAGAAAGGAATGATGAGT
Source organism: Anoxybacteroides rupiense (assembly GCF_014196195.1). Lineage (GTDB taxonomy): Bacteria > Bacillota > Bacilli > Bacillales > Anoxybacillaceae > Anoxybacteroides > Anoxybacteroides rupiense. The sequence continues at coordinate 78,686 of NZ_JACIDF010000003.1, read as the reverse complement.
TAACCTTCTTTTTTCATGGCGTTTTTTCGGCCAAGGATCAGAAAAGTTTAAATAAATTCGTTCTACCTCGCCATTTTCAAAAAAACTAGCCAAATCTTTGGCGTTGACATTCAACAGACGCAAATTTGGCAGATCGTTTTCGATTAATTTATCGAGAGCAGATACAATCACACTTTCATACAGCTCAATCCCAATGTAATTAATCTCTGGGTTCTCCTTAGCCATTCCTGTAATAAACTGACCTTTTCCCGTTCCAATTTCAATATGGATGGGATGATGATTTCCAAATAATTCATGCCATTTTCCTTTGTATTGCTCTGGGTTTGGAACCACATATTGCGGATAAGCAGAAATTTTCTCCTTCGCCCAAGGTTTGTTACGTAAACGCATGCCAACACCTCTGTTTTTTTATCATCGTTGTCAACAATATCATGAATACCGACCAGTGTGCAAGATCAAAAAGAAAGAGTCCGCCGATGGCGCTTGAAGCTAGATGGCGCCTTGCTTTTTCTAAATTCTGAGATCATAAAGAAAAACAGTCGCGGCAACGACTGCTTGAGAATTGTATAAAACCGAAATGGTCCGCACATAGTAAGAAAAAAAGGATGAGTGCGTATGCCTTTAAACCATAACGATCAAATGACCGTATTAAAAGATATTTTATCCAATCACCAAACCGATTGCTGCGGTACGATAGCAGAATGCGAACAAATTGAAAGGCTTGTCAAATCTTTAATGGGAAATGAACAAGTCGGGTCACATGTAAAAAATGTTTTGCCTTCCATTTACCATTATGGACAAGCAGGAAAGAACAGCCCCAATCTTGATTCTCACATTTCCTCGTATCAACAGCAGTTATCGGAATGGGTGGACCAGCTTACTTAGAAATTAATATCGTTTGAAGGAAATGCAGGGATTGCTGCATTTCTTTTTCTGCGCATTTTTCTTTTTGCCAACTAAGCGTCTGCAACGTCTGTACAACTGCATACCATTTCATGCGCACACCTAAATCATCGGTCAGCTCCACTCCATAAAAGTGAAGCCATTCTTCCCATTTTTCCTCCGGAATATACCAATATAAAAGCATTCCGATATCGATGGCTGGATCGGCGATCATCGCCTCGTCCCAATCGATTAAATAAAGCTGGCCATCATCAGCAAGCAGCCAATTATTATGGTTCATATCGCAATGGCAAACTGCCCATTCATTACATCGAATCGAAGGAAGCTTCTCCTCGAGCCACGCAAACGCTTGCTTGACAAGAGGCTCGTCGCTCCATCCGGTTAACATGGATCGCAGCTGTTCCATCATCATTTGCGGCGACAGCGGTTTTTTTCCTAATCGTTTTAACATTTCCAGCAAATCTTGAGAGCGATGAATTTTCCGCAATAAATTCGCTACTTGCTCGCTTCCCATATCATGCGGTTTAAGCTCTCTCCCGTCTAGCCATTGCTGGGCTGTAATTACATCTCCGTTTTCCATTCGCTTTGTCCAGACAAGCTTCGGAACGATTCCTTCTGCGGACAAAACAGCAAGAAAGGGAGAAGAATTACGCTTCAAAAATAATTTTTTTCCATTATGTTCAGCAACATATGCATCTCCAGTAGCCCCACCAGCCGGAGTGATATCCCACTCCTTTCCCAGTAACTGTTCCAACGAAGTTCACCTTCAACTCATAAAAAATAAGAGACAGCAATCACCTGATGTTTTATTTTCAGACAATAGCTGTCTTACTAGATTTTATATGTGATTTGCTTTTTTCGTCAAGTCAGTCATTTTCGTAAGAACAAACGTACTGATTCCCTGGACTTCAATCTCTTGTTTCACGGTGTATAAAGGAGTCGTTCCGCTCGCTGTGTGATCGCACACGACATGCCATTCCTCCTCATCCGGAAGGGGTAAGCGCTCTGTTGCTTCTTGATTATGATGAATGACCAAAATATCGCTCCATGGCCCATATTCTTGCACGGATTGAAGATGATAAGCAATGACAGATGGCGGAGTCGCTTCAACCAATCGAAGATGTTTTTCGATTTCGGCAGACGTTGAAAAGCGGAAAGCCCGATGAAGCTTGCGCAGTTGAATCAATCCTGCAACATACCGCACATCCTTCTCATACAGGCTTTTTTGCCTCCAATCAAGCTGGTTAATGGCATCCGGAGCATTATAGCTGTTTTCTATCCCTTGCTTCGTCCGATAAAATTCTTGGCCGCTATGCAAAAACGGAATGCCTTGCGAGAGAATAACAAAAGCGGTGGCCAGCTTTTGCCGTTTCTGACGAATCTCTTCACTTTCATCCGCATTGGACACGCTCATTTTATCCCAGAACGTGTGATTATCATGTGATTCAACATAATTGACCGCTTGCGTTGGGTTCAGAAACATCCCTGCTTCTTTTTTAATTCGCACATTGCCTTGGATCGCTCGCATCGCTTGCTCACGGAAAGCCATATTTCCTAATGCAAACCCCTTTTCATGAATAGCAAAGGTACTTCCTTTGACATGATCACGAAATCTGTCATTAAAATACGCAATACAAGGCAGCTTGTCAGCGTTGTTCATCGTAGCTTTTTGCTCAGCAGGAAGAGGGGTCGGCAAATCCCATCCCTCGCCAAGCAAAAGTGCGGACGGATCGAGCGCATGGACGACGGCCTCTACTTCTCTCATCGTCTCTATATCTAAAACTCCCATTAAGTCAAAACGAAATCCGTCCACCCCATACTCAGTCAGCCAAAAACGCACAGAGTCAACAATAAATTTTCGCACCATCCGTCGTTCCGATGCTATGTCATTCCCCACTCCTGTTCCATTGGATGGCATTCCATATAGATCATGTCGAAAATAATAACCAGGGACAATTTTTTCAAATGATGACTGCTCGCGAATATAGACATGATTATAAACAGCATCCATAATCACGCGAATTCCCTGTGCCTGCAAAGCACGGATCGCTTGTTTCAGCTCCTGAATCCGCGCATATGGATCAAACGGATTAGTGGCATAGCTCCCTTCAGGAGCGTTATAATGCAGCGGGTTATAGCCCCAGTTGTATTCCTTCAGCGGGTCTTTTTCATCTACTCCAGCAAAATCGTTAAATGGAAGCAGCTCTACATGCGTTACTCCTAGCTTCGCTAAATAGGAAAGGCCTGTAGTTGTATTATTTGGCCCGCTTGTTCCGAGCTCAGCAAGGCCTAAATATAACCCTTTGTGAGCCACCCCGCTATCTCCGTGAATGGTAAAATCGCGAATATGCACTTCATAAATAATCGCATCCGTCGGGGACGATAGCGGCGGCAGCGTTGACTTCGGCACATTTGTTTTCGTCAAATCGACGACAACCCCGTACTCTCCATTGACTGAAACAGCCATTGCGTATGGATCAACAGCCTCGCGCCAAACAAGGTTCACACATACTAAAAACGTATAATATCTTCCTTCAAGGTCTCCGGAAACTGTAGTCATCCATACTCCCTTTTCCATGCGCTGCAGCGGAATTTGCTCCTGCTTTCCTTCCGCCTCATCGAGCAATTTCACCTTCACCTCCGTCGCCGTGGGAGCCCAAAGCTTAAAAGTGGTTGCTTCTGGAGTATAGGTGATACCAAGGTCATTCCCTTCGTAATAAAACTGTTCATCAAATTCCGCGGTGCGAATGACTGCCCCGATTTGCAAATCGGTAAAAGCACCGTGATCATCATAAATAAGATATCTCTGCCCGATCTCGACAGCAAAATCGATCATACATTCATACTTAATACTCGTCCATAAATCTTCTCGCTTTGCCACTTGAAGCTGACATCGTTCCCCATTTGGCTTTTCGATAATAAAATTTCCGACCATTCCAGAATGATACGACTTCGGGACTAAAATCGTAATCACCGTCATCGCATCTAAATACGCTTCAAACGTTCGATGAACAGTTAACAAATTGGCACCTCCCAATATGAATAAACCCATTTTTTCATTTGTTTTGAGGATCAAGGAGGAAAAGACCTCGTACACGCTCTATTTTTTCCTTTCGCTGCTGAAAACTCCAACATCCCCTTAAAGCTGCTCGTCTTCTTTTTCCCACTCCCGCTCGTAATAATGGCTATAGCAGTGCTGCAATAAATGAGCGGCCGCTTTCAACTGAACGTGCTTAAGAGGAGCGGTCAATCCTCGCAATGAAGCAAACCACTGTTCATAGCTTCGTTTATCAATGAACTGCACATCGCTCGGTGCGTAACGGTAGTCAATATAACCGGAGCGGTTTAAAACCACCTTTTTAATGGGCAATTCGATTTGATAACGCTTATATAAATCCGAAATAATTTTTTCCATTCTCCGCAGAGAAAGAAGCGGATTCAACAGCTTTTTTTCATTTTCTCCGGCAATTTCTTTCCAAAATCGTTCCGCCGAGCCAACCATGATTTCTCCTTCCGCCAACGTAATACACCATGTGGCAGTCGGGCTCAATAAAATCACATCTAATTCGACAGGAGCGTTTTTCACTAAAACTACGGGCTTATATAAACATAAATACGTATCAGGAAAGCGTTGTAGAAAATATTTAAGCGGCTCTTCATAATAAAATTTTTTCTCAATCACTGATTCGTATTTCAAAGTTGAGCTTGCCCATTTCATTTGCAATTGGAATAATGTATCGAGAAATAGCAGTTTTAGATCATCAATGGTTTTAGGCTCTGTGATAAAGACTGAGGAAATAAAATCGTCCTCAGGGGAAGGGGTTGTTTTTACTTCCTCTTCCTGTTTCCATTCCGAACTTTGGAACCATCCTTTGACTGTTTGGAAAATAGAGCGCTTCTCCTCGAGCCATTCCCACGAATCATTGTCTGAGACATTTTGGCTTGCTTCTCCACTTTCCCATTGTTCCTTCACATTCTCCCATTGCTTTTTCTTGAGACGGATGAATTCACTCGCATAGCGGTATACATCGTTTTCATATCTTGAAATATAATCTTGAAGCTTGATTAATTGTCCCACACAAGCAACCCCCGAACTCATCAGTTTCTTTTTCTATCTTTCTATAATAAAACAGAAACAAATAATGGACAAAGGAAAGCAGCTAAAATAGCACTTAATGTCATCGCAATCGAGCTTATAGCGGCTGCTTCCTTTCCGATTTCCAACGCTTTAGCCGTTCCAACACCATGAGAAGCGGAGCCAAGCGCAATTCCAACACCAAGCGGATGCGTAATTTGCAAAGCCCGCAATAGAGGCGGTCCAAATACCGCTCCGAAAATCCCGGCAATCATCACATAAACAGCGGCTAAAGCCGGAATGCCGCCAATTTCCTTTGCAATATCCATGGCGATTGGCGAAGTGACGGATTTGGGAAGCAAAGAGAACAACACCTTTTTATTCAGATGAAACAAAACCGAAAAACAAGCTCCGCTTACAATCGCGATCATGGCGCCTGCACAAACCGCCTGAAAAATAGGCCAAAATTGACGCTTCAGCGTCTGACGATGATGGTAAAGGGGAAAGGCAAGAGCGACTACAGCAGGACCAAGCAATCGCCCAATCCATTTTCCTCCTTCCATATAGGTTTGATATGGAAGCTGAAACCACAACAAAACCGCAACGAGGGTCCCTGTAGTCGTAACAATCGGCAAAAGAAGCGGTGTATAAAAGCGAACATATAATTTTTTCATGACTTCATAAACAACAAGGGTTAATAAAATAAAGCCGACAGCTCTTTCCATTATCCATTCATCCCCTTTGTCTCCTGATGAATTTCTGTTTCTTTTTCGGCTTTTTTCGCTCGCCATTGCCCGATCGCACCGCTTGCTGTCATGACCATTACCGTGCTTATCATCACAACCGCGATCGACAGCAAGCCTCTTCCCTGAAAAAGGGAGAGGTAATCCGCAATTCCAACGGTGGACGGAACAAATAAAAGCGGTAAATACGACAACAGAAACTGGGCTCCGTCACCAAGCCAGCGCTCTTTGACGACGCCTGACATCAACAGGAAAAACAACAACAGCATCCCGATGATGCTGCCCAGAATCGGCAAATGAAACCAATGCTGCAGCCACACGCCGATCCCATACAGCCCATATAAACCAGCCACTTGTACTGCTATAATCAAGGCTCGTTTCATGCTGTTCCTCCCTTTCTAATGGCTGAGCGGAAATAAAGCAATGGCTTCATATTTGGGCACTCGGTCAAGATGCGTTCGATACAAAATCACTTCTTTCACAGTAAAACAGCCTTGAACACGCTCAAAGCTTTTTAACTTCTCTAATGAAAACTCTTCCTCCCCCTGCCATTTGCGGGCAATCGTAATATGCGGAGCAAATGGGCGTGCATCTAGCGTAAAACCAATATGTTCACATGCCCCATATACATCATTTCGCAGAGCAATAAGAGCCTGTTCTTGTTCCACCGTCTGCCACAGAATGCGCGGTGCCCGAGGCTGACCGAAAATTCCAATTTCCGCAAGCGTTAACGAAAAGCGTTCATGCTGTTGCCCGATTTCGTGTAATTTTTCGCAGACCGCTTCCCCCTTTTCCGTGGGCATCTCTCCTAAAAATGCCAAAGTTATATGGTAATCCTGCTGATGCACCCATGTGCGAAACGGGAAATGCGATTTCACGCTTTCACTCCATTTTGCCAGCTGCTCCTTTATCTTTTCTTCTAATGTAACGGCGATAAAATAATGCGTCTTGATCATCAGCTTTTACTCCCATCTACAATAACATTTGATTTTCTAGATTTTATCAAATTCTATTGGATAAAAAAAGGACATCCCTTAAGAGATATCCTTCATCCTTTTCCTGTCCCATAATGCGATGATGGCTAAAATGGCTAAACCAGCCACTGTTAATAGGCTAAAAAACCAATAAATATCACTGGCATGGCTCGTGTCTAAAATGTAGCCGCCGATCACTGTACAAAACCAGCTGCCCAGTCCATTGCTGACTGCTGAATATAGCGAAACAGCCGTCACTCGAACGCTCTCCGGTGCCGTTTCCCGTACGTATTGCAAAGCTACTGGAATAAATAAGCCTACAGAAAGGCCTTGAGCAATGGTGGTCACATAAATGAGCCAAAGCGGCGGCTCAAAGAAATAAAAGAACCAACGCAACGCTGAAACAGTCGCAGCAAAGGCTAAAATCGTGATCATGCCATACCGACGGATCAGTTTGTCTGTCATTTTCATAAACGGCGCTTCACTTCCAGCAGCCAATAAAAAGGCAAAACCGACCCCTGTCAGCGTCCCACCCATTTCTTCCACAAACACCCCGAAATAAAAGTTGTTTGCATAAATCGGACCGAATACGAGAAAGGCCGCCGCTAAAAACAAAACAAACTTTGGAATTTTAAACAATTGCGCCATTCCGCGCACAACGGCTGTATTCATGGAATGACCTTCACGCGGCAGCTTCCAAGCAAGACCAGCTGACAATAACAACATAAAAGTGAGTATATAAAAAATAGCAACAAGGGAGAACGTTTCCGAAAGCCAGCCGCCGACAAGCCCTGCAAAAGCAAAGCCGATGGATCCCCATAAACGTATCGATCCATAATTTCCTGATGTTTTTTGCACATAATTTAATGTAATGCTATCAGAAATCGGTACAATCGCGCTTTGGGTAAAAGCTAACAGAACAGCCATAACCACAATCCACGTATATTGATGCACCGAAGAGTACATAACGCTAAATAAAGCTGTAAGCACAAACGCTGTCGTGAGCACGGTCACTGGCTTTTTCGTATAATCGCAAATCATTCCCCAAAGCGGTTGAATAAAAATGGTCACAATCGGACTTATCGACATAATCATCCCAATTTCCGTTCCTGAAAGCTTCATTTCATTTTTAAAATAAACAGATAACAAAGGAAAGAATGCCCCAAAACCAAAAAATGTACAAAAATAAACAAGTAAAAATACGATTTTCAATGGCAATATCTCGCGCCTTGCCGAGACCTCCATACTCCCCACGTCCTTTCATTCAGAAAAAACACCGCCCAGCACGGAGCGGTTATGGTTTCTTTCTATTGTAATGCATTTTGAAAAGCTTTTCATTTCGCAAGTTCATAAATGGCCTGAGCATAAATCGCTGTTGCCTTCAACAAATCGTCAATGATCATGTACTCATCCTTTTGATGAGCGACATCCGGTCTTCCCGGAAAAAGCGGTCCAAACGCTACTCCCGCTTCTAGAGAACGGGCATACGTTCCACCGCCAATCGAAAGAAGCGCCGCACGTTCTCCAGTTTGCTCTTCATATACACGCTGCAGCGTTTGAACAAGCATATGACGGCGATCGACATAATGCGGTTTGGAATCGCTAAAATGGGTAAGAGAAAACCCGTATGGTTTTGCTGTTTGCTCAATCACTTGCTTTGTTTGTTCCAAATCGTTCGTTACCGGATAGCGCAAATTGATTCCGATCCTACCTCCCTTGCCCGCATGGTAGGAAAGAATGCCGACATTCACCGTAAGATCGCCGGTCATATCGTCAGAATAAGCAATCCCGAGCTTTTTCCCGCGAGAATCATCACGAAAGTAACGATCAAGAAATTGGACAAATGCTTTTGCTTGAGCATCAAGCGGCATATTCGCTAAAAAAGCAGCAAGCAACACTCCCGCATTCTTTCCTTGATCCGGTTCCATCGCATGGGCTGAAACTCCTTCCACCTGCAACGTTATTCCGTGCTCATGATTGATCGCTTTTCCCTTTACATGAAAGTCTGTTAGAAATTGCTGAAAACGCTGTTCCATCTCAAGAAGCAGCTTTGTTTCCGCGCGCAATTCCGCTACAGCCAAATCAGGAACCATATTATAACGTCTTCCTGCTTCTAACGATTCAAGCCGAATGCTTCCATTCTCATTGTCGGCCGCTGTGATTTGCTCCAAATTCAAATCAACAATTCCTTTTTCAGCGTAAATAATCGGAAAGTCTGCATCCGGCGCAAATCCCATTGTCGGCATTTCTTCGTGCTGAAAATAATGATCTACGCAGCGCCATTCGCTTTCCTCATCTGTCCCAATAATCATGCGCACGCGCTTATGAAGCGGCAAGCCAAGCTCCTTCACAATCTTCATCGCGTAAAACGCTGCCATCGTCGGCCCTTTATCATCAATCGCCCCGCGCGCATATATTTTTCCGTCGCGAATGTCCGCAGCAAACGGATCACTTGTCCAACCGTCGCCAGGCGGAACTACATCAACATGGCATAAAATGCCGATTAATTCATCCCCCTCTCCCATTTCTAAATGACCGGCAAATCCGTTCACATTCTTAACAAGAAATCCTTCCTTTTGTCCCTTTTTAAGCAAAAATTGCAGCGCTTCATCTACCTCCTTTCCAAAAGGCTGCGAGGCAGTCGCGCTTTTTTCATCCAACACGCTCGGTATTCTTAAAAATTCTTGTGTATCACGAATCAGTTCATCTTTTCTTTTAAGCACTTCTTCCAGCCAATTGATTTGCATATCTGCCACCTCATTTCATGGTCTCTTTTGCTAATAAAAAAATAAAAATAAGTAAAAAGAGGTAAAAACAAACAATAATAAACATTTGTGTCACATTATATCTTGTATATAGTAGCTTGCCCCCGACAGCAGAAAAAATGGAGCGACTTCTTTTTCATCAGCGCTCTAAGTTCTATTTCCTCATTGTATGTAGCAGAAAAAGCTTATTTTGGTTCATAAAACCATGTTTTTTTCAATCATAACACAATCAAGTAAAAACAAACATATTTGTTACAAACAAATGAAAAATGTTGAAATATTTTGTAAATCACAATAAATGTGTAGCATGTTTTGGTCTATTTCGTGTAAAATAGTAGTAAAAGAAAAACAACTAGATATAATCTCTCATCTTAGAAGCAGCGATGATGTTGTGCCATGCGAATTATGTAAGGATAGGGAGTGGTCTTTTGAAACCTTCTACTCATCGGATGCTAACGCGGATTAAGTCTGTTTACATGTTTATCAGCGAGAGAGGAACTGTAACGACGCAAGAGCTCGTTGATGAATTCGGCATCACTCCAAGGACAATTCAGCGTGATTTGAACGTGTTAGCATATAATGACCTAGTTCGCAGCCCCAGCAAGGGCAAATGGACGACAACCAATAAGAAGGTGAGGATGTCCTCTTAAGTCGGTCATTAGAAAAAAGGTGAGAGGTTATAAAAAACAAAACGGTAATTAGCCTCAACATACCGTAACTACGAATGTAAGATAATGGATATAGAAAAGGAACCTTATGCAAGATTTAAAGGTTCCCTTTTTTTATTTCATATGCTGAAGCATTTTTCAGCCTCTCTATTTCCTCTTCTGTTAATTCTCGATACTCCCCAAGCGCCAGCAACGGATCAAGCGCAAGCGGGCCCATTTGAATGCGCTTCAGATAGACAACGCGCTTGCCGACTGCCTGAAACATGCGCTTCACTTGATGAAATTTTCCTTCCGTAATGGTCACTTCGACATCCGAACGAATCCCCGCTTTTAAAATCACCAATTCAGCCGGCTTGGTTTCATACCCATCATCCAAAATGACACCGCGACGAAATGCGGCAATATCCTCCTCGTTGACTTCACCATCAATAACAGCAAAATAGGTTTTTGGCACATGCTTTTTCGGAGACAGCAGCTGATGGGCAAGCTGCCCGTCATTTGTTAATAAAAGCAACCCTTCTGTATCTTTATCGAGCCGTCCTACTGGAAATGGCGCAAAGATTTGATCTTCTTCTTCAAGCAAATCGACTACCGTTTCTTCCATGTCGTCTTCAGTTGCTGAAATTACTCCGGGCGGCTTGTTCATCATCAAATAAACAAATTCTTTATACTCTACCTCTTCTCCCCAAACCGTAACGATTTGCTTCTCTGGATTCACCTGTGTTTTTGGATCTTTCACGATGACACCATCTATTGTTACTACGCCGGACTTCAGCAGTTTTTTTACTTCTTTGCGCGTTCCATATCCCATGTTCGCTAACATTTTATCAATCCGTAAACTCAACATAAACGCTCCTTTCCCATTTTATCGAAAGTATGAATTTAGACGTTTGCCTAGTCCGCATCTCCCCATCCTTACATACAATACTTAAGAATAATAAAGAAAGGGGAATTTGCCCATGAGCAATTACTATCAATATTACTACCAGCAGCAGCCATATACAGGAGGATTTCCAGACTATCCAGCGGAGGCGGACACCGGATATGACAACCGATTCCCTACTAGTCCAGCTCCAAGCGGCTATCCAGGCGGTTATCCTGGACATTCGGGAACGCTGGAACAACGCTTAAATCGAATAGAACGAACACTTGAACGGCAAGGCGAGCAAATTAACCGACTTAATCGCCGTCTTCAACGCGTCGAGCGTCGTCTTGGCATTCCTCCTACAGGTCAATTTTAAAATGAGACAAAAGAAGGCAGGTCACGAAACCGCCTTCTTTTTCCGTTGTAAAAAGGCAAAACGATTGCCAAATAAAGAGGAAATGAGCCCGAGCCGCTCGCTGATAAGGAAATATACCCCAGCACCAACCGTCGCACAAATGATCACAATGACCACTGATTCGCCTTTTCCGCCGTTATAATGGAACAGCCATTGACATAAATGAAGCATAACAACCGCTCCGATCGACATAATCGCTGTCAAAATCATGACTAAAATCGTGCGCCGAATAACGAAATTGTAACGGTATTTTGTGTATTTTTGGATAATGAATAAATTAAACACGACCGAAAGAAAATATCCGAACGTAGTAGCTAAAATCGCTCCAATGGTAGCGAACTTTGTAATGAAAAAAGTATTTAGTGAAAGCTTGACTAATAATCCAAGCGTCAAGCTTATGACTGTAAAGCGCTGCTGGTTGATGCCCTGCAATACGGCAGCGGTAACAGAAAACATCGCGAATAAAATCGCCGCCGGCGCATACCAGCGAAGCACTTGCTCCCCGAGCGGATCGTAGTTGTAAAACGCCGCATACATCGGCTCTGCCAAAATGGCCATCCCGACGACCGCAGGAACTGTTAAAAACATCACCACTTGAAACGTCTGGTTTAAATATTTGCGAAACGATTTCCGGTCACCGGAGATATAAGCTTTCGTAATCGTTGGAATCAACGTCAAACCAAATGATGTCGCCAGTGTCACTGGAATAATGACAAGCTTTTGCGCCCATACATTAAAAATGGAATACGCTTCTTCGGAAATTTTCGCAAGTCCGATGCTGGCCATCGCCCGGTTAAAGGTAAATTGGTCAATCAGTTGATAGAGCGGTGTCGCGAGCCCAACAAACACAAACGGAGCGGCATACATAATTAATTCTTTATACATATCTTTTAAAGAAGGATGAAGCTGTCCCCGGTCTTGTGTGAGCAATTCGGCTAAATACTCTTTACGCTTCCACCAATACCAAATTAATATGGCAAATCCGCCTAGAGCGCCAATAAATGCCGCAAATGTCGCCAAGCTGATCGCTGTGACAAGCGACCCATGCAAAACACGCAGCACGATGTAACAGCTGGCCAACAGAAAAATAATGCGGATCAGCTGTTCCACTACCTGCGACGCAGCGGTCGGTCCCATTGACTCGTGCCCTTGGAAAAATCCGCGGATTAAACTCATCACTGGCACGATCATTAAAGCGAAGCTGACAGCGCGAATGACGGTGACAACATCAGCAACGGAATTTCCCTCTACTTGTTTATCAATCACAAATGGAGCGATCCAAGGTGCGATCGTATAAAGAATCGCACAGGCGGCAATGCCGGTGATCGTCATTAGCAATAGCCCCGAGCGAAACAGCCGATAGCCCGTGCCGTATTCCCCTAGCGCATTGTATTTTGAAACAAATTTCGAAACCGCAAGCGGCACTCCCGCTGTAGCAAGGCTGATAAAAATTTGGTACGGCACATATCCATACGAATAAAGCGCTCCACCCCGTTCTCCGACAAGCGGATAAAACGGAATGACATACACTAAACCAAGAATGCGCGACAGCATCACACCCGCTGTCAAAATAAATGTTCCACGCAGCAATTTTGAAGCTGACATAACATCCCTTCCCTAGAGTGCATCTTTTCACAACTACTGTATTTTATCACATTTGCGGGCAAGTCGAGAAATTTTCATCTCTCGACTATAATAGAAAAAGAAAGGTTGGTGAAGCAAGTGAAGTATGATGTCATTGTGATCGGAGGCGGACCATCGGGATTAATGGCAGCGATTGCGGCCGGTGAGCAAAAAGCGAATGTCCTTCTTATAGATAAAGGGGACAAGCTGGGGCGCAAGCTTGCGATTTCTGGAGGCGGACGCTGCAATGTGACCAATCGGCTGCCTGTTGAGGAAATCATCAAGCATATTCCAGGAAATGGCCGTTTTCTGTATAGCGCGTTTTCGATCTTTAACAATGAAGACATTATTCAATTTTTTGAGCGGCTTGGCGTTTTGCTGAAAGAAGAAGACCATGGCCGAATGTTTCCTGTATCCGATCATGCACAATCTGTTGTCCAAGCGCTAGTCAATGAACTGGACAATCTTAAAGTACATATTCGCCTGAATACACCAGTTGCTGATGTAGAATATGAAAATGGAAAAGCGGTCGGCGTTACGTTAAAAAATGGAGAATTTATTGCCGCCAACAGCGTCGTCGTCGCCGTTGGCGGAAAATCCGTTCCTCATACGGGATCGACAGGAGACGGCTATGCATGGGCGAAAAAAGCCGGGCATACCGTAACAGAACTATTTCCGACAGAGGTGCCGATCATCTCCAATGAATCATTTATTCAAGAGCGCATATTGCAAGGACTCTCCCTGCGCGATATCGCATTGAGCGTTCTGAATCAAAAAGGAAAAACGGTTGTGACCCATCGAATGGATATGATTTTTACCCATTTTGGTATCTCCGGTCCGGCTGCGCTCCGCTGCAGCCAATTTGTCGTGAAAGAGCGAAAAAAAGCAAATGCGGTAACGATGAGTATCGATGCGCTTCCTGACGAAAACGAAGAAATGCTGTTTCAGCGCGTGGTTGCTGCCATCAAAAATGAGCCGAAAAAAGCGATCAAAAATCTCTTAAAAGGACTCCTTCCCGAACGCTATTTATTATTTTTATTAGAAAAAAACCATATAGATCCACAAGCATCGGCAAGCACGCTCGCTCATGAAAAGATTCGCGCCTTTATCTCAAGCTGCAAGCATTTTATGTTCCATGTCCACGGCACTTTGCCAATCGAAAAAGCGTTTGTGACGGGCGGAGGTGTATCGGTAAAGGAGATCCATCCAAAAGAAATGGCATCCAAGCTAATGGAGGGTCTTTATTTTTGCGGCGAAATTTTAGATATTCACGGCTACACGGGTGGATATAACATTACAGCCGCCCTTGTCACCGGACGGCTTGCGGGAATGAATGCGGCAAAACATGCTTTACTACATCGGGCTTAGCCATTTTCGCTAGGCCCGATAAATGACCATCGCTGAAAAGCAGTAAATCTGCTCCCCCTCTGACTCCATTAGAGCCACATCATATTTAATGTCGATAAGCTGTCCTTCTTTTAATCCTGATAAAAATTGATTGACGGATATTTCTAAATCTTTTTCATGCTCTTCATCAAATAATTTTACTTTGTACATTTTGCTTCGATCATCTCCCTTAGTCCTTTTTCATTTAGCCCTTTCTGGCAAAATTGAAAGGAAATCCGTTTCAACCGCTTTGTGCGGTCAATGATCTGGCCAAGATGATAGGAGGTGTGTTCCACTACATGATACATCCGATGCATATCGACTCCCTGATCCCATTCCAGCCGTTTTTCCACCTCCACTCGCCATTCATTGAATATTTCTTGCACATATTCGCATAATTCCCCGGAAGTCCAGTGACCATTTGGAAAATATTCTTCCATTCCATTAGAAAATTGGACCGTTGGATTCGAAAGTTGCAACGCGTTTCTGTGAATATGCTCACAAATATGCAAAATGATTCCGCCAATCGAATGGCTTTCTTCCGTTTCGCAACACCATATTTCGTTTTCGTCCAAGCATTGAATAGCCGCCAGCAGCTTCGGCAAATAATGATCGCACATTCGATGAAGCGAAATATGCAGAAATAGTGGTAAGCTACGTTCTAGGCCCATTTTCATTCTCCTTTCTATCTAATCAACTTGCTTCTTACACGCGATCACTGCAAATGTATTGTTTATTTCCTTAAAGATATCGATTTTCCTCCTTCTGTTTTGGAAGAATCAAACGACAATATTTTGCTTTTTTTCACTACTGAATTAAAATATTGATAAAATATTTTCTTAACAAGTTTTTTTCACTCATTTTTCATCTCTTTTTAATATCGAACATGCCATGAACATCCGTAAATCGAATATATTGATTTATTTCCCATGATTATTAACAGTCCATGAAACCGCTATTTAGCTGCTATTTTTCCTACTCAAGACCAAACAAAAAATAGTTGACTGCATTTTTTAGTTTGATTTGAATATTAATATGATTAGGAATATAAT
This sequence comes from Anoxybacteroides rupiense, assembly GCF_014196195.1. Classification (GTDB taxonomy): domain Bacteria; phylum Bacillota; class Bacilli; order Bacillales; family Anoxybacillaceae; genus Anoxybacteroides; species Anoxybacteroides rupiense. Next base: position 63,217 of record NZ_JACIDF010000003.1, on the reverse strand, counting down.
GGTGACTAAGCGAAGGAATTTTTCATTTTTTGAAATTGCTTAGCAGCCTAACATTTTCTCAATATAGCTAATTCATTTCATGTATAGAAACCATTGAAAGAACCTATTTTCATACGCTAGACAATCTGTTCTTTTTCAACTAAAAGCGGCAACACCTATGACTATCATCTTATTTTAAGAGATAGACACGAAATATGCGTTATATGGCCATATTGAGAAAATGTCGTCGAAAAGACCTAGCTACCAAAAGAGGAATGCCTTTATTTTCTCAATATAAAAAAAGGGGGGTAGGCATTGATTTATGTACATTTTGGGAGATAATATAGATATAGATATCGGGATGATCATCGCGATTAATCGTCAGCAAAAAGGCATGACACAAGAAGAACTATCCAAAGGAATATGTTCCGTTCCGTATTTAAGCAAGATTGAAAACAACAAAATTACTGCCAATGAAGAAATTATTGTGCTGTTATTGTCGAGATTAGGTCTCAGCTATGACAACATCGTTTCTGAGCAAAAGCAATTAAACGAGGATATTTTGGCATGGTATCAGGCGATTATCGATCGCGACACGAACCAAGCAGATCAATATGCTCAATCTTTGTCTGAAAAAATCGAATTTATCGAAAATATCAATCTCGTTATTCATTACAAGCTTACTTTATTGCGTTACCATCTTTATAAAAATCAGCTATCCTCCGCCTTAGAATTGATCGATTATTTCACCAAGATTAAAGGAAAGCTGACAAATGGGCAGTTGCTTTACTTCTATTGCTTTTACGGCATTTATTTATGCATGAATCAGCAATACGAAGAAGGAATCCAAAAATTCGAAATGGCCAAAAGCATTAGCGATAAAATGCGCTATACTGAGCCTGAGTTAATCTATTATTTAGCATTGACTTACTGTCATTTATATCGCCCTTCATTAACATTAATATATGGGCATCAGGCACTGGAATTATTCAATACTTCTTCATATTATTTAAGAAGTATTGACTGCCAAATGATGATTGGCATTAGCTACGTGATGATTCGACAGTTTCATCAAGCAAAATATTACTTTGATAATATTTTAAATATTTCAAGAAAGCTAAAATTGCCTGATATTATTGGGAAAGCATTGCATAATCTTGGCTATTTATATACAACAAAAGAGGATTCATCTAAAGCGATTGATTATTATTTAAAAAGCCTGAACTATGAGAAAGATGAGCTTGATTACTTAACAACTACTTACTACTTAGCTAAAGAATATGTTTTAATTAATGATATCGCTTCAGCAACAAAATGGATTGCCGATGCACTTAAAAGGTTAGAACAATCTCCTATCGTTGAACATTTGTTGCACAAATTTTATTGCTTACATCTAGAGATAGCAGGAAAAGAGGAAGAACTAAAAACATATCTTGAACAAACCGTTATTCCTTTTTTCGAAAAAACCTATGACTGGATGTATTTGACCGACTGCTATGAAAAATTGGCGGATATGTACGCCAAGCAGTTTTTCTATAAAAAAAGCAGTCATTACTATCAATTAGCTAATAAAAAAAGAAAACAATATATTATTTAAAAGTTAAAGGAGGAAATCATATGAAAAGAAAGATTTTCGCTTCAATTCTTGCCCTTGTAACCGTATTGGGAGTAGGATTGGCTGTATCAAATGACGGTCAATCCAAAGGCACTCCGGTGCAACCAAACATCGTTTATCCTAACTATTGATCTAAACCTTTTAAAACTTTCAGCGACATTTTTTAGGCTGATGTCATTATCTGACATCAGCCTCTTTTTTGATTGCGGCATTTTATTCTACTTCTCCCTCCCATGCCAGCATGCCGCCGACCATATTGCAAACGCTGTAGCCCAGTTCCTGAAGATAACGGCAAACATTTTCGCTGCGCACCCCAGAACGGCAAATAAAAATGTATTCCTCTTCCTTATTGAACTCTTCTAGACGATGTGGAATCTCGCCCATTTTTATATGTTTCGCTCCCGGAATCATGCCATACGCTACTTCTTCGTCTTCACGCACATCGATTAAATTTAATTTTTCCCCTTTTTCCAGCCTTTGTTTAAGTTCCTCTGCTGTTATTTCTTTCACTTCTTCCATTTTTTTTGCTCCTTTCTTTTTAAAGCAAGTCCCTCACTCTTTCAGGCTGTGAGGGACTTGCTTTTGATTAATTGACCACAATATTGACTAGTTTACCTGGAACGGCAATCACCTTACGTATCGTTTTTCCGTCGAGCTGTTCTTTCACTTTTGCGTCCTCCAAGGCGATTTGCTCCATTTGTTCTTTCGAAGCATCCGCTGGAACATGGAGCTTCGCGCGCACTTTGCCGTTCACCTGTACGACGATTTCTATCTCATCTTCGACTAATTTTGTTTCATCATACACAGGCCATGCTTCATACGCAATCGTATTTGTATGGCCAAGCTTTTCCCATAGCTCTTCGGCAATATGCGGACACACTGGAGATAACAATTTCACAAACCCTTCCATATACGCTTTTGGTAGAACAGGGGCTTTATACGCTTCGTTAATAAAGACCATTAATTGGGAAATCGCCGTATTGAAACGAATGGCCTCGTAGTCCTCAGTGACTTTCTTCACTGTCTGATGGTATACTCGCTCAAGCGTATCCCCTTCTGCCTGAACGACGATTTTCGGATTGAGCTCGCCATTTTCCTCAACAAATAATCGCCATACACGATCCAAGAAGCGGCGGGCACCATCCAGACCTTTTGTCGACCAAGCGATCGATGCTTCGAGCGGCCCCATAAACATTTCATATAAACGCAATGTATCGGCCCCATGGCTTTCGATAATATCGTCTGGATTGACGACATTTCCTTTTGATTTACTCATTTTTTCGTTATTTTCGCCAAGAATCATTCCTTGGTTAAAGAGCTTTTGGAATGGCTCTTTTGTCGGCACCACGCCGATATCATATAAAAATTTATGCCAAAAGCGCGCATACAATAAGTGCAGCACCGCATGCTCAGCTCCGCCGATATAAATGTCGACCGGCAGCCATTTTTGCAATTTTTCAGGATCAGCCAGCTGCTCGCTGTTGTGCGGATCAATATAGCGCAAGTAATACCAGCAGCTTCCCGCCCATTGCGGCATTGTATTCGTTTCTCGGCGGCCTTTTTTGCCTGTTTGCGGATCCACGACATTGATCCAATCTTCGATATTCGCAAGCGGCGATTCGCCTGTTCCTGACGGTTTAATTTCATTTGTTTTCGGAAGCATCAGCGGAAGCTCTTCCTCTGGCACTGGCGTCGTCGTACCATCTTCCCAATGGATGATCGGAATGGGTTCGCCCCAATAACGCTGGCGGCTAAAAAGCCAGTCGCGAAGGCGATAGGATACTTTCTTCTCTCCTTTTCCGTTTTCTTCAAGCCATTCAATCATTTTCTTAATGGCTTCTTCTTTATTTAAACCGTTTAAAAAGCCGGAGTTCATATGCTCGCCATCGCCTGTATACGCTTCTTTTGTCACATCGCCGCCCGCGACGACTTCCTTAATCGGTAAGTTGAATTTTTTCGCAAATTCATAGTCGCGTTCATCATGTGCTGGCACCGCCATAATCGCGCCTGTGCCGTAGCTCATTAACACATAATCAGCAATCCAGATTGGCAATTTTTCTCCATTTACTGGATTGACCGCATAAGCGCCTGTAAATACACCTGTTTTTTCTTTCGCTAAATCCGTTCGCTCAAGATCGCTTTTGCTTTGAATTTGCTGCAAATAGGCTTCTACTGCTTCTTTTTGCTCAGGTGTCGTAATTTGGGCTACGAGCGGATGCTCAGGAGCAAGCACCGCATACGTTGCGCCAAACAATGTATCCGGACGCGTGGTAAATACGGTAAATGTCTCGTCATGTCCGTCGACGGCAAAATGGACATTGGCTCCTTCTGAACGGCCAATCCAGTTGCGCTGCATTTCTTTAATGCTTTCTGGCCAATCCAGTTCCTCCAAATCCTCAAGCAAGCGATCTGCATAAGCTGTAATGCGAAGCATCCATTGCTTCATCGGCTTGCGGATTACCGGATGCCCACCACGTTCGCTTTTTCCATCAATAACCTCTTCATTCGCCAAAACCGTTCCAAGCGCCGGGCACCAATTGACAGGCACTTCATCAATGTAGGCTAAGCCTTTTTCATAAAGCTTTAAAAAAATCCATTGTGTCCATTTGTAGTAATTTGGATCAGTTGTATTGACTTCGCGATCCCAATCATAAGAAAATCCTAGCGATTTAATTTGCCGGCGGAAGTTATTAATATTTTGTTCCGTAAACTTGGCCGGATCGTTTCCAGTATCTAACGCATATTGCTCAGCTGGCAAGCCAAACGCATCCCACCCCATTGGATGAAGCACGTTATATCCTTGCATGCGCTTCATTCGCGCTAAAATGTCAGTCGCTGTGTATCCTTCTGGATGCCCGACATGAAGGCCGGCTCCCGAAGGGTAAGGAAACATATCAAGCGCATAAAATTTTTTCTTTCCTTCCTCTTCGCTCGTCTTAAATGTTTTGTTTTCTTCCCAATATTTTTGCCATTTTTTCTCAATATCAAGATGATTAAAGCTCATGTCACGTCCTCCCATCTTTCTGCTTCTATTTCCACAGTGTTAACAAAAAAGAAAATAAAAAACCCCTCGCCCTTCACAAGGGACGAGAGATTGAACTTCCCGCGGTACCACCCTGTTTAGCGCACAAAAAACGTGCGCTCACTCGATTCCTTAACGCAGATTCACGGCGAACATTATTAGGCAAAACAGCCGTTCATATTCGCAACTCAAAGGCGAGTTCATGAACAAACTTCGGTTGACTTGCACCATCCGTCAACTCTCTGCATTCCGTATTGCTCACTACTAATCCTTTTCACTGTTATTTGACAATATTTTATTATAATCATTATTTTAAGAAATTTATCAGCTTGTTGCAAGTAAAGGAAAAAAATAAATGAGGCCCATCCTCTACCCCTCTTTTTCCTGTTATTCCTTTGCCCACATTTCTTCCGGATTTAGCTCATAAATGCCATTTTCGCGATACATATAGTTATGAATAATAAATTCGCGGCGAATCGCCGCATAGTCATCATGAAATTTTTTAATATACTCATTTAACTGCTTTTCTTCATATTTCTCTCCTTTTTTCAGGCCTTTTAGCATGTGCTCCAGTACGATCAGTTTCTTTTTGCGTTGAGCTGGAAGATGCTTCAGCCGTCCTTCGCACGTGAAGAAATGGTCAATAACCTTTTGCCGTTCTGCCGCTTCTTTTCTATCTTTTTCCTTCTCCGCTTGCTCCGTTAAATCCGTTAACGCTGCTGCGTAATGATCCATCACTGGCTTATTTAAATAAAAATAAATGGTATTGCCGTCGCGCCGTTGATAAACGACATTCACTTCTCTTAGTTTATGCAAATGATGGGTAATGGTCGGGGGAGTCAAGCCAAGTTTTCCTGCGATTGCCTGTCCATGCAATGGCCCCTCAGCAAGCAGCTTTATCATGCGCAAGCGCGTCGGGTCACCCATCGTTTTAAAAAAGCTCACTAACCGGCTTAATTGCATCGGTTACGCCTCCTTTTCATCTGTCACCCTTAAAATTCGATATAAACCTAATTAGATATATATCGAATTAATGGCGTATTGTCAATAAAAAATAAAAAACATTCGGAAGAACTCCGAATGTTTTAGACAGCGGCTTTTGTTTCGATTGGACTTTCTTGCTTAAGCTTGCGGTCATAAATCGCTGTCGTCAAAATGGCAATAAGAACAAAAACAAACAGGATCGCAAGCAGTGGCTTCATTCCAGCATGATCCACAACCAAACCGCCAAGAACTGGACCGATCATTCGTCCTGCCGTTGCCGTGCTGTTCACAATTCCTTGATAAAATCCTTCCTTTTCCTGTGATGCCAGCTGGCTGGCCACGGTTGGAATCGCGGGCCAAACCATGATTTCAGCGATGGTCAACACAACCATCGCGGCAACAAAGTGCCAAAATGCACTCGCCTTCCATAAAATCAAAAAGGAAAGGGCAAAAATAAAAAAGCCAACGATCATTTGCGGCTTCAGTTGATTGGACCAACGGCTTAACAGTTTTCCAAGAAGCGGTTGCGCCAGCACAATCAGCACTCCGTTTATGGTCCAAAGCAGGCTATATTGCCTTAATGAAAGGCCAAGCTGTTGGGTGTAAGCCGCAACAGTCGTAGACCATTGAACATAGCTTAGCCAGCATAAAAAATAACCGGTGCATAAAATCAAAAACGCACGCCACGCCGTTCGTGAATGTATAGAGACAGAAGCAGCATTTTTAATGGATGGCTTTTGCCCACTCTTCCATTGAACAGCCTTTAATCCAAAAAGAACAACAACCAAAAACAAAAGGTACATAAGAGTATTTGTGATGAAAATCCACTCAAACGAATAAGAAGCAATCCAGCCACCGAAGGATGAGCCAGCGGCTACCCCAATGTTGATCGCCACGTAGACTGCATTGAACGCCCTTCTTCCTCCTTCTGGCCAAATTGCGCCTGCATAAGCATTCACAACCGGAAAAACAATGCCAGATCCCAATCCGATCACGGCAAGTAAGATAGGATAAGCAGGCCATCCATGGAAAAAAACGAGAAAAACAATGGCCACTAAAGTCGTCACCGCTCCTAGCATTAATGACCGAAAGCCGCCCCATTTATCAAATAAAATCCCACCGAGCAGATTGCCAACGATCGTCGCAGCAGAATTCAGCATGAGCACAACCCCAGCTACCGCCAAAGATTTATGCAGCTCTTCATGAACATAAATCGCATTTAAGGGCCATAAAAAAGAAGCCCCTGTTACGTAAAAAACCATCCCAATCAGCAGCATCCAAAGCTCACGGGGCATACAAGTTCCTCCTAAAATGATTTCCATTTCCAAATTCATTGTATTCGTTTTTCAAAATTAACGCAATCAAAAAGCAATAGCGGCTTTGATACACATGGCGGCGATATAGAAATAAACTCGTGGGCCCAAAACTCATGGTCAGGAGGCAAGCGGTGCTTACCTCAGCCACGCCAAAACGCCGAAAGCGGACGATCGGCTGCTTACATAGGGAACAAAATATAGAAGCACCCAAGTTCTATCGCTCATCTCATCGGTGCAGGCAATGCCTAAAAAAATGGAGCTCGATTTTTTCTCCTTTCTGTTCAAGCTTTTACAACGCTTCCTTTCCACAAAAAAGAGCTTGCCTATACATAAAAATAGGAAGCTCCTTGAACTCTTATGATTCAATATGCTGTTTCGATTTTTGCGGCTGTCCGCCCGTTTGCTCATACGCTTTTTTAGACTGTTTGACGGGGTCAAACTCTTTTCCTAATTCGGGATCGTTATGTCTCGTGGTTTGTTCGGGATTGTTTTGCTTGGAACGTTTTTTCATGTTACCGGTTCCTCCTTTTTTAGTGATCCAGCAAAATCATGTCATTTTGCAGCTGCTCCAATTGCAATCGCATACGATGCAGCTGTTCACGCTGCTGGGCATTACAGCTTAAAGCCAAATGAGCTAAATCGTTTACTGTATTTTCAAGCATTTGCTGGGCATTCGTGTATTCCGTATCGTTATAATGCTCTTGCTTTTGCGCTTGATAATATTGATCCTTCGCATAGCGAACGACATCCTCACAATGCTGTAAAAATTGTTCAACTGATTGCCGCGTTGCCATTCTGTCCCCTCCAACTGAAAAATAATCATTTTCCACTTTTAATGTGCGCGATTCTTGTTTCCATTATGACGTTAATGATTGGCAACGGTCGATTTTTCATAAAAATCATGCTACAATGCTGAAATGACATGATGCAAACAAAAGGGGGATGCTCATGAACCCATTTCCATATACGACAGACCATAAACGCTACCATACATGGAACTATCACCTGCGACAAACATTTGGTCATAAAGTGTTCAAAGTTTCACTTGATGGAGGCTTTGATTGCCCTAATCGCGATGGCACAGTGGCTTATGGCGGATGTACCTTTTGCAGTGCAGCCGGTTCTGGCGATTTCGCAGGAAATCGTTCGGATGATTTAGTGACTCAATTCCATCATATTAAAGAAAAAATGCATGCTAAATGGAAGGAAGGGAAATATTTAGCCTACTTCCAAGCTTTCACCAATACACATGCTCCTGTTGAAGTGCTGCGCCAAAAATATGAAACCGTGCTAGGCCTAGACGGGGTCGTCGGTCTATCGATTGCCACCCGCCCCGATTGTTTGCCAGATGATGTCGTCGAATATTTAGCAGAATTAAATGAGAGAACGTATTTATGGGTCGAGCTTGGCCTGCAAACCGTCCATGAACGAACAGCGCTGCTTATTAACCGGGCTCACGATTTTTCTTGCTATGTAGAAGGAGTCAAGAAGCTTCGCAAGCACGGGATTCGCGTTTGCACTCATATTATCAACGGATTGCCGCTCGAGAATTATGATATGATGATGGAAACAGCTAAAACAGTGGCTGAGTTAGATGTCCAAGGAATTAAGATTCACTTGCTGCATTTGCTAAAAGGAACGCCAATGGTGAAGCAATATGAAAAAGGATTGCTGAAGTTTTTATCTTTTGATGAATATATCCAGCTTGTTTGCGACCAGCTCGAAATTTTGCCTCCTGAAATGATCGTCCATCGCATTACTGGAGACGGTCCCATTGATTTAATGATCGGGCCGATGTGGAGCGTTCATAAATGGGGGGTTTTAAATGCTATTGACGCCGAACTGAAAAAACGCAATAGCTATCAAGGGAAATACTGCACAAAGGAAGGGACAGCGATATGAAGCTTGCACGCATTCTCCCGTTTGCCCGTTCGCTGATTGACTTAGCGGTAAAAAAAGGAGACATCGCCGTCGATGCAACGGTCGGAAACGGCCACGACACTCTATATTTAGCAGAACGTGTCGGAAAAGAGGGGCATGTGTTTGGCTTCGATATTCAAGCACAAGCCATTCAAAACACAATGGGACGCCTACAAGAGCATGGTGTAATGGAGCAAGTGACATTGTTTCAAGCGAGCCATGACCAATTAATTGAAAAGATTCCGCAGCGCCATCACGGTCAGATCACCGCCGCCATTTTCAATCTCGGCTACTTGCCTGGCGGTGATAAACAAATTGTAACAAAGCCGCATTCCACCATTCGAGCGCTCGAACAGCTATTACAAATCATGGCACCGGAAGGCATCATCGTTTTGGTTATTTATCACGGGCATCCCGAAGGAGCGATTGAACGGGATGCATTGCTTAAGTATGTGCAAACATTAGATCAAAAGCAGGCCCATGTATTGCGATATGAGTTTATCAATCAAATCAACAGCCCTCCATTTATTGTAGCCATTGAAAAAAGATAAAAGTCCCACAAGCGTTGATCATCCAAGAACGGCAACAGCCCCATCCATTTGCCCGCAAAGCGTTCTTTGTTTAAGAAGGGATTGCCGACTACAAAAAAAGCGTGGAATCCAGCAAGGCCGATTCGTTTTATTGGTTGATCCACACACTTAGCTCAGCTTCATTCTTTGTCTGTTCAATGTTTGATGCGGAATGGATGAAGTTCAAAATAAATAGAAGACCAACTCAAAATGGACTTCGTCTACCATAAAAAGGGCTGTCCAAGCTATGGACAGCCCTTTACTTTGTCCATTTCTGCCATGCTCGATACATGCGTCCATTCCAATAAAAAAAGTGAGAAATAGCTCCGCCGCAACGGATCAAACGCTTAGCCAATCTTTGTACTTCGCGCTGTTCATTCACCTTTCCATCTGATAAATACAGACCTAGTAACCCGCGGTGAATCAAACGATGAAAAGCTCCATGCGGCAGCTCCTCCACATGGCGATCCGCCTCCTCGATAAAATGACAAAGCCGTTCAAATAAAGCCGCGTCATTCGGATAATAAAAGCAAAAATTCAGATCTCCGCCGTTACGGTCCTCTTCTTGATCAATAAAATAATCAAGCAAAATGTGCAGTCCCTGAATATAAGGAAAATAACCGTTACGGACGCGCAAAGCCATCTCATCGTTAAACGAATCGGTAAATGCGTAGGCAACTAGGCAAAAAATTCCAAGAGTCGAACCGGAACAAGCGGAAAATTCATACCACTCCATCGGTGGAAGATGATGTTTATGCTCTTCAAACCACCGTTCAAGGCGCGGTACCCGTTCTTCTTGCTTCACATGCTTATGTACTTGCAAATTGCAATAATAGCCTGCCAGCTCCTGCAAAAATGGAGCAATAATGTGATAATGCTTCACTTGTTTCAGCACATTTTGGCAGGTATGAACAAGCTCCCAAAGGTAGCCGCCATCATTTTGTTCATTGCGATGGCGATAATAATTGAAAGGAATCGCGTCAGTCCGCAGCGCATCTGGCATCGAAGCATGCAATGTTTGAAAATCAAGCGGGTCAAGCGATGTGCTGCGGTCACATAAATTATCAAGATAATCGCTAATGGTTTGGTAAGCTACAATAAAACGGATACAGGGCGCTATATCCTCTTCAGCCAATAACGCTAAAATAGAACCTCCCTCACAATGAAAGGTTTTCGTTTCAATACTGGCCAGCGCTTGCCTTCGCAGCTCCGGATCAGGAATTGCCTCGGCTTTTCGCTTCCAATATGCTAATTCGCGGTGTACGACAGGAAATACATCGCGATAAACTCTCCTCATTAAAGAAACTGGATGCTTCGGAATACTCAACAAGCTCACCCCAACCTCATGCCGTTTACAATGTTTTTTGCAGCTGCAGCTGCGTTTCTAAAAATGCCTTTGCGTATAAAAAGACCGCTTCACGCTCCGGTTCATTAAAAATTTCGTGATATAGTAAATTCCATTCCTTATACACCTTTTCTGATACTGGCAATTTGTCAAACCATTCTTTTACAACTACTTTATCCACAATTTTATCGTTTCCGCCCTGCATGAGCAACAATGGAATATCGGAAATTTTATGAATTTTGCGAGAGGCCATTTGCATCGCTTTCACTAATTCACGATACCAGCGAACAGATACCTTCGTGACATAGAGGGAATCATTTTTATCCATCTCGCGTACTTCTTCATTTCTTGTCGCTGCTTCTACTGACAGTCCTGAGTCAAACAGCATGGAAGGAGCGATATGGTTTAATACCTTCGATAATAGATCCAAGCCTTTAGACGGATAAGTGACTAACCCTAAGCAAGGTGAAGATAAAATCGCGCCTTTGACGGGCAAGCGTTTCTCCTGCAAAGCACGGATGACCACAAGTCCCCCCATGCTATGCCCAAGCAAAAAAATCGGCAACTGAAAAGCTTGGGCGGCCTTAATCCAGTCTGCGACTTCATTGATATACTCATCAAATGATCCAATATGCCCTCTTTTCCTTCTCGTCGTGGTTCCCTGTCCTGGGAGGTCACCCATCACTACGTGAAAGCCATGTAAACGGAACATCTCGATCAGCCATTTATAGCGGCCATGATGCTCAGCCGCACCGTGAACGATAACCACCACCGATTTTGCCTGCTCTGCTTCCCATTTCCACATGCCAAAATCCCCCTTTCGCATTTACGAATATAAAAAAAGTTTGTACACTTATAGTAAATACATACCTTCATCAGAAGAAAGGAAGAAGTCCATGATTTATCCGTATAAAGATAAGCATCCGCAAATTGCAGAATCAGCGTTTATCGCCGATTATGTAACGATTACCGGCGATGTGATCATCGGTGAAGAAACAAGCATCTGGTTTAATACGGTCATCCGAGGCGATGTCGCTCCGACAAAAATCGGCAATCGCGTCAATATTCAAGATAACTCGATTTTGCATCAAAGTCCAAATAATCCGCTCATTATTGAAGATGACGTCACCGTCGGACATCAAGTCATTTTGCATAGCGCGATCATTCGTAAAAATGCGTTAATTGGCATGGGCTCTATTATTTTGGATGGAGCCGAAATTGGTGAAGGGGCATTTATCGGTGCAGGCAGCCTTGTCCCGCAAGGCAAAAAAATTCCGCCGCGAACGTTGGCGTTTGGGCGTCCTGCTAAAGTGATTCGCGAGCTGACAGAAGAGGATGAAAAAGAAATGAGCCGCATCCGCCGCGAATATGTGGAAAAAGGCCAATACTACAAATCGCTGCAGCTTCGCGCGAAAGAATCTTCTGACTGATAGGGATGATTCACTATTTTCAAAAGACCCGATCATCATCTTTTCGCTTCGCTTAAAAATTCTCCTTTTTTTCACTGAGAATATGATATGATAGGGTATGAATTTTGAAAACAAGGGAGAAAACAGCATGTCGTCTAGTCTTATTTTATTGCTTGCGCTCATCGTTCTTTTACTTGGAGCCATTACGATTTATTTGCTAAGAACGGGCTGGAAAATGATTGTTGTCGCCTTTTGCCTGGCCATGCTAGCATTGGTGATGCTTCGTCAGCATGAATTTAAAGCGGCGATTAATCGTTGGAAACAACTGGATTTCATGAAAGAGGAAGCGAGCTTGCGCCGGGTCGTTTCCACTTTTATTGAAGAGGACATCAAACCTTTCGTTTTGCTCGATGTCCCGCTGATCTCTCAGCTTCCTGAGCTGCCGCGCGGCTGTGAAGTAACTAGTCTCGCTATGCTTCTGCAAGACGCTGGAGTGAAAGTCGACAAGATCACCTTGGCAAAGCAAGTAAAAAAGGACCCGACTCCGTTTCAACGGCGAAATGGCAAAGTATACTTTGGAAATCCGCATGATGGATTTGTCGGCGATATGTATTCTCTAACTACTCCGGGACTGGGGGTATATCACGAACCAATTGAACAGCTCGCCAAGAAATATTTGCCGCATCGAATTGTCAATTTAACCGGCAGCGATTTTAGTGAGCTGCAAAAATATCTTTCTCAAGGCTCGCCCATTTGGATCATTACAAACAGCACATTCAAAAAGCTCCCAGCCTCCGCCTTCCGCGAGTGGGATACTCCAAGCGGCCCTATTCAAATCACCTACTACGAGCATTCTGTTGTGATTACTGGATATGATAAGGACTATATTTATTTTAACGACCCGCTGAAAAAGACAAAAAATCAAAAAGCACCCAAAGCCGAGTTTTTAGATGCTTGGGTGCAAATGGGAAGACAAGCAATCACTTATCAATCGGATTAGATTGATAATGGTTGTTTGTCTTTTTTATATAAATAGGAAAAATCATACTTTTTTTCAACATAAACCTGATGCCAAATTAAAAAGGCAAACACAGTCCAAAGCTTTCGGCTATTGTCTGCTTTTCCTGCACAGTGCTCATCAAGAAGACGATACAGCTGATTTTTATGGAATAAATAATCCGTATCGCTCTCTTTAATTAAATTTTTCGCCCAATCATGCATTTCATTTTTCAACCAATGGCGAATCGGAACTGGGAACCCAAGTTTTTTACGGTGTAAAACGTGGTCAGGAACAATACCTTCTGCTGCTTTTCGCAAAATATACTTCGTTGTCTGCTGCGCCGTTTTCCATTCAGGAGCGATTTTGGCTGCTACCGCAAACACCGCTTTATCTAAAAATGGAACACGCAGCTCCAGCGAATGCGCCATTGTCATTTTATCCGCTTTTAATAAAATGTCTCCGCGAAGCCATGTATGGATATCGACATACTGCATCCGATTGACAGGCGGATAATCCGGCGTTTCCTGATAAAGAGAAGCCGTAATATTCGTATACTCCAGTCCACTACGATAACTTTTCAGCAAGCTTTGCTTTTCTGCTTCACTGTACATTTTCGCATTGCCGATATATCGTTCCTCCATCGGTGTTAAACCGCGTTCAATAAAGCTTTTCCCTTTTACTCCATCAGGAAGAATGCGGGCAATCATTCGCAATGCTGACTTCGCCGCCTGAGGCATTCGTTCAAAAACCTCCAGCGATTGCGGCTCACGGTAAATATTGTAGCCGCCAAATAACTCGTCAGCCCCTTCTCCTGAAAGGACAACGGTTACGTGCTTTCTTGCCTCGCGAGCAACGAAATAAAGCGGAACAGCCGCCGGATCAGCAAGCGGATCGTCCATATGCCACATAATTTTTGGAAGTTCATCCATATATTCTTGAGGAGAGATGACATAGCTAATATTTTCGACTCCCAGTTTTTCCGCCGTTTCCTTCGCTACGTCAATCTCGCTGAATCCTTCACGCTCAAAGCCAACAGAAAACGTCTTAATGTTGGGATGAAATTGCTTGGCAATCGAAGCAATAAGCGATGAATCAATTCCTCCTGATAAAAATGATCCGACAGGCACATCGCTGCGCATATGCACCTTCACCGAATCAAATAATACTTCGCGAATTTCTTTTACAAGCTCATCTTCAGATTGAACAACGGGCTGAAAGTTCGCTTTCCAATAGCGATGGATCGTCAATGGTTCGCCAATTTTCTTTTGGATATAGTGGCCAGGCTCCAGCTTGCGGATTCCGGCAGACATCGTCATCGGTTCAGGGACATATTGAAATGTTAAGTAGTGCTGCAATGCTTCATAGTCAAGTAAATCATTTTCTATCGCATGCAAAATGCTTTTTTTCTCCGATGCAAAAAAGGTGCGGTCTTCCTCTTCCATATAGAAGAATGGCTTGATTCCAAAAGGATCCCGAGCGGCAAAAACCGCTTTTTCTTCCTTGTCCCAAATGACAAAGGCAAACATGCCGCGCAGCTTTTCGACCGCTTTTTCTTTTTCATGGCTATATAAAGCAATAATGACTTCTGTATCGGAGTGGGTCGCAAATGGATATCCTTTTTGCAATAATTCATCACGCAGTTCAATATAGTTGTAAATTTCACCGTTAAAAATAATCCAATATTTTTCGTTTTCATACGATAACGGCTGATGACCAGCTTCTAAATCGATAATGCTGAGACGTCTAAAGCCGAAATGAACATGTTCATCAAAAAAATATCCATCATCGTCAGGACCGCGATGAGTAATCATGTCATTCATTTCTTCAAACGTTTTTTTCCATTGTTCATCAAGTGTTTTTGGATGATCATGGACACAACCTATAAAACCGCACATGCCGTTTCACCTACTTCTTTATATTCAACTCGAAAATTATACCACAGATTTGGACATTTGGAACGTTACATTTATTTTAACCATTGATTACAATAAATTAGTCGAACCTTATCAACATTCGTTGCAAATCAAACAGAAAAGAGAAAGAGAGCTACATATTCATGTAACTCTCTTTTGATGCCTTATCACTTGGCCAATGCAAGAGCCTGCTCTTTTAACGCTTCCGCTTTGTCTGTGCGCTCCCATGGAAGATCCACATCCGCGCGGCCAAAGTGACCATAGGCCGCCGTTTGTTTGTAAATCGGACGGCGCAAATCAAGCATTTTAATAATGCCAGCAGGACGAAGATCAAAGTTATTGCGCACCACTTCAATTAAAATGTCTTCAGATACCTTTCCTGTGCCAAATGTATCAATGGCGATGGACACTGGTTTTGCCACGCCGATTGCATAGGCTAGCTGCACTTCGCATTTTTCAGCAAGGCCAGCAGCGACAATATTTTTAGCGACATAACGCGCAGCATAGGCTGCCGAACGGTCAACCTTTGTCGGATCTTTTCCTGAAAACGCGCCACCGCCGTGGCGAGCATAGCCTCCATATGTGTCAACAATGATTTTACGGCCTGTTAATCCAGCGTCTCCCTGTGGACCGCCGATCACAAAACGACCTGTTGGATTGATAAAGTATTTTGTATTTTCGTCGATTAATTCCGCTGGAACAACTGGTTGAATCACATGTTCTTTAATATTGCGCACGATTTGCTCCTGCGTAATTTCTGGATGATGCTGTGTCGAAACAACAATCGTGTCGATGCGTACCGGCTTGCCATTTTCATCGTATTCCACTGTTACTTGCGTTTTGCCATCTGGACGCAAATACGGCAAAATATCTTCTTTGCGCACTTCTGAGAGACGGCGAGCTAATTTGTGCGCCAGCGAAATCGGCAGAGGCATAAGCTCTTTTGTTTCATTGCAAGCAAATCCAAACATCAATCCTTGGTCGCCCGCGCCAATCGCTTCGATTTCTTCGTCAGTCATCTGACCTTCACGCGCCTCTAATGCCTGGTCAACACCCATGGCAATATCAGGTGATTGCTCGTCGATCGATGTCAATACTGCGCATGTATCAGCATCAAAGCCAAATTTCGCACGAGTATAACCAATTTCGCGAACCGTATCGCGAACGATTTTCGGAATATCCACATATGTGGATGTCGTAATTTCTCCGCTCACTAATACAAGACCCGTTGTTACGCTTGTTTCGCATGCTACGCGGGCATTTGGATCTTTTGCTAAAATCGCATCTAAAATCGCGTCGGAAATTTGGTCGCAAATTTTATCAGGATGGCCTTCTGTAACAGATTCAGAAGTGAATAAACGGCGTTTGGCTGACATTCGTTGTTTTCCTCCTCTTATGTTCATGTTTGAGAGACGCCGCCTTTTGCGCCTCTGATCACTGAAAAATTGATACGGCACTCATTCCCCCGCTTATATAAACGAAAAAACCTTTCCTTCGATATCGAGGAAAGGTGATTTGCTTTCATATCGCGCCTTTCACTCTTATCGTTCAAGGGCTATGCCTTGCCACAGGTTAGCACCATTTCACATGTATAATTGTTGTGACGGTTGCTGGGTTTCATTGGGCCTGTCCCTCCACCAACTCGGGATAAGAGTAACCGTTCAATATGTTATCATAGCTTAATCAACAAAAAAAAGTCAACATGATTCGGCAAAATTTTTTCATGTTGCACAGGGTAATTTTCTCCATATGTATTTGCAACAAAATAGACAAAAAATAAACGTGAAAAATTACGTTAAATAGTATGGACTAATTATTTAAATGTGTTATACTAATTTCAGGTTTATAACTTTACAAAAAGGTAGGTTTTGTAGATGAGCATTGTTGATGTTACCAATAAGTTGAATATACTGCTCCAACGGCAAAACATACAGCAAAATTTGTCTGTTTCTCAACTAGTAGAAAAAGTTCTTGAGCGCAAAGAAGGAATGCTGACAGCGACTGGCGCGGTTGCCACTACAACTGGAAAATATACGGGACGTTCACCAAAAGATAAATATATTGTAGCGGAAGCCTCCACAAAAGAAAAAATCGATTGGGGCACAGTTAATCAACCGATTTCCGAAGAAGTCTTTGATCAATTATATCATAAAGTCATCGACTATTTAATGCAAAAAGATGAGATATTCGTATTCAAAGGCTTCGCTGGAGCTGATCCGGCCTATCGCCTGCCTATTCAGGTTATCAATGAATTTGCTTGGCACAATTTATTCGCACATCAGCTTTTTATCCGTCCGACACAGGAAGAGCTGGAAACACACGATGCACAGTTCACAGTCATTTCCGCACCAAACTTCAAAGCGGATCCAGCTGTCGATGGAACAAAATCAGAAACGTTTATTATCATTTCGTTTGAACGCCGCATCGTGCTCATTGGCGGTACTGAATATGCGGGAGAAATTAAAAAATCCATTTTCTCTGTGATGAATTTCCTTCTTCCAGAGCAAAACATTTTACCAATGCACTGCTCGGCAAACGTCGGTCCAGAAGGAGATGTCGCACTATTTTTCGGATTATCAGGAACCGGAAAAACGACGCTTTCTGCCGATCCGAAGCGCCGTTTAATTGGAGACGATGAACATGGCTGGTCCAATAGCGGAGTGTTTAACATTGAGGGCGGCTGCTATGCAAAATGCATCAATCTTTCACGTGAAAAAGAGCCGCAAATCTTTGATGCGATCCGCTTTGGCGCTGTACTGGAAAACGTCGTTCTAGATGAAAACACACGCATTCCTGACTACGACAACGCAACGTTGACCGAAAATACGCGCGCAGCGTATCCGATTCAATCGATCGACAATATTGTTGATCCAAGCGTCGCTGGCCATCCGGCAACTATCGTGTTCTTGACAGCTGACGCATTCGGCGTTTTACCGCCAATCAGCAAGCTTACAAAAGAACAAGCGATGTATCATTTCTTGAGCGGCTATACAAGCAAATTGGCTGGCACAGAACGCGGCATTACGTCACCGCAAGCAACGTTCTCGACTTGCTTTGGAGCTCCGTTCCTACCGCTTCCAGCAACACGTTATGCAGAAATGCTCGGCAAAAAAATCGACGAGCATCAAGTACAAGTGTTTTTAGTGAATACAGGCTGGACCGGTGGGGAATACGGAGTCGGCAGCCGCATGAAACTGCAATATACGCGAGCAATGGTGCAAGCAGCCCTTGAAGGGGAGTTGAACAACGTCGAAACGGTACAAGATCCAATTTTTGGGTTGCAAATTCCGGCGCATGTTCCTGGAGTGCCTGATGAAGTATTGCTTCCAAAAAATACGTGGGCTGATCAAGAAGCATACGAGCAAAAAGCAAAAGATCTTGCCGCAAAATTCCGTGAAAACTTCAAAAAATTTACGAATGTCGATCCAAGCATTGAAAAGCTTGGCGGACCAATTGCTTAATATTTAGGGGGCATCTTCCGTCGTGTAGATCCCCCCTTTTTTTGTACATGTAGCAACCCTAAAACTTGCATAAACCTCTCCCACCTCCATTTCGTTAAGAGGGAGAAGACTTCTCGGTCCATGTGTTAAAATTCCTCTTCACCCATTTTGGTCCTGATTATATGGAAAGCCGCTTACCAATAACTTGGACCAAGCGGCTTTTCCATATCTTTTAAAATAGGGAGCGTCCCCACGACACCCATTCCCCGCTATCGGGATCAATCGATGCGAGACGGAGCCAGCCGTTTTTCACTTTTTGAGAAAAAGGCAAGTGCTCGGTGAGCAAACGCTCAATATAGTAACGCGGCGCTTCAATGACAACAAGCAATCGAAGCGGCGAATGAAATAACTCCTGATCCGAAGCGGCTACGGACTGCCAAGGCAGCCCAGTAAGCAAATCGCTGGCGTTGCCTTGCATCACTCCAATCCCGGAAGTGACCGTCTGCGTCGTTTTGCTGCCGCTTCCGTAATAGTGAGGGGCAACGGTCGATGCGTAATATTGCAAATTAATCCATTGTCCTACTGTAGCCGGTCCGCTGATAATGCCCGAGAGAAGCTCACCAGTAGGATCTTGTCGCCAATCGTAGCTGTGTAAAAATACTCTTCCATCGAGATGGCAATGCTTTGTTCGGCTACGGCTGCCAATTACAAACGCGGCATTTCCCGCAAGCCCCCATTCCGGGCGAATTTCACTCCAGTCAACAGCCCGACGCTGTACCTCCGCTACCGCATCATTTGGTCTTTTTCCAATGGACGGCAATTTTGCACAACGCTCCTCATTCGCATTCCGGCTTACTTTAGGAAGCACGCTTTCTACTAAGTGGAACGCCTGCTGTGCTGATTCTGATAACACCGGAATTTCAATCCAGCGCAGTTCATCGATCGTTGTCACATGCTCTGCAGCCACAAATACGGTTTCATCTGGAATGACGATGCCGCGTTGCGCAAGTCCCTCGCGTACTTCTGGCAAATTGCCAAGAGCGGCAAACACTCGGGCATTAAATGCTCCCGCTGCTCCGCCACATGCGCCGCAATCGAGCGAAGAAGCATACGGATTATTCACTGTTGCGCTTTCATGGCCGCATACGATCACCAATGGCGCAAACGATGAAGTCAGTCCTATACTGTGAAGCAGCTGCTGAACGTATTGAATTTTTTCCTCCGTTGAAAATCCGATGGGCAGATCTGATGCTTCTGATTTCTCTTGCCGCTCGAGCACCAGCGCTGTTGACGGCTTTTTCTCCATCGTCTCTTCTATCTTTCGGAACAAATGACCTGCCTTCTTAGGAGCGGCGCTGCGCATAAGAGTATGCAATCCAAGCCAAGATCCGCTCATTTCGGGCAATAATAAACTCGCTAGCAAATTTTGCTTTACTTTCTTAAATATTTGTCCGGCAAACCGGAACATATTGCGACGGCGTCGATAATCCGTCACGCTTTCCGGTACAGCAGCCACTTCGCAAATCTCCTGCTGCGGTTGGACGATGGCCGGACATGATGGATGAGTATGATGGCTATCCAGTTCACGCGTCTTGATCGGAATGCCAAAAAATCCAGCACATCCATACGTTTCAAATGGTCCGGCTTCTTCAAGATGACGGCGAAACACTTCTGAACGAACGTCAATGCAAAAAAGAAACTGGGCAGCAGGTTTCTGCTCATCTGCAGAACAAGAAGATCGAATCGTTGTCTTTAACTGTTCTTCATACGTTTCTTCCCATGCCTCAAGCCAAAGGCGGTATCGCTCCAAGCGCCAAAAGCGGTCGGCAAACGCTAGGCGGGCGCATTGTTCCTCTGCTTTCAGTTGCTGCCATTTAGCTGCTGTCATACCTCCCCAATGTAGCCACGCAACCAATAGCTGACGCCAATCATCAGCAACATCATCGTCCATGCTAGGATCCAATGGCAAATCCGGAGCCATCAATGTCCATTCTAGCGAAAGACGAATGGCCAAATAATCGACGAGTAAGGCGGTATCTTGACCCGTTTGTTTAGAACGCCAGAGCAACATGCCAGCCCATCCCGGCAAAGCCAGAAGGTGGGCTTCAAGATAGTTGACCGCTGTCTCTTCATCTACGTTCAATTCAGACAAGACGCGCTGCAACGCCAGCTCTGGAGCACTCGGCCAGTCAAAAAGCCGTTGCCGTTCATCTTTCGTCAACGCCGGATCATGCCCGACCAGCTGGCGCCAGGCGCCAAACAATCCAAGCTCTCGAAATGGCAGCCCCCACGCCGCCTGTCCTTCATCTAAAAACAATTTGCACCATTTTATCATTTGCTGATCAAGACGTTGTTTTTGCTTGCTATTATGCGCACTTAACGGCTGAATAACCGCGTTCCGCCAAGAAGTAGCTGCCAGCAACTGATTCCATTCAGAGGAAGCCAACCATTCCGCTGGTACCTCATCATTCCAAAGAAAGGCGCGGCATAATCGTTCTGCTTCATGGCGAGGCACTGAAAGATTCTGTGCATCAAGCCAGCGATGCAGCTTTCTCTCCAAAAATGAGAGATCAATTTCGCCTTTTTCAAGCGCTGCACGAAAGGATGCCATCGTCGGATATAGATGGATGCCAGGCATGCGTTGAAATCGTTCGGCCACTTCTGAAAATGGTAAATATTCAAGTTCCATCCACGGATGACGGGCAATGAAAGTAGAGATAGGCCAAAGCGGAGCAATGACTTCGCTTGCCTTCTCGACTATCTTAGCGATTGGGCGCTCTATGCCAGACACCGCTTTTCGTGTTGCCTGCTTGCGGGGACGTTCAAGCGAAATGGCCTGTTTACTCATCACTAGCTCCCTCCTTCACATAAATGCTCAAATAGTGCGGGTGTGGTTCAACAGTTGATAGGCGCGGCTCTCCAAAATGAACAAGCCACATATAGAATCGGACAAACAATAGAGATGAACGATGCCGAACAATCCAGAAAGTAACGATAGCAGCAGAAGCAAACAATACAAATGCCAGCCATTCGAGCGCAGACGGCGGTGCGCTTCCAGATGGTAACGCAGCTTGCACAAACTCCGTCAAGAAATGTCTTACTTCTTCAGAAGCTAATGCTAGCATGACCACCGTCACCAACCCAAGCCAGCGCCCTTCACGAAAATCAGCAAGACGTCCCCAGGCTATCATCATCGATGCTCCAAGAAGCAATGCGCTGAAAAGCCGAGTCGGCTCTGAAGGAGAAGCAATCCAAAACGCCATCCCCACTGCTAATCCTATTAAAGCGCCTCCCCACCAGGATCCGCCTCCTTTCACACGCACAATGCGTTCAGGACGCGGTACAACAGATCCTGATTGCAAGAACAATGTCGCTTTGAACAATCCATGTAAAATCAGATGAACCACAGCTGC
Source organism: Anoxybacteroides rupiense (assembly GCF_014196195.1). GTDB lineage: Bacteria > Bacillota > Bacilli > Bacillales > Anoxybacillaceae > Anoxybacteroides > Anoxybacteroides rupiense. Next base: position 41,292 of record NZ_JACIDF010000003.1, on the reverse strand, counting down.
CCCGTAAGCGCCTAAAGCACATTGAACGAACATCACTCCCATTTGCGCCATCGTTGAAGCGACTAACTGCCTCTTATAATCGACGTGGACAAAGCTAATACCTGTACCGAGCAAAATAGATAGAAAGGCGATGATAAATAGCGCCTCATGCGCCGCTGGCATGTTAAATAGTGGGGAAAAGCGCGCCAACAGCAGGCCGCCAGCATTAACGAGTCCTGCATGCATCACCGCTGATACAGGAGTCGGAGTCACTGCAGACTCAAGCAACCAGCGATGAAACGGCCATTGTCCCGCCGGAATCAGCGCAGCCAATAGCAATAATCCGTTCATTGCTATTCTTCCCCAAAAGCTTATCTCTGCCAATTGATCAGCTAATAAAGCGGCCGACATGCTCCATTTCCCCGTCACAGTCCATATCCATACAGCCAACACCGCCACTGCCAGCCAACTTGCCAAAAACATGATTCCCATTTGCATCGCAGCCGCGCGTGACGGCGCCCATTCCCTTTTTAACCATGTCAACGCGGCAAGACCAACGAATGGCAGTCCCCAACAAATGGCCATTATGCGCAAATCATTGCTGCTCCATATGACCGATGCCGCTCCAGCAGTCCATGTTAACAGCCAAAAATAATGCCGGTATGCGCGATCGCCATGCAAATAGCGCAGCGAAAACGTTTGAATGATCCAACTGAGTAAAGAAATATAGAAGGCCATAAGCCAACTAATTCCATCGAATCTCCATGCTCCAACTTCCGTCCCTGATCCCGCTCCGATCCATCCGATAAGCGCCGCGGCCGCCGGCAGCAGCAATAAACGGGTATGAATGTATACGTAACGCTCCGGAATACGCGAATATAGACATAGGGCACCGCTGACAAATACGATTCCTACTGAAATAAACCAACTCCATATAAATAACAATCCGTTTCCCCCTCTCCTTCTCCTCCGTGCATGGTGCTTATTAATGACGTTGGAAAGAAAAGAAAAAACCGACTATGCCATTGGACAGAGGCGCCTTTTTCAGCAAAAGGCTGCCCTTCTGTCTATCAATGAATCATAGCCGGTTTATCTTCATTCCATCTATGTGATTTCCAGATCGTAGAAGATCTCCCGTCCCTGCTTTTCCATGATTGGGTTTCCTCCAACAAGCCGAGGTGAACGCCACCCTGCTTTTTGAAGAACTCCCTGCATGGAAGAATATACAAATATTATGATATTTACTATAAAAAAGTTATTATCATTATACAACAATTTTGTCAACTTTGCATCCTTTATTTTTTATATGACTCATGATCGTAATAAATACAACGAAAAGATGCAAGCCAAGCGCTTATCAACAAAAACGATTTTGCTCCGAGGCAAAATCGTTTTTGATCCATTCGCGATTTCATTGGGAGGCAGAGGGCTCCAGATCCATCTAGAAAATGCTAGTTGGTCGAATGAAGCGAGATGAGTTCATATGTGATAATCGTTCGGTTATTCGCCAGTTCTAGCTTTTTAACTACTGCTTGTCCGCTTGCTTCGCTTTGCAACGTCCGCTTTACTTCAAGGGGGATATCGATTGGATAAAGGCGGTATCCTTCCTTTTCAAGCACAAACAAATTATCTTCAATTCGCTGTTCTTTTCCCTTTGTCACAATCAATGTTTGCAATTCTAATGGCATCCCCATTTATATCTACATCCTTTCCTCTTCGTTCTTTATTTATAGTATCATGACCGTCCCTGCTGTTTCATCCATTCCGCTAAACGATGAACCGTTTCCCGATTGTCCTTTGGTGGAAAATAATGTGTGAAGTCAGGGAAATACCAAGCCGTCACAGGCTTTTCTAGTTCTTTTAGCCGCTTTTCAAGCCGATAAGCATGTTCTATCGAGACGTTGTGATCTTTTTCGCCATGAATAATCAGCACAGGCGCTTTGATGCGATCAATGCTATAAAGCGGTGTTCGCCAACGATAGCGCTCCGGATATTTTGTCGGCGTTCCGCCAATGACCCGCTTCATCATTTTTCGCAAGTCAAGCCGCTCCCAATACGTCAACATCACATCGGAAACTCCTCCCCAAACAACAACTGAACAAATTTGATTTTCTAAGATAGCTGTATGGAGGGCCATAGCTCCTCCGCGAGAAAAACCGAACACGTGAATGCGTCTGCTATCTACCTGCGGGAGGTTTTGTAGCACCCGAAAAGCACTTAACGCATCATAGCGATCTTCTCCAACAAAATCTTCATTTCCTTCCCCACCCTGATTGCCGCGATAAAAAGGAGCCATGACGACAAATCCCTCAGCTGCAAATTGCGTAATTCGGGAAAGACGCACCTTCCCAACATTTTTCATTCCGCCGCGAAGATAAAGGAAGCCATCATAAGTCCCTTTAGCTTTCGGTATCGCTAAAAATCCTTTTACTTGCAATCCTTGCGATAAATAGGTAATTAAGAATACATCGATATGCGGATTAGGTGATGGAAATCGATGTTTCTCTATGATCTGTCCATCCATGTCTTTCTTCCTTTCCATAGGCATTCACACATTTTTTCCGACAGCATACGATAAGGTACATATTTAACATCTATTACTAAGGAGGTTTATAACAATGAAAAAATGGCTGCGCACCGCGCTGATTTCATTTTTCACCATTAGCTTCGTCATCTCGGCAGCCTGCGAAAAGCAGGATCAGCCTTCTGTACAAAAAGTTCGCGTTGCAGAAGTCACCCGTTCCATTTTTTACGCTCCTCAATATGTTGCCATTTCTAAAGGGTTTTTTAAGAAGGAAGGGCTTGATGTCGAATTATCAACCGCATGGGGCGGAGACAAAACGATGACATCCCTGCTCTCCGGCGGCTCGGATATTGCCTTAGTCGGTTCCGAAACATCGATCTATGTCTATAGCCAAGCAACGAAAGATCCTGTTATTAATTTTGCCCAATTAACCCAAACAGATGGGACGTTTCTCGTTGCTCGCAAAAAAATCGATCATTTCTCTTGGGATTCACTAAACGGAAGCACCTTTCTCGGTCAAAGAAAAGGCGGCATGCCGCAAATGGTCGGGGAATTTGTCCTCAAAAAACACGGAATTGATCCGAAACAAGACTTAAAGCTCATTCAAAATATTGATTTCGCCAACATTCCTAGTGCATTTGCCAGCGGTACAGGAGACTATGTTCAATTATTTGAGCCAACTGCCAGTATTTTTGAACAGGAAGGAAAAGGATACATTGTCGCTTCCTTTGGAACAGAATCCGGGCATGTTCCATATACTTCCTTCATGGCCAAACGAAGCTTTATCAAAAATAATCAAGCAACGATCCAAAAGTTTACTCGCGCTCTTTATCAAGCGCAGCAATGGGTCGAAACCCATACCGCTGCAGAAATTGCAAAAGCCATCCAACCATACTTTAAAGATACAGATATCTCCATTATCGAAAAAGTCGTCGATCGCTACAAAAAACAAGGCAGTTATGCAACTGACCCCGTTCTTGACGAAGAAGAATGGAACAACCTGCAAGCCATTATGAAAGAAGCAGGGGAATTGCCGCCACACTCAGACTATTCCGCGCTCGTCGACAACTCCTTTGCGAAAAAAACAATCGAAAAATAAGAACGGCAGGTGAACAAGATGAGTTTTTTAGTTGTTCATGACATCAGCCACACGTATTTTACCGAAAAAACAGCTACTACAGCCTTAGAGCATATATCCTTGTCCATCGATCAAGGAGAATTCGTTTCTTTTATTGGTCCTAGCGGCTGCGGAAAAACTACCTTGCTTTCTATCATTGCCTCTCTTATTCAGCCGACAGAAGGAACCGTCACGCTGGAAGGGAAAAAAATGCAGGCCATTCATCCAGCTGTCGGCTATATGCTGCAGCAGGACTATCTATTCCCTTGGAAAACAATCGAAGAAAATCTTTTTCTCGGTTTAAAGATTATGGAGATTGACACCCCAGAAATGCGAGCCAGCGCGCTTTCATTGCTTGAACGCATGGATCTAAAGGGAACGGAAAAGCATTACCCGAATCAATTGTCAGGAGGCATGCGCCAGCGAGCTGCCCTAGCCCGGACGTTGGCAACGGATCCGAAAATTTTGCTGCTTGATGAGCCATTTTCCGCTTTAGATTATCAAACCAAACTCAGATTAGAGGAACTCGTTTGGCAAACCTTGAAAGAATACAGAAAAACCGCCTTGCTTGTCACTCATGATATTGGCGAAGCCATTGCCATGAGCGATCGAATTTTCTTATTCGCAGCTAAACCCGGACGCCTTGTACGAACGTTCCTCGTACCTAGCGAGCTTCGGCAGTTGCCGCCATTTGCCGCCCGGCAGCATCCGTCCTTTTCCGAGCTGTTCCAATTTCTTTGGAAGGAGCTGGATTCACTTGAAACCACTTACTAATCACAAGCCATCCTTGCATGACCAGTATCTTGCATCGCTTCGAAAAGAGAAACGGTGGGTTCGTTTTTATCAGCTCATCATTTTCGTTGGTTTTTTCATGCTTTGGGAGGCTGCTAGCCGCTATCAATGGATTGATCCGCTTTTGTTCAGCTCCCCGTCAAAAATCTGGTCATTGTTGATGGGAAAGATAGAAGATGGATCGCTTTTTTCACACATTGGTGTTACCTTATTTGAAACCGTGCTTGGATTTATTCTTGGTACGCTTCTTGGCACATGCTTAGCCGCATTGCTTTGGTGGTTTCCGCGCTTTTCTAAAATCGCTGATCCGTATTTAGTCATTTTAAACGCCATGCCCAAAGTAGCGCTCGGTCCGATTTTAATCGTCGCATTTGGACCTAATTTTTCTTCGATTATCGCGATGGGAACCGTTATCTCTGTGATCATTACCACCATCGTCGTCTATACCTCGTTTCGCGAAGTGGACGCGAATTATATCAAGGTGCTCAAAACTTTCGGAGCCAGCCGTTTTCAATGCTTTAAAGAAGCCGTTCTGCCCGCTTCATTCCCAGCCATTATCTCCACTTTAAAAGTGAATGTCGGCTTATCTTGGGTTGGAGTGATCGTCGGTGAGTTCCTTGTTTCCAAGCAAGGGCTTGGGTACATGATTATTTATGGATTCCAAGTATTTAATTTCACGCTCGTTCTGCTAAGTCTGCTTATTATTGCTGTTTTAGCCACTTTGATGTACCAAATAGTGGCTTTAATCGAAAAATCGCTGATCAAAAACCGATAGAGACGTTCAATTACAGAGAACGTCTCTTTATTTCTTCAAGTGTATACATAAGCACATCGTCTTTCATAATAAAACTGAAGCGTTCATCTGTTCTTACATGCTGAGGCAGTTCCTTTAACAGAACTGGGCCATCTGTTTCCAAATAGGTGGACTGTGGCTGAAGCGCTTCAATTTCAGCAAAATAAATATTTTTAATCATCTCATTTCCAATTTTGTACTGCCCGATATATTCCAGCTGTTCGATGACTCCCCCGGTCTCTTCTCTCACTTCGCGAATCGCTGCTTGTTCAGGTGTTTCCTTTCCTTCCCTCTTTCCTCCAGGAAACTCTAAACCACGTTCGCGATGATTGGTCAGCAACCACTGCTGGTGGTAACGGCAGACGACCCAAACATGATCTGGCGTTTTGGAAAACGGATGGTCAGCAAATGACAACTGCACTTGATTTCCATAATAGTCCCAAAAAACAAACATCCTTATCAAACTCCATTGTCATGATCTTTATTCCTATTATACTTCTCACTTTACTCGCAGTGCCAGTTAAGCTTAAGCGCTATATAATGTGTCGGCCAGCCAATAAAAGCCGATTGGCATCGCTTCATTCCCCGCTTTTCTGCCGTAGTCGCACACCGTTTGTTTGCCGACTGGAATGTTTCAGCATGCTTTTTTGAATTTACGGGCAAATGCGTTTGTTTCGAGGAGAAAAGCGGAAAAGCTTGTGTGTCATCCTATCATTCTGTGGTTTTTTATTAAAAACAATGGAGCATCAACACCTGTTTACTTGCTTATACCAAGAAGCCACTTGGCATGTCCAGCTTCAAGTGGCATTTATATTATAGAAACCTCAAACATTCGCCGTACTAACTTCTCGCAAAAATAAAGAGAGGCAGCCTGCAGCCGAAAAATCGACTGATTAGGCAGCCTTCTTCATAAGAAATACAAAAAACGATAAAGAAGATAAAGAAAATGAAAGAACTAGGTGAACTGCACTCCATTATTTTTGAAATTCTTCTTCAAAGTTGTCGGCTAGCGAAAACACAATAATCCGTTCTCCTGTACGGGTGCTTATATCTGTATGAACACTCATTACTTGTTTTCCTGTCATCGTTACGATGATCTCTCTTAGCTGCTCGCTGCCTGATTCAATTAAATCTGAGCGAATTCTTTTAACGGCCAACAGCCCTTCTTTTGTCTCTGCCAATTTTTGTTCAGCAGGTGTTAAAAGTCCGCGCATTTGCACAATAATCATATTGCGGATAATATCCGTTTTAACGGATATGGGGCCCCTCCCCAAATACTCTTTCTCCCATTGCGTCAGAGCCCGGCTAATTTGATCTTCCATCTCTCCTTTAGATTTCATTCGTATTTCTCCCCCTTCGAAACAAAAACGGCATGCTCCACTATAAAAAGTGAAACATACCGATCCATCTCGGTTCACATCACATCACTTAATCCATTCGTTCGCTTCTTCCTTTTGCTCGTCTCCTTCACAAAAGCGCGAAAGCTGTCCATGTCATTTAGTTATCAAGTCCTTGTCTCAATTTATTTTTTATTATAGCGAATCGATTTGGACTGTCAAGAAAAACAAAGGTATGACATGAAGCGCAGCAGCCCATCCTTATTCTTGAACCCATCCCATTGAGCGAATATGCTGCCTTGCTTCTTCATTTCCTAATTTATAAATAAGCTGATAAATTTTTTTCATCGTATCATCGTATGCATCGTTTTCGCGATCATAATGATACTGTATATATGGAACATGCGCTCTCCAAAACGCCTGCCAATCAGAGGAATAGTTTTGGTCAAAATATTCCCTTAATTGAATAATTTCTTCGTCCGTTGCCTCGATTTGAAAATCCCATGGAGACGCTGTCTTTACTTGAGAGATTTCACCGTGAGCAATCGACACATAATACGTTTTTTTATTTTGCTCTTTCACACCCTTCAGCTCCTTTACAATCTGTCCTATTCGTAGTGTGGATGAACAAATAAAAATTATGCTTATTTAGCCCGATCTTTTAATAATTCAATTGCTTTTATCAGAAAGCCCGGAATAGGTAATCCTGTCCTTCCTACATTTTCAACAATTGAAATGACTTCATTCGCCATATAAAAGAAGGTCGTTGCATCACGAATAAAATGATTGTTCTGTCCTAAAGCAAGATCGATTAGATGTGCCACTGCTACTAATACAAAAATCAATAATTTCCGCACAATCCCCCGAAAACCGATCTCGCTTGACAGCTTTCCTTCAAGAGCCCCTGCAACAATACCAGTTATATAGTCAATCACGACGAAGCAAACTAAAATCACCACTAATATGTCCAATCCTCCAAATACAGATGAAACAAATGAACCAATGAGCGAAATTCCGAAAAAAAATGAATGTTTGGCCACGGTTTCCCGCCTTTCATGTTTCATAGGTCAAAAGTGTTGATTCAACAATATCACATCTGTTGATGATCTATGATTTCATGCAAGAAATGCGGAAGAGCTAGACCGAAAAGAAGTCTTTCTTCCTTATTTCCTGAATCAAGGAGACAAAGGGGGGATCTTTTCCGTACTACCCCTTGTTAAAAAGGAACAGGCATAGAACATAATCATCAACACGCCTAATGGAGGGATCATGGACAGGCAGATAGCTTTTCTGATGCCACAATCGATTGATCCAAAATACGAAAATGGCTGAAAAGCCTCGTTATGTGGTAAAGTGATAAAACCATCGATGATCAACACGTAGTTACTCTATTTTATGAAAATAGAAAAAAAGAGTGTAAACAACTGCCCAAACAGCAAAAAAGATCGCTCCCGATATGGAAGCGATCTTTTTTGCTTATTTGCCAAGAAACGATTTTAACATCCACACGTGCTTTTCAAGGCTTTGGTGGATTCCTAAAAGCATATCTCCCGTTGTTTCATCCCCTACCTCATCAGCTAGCTGCATTCCATCTTTTAGCTCTTGAATCATCGTCTCAAAGTCGCTGACAAGCGCGCCAACCATCTCTTCAGCTGTTTCATTGCCTTTTGCTTCTTTAACAGACGCGCTTTCGAGACAATCTTTCATTGTAGCGACAGGCGCTCCTCCTAGCGCAAGCAGCCGCTCTGCTAACTCGTCAATATGGAGGGCTGCTTCATTGTATAATTCTTCGAATTTTGTATGCAATGTAAAAAATTGCTGTCCTTTGACAAACCAATGATAATTATGGAGTTTGATGTATAATACACTCCAATTGGCAATCTGTTTATTGACCATGTCCGTTAGATTTTTCATCTTGATCCTCTCCTTCACCATATTTTTTACAAAATAAACTTACATTTCTAATTATAACCTATTTCATACCCATCTCGCAAAAAACGGAAAAATTCTTCTCTCTTTTCAATTATAAATACAAGGTGGACGACCCATTATTTTAATCTATTTGCCCGCAAAGCATTCGTTGCTCAAGAAGAATATGCTCAAACTTACTCCCATTGGTTTTGTTCGATCATCCACCTACTTAACTACCATTGCTTCACTCCTTTTACTTGTGCCATATCAATAGAAACGAACATATGTATAAATCCGATCAGAAAGTAAATGGGTCGATTGTTTTTGCGGCATGCTGGTGCATGGGAACACCGTCGCTTTCAACCCTAGGCATCACGCTTCAAAGCAGTTCGTTTTTTGCCTCTTTATCTTATGTCACTATTTCCATTTAAATGGCTACAATCTTATTCGTTCCCTTTCTCAGCGCTTATGATGAACCGCTCCCATCTATATTCCGTTAAGAGATGGGAGACTTCTCGGTGGAGTATGTTAAAATAAAGAGAGGAATTCAAACATAGAAAGTGGGGAGCCAATGTTTACAATCCTTATCATTTCCATCATCATTATTTTAGTCGTTCTTATTCTGGCTGTCGCCACCACATCAAAAGCCTATCAATACAAGCATACCGTCGATCCTATTGATAACAATCCGCATTTACCAGAACACAAGCAGAAAGAAAAAAACGAAGGCGGCCATGTTTAAATGGCCGCCTTACGATTATCCAAATACTTTCTTCAGTTCTTCCTTATCTTGTTCCAGCCAAAAACGCATTAGACGCTTAGCTCCCTCTAAATCATGAAGCTTCGCCTGCCCGCATTGCTGTTCCGTTGCAGCTGGGACTTCTGTCGCATTTACCGCATCCTTCATTGTATCTTCAAGCAGATCGATAATTTCCTCCACAGTAGGAGAACCGCTGACAACTAAATAGTAGCCCGTTTGACATCCCATTGGTGAGATATCAATGATATCAAAATGATCGTATTTTTCCGCATGCTTGCGAATATTGAATGCAAGCAAATGCTCAAGCGTATGAATAGCATCGGGCTTCATCGCTTGCTTATTTGGCTGGCAAAAACGAATGTCAAATTTATTCACAACGCCATCGCTTCCCACTTTATGCACGCCGCAATGTCTCACATACGGCGCTTTCACAGCGCAATGGTCGAGTTCAAAGCTTTCTACTGAAGGCATTGTATCACTCCTATCGTTATTTTCTAAATACTATCATACACATAAATCCGATTTTTTTCATCTACTTTATACGGATTATTCAAAGGTGATGACTTGTGCGATTTATGATACATTGATGATAGTATATTTTATTCACTGGGTGTGATGCAAATGTTGAAACGCTTATTGATCGCTCTCATTCGTTTTTATCAAATGGTGATTTCTCCGTTAAAGCCGCCGACATGCCGTTTTTATCCGACATGCTCCCATTACGGTCTTGAAGCAGTTAAGCGCTTTGGCGCAATCAAAGGAGGCTGGTTGACGATCAAACGCATTGTCAAGTGTCACCCCTTTCATCCTGGAGGCTTCGATCCAGTCCCGGAAAAATGGGAAGATGCCAAATAAGCATGGGCTTGCGGCTTATTATCGTGCATTTTCATGTAATGGCAGCAAGTCCGTCTTTCTTATAGCTACACGTAATGATTAACTAACTGCATGGGTGAATAAAAAGAAAAAAAATACTATTCAAATCGTAATGATTACGATATAATAAATGAGACCATTCATCTCTGCTTGGTAAAAATGAGAAAGGAGAGCATTCATGAGACGAAAAACACTGTTAACCATCATTCTTCTTGTTGGATCAATCATGCTGTTTGGCTGCAATAAACGTGAAGAAGCAACCGATACAAACAAGCCAAAAAACACACTTACTATTTATACGACTGTTTATCCGTTGCAAGATTTTGCGCAAAAAATTGGTGGACGCTACATAAAAGCAGAAAGCATTTATCCTCCTGGCGTTGAGGCACATACATTTGAACCGACAACGCAAACGATGAAAAATTTAGCAGATGCTGATGCATTTATTTATATCGGCCAAGGAATGGAAGGATTCGTCGATCAAACGAAACAAGCACTAAAAAACGAGCATGTAAAGCTCGTGGAAGCTTCTAAAGGAATTCAATTGCTTGATTCTGCCCATCACGATGAAGAAGGGGAAGAACACGAAGGGCATGAAGAAGCGGAAGGGCACGATGACGACGGTCATCATCATGGCGATAAAGATCCCCACGTTTGGTTAGATCCTATTTTATGCATTACAATTGCCGAAAACATAAAAAATGCTTTGATTGAGCTAAAGCCAGATGCGAAGGAAACATTTGAAAACAATTTTGCCGCTTTAAAACAGCAGTTGCTTGATATAGATCAACAATTGCAAGCTGTAGTAAAAGACGCTCCTAAAAAAGAACTTCTTGTTTCTCATGCAGCCTACGGCTATTGGGAAAAAAGATATGGCATTGAGCAATTAAGCATCGCGGGTCTTTCACCGACTAATGAACCTTCACAAAAAGAGCTGGCTCAAATGATTCAACTCGCGAAAAAGAAACAAATTCATTATGTCATCTTTGAACAAAATGTCACACCAAAGGTGGCTGAAGTTGTCAAAAACGAAATCGGCGCTGAAGTTCTTCGCCTTCATAATTTAGAAACACTTACAAGCGAAGATATAAAAGAAAATAAAGACTACTTCACCATCATGCATCAAAATATCAACGTATTAAAACAAGCGTTGCAATAATAAAAAAAACGAAACCACACTGTCCACTTGACAGTGTGGTTTCGTTTTTTCCTATGATTTCTTCTCTGCATATTTTTTAGAAATATGTGGATAATAACAGCAGCTAATCATGAATGGAAGGACGGTCTTTTTATGGATGATTTGGTCATTGCCCGCTCTCTATTTGGCACTACTATGGCGTTTCATATTATTTTTGCGTCTCTCGGTGTGGGAATTCCGCTAATGATTTTATGTGCCGAACTGCTCTATCAAAAAACGAAAAATCGCGACTATGCAGTTATGGCTAAAAGATGGACAAAAGGGATAGCAGTACTGCTGGGAGTTGCCATTCCCTCCGGAACCATTGCCGGCGTCCAGCTTTCATTGCTATGGCCTGGATTTATGGAAGTGATCGGCAAAGTGATGGCGCTGCCTTTCCAAATTGAAATCTATGCTTTTTTTGTTGAGGCATTATTCATGTCTATCTACGTATATGCCGCTGATCGTATTTCGCCGGCCATGAGAATTTTGAGCGTTACTCTTGTTGCCCTTGGCGCAAGCGCTTCCGCTATTTTAATTACAAATGTTCATGCTTTTGAAGGCACTCCCGACGGTTTTCGCATCGAAAACGGCCAAGTCGTTGACGTAGATCCTTGGGCTGCATTTTTTAATCCCAGCTTTTTTGTCACCGCTGGACATGTAACAGTTTCAGCCTTTATGACAGGAGCATTTGTCCTTGCTTCAATTTCTGCTTACAAAATGTTGCGGGAAAAAAATAAACGCGTTCTTGAATTTTATCGTAAAGCACTGATGCTTTCGCTTGTTGTTGGCGGGATTTTTTCTATTTTAACAGCGCTGAATGGCCATGAAGCCGCACAGCTTTTGCATGAATATCAGCCGGAAAAGCTGGCAGCAGCTGAAGGATTGTTCGAAACGCAATCGCACGCTCCTCTTGCCATTGGCGGTTTTACAGATCCTGACACGCAATCGGTGAAATGGGCAATCGAAATTCCATGGCTCCTCAGCTTTCTTGCCGGTAATAGCTTTGATACCGTTGTACAAGGATTAAACGATTTTCCTAAAGAATGGTGGCCGCCATTATTTATCCATACACTATTTAATGCGATGGTAGGCATCGGCTCATTCCTTATCCTGCTCTCCTTGATCGGATTGGTTTGGAGCAAAGTGATGAAACGCCCTGCGTTTCCTCGTCCGCTGATGTGGGCCATTATCGCTTCCGGACCTCTTTCCATGCTGGCTATTGAATTTGGCTGGATCTTTGCCTGTACAGGCAGACAGCCATGGGTTATATACAGGATGATGAAAACAGAGGACGCTGTGACACAATCGGAGAATTTGGCACTGCTGTTTATCTTGTTCGCAGCCATCTATATTGTATTAAGCATCGCCGTCGTTCTCGTATTAAAATACTATTTTCGGCGCCATCCTGTCATCAACGAACTAGATTCACAGGAAACCGGACATTCAAATCATTTTACGCAATAAGGAGGCGAGGAACATGACAAATGAACTCATTGCCATCACTGTGCTATGGGGATTTATTTTTATCTATGCGGTCATGGCAACCATGGATTTTGGAGCTGGTTTTTGGTCGATGATTTATATGAATCGGGAAAAAACAGCCGCAACCAATATTGCCAATCGCTATCTTTCCCCTACATGGGAAGTGACCAATGTGTTTATTGTGGCAATCGTTGTCGCGCTTGTCAGCTTTTTTCCTGGAGCGACCTTTTTGTTGGGAACTGTTTTATTAATTCCCGGGAGCATTATTTTACTGCTTCTCGCGATTCGCAGCGCTTTTTTAGTATTTGCCCATATCGCTAAGGAATATGAAAAAGTGCTGACCTACATTTCGGGAATCAGCGGCATGATCATCCCAGCTCTACTGATTAGCGTCTTGCCAATCACACATGGCGAATTTATTGAAACGGTTGACGGGGTCGCAAAACTGAGAATGGATAAGCTGTTTACAAGCCCGCATGAATATGCGTTCATTGGCTTCGCCATCTCCAGCACATTGTTTCTTTCTTCCCTGCTGCTTGCCGACTACTCCAATGAAGCGAATGAGCTGGAGGCATATCAAACCTATCGCAGAGATGCTCTCATTCTCGGACCCATTTCCTTATTAATGGCGCTTTTTATTATGCTGACGATGCAGGATGAAGCACCTTGGCTGTACGAGCGAATAATGGACTATTTGCCATGGCTCATCGGTTCCGTGGCCATGTTTTTTGTAGCGGGGGCCGCTCTATTCTTGCCGTCTGCCAAGCATCAGTCCATACGGGGAAAACCTCGATTAGCGGTCGTCGCCATTGTCATTCAATACTTTTTAGCGAGCTACGCTTATGGAAAGGCCCACTTGCCATATATGATCTATCCGGATGTCACGATTCAGTCAGGTTTCACTCATCCGAATACTTTTCGCGCGCTGTTTATGTCATACATCATCGGGTTTGTTATTCTCTTTCCGGGATTCATCTATTTTTGGCGATTATTTATGAAGGATAAACGCTATCTTCAAAAAAATGATCCATCATAACGTTTGGCAGTTATTGAGATCGTCATAAAAAAGCCGTTTTGGCCATGGTCAAAACGGCTTCCCGGTGACTTTATTCAAGTGAACGCACATATTCCGCAATAGCGGCTATTTCTCCTTTTGTTAAGCTTGTCACCTCTTTTGTCTGATGGCGCTGAATGGCTTCTTCGATCGTTTTGGCGCTGCCATCATGCAAGTAAGGGGCCGTCGCCCAAACTCCTCGCAATGTCGGCGTATCCCATTGTTTTGGTGTGCGAGGGTTGGCAAAATGGGCTCTCGCGTCTCCATTTGAAGCTTTATCCTGTGGATTCGCTGTGCCAATATCATGTAAATAAGCGGTATTCGCTATCGTCAATACTCCTTGATCGTCCACTGCTTTTGTACTATCTGTAAAATATTCTCCTCGATGACAGCTGAGACAGTTCCCTTTACCGTTAAACAGCTTTTCGCCTTCTTGCGCTTTTGCTGTCAAGCTTCCATCTTTATTTCGATACGGGCTTTTCGGTACAGGAAACGAATGAGGATCATCTAAATACGCAAGAATCGCATCATACATATGCTGCACATCCGATGGCAGCGGCTTCCCTGGATCAAGGGCCATCATCCCGCCCATTTCATTTTGTACCGTATGAATGTAATCGCTAAAATCATCGCGAGAGCCATCCCACATAAACAATCCCGTCTTGGTCGTTAGCACATTGCTTGGCACGTTGCGCGGCCCTTTGGGCGTCAAAAGTGTCAGCCCGTTTATTTCCCCGTCACTATGGCAGGAAGCACAACTCATCCAGTTATTTCCTGTAATATCGATCGCAAATTCGTCGCTATTCGCGCTATAAAAAATCGTTTTTCCTTCACGGACAAGTGGTGATAAAGAATCTTTGGCAATTAAGCGTATCGTTCCTTTTACTGATCTTGCTTTCGCATAAGGCGCTTTGCCTCCTGTATGAATGACGGCAAGATCATGGCTCATTGCATTGTGGACAAATAATTGCTTTCCATTCGGTGAAATTACAATCCCTCTCGGATTATTCCCTTCAATGCGCCGCAAAATTTGGGTTGCGTTTCCGCCGCGTTTTAAATCAAATACGACTAAATCTTCGCTTCCTGACATCACGGCGTACATTTTGCTTCCATCTGGCTGAAACACAATATCATATGGATTCGAAACAATGATCGTTTCATTTTTCACATCTTGGACATTGATTTCCGCGAATAATTCCTTTCTCTCATCCACCAATTCTTGATCGGATGCAAGATCAATGACAGAAATGGCCGGAAAAACCGTTTCTTCAAACTGAATCGGCGTATCAATATTCGTCAGTAAATGAGGAATGTAGGCTTTTTTTCCATCTGGTGCAATGACAAACTGCTCAAGCGTGTTCGGAATACCTTGGCTCTTTTTCCGATCCTCCTGATCCGGTGATGGCGCTAACGTAATTTCTTTGATGACTTGATTTTTTTTCGTATCAATCACACTTATTTTTCCATCTAGATAATGAGGTACATACAACTTTCGGCCATCAGCCGTTAACGCCAGCGTACGCGGTCGATCACCAACTGGAATTTCTTTCGTTTCTTTTTGCTTTTCCAAATCAAATACTGATACCGTTCCTGAACGATAATTAGCTACGTAAAGCGTTCTTCCGTCCTGGCTTGTCACAACTCCAAATGGTTCAATTCCTGTTTTTAAATGACCCATCACTTTTTTCTCTTTAAGCGAAATAATATCTACTCGGTCATCATGCATACAGGACACGTATAAAAATTGTTCGTCCGGACTTAATGCAAGCTGTCTAGGCTCCTTTCCGACAGCAATCTCTGCTTTTTTCTGCTTCGTCTTTGCATCGATTAGCGTGACAGAAGGAACATCAATATTGGCGATATACAGCATAGTTCCTTTTTTGTTAATGGCAATATTGTCGCTGTGGACGGCATAGTGACGAATGGTTTTTTGGTCTGAATGAAACACTGGACTTGCCTGACAACTCGTTAGAATCAGAAAAAAAATAAGTAAGACCCCTCTTTTCATCAGCGTTTCCCCCATTTTGATTCACGAAAATGAAAACCATTATCATTTTATATGAAAAAGCGGCAAATCTCAATGCTTGCCGCTTTTATCCATTATTTATTCTTTTTTTGGTTTTACTTCCACATTCAATAAAATTGGCGCAATTCCATATTTTCCGTGTCCTGCTTGCACTTGTGGCACATTGTCCCCATCTGTATTGCCTGATTTGTCGCCTTTTATATACACATCTCCGGTATCCCAAAATTCACTGGCCTGCATTCCTTCCTTGATGCTTGGACCATCAATAATCCGATCATAAAAATCAACATAGCGCGAAATGATGGTCTCTCTTTCCAGTACTTTGACAGGCTGATCGGAGTCCGTGTTATTGAGATTGTTAAGGGCAATGCGCAGCACACCTGATAACGCTCCAGCTACAAATGGAGTATATTTCATTTCATTTTTTCCCGTCTTATAAACACGGAGTTTTTGATCCCAAAAATGCTTGTCCATCGCTTCATAAACTTTACGTGCTGCCTCCCGGTATTGCTCGTCTTTCGTCGCTAAAAATGCCGCTGTGAGACCGCGAATCGCACCGAGTTGGGCAAGAAGAGTAGGTTCGTCTGTTTCAGGACCTTGACCAATGATCCAGCCATTTGCTACAAGGCCATCTTCCCTTATTAATTCATTCATGATAAAATCAGCTTGTTTTTTGATCAGTTCAAGTGCACGTTTTCCTTCAGGAGTGCCAAGGCCTTGGGCATCTTCTCCGCTTGCGTAACCCACAGGCAATCCATCAATCGCGCGCTCAAAAATGCGCAGCGCTTCCATCGTATAGCCTGCCTGGAACGTATCTACTCGTTTTCCTTGTGCACTTCCGTTATTCTCTTCAACAAAAGCGCCTACTTCTTGATTAAAGTGCATGGCATCAATATTTTTAAACACCTGCAATACCACATCGCGATTCACTGAATATGGATCATTCGAAACAACATCATTCGTTGGATTTTGATCGAGATTTTCTTTCGGCGCACTTGGATATGGCGATCCGTCAAATACAGCTAGAAAAGCAGGATTTTGATTTTTATTATCCGGCCGCTGATCTGTCACACCATAGAATTCTGATGCAGGCCAAAGCATCAGCCATTGATCTTGCAACAAGCTTCTTTTATCCTTCACAATGAGCTGTTTTACCTTTGGCGCCAATTCATTCCCATCTTCTATCACCTCAATTTCATGAGGCAAATATACCCAGCCGCTTTGAGGATTATATTGGCTTCCTGCTGCTTTTGTTAGCCCTTGCTGTTTCGCACTGTAAAATAAATGATCGCGGACAAAATTAAGCTTGTTCCAAATTTCTTCAGTTAAAATCATGCCTTGCATGCCATCTGCGGAGCTTACTCCAAGCGCAATGTTAGGATCTTGATCGTCATTTTTGGTTTTCGCTTCAATCTCTTCATCTTTATCAACGGTATGTAAGCCACCTAAAAAATCTCCAGCCCATAATGCCTGTTTTAAAAATGTGCCGCCATAGGCAGAAGGAGTTAATCGTTTCTCCATTTTGCTCCGATCCCAACGAAGCGATTGAAAATCGACTTGATAAACCGGAACATAGGTTTTGTCATTATTTTCCGCATACACGTCTGTATCGACTTTTTGGGCATAATGCGGATCACCGCCTGCATATTCAATCATTGTCGGAAACATATTGCGGAAAATTTCTTCATGCGCATACCCTACACTGTCAGCCAATTGGTAAAATCGCTCTGCCAACACCTCATCGTTTGACTTCTGCGCTTTTTGCGCCTGCTGCTCTGTCATTGGACCATAAATCAAATGCAGCCCAAGTCCCGACTTCTCCGTGACCTCGTACATTGCTTCTTCTGAGTATTCGTACGATTCAATCCCTGCAATATAATCAAATTTTGTCGGTTTATCCATTTTACGCGCATCCAATACATCCAAATCAAGTCCAAGCCCCTCGGCCAAAGGCTCCCCTGACAACTCAAATTCTGAATACGCAAACATGTTGCCGGCTGTATCAAAAGAATAATCGGTCACCGGCACAGAAATATTGGCTGATGTCTCACCTTTCTGTTTTTTCTCGCTCGCTTCATTGGTTGGTGAACACGCTGAAGCCAGCAAGAGTGATGAAATCACGGCCGTTGTCGTCATAACCTTCCACGGTTTTTTTCCCATAGCTACATCCCCCAGTAACTTTAAAACGATTTTCATTATCATCTATGTTTATTTTATCTTAATTTATTTTGTTTTCAACTGTTTTAAACGATTTTGCGCAACGACAGCCTGTATTTGGCGTTGTCCAGTAAGAAGCGAACAAAATTCTACTGCTACTGTTTTAGAGCTCTCTCTTCTTTCGCTCTCAAATGCCGCTGCTATCCTATTCATATAATAAGAATAAAACGCTTCATCCTCTTGGAGGATAAATTTGCGGATGATGCACATTTCATCTTGTTTGTATGCAATATCAACATCGACATGTTTCGTCCCATATTCAATTCTCTCAAATAAAAGAAACCAGTCAATCGTCGGATCTAAAAAACGAAGTAAATAGTCCGTCGTTTTCGCTAGTACTGTATAATAATGGATATTGGAATGAAACACTTCTTGATCTACGTGGCGCCAATGTTTTTCTACAAGCTTTAATACAAGTGAAGCGGATCGCGACGAAGAAGGAGCCTGATAATATTCTGTAATGATTTTTTTCATCGCTTCACCTACTAGCTGGCGCCAATTTTGAGGCATACATAGCTTGACGGCACTCATTTATGTATCCCTCCACCTCTCAATTCGCTTGTTTCGTTACTTTCGCTTTTTGCAGCACAAGATGAATAGAACTCCATGAACGCTTTACAAAATAAATCGGTTTTTCTTGGTTTTTCGCTTTTTGCTTAATTACTTTGGCTAAATTATGATTAACATAGTCGGTCATCACCAGAACAAGATCGATATGTTCAGGAATATCCCGCTTAACCATATTCACTTTGCGGCCATCCAGATGAATAATTTCCTTAAATCCTGAATTTATCAATTTATCGGTAATATTTCCGAGATGATCAGCACCTACTACAAGCAACGATGACATATTTTCTTTCCCTCCATTGCTTTCAACTTTATTTTCATTCTAATTGAGAATGATTCTCTATGTCAATAGATATAAAATTTCTTATTATTTCCGTTATATCTTTTTTTTAATCAGTCAAAAATAAAAATGTATTAAATTTACTAAACTTATGGAGGGAATCACGATGGCAAAAGATGTGCTTTGTGAAGTGAAAAACTGTCATTACTGGGCAGAAGGAAATCGCTGCAGTGCAGAAGCCATTTATGTAGTCAGTCACACCGGAACAGAAGCTTCTAACTCTGGCGAGACGGACTGTAAAACGTTCGTACCAAACGACGAGCTATAAAAGAGCTTATCTTTATCCGCATTTTACCATAATTCGGAATTTTCCCTGTTATGTCATAGAAAAAGCGGGACACAGGCTGTGCAGAAGAAAACGAAATAGGCTAGCAGTTGTCTATCGTTTCAATTTGTATCAATTCCTTTATATGAATAGTTAAGCCATAAAAATAAAAAGAGGTTCATCCGTTTATATAGACGGATTACCTCTTTTTTTATTGTTCGTGTTTTGGAATTAAATGAATTAATTGGCGCCGCAACAGCTTTTTGGCCGCATTGCGCGGCAGCTCATCTACTATATATATACGTTTTGGCACCTTGTACTTTGCCAAGCGCTCCCGACAAAATTCTAAAAGCTGTGGCGGTGTAACCGATACGCCATTTCTCAGTTTAACAAAAGCATAAGGCACCTGTCCCCAGCGCTCATCTTCCACTCCCGTCACTCCCGCTTCTTCGACCGCTTCATGCGAAAGCAGTATCGCTTCAATCTCTGCCGGATAAATATTTTCACCGCCAGAAATAATCAAATCGGATCGGCGATCAAGAACATAAAGAAACCCTTCTTCATCTATATAGCCCATATCCCCTGTATAAAACCAGCCATTCCGTAACGCTTTTTTAGTTGCTTCTGGCCGATGCAAATATCCTTTCGCTACATTTGGCCCCTTCACAACAATTTCTCCAGGTTCATACGGCCTAGCTGTTCGCCCATCCGTTTCGACGCGAAGCTGAGCGGGAAAAAGCGGTTTTCCTGCTGACCCTAGCTTAGAAAAACTATACTCTGGCGCTAATGTAACAATTTGTGATGCCGTTTCTGTCATTCCATAAGTTTGATACACAGGAATTCCTTTATCGCGGCACGCTTCCAGCAGCGGCTTTGGCGCGGGTCCTCCCCCAAGCAGCATACACCGGAATGTATGGGGATATGTCAAGCTTCCCAATTCGGAAATCATTTGCTGTAGCATGGTGCTGACAACAGACATAATCGTGGCTTTTTCTCCTAGAATGATCTCATTTGCTTTTTTCGCATCAAAGTGCTGCATCACATAAACGCTCATTCCATAAATCACACTTCTCATCAAGATCGACAACCCACTTATATGAAAGAACGGAACAGCGGCAAGCCAACAATCCCTTTCCAATAAGCCTAAATTTAAAGCTGAGCCAATCGCGCTCCACCAATGATTTCCATAAGTTTGTAATACTCCCTTTGGCTTTCCTGTTGTGCCCGATGTATACATAATTGTTGCTACTTCGTGAAAATCATATTCTTGCTGAAGCGGCACCTCTTGCTCTGGCAATGAAGCAAGCTCTGTTGCCGTTACAACAGGAACTGAGCTGCTGTTGGCATCATCGCGCCATTGTTCATCGACAATCCACCATTTCGCTCCGCTATCTTCAATTTGCCAATTCAATTCTGAGGCTGTTAATCTTATATTTTGCAACAATACAACGGCTCCAATATAATGAAGTCCATGAATGATTTCCACCATCGCCGTGCTATTTTTCATCAATATAGCGACAATATCACCGCGTTGGACGCCAAGATAAGCTAGCCTTCCCGCCGCTCTTACCGCTGCTGTATGAAGCTCAGCAAATGTTTTTTGCCCACTTCCCTCGTAAACAGCAATGCGTTCTGGAGTCAAAAACGCACGCTGCATAAGCCAGTTTGGTGTTGATGTATACATAAAGTCCCCTCCTTTGCTTGATACAAAGAAGCAGCTTCAGACTGTTAACGAACGTTTTCATCCTAAGTGAATCGCATCACTCATCCGCTCATGAGCATCTCGGTTTGATTCGCTCATCTTCGTTTGCTGCGTTCCCTGTCCATCCAGCGTTTTCAAGACAGTCTAAATGAAAAGACCCTTAAAATAACGGTAGACAAAGTCTAAATGGACTTTGTCTACCGTTCTACAGCTTGATCCATCACATTCAAGCTGCTACGTTTTTGCATTATGGAAAACGCGGGAACTGTTTGAAATCCGGTTTGCGTTTTTCTTTGAACGCATCTCTTCCTTCTTTTGCCTCTTCTGTCGTATAGTAAAGTAATGTAGCATCGCCAGCAAGCTGCTGAATGCCTGCTAAGCCATCAGAGTCAGCATTGAATGCCGCTTTTAGGAAACGAATCGCTGTTGGGCTTTTTTCTAAAATTTCTTCCGCCCATTTTACCGTCTCTTCCTCTAGTTGCTCCAACGGAACCACTTTGTTGACAAGTCCCATTTCTAATGCTTCTTGAGCGTTATATTGGCGGCATAAGTACCAAATTTCACGAGCCTTTTTGTGGCCAACGATACGAGCTAAATAACCGGCTCCATAGCCTCCGTCAAAGCTTCCTACCTTCGGACCTGTTTGTCCAAAAATAGCGTTATCTGCTGCAATCGTTAAATCGCAAACAACATGCAATACATGTCCACCGCCGATCGCATAACCGGCTACCATTGCGATGACCGGTTTAGGGATCACGCGAATCAGACGCTGTAAATCCAATACGTTCAAGCGTGGGATTTGATCCTCGCCTACATAGCCACCATGGCCTCTCACTTTTTGGTCCCCGCCAGAGCAAAACGCTTTTCCGCCTGCACCCGTTAAAATAATGACGCCGATATTGGCATCATCACGAGCGTATGAAAACGCATCAATTAACTCTTGAACCGTCTTTGGACGAAAGGCATTATGTACTTCTGGACGGTTGATCGTGATTTTAGCAATGCCATTGTACGTTTCGTATAGAATATCTTCGTACTTGCGCTCAGCTACCCATTCAATCGCCATTCACACATCCTCCTCTTTCAATAAACTCATTTATTATTTTAGCAAAAATTTCTGGTTGTTCCACATGAATTGCATGTCCCGCATCGGAAATTTTCGACATGTACGAATTGGGCAGCAGTTCAACCATCTTTGACGCTATTTGGCAAAATTTCTGATCAAGTTCCCCGCAAAGAAGCAGTGTTGGGGCTTTTATTTGCGACAAGTGTTCCCACCAAGAGGGCTGTCTTCCTGTTCCCATGCCGCGCAAGCTATTGGCTAGCCCTTTGGCTTGATGCCTTAATCGTTCTGTACGAATTCGCCTTCTGGCCGTCTCAGGCAGCTGTCTTTGCGTAGCAAAAAGCGGCTGTTGCTCCCATTTGTCAATAAATGCTTGCACTCCATATTGCTCAATTTCCATCGCCAGCGCCTCATCGTTCTGAATGCGCAATTGGCGTTCCTCTTCGGTCTTTAGTCCAGGCGAGCTGCTTTCTAGCAACAATGTTTCTACTCGGTGCGGATAACGAATGGCAAAAGTAAGCGCGAGCCTTCCCCCCATCGAATAGCCAAGAACGTGAGCACGATGAATTTCCAGCTGCTGCAACAATTCATGCAAATCAGCCGCTACGCTTTCGATATGATAGCGGTCGAGTTCATCCGGACACTCTGTTAAACCATGTCCTATAATATCAACCATAACGAGCTGCCAATTTTTCCAATACGGAATAAGCGGATACCATGTTTCTGTACTCCCTGTAAAGCCGTGTAGCAATAAAAGCGGCGGACCTTCCCCATAAACTTCTACATGATAGGAAACACCGCGAATCCGTTTTTTCATAATCTTCCCCTTTTTTGAAGAAACTCTGTTATTCTCTCTGTGACATTTTTCCAAAGCCATTGATGTTTGGTTACATTTTCTTTCCTCGATGTACACAGCTCGATGACATGCAGCCCTTGAGATTGGATAGAATGCTTTACGTAATAACGGAACTCGTCCCATGTATCCACCTTTTGATAATAGCCATCATACATGCGGATAATATGCTCAAACCGCAAATCGGTCGGAGTGCCAAACAATGCTTCAAAATGCTTTTCTTGCCTTGCTTGCGGCAAAAATGAAAAAATGCCGCCTCCATTATTATTAATAACAATAATGGTCGCATGCAGCTGATAAAGCTTCGCTGCTAGCAAGCCATTTAAATCATGATAAAAGGAAAGATCGCCAATCACAAGCACAAGCGGATCGGCTTCAAGGCTAGCTCCTAAAGCGCTTGAAACAACCCCATCAATGCCATTGGCGCCACGATTCGCCATTAAGCGGATTTGCTTATCGTTCGTCATAAAAAACGTGTCGGCATCGCGAACCGGCATGCTGTTGCCGACAAATAGCGTAGACTTCTCTGGTAAAAGCTCCGTCAGCTCGATAAATACTTTTCCTTCAAACATTTCTTCTTCTTTTCCTGCTTCCAAAAGCTCTTCTTTAGCCAGCTTATTGATGTCCTGCCATAGTTGCATCCATTCGTTTGGCACACGGCGATCAGCGGACCCAAGTTCCGCTAAGCGTCGGCAAAATTCAATTTCGTCACAATAAATCATTTGCGAAGCAGTAAAAGTTGGCTCACGCCATCCGCCTTCCCCGTCCACCACAATTTGGGTAATGGACGGATGCCGCTTTAGCATAAGTAAAAGCGGTTTTGAAATCGGCATGGCACCAAATCGAATAACAACGTCTGGAAGCAGCGCTTCCGCTATTGCTGCGTCTTTAAAAATAGCATCATAGCTTTCAATAATATAGTCTTTCGTATGAGTTCCACTGCGCAACTGAGAAAGTGGATCAGCCAAAATCGGGTATTGTAGCGCTTCGGCAAGTTCAGTGACCGCTTCCGCAAATTCCGGCTCATCCATATTTCCGCAAACAATAAGGCCTTTTTCAATACATGAAAGCTGCTTATATAATTGATGAAACTGCGCATCATCTAGTGTTTTTTTACCGATAGCAATTTGAATATAAGATGCTTCCTTTTCGTTAATTTGCTCCCATGTTTGATCTGTAACAGCTGGCACAAGCGGTTCACGGAGCGGAAAATTTAAGTGGACAGGACCTCGCGGCGCACTCATCGCCACGGCTGCCGCTCTCGCTGCCATCATTCGAGCATAGCGCAGCATTTCATTTGAGCTTTCTGGAAGCGCCATATCGACAAACCATTTGGCATGCTTTCCATACAAATGAATTTGATCGATTGCCTGCGGCGCTCCGACATCGCGGAGTTCATGAGGACGATCAGCTGTAAGAACGACGAGAGGAACCCTTGAATAATAGGCCTCTACTACAGCAGGTACATAGTTTGCCGCAGCCGTTCCCGATGTACAAAGAAGAGCGACAGGTTTTCGTTTGGCTTTTGCCATCCCCAATGCAAAAAAAGCGGCAGAGCGCTCATCAATATTCATATGTACGCGCATTTTTGGATGCTCTGCCATCACCATGGCAAAAGGGGTAGAGCGCGATCCCGGACTTACGACCACATCTTCTATCCCGGTCTTGGCCAGCTCATCTACAAACGCAGAGACATACAGTGTTAAATCATCGCTCATCTTGCTTCACTCCTAATGCGGATAACATTGGTTTCAATTTCACGTTTGTTTCTTCATATTCGCTGAACGGCTCTGAATCGCCCACAACACCGCATCCCGCAAAAAGGAAAGCTTCATTTCCTTGCAGCAAACCGGAGCGAATGGCAACGGCAAACTCTCCATCTCCCATTGCATTCATCCAACCAATGGGAGCAGCATACCATCCTCGGTCTAGCGGCTCAGCTTCTCGAATCATTTCAAGCGCCTTCTCTTTTGGAGCTCCTCCAAGGGCAGGGGTCGGATGAAGCCGTTCCACAACCGAAAGCAAGGAAACACGGCTGTCGCTTTTACCGATCACAGGAGTATATAAGTGTTGAATATCTCTCATTTTTAGCAGCTGTGGTTCCGGGGAAATTTTGACATCCTCACACACATCCTGCATCGCTTGTCTAATCATTTCGACAACGAACCGATGTTCGTGTAAATTTTTTTCATCCTGTAAAAGCACTTGGCCAAGGGATTCATCCTCACTGCTTGTACGTCCGCGACGAATCGAGCCAGCTAAACACGTTGAATAAAATGTATGTTCTTCTTTTTTTACAAGCTGTTCAGGGGAAGCACCGATAAAACAGCTGCCGGCTTGTTCAAATGCAAACAGATAGCTAAACGGCTGCTGCTCACACAAGTGCTCCAGCACGGCGCTTGGCGTGAGCTGTCCATCAAATTGAAGGCGTACCTCTCGCGCTAACACCACTTTATCAAAACTTCCTTGTTGTATTCCGTCAATGATTTGCCGCACAGCATGGATCCATTCATCCGTTCGGATCTCTTCGTATGTCACACAACGCGGAAGAGAGGGAGTTGAATGGAATGATTTGGTATATAACAACCCAAGCAGGCGATCAATTTCTTCAAGCATGCTCTGGTTATTTTTTGAAGGAACCGTAATCGTAATCATTGCACAGTCTTTTTTTAGAGATAATAGAACCGTCGGAACAATAAATTTTGCATTTGAAAAATGCGTCCATTTATCTGTTTTCTTTTTTAAAGGATCAAATGAAAAGCCTCCAAATAAAACAGGGGTTGCTTTCTCTTCCTCACCATGCACTTCTGTCATATTTAAAAAATCGTGCCATTTTTCTTCAATGATGGAAAAACGCGGGCCATCTCCCTCCTCATCGATGACATATGTACAGCCTATCCCAGCGTAAACAACCTCGTTTGAACGATCAGACCAATAAAAACGCTCAGAAAACGAGCTCGTTTCTCCCAGCTTAAACAAATAAACTGGGGCAATAGACGGTACGATTCCGCTCCAGCTTACAAACGGCTGACACGCGGATTTTGTTATCATCTCTAGTTTTTTTCGAATTTGATGCTGATATAAAGTCGCCACTGCCATCCCGCTTTCTTGTTATTACTAAACTTTTTGATGAAACTAGATTCCTGAAAAGTTATTATCACTTCCCATTATATATAACAGGAAATAATTTATCTATTCCTAAGGGGTTGACACCTGTGAAGGGTTTACCTACACTTATTTTGAATATTTTTTGAGCTATGCTTTGATTTTATCCTAATATGAGGGGTATGATTTATGCAATCACCATTACCTAAACATCAACCAACACCTTCGTTGAAATACAATCGAAGCTGGCGTGTATGGTGGAACCTGACACGTCCCCATACTTTGACGGCTGCTTTCGTGCCTGTTTCGATTGGAACTGCTTTAGCTTTTCGGGAAACAGCTGTTCATCTTACATTATTTTTGGCTATGCTTATTGCTTCATTATTAATTCAAGCAGCGACCAATATGTTTAATGAGTATTATGATTACAAGCGCGGCTTAGATTCCTCCGAGTCTGTTGGTATTGGCGGAGCCATTGTTCGGGAAGGAATTGCACCTAAAACCGTATTGTTGTTAGCGTTTTCCTTCATCGCAATCTCTATTCTAATTGGTGTATATATTTGTATGAACAGCAGCTGGTGGATTGCTGTCGTCGGCACGATTTGTGTAGCAGCAGGATATTTTTACACAGGCGGACCGATTCCGATTGCTTATACTCCATTCGGAGAGCTTGCGGCAGGATTTTTTATGGGACTTATCATCATTTTAATTTCCTTTTTCATTCAAACAGGAACCATTACATTCGTTCCAATTGTTGTTTCTATTCCAATTGCCATTTTAGTTGGGGCCATTTTGCTTGCTAACAATATTCGCGACCTTGACGGGGATCAGCAGCACGGACGGAAAACCCTTGCAATTTTAATCGGCAGAACCAACGCGATCCGTCTATTAGGAGGGATGTTTATCGTCTCCTTCGCTTGGATGATTGGATTAATAGCTTTACATGTCGTTTCTCCTTGGACGCTGCTTGTTTTCCTAAGCGTGCCGAAAGCTGTGGCAGCTACAAAAGGATTCATTGGAAAAACCAAACCGATTGAAATGATGCCTGCGATGAAAGCGACGGCACAAGCCAATACACAGTTTGGCTTTTTGTTGGCGATTGGGCTGCTCATCGGTCACTGGCTATAACACGGTTGCCTAACCGTGTTTTTTTTTATTTTTCGTTCATACTACATCATAAAAGCGAATTTTGAGGAAGGGGTATTTCCTAATGTTAACCAATCAACAAATATCTGCCTTACAGGCACAGCTTCTAAAGGCAAAACAAGAGCTAGAGAATCGCCTTCATCATAATGATCATTTCGGCTTGGAAAGAAGCCATGCCCACGATTCAGTCGGCGAGTTAGCAAGCTACGACAATCATCCAGCTGATGAGGCAACAGAATTGTATGAGCGAGAAAAAGATTTGGCACTTAATGAGCATGCGGAAAGAGAATTAGCTGACATTCATCATGCGTTGGCGGCTATCGATGACGGAACCTATGGCATTTGTGAAACATGCCGAAAGCCGATTCCATATGAACGTCTGGAGGCATTGCCAACGACTACATTTTGCAAGGAGCATAGTGCAGATCAATCCGTTTCACACCAGCGTCCTCTTGAAGAAGGCGTGCTGATGCCCCCATTTGGAAAATTTGATTTTGATCATCGCGATGTTGTAGCGTATGATGCCGAAGATGCCTGGCAAGATGTAGCACAATACGGAACATCCGATACACTATCCGATCTTTGGCAGGATGTGGACCATTATAACGAAGCATACGCAGAAGCAACAGAAAACGTAGGATATGTCGAGGATTTCGAAAACTTTGCTGCTGTTGATTTATATGGTCAGCAGATGGCCGTTTACCCTACGCAGAAACATCAAAGCTTTGAACGTGTATTAGATGAAGAACAGATCATGTCAAATATCGGCGATTTGCCAGCATATGAAAAGGAGCCTTATACGCAAGACGAAGCTAAACCAAAAAGATCTTAAGATGAAAAAGGCCATGGATCTGCATCTTGTTATAAGCAGCACTGGCCTTTTTATTCGCACACTCAGCTCTCCATCATCCTAAAGCAAAACAGAAAAGCAGCATTTTCAAACATCCTAACCGATATAAAAAACACCTTAACATGTGGGATTTTGCAACGCCTCTCCCTAGCGAAGGCAAGCCGCCCGCTCGCCTCCGACTAGCAATATTTCGTCAAGGATTGGTTCGATTTTTAAGTTATATTGATGGAAAAAACATTGGTTTGTTAGTGAAACTAAAAGGGATTTCCTTCCGTATAAAGAATAGATTCATCATAAAAAGTCATTTAGAGGTGAAAAAAATGAATGCACACGACATTGACTACACCCTGCATGGAGATGACATGCAGTTCGTAGAAATCGAATTAGATCCACAGGAAAGTGTTATTGCTGAGGCAGGCGGCATGATGATGATGGAAGATGGAATTGAAATGGAAACGATTTTTGGTGATGGAGCAAGCACTGGCAAAGGATTTCTTAGCAAGCTTGTTGGTGCCGGAAAACGTCTCTTGACCGGAGAAAGTTTGTTCATGACCGTCTTTACGAATAACGGAACAGATAAAAGACGCGTCGCCTTTGCCGCTCCTTATCCCGGAAAGATTATCCCTGTTGATTTAAGCGAGCTAGGCGGTAAAATCATTTGTCAAAAGGATTCGTTCCTTTGCGCTGCTAAAGGAGTCTCCGTCGGCATCGACTTTCAGCGAAAGCTCGGTACCGGCTTCTTTGGCGGTGAAGGGTTTATCATGCAAAAGCTGGAAGGAGATGGACTTGCCTTTTTGCATGCTGGGGGAACCATTTATAAACGTGAGCTTCAGCCTGGGGAAAAGTTGCGAATCGATACTGGCTGCTTAGTCGCTATGACAAAAGAAGTGAACTACGATATCGAGTATGTCGGCAAAATCAAAACAGCCTTTTTCGGCGGAGAGGGGTTATTTTTTGCTACGTTAAGCGGTCCGGGAACCGTTTGGGTGCAATCGTTGCCGTTCAGCCGTCTCGCTGATCGTATTATCGCTTCCGCTCCAAGCTCAGGTGGCCGATCTGTAGGCGAGGGAAGCATTCTTGGAGGCATTGGAGATTTGCTCAATGGAGACGATTAATCTCTTATGTATAAAAGAGGGCACAGATGGTTCTGTGCCCTCCATACTTCATCCTGCGTCATTGGCTCTATTCCTTGTTTACCAAGTGTTTATTTTCAATCCCGACTGATGTAGTTGAACGGATGATGCGTCAAATGATTGTAGACATAATCAAGATGGACGTTGTCGACAACCTAGAGAACACAGATGGCTCTGTGTTCTTCTTGTTCATTAGATAAGAGGATGAATGTCCCATATTTCATTTGCATATTCTTGAATGGTTCGGTCGCTTGAGAAATGGCCCGAATGAGCAATATTGATCGCGCTCATTTCCATCCATTTTTCCCTATCCTGGTACACTTCGGAGATTTTTTCTTGCGTTTCGGCATAATCAGCAAAATCGCGCAGCACAAAATATTCATCATTTTGCATTAAAAGCGAATCGTAAATCGGTTCAAAATGATCATGCGCGTCTGGAAAAAATCCATTGACTAACTGATCAACGACTTGCTTGATTCTTCGATCATGGTGATAATACTCATGAGAACGATAACCACCATTCTGATAATAATTCAAAACTTCCTCAGCCGTTAATCCGAAGATGAAAATATTCTCCTTGCCTACTGCCTCAAAAATTTCAATATTGGCTCCATCCATCGTGCCAATGGTAATGGCACCGTTCATCATAAATTTCATATTCCCTGTTCCCGAAGCTTCCTTGCTAGCTGTGGAAATCTGCTCGCTAATATCGGCTGCCGGAAAAATATCCTCTGCTAAAGATACGCGATAGTTCTCTAAAAAAATCACTTTCAGCTGTTCATTTGTTTGGGGATCATGATTTACTTTTTCCGCAAGAGAATTAATCAGCTTAATAATTCGCTTCGCATAATAATAGCCTGGCGAAGCCTTTGCCCCGAAAATAAAGGTACGAGGATAAATCGAAAAGCTCGAATCCTCTTTCAATCGATTGTAAAGGTACATAATGTGCAAAACGTTCAAAAGCTGGCGTTTATAAGCATGAAGCCGTTTAACCTGCACATCAAAAATCGAAGACTCGTCAACGGCGATGCCAGTTTGCTCGTAAATGCGTTTAGCTAAAATCGCCTTTCGCTGCTGCTTTACTTTAGCCAATGCTCTTTGAAAAGAGCGGTCTGATGCATAGGACGTTAAATCGAGCAGCGTTTCCGGCCGCTGAATCCACCGTGCTCCAATCGCTTCCGTAATTAACGAAGCAAGCTGCGGATTTGCTTTTAGCAACCAGCGGCGATGCGTAATGCCATTGGTTTTATTATTAAATTTTTGCGGAAATACTTCATAAAATTGCTTCATTTCACGTTTTTTTAAGATTTCCGAATGAAGCTTTGCCACTCCGTTTACACGATAACTTCCGACCACTGCTAAGTGGGCCATTTTAACAAGTCCATGAGCAATAATCGCCATATCCTCAATTCGTTTCCATTCACCTGGATACTTATTCCATAAACCACGACAAAAGCGCTCATTAATTTCTTCGACAATCATGTAAATGCGTGGAAGCAATGGCTGAAAAATATGAATGGGCCATTTCTCTAACGCTTCTGATAATGTTGTGTGATTCGTATAAGACACTGTGTTCGTCGTAATCTCCCATGCATCTTCCCAGCTCATTCCTTCTTCGTCCAACAACACCCTCATTAACTCTGGAATCGCTAAAACTGGATGCGTATCATTCACATGAATGGCTACATGCTTATGCAAGTTAGATAAATTCCCGTACTGACGACGATGAGCGCGAACAATGCTTCCGACACTCGCCGCTACAAGAAAATATTGCTGTTTAAGACGTAAAATTTTCCCCTCATCGTGCGTATCATCTGGATATAGAAATTCTGAAATAGCTTCCGTTTCCCGCTTATACTGCATGATACTTTTATGTTTAGGAAAGGTTTTAGAAGGTTCGGCGCTCCAAAGGCGAAGAGTATTAACCGTTTTGGTTCCATAGCCAATCACAGGCATATCGTAGGGAACAGCTGTTACTTTTTCGCTATCTGTATGACGGAATACCAGCCTTCCTCCTTCATTTGATACCTCTACTCTTCCCCAGAAGTTCACTTCAATTGCTAAATCTTCCTTTCTTACCTCCCAAACATTCCCATGCCTCAACCATTGCTCTGGAAGCTCCACTTGATAGCCATCGACAATTTTTTGATCAAACAGCCCATGCTTATATCGTATTCCACAGCCATGTCCGGGCAAATTTAACGAAGCAAGAGAATCCAAAAAACAAGCGGCAAGGCGGCCAAGACCGCCATTTCCTAGTCCCGCATCCGCCTCGCTTTCCTCAATTTCTTCTAAATCAATGCCCAGCTCTTTTAATCCTTTTTCAACTACATCACGGATTCCAAGATTTAATAAGTTACTTCCCAAAAGACGGCCAAGCAGAAATTCAATGGATAGATAATACACCTGCTTGCTGCTTTTCGCGCGACTCCGCTCATTTGTCCGAATCCAATCCTGGCTTATATATTCGCGAACCATATTCCCTAACGTATGATATTGATCGCGCACGGTCGATTCCTCAAACCGCTTTCCATACATCATCTCAAGTCTTCTTAAAAAAACCATTTTAAACTCTTCTTTGTTAGAGAACATGACTTCCACTCCCAGCCATTAATTCGTCATAAAGCTGATTATACTTAAACGCCGACTGCGCCCAGCTGTAATCTCGGCTCATCGCTTCTTTCACAAGCTTTTCCCATATTTCTTTTTGCTTATAAAATTCAAGCGCTCGACGAATGGTATACAGCATATCATGCGCATTAAAATTTTTAAAACTAAATCCATTGCCTTCACCCGTAAACTCATTAAACGATTGGACAGTATCGTTTAATCCGCCTGTTTCTCGCACAATTGGAATCGCGCCATATCGCAATGCAATTAATTGCGCCAAGCCGCACGGCTCAAACTGGGATGGCATTAAAAATAAATCGGTGCCTGCATAGATTTGATGAGCCAGCTCTTCGTTAAATCCAATATATACTTTTACTTGATGAGGATATGTCATCGCCATTTCATGAAAGAAATGTTCGAACTCCCGATCTCCCGTTCCCAGAACAATAAACTGGACATTTTCCGCAATGATTTCATGAAATACACATTTCACTAAATCAAGTCCTTTTTGCTTCGTTAGACGGGTCACCATGGCGATAATCGGCGTATCTTCTTCGCTGCGCAAACCGAATTTTTGCCTGAGCGCTTGCTTATTAATGTCTTTGCGCGCAATCGTGAACTGATCATATGGAATCGCAATGTGCTGGTCTTTTTTTGGATTGTATATTTCATCATCAATTCCGTTTAATATGCCGAAAAGATCGCGTCGGCGAGCTCTCAGAAGCCCATCGAGCTTTTCTCCGTAATATTCCGTTTGAATTTCTTCTTTGTAGGTGGGACTAACAGTCGTAATCATATCTGCAGACACAAGAGCTGCTTTCATAAAGCTGACGTTCCCATAAAACTCTAAATAATCAATCGTAAAATAGCGCTCACTGCTCAAATTAAGCAAATCCTCTAAAATGCTGCGAGGGAAAATCCCTTGAAACTGTAAATTATGAATCGTAAATACCGTGCGGATATTTCCATAAAACGAATTGTTTTTATACTCTTCCCGTAATAAAAATGGAATCATCCCTGTGTGCCAATCATGGCAATGAATAATTTGCGGCTGGAAGGAAATAGCGGGAAGTGCATCTAAAACAGCTCGACAGAAATAGGAAAATCGTTCTCCGTCGTCATAATGGCCATATAAACTATCACGTTTAAAATAGTATTCGTTGTCGATAAAATAATAGACAACTCCTTCGTATTCCAGCATTTCAACTCCGCAATATTGACGGCGCCAGCCGACTCGAACAACCAGCTCCGCGACCTTTTTCATTTGCTTTTTAAATTCTTCCGAAATCATTCCATATTTAGGAAGCATCACACGGATATCTGTGCCTAATCGTTTGAGTTCTTTCGGCAACGCGCCAGCTACATCTGCCAAACCGCCCGACTTCACAAAGGGTACGCATTCTGACACAACAAACAAAATTTTCACTGATTCATCAACTCTCCTTGTACAGTTCCTTTACGAACAACAAATGGATGCTGCTCCGAACCTACGATCTTAACGCCATTTTCAACCTTCACATCTTTATCCACAATAACAGAATTCAGCTCGCATTGTTCACCAATATGGCTTTTCTGCATAATAATACTGTTTTTAACAACCGTCCCCTTTTCTATTTTTACTGCTCGAAAAATAATGCTGTTTTCAACATGTCCTTCGATCATGCATCCATTAGCCACTATTGAATTTTTGACAACAGCATTTTCTGTATATTTAGTAGGCGGCGCATCCTTCACTTTTGTATAAATAGGACGCGATTTAACAAATAGCTGATTCCAAATGGTTGGATTAAGCAGCTCTAAGCTATGACGAAAATAGCTTTCGATAGAGTCAATGACAGCCACATATCCATAATGCTCATAATCACATATTTTCAATTGATGAAGATGATCGTGGACAACATCGATGATGCTATTGTAGCCTGTATGAATTCGGTTCGCAATTAAATCCAGAAGGAGAGAGGTTTCTAGCACGAACATTCCAAGCGAACGGCCTTGATGACGTATTTCTGTAATATCGCACTGATTATCGATATGACGCTTTAACACAGCCTCATAGTCAATATTGCAAACGGTATAGCTATTGCAAATGAGCGCATACTTTTGTTTGCTGCGTAAAAAGTAGTCAATATGCTGTTCAAAATGTTGGAAAGCCCCTAAATGATGCGCCGGAATATTTAAATCTGAGGAAGGAAAGAAAAAGAGCCCATCTCGTTTTCGACTCAAATCCCAATTTTTCCCTGAACCTAAATGATCCATCAATGATCGATAGTGATACTTTGGGAAAATAGCGATGCTTTGCATACCTGAGTTCACCATGTTTGATAGGACAAAATCTATTAAGCGGTATCTTCCTGCAAATGGAATTGCTGCAATGGAACGATGCAGCGTCAGCTCATATAGCGACTCCATATACCTTGTGTCATCTATTACCCCTAACATCGTTTTATTCATCGCTGTTCATCCTTTCTCAACGATTTCTGAGCTCTGTGCCTGCAACCATTCTTGTGTAACAAGAAAAATCTCATCATCAAATGCAGACGGGCGAATGACTATTCCCGGCGGGATCTCAAGCTCTGACGGTACAATGGCTCTTTCAATATAGGCATTTTCACCAATCACTACATCCGGCATAATGACACAGTCTCTCACAATCGCTCCCTTTTGAACATAAACTCCCTGAAAAACAACGGAATGGTCAATGGTTCCCTCAATAATGCATCCTTCATTCACCAGCGAGTTAATCACTATTGCATCTGGAGAGATATACTGAGGAGGTTGATTTGGATTAACGGAATAGATCTTCCATGATTGATCAAACAAATTTAATTCACATTCTGGATCTAATAAATCCATATTTGCCTCCCACAGGCTTTTCACTGTTCCGACATCCTTCCAATATCCTTTAAATGGATAAGCCATAAGCCGTTTCTTTTCTTTCAATAATAGCGGAATCACATCTTTGCCAAAGTCATGACTTGAACTCGGATTTTCATTGTCGATTTGCAAGTATTCCTTTAAAACACTCCAATTAAAAATATAAATTCCCATAGAAGCGAGGTTGTTTTTTGGGGCAGACGGTTTTTCTTCAAACTCTACAATCCGCATTTCTTTGTCTGTGTTCATGATACCAAATCGGCTCGCTTCGGCCCAAGGCACTTCAATAACAGAAATCGTCACATCCGCATTTTTGGCGATATGATAATCCAGCATTTTGGCGTAATTCATCTTATAAATGTGGTCACCTGAAAGAATCAACACATATTCCGGATCATACTGCTCAATATAGTTCATGTTTTGATAAATGGCGTGCGCTGTTCCTTCATACCATTTTACCCCAGATGATTCAGAATACGGGGGTAAAACGGTCACTCCTCCATTTCTTCGATCTAAATCCCAAGCGCTGCCAATACCAATATATGAGTGTAGAAGAAGCGGCTGATATTGAGTCAATATTCCTACCGTATCAATACCGGAATTGGAGCAGTTGCTTAGCGTAAAATCAATGATTCGATATTTTCCTCCAAACGGAACGGCTGGTTTGGCTAGCTGTTTGGTCAATGAATTTAATCGACTACCTTGTCCGCCGGCCAACAACATGGCGACGCATCTTTTCTTCACCATCTACACTTCTCTCCCCTCGTTTTTTCATTGGGCGCAACACAGAAATTCCAAAAGGTGGGATAGTCATTTCGATGTGGTATGGTTTTCCATGAAACGGCTCTTCGAGAGCAGTCATCGGTTTTTTATTAATATAACCACATCCTCCATATAGGGAAGCGTCGCTGTTAAAAGCTTCCTTATACGTGGCAAGCAGCGGAACGCCTACCTTGTAATCATGGTATGCCGTTCCAGTAAAGTTACAAACGACAACTAATATATCATTCTCTTTATTGCTTTTTCGAACAAACGAAAAGATGCTCTGTTCAGCGTTATGCACATCAATCCATTCGAACCCTTCTGGCGAATGATCCAGCTCATAAAGAGGCTTATGACGTTTGTAAAACTTTATTAAGTCTTTCACATACACACTCATTTTTCTATGCATCTCAAAATCAAATAACATCCAATCAAGTTGATCCAAATCCTTCCATTCATCAAATTGACCGAATTCCCCTCCCATAAACAATAATTTTTTTCCTGGATGAGTAGCTAAATACCCATATAATAATCGCAGTTGCGCAAATTTCTGCTCATATTCGCCAGGCATTTTATTTAATAATGATTTTTTTCCGTGCACTACCTCATCATGTGAAAATGGCAAAATAAAATTTTCTGAGTATGCGTATAGCAAAGAAAAAGTAACTTTATGATGCAGATATTTACGATGTTCGGGAGCCGCCTCCATATAGGTCAGAATGTCGTTCATCCAGCCCATATTCCATTTATAATTAAACCCTAAGCCTCCTTCATAAGTCGGCGCAGTCACCTTCGGCCAATCTGTAGAATCTTCAGCAATCATTAACAATGAAGGATCATAGGAAAAGACAGCTTCATTTAGTTTCTGCAAAAATTCCACGGCGTAGGGGTTTTTATGAAGGACATGACTGTTGGGCCAATAAAGCATATTAGCTACTGCATCAACGCGAAAGCCGTCAATATGGAAATACTCCATCCAAAATAATGCATTCGAGATGAGAAAGCTTCGAACCTCAGGCTTCCCTAGATCAAAATTGGCTGTTCCCCACACCGGATTCTCACGATCCTGTATATTGACATATTCATATGTTGGGGCTCCATCAAACATGTATAGGCCATGTGCATCTTTACAAAAATGACCAGGGACCCAGTCTAAAATCACTCCTATTCCAGCTTGATGGCACTGATCAATAAAAAACATGAAATCATGTGGAGTTCCATAGCGGCTTGTAGCGGAATAATATCCTGTTCCTTGATATCCCCATGAGCGATCGAGCGGATGCTCAATTAAGGGAAGCAGTTCAATGTGAGTAAACCCATTTTGCACTACATAAGGGATTAGTTCTTCTGCTAGCTCTTGATAGGAGTAAAAGCTTCCATCTTCCTTCTTTTTCCACGAACCTAAATGAACTTCATAAATGAATAACGGTTGATCGTAAGCTGGTTTGCGGCGTTTCTTTCGCTGCCACGCTTTATCATTCCAATGATATCCATCTAATGAATATACAATAGAGGCCGTACGAGGACGGAGTTCGGAATAAAATGCATATGGATCCGCTTTAAGGAGTACTTGCTCATTTTCCGTAAAAATTTCATATTTATATAAGTGTCCCTCTAAATTTTCAGGGATAAATATGGTCCATACGCCTTGATCGTTTATTTTGGTAAGTGGGTGATCTTTCCCGTTCCAGTTGTTAAAGCTCCCTACAAGTCGCACAGCACGCGCATGAGGAGCCCATACACTAAATCTTGTTCCAACCACCCCTTCATTTCTTACGATATGAGCGCCAAACATTTTATAGCTTTTATATAAGCTTCCTTCATGAAACAAATGAACCTCAAAATCTGTGGGATTTGTTGCTATCAACGAGCATCTCATCCTTTCACTATAATTTTTTTATTTTGCCAATATTTCATTACGATCCTAATTGCTCCATGTTAAATGAAAGATGAAGCAGTTTGTTTTTTCTTCTGAACCAACATCTTCTTTTTTCCATTGTCCAACGCCATACACTGCTTCACTTATTGGCTTATCCATTAGTATTTATTTAATTAGATTCGACATTGATTTATAAATTCCTTGATAAAATGTGTTTATATTTTGTGACAATTCTCACCAGGAAATTTCATACAAAAAGAGGATGAAGGGATTCTCTTTTTCCCCTGCTTTTGCTTGTTCAATGATTGGATGTCCAAACAATATTATTTTTCAGGCTAAACCATTAGATTCGCGAACACTTTGTTGCTTTGCCACGCGTTTATGTGATGGAAGATAGGCTACAAACCTCTGTGCACACATTCGTCATATTCTTTTCTAGAGTCGCTTTGCTCAATCTTCAAGCTATATTTATTATGATTGACTGATAAACATTCCCTTATCTCGCGCAATTTCCAGCTATATGCCCTTTCTCTTATAGGATGGACACAATAAGGCATTTGCCACTCTCGGAGAACAAGCGGCTATATTATGAACAAAAGATTAAGATAAGAAGCTTTCAAAAATGGTACAAAGCTATGATTTGCAAATTGCTTGTTTACAGCATATAATTTATAATAAATATCTAATGATAATTATTCTAAAAAAGGGGTGTATTATGAGTTACTCTGACTATCATCACCTGCCTCATGTCAAAGAACAAAACAAATCAAAACGAACATTATGGATTACCCTTTCCCTAACTCTGTTTTTTGCCCTTGTTGAAGTCATTGGCGGAGTTTTATCTAATTCGCTTGCACTTCTTTCTGATTCAGCTCATATGGCCTCAGATGTGCTGGCGCTCATTTTGAGTATGGTTGCTCTGTATCTCGCATCGCGGCAGCCCAATAAAACATTTACGTTTGGATATTTGCGATTTGAGATTATTGCTTCCTTTTTAAACGGATTGGCACTTGCAATGATCGCTATTGGCATCTTTATCGAAGGAATTCGACGGTTCATTCATCCTGAGCCTGTTCATTTTCAGCTGATGCTTACAATTGCTACAATTGGGCTGATCGTTAATCTTATCTTAACAATCGTCCTTAGCAGAAGCACAAAAGAAGAGGAAAATTTAAATGTGAAAAGCGCTTTATGGCATTTTATCGGCGATCTTTTGAGTTCAATCGGAGTTATCGCTTCAGCTATTATCATCTATTTCACGGAATTTGCCTTAATAGATCCATTGATTAGTATGATTATAGGAGGAATTATTTTTACAGGAGGAGCAAAAATCATCCGCGAATCGTACTTTATTCTTATGGATTCTGTTCCATCGCAGTTTGATCTTGAGCAAATACGCTCTGACATTAGCGGTATTAAAGGGGTAGAAGATGTACATGACATGCACATTTGGGCGATTTCTTCCGACCATTATTCCTTAACTGCTCACGTATTTATCAATGAACACATTCAGCCATTCTGTGTTATTTTAGCCATTAATGAAATGCTGGAAAGGAAATATAGAATTAAACATTCCACGATTCAAATTGAACATGCTTACTTTCATGATCATGGAGAGTACGGAGAAAAATTTCTTCGCCAAAAAAACAAAGCACCAAAAAAGCCGAGTAGCCCTAACGAATCATTTTGAGTTTAGGGAATATGAACATGAGTAGAAAAATTATGCCGACCTTTCTGTTTTTATGGTCGGCCTTTCTTTGTATTTATTATTCATTTACATTTGACATTTTGTCAAGTTAAAAATTCGGAATAATCAAAAACAGAAATGCACAATATTATATAATAGATCAAGTTTTTTTATAAATTTTTCTTTCTAAATAATTGGAGGAACGAATATTTTTGAGGCGTATGATGTAACTTATTATGTTAACATAATAGAGTTATACCGTTTTTCCACGGTCGGTGATCGAGCATCACCTCTTCTCCCGTGTGTTTTGAAGATGACACTCGTTTTATCTTTAAATGATTTTATATAAAGTAAAAAACACTATGCTTTAGCACAGTGCTTTTTACTTATGACCCGTACGGGATTCGAACCCGTGTTACCGCCGTGAAAGGGCGGTGTCTTAACCACTTGACCAACGGGCCTTGCATTCAGCAGTGGCGGAGAAGGCGGGATTTGAACCCGCGCGCCGCAAAAACGCGACCTAACGGTTTAGCAAACCGTCCCCTTCAGCCACTTGGGTACTTCTCCAATGGCTCCGCAAGTAGGATTCGAACCTACGACCTACCGGTTAACAGCCGGTTGCTCTACCGCTGAGCTATTGCGGAATAGTGGATAAACACAAAAACTAACGAATCATTATTCGTATTTTTCTACTGCCTCTTCCTCTTCAAGACATTCGAAGAAGTACAATGCGTCGAGGCAACTCGCTGTTTGCTCAGAGAGGAGAACACCTATAGATGGGCAACACATGTCACCAAACTTTATGCAAAGAAAACGCTTTACAAAAAGAAAGATGGGCCTAAGTGGACTTGAACCACCGACCTCACGCTTATCAGGCGTGCGCTCTAACCAGCTGAGCTATAGGCCCGTATACAAGCGGGTGATGGGAATCGAACCCACGACATCAGCTTGGAAGGCTGAGGTTTTACCACTAAACTACACCCGCATAATTATCAAATTTTTTATTACAAATTTCTAGTATCCCGATATACCATGCCTCTTCCTCTACCAGTTCATTCTAAGATGCGTTGTGCGTCGAGGCAACTCGTCGCCTATTCAATGATGTATCGCTCGTGGCTGAGGTTTTACCATTAAACTACATCCGCGCGATTATCAAATCTTTTATCACAAATGTCTTGGGATAATATGTATGGGGCGACTAGTGGGAATCGAACCCACGAATGCCAGAGCCACAATCTGGTGCGTTAACCACTTCGCCATAGCCGCCATTACTTTAATAAATCGATGCCGGCTGCAGGACTTGAACCCGCAACCTACTGATTACAAGTCAGTTGCTCTACCAATTGAGCTAAGCCGGCTTTATCTATAGAACTAACCATAAAAGCACATGTTCTGTGCCTCTTCCTCTTCAAGACATTTCAAGATGTCCAATGCGTCGAGGCAACTCGCAGTCATTTCACCGATGCTCCGCTCGTCTCTACCAATTGAGCTAAGCCGGCATTCATAAGATGCGTTGGATAAAATAAATGGTGGCTCGGGACGGAATCGAACCGCCGACACAAGGATTTTCAGTCCTTTGCTCTACCGACTGAGCTACCGAGCCATACATATTTTATGGCGGTCCCGACGGGACTCGAACCCGCGATCTCCTGCGTGACAGGCAGGCATGTTAACCACTACACTACGGGACCAACCGTTTTATTTGGTTGCGGGGGCAGGATTTGAACCTGCGACCTTCGGGTTATGAGCCCGACGAGCTACCAGGCTGCTCCACCCCGCGATGACAAAATTATATTTTTTTCAATCAATAGTATGTATGGTGGAGGATGACGGGATCGAACCGCCGACCCCTTGCTTGTAAGGCAAGTGCTCTCCCAGCTGAGCTAATCCTCCTAAAAGTGACCCGTACGGGATTCGAACCCGTGTTACCGCCGTGAAAGGGCGGTGTCTTAACCACTTGACCAACGGGCCATTACATGAAATAGTGGCGGAGAGCAAGGGATTCGAACCCTTGAGACGCTGTTAACGTCTACACGATTTCCAATCGTGCTCCTTCGACCACTCGGACAGCTCTCCAAAATGGCTCCGCAAGTAGGATTCGAACCTACGACCTACCGGTTAACAGCCGGTTGCTCTACCGCTGAGCTATTGCGGAATAGTGGATAAACACAAAAACTAACGAATCATTATTCGTATTTTTCTACTGCCTCTTCCTCTTCAAGACATTCGAAGAAGCACAATGCGTCGAGGCAACTCGCTGTTTGCTCAGAGGAGAAATGCTCGTCGCTGAGCGATTGCGGAATATGTTTAATATAAAGCCTAGCAACGTCCTACTCTTGCAGGGGCGTTAGCCCCAACTACCATCGGCGCTGGAGAGCTTAACTTCCGTGTTCGGGATGGGAACGGGTGTG
>NZ_JACIDF010000002.1 GCF_014196195.1 Anoxybacteroides rupiense | reverse complement strand
TTTACCTCGACTAGCCAAATACAAGGAGCAGAACGAAATCTTTGGCGATCGTAACAGCTATTCAAAAACGGATAAAGACGCAACTTTTATGCGAATGAAAGAAGATCATATGAAAAATGGTCAACTGAAGCCAGGGTATAATGTGCAAATCGGGACAGAGAATCAGTTTATCTTGTTTTATACCATTCATCAACGACCAACCGATACACGTTGCTTTATCCCACATTTGGAGAAGCTAGCGTCCACTTCATTACCGATGCCCAAAACAGTCATTGCAGATGCAGGATATGGCAGTGAAGAAAACTATGTATATGCGATTGGTGATGAGAAAGAGCCTCGATTTGATTTTCTCATTCCTTATGGATCCTATGTACAAGAACAGACACGCAAATACAAAAAGGACATTAAAATGCGAAAAACTGGACCTATTGTGAGCAAGATGATTGTTTTATTTGCCCGAATGGAAGGAAAGTAACATTTAAAAAATATCAAAACCAAAAGAATCCATCTGGTTATGAACAAAGCTTCAAAATATACGAATGTGAAGATTGTACAGATTGCCCATTAAAAGCGAAATGCACGAAGGCGAAGGGCAATCGTCAAGTTCACTGGAATACCGTCTTCGAAGAAATGAAAGCGAAGGCAAAAACAGCCCTTGAATGTGAAGAGAAAGCCGCCATCTACGCTCGGCGCAAAGTCGAAGTAGAAAGTGTGTTCGGTCACATCAAGGGCAATCGGTCGTTCCGCAGATTTTCATTGCGGGGTCTCGACAAGGTACATGTCGAGTTTGGAATTGTGGCGTTAGCCCACAACATACTGAAAGTAGCAGGCATCCGCCAGCTACTTTCGAAGAAAAATCGAAAAAATACAAAAGCAAGTGGAGAAAAACGGCTCGTTTTTCTCCACTTGTTTCATTTTAGGGACTTATCAGACAGCCCCTTTTTCATCTATTTCCTGAGCTTTGGGACAGAGCTCAGGAATGAGAAGTCTAGTTGGCTGTTGTGTTTGGCGCAATTAAAATCTCGACGCGTCGGTTTTTCATGCGCCCCTCTGGAGTACCATTAGATGCCACCGGTTTAAACTCGCCATAGCCTTTGGCGCTGAATAAGCGGGGATCGAGCTGTTTGTTTTCTAATAGCAGCTTCATAAAGTTGACAGCCCTCATGACGCTTAGCTCCCAGTTGGATGAAAAGTTGGAGTTGCGGATCGGCACATTGTCTGTATGGCCGCTAACGATAATGTTGCGCGGCGGATTCATGACAAGCAGCCGAGAAATTTCTGATGCGATTTGTCGGTCTTGCGGCCTTACTTCAGCGCTTCCAGAGTCAAATAAAACATCGTTTAAAATGGTGACCAACAATCCTTCTTCCGTTAGCGTTGTTTTTAGTTCACCTTGCAAATGCTGCTGTTCG
Source organism: Anoxybacteroides rupiense (assembly GCF_014196195.1). Taxonomy (GTDB): domain Bacteria; phylum Bacillota; class Bacilli; order Bacillales; family Anoxybacillaceae; genus Anoxybacteroides; species Anoxybacteroides rupiense. The sequence goes on along the minus strand of NZ_JACIDF010000002.1, from coordinate 463,065 downwards.
ATATATTGATTAATTTTTGCTTGAATTTGCTGCAGCTCTTTCTGTTCATTTTTCGCTTGTTGATTTTTCGTTAGTTTTTCCTTATCTGGCAGCGATGTTTGGGGATTGTCCTGCTCTACAGGGCTTGGGAAATCCAAGACTCCTGCTCCGCCCGATAAAGCGCTGCTGAAGGAGCGGGCGATCTCTTGGAATTTTTTTTGATCGATCTGGCTGCTTGCGAATAAAACGATAAAAAGCGCAAGCAGTAATGTCAAAAGATCGGCATAAGGAATCAGCCATGATTCATTAATATGGTCATCATGCTGCGACTTCTTTTTTTTACTCATCTTTTGCCTCTCCCTGCTCCATTAATTTTTTTCGTTCTTTTTCTGGGAGGTAGGACGCTAATTTTTGTTCGATTGAGCGAGGCGCCTGTCCTTCTAAAATGGACAACACTCCTTCAATCATGACTTGTCTGACTTTTACCTCTTCCTTCGATTTTTGTTTTAGCTTGTTAGCGAATGGGTGCCATAATACATATCCGGTAAAAATCCCTAATAGTGTCGCAACGAATGCGGCACTGATAGCGTGTCCGAGCTCGGTTACATTGTCCATATTTCCCAAAGCTGCGATCAATCCGACCACTGCCCCCAATACTCCAAGCGTCGGAGCATATGTACCTGCTTGCGTAAAAATAGCGGCATTCGCTTGATGACGTTCCTCCATAGCCGCAATTTCTTCAGACATGACATCGCGAATAAAGTCTTGCGTTTGCCCGTCAATCGCAAGGCTGAGTCCGTTACGTAAAAACGGATCATCGATTTCGGCGACTTTTGCTTCGAGTGCCAGTAATCCTTCACGGCGTGCGATATTCGCCCATTCAACAAACAAAGGGATCAACTCTTCAATAGTTGGAATCTTTTGTTCCTTAAAAATGACGCCAAACAGCTTAGGAAGCCGTTTAATGTCACGCATAGGGAAAGCAATTGTCACAGCAGCTGCCGTCCCGACAATGATAATGAGAAAAGCAGCTGGATTCAGCAAAACGCTTGGGCTGACTCCTTTAAAATACATTCCGAACCCTACCGCAATAATACCAAGAATAATGCCGATAATTGTCGTTTTATCCAAAATAACCCCTCCATTACTTGCTCAAAATGCTATGATGATTGCTTCGTCTTTGCTCGACACATATGATGTATTCAAATTTATCATATAATTAATGCAATAGCTTGAAAAGAGAATTTAGTATGAAACTTAAAAAATATGTAAGATCATGTTGAAAAATGATGATAAAAGCAGTCGGTTTTTTTACAAAAGATGTAAATGACAGAAAGTATCCGAATGCTTCTGTGAAGCGGTTCGCTGGTTGACATGGGAACGGCAAAAGTTTAAATAGCGGGAAAGGGAGAACCTGTCTCTGGATTTCAAAAAAAAAGCTGCCCAAGGAGATTGGGCAGCAAATTTACATTTTTTTGAGCTTAAAGGTTCCAACCATGAGAAAAGATAAAATCATGATTAGGAAAATAAAAAATTGTGGTGGGAAATAGTGGATCGTTAAATAACTCAAGGTGAGAAGCACACCAGCTGCTGTGATAGGCAAGCCGGAAAAATAGCCGTTATTTTCGGTAATATTAAATCGCGCCAAACGAAATGCCCCGCAGCCGATATATAAAATCGTAAAAAACGCGCCAGGCGCTCCAAAATCGTGCAATAAACTTTGGTAAATCAATAGTGCAGGAGCGACTCCAAATGATATAATATCACTCATTGAGTCCAACTGTTTGCCGAGCTCAGATTCAATATGAAGCTTCCGAGCTACCGTTCCGTCAAAGCGGTCAGCGAGTGCTGCCAAAAAAATGAGCAACAGGCTGGCATTTAATTGTCCTTTCATCGTGAATATAACGGATAAGCCTCCCAAGGCAAGATTCGTTAATGTTAATATGTTAGCGGTGTGTGTTTTTAGTTTCTTTAGCGTGTGATCCAGATAATCCGATAAAAACATTTCTCCTCACTCCTTTTCAACTATGGAACGGAACGACAAATATACACTTCCCATTATAATCATTTTATTTATAATATGGGAAGTAGTAAAACATGATTTTACATAAAATTGGAGGGAATCTGGTTGTTAAAATGGTTATATCGCTTCATGATTGAATTAACAAATCATGCAGTTTCTTCAAAATTCATTGCTTTTTTTACCAAATCACGGTTAAGTGCTTGGTTAATACCATCCTATGCAAAAATATATCGAATTAATCAAGAGGAGATGGAAAAAAGCTTAAATCACTACAAAACGCTTCAACAATTATTTATTCGCAAGCTAAAAGAAGGAGCAAGACCGATTGATGAAGCGGAAGACAGCATCATTAGCCCGGTGGATGCGGTTATTGAAGATATTGGAATCATCAGTGAACAAAAAGATATCACTGTGAAAGGAAAGCAGTATTCAATTCCAGAAATGCTGGGAAGTGATGCTCTAGCTGAAAAATATTTAAACGGACTCTTTGTTATTTTATATTTGAGCCCAAGTCATTATCATCGAATTCATAGCCCAATATCTGGTGTTGTAACTCGCCAATGGTCACTTGGCGCAAAATCCTATCCTGTGAATCGGCTTGGTCTAAAATATGGAAGGCGACCGCTATCGAAAAACTACCGAATGATTACAGAGGTGAACTCAGATGGTAAGCATGTGGCCATTGTGAAGGTAGGGGCTATGTTTGTCAATAGCATAGAGCTTACTCATCCTCACGATCAATTGATTAAAGGACAAGAAATGGCCTATTTCTCATTTGGTTCGACCGTTGTTTTATTATTTGAAAAAGATAGCGTGGAGATCGATTCGCGAATGACGGTCCCGATGGCCATTAAAGTAGGAGAACGAATCGGATTTTGGAAATAAAAATAAAAAAAGAGCCTGATGGCTCCGTTATTATGATGAAAGCTTGATTTTATGTCCTAATGAGCGTCGGAGAATTTCTCTTTCAATCATTTCAATAAACTCAGGGCTTAGCTTAAGCTCCTTCGCTTTATAATACGATTCGATAAGCAAATCGTCCGGTAAACGCTTCATGGTGAGAAACCTCCTTTAACAATGGTATAAAAGTAACAACCAATACATATAATGGTAAGTTATCTTTCCTATACTTTACCACGATTATGCATAGAGAACAATCGTTCTATTATCCACAACAAACAGTGGATAATATGTGGAAAAGTTGTTTATAAACATTAAAAAGCATTATAGATGGCTTGTGAATGATGTGAGTAAACTTATCCACAACTTGAAGATATGAAGAATTTTGTCGAAAAATTTTTTAGGTTTGTATATATTTGTCAAAGTTTGTTTTGAAACTGGCACAAAAATTATGTATGATGAGGGAAGCTGGAAGAGAAACGAAAGGTGTGGGAAAATGCTTCAATATTTTTTGCCGAATGAATATGTCAAAAGTGTTCTTGACATCACTCCAGATGAATTAAAGCAAAAAGGAATCAAAGGAATTATCACCGATCTCGACAACACGCTGGTGGAATGGGATCGCCCGGCTGCGACGCCACAGCTTATCAAATGGTTTGCGGAAATGAAAAAACACGGCATTCAGATTGTGATCGTGTCTAATAATAATGAAAATAGAGTGAGAGCGTTCGCAGCTCCTCTTGAGATCCCTTTTATTTTTGCAGCGCGGAAACCTATGGTTCGAGCGTTTCGCCAAGCTTTGCGGGAAATGAATTTGAAAAAGGAGGAAGCGGTTGTCATCGGCGATCAATTGTTGACTGACATACTGGGTGGAAACCGGCTTGGCATGCATACGATTTTAGTGGTACCTGTAGCGCAAACCGATGGATTTTGGACGAGATTTAATCGAAAAATCGAACGAAAGCTGTTAGAGATGATGAAACGAAAAGGAATGGTTTATTGGGAGGAATGAGAAGATGATTCATTGTATTGGTTGCGGAGTGCTGATTCAGACAGAAGATCAAAATAAAATAGGCTATGCCCCTCCTGCCGCTTTGGAAAAGGAAGAGGTCATTTGCCAGCGTTGTTTTCGACTCAAGCATTATAATGAAATTCAAGATGTCTCTTTGACAGATGATGATTTTTTGAAAATTTTGCATGGAATTGGCCAATCGAATGCATTAGTTGTAAAAATTGTTGATATTTTTGATTTTAACGGCAGCTGGTTGCCAGGGCTGCATCGTTTTGTTGGACGCAATAATCCGATTTTGCTTGTCGGCAACAAAGTAGACTTGCTTCCGAAATCTGTTAAATACAATAAGCTTGTGCAATGGATGAAAGCATCTGCAAAGGAACTAGGGCTTCAGCCGCTAGATGTGTGCTTAATCAGCGCTGCGAAAGGAATCGGCATCAAGAAAGTGATGGAAGCGATAGAGAAGCATCGTTCCGGCAAAGACGTATACGTAGTCGGCTGTACCAATGTGGGCAAATCGACATTTATTAATCGCCTGATTAAAGAGGCGACAGGTAAAGGAAGTGTCATTACAACCTCATATTTTCCAGGCACAACGCTAGACTTGATCGAGATACCGCTTGATGATGGGGCCATGCTTTATGATACTCCTGGGATTATCAATCAGCACCAAATGGCGCACTATGTTGATAAAAAAGACTTAAAAAAGATTACTCCGAAGCGGGAAATTCATCCAAAGGTGTACCAAGTCAACGAACAGCAGACCCTATTTTTTGGGGGACTGGCTCGGCTTGATTATGTAAAAGGAGGACGGCGCTCGTTTGTATGTTATTTTTCCAATGAATTACTGATTCATCGAACAAAAATAGAAAAGGCCGATGAGCTTTATGAGAAACAAAAAGGGGATTTGCTGCAGCCGCCGCGAAAAAGCTATGCAGAGGAGTTTCCTTCTTTAGTTGCCCACTCGTTTACCATTAAAGAGCCAAAAACGGATATTGTTTTTTCTGGACTAGGCTGGGTGACGTGCAACGAGCCGGGAGCTCATGTCGTCGCACATGTGCCAAAAGGTGTGAACGTGCTGCTTAGGAAATCGCTGATTTAATTTCGTTGTTTTAGGGGGAGAAGAAAATGAAACAACTTTATGGAGTGATTGGTTGCCCTGTGCATCATTCATTGTCGCCGCTAATGCACAATGGCGTTTTTCAGCAATTGGGAATAGAGGCTTATTACCATGCCTTTCATGTTGAAAAAGATCAGCTTCCAGCGGCTATCCAAGGTCTAAAAGCGCTCGGTATTGCAGGAGCAAACGTCACGATTCCGCACAAAACAGCGGTTATGCCGCTGCTTGATGAAATTGATGAGATGGCCCAGCGCATTGGGGCTGTCAATACGATTGTTAATGAAAACGGACGGTTAATCGGCTATAATACAGATGGCCCTGGCTTTGTGCGAGCTCTTTGTGAAGAAACAAAGACCGTCATTAAAGGAAAACGGATTTTGCTCGTTGGAGCAGGGGGAGCGGCCAGAGGCATTTATTTTGCATTAGCTAGTGAACAGGCGGCACGAATTGATATTTGCAACCGGACAAGAAGTACCGCTACGCAACTCATCGAGGAAGCAGATGTCTCAATTGACTCATCTGTTTATTCAATCGAGGAAGCGGAAAAACATCTTGATGAATATGAGATCATCATTAATACGACTCCTGTCGGCCTTTATCCGAACGTTGAAGCGATGCCGCTATCGCTTGATCGCTTAGAAGCCGATACGGTTGTAAGTGACATTATTTACAATCCATTGGAAACAAAGTGGCTGCAAGAGGCGCGACAGAAACGTGCCATTGTGCAAAATGGGGTTGGGATGTTTATTTATCAAGGAGCGTTGGCATTTGAAAAATGGACGGGAATCTTTCCTGATGTCAAACGCATGAAACAAATCGTGATTCAACAGCTAGGAGGAAGCGTATGTTAACAGGTAAGCAAAAACGGTTTTTACGTGCAAAGGCCCATCATTTAAAGCCGATTTTTCAAGTGGGAAAAGGTGGAGTCGGCGAAAATATGATCAAACAAATCATCGATGCGTTAGAAGCGCGTGAGCTTATTAAAGTAAGTGTGCTGCAAAACTGCGAGGAGGATAAAGACACAGTAGCGACGCAACTGGCCAATGGAGCAGGAGCAGACATTGTACAAACGATAGGTAATACCATTGTGCTTTATAAAGAATCAAAAGAAAACAAACAAATCATTTTGCCTCGCTGAAAATACCCAGCTCACTAAGGAGAGGGGAAAATGAGTAAAATTGGAATTTTTGGAGGAACTTTTGATCCGCCGCATAATGGACATTTGCTAATGGCGAATGAAGTGTTGCAGGCATTAGATCTATCAGAAATTTGGTTTATGCCCAATCGGATTCCTCCACATAAGCATTATGAACAAATAACAGATAGCGCCGATCGACTTCATATGCTTGAGCTAGCCATTAGCGATCATCCACAATTTAAAATTGAAACGATCGAATTGCAAAGGGAAGGCCCATCCTATACGTATGATACTATCTGTCAACTCAAGGAACTGTATCCTAAGCATCAATTTTATTTTATTATCGGGGCGGACATGGTAGAATATTTGCCGAATTGGTATCGGATCCATGAGCTGGCTCATCTGGTGACATTTGTTGGGGTCGGACGTCCGGGCTTTTCGCTTCGCACATCCTATCCATTAATCGAGGTAGAGAGTCCGGAATTCGCTGTTTCTTCTTCGCTTATTCGCGAACGTGTGAGGGAAGGAAAAAGTATTCGATACTTAGTGCCAGAGCGCGTCAGATTGTATATTGAGGGGAAGGGATTATATGAATCGTCATGAAGCGTTGGAGATTGTAAAAAAACAGTTGACTGAACATCGCTATGAGCACACGATCGGCGTAATGGAAACCGCGATTGAACTAGCCCGGCGTTATGGAGAAGATGAAAAGAAAGCTGAATTGGCTGCGATTTTTCACGATTATGCGAAGTTTCGTCCAAAAGAGGAAATGAAACAAATCATTTTAGAGCAAAATATGCCCAAAGATTTACTTTCGTATCATTCTGAGCTTTGGCATGCGCCAGTTGGTGCTTATTTAGTGCGAACAGAAGTAGGGATTGAGGATGAGGAAATTTTAAACGCGATTCGCTATCATACATCTGGCCGTGCGGAAATGACCTTGCTTGATAAAATTGTTTATGTGGCAGATTATATTGAACCTGGCCGCATTTTTTCAGGAGTCGATGAGGTGCGCGAGCTGGCGCGGAAGGATTTGGATCAGGCGCTGATCCGGGCTTTACAAAATACGATTCAATTTCTGCTGAAAAAAAATCAACCGATTTATCCCGATACCATTTATACGTATAATGCGCTCATAATCAACAAGAAGGGGGAATGAAAAAATGACGGAACGCGATATTTTACGAATGGCCATTCAAGCGGCTGATGAGAAAAAAGCTGAAAATATTATTGCTTTAAATATGAAAGGAATTTCTCTTGTCGCGGATTATTTTATGATCTGCCACGGGAACTCCGAAAAGCAGGTACAGGCGATTGCGCGGGAAATTAAAGAAAAAGCGGAAGAACATCAAATTCCAGTGAAACGCTTAGAAGGCTTTGATGAAGCTAAATGGGTGCTGGTGGATTTAGGCGATGTCGTTGCTCATGTGTTTCATAAAGAAGATCGCCTATACTACAATTTAGAACGGCTTTGGGGAGATGCTCCATTTGAGGACGTAGCGAGTGATTTGGCGCGATGACATATGAATCGTTTGCTTATTGGTATGATGAGTTAATGAAGGAAGCGCCATATGATAAATGGAAGGAATTTGTCAATAAAAAAGTTGAACAATATGGGCGCAAAGGCACAAAAAGGCTGCTTGATGTTGGATGTGGAACAGGAGAGTTGGCGGTTCGTCTAGCTCAATCTGGCTTTTCTGTGACCGGTGTAGATCAATCAGAAAACATGCTCGCCATTGCACAAACAAAAGCGGAGCAGCATCATGTGCATATCGAGTTTTTTGAGCAGGATATGAGGGATTTAAATGGATTTTCTCCTTTTGATGCCGTGCTGATTTTTTGCGATTCCCTTAATTATCTGCCAACAGAGCAGGATGTTCAGCAAACCTTCCGCCGTATCTATGAGCTTTTGCATAAAGATGGCTTGCTATTATTTGACGTTCATTCTATTTATAAAATGGATCATATTTTTCAAGATGCGGTTTTTGCAAGCAATGATGAATCGATCAGCTATATATGGCTGTGTAATGCCCTAGACACTCCTCATACAGTGGTTCATGAGCTTACGTTTTTTGTCCAAGAAGAGGATGGACGTTACGAACGATATGATGAAGATCATATTCAGCGGACATTCCCAGCGTTTCAATATGAGCAATGGTTGAAGGAAGCGGGCTTTACTGTAATGGAGATCAGTGCTGATTTTACGGATCGCCCTCTCCATGATGCGGCGGAACGGCTTTTCTTTGTTGCTAAAAAATAAGCTGTCCACGGTAGAGTGGACAGCTTTTTAGTTATGACGGCTGATATTCGCAGTGCTGTTGTCTCTATGGAAGGAGGCTGATTAGGTGAGAGAACAGTATCTCTGCTTGAAATAGGAGAATTGAGAAAGCAGTTTCATCCGGAAGCTTATGATTGTGAATGATGTATTATTTTATTTTGTTTAAATGGGATTAAGGTATGCTGACGTACAGGATACAGCGCTGGGTATCACGCTTTATGGACAAATTTTTACTCAAGAATCGGTACGCTTGTCATGTTTCAGAAGGAATTTTTTGATCTTTGGCGAATTTTAATTTTGAAACTGCTGTTTAATTTTCTCAATCTCTTGATTGAATTTCGCATGTGTTCTTTCAAATACATGCTCAAACAATTCACCTAATTCCGCTTCAAGTACAGACAGCCCCTCTCCGGTAATTCCTCCTTTTACGTGTACTTTCTCCTGCAGAGTTGGAAGAGTGTACACATTCTTTTTTAGCAATTCTCCTAGCCCGATAATCATTTCGCTCGTTAAAATAGTCGCCATTTCTCTGGAAATATTCGTTTTCTCAACAGCGGCATGAATAAATCGCTGCAGTAAATAGCTGAAAAAGGCAGGACCACAGCTCGCAAGATCGGAAGCAATCCGCGTAATATCTTGTTCAATCACGCAAGGTGTAGAAATTTTTTGAAATAATTCCTTTATATATGTTTGATAATGAGACGAACAGCGATGCCCAAATGTAATAAGCGATGCTCCAGAGAGTGCGCGATTCGTAATGCTTGGAATGACCCGAACCACATGGCAAGGGACAATGGATTCGAGCTGCTGGACGGTAATAGGGCTAGTAATAGAAATGAGACAATGATCTTTTGTCCAATAAGGAGACAGCTGTTTTAAAAGGGGGTGAATATCTAATGGTTTGACACATAGTAATATCACGGTCGCACGTCTGATCACATCCTCTGGAGATGCTGCCACTTCGACCTCTGCGTGTTCCTTCTGGATGTCCAATGCTTTTTGAAGCGTGCGATTAGTCAGAATCAGCTCATTTGGGTTGACCGCTTTCGCTTCTAAAAAAGCCTCAATTAAAATTCTCCCCATATTTCCTGTGCCTATCACTCCGATTTTCACGGCTTCTCCCCCCTTCTCTGTTTATTTGGCCGATATCTGTCCTCTCAACGATATGTATGAACAAAGAGACGTTTTTATGCATCATTTTCGAAAGGGTGATGAACAATGAAATGGCTTGCGGCCAAAGAAAAAAAGCAGCGGTATATGCTCGCGCTGGCGGCTATGGCGATTGCTGCAGCATTTTTTTATCAGCAATCTCATCAAGAGAAGAGTGTTTCTCATGCACTTCCGCTGCCTTCTGAAGAACCGGAGCAAAAAGAACAAAAGGAACAAGATAGCAAGCAGCAGGATCAACCGGAAACCATTGTGGTTGACGTGAAAGGAGCGGTTGTCCATCCCGGGGTATATGAAATGCTGGAAAACGCGCGGGTAAATGATGTCATCGCTAGAGCGGGGGGATTGACAACAGAAGCAGACCAAACAAAAATCAATTTAGCTGCTAAAGCATATGACGAAATGATGATTTATGTACCTTCTAAAGGGGAAACGAGCATGCCGATATCCCCGCCTGAAGAGAAGGAGGAGAACAAGGTTGATATTAACCATGCTACTCAAGAGGAGATAGAGCAGCTAAAGGGAATCGGTCCGGCTAAAGCGGCCGCTATTATTGCTTATCGCGAGGAAAACGGTCCCTTTAAAAAAGCTGAAGATTTATTGAATGTATCAGGAATCGGTGAAAAATCTCTGGAAAGCTTAAAAGCACAAATTGTGATTCGCTAGCAAAATTGACGGTTTTTTCTTCACTCGCTAAACTAGTCTTATATGTTTATGGTTAGGGGAGAGTCAAGAAATGGAAAGGATTACTTGGGATGAGTATTTTATGGCGCAAAGCCATTTATTGGCATTGCGCAGCACATGCACACGCTTGGCGGTCGGAGCGACGATTGTGCGTGATAAACGAATTATTGCTGGAGGATATAATGGATCGATTGCTGGAGGGGCACATTGTATTGATGAAGGATGCTATGTGATTGATAATCATTGCGTCCGTACGATCCATGCAGAGATGAACGCCATTATTCAATGCGCCAAGTTTGGCGTGCCAACAGAAGGCGCTGAAATCTATGTGACGCATTTTCCTTGCCTTCATTGTTGCAAGGCGATTATTCAGAGCGGTATTCGTGCAGTCTATTATGCGACTGACTATAAAAATCATCCGTATGCACTTGAGCTTTTTCAGCAGGCAGACTTAATTGTAAAGCATGTTCCTTTTAATAAGGAGATCCTGTCTCTTTTATAAAAGCAACTGCGCTCTTCTGCCGTCTGATTTTTGCGGCGGCAGAAGGCAAGAAAAAGGAGATTTTGGATAATGAGAGGAAATGGTGTGTATGTAGCGATAGCAGCTATATGGGGAATCACAGCTGGCTATCAGCGATTATATGGGCTTCATTTCGTGATGGCGGTTTATTTGCTGTTTTTGCTAAGATATAAGCGTGATTTGCTTTCTGCATGTTTACTTGCGGCGGCCCTTTTTTATCTCTATATGATTTGGACAGAGACTCATAATCAAACCATTCTTTCGAAAAATAAAACCCATTTTTCGCTGCGCTTGATAGAGCCTCCTGTCATTGATGGCGATCAGCTGAAGGTAAAGGGAAGGACGAAGGAAAAGGAAAAGGTACAGCTTTTGTATAAAATCAATCGTGAACGCGATAAAAAAGAGCTTTTCCAACTTCGCATGGGAATGGTTTGCCGATTTGAAGGAAGATTGGAAGCTCCTGAACCCGCACGGAATTTTTTCGCTTTTGATTATCGAAAGTATTTGCGCTCCCAACAAATTCATTGGATTGTAAAACCCTCTTCCTTTTCTGTCGCTGCTTGTAAACAGACACGGCTTCATCCTGTTGAAGTGCTTCGATCGATCAGAGAAAAAGGAATGGATGAAATTAATGAGCATTTTCCTCCTGCGGTGATTGGCATTGTGCAAGCGTTAATCTTTGGCGAACGAGAAGAAATGGATGAAGATCTGCTTGAAGGGTATCAAAAGCTAGGGCTAGTGCATCTTTTGGCAATTTCTGGCTCGCATGTCACTTTGCTTGTCAGCGGCTGCTTTTATCTATGCATTCGCTTTATAACAAGAGAAGCCGCCGCGTTGCTCCTCATTCTTCTTCTTCCTTTGTACATGATCCTGACAGGCGCTTCGCCATCCGTCGTCCGCGCTTCCGTTATGGCTATGATGTTATTATGGAGCCGTTATCGGAAGTTCAACATTCCTCTTTGTGATATCCTCAGCCTTACATGCATCGTGATGGTGCTGATTCAACCATACGATTTGTTCCAGCCGGGATTTCAACTATCCTTTATTGTTTCCTTCGCGCTTATTTTATCCATGGATTGGATTGAGCAATACCGTTCATTCATGATGCGGCTTTTTGCTGCAACGTTGGTTGCACAAATCAGCTCCCTTCCGTTTTTGTTATACCATTTTTTTGAGTTTTCGCTGTTAAGCATTCCGTTGAATATGATTTTTGTTCCGCTTTATTCGTTTATAATTTTGCCGCTCTCCATCATCGCTCTTGTTGCACATTATGTTGTGGAGCCGTTGAGCTTGCCTTTTATCTATCTCCTTGAACATGTACTTGATTTTGCTAATCGCTTTGTTCAGCTTTTCGCTTCTGATCGTTCGCTTGCATTTGTTTTAGGACGGCCGTCCATGCTGCTGCTTTTATGTTATGGAATGGCGATTGTATGGGCCTTTACGCAAATGGAGCAGAAAAAATATCGCGCTTTTGGGTATGTAGTGATAGTAATTGCCTTTCATGCCGCTTTTCCATATATGAACCGCTATGGTGAGGTCGTCTTTTTGGATGTGGGGCAAGGCGACTGTATTTATATTGAATTGCCATACAGAAAGGGAGTATATCTTATTGATACGGGAGGAACGGTTCTTTTACCAAAGCAGTCATGGCAAAAGCGGAGGAGCGAGTGGCGTGTAGGCGCAAAGCTAGTTGTACCGTTTTTAAAAGCCAAAGGAATTCGCCAATTGGATCAACTCATCATTACGCATGGAGATGCCGATCATATGGGAGCGGCACCTGAAGTGATAAGAAGCATACGGGTGAAGGAGCTGGTGATTGGCAACGAAAGCCGTGCGTATTCACCATGGCAGACTGCGCTTATGGCTGGTATGAAGGATCGAAAAATGAAGATTAAAAAAGTGGAAAAAGGAGATGATTGGAAGGTAGGAGAAGCATCATTTTATGTACTGAATCCACCAAGAACGGCTCTCCCTTCTAATGATAACGATCGTTCCGTTGTATTATACGCGAAATTGGGGGGATTATCATGGCTGTTTACAGGAGACTTGGAAGCTGAAGGAGAAGGACGGCTCATTCGTGATTTTCCTCACCTTCAGGTTGATGTATTAAAAATCGGGCATCATGGAAGTGCCACATCGACCTCCGAGCCCTTTCTAAAGATGATAAAACCTCAGATTGCCATTATTTCGGTTGGCAAGAACAACCGTTACCATCATCCTCATCATGATGTAATCGCTCGGCTTAAAAAGCATGGGGTTCGAATTTTGCGAACGGATGAGCATGGAGCGATTCGCTATCGCTATACGAAAAAAGCTGGAACCTTTACTTTTATGCTGCCATAATATAGTATCACCAGCATGAGCGGCACCTTTCGCTTTAGTCCAGTTTGGCCGCATTACAACGCCATGATAAGATTATATGAATGGTTGCAGATGAGATGGACTGCAAGCAGCAGCCAATGCGTTAGGGGATAACAGAACTCGACATTTTTTTGGCATGCCGCATACAAAAAAAGAGACTGCTCTAAAAAGCAATCTCTTTTCCATCATGAACCAAAAAATTTTACTAATGTGGCGATAATGAACATAGTAGCGAAGAAGCCGAACGAAACGATGAATCCGACGCCGGAATCAACTGCATCATTGCGTTTGCTTTGTACATTTTTTTCAAATTCGTTCATGATTTACCCCTCCTCGTGCAATCATTTTTAGTATACGTCAAAAGAAAAAAAAAATCTATACAACAATTGATCATTTCCTTTGCTGACAACAGTTGACACAAATAGTTTAAGGGGCACGGGATAATATAAAAATACCCGTTGATAAATAAGATCCTAGGACTTATTTATCAACGTTTATATAAATGGGAATCGGCTTACATCGTTTGCCGGTTCCCTTGTAAAAACCAAGAAAACAGTGTATCTTTTCATCATGGATGGTTTTAAAAAAGAATGGAGAAGAGAAATATGACTGTGAACTTTTTGGGAAAAATGACAAAGCAAACTCTGTCGCCTCTTTATTTATTATACGGAACGGAAACATTTTTATTAAATGAAGCATATGAACGAATTGTACGTACAGCTTTACGAGAAGAGGAGCAGGATTTTCATTTATCGGTGTATGATTGTGAAGAAACACCGATCGAAACAGCAATTGAGGAAGCGGAAACCCTGCCCTTTTTTGGGGAAAAGAAGGTTGTTGTGATCAAAAATCCGTATTTCCTCACTTCTGACAAGGGAAAGGAGAAAATAGAGCATAATTTAAAAAAGCTTGAGCAATACATAGCTTCTCCTTCTCCTTTTACGATTGTCGTTTTTCTTGGTTCATATGAAAAATTGGATGAAAGAAAAAAAATCACGAAGCAGTTAATGAATGAAGCGAAGGTTTTTGTCGCCTCCTCACTTAATGAAAAAGAATTGCGGCAATGGATGGAAGAACGGGCACATGCGAATGAAGTCGCCATTACAGAAGAAGCAAAGAAAACCTTACTGCAGCTGGCGGGGACGAACTTGATGTCGCTTGCTAATGAACTCGATAAGCTTTCACTGTTTGTTGGCCATCAAGGAACAATTGATGGTGAAACCGTGACGATGCTTGTTTCGCGGACACTTGAACAAAATGTTTTTGTATTGGTGGAAAAGGTCGTTCAACGCAAAGTGAGAGAAGCATTGCAAGTATTTGGTGATTTAATGGAACATAATGAAGAACCTATTAAAATTGTTGCGTTGCTAGCGGCCCAGTTTCGGCTTTTGTATCAAGTTAAATGGCTTAATGCCAAAGGATACGGCCAGCAGCATATTGCTTCGTCGCTAAAGGTCCATCCGTTTCGCGTTAAGCTGGCTATGGCACAATCGGGATTATTTTCGGAACAGGAATTGCTCGATATCATTCACGACTTGGCTGAAGCGGATTATCAAATGAAAACAGGGGTGCTTGATAAACGCTTGCTTATTGAATTGCTGCTAGTCAAATGGAGCAAAGCGAATGAGACAAATGAACAGTCTTTTGTCCGGTGAACTCCTCCCATCCCCACTTCGTTCAGAGATGGGGGTGTCAGCTTGGAGGATTTTTGGATGAGAATCATAAAAAACGGAAAGGCTTGTGCGCGTATTTTCTTAATTTCCAGCTAAAGACAATTTTATAAAAATCAAAAAAGAAAACGACCTCAAAAAGGTCGTTTATTTGTTGTTACGCTGTGATGCTGTTTAATTTTTTCGCTAGACGGGATTTTTGGCGGCTTGCTGCATTTTTATGAATTAATCCTTTGCTTGCCGCTTTGTCTAATTTTTTAGAAGCAAGGACAAATGCTTCTTGTGCTTTTTCCACTTCTTTTGCTTCTACAAGCGCTTCAAATTTTTTAATCGCTGTGCGCATGGCTGATTTCATCGCAGCGTTGTGAGCACGGCGTTTCTCGCTTGTTTTCGCACGCTTAATTGCTGATTTAATATTTGCCAATGTCTTTCACCTCCGTAATGCTGTCCATATACGTGATTCTTTTGTCATGTTGATCGATATAGACATATCAAGAACAAATGATATTCTATCAAACACATTTCAATTATGCAAGACTATTCAAGCAAAAATACTTTACTTATTAAAGAATGAAATAAGAAGAAAGCGGCGACAATAAATAAAAACGATCGTTTTTGAGAAGGAGGAGCATCGATGAATCAACCATTAGATCTTAGCGTGTATTCCGTGCGGACAGATTTGGCTGTTGAAGCTCACGAAATGGCCATTGAAGAGCGATTGCAGCAAAAAAAAGAGACTTCCTCTCCGATTGAAGGAGTCACGATTCATGATCGTGAAATAGACGGAATTAAGCTATCATATGTTGAAGTAACCGAGGAAGGAGCGCAGTCCATTGGCAAGAAGCCAGGAACCTATATCACGCTGGAGGCTCAAGGGATTCGGGAACAGGATACAGAACTGCAAAAAAAGGTAGAGGAAGTGTTTGCGAAAGAGTTCCATGCTTTTTTGCAGAAGCTGAATATTCCAAAAGAAGCAAGCTGTCTTGTTGTGGGGCTTGGAAATGATAATGTTACTCCAGATGCGCTCGGTCCGTTGGCGGTAGAGAATTTATTAATTACAAGGCATTTGTTTCAGCTTCAACCGGAAAGCGTGCAAGAAGGCTTTCGTCCTGTAAGCGCGCTTGCTCCCGGAGTAATGGGAACAACAGGAATTGAAACGAGCGACATTATTGACGGTGTCGTTGAAAAAACAAAACCGGATTTTATTGTTGTCATTGATGCACTAGCGGCTCGTTCAATTGAACGAGTAAATGCGACGATTCAAATTTCAGATGCTGGCATTCATCCCGGATCAGGAGTGGGAAATAAACGCAAGGAATTAAGTAAAGAAACTTTAGGGATTCCTGTCATCGCTATCGGTGTGCCGACGGTTGTCGATGCTGTGTCGATTACAAGCGATACCATTGACTTTCTTTTAAAGCATTTTGGCAAAGAAATGCGTGAAGGGAATCGTCCCTCTAGTGCTCTTGCTCCAGCTGGATGGATGTTTGGAAGAAGAAAAAAATTAACCGAAGAGGATCTGCCTACACAAGCACAGCGCTCGACGTTTCTTGGCATGGTTGGAACCCTGAGCGATACAGAAAAAAGAACGCTTATTCATGAAGTGTTGGCCCCGCTCGGACATAATTTGATGGTGACGCCGAAAGAAGTCGATATGTTTATCGGGGACATGGCCCATTTGCTAGCGAGCGGCTTAAACGCAGCGCTGCATGGCCAGATTGATCAAGGAAATACAGGGATGTATACGCGCTAATCATAAAAAAGATGTTCTATCTTTTTAAGCTTGACCATACTGTTAAATTAGTAGACAAGCTTAGAAAGGGTGAGAACATGAAAAGGTTTCGCTCTCGGCAAATGGTCGTCACCATTCAAGGGACAAGCATTAAAAAAGTTGTGACTTTAGCCGTTTTAGGCTGGATGATGATGTTTACGGTTGTCGGGGTCATGACATCGTTAAAACCTGAATATCGAATTACCTCTTCTTCTGTTAATAGTGTGACAAATCATTTTCCTGAGGAAACGTTCATTCATTTATTTAGTTTTGAAAACCATTATTTTTTACAAAGCTTGCCGAAAGAGCGACAGAACATTAGTTATTCATCTATTTTGCTGCGTATGATTACGAGCATTAATCCAGATGATCCCCGCAGTCTGCTTGGCAGCGAATTGCCTGGCTTTGCTCTATATGATAGTAAGATTGTGGTGGCAGGAGAAGGAACGGACTATACAAACATGCCTTACGAATCGGCACCGCCGCTTGAAGTGATGCTGGCTGAACGCGAGGCATCCATCGAAAATTTAGAAAAAGCGGATCAAGATCAAGATAAACAGCCAGTGCCTCCGCCAACGAAAACGACTGGCGGACGGAAAGTCGTTTATATTTACAGCACCCATACGTATGAATCGTATTTGCCAGCGCTCAAAGGGGCAAATGATCCAGATCAGGCCTTTCATCGTACGGTCAATGTAACGAAAGTCGGACAAAAATTGCAGGAGGAACTTGAGAAACGAGGGATTGGAGCGGTGGAAAGCACCGTTGATGTTCAACAAAAATTATCAGAAAAAGGAATGGACTATGCGCAATCATATGACATGTCAAGACAGGTTGTTATGCAGGCGATGGGCCAAAACCGTGATTTACAATACTTGATTGATATTCACCGCGATGCCCAAAGACGAAAATTTACAACTGCGACTATTAACGGAGTTAGCTATGCGCGTGTTGCGTTCATTGTTGGCGGAGAAAATGCAAACTATGAAAAGAATTTACAACTAGCAACACAGCTTCATCAGCTTTTACAAAAAAAATATCCGGGATTAAGTCGGGGGGTCATCGAGAAGAAAGGAAGAGGAACAAATGGAAAATTCAACCAAGATTTATCAAATAATGCGTTACTCATAGAGTTTGGCGGGGTAGACAATACGTTTGATGAACTTTTCCGATCCGCAGCTGCTGTTGCCGATGTGTTTAGTGAGCATTATTGGCAGGCAGAAAAAGTGCAGGCTCCAGCCTCTGATCCGCCGCAAAAGCAGTAAGGAGGAAGCAAAATGGCAAAATTCACCCTTCAATTTTTGACGGCTGTTATCCTTCTTTTCTTTGGTGTCTTGCTTGGCATGCAGCAGGCGAATCAAGGGATGATCAAAATGAAGGGCTACAATGATCCGTCTTTTCAGACCGTGTTCCATGTTGCAAAAGATAAAAACGGCGAAATGGAAGCAATGGTTATGGGAAATAGAGTAAGTATCGAAAATATTAGTGAGAAGAAAGAGAAGCTTGAACAGATGAAAATGTTCAATCTGTTTTCGGAGCTTGGAAAGCATTTGGCGGAAGGAGTTCGTTCTGTTATTCAATCCCTTCTTTCTTTTGTAGGACAGCTGATCGAATAAAGTCGGGCACAGGCTCGACTTTTTTCTTATCCTTTTTTAAGGGTTCGGGCGTTGCCTAGCTTCAATTGCCGTCGGCTCGAATCGCTTCACTCCGCATTGTGACGGTGACAATCTTCTTGGAGGGCGCTTTGCGCTTTTCTTATTTCTCTCATTGAATCTTAACCGTTGTGTTGCTATAATCAAAGCTAGTGTAGTTTCGGGTAACAGTAGGAGTGAAAAAGATGAATCGTGAACAAAGACTGGAAAGAAGAGAAAAAATCCGCAACTTTTCTATTATCGCTCATATTGACCATGGAAAATCGACGCTTGCAGATCGCATCCTTGAAAAAACGGGGGCGCTTTCGCAGCGAGAAATGAAAGAGCAAATGCTAGATTCTATGGAGCTAGAGCGGGAGCGCGGCATTACGATTAAGTTGAATGCTGTTCAGTTAAAGTACAAAGCAAATAATGGAGAGGAATACATTTTTCATCTTATTGACACGCCAGGGCATGTCGATTTTACCTATGAAGTGTCGCGCAGTTTAGCGGCATGCGAGGGGGCTATTCTTGTTGTTGATGCGGCGCAAGGAATTGAAGCGCAAACGCTGGCAAATGTCTATTTGGCGCTGGATAATAATTTAGAGATTTTGCCGGTTATCAATAAAATCGATTTGCCAAGCGCTGAGCCAGAGCGCGTTCGCCAAGAAATTGAAGATGTAATTGGCTTGGATGCTTCTGAAGCCGTGCTTGCTTCCGCTAAGGCCGGCATCGGCATTGAAGAGATTTTGGAGCAAATCGTCGACAAAATTCCGGCGCCGGCTGGTGATCCTGATGCGCCATTAAAAGCGTTGATCTTCGATTCGCTGTATGATCCATACCGCGGTGTAGTGGCCTATATTCGCATTGTGGAAGGAACGGTTAAGCCGGGACAAAAAATCAAGATGATGGCGACTGGAAAAGAGTTTGAGGTAGTTGAAGTAGGGGTGTTTACGCCAAAAGCGAAATTGGTTGATGAGCTAACCGTGGGCGATGTTGGCTTTTTGACCGCTTCCATTAAAAACGTAAGCGATACGCGTGTAGGTGATACCATTACAGATGCCAAAAATCCTGCGGCCGAACCGCTTCCGGGATATCGTCGCTTAAATCCGATGGTGTTTTGCGGAATGTATCCAATTGATACAGCCAAGTACAATGATTTGCGTGAGGCATTGGAAAAATTGCAGCTTAACGATGCCGCGCTACAATTTGAGCCCGAAACATCGCAGGCGCTCGGTTTTGGTTTTCGCTGCGGCTTTTTAGGGCTGCTACACATGGAGATTATTCAGGAACGCATTGAGCGCGAGTTTAATATCGATTTAATTACGACAGCGCCAAGCGTAGTGTATAAAGTATACTTGACCGATGGTGAGGAGGTTCAAGTGGATAATCCATCCAACATGCCAGATCCACAAAAAATTGACCGGGTGGAAGAACCTTACGTCAAAGCGACGGTCATGGTGCCAAACGATTTTGTTGGAGCGGTAATGGAACTATGTCAAAGCAAGCGCGGCATCTTTGTCGATATGCAATATATGGATGAAAAAAGGGTTATGCTTATTTATGAAATTCCGCTTTCAGAAATTGTCTATGATTTCTTTGATATTTTAAAGTCAAGCACGAAAGGATACGCATCGTTTGATTATGAGCTCATCGGCTATAAGCCTTCAAAGCTTGTGAAGATGGATATTTTATTAAATGGGGAGAAAGTCGATGCCCTTTCCTTTATCGTTCATCGCGACTCAGCCTATGAGCGCGGAAAAGTCATTGTTGAGAAACTGAAAGATTTGATTCCGCGCCAGCAGTTTGAAGTTCCTGTGCAAGCAGCGATCGGCAATAAAATTATTGCCCGCTCGACGATCAAAGCATTGCGGAAAAACGTGCTAGCTAAATGCTATGGCGGTGACGTATCGCGGAAACGCAAGCTTCTTGAAAAGCAAAAGGAAGGAAAGAAGCGAATGAAGCAGGTCGGATCTGTCGAAGTTCCACAAGAAGCGTTTATGGCTGTGCTCAAAATGGATGATAAAAAATAATGCCATACGAGGCTGTCTCATGATGAGATGGCCTTGTTTGTTATGAAAAAGGAGCGATGAACATTGATTCAAGCCGCTTATTTGCATATTCCGTTCTGTTCGCAAATTTGCTATTACTGTGATTTCAATAAAGTATTCTTTAAAGGACAGCCGGTGAACGAGTATTTGCAGGCGATAGAAACCGAAATGGAACAAACAGTGGTTCGATATCCTACACAAAAACTTGATACCATCTTTGTAGGTGGGGGGACGCCGACCGTGCTGGAAATGGATCAGCTTGACTTTTTTCTCAATGCCATTCATAAGCGCCTTCCTTTTACTGCGGGCGAAGTGGAATTTACCTTCGAGGCGAATCCGAACGAGTTGTCGCGGGAAAAACTGCAGCTGTTAAAAGACGCAGGAGTCAATCGCCTAAGCTTTGGCGTACAGACGTTTGATCATGAATTGTTAAAAAAAATTGGACGAACTCATCGGCGAGATGATGTGTTTCAAATCATTGGAATCGCTCAAGATATCGGCTTTGCAAACATTAGCGTTGATCTGATGTACGGTTTGCCGGGACAGACGCTTCCACAGCTGCGCGATTCTTTGAATATGGCGTTTGCACTCAACATTCAGCATATTTCTGCTTATTCGCTCATCGTTGAACCGAAAACGGTGTTTTACAATTTAATGAGAAAAGGAAAGCTATCTTTGCCAAGTCAAGAAGAAGAAGCAAATATGTACGAGGTCATTATGGAAGAAATGGAGAAGAACGGCTATAAGCAGTACGAAATTAGCAATTATACCCGGCCGGGATTTGAAAGCCATCATAACCTTACGTATTGGAGTAATGAAGAATATTACGGATTTGGTGCAGGGGCGCACAGTTATGTAGCCGGCATGAGAAACGCGAATGCCGGACCGATCAAAAAATATATTGATTTAGTTGAAAAAACGGGAGAAGCGTATATTGAACGCCATGTGGTAACCGAGCAAGAGCAGAAAGAAGAAGAAATGTTTTTAGGTCTCCGCAAAATAGAAGGCATTTCCAAACAGCGGTTTATGGAAAAATTTCATTGTCCAGTCCATGAGGTATTCCATGAACCGATTGAGCAAGAAAAGCAGAAAGGGCTATTGGAGGAAACGGAAACTCATATTCGTCTTACTCACCAAGGAAAACTGCTTGGAAATGAAGTGTTTCAGGCATTTATTGGAGTAATCTAAAGTTGACAGATGTGCGGGGATTTGGTACTTTAATAATAGATTTAGCACTCAATATGTTTGAGTGCTAACAGAGGTGATGATCGTTGTTAACTGATCGCCAGTTATTGATTTTGCAAGTGATTATTGACGATTTTATTCGTTACGGCCAGCCTGTCGGTTCGCGGACGCTTTCGAAGAAGGAGAAAATTACCTTCAGTTCAGCAACGATCCGAAACGAAATGGCTGATTTGGAGGAATTGGGATACATTGAAAAAACGCATATTTCATCAGGCCGGGTACCGTCGGAAAAAGGCTATCGTTATTACGTCGATCATCTATTGTCACCACAGCATCTTACAACGGAGGATATGAGGAAGATTAGATCGATTTTTGCAGAACGAATTTATGAGCTAGAGAAACTCGTTCAAAAATCGGCGCAGATTTTATCGGATTTGACAAGCTATACATCTATCGTTCTCGGTCCGGCTGTGAAAGATAATAAGCTGAAAAGAATTCAAATCATTCCTTTAAATAAAGAAACGGCGGTAGCCATTTTTGTCACGGACAAAGGCCATGTAGAAAACCGCGTGATTACGATTCCGGCTTCCGTGAATGCTTCTGATTTAGAAAAAATGGTCAATATTTTGAATGAGCGATTGATTGGTTCTTCTATTATGGAATTGAAGGATAAGATTTATAAAGAGGTTGCCAACGTCCTGCGTGCCCACATTTATAATTATGACAGCATGTTAAAAACCATTGCGGATATGATTGAGCTGCCGCGGGAAGAAAAGCTGTTTTTAGCGGGAAGAGCTAATATGCTCAGCCAGCCAGAGTTCAATGATATTCAAAAAGTTCATTCTTTAATGAAAATCATTGAACAAGAAAAAGAGTTTTATCGACTGCTGCGTCGAAGCAGCAAAAAGGGAATTCAAGTGACAATTGGCCATGAGAACCAATTGAGCGGCATGGAAAATTGCAGCTTAATTACAGCGACCTACTCGATCGGAGAGGAGCAGCTGGGAACGATTGCAATTCTGGGGCCGACGAGAATGGAATATTCGCGTGTCATTACCATTTTGAATCAAGTGGCTTCTGACTTAACAAAGGCGTTGACAGATTGGTATCAAAATGGGTAGCATTGGTCATATTGGATAATGGATGGATGGTGTGAAGCACCCCATCCTTTCCTTGTGAATAACTTTTTGATTATACATATATTGGACTTATTTGTTCACTTAAGGGAGGTGAAGCCGATGGAAAACGAACAAAAAGAAATGCTTCAAACAGAAGAGGAAGTTACATATGAACAGCCGCAAGAAGAAGTGAATGAGTCATTGACAGAAGATAAATCAATTACTGATGACGAACAAGATCAACTGACAGCGGCAAACGAGCAAATCGCTGAACTTCAGCAAAAGCTGCAGGAATTAGAAAATCGTTATCTTCGCCTGCATGCAGATTTTGATAATTTCCGCCGCCGTACAAGACTTGAATTTGAGGCAGCGGAAAAATATCGCGCACAAAATTTAGTGACAGATCTTTTACCGGTGTTAGATAATTTCGAGCGCGCTTTAAAAATCCAGACAGAAGACGAAACAGCCAAATCCATTTTGCAAGGGATGGAAATGGTATATCGCTCTTTGATTGATGCATTGAAAAAAGAAGGCGTTGAAGTCATCGAATCAATTGGAAAACCGTTTGATCCTCATCTGCATCAAGCCGTGATGCAGGCAGAAGATAGCGGATATGAGCCAAACACGGTCGTTGAAGAATTTCAAAAAGGATATAAATTAAAAGATCGTGTCATTCGTCCAGCAATGGTGAAAGTGAGTCAATAATGTCATAGGAGGGTGATACGGATGAGCAAAATCATTGGTATTGATTTAGGAACAACAAACTCTTGTGTAGCTGTATTAGAGGGCGGCGAGCCAAAAGTGATTCCAAATCCAGAAGGAAACCGAACCACTCCGTCAGTTGTGGCATTTAAAAACGGAGAACGGCAAGTGGGGGAAGTAGCGAAGCGCCAAGCGATTACGAACCCAAATACGATCATCTCGATCAAACGCCATATGGGTACCGATTATAAGGTGGAGGTTGAAGGAAAACAATATACTCCACAAGAAATTTCAGCTATTATTTTACAATATTTAAAATCGTATGCGGAAGCCTATTTAGGCGAGCCTGTTACAAGAGCGGTCATTACGGTTCCAGCTTATTTTAATGATGCACAGCGCCAAGCAACAAAAGATGCCGGACGCATTGCCGGATTGGAAGTTGAACGTATCATTAACGAGCCGACAGCGGCAGCGCTCGCTTATGGACTTGATAAAATGGAGGAAGATCAAACGATTCTCGTATATGACTTAGGTGGCGGGACGTTTGACGTCTCGATTTTGGAGCTTGGCGATGGCGTGTTTGAGGTAAAAGCGACAGCTGGGGACAACCATCTTGGCGGCGACGATTTCGACCAAGTCATTATCGATTATTTAGTTGAACAATTTAAAAAGGAACATGGCGTTGATTTAGGAAAAGATAAAATGGCATTGCAGCGCTTAAAGGATGCTGCTGAAAAAGCGAAAAAAGATCTTTCTGGCGTTACGCAAACCCAAATTTCATTGCCGTTTATCAGCGCGAATGAAACAGGACCGCTTCACTTAGAAATGACATTAACGCGCGCAAAGTTTGAAGAGCTATCTGCCCATCTTGTGGAACGGACAATGGGACCGGTGCGCCAAGCATTGAAAGATGCAGACTTGACACCATCCGATATCGACAAAGTGATTCTTGTCGGGGGTTCGACGCGCATTCCTGCTGTGCAAGAAGCAATCAAAAAGGAAATTGGAAAAGAGCCGCATAAAGGTGTCAACCCAGACGAAGTGGTCGCGATTGGAGCTGCTATTCAAGGCGGTGTGATCGCTGGGGATGTCAAGGATGTTGTACTGCTTGACGTGACTCCACTTTCTTTAGGAATCGAGACGATGGGCGGCGTATTTACGAAATTAATTGAACGCAATACGACGATCCCGACAAGCAAATCGCAAATTTTCTCAACGGCGGCGGACAATCAAACGGCGGTTGATATTCACGTTCTGCAAGGAGAACGTCCAATGGCGGCCGATAACAAAACGTTAGGCCGCTTCCAGCTAACCGACATTCCACCGGCTCCGCGCGGTGTGCCACAAATCGAGGTCACATTCGATATTGACGCCAACGGTATTGTCCATGTGCGTGCAAAAGATTTAGGAACAAACAAAGAACAATCCATTACGATTAAATCATCTTCTGGCCTTTCCGAAGAAGAAATTCAACGAATGGTGAAAGAAGCGGAAGAAAACGCAGAAGCGGACAGAAAACGCAAAGAAGAAGTGGATCTTCGCAACGAAGCGGATCATTTAGTATTTACAACAGAAAAAACACTCAAAGAGCTTGAAGGAAAAGTGGACGAAGCTGAAGTGAAAAAAGCGCAGGAGGCTAAAGAAGAATTAAAAGCTGCTTTAGAGAAAAAAGATATCGAAGAAATTCGCACAAAGAAAAATGCGCTGCAAGAAATCGTTCAGCAATTGTCCATTAAGCTATACGAGCAAGCCGCTCAACAGGCGCAAGCTCAAGGACAAACAAATGCAGACGGCGCTGCGAAAAAAAATGACGATGTAGTTGATGCGGAATTTGAAGAAGTAAAAGAAGATAAGTAAAAACGGGAAAAAGTCAAAGTCAGGCCTGCCTTGGCTTTGACTTTTTTTCTAGAAAAAAAGCAACGATAGGAAAAATAACATCTATTGCATATATAAAGAAATGGATGGTACAATTAGCTTTATGTGAGTGAATCGGGAGTGGATGATGATGACAAAGCGAGATTACTATGAGGTTCTCGGGGTAAGCAAAACAGCGACAAAAGATGAAATAAAAAAAGCATACCGAAAACTTTCAAAACAATATCATCCAGATATTAATAAGTCACCAGATGCAGCTGAAAAATTTAAAGAAATCAAAGAAGCTTATGAAGTATTGAGCGATGATCAAAAGCGTGCCCATTACGATCAATTTGGTCATACGGATCCTAATCAAGGCTTTGGCGGCTTTAGAAGCGATGATTTTGATTTTGGCGGCTTTAGCGGTTTTGGTGGTTTTGAGGATATTTTCAGCTCCTTTTTTGGTGGAGGAAGACGGCGTGATCCGAACGCTCCGCGGGCTGGTGCTGATTTACAATATACGATGACACTGACATTTGAAGAAGCAGTGTTTGGAAAAGAAACGGATATTGAAATCCCTCGCGAAGAAACGTGTGATACGTGTCATGGATCAGGAGCAAAGCCGGGAACGAAAAAGGAAACATGTTCACATTGTGGCGGAACGGGACAAATCAGCATAGAGCAGGCAACGCCGTTTGGACGCATTGTGAATCGCAGAGCATGTCATTATTGCGGAGGCACAGGACAATTTATTAAGGAAAAATGTGCGACTTGTGGCGGTAGCGGTCGGGTGAAAAAGCGGAAAAAAATTCATGTGAAAATTCCAGCAGGTATTGACGACGGACAGCAGTTGCGCGTAGCTGGACAAGGAGAACCAGGCATAAACGGAGGTCCAGCGGGCGATTTATATATCGTGTTTCGTGTAGAGCCGCATGAATTTTTTGAACGCCATGATGATGACATTTATTGTGAAATTCCGCTGACATTTGCACAGGCAGCTCTTGGTGATGAAATTGAAGTTCCGACGCTTCACGGAAAAGTAAAATTGAAAATTCCAGCAGGCACACAAACAGGTACAAAATTTCGCTTAAAAGGAAAAGGTGTGCCCAATGTGCGCGGATATGGTCAAGGGGACCAGCATGTGATTGTGCGCATTGTGACGCCAACTAAATTAACGGAAAAGCAGAAGCAGCTGCTGCGCGAATTTGATGAATTGGGAGACCAAAGCATGCACCAAGGACCGCAAGATAGCTTTTTTGAGAAAGTAAAAAAAGCGTTTAAAGGGGAATAAACACATTTATGAAATGGTCAGAAATCAGCATTCATACGACACAAGAAGCAGTTGAGGCGATTTCGAATATTTTGCACGAAGCAGGTGCTGGGGGAGTTGTCATTGAAGACCCTTTTGATTTAACAAAAGAACGTGATACCACATTTGGCGAAATTTATGAGCTAAATCCCGATGATTATCCGGATGAAGGAGTCATCATTAAAGCTTATTTGCCAGTCAATAGTTTTTTAGGAGAAACAGTTGAGGAAATTAAACAAGCGATCAATAATTTAATGCTCTATAATATTGATATAGGAAAAAATAAAATTACGATCAGCGAAGTGAACGAAGAAGAATGGGCGACAGCGTGGAAAAAATATTATAACCCAGTAAAAATTTCTGAAAAATTTACGATCGTGCCAACATGGGAGGACTATGAACCGGTTTCCACTGATGAGTTTATTATTGAGCTAGATCCTGGAATGGCTTTTGGCACAGGCACACATCCGACCACAGTCATGTGTATTCAAGCGCTAGAAAAATGTGTGAAACCAGGTGATACCGTCATTGATGTTGGGACTGGATCAGGGATTTTGAGTATTGCGGCAGCGATGCTTGGAGCCGCTTCTGTTCAAGCGCTTGATTTAGATCCAGTGGCCGTAGACAGCGCCAAGCTAAATGTGAAATTAAATAAAGTTCAAGATATCGTATCGGTTACCCAAGGGAATTTGCTGGATAATGTAAAGGAGCCGGCCGATATTATTGTGGCCAATCTTCTAGCAGAAATCATTATGCGTTTTACAGATGATGCGTACCATCTGGTAAAAGAAAACGGATATTTTATTACATCTGGAATTATTCAAGCGAAAAAACACGAGGTAAAAGAAAAGTTGATTGAATCTGGATTTGTTATTGAAGAAACACTGGCGATGGAAGATTGGATCGCATTAATTGCAAGAAAAGCATGAAAAGAAGGTGGCGGTTTGCAACGGTATTTTGTCTCAAAGGATCAAATTCATCATGACCAAATTGTCATGACTGGGGACGATTATCACCATATGGTACGCGTCATGCGCATGAGGGAGGGAGATGCGGTTATTTGCTGTAACGAAAACGGCAAAGCCGCTTTATGTGAGATTGTACGAATTTCCAGTGAGAATATGATGCTTCGCATTATAAAATGGATAGAGGAACAAACAGAGCTTCCAATACGGATTTACATTGCTCATGGGCTGCCAAAGGGAGATAAATTTGAATTGGTCATTCAAAAAGGAACAGAGCTTGGTGCTTTTGCATTTATCCCCTTTTTGGCGGCTCGCTCTGTTGTTAAATGGGAAGCGAAAAAAGCGGATAAAAAGCTGGAAAGATGGAGGAAAATTGCAAAAGAAGCAGCTGAGCAAGCGCATCGCACGCGCATTCCTGATATCTACCAGCCGATGTCTATGGAGCCGTTTATTGAATTTGCCCGAACGCTGGACTATCGTATGGTTGCTTATGAAGAAGAAGCAAAGCAAGGAGAAGCAGCAGCTTTGCGAAAAGTTTTGCGACAGATGAAGCCGGGCCAGTCGATGCTCGTTTTATTTGGGCCGGAAGGCGGTTTGGCGGAGCATGAAATCACGAAGCTTCAGGAAAACGGTTTTTTCACATGCGGCCTCGGACCGCGGATTTTGCGGACGGAAACAGCCCCGCTTTATGTATTAGCGGCTGCATCATATGAATGGGAATTAAGGTGAGGTGAGAATAATGTCAACAGTGGCTTTTCATACGTTAGGTTGCAAAGTAAATCATTATGAAACAGAAGCGATTTGGCAGTTATTTAAACAAGCGGGCTATGAACGAAAAGACTTTGAAACTCATGCAGATGTGTACGTGATAAATACATGCACAGTGACGAATACGGGCGATAAAAAAAGTCGTCAAGTTATTCGGCGTGCCATCCGGCAAAATCCTGATGCGGTTATTTGTGTCACAGGCTGTTATGCGCAAACCTCTCCAGCTGAAGTTATGGCGATTCCTGGGGTTGATATCGTAATCGGAACGCAGGATCGCGCCAAGATCCTTGAATATATTGAACAATTTAAGCAAGAGCGCCAGCCGATTAACGGGGTTCGAAACATTATGAAGACCCGCGTATATGAAGAAATGGACGTTCCTGCCTTTACGGATCGGACGCGAGCTTCTTTGAAAATTCAAGAAGGCTGCAATAATTTTTGCACGTTTTGCATTATTCCGTGGGCGCGCGGCCTCATGCGTTCACGCGATCCGAAAGAAGTCATTCGCCAAGCGCAACAGCTTGTTGATGCCGGCTATAAAGAAATCGTACTAACAGGCATTCATACAGGCGGCTATGGAGAAGATATGAAGGATTATAATTTTGCTGCGCTGCTTCGCGATATGGATGAACAGGTAGTCGGCTTAAAGCGGCTTCGCATTTCATCCATTGAAGCAAGTCAAATCACCGATGAAGTCATTGAAGTTCTCAAGCGTTCCGATAAAATTGTCCGCCATTTGCACATTCCGCTTCAATCTGGGTCCAACAGCGTATTAAAGCGGATGCGCCGCAAGTATACGACTCAATTTTTTGCTGAGCGGCTTGTTCAATTGCGGGAAGCACTGCCTGGGCTGGCGGTCACATCGGATATTATTGTCGGATTTCCTGGTGAGACGGAAGAAGAATTTATGGAAACGTATGAATTTATCCGTGACCATCAGTTTTCGGAACTTCATGTATTTCCATATTCGAAGCGTACAGGAACACCTGCGGCGCGCATGCTAGACCAAGTCGATGAAGAGGTGAAAAACGAGCGCGTTCATCGCCTCATCGCTCTTTCTGACCAATTGGCGAAGGAATATGCTTCGCAGTTCGAAGGACAAGTGCTTGAAGTCATTCCAGAAGAGCCATATAAAGAAGAGCCGGACAGTGGCTTATACGTTGGATATACCGATAATTACTTAAAAGTAAAATTTCCAGCCACTGAAGAAATGGTCGGTCAGCTTGTAAAAGTGAAAATTACGAAAGCGGGCTATCCATATAATGAAGGAGAATTCGTCCGCGTAGTATCTGATCAGATAACGGAAAAAATGAAATTAAGCTCGTAAAACCCAGCGATTAGCTGGGTTTTTTGCTTCTGTCAGAATGGATATCTTGTCTCCAGCTTCAAACGCCAGCGGCTTGAGTCGCTCCGCATCGCACTGCAGCGGCGACACGTGGAGCCTCATCGCTGAACTACTCGTGCAGGGTCAAGCTTGATTCGAGCTCTCGTCGGCGGCGCTTAGGCGTTCATCGCCGCTCGGTGGGAGCTTTTTTTAACCTCATCCATCGAGAAGTTTCCCGCCTCTTAACGGAGTGGAAGTGAGAGAGGTTCATTGAACAAATTTTGCTTGTCGGCTAGTTTTTGCGGTTGAAAAATGGTATGATGATAGAGGTCAGACTTCTCTATTTCAACAGAAAGGAGCGGCATTCATATGGCAAATCAATTGGCAAAAATGATTGACCATACACTGCTGAAAGCGAATACAACAAAGGAACAAATTGTTCAATTATGTGAAGAGGCGAAACAATACGGCTTTGCTTCTGTTTGTGTAAATCCAACATGGGTAGCGGCTGCAGCTGAGCTGCTAAAAGGCACTGATGTGAAAGTTTGCACAGTCATTGGTTTTCCTCTTGGAGCCAATACTCCGGAAACAAAAGCATTCGAAACGAAAGATGCGATCGCTAATGGCGCCACAGAGATCGATATGGTTATGAATATTGGTGCTTTAAAGGACGGAGCGGACGAGCTTGTGGAACGTGATATCCGCGCTGTCGTCGAAGCGGCTAAAGGAAAAGCCCTTGTGAAAGTCATTATTGAAACATGCTTGCTAACGGAAGAGGAAAAAGTGCGCGCCTGCCGCTTAGCCGTACAAGCAGGGGCTGATTATGTCAAAACATCTACAGGCTTCTCTACCGGTGGTGCTACGATTGAAGATATCGCATTAATGCGCCAAACGGTAGGACCGGATATGGGTGTGAAAGCGTCTGGCGGCGTCCGCGATCTTCAAGGAGCCGAAGCGATGGTGAAAGCGGGAGCGACGCGCATCGGTACAAGCTCTGGTGTTGCGATCGTTCAAGGAAAAACGGCGCTTACTGATTATTAATATGCAAGTTATTTTTTATGGATGAAGGTAATCCACGCTTCAATGAAGCGAGTGAATGGCAGAGCGGCGACTGAGCAAAGAACATTGAATAAAACGCTGACATGCGCCAGCTGGACGTCAGGTTTGGCAGCTAAGCTGCCGGCAAAGGAAGCTAAAGGATGAATGAGAAAAAAGAAAATACCTACTCCAGCAATGTTCAGCCATAAATGCGTATAAGCTGTAAGCTTTGCTTCCTGGCTTGTACCAATGCTGGCTAAAAGGGCCGTTACGCATGTTCCGATATTGGCGCCAAGTAAAATCGCAATACCGGCCGGCAATGTGAGCAAATGCTCATGAAGAAAGCCCATCGTAATACCGATCGTCGCTGCGCTTGACTGAATAATCGACGCGAGGAGCATGCCGACAGCAATTCCTAATAGATTAGAGCGATCGGTCTTTTTTAGCCACTCGTAGACAACGGGGTAAGAAGCAAGCGGCTTTGCAAGATCGCCAAATCCTTTCATGGCAAAAAATAAGCAGGCAAGCCCAATCAAGATCATACCGATACTGTAGCTGATGCGATGCCGAAGAAAAAAGACAAAAAAAGCTCCGGTCAGCAGCATGGGAATAGCACTTGCTCCCAGATCAAGCGTAATAATTTCCGTTGTGATGGTAGAGCCTATGTTGCTGCCTAAAATAATGCCGATCGATTGGCGAAATGTTAAATAGCCGGTTGTTACAAGGCCTACGGTGATGATCATCATCGCCGAACTGCTTTGCAGAAGAGCGGTAAGCGCTGTTCCTGTGAGAAATCCTTGAAAGGGTGTTTTCGTAAAATGCAGCAGCCATTTCTTCAGGCGATGGCCAGAAAGAGCGTAGAGACCTGCTTTCAGCATAAACATTCCAAGCAAAAAAATGCTAATATAAACGCTAAATAAGATCAATAATGACAACATGTCCTTCTCTCCTTTCATCACCATTGTATGGACAAGAAGGAGAGACGATGACTGCTTTTTTAGTTGACCTCTTTTATCGGATATATTATAATTGACAGGTACATGTTTAGTAATACAAATGCAAGTGGCGTTGTTCGGAGGGAGGGAAGTAAGATGTCAAAAACAATCGTTCGTAAAAACGAATCGCTTGAAGATGCTCTTCGTCGCTTCAAACGTGCTGTTTCAAAAACAGGTACGTTACAAGAAGCAAGAAAGCGTGAATTCTATGAGAAGCCAAGCGTAAGACGCAAGAAAAAGTCTGAAGCGGCTAGAAAGCGCAAGCATTAAAAGAGGGTGTATTTATGGGTCTTCTTGAACGTTTAAACGATGATATGAAGCAAGCGATGAAAAACAAAGAAAAAGAAAAACTCTCCGTCATTCGGATGGTCAAAGCATCGTTGCAGAACGAAGCGATCAAGCTTGGAAAGGGCCAATTATCTGAAGATGAAGAGCTGACTGTACTTTCTCGCGAATTAAAACAACGTAAAGACTCCCTCCAAGAGTTCGAAAACGCTGGTCGTTCAGACCTTGCTGATAAAACAAAAGAAGAAATTCGCATACTTGAGCTATATATGCCTAAGCAGCTTACAGAAGAAGAGCTAACAGCCATTATTAAAGAAACGATTGCCGAGGTTGGAGCTTCTTCAAAAGCTGATATGGGAAAAGTGATGGGAGCAATCATGCCGAAAGTAAAAGGAAAGGCGGACGGCTCTCTCGTTAATAAACTTGTTCAGCAGCACTTAGCGTAACAAGAAATAAATGATTGACATTACCAATCCCCTACAGATCAAGATGAAGGACCGTTTCGTTCTTCAGCGTCGATCTGTAGGGGATTGTTTTTTATGTCAGAATTTGTCTCTTGTTTTTTGAAAGAAATCAGGTGCTGTCTAACTTCAAGCTGCATCGGCTCAAGTCGCCCCACGCTGCTGCGGCGACATGTGAAGTTTCGACTCGCACAGGATCAAGCTTGATTCGAGCTCTCCTCGGCGGGCGCTTTTCTTATGATAAAAAGCCTGAAGGTAGGGAACAGCAAACCTTCCTTCTCTTACTGACATGTATCGATGTTACCTAAAAATGCAGCATGTCATGTAGGGGAGCGTTGATGCGAAAAATAGGGGTTGATACATAATGTAAACGGTCTTGGCTTATGCCAAGGCTTCTTTTTTTATGTCAGATGTGCTACATACCTATTTTTTTTCATATGTATGAGATGAAAGGGGGTTCTTTTCGATGATGAAAAAGTGGCGCCAGCAAGTGAGAAATTGGTTGACAAACCAGTTAGAACTGCCTGCTGATCTAGTGATGGACCTTCCCCGTATTACCATGATTGGACACATACATATTTATATCGAAAACCATCGCGGATTATTAACATTTAGTGATAAAGAATTGCGCTTGCTTTTAAAGCAAGGACAGCTTCTTGTTCGCGGCGAGCAATTTGTTATTAAGACGATTCTACCTGAGGAAATTTTATTAGAAGGAAAAATTCATCATGTCATTTATTTAGATGAATAGCATTGGGGAGGAAAAAAATGAAGAACAAGTGGATGAATTTTTTATCAGGAAGCGTAAAGGTTAAAGTTCAGGGAAAAGGAATCGAACGGTTTGTAAATAAATGCTTGCGAAATGGCATTCATATTTGGAATGTTAAAAAGCAGGATGAACACACAGCAACTTTTTTTATCTTTCTAAAAGACGTTCGAGCTATGCGAGTAATGGTGCGAAAAAGCGGTTGTAAACTATTTTTTATCGGAAAAAGCGGTCTGCCCTTTTTGGGGAAAAAAATGCTCAGAAATACTGGATTTCTCATCGGAATCTTTTTATTTTTTGCGCTTGTTTTTTTGCTTTCCAACATGGTCTGGAATGTTCGGATCGAAGGAGCTAAGCCGGAAACAGA
This sequence comes from Anoxybacteroides rupiense, assembly GCF_014196195.1. GTDB lineage: Bacteria > Bacillota > Bacilli > Bacillales > Anoxybacillaceae > Anoxybacteroides > Anoxybacteroides rupiense. The sequence continues at coordinate 429,623 of NZ_JACIDF010000002.1, read as the reverse complement.
ATACCGCATTTTGAAGGAACTCAAGCAAATGGGGGTTGAAAAAGGAGCTTTTCAATTTCTGTTAGATCCTCCTGAAGTAATTCAACAGAAGCTGACCGATCGCATTGAAACCATTACATGGGTCGGGGTTGAATTAAAGGGGACGACCTTTTACTTTCAAGTGGTAGAAAAAAAGAAGCCGAAGGAACCGGAAGCGGTGGGGGTACGCCATTTAGTGGCGAAAAAGAAAGCCGTCATCACTCATATGTTTGTCGAAGAGGGACAACCGCTTGTTGCTGTTCATGATTATGTGAATAAAGGACAAGTTTTAGTGTCAGGAATTATTGGAAAAGAGGGGAAAACGAAGCTTGTGCCGGCTCGTGGAAAAATTTTTGGAGAAACATGGTACAAGTCTACAGTTGTCTTGCCGTTTGATTCCGTGTTTCAAGTATACACAGGAAAGTATATGGAAAAGCATTATATAGCGATTGGTTCTTTTTCACTTCCGGTTTGGGGTTTTAAAAAACCGCCATTTAGCCATTATAAAACCGAAAACCAAAAAAGGGCCCTGCAGTTCTGGCGATGGAAGCTGCCGATTTATTACGAGCGGGTGATTTATCGGGAAAACGAGGAGGTTAAGCGGAGCTATACATGGAATGAAGCGCTGCAGAAAGCAAAAGAAATGGCGCGAAATGAGCTGGAGGGCAAACTAGAAACAGATGCTTCCATTGTAGGTGAAAAGATTTTGCATGCAACCAAAGAGAATGGTAAAGTAAAAGTAGAGATTCATTACCAAGTAGTTGAAAATATTGCGATACCACAACCTATTGTTCAAGGAGATTAAGGGATGTCAGAGGAGTTTGTGACGATTAGCCAGCAATTAGAAAATGCCAATGAGGCGATTGCCCTTTTTGGCATTCATGATGTTCATTTAAAACGAATTGAGCAGGAGCTGGGCGTTTCGATTGTGACGCGGGGAGATGCCGTGCACGTTTCAGGAAACAGCGAAAGCGTTCGGCTCGTTGATGAGGTGCTGCGCCATCTGCTCATCGTGATTCGCAAGGGAGTCACGATTAGCGAACGCGATGTGATGTATGCGATTCAAATGGCGAAAAGCAACACGCTAGAGTATTTCATTGAGTTATATGAGGAAGAGATTACGAAAAACGCTAAAGGAAAGCCGGTTCGCGTCAAAACATTAGGACAGCGCCAATATGTAGCGGCGATTAAAAAGCATGATCTTGTATTTGGCATCGGCCCGGCGGGAACAGGAAAAACCTATTTGGCAGTCGTTATGGCTGTTCATGCACTTAAAAATGGATACATCAAGAGAATTATTTTAACTCGTCCAGCAGTCGAGGCGGGAGAAAATTTAGGCTTTTTGCCAGGAGATTTGAAAGAAAAGGTGGATCCGTATTTACGTCCGCTTTATGATGCTCTTCATGATATATTGGGTACTGATCATACACAGCGTCTCATCGAGCGAGGGACGATTGAAATTGCACCGCTTGCTTATATGAGAGGGCGCACGCTTGAGGATGCATTTGTGATCTTGGATGAAGCGCAAAATACAACGCCATCGCAAATGAAAATGTTTTTAACAAGGCTTGGATTTGGCTCGAAAATGGTTATTACAGGCGATATTTCTCAGATTGACTTGCCTAGGGGCGTTCAATCTGGGTTGGCTGCAGCCAAGGATATTTTATCATCTGTTAGCGGCATTTCATTTGTCTTTTTGGAGCAGGCTGATGTTGTTCGCCATCCGCTTGTCGGAAAAATTATTGAAGCGTATGATCAAGCGAGCGTATAAGAATAGGGAAGGCTTCTTTTCAGCCAATAGATAGAAATTTATCATGGAGCTGCATTTATGGTATGATGAAAAAACGAGGGGTTTACGGGCGAAGGGCGTAAATCAGCAACTATGTTATGCTGCAGCATAAAGGCAGTCGAAATTCGTTGGTTAGGCCGCGATTCTTTAAATGAAAATAATATTTGACAAACGCGGTCTTCGTGATTTAAACATTATTATAGCCCGGTCATGCGACAGACCCATTAACATGATGGGTCTCTTTTTATCGAAGGGGCATCAACGAGAAGAGAAGGAAAAGGTGAAGAAAAAATGGCACTACATATTGATTGGTTAGACGAAACAAATGAAGTAACTGATGAGCAGATGGAGGTCATCGCCAAATTATTAAATTATGCGGCTGATGTTGAACAGATTCCAGATGAGGCGGAGGTTAGCATTTCTTTTGTCGATAATGAACAAATCCGGATGATTAATCGTGAGTATCGCGGGAAGGATCAACCTACTGATGTGATTTCGTTTGCACTTGAAGAGATGGGGGAAGGAGAAACGGAAATCATTGGATTAGATGCACCGCCGGTATTAGGAGATATTATTATTTCCGTTCCGAAAGCACAAGAGCAAGCGAAAGAATACGGCCATTCCTTTATGAGAGAATTAGGATTTTTAGCTGTGCATGGCTTTTTACATTTGTTAGGATATGACCATGAAACAGAGGAAGACGAAAAGGAAATGTTTGCTAAGCAAGAGCAAATTCTGGAACAATACGGGTTGAAACGATAAACGATGAAGCAGTGGCGTCAGCGATGGAAACGGTTTCGAAATGCGTGGTCAGGAATGGTGGCAGCAGTAAGGGAAGAGGTGCATATGAAAATTCACCTTATGCTTGCTGCTATCGCCATTGTTTTCGCTATTGTTTTTCATTTTACGAAATGGGAATGGCTTATATTGCTGTTGACAATTGGCGCGGTGATCAGTTTAGAAATGGTGAACACGGCGATTGAACGGACGGTCGATTTAGTAACAAAAGACTTTCATCCGCTTGCCAAAGCAGCCAAAGACATAGCGGCCGGCGCTGTTTTGCTTGGTGCGATCATGGCGGTTATGATAGGAGCCATCCTTTTTCTGCCACATTTGTATAATTGGGTATTGAAATGAGAAAATTCGAATTTTTCTGTTATATATACATGAATAGAGATGAAAAATTTCTTGATTTCCTGTAAAATAAAAAGGAGGAGTTTTTCCTCGAAAAGAAAGGAAGAGCATCATTGCATACACAGGAATTGATCACTGAAGCTAAAAAAGCGAGAGAGTATGCTTATGTACCGTACTCCAAGTTTAAAGTAGGCGCTGCTTTATTAACTAAAAACGGCAAAGTCTACCGCGGCTGCAATATCGAAAATGCCGCTTATAGCGTGTGCAACTGCGCAGAACGGACAGCGTTGTTTAAAGCGTATTCTGAAGGAGACACCGATTATGCGGCATTAGCGGTGATTGCTGACAGCTCCCGTCCGGTCCCGCCTTGTGGAGCGTGTCGTCAAGTGATTGCTGAATTATGTCCGCCAGATATGAAAATCATTTTGACCAATTTAAAAGGAGACATTCGAGAATTAACAGTAAAAGAATTATTGCCAGGAGCATTTTCAGCGGAGGATTTGCATGAATAAGGAACAGTATAAATCAGGATTTGTTTCCATTATCGGTAGACCAAATGTAGGAAAATCAACGTTTTTAAACCGTGTCATTGGTCAAAAAATCGCCATTATGAGCGATAAACCGCAAACGACACGCAATAAGATCCAAGGCGTATACACAACGGAAAGCACACAGATCATTTTTATTGATACGCCTGGAATCCACAAGCCAAAGCATAAGCTGGGCGATTTTATGATGAAGGTGGCGCAAAACGCTTTAAAAGAAGTCGACTTAATTTTGTTTATGGTAAATGCTGAAGAAGGATTCGGCCGCGGCGATGCTTTCATCATAGAGCGGCTGAAGGAAGTAAAAACGCCGGTGTTTTTAGTCGTTAACAAAATCGACCAAGTGCATCCGGACGAATTGCTACCTCTTATTGAGCATTATCAGTCACAATATCCGTTCGCAGAGATTGTGCCGATTTCAGCGCTACAAGGAAACAATGTCGAAACGCTAATCGAGCAAATAAAAAAATATTTACCGGAAGGTCCGCAATATTACCCTGCTGATCAAATAACGGATCATCCCGAGCGTTTTATTATCGCTGAATTAATTCGGGAAAAAGCTCTTCATTTAACACGCGAGGAAGTTCCTCATTCCATTGCAGTCGTCATTGATTCAATTGAACGCCCAGAAGATCATCACACCATTTATGTTAGCGCGACGATTATTGTTGAACGTGACTCACAAAAGGGCATCATTATCGGAAAGCAAGGGCGAATGCTAAAAGAAATTGGGCAACGAGCCCGTCAAGACATTGAAGCGCTGTTAGGTTCTAAAGTGTTTTTGGAGCTTTGGGTTAAGGTCCAAAAGGATTGGCGAAATAAATTATCTCAATTGCGCGATTTCGGATTTAGAGAGGACGAATATTAACAAATTTTGTGTAACATAAATTGATTGTAGGGAAGCCAAGCTATAAATAGCTTATTGAACGTGTAAGCGCTGCTTGCACGCAACCTTTATAAAGCGATCCTACAGGCGGAAAGGTGTGGTTCGATGCTAGAATTTACGTGGAAGCTGTTTAGCCAAACGGGGAATATCGACACATATCTCCTTTTCAAAGAGCTTGAAAGGGAGCATCAGCCAAATGGCGATGAACAAGAAATCGAGTTTACGGAAATGGACCAGCCGATTTTCTAAGCTGCTTTTTCCAGCTTGGTGGTGATCATATTGTTTGAAAAATGCGAAGCAATTGTGCTTCGAACGATTGATTACGGGGAAACTCATAAAATTGTTACCTTGCTGACGAGAGAATGGGGAAAGGTGGCTGTTATGGCTCGAGGAGCGAAAAAGCCAAACAGTCGCCTTTCTTCTGTGACGCACTTATTTACTTATGGACATTATTTAATTCAAAAGAGTCGCGGAGTAGGAAGCCTGCATCAAGGTGAAATCATTGATGCACTGAGAGGGATTCGCGAAGATATTTTTGCAACAGCTTATGCTTCTTATGTCGTCGAGCTAACAGATAAAATTATGGAAGAGCGGCGCCCCAATCCTTATTTATTTGAGCTGCTTCTTCAGACATTAAAATATATGAATGACGGACTCGATTTAGAAATTCTTACATATATTTACGAGATGAAAATGCTGCGGGTGATCGGATTGCCTCCATCGTTAGACGGATGCGCGGTTTGCGGGCGAAGCGAGGGGAGGTTCTCCTTCTCCATAAAGGAAGGGGGATTTCTTTGCGATCAATGCGAGGAAAAGGATCCGTACCGCTTTTCTCTTTCTTCGGCAGCGGTTAGGCTGTTGCGGCTTTTTTACCATCTTGATCTGTCAAGGTTGGGCAAAATTTCGGTTAAGAAGGAAACGAAAAACGAATTACACCACGTTATTTCCGCCTATTATGACGAATATTCCGGACTTTCGCTAAAAACGAAACGATTTTTAGAACAAATCGAGCAGCTAAAATCTCGGCTGCAATAATAAAGGGCTGTCACGAAGCTGAGGCAGCCCTGTTTTTATATGGAAGCGGTCTGTCGATGGCGTCTTTGCTTGAGGGAAATCAGGAGCAACGATGCACGTATTTTTAGAACAAAGCGAATTTTCTTGATTTCCTTTCGTAAAATGAATCATTACGTTATAATAGGTTCGTATGAGTACAGCCTTTTTTAGTTTTTGGTAAGGTGGTGAGTGAAAATCGAACTGAATAAACGCCAAGAACAAATTTTACAAATCGTCAAAGACCATGGACCGATTACCGGGGAAAACATCGCAGAAAAATTAAATTTAACAAGAGCGACGCTGCGTCCCGACTTGGCGATTTTAACAATGGCTGGCTATTTGGAAGCAAGACCGAGAGTCGGCTATTTTTATACAGGAAAAACAGGAACACAGCTTTTAGCGGATCGAATAAAAAAAATGAAAGTCAGTGACTTTCAATCGATTCCTGTCGTAGTCAATGAAAATGTCAGCGTATATGACGCCATTGTGGCGATGTTTCTTGAGGATGTCGGGACATTGTTTGTCGTGGATGAAGAATCTTTATTAGTGGGTGTCTTGTCGCGCAAAGATTTATTGCGAGCGAGCATTGGCAAGCAGGAGCTGACTTCGATTCCGGTTAACATCATTATGACAAGAATGCCAAACATCAATGTCTGTTATAAAGATGATCTGTTGATTGATGTGGCTGAGCGGCTCATTGAAAAACAAATTGATGCCATGCCGGTCGTAAAAAAAACAGACAAGGGATATGAGGTGATTGGACGAATCACCAAAACAAATATTACAAAAGCTTTTGTTGCGCTAGCAAAAGATGATTTGCTTTAAGGAGGATGAAGATGAATCAACGCGTTGTATACGTGGTTTCTGATTCAGGCGGAGAAACCGCTGAATTGGTCGTCAAAGCGGCCGCAAGCCAATTTAATAGCGCTGCTATTCAACTAAAGCGCGTTCCTTATGTAGAAGATGTCTCCACGTTGAAGGAAGTGGTTGCGCTAGCCAAAATGAATCATGCGATTATTGCTTTTACGCTTGTCGTGCCGCAAATGCGCCAGTTTTTAATTGAAGAGGCTGAACGTGAAGGTGTGGAGCTATATGATATTATTGGTCCGCTTATGGAGAAAATGAGCCATTTATTCAATATGACTCCTCGCTATGAACCAGGGCAGGTTCGCGTATTAGATGAAGATTATTTTAAAAAGATCGAAGCGATTGAATTTGCTGTAAAATATGATGACGGGCGGGATCCGCGCGGCATTTTGCGTGCTGATATTGTGTTGATCGGGGTGTCACGCACTTCTAAGACGCCGCTGTCACAGTATTTGGCTCATAAACGCTTAAAAGTCGCCAATGTGCCCATTGTGCCGGAAGTCGAGCCACCAGAAGAATTGTTTAAAGTATCTCGAGAGAAGTGCTTCGGCTTAAAAATCAGCCCTGAAAAGCTGAATTCCATTCGTCGGGAGCGGCTCAGAGCCCTAGGGCTTGACGATAAAGCGATCTATGCGAATATGGAACGCATTAAGGAGGAGCTTAATTATTTTGAGCAAGTAATTCAGCAAATCGGCTGCGATGTCATTGATGTGACGAACAAAGCGATCGAAGAGACCGCGAATATTATCATGAAAAAACGGAAGCTATAAGGGGAAGCCTCATGATTTTCATTGCTATCCATGCAATGTTATCAATGGCTTCTTTTTTTGTTTGTTTCGGTCTTCGACTTTTCAGCGATCATTCGTGATATTTTTGAATTTCCTTTTAGCTGGAAAATGCATAATTTTGCAGCATCTATCGTTTTGTTCATGGTGCCAGATAATGTTGTCTTAGTGTTAGGTAAAGAAATGGAAGCGCATATAGCCGTTCCAAAAATAGAATCCTTTTTTCGAGGATCGGAGATAAGCCAAGGTCGTTGAACTCCATAGTTGTGCATGGGTTAACATGTCGAGCTCCGTCTATGGTTGGACATAACGCTCGACTAGCATCATAGGCATTCTTTTATTTTTTTCTGGCGCATTCGTATTGATTGTATTATAATAAAAAATTGTGATAAAAATAAACCGTGCTACGTTTAGAGCAGAGATAGAACGAGTAAACTATTGATAGCTTATTGTCAAGAGGAAGATGTCGACAAAATTCGTTTATGTTCATGGGAGGAGAAGAAGGATTTTTGAAGATGGTGTAGAATGTAAAAAAGGCGACGGGCGACATATGACTGTTTTTGTCGATGCAGACGCTTGTCCTGTAAAAGATGAAATTTTCTCTCTTGCTCGTCAATATAATGTACAAAGTGTTTTTGTATCTTCATATAACCATTTTTCACATGTGGCGGAAATGGAGTGGGTATATGTAGATACGGAAAGAGAAGCTGTTGATTTGTATATTGTTAATCATGCGCAAAAGGGGGATGTTGTGATTACGCACGATATCGGATTGGCAAGCTTATTAGTCAATCGGGACATTTGTGTGATGTCTCCTCAAGGAAAAATGTATAGCGAAGATGGGATAGGACATGTGCTCTATATTCGCTATCTTCATGCAAAACAACGGAGACAAGGTGTGCGTATGAAAGGAATGAAACGTTTCTCTGATGAAGAGCGGCAGACCTTTCGAAAAAGTTTCGAAAAAATTTTGTCGAAATCCGCAGGAAATAAGGCATAGGACGAGAATAATAAAATTACGGAGTTGTTCGTATGGGATACCGCATTCCCGAAGAAATGATTGAAGAAATCCGGCGATCAGTCGATATTGTTGATGTGATCAGCGATTACGTTCAGCTGAAAAAACAAGGACGTAACTATTTTGGACTATGTCCGTTTCATGGAGAGAAAACGCCGTCTTTTTCGGTTTCACCCGAAAAGCAAATTTTCCATTGCTTTGGTTGTGGAGCGGGCGGGAACGTGTTCTCGTTCCTAATGGACATAGAAGGCCTTTCGTTTACCGATGCAGCCGCAAGGCTGGCAGCGAGGGCCAATATAGATTTGGCGCCTCTCCCTCTTGATCATCAGCATAAAAGGTCAGCTGAAGCAAGCGATGCCAAAAAAATGATAGAGGCGCATGAACTTTTAAAGAAATTTTATCATCATTTGCTCATAAATACAAAAGAGGGGCAACATGCACTTGATTATTTACAGGAGCGAGGCATGACCCGCGAAGTAATCGAGCAATTCGAAATCGGCTATTCGCCTCATTCTTGGGATTTTGCTGTGAAATTTTTAAAAAGCCGTGGGTTTCCGCTTGACCTGATGGAAAAAGCCGGACTCGTGATTCGAAAGGAAAACGGAGAATATTTTGATCGTTTTCGCAATCGTGTGATGTTTCCAATCCATAATCATCACGGAGAAGCGGTCGCGTTTTCCGGACGCATTTTAGGAGAAGGACAGCCGAAGTATCTAAACAGCCCAGAGACCTCGATCTTTCATAAGGGTAAGATTTTATATAATTTTCATCAAGCTCGGCTGCATATTCGAAAGCTGCAGCAGGCTGTTTTATTCGAGGGGTTTGCTGATGTTATTTCAGCATTTAAAGCGGGAGTTTCAAATGCTATCGCGACGATGGGCACAGCGTTAACTGACGAGCAAGCGCGCATTCTCAGACGCAACGTGGAGTCGATCGTCATTTGCTATGATGGTGATACAGCAGGGGTGGAAGCCACTCTTCGGGCAGCGGAGCTTTTAGAAAAAGCAGGATGCTACGTAAGAATCGCCGCTGTTCCTGATGGCCTTGATCCAGATGAATATATTAGAACATACGGCCTAGAGCGATTTCGGCATAATGTGCTTGAAGCGAGCGGCACATTGATGGCTTTTAAAATGGCCTATTTGCGTAAAGGAAAAAATCTGCAAAATGAAAGCGAGCAAATTCGCTATATTGAAGAGGCGCTAAAGGAAATCGCCCAGTTATCGAATCCCGTCGAGTTAGATTATTATCTGCGGCAGCTGGCAGATGAATTTTCTCTCTCCTTGTCAGCTTTGCAGCAGCAGCTGGAGCGCTACAAAAAAACGAGAACAGCCGCTTCTTCAAATAGTAGGCAGTCGACTGCGGCTCCGCAACTACCTTCGAAGAAACTTTTTCCAGCATTTCATAACGCTGAGAGGTTGTTGCTTGCTCACATGCTTCGAAACCGAGATGTGGCCTTTACTGTGCAGCAGACGATTCAAGGCGATTTCAACATTGAGGAGCATCGGGCAATTGCCGCTTACATTTATGCGTTTTATGAAGAAGGAAACGAACCTGATGTCAGCGCGCTAGTTGCGCGAATACCCGATGGATTAAAACCGCTTGTGACGGAGCTATCAATGATGCTTATCAATGAAAACCTTTCATCACAAGAATTAAATGATTACATGAAACATGTGTTGAATTACCCAAAATGGTTAAACCTAAAGCAAAAAGAGCAAGAAAAAATCGAAGCGGAGCGCCAGAAGGATTTTCTGAGAGCTGCACGCATCGCTAAAGAAATTCTCGAAATGAAAAAGTTGTTATCTAGTTCATAATGTCGTCTGAAAGTTTTAGAAGGAGGGGACGAAATGGCTGAAAAATCAGCTCGTTCAAAACAAGTCGACTCTGATGTAACTCTGGAACAAGTAAAAGAACAGTTACTGGAATTAGGAAAAAAACGCGGTGTATTAACATATGAAGAAATTGCCGAGCGCTTATCTGGTTTCGATCTCGATTCAGATCAAATGGATGAATACTATGAGTATTTAACGGAGCAGGGTGTGGATATTATTAGCGAATCGGATTTAGACGATGACCCAGATCTCGATGACCTTGTAAAAGAGGAGGAATTTGATCTAAATGATTTAACGGTTCCTCCCGGCGTAAAAATTAATGATCCTGTCCGCATGTATTTAAAAGAAATTGGCCGCGTTCCGCTGCTTTCTGCCGAAGAAGAAATCGAGCTGGCCAAGCGCATTGAGCAGGGAGATGAAGAAGCGAAACGGCGGTTAACGGAAGCTAACTTGCGCCTTGTTGTCAGCATTGCCAAACGGTATGTCGGACGTGGCATGCTGTTTCTGGATTTAATTCAAGAAGGGAACATGGGTCTAATTAAAGCTGTTGAGAAGTTCGATTATCGAAAAGGCTATAAATTTAGTACGTATGCCACATGGTGGATCCGTCAAGCGATTACTCGGGCTATCGCTGATCAGGCTCGGACGATCCGCATCCCTGTGCATATGGTGGAAACGATCAACAAGCTGATTCGCGTGCAGCGCCAGCTTCTTCAGGATCTTGGCCGCGAGCCATCTCCAGAAGAAATCGCAGAGGAAATGGATTTGACGCCAGAGAAAGTCCGCGAAATTCTGAAGATTGCCCAAGAGCCTGTATCGCTTGAAACGCCGATCGGTGAAGAGGACGATTCACATCTAGGAGACTTCATCGAAGATCAGGATGCAACCTCCCCTTCCGAACATGCGGCATATGAGTTATTAAAAGAGCAGCTTGAAGATGTCCTTGATACGCTTACTGATCGTGAAGAAAATGTGCTCCGTCTTCGCTTTGGCTTAGATGATGGGCGCACTCGTACGCTTGAAGAAGTAGGAAAAGTGTTCGGCGTTACGAGAGAGCGTATTCGACAAATTGAAGCGAAAGCGCTCCGGAAGTTGCGTCATCCAAGCCGTAGCAAGCGTTTGAAAGACTTTTTAGAGTAATGTCTGCGCTGAAAAAATGGCTCTCAACAACATCGCATGAATCCATATGCAGAGCGTTGTGTGAAAAAAGAAGGAGATCCTTCTTTTTTCACGGGCTCTTGCCCGCGTCTACAAAATAAAGGTTGAGACCAATAGTTTACTTCTGCCGCAAGAGAAGTAAACTATTTTTATTTCCAACCAGGAAGGTCGATCAGCATGGATGAAAAACGACGCGAAATCATTGTAAGAGAAATTGAATATTGGAAGCGCTCACGCCTTCTTCCAGAGCAATATTGCGATTATTTGCTAGCGCTTTATACAGAAGGAGACCGCTCCTCGGCTCAGACGGCTGTGAGGAGGGCAGGCGCTTGGCTTCACATTTTCTTTATATTGTTAATTTGTCTTTTGTTGCCAATAAGTGTTCTTGCCATTTATTTTACTGAATTGTCGTTTGTTTTGCAAATGCTCCTTTTATCCTTTTTTATTCTTCTTTGCTTTATTGGAATATGGAAATGGAGAAAAGAAGCGAGGCTCGTGCATCTGCCGCTCATTATCGGCGCTTTTTTGGTCTTTTTGGCTTCTGTTCATTTGAGTGATTATTATTTTCCCAAAAACAAGCCGATCTCCGCTTTGGTGATTTTTTTAAATTGCGCATTGTGGATTGTTTTTGGCCTTCGCATGCGGCTGCTTTATTTTGCGATCTCAGGGGTGTTCGGCATTGCATTGCTCATTGGTTCCTTTTTTGTGTAATGTCGCTCTTTTTCGACGATTTTCAGCGAGAAAGTGATTTAGGGCTTTTCCTTCTTCCAGATTTACAGTAAAATAAAATTGTTTGTAGCGGTTACATTTTCAGGATAGTCTATACATAAGGGAGGTTAAACTGATGAATCGAAACCCGTTAATCCCATTTGTTATTATCATGGTATTTGGGATTGGTCTAATGATTGCTCTTTCATTTAAAGGGCTTGGCGACGCTAAAGAGATGGCAAAAGAGAAAGAGGGCGGAGCTAAAACAGAACAAACAACAGCTGCAAAACCAGAAGACTTTTATAAACAAACATGTAGCGGCTGTCATGGCGTGAATTACGAAGGTGGCGTCGGTCCGTCATTAAAAGGTGTTGGAAAACGTCTCTCAGTAGACGAAATCAAGCATGTCCTTGAAAACGGTCGCGGCAATATGCCTGCAGGACTTGTACCGCCAGAAAAAGCTGACGAGATGGCCAAATGGCTTTCAAAATTGCAATAATAGCCAAAGTCCCTTTACCTTGGGTGAAGGGATTTTTTGTTTATGATACAATAAAGGCGATCATGTCGCAGTGCGGAAAGGGAGATACAATGAATGAGTTAAAACTGTCAAAGCGGCTAGAAACCGTTGTTTCATTTATACCGAAAAAATCGAAACTGGCTGATATAGGATCTGACCATGCCTATTTGCCATGCTATGCGTATTTGCATGGCTATATTACGAAGGCTGTTGCCGGGGAAGTGGCTGACGGACCGTTCCGCTCGGCACAAAAGCAGGTCGAAAAAACAGGACTTAGCCAAGTTATTTTTGTGAGAAAAGGAGACGGTCTGGCTGTAATCGAGCCGGATGAAGTGGATTGTGTGACGGTTGCTGGGATGGGCGGAACGTTGATTGCTCATATTCTAGAGAATGGCAAGGAGAAATTATCAGGGGTTCAGCGGTTGATTTTACAGCCGAATGTCGGAGCACATGTTGTGAGAAACTGGCTGATTTCCCATGGATGGGAGCTTGTGGCGGAACGGATTTTGGAGGAGGACGGACAAATTTATGAGGTTCTTGTCGCCGAGCAAGGAAACGGTTTAAAGCCTTATAACCATGACCATATAGAGGCTGAATTGCTTCTTGGCCCGTTTTTACTGAAAGAGAGGAATGACATCTTTTTAAAAAAATGGCGAAGTGAGCTCGAGCATTGGAAGAAAATTATTGCGCAGCTTGAAGAAAAAGCACTCACGCAGGAAAGTATGAAAAAAAAGCAAGAGCTAGAGCGCAAAATTCAACTGATCGAGGAGGTATTGCGATGAGCAAGGTTCCAAATGGATATGAAGTCATTCAATTATTTGAACAATTTGCCCCGAAGTCGTTAGCAATGGAAGGGGATCCAATCGGTTTACAAATGGGAACGTTGAATAAGCCGATTCATACTGTATTCATTGCGCTAGATGTGCTGGAAGAGGTAGTGGATGAGGCGATCGCTAATCGCGCAGATTTAATGATCGCCCACCATCCGCCTCTTTATCGTCCTCTGAAGCAGATTTTAACTGATCAAGCCCAAGGGCGCATCATTGAAAAATGCTTAAAGCATAATATCACAGTGTATGCAGCTCATACGAATTTAGATATCGCCCAAGGAGGCGTCAATGACTGGCTCGCTGAGGCGCTTGGACTGAAGGAAGTAGAGGTGCTTGCGCCAACGTATGAAGAGAAATTGAAAAAATTAGTAGTGTATGTTCCGAAAACTCATGCCTCTGCTGTTCGGGAAGCGCTTGGACATGCCGGCGCTGGCCATATTGGGAATTATAGTTATTGCACATTTAACAGTGAAGGGATCGGCACATTTTTGCCAGAAGACGGAGCGAATCCATTTATTGGAGCAAAGGGTGAGCTTGAACAGGTAGAGGAAGTGCGGATTGAAACGATTGTCCCCGCTTCTCTGCAAAAAAAAGTCATTGCGGCTATGCTGAAAGCCCATCCGTATGAAGAGGTCGCATATGATGTCTATTCGCTTGACAATCAGGGGCATACATGGGGATTGGGCAGAGTAGGGAAGCTGCTACAGGAAACGACATTGGGAGAGTTTGCAGAGCACGTCAAAAAATCGCTTGATGTCCCTGCGGTTCGTGTTGTAGGACAGCTTGACGATCCGGTGAAAAAGGTAGCTGTTGTCGGCGGAGACGGAAATAAATATATTCGGCAAGCGAAAATGAGCGGAGCAGATGTGTATGTAACGGGCGATGTTTATTATCATGTAGCGCACGATGCTATGGCCCTTGGGTTAAATATCGTTGATCCGGGACATAATGTGGAAAAAGTGATGAAACAGGGAGTTGCCCGCTTTTTAGAACAGGAATTTGCCAAGAAAAAGTGGAATACCGCTGTTTATGCGTCAAAAGTCCATACAGATCCGTTTACATTTGTGTAACCTACTGAATGGCGAAATAAAAACCGGGGCTGACTTAAACCCCGGTTTCTTGTTGCTTTGTTTTGACTTTCGGCAAGATTTTTTGCAGCGGTACTTTGCGCTCGCGTTTCCACGTTTCCGGATTGTTTGGATCAAACTGCTGGAGAAATTCGATCACTTCTTTGGTGATCGGAGTCGGTGTCGAAGCGCCAGCGGTGACAGCCACCTTTTTCGCATCTTTAATCCAATCGATTTCGATTTCGGTTACATCCGCTATGCGGTATGCTTTTGTTCCAGCGATTTCTTCCGATACTTGCGCAAGCCGGTTGGAGTTATTGCTCCGCGGATCGCCTACGACGATGGTTACATCTGCCTCTTTTGCCTGCTCGGCAACCGCTTCTTGGCGAAGCTGTGTGGCTAAACAAATTTCTTTATGCACTTCTACTTGCGGATACTTTTCTTGCACTTTCTTCATAATATCCGCTACATCCCATTGGCTCATGGTGGTTTGATTCGTCACCATTATGTGTTCACTATGAATATTTAGCTTGTCAACATCCGCTAGCGTCTCAACAAGATGAATGCGCGACGGATCGATACCAATGGCTCCTTCAGGCTCTGGATGCCCCTTTTTGCCGATATAAATGATTTCATATCCGGCTTTTAGTTTTTCGCGAATCAAATCATGGGTTTTTGTGACATCTGGGCATGTGGCGTCAATGGTGACAAGCCCTTTTTCACGAGCTCGCTTCTTCACTTCTGGAGAAACGCCATGCGCCGTAAAGATGACCGTTCCATGCTCAATTTTTTCAAGCAGTTCTAAACGGTTTTCTCCATCAAGCGTGATGATGCCTTCTTCAGAGAATGCATCGGTTACGTGTTTATTATGAACGATCATTCCTAAAATGTAGATCGGTCTTGGCAGTGTTGGATCTAACGCGGCATTTCTGGCCATTACCATCGCGTCAACCACTCCATAGCAATAGCCGCGCGGTGTTATTTTGATTACTTCCATTTGTAAAGCCCCTCCTTCGCTCTGCCCATTGGCACTTCTTTTTCATTATATCGGAGAAGGGGAAAGAATACAAAGAAGAACTAGATATACAATTTAGGGGTAGACGGTTTTGCTTCTTTTGGTGTTCTTTCCTTTGGTGTTGATTTGGCGGATGGCAGTTCGCGCGGCTTGTGCTCTTTCTGGTCTTTGGAATGCTGTTTCTTTTCTTCTTTGGCTTCCTTTTCTTTGGCAGGATTTATGTCTGATGTTTCAGACTCGCTATTGTCATCCGTCGGCTTCAGCTCCCTAAAAATTTTAATCATCGCTGGAAGGTTTTTTACAAATGGTCCATATTGCTGAACCATTGGCACGACGTTTTGAGCAATTCCGAGCATCTTTTGTACATTTGTCAGCATGCCGCTAATTCCTCCGCCGCTTGTCGCTGTACTGGCGCTACTGACAGCGTTTTGCATCATGGGCAGCGAGGAGAAAGGAGAGGAAGGCATCATTGGTTGTCCGCGTGAAAGCAGCCTTGATAAAAATCCGCCCATTCTTGGCTGTGGATAGGCTGCTGGAGGCGAAAATGACGAGTTCATAAATGGAAATGAGCGAGTCGGCGGAGTTGGAGGCATTGGGGGTCTCATCATCTCTTTTTCCTCCTTTCTTAAAATAGTTTATAACATAAAATATGCGAGTATCATCGAAAGTGTTTTTTATTTAGACGGCCGCCTATAGTTGCATAGAAAAGAGAAAATCGGCTATAATGATAAGTCGAGTTTATTTGGTAATACGGCAAATGAAAGGAGATGAAGCAATGAAGGAAACACGGTTTGAGAGATTTGCATTTCAGCCTTTTATCATAGAAGCCATTAAGCACCTGCGCTTTTATAAGCCAACCGAAATCCAAGAGCGCCTGATTCCATCGATTCTTCGCGGTGAAAGTGTGATTGGCCAGTCGCAGACAGGGACAGGAAAAACTCATGCGTATTTATTGCCGATCATAGAAAAAATCGATCCATCCCGTGAAGAGGTTCAAGCTGTGATTACAGCGCCTACGCGTGAGCTAGCGACGCAAATTTATCATGAGGCGTTAAAAATGATCAAACATTGCCCGCCAGATGCTGTGATTCATGCCCGATGTTTCATCGGTGGTACGGATAAGCAAAAGACGATTGAAAAATTGAAGAAGCAGCCACAGCTTGTTATTGGGACGCCTGGGAGAATTAATGATCTGCTGCGTGAACAGGCGTTGTTTGTCCATAAGGCGGACATGCTTGTGGTCGATGAAGCGGATTTAATGCTGGATATGGGATTTATTTTCGATGTCGACCAAATTGCAGCGAAAATGGCCAATCAACTGCAAATGCTCGTATTTTCAGCTACGATTCCTGAAAAATTAAAGCCATTTTTGCGAAAATATATGGAGAATCCTAAATATGTTCATGTTGCTCCGAAACAGGCGACGGCTGAAAAAATTGAACATATTCTCGTTCCGCTTCGTCATCGTGATAAATTAAAATTGTTGTATGACATGCTTGTTGCATACAATCCGTATTTAGCGATTGTTTTTACCAACACGAAAAAAATGGCTGATGAGGTAGCTTATGCCCTGAATGAAAAAAGATTAAGGGTAGGAGTGCTGCATGGGGATTTAACGCCGAGAGAGCGAAAAAAAATTATGAAGCAAATTCGTGATCTTGAATTTCAATACATTGTTGCTACGGATTTAGCGGCGCGCGGCATTGATATTGAAGGTGTCAGTCACGTGATTAATTACGAGCTGCCTCACGATCTTGAATTTTACGTGCATCGCGTTGGCCGGACTGGACGCGCTGGATATGAGGGAGTAGCAGCCACGATTTATGAGCCGTCCGATTATGATGCATTAGCAAAGCTAGAAAAAATGGGCATTGAGTTTATTCAGCGCGATCTTGTAAGCGGAGAATGGACCGATTTGCCGGCGTGGAATCAGCGAAGCAAACGGACGAAGCAAGCAGGGGAAATAGATCAGCTTGTCAAAAAAACCGTGAAGAAGCCAAAGAAAGTAAAGCCGGGATACAAGAAAAAAATGAAGGAAGAAATGGAAAAGCAGAAAAAAAGGCTGCGGCGCCTGAAAAATAAATAAGGGTTTAGGAAGGAAAGGGAGATTGGAGATGCTAAAAATTGGTTCCCACGTATCAATGAGCGGTAAGAAAATGTTGCTCGCTGCCAGTGAGGAAGCTGCTTCCTATGGAGCAAATACCTTTATGGTCTACACGGGTGCACCACAAAACACAAGACGAAAAAAGATTGAAGAACTGAATATTGACGCGGGACTGGCGCATATGAAGGAGCACGGAATTATAGAAATAGTCGTTCATGCTCCATATATTATTAACATTGGCAATACGGTGAATGCGGCGACATTTGAGCTTGGAGTGGAATTTTTGCGCGCGGAGATTGAAAGAACAGCTGCCATTGGCGCCAAACAAATTGTGCTTCATCCGGGCGCGCATGTTGGAGCTGGCACAGAGGCGGGAATTGCCAAAATTATCGAAGGATTAAATGAAGTCATTACATCTGATCAAGAGGTACAAATCGCCTTAGAAACGATGGCCGGAAAAGGCTCGGAATGCGGTAGTCGTTTTGAAGAGCTAGCAAAAATTATGGATGGCGTTACACATAATGATAAGCTGTCCATTTGCTTTGATACGTGTCACGTTCATGATGCGGGTTATAATATTGTGGAGGATTTTGACGGTGTTCTTGAGGAATTCGATAAAATCATTGGACTTGAGCGGTTAAAGGTTCTGCATATTAATGATAGCAAAAATCCGCGCGGCAGCCGCAAAGACCGTCACGAAAATATCGGTTTTGGGCACATCGGCTTCCAAGCCCTTAATTATATTGTTCATCATCCACAACTGGGAGATATTCCAAAGATTTTAGAAACTCCATATGTTGGTGAAGATAAAAACAATAAAAAGCCGCCATATCGTTTTGAAATTGCCATGCTGCGCAGCCGACAGTTTGATGAAGAGGTGCTAGCAAAAATTATGCAAGCATCATGATCAATAGAGGACTGTTCCGTTCTCTATGCATGAAAAGAATGAGGTAGTTGAATTTACCTTGGCAACATAGCAGGATTCATTCTTTCTGTTGCTGTCCGTGATAAGCGAATCCCTGATGAGAAAGCGTGCCGAAAAATGAATGGAAAACAGAGAAGCGATCCTTCTCATTATATAGGATCGCTTTTATGTTCAAACATGTAACAGAGACCGCTTATAAATGGAGAAAATCGGTCTGTGAAATCTAATGATATATAAAACCATCCGTGATGCTAGTTGAACGTGATCGAGGCAATCCGCCAAATCGCTTCCTGACCGCGAGTTTTGACAAATACCGCTCATTCATCATGATTGATGACAGCACGAAGGCCATCAGTGAATTGGTGAGATCTGGAACTGCGAGTTCTATAAACGATTGTCGGCGTTCGCAGCCGACAGACTTGCCGCTGTTATGTGATGGATGACGGAAAAGCAAGAGAAGGAATGGTTTCGACTGTGAGCATTTATAAATACCGTTCGTTTCATCCCAGGATATTTCACGAAAGAATTATCGATGCTTGTTGGTTGGATGATAGCAATAGCAAGGCAATGTATTTTGCCATAAAGAACGCGGTTTAGATCAAATGCGAAATTTTTTATTTTTTGCTGGTAAATTTCATAAATAGCTCGTTCGCTTGCTTGGCCGTTTGTGGTGATGTGATTTTCGCGAGCTCGCGAACCCATTTTGCTCTTTCTTGTGCATTAAAGATATTGATTTTGTTATTGCGGGCGATCTGGATGATTTGCTCCGCTTCCTCTAATGTTAGCGGAATATTATAATCCCGACTGTATGAAACAAGCTCTTCTGGAGTGATGGTTTTGATTTTTTGATTGATCAATTGTTGATAAAGATTCATGGTTCCTCTCCCCTTTGCGATGTATTGTATTATATGTGTATCGTATGAAGTGTAGGCCTAGAATGTGTTATGAAATTCTGTTGAAAGCCGCGGAATATCATGGGCACATGCTTTTTATGTGTCTGTATGGTCGAAAGAAAACAAGGGAGTGCGCGTTAGATTGAATCGACCAGAAGTATAAGAGCATCGGAAAATGAAACGTTGCTCGAGAGCCGATTTTATTTACAAACGGCGATCTTTTCGCTATACTACATTCATAAATAAATCGTAATCATTCTTAATTTTTTATATTCATTCCTTTTTTGTATGAACGGATCAATAGATGATAGATCTTGTATCAAGCGGCGGGGGAAGGGCTTTCGCCTAACGAGCCGCACTTATTTCATCAGTAGGTGAGAAGAAAATGGCAGTGAAAACGGTATTAAGAGTGGAGAACGTGTCATTCCGCTATGAAAAAGAAAATGTGCTGGAGGACGTTACATTTGCTGTCCCGAGAGGAGCTTTTTTAGGGCTAGTTGGACCAAACGGCTCTGGCAAGTCAACGCTGCTAAAATGTATATTAGGATTGTTAAAACCTCAAAAAGGGAATATATTTTTATTTGATACACCGATTACGTCGTTTAAAGAATGGCATCGCGTTGGCTTTGTTTCACAAAAAGCGAACAGTTTTAACACAGGCTTTCCAGCTACTGTATACGAAGTAGTGGCAAGCGGGTTAACAGCTAAGCTTGGGTTATTCCGTTTTTTATCTCCTAAAGATAAACAAGCTGTTTTTGATGCGATTGACGCTGTCGGCATGAGCGAATTTTCTCGAAAAAACATTGGTGAGCTTTCGGGAGGCCAGCAACAGCGGGTGTTTATCGCACGGGCGATTGCAAGCAGACCCGAGCTGTTAATTTTAGATGAGCCGACTGTTGGAGTCGATGTCCATCATGTCCAAAATTTTTACAACATGCTAGAAGAGCTGAATAAAGGGCTTGGCATTACCTTTATATTAGTGACTCACGATGTCGGGACCATTACAGAAAAGGTGACGCATGTGGCGTGCTTAAACAAGCATCTCTATTTTCATGGGGGAGCCGGGGAATTTGCACAGCTTCAGAAAAGTGATTTGTCCCATTTTTACGGACACCATCTTCATGTGCTCTCTCATCAGCACTAGTGGAGGTACTTTGCAATGATCGGAGATATGTTTCATTATGAGTTTTTGCGCAATGCGTTTTTTGCAGGGATGTTAATTGGCTTTATTGCCCCGCTATTGGGCGTATTTATTGTTGTGCGCCGCTTGTCGCTGATTGCAGATGCCCTCAGCCATGTCACGCTTGCCGGCATCGCAGCCGGGCTGCTGCTGGAGAAAAAAATGGGGACATCGATAGGCTGGAATCCGCTTTACATGGGAATGGGCTTTTCTGTTGCTGGTTCGCTTTTGATTGAAAAATTACGCAGCGTATATAAGCACTATCAAGAGCTGGCGATTCCGATTATTTTATCAGGCGGAATCGGTCTAAGCGTTATTTTTATTTCGTTAGCTGATGGATTTAATACCGATTTGTTTACGTATTTGTTTGGCAGCGTAAGCGCTGTTAGTCGACAGGACGTCTGGATTATTTTAGGGATTGCCTTTGTTGTGATTGCCGTGATTTTTCTGCTCTATAAGGAATTATTTCTGCTTTCGTTTGATGAAGAATATGCGGTAGCATCAGGGATTCGCGCTAAGACGATTCATTTTATCTTTATTGTGCTTGTCGCATTAGTGATTGCGGCTTCAATGCGAATTGTGGGAATTTTGCTTGTATCGTCTCTAATGACGCTGCCAGTTGCTGCAAGCATTCGCATTGCTAAAGGATTTAAACAGACCCTGTTTTTTTCGGTATTATTTGGCGAATTAGCGGTAATTGTCGGATTAGTGGTATCGTATGAGATTGATTTGGCACCAGGTGGAACGATTGTGATGCTGGCCA
Source organism: Anoxybacteroides rupiense (assembly GCF_014196195.1). Classification (GTDB taxonomy): domain Bacteria; phylum Bacillota; class Bacilli; order Bacillales; family Anoxybacillaceae; genus Anoxybacteroides; species Anoxybacteroides rupiense. Next base: position 408,533 of record NZ_JACIDF010000002.1, on the reverse strand, counting down.
TCGTGATTTTGCTCATTTCTGTTTTTTGGAAAAAATGGAGAAGGAGATAAGGAAAAATGGATGTGGCGCAAGCGATTCAGTTAATGAAAAAAAGCGGGTTTAAGCATACGGGAAAACGGGAAGATATGCTTTACTTATTTGCCAAAACAGATAAGTATTTAACGGCCAAAAATGTATTGGATGCTTTAAAAGACGATTATCCTGGATTAAGCTTTGATACGATTTACCGCAATTTGTCCTTATTTGTGGAGCTTGGAATTTTAGAAATGACCGAGCTGTCTGGAGAAAAGCATTTTCGTTTTACTTGCAGCACCTCGCACCACCATCATCATTTTATTTGTATGGAGTGCGGAAAGACGAAAGAGATTGCGACTTGTCCGATGAATGAGCTAGCTGAGCATTTACAAGGGTATGAAGTATCTGGTCATAAATTCGAAATATATGGGAAATGTCCGGAATGTCAAGGGGACATCTCGTTATAACGAGATGTCCCCTTGAACGGCATGGAACCATTGTTCAAGCTGTTGTTTTGCCTCTATCCATGTATTGACGCGGATTACTTGCTTAGGCAAAGGTCCCTGGTTGTACGGAGTATCAAATAAAATTACAGGAATGCCGCATTGTTCTGCAATGTCACAAGCGTTATCATATTTATCCTCAAAAAAAGCAGCGATATCAAAGGCTTTCACTGCTGCAATTTTATCGTGAGAACCAACAAGCTCAATATGATGGTAATGAACGCCATTTTTTTTAAACCATTGCTCTGTAATATTATATAAATGCTTGCCGCGAGCGCTGATGTAGAAAAGCTCATATTCGTCCTTCCAGCTGTTGATCATCTCTAGAGCGTGCTGGGCGAGAGGGGCTTGCTCATAAATCGTGGCCTCATACTGCTCCATCCATTGATCCATTTCTTCTTCTGTGGTGCCATATAAAGGAGCTAAATTGTATTGGGTAATCTCAGCAAGTGTCAGCTCCTTTTGAAATGACTGATTTAAATAAGGAATAAATGTGCTTGGGCACGTAACTGTTCCGTCGATGTCAATCCCGAGTCGTTTTTTCATGGTCGCTTCTGCACTCCTTTCTTCATCTATATTGTAACATATTACGTGTATTTTTCCTCGCGATGAAAACATTCGCATCAATATTTTGAAGGTGTTGAATCATACTATAAATGCTCCTTGATTTAAGGAAAGCGAGGGAATAACATGGCCGATGATCGAAATCGCTCGTATGACAATGAGAGCTACGTGCGATCAATAAGAGAAACAGACAGTGAACCTGATTTTATGGAGGAAACATCGTCAGAAATCGCTGAACCGATTCGTCATTACGATCGAAGTGATGAAAGAGAAGGAGCAGGAGGCGCAGGATTTGGCTGGACAGCACTCGCCCTTTCGCTTCTTTCCCTGTTTATGATGCCGATTATTTTAGGAGCAGCAGGAATTATTGTCGGCTTTATTGCACGCCGACGCGGCGCAAGAACTTTAGGGGCTTGGGCGATCGGGATCGGCATTGTGTCGATAATCGTAAAACTGTTTATTTTGCCGTTTTATTACTGAATAAAAAGCTTGACGCATCATGCGTCAAGCTTTTTGTGATTGTTTTTGCTTGGCGAAATATTCCTCAGCCAGTTTATCCACTTCTTTTTTCAATTCGTCAACCATTGTTTCTTCTGGAACTTTCCTTACAATTTTTCCATGGCGGAAAAGAAGGCCTTCTCCCCGCGCGCCAGCAATGCCGATATCAGCTTCTCGTGCTTCGCCAGGACCGTTGACGGCGCAACCGAGCACTGCGACTTTAATAGGGGCTTTGATTTTGGCGATATAGTCCTCAATTTCATTGGCGATGCTAATTAAATCAATCTCAATACGGCCGCATGTAGGACAAGAAATCAGCGTAGCCGCGTTGGAGGCAAGGCCAAAGGTTTTTAATAGTTCTCTTGCAACCTTAACTTCTTCGACTGGATCGGCGCTGAGTGAAATACGGATCGTATTTCCGATGCCTTTGCTTAAAATGGCGCCAAGTCCAGCGGCGCTTTTAACGGTTCCTGCAAATAATGTTCCTGACTCGGTAATGCCAAGGTGAAGTGGATAATCAAATGAGCGTGCAGCTTTTTCATATGCTTCGATCGCGAGACGAACATCGGATGCTTTTAGCGAGACGATAATATCGTGAAAGTCCAGCTCCTCTAAAATTCGAATATGATGCAACGCACTTTCCACCATACCATCCGCTGTTGGGTATCCATATTTTTCTAATATCCGTTTTTCTAAGGAGCCGGCATTAACGCCAATTCGAATAGGAACTCCCCGTTCTTTTGCCGCTTTCACGACCGCTTCCACTTTCTCGCGGCGTCCAATGTTTCCTGGATTAATACGAATTTTGTCTGCTCCACCCTCAATGGCTTTTAGCGCCAGCTTATAATCGAAATGGATATCTACAACAAGAGGAATATTAATTCGTTTTTTTATTTCAGGGATAGCATTGGCTGCTCGTTCATCAGGGCAGGCTACGCGAACAATTTGGCATCCCGCTTCTTCCAGCCGTTTAATCTCAGCAACCGTTGCCTCCACATCATGCGTTTTTGTCGTTGTCATGCTTTGAATAACAACTTCATTGCTTCCACCGATCGTCAGGTTTCCGACGCGAACAGGCCGGGTTTTTGAACGATGAATTATTTCATTCACGAAACATTCGCTCCTTTTAAGAAACAAGTTCATGTCAACTTCTCAATTATTGTAACAGTGTTGGTCAACGGTTGACAAGAAATTCAGTTCTTTTTATTTATAGATGGGAAATTTATACGCTTTGCCAATTTGAATAGAGGTTGCTTTTATGCCCGGGTTGAGTGCTTCAAAATCTTCAATAAGCTCTTCAATCGAAACCGGCAGCGATTGGCCTTGTTCGCGTTCCATAATCGAAAGCAGAGTGTCTCCCGCTTGTACTTTGATGACCCGATAGCTGCTTGATGCAGCTGTTTCTGTTTTAGCAGAAGGTGCATGGGCCACTTTTTGTTCGGAAACGGGCAATGTTCCTTTTGTGACGTCATGATAAATAATATAAATCGCTAGACAAACGGCGCATACCTTCATTAATTTCCTCATCGCGGCTTTCTGTCCTCCTAATGATGATCACAACCAAAAGCACAAGTGAATCTTCTTTAGATGAATGGCTCCTTCTCCGTTTCTCTTCCTATTTCTTCCATCAACGAACAAATTGCCGTTATTAACTATGTATGCTTGTCCTTTATAAATATGCCTCTTTTCGATTAAAAAGCCCATAGCCAACGATTCAGAGCGAAGTCTTCCATGTAGGTAGGAGAGACTCGTAAAGAGCAAGTTGAAAGATTGTTTCAGATTTTGTTTTATTTTCTGTCCGTTCTAGAGTTTTGTAAAAAAAGGAAATCATCTTTACTGAAACTTAACATTTCATTAATAAAAGCCTAAAACTTGTTCGATACAATGGCTTTGTAAATCAGATACAGAAAAAATATGGAGGGTAAAATGATGCTGAAAAGAAATCTAAAGCTAGCGATGGCAGCACTATTCATCACGGGGGCACTTACTGGATGTGGGAATTCTGATAACAACGATCAAACATCAGGAGCAACGAACGATCAAGGCAACGAAGGAAACACATCTTATTCCGGAACGGTGACATTAGCCGGTTCTACAGCGCTTCAGCCGCTTGCTGAAGAAGCAGCAACTGAGTTCATGCAAAAATATCCAGATGTTTCGATTACCGTGCAAGGTGGAGGAAGCGGTACGGGTGTCAACCAAGTAGCAGCTGGTGCTGTTCAAATCGGTAACTCAGATGTTCCATCAGCAGAAAAAATTGAAGACCAATCAAAAGCAGGAGAATTAATTGACACTAAAGTAGCAGGCATTGCCTTTTCTTTAGTTGTAAATAAAGATGTAAAGGTCGAATCATTAACTGTTCAGCAAATTCAAGATATTTTTTCTGGTAAGGTGAAAAATTGGAAAGAAGTTGGTGGAAACGACGAGAAAATCAATGTCATTAACCGCCCGGCTTCTTCAGGAACACGCGCAACATTTGAAAAAACGATCATGAAAGACGTGGCCATTGATGAAAGCATTGGAACCGTTCAGGATTCTAATGGCGCAGTAGAGCAAGCGATTCAAACGACGCCAGGATCCGTTAGTTATGTAGCCATGTCGTACCTTGTAGGAGATAAAGCGAACGCTTTAACAACGCTAAAAATTGATGGTGCTGAACCAACGATTGAAAATATTAAAGCGCAAAAATATCCGTTCTGGTCTTATGAGTACATGGTCACAAAAGGGGAACCGAAAGACGCTGTAAAAGGATTTATCGACTTTATTAAAGGTGAAGAGTTTGCGGCAAAGGTAAAAGAAATGGGATATATTCCGATGTCGGAATTAGAATAATGTGATCATTCGTGGTGTTATATAGATTACGATGAATCCATATTGATCACCAAATGAATCAAGTTTCATCCGGTTTCGATGAACGGGCGACCGAACCCATCGCTTATCGATCCATGAATGGATCGATAAGCGACTGGTTGTTTGGCGCTCCGTCACGCTTTGGCATGACCGAGGAAGCCATCGGCTTGTCTCTGAGCATTGATCAGGGTTTTTTACAGATATCAATCGTTCCATCTGTCCGTTGTATGAATACAGTACAAAGAGAACAACGTGAATCGATTATTTGGCACCATGAGTTGAGATCGATTGGGCTGGCTGTCCTTAAGTCAGTCCTATTCGTTTGAATGAATAGGGAAGGTGAAGATCTGGTGAAGGGGAAAAAACCAATTAATTATTGGAAAAGCGAGTATATTGGTAGATCATTAGTGACGGTGTGCGGATTTTTTATTGTGCTTGTGACTCTTGCCATTATCATCTTTATTTGCAGCAAAGGAATTCAGTCCTTTACACAAAGCCATATTCCACTTGGAGAAATGCTCTTTTCGAAACAATGGGCTCCAAACCAATCAGAACCTAAATATGGCGCCGTCATTTTCATTGTTGGCTCAACCCTTGTATCGGTTGGCGCTGTTGTTCTAAGCACACCGATCGCTCTTGCTTTAGCTGTATTTATTAACTATATTTCTCCTTGGTTCGGTACAAGGGTATTAAAGCCGGTGTTAGAGCTGCTTGTAGGGATTCCCTCAGTCGTTTACGGATTTTTAGGAGTAACGATTCTTGTACCGTTGTTTCGCGAGTGGTGGGGAGGAGTTGGATTCAGCTTAATAGCAGGTATGATCGTTTTAAGTATTATGATTTTACCAACCATCGCAAGCATCGCTTCCGATGCGATCGGCGCGGTTCCTCGTGCTTATTTAGAAGCATCGTACGGATTAGGTTCGACACGCTGGCAGGCGATTAGCCGCGTCATTGTTCCAGCAGCGCGCAAAGGAATTTTGACAGGAATTGTACTAGGTTTAGCCCGTGCTTTTGGTGAGGCGTTGGCTGTTCAAATGGTGATCGGAAACACCGTGAAGCTGCCTTCTGGATTGTATAGTCCAACTGCGACATTAACAGGTATTTTGACAATGGATATGTCCAACACGTTAAATGGAACAGCCTGGAATAATGCACTGTGGACATTAGCCATGATTTTGCTGCTGATTTCTTTCTTGTTCATTTTATTGATTCGAGCAATTGGACAAAGAGGTGAAAAATAACATGAAGGCGAGAACGGTTGACACCATTTGGACAGGGGTTTTATACGTGCTTTCGTTTATGGTTGTTGGATTGTTAGGTTATTTTGTCATCACCATTCTCATCAAAGGATGGGGATTTTGGGATCTAGATTTCCTTTCCGGTCTCCCGAGCAATACAAAAGAAGGGGGAGGCATAGGTCCTCAATTATTTAATTCGCTGTACATGCTTGTGTTGACATTGCTCATTTCTGTGCCGCTTGGATTGGGAGCTGGCATTTACTTAGCGGAATATGCAAAGCAAGGGAGGCTGTTAAGCTTTATTCGCTTATGCATTGAAACAATGGCTTCTCTCCCTTCGATTGTTGTCGGTTTGTTCGGGCTTTTAGTATTTGTGACATTGACTGGCTGGGGGTATACGTTAATCGGCGGCGCTTTAGCGATTACGATTTTAAACCTTCCAGGATTAACGAGAGTATGCGAAACAGCGATTTTAGATGTTCCACACAGTGTAAAGGAAGCTAGCCTTGGGCTAGGAGCGACGAAATGGCAGACATTAGTCAAAGTGACGATTCCGGCAGCGCTTCCGCAAATTATTACGGGAGTGATTTTAGCAGCAGGAAGAATTTTTGGTGAAGCGGCAGCTCTTATTTATACGGCAGGATTAACCACTCCATTGCTGAACGCTTCAGCTGATCTGTCAAGTAAGATGCATCCGCTAAATATTTTTCGTCCTGCTGAAACATTGACTGTTCACATTTGGAAATTAAATTCGGAAGGAATTGTTCCTGACGCCAAGCTCATTGCAGCGAAATCAGCTGCCGTTTTAATGATTATGGTTCTGCTATTTAATATTGGAGCTCGTTTTGTCTCCGTGCTATTGCAGCGCTATTTCACTGGAAATAAACGCACGAATAAGCGAAAAATGAAAATAGCGTCTTAGAAAATACGAACTTTTCTCGAGATCATTCCCTTCTAGTAGACAGAAAAAGTCCCATGAGTCTGTCTATTAATGGAGGGAATTTTTTATGGAAACGATGTGTCAAAAGCATTGAAAATGGTTAACGACAATGAGGATATTTGGCGGGAATAGAAGAACTAGAAATAGCTTGGGAAATTTCGTTCATCTAAAAATAAGAAAAGAGGAGAGGGAATAAAAAACGATAATAAAGTTACAACATGAGGCTCAACTATATGATGTGCTCTCCGCTGAAAAATGATCACATATTTGGATATTTTTTGTGATCTCTTTATAGAGCACTAAATGCATTGATAAACGAAAGAAAATATGATAAATTAATATAGAAACACACTTTTTTATTATTTTTTACAATAATATCCCTATTATAATTTTATAACAAAAAACTCCCTTAGTCAACCCCTGTTTTCATTATTTTTTAAAGGAGTGCTTGGTATGAATACAGAACTTCAGCAGGAGCAAAAACGATTGGACAGCGTGATGGAGACAATTGCGGAGCAAATCGTCACGCTGGAAAATGAAACATTCCGTCGTCGTGAAGAAGTGATTGAGTTCCGCAAACATTTTTGGGATGATGTCAAGGTGAATACCGATACGTTCGATGATTTCCTTGAAACCATCATTGCCTTAAGACAACAGGCGCAGAATCTGTCTGTGAGCCAAAGCACTCACAGACAGGCGTTCAAGAGATTGATCGCGCTGCGCCGCATGCAGGAGGTGCCTTATTTCGGTCGAATCGATTTCGCTGAAGAAGGAACTTCTGCTGCTGAACGAATTTATATTGGCATCTCTACGCTCATAGATACAAGTGGAGAGAATATTCTCATCTACGACTGGAGGGCGCCGATCTCGAGTATCTACTACGATTATCCGCCCGGTCCAGCTGAATACACGACACCTGAAGGTAAAGTCCGTGGCATGCTGGAGAAAAAGTGGCAATATCTCATTCGTGGCGGTGTGATCCAATCGATGTTTGATACGAGCCTCACGATTGGGGATGAGATTTTACAGCAGGTGCTTGGCAAAGTGACAGATAAACATATGCATAACATCGTGGCCACTATTCAAAAGGAACAAAACCGAATCATTCGGCATGACCGCGGGAGATTGCTCATTGTGCAAGGTCCCGCTGGCAGCGGCAAGACATCAGCTGCCCTTCAGCGAATCGCTTACTTGCTCTACAAATATCGGGATAAGTTAAAAGCCGACCAAATCATTTTATTTTCCCCTAATTTAATGTTTAGTAGCTATGTAGCCAATGTGTTGCCTGAACTTGGCGAAGAGAATATGCATCAGGTTACATTTCAGGAATACTTAGATCATCGGCTGAGTCATGAATTTCAAGTCGAGGACCCATACGGACAGTTGGAGTATGTGTTAACGGCAACGGATGATCCTTCATACCGGACTAGGGCTGCAAGCATCCGCTTCAAGGCCTCGGCCCGTTTTTTTGAAACGATCAAGGCCTACCGGCAGTCGCTTGAATTATCCGGCATGCTCTTTAAAGATATTCGGTTTAGAGGGAAAGCCATTGTCACCGCCCAACAAATTGCCGAAAGATTTTATAGCAGCGACACTTCGCTCCGTTTTCACAATAGAATCGAAAAGTTGGTCGCTTGGCTAAACAAGCAAATCGATAAAGCTGAGAAGCTTGAACGGACTAAGCCATGGGTGCAGGAAGAAATCGAATTGCTTAGCAACGAGGATTACCATAAAGCTCATACTCTCTTACGAAAAAAGCACGGCTTTAAAGGAGAAGAGTTGGCCAATTATGAAATGGAAGTCGAAGCGCTAGGTCAATTGATCGTTCACAAGAAGCTTAAGCCGTTACGCAAGCGAATCCGGGCGCTTCGCTTTATCGACATAAAAGGGTTATATAAGCAACTTTTCATCGATCCAGCGAGAATCAAGCAGTGGATGGAGGGGGAAACGCCAGAGGAATGGGAGAATATGTGCCGATTGACGGTGAGCATGCTTGACGAAGGCAAATTGTTTTACGAAGATGCGACGCCGTTTTTATTTTTGAAAGAGCTGATTCAAGGATTTCAAACGAATATCTCGATTAAACACCTACTTATTGACGAAGCGCAGGATTACTCTCCTTTTCAATTTGAGTTTTTGAAATGCTTGTTTCCAGCAGCCAGGATGACCGTGCTCGGCGACTTTAACCAGGCAATTTTCGCCCATGCCAGCGAAACTGTCGACTTTTCCACGCTTACCAGCTTATACGGGCCAGATGAAACAGATGGGATCACTTTGGCGCGCAGTTACAGAGCCACAAGACCGCTCGTCGAATTTACGCGCGGACTCGTGTCTGATGGCGGACGAATTGTTGCTTTTGAACGCGACGGAGATAAGCCGGTATTGACGCAATTGTCCAATCATGCCGAATTGCATCGCTCGATTGCTTCTAAAGTCGCGGACTTGCGGAAACGGGGATACAATACGATCGCGATCATATGCAAATCCGCCGCGGAAAGCAATGCCGCATATAACGCATTGAAAAGTGTGGAAGAAATAAAACTTGTAAAGCGCAGCTCGACTGAATATGAACAAGGTGTTGTGGTCATACCAGCGTATTTGGCCAAGGGAATCGAATTTGATGCCGTCATCATTTATAACGCATCGGCCGAAGTATATGGAGATGAGAGCCTGCGCCGATTGTTCTACACTGCCTGTACCCGGGCTATGCATGACTTGCAGCTTTATAGTGTGGGTGAACCGAGCCCTTTTTTGCGCCACATTAAGCAGGGGAGCTTGCTGCTAACCCCGAGTTCGCACGGGATAAATATACGGCTTTAACATCATCGACCGAGGAGTCTCCCGCCTCTTAACGGAGGGGAGATGGGGGAGGTTCATTCAGGTGTTTTATACTCAATCGAATCATCGAAATCGAAAATGAAACAGCTTGAGTCCTTATGAATACAGGGACTCAGGCTGCTTCATATGCGCTTTTTCCCTGCCTGCTTGATAGGGAGCGCTTCGTATATTGAGGTAAACCTAGTTTAGTCATGAGCTTTAGGAGAAGGAATTTCCCTAATGGCTAAAAATAATACGGTAATGGATACGAACCAATGGAGAAATGGTGCATATGGAACCGCTGTGTGCATCATTTCCATAATGGCAAAAAAGATGGTGGATAAAGTTATGGAATACGCAGACATCACCCATGTGTGACGATACGAGATCTTTTTATCAAGCGTGCCTTTTAAAATAAGTCCGATAAAGGCAAGAACACATACACCGATGAACTTGCTCGCACTTGTAAAAATATAAAGGAACAAAAACGCCAGCGGAATCAGTACAGGAAGCAATGATTGAACCGTTTGAATAAATGAGTGTACATCCTGATCTGTCAGCTTGGTATCTTGAGGAAACATGGAATAGTTATAAGATTGTAATTGACTATTTGTCACAAGCACGGCTTCATGCTTTAAAAGTCCAATCGCTGTTCCTAGGCGCTCCACTTCTTCTTTTGTCATTTTTCCCGTGCTGTCAAACACAATGGTTAAACCTTGTTCATTCATGACGATCGGCTCGCTGGCTGACGAATGTAGGGAACCATTTTCGATGGTAAAAGACGGAATGTCGTTTTGTAGCAAACCGCCAGTGTAACGCGTGCCTTCAATAAAGCTTGTTGTAAAATAATAAGTAGTAGGTAGTGATGTAATCAATGACAAGAGGAAGATATATAAAATGGATCTTCCAATTTTTTGAAAACGAAATCGAGCGATATCTTTTGGCGAATACAAACTTTTCCATAGCTGCATGAATAGATTCATCCGTTACACATCCTTCCCTTGCTTCCATGCTCATTGTATATTGTTCAGCCAGAGAATTCAACTAGTGCTGTAAAATGAAAAGAATCCCTTATGTGCTAAAAAGGGATTCTTTTACTTGATGAGTCAATAAGTGCGATATAAAGACCATCTATTTCATCGGTTGTTTAGCGCAACTGGACATGTGGGTGGCCTAGCAAACATGTACACAATTTGCTTTTCACCACTATCATGTGACGACACACTTGCAAATGAAAAAAGCTTGTTAATTTTTATCCCTAGCAGATACTTTAAACGTTTGAACGACTTGTTGCAGCTGTTTGACGAGATCATTTAACGAGCTAGAGGCATGCGAAACCTCGTCAACGGAAGCGCTTTGCTCCTGAACAATCGCAGCTGCATGCTCCATATTGGCCGCAATTTGTTGCGAAATAGAAGATACCTCTTCCATAGTCATGGACATTTGTTTTGTTTGCGAGCAGACATGATGGATCATCGCCGCTACTTCCTTTGATTCTCTCGACACATTTTCTACAGCATGAGCGATGTCTTTAAATGATGTATCGGTTTGATAAACGATTTCGATTCCTTCCTTGATCACTTCCGATCCTCGCGCCATGGAGTGAACGGTTTGGTTGACGCCATGCTGAATTTCTTCAATAATTTCCCGTATCTGCCTTGCCGCTTCACCACTTTGGGAAGCAAGGTTTCGAATCTCATGAGCGACAACGGAAAATCCTTTTCCATGCTCTCCTGCTCGTGCTGCTTCAATGGCTGCGTTTAAAGAAAGGAGATTCGTTTGATTGGCAATTTGGCTAATTAGATGGACGATCTGATCAATTCGTTTCGACTTTTCCCCCAGTATGTATACGGCATCAGCGGTTTCGCCAACGGTTTTTTGGATTAAACGCATTTGTTGAACAGCATGATCCACTAAGCGGTTTCCTGCATGGGCTTTATGTGTCGCTTCATTTGTCGACGCTTCAACGTCTTCCATGGAATGAAACGCTTGCTCCATTCCTTCGGCTATTTCATGAAAAAACTGTGTCGTTTCGATGGTGGAATGGGCTTGTTTTTCTGCGCCGCTAGCGATTTCTCCAAGCGCGCTTGAAATTTGTCCAAATGCGAGCCGCGATTCGTATGCAGCATGCTTTAATGTTTCAGACGAGTGAGAGACATGCTTAGAGCTTGTATCTAGATGCGCAATCAATGCGGTTAAGCTGTCGGCCATTTGATTAAAACCGGCTGCAAGTGCATGGATATCCTTACTCGCATGCCTTAATTGCAGACGTGTTTGCAGATTTCCTTTTCCCACTTGCTCCATAGCATGCTTTAATAAGGTGATCGGTTTAACCATCTTGCGTACGATCAGCCAGCCGATTAAGCTTGCAAGCAGGGCAATCAGCAATGAAATCACGATGCTTGTTTTTTGATAAGCAAAAACAGGCTGCAAATAATCCTGATCATTCAACGCTAATACATAGATATCACCGTTTAAGTCAACAGAAGAGGCGTAAGAGAGTGTCAGCCCTTGAATATGGAGAATTCCTTGTTTTTTTTCATATATGCTCCGAATCGATGACGGAGAAAGCGCGGGCAAGGAGCTATGAAACCCCGCCAATTTTTCTAACTTTCCCTCTTTTGTGATCACAAATTGCATGGGATTTGCTTGAAGAGATTGGAACTTATGTTTAGTTAATGTAAGTATGTATGATAGCTTTTTTTGAAAGTCTTCATTTGTGACAGTAGATTTTAGCATCGAAATTTTTTCGATCGTCACTTCTGTTGCCAGCTGCATTTGTTGTTCGACGGCTTGAGTAGTGATTTGTTTGTTTTTTTGATAGCTTGTATAAGCGATCAACATGGACGCAAGGCAGCTGGTTAGAATAATCAGCATCGTTAACATCGTTTGCAAACTCCATTTGCGAGAAAAGGAAAGACGAAAAAAAGGGAGAGAACGCATAGACTTCCCTTTTTGCTTTGTTGCATCTAGCAAAGAAGATAAGCGTGATAAAATTGCCCGTGCTTGCTTTGATTTGCTCATCATTTGCACTCCTCATTTCTGATACCATTTATGCCAAAATCCTACTTTCAATGTATTGAATGAAGTTTAAGCTTTTATTAAGAAAATGTATAAAAATTGTTAAGCTTATCAAACAAGCAAATAAATTGAAACATTGTGGCAATTTTGGTAAGCTAATTTTGAATGGACGAGGCTCTCGTTCAGTACATATGACAACAAAGGAGGAATTAAAATGGCTTTTGAATTACCTCAATTACCTTATGCTTATGACGCGCTTGAACCGCATATTGACAAGGAGACAATGAACATTCACCACACTAAACACCATAACACATATGTTACAAACCTAAATGCAGCGTTAGAAGGTCATGCAGATCTGCAAGGAAAAACGCTTGAGGAATTGCTTAGCAATTTAGAAGCGCTTCCAGAGAGCATTCGTACAGCTGTTCGCAATAATGGTGGTGGACATGCCAACCATAGCCTTTTCTGGACGATTCTTTCGCCAAATGGCGGCGGTGAGCCAACTGGTGAATTAGCGGATGCGATCAACAAAAAATTCGGCAGCTTTGCTGCGTTTAAAGAAGAATTTACAAAAGCCGCAACAACTCGCTTCGGTTCTGGATGGGCTTGGCTCGTTGTGAATAATGGCGAGCTTGAAGTGACAAGCACGCCAAACCAAGACAATCCGATTATGGAAGGAAAAACGCCAATTCTTGGCTTGGATGTTTGGGAGCATGCATACTACTTAAAATATCAAAACCGTCGTCCAGAATACATTTCTGCATTTTGGAATGTCGTAAATTGGGACGAGGTTACTAAACGTTATCAAGCTGCAAAATAAGAAATGAATGGAAAGGGACGGCCCCAATCAATCGCCGTCTCAAACAGGAGCCAAAGTCAATTTTGACTTTGGCTCCATTATTTTTAGCCGCCATTTGTTTCGGTTTTTTCTGTCTCAGACCGCTTTTTTAATATGGATGGACAGTCTAGGATGGCTTTGGATTCAGGGGCGTCTTTTTTATGTGCGGTGCATAGAACAGGCAGGAGATTGCCAAACTATCCTTTAAGATGAAAAGGGGAGTTAACCATGACTATGCTAAAAAAAATATTCGGCCATGAGCATATCAATCGCGATCTCATCTTGTTGCTATGCATCGGTGGCTTTTATTCATTAAGCATTGCACTTTCCAACACCTTTGTGAATGTATATTTATGGAAACAATCGGGAGAATTTCGGGATTTGGCGCTGTATAATTTGGCGATTGTAGTATTGCAGCCTTTGACGTTTGTTTTTGCCGGAAGACTTGCGAAAAAAGTCGATCGCATTATTGTTTTGCGTTTAGGCGTGTCATTTTTAGCGGCTTTTTTTATGAGTGTATTGCTTGTTGGACAGCGCGCCGATGATTATTTATTATTGCTTGGTTCGTTGCTTGGGATCGGCTATGGTTTTTATTGGCTGGCGTTTAATGTATTGACATTTGAAATCACAGAACCGAATACACGGGATTTTTTTAATGGCTTTCTAGGCATTTTAACGTCGGCCGCCGGGATGATCGGCCCTATCGCTGCAGGATATATCATTTCCATGCTTGTTAAGAAAGGATATACGCTCATTTTTTCCATCTCATTAGGGATGTTTTTAATTGCTGTAGTCCTCAGCTTTTTCCTTAAGAGGAGGCAGGCAGAAGGAAAATACGCTTTGCTGCGCATTATCAAAGAGAGGCAGAATAATAAAGAGTGGCGGTTGATTACAAACGCTCATTTTTTTCAAGGATTAAGAGAAGGGATTTTTGTTTTTATTATTTCTGTCTTTGTGTATGTTGCCACCGATAGCGAATGGGCGCTTGGAAAATTTGGTTTTGTGAATTCGCTGACATCCTTTGTGGCGTACTATGTTGCCTCTAGACTGATTAAGCCATCTTATCGAAAACTGGCGATTTTATGCGGCGGTTTATTGCTGTACGCGGCGATTTTCTTAATTGTTTTCGATCCCTCCTATATGCGTTTGATGCTGTATGCTGTTGCGATTGCGATCGCTTATCCGATCCTGCTCGTGCCGTATTCATCGTTGACATTTGATGTGATTGGCAAGAGCTGGGGATCAGCGGATCGAAGAATTGAATATATCGTCGTTCGCGAGCTGTTTTTAAATGCTGGACGCATTGTCTCCATTCTCGCCTTTTTATTCACCATTACCTTTTTCAACGAAAAAAGCGGCATTTCTGTACTGATGATGGTGCTAGGAGCGGGGCACACGATGATTTATTGGTTTATCCGCCCGATCGAGGTTTCAAGAAAACAGCAGCGGGAAGGGGATGAAGCTGTTCTCCGCCGCACTTTTACGAACAAAGAAGGAGGCTCTCCTGCATAGGGCCTCTTTCTTTATGACGATTTTCTAGAAAAATGCCGCCGTTTCTTTTACAATAAGAAATGGAATCGTTAAAAAGCAGGAGGGTGTCATTTTGAAAAAAAAGAAAAGGGCGCAAGTACCATTTCGGTTAAATATATTATTTTTTCTCGTGTTTATGCTGTTTTCAGCCCTGATTTTACGGCTTGGGGTTGTACAAATCGTGTATGGCGAGCAATATCGAAAAGAAGTCGAACGGACGGAAAATGTGACAGTGAGCACACCGGTGCCGCGCGGCAAAATTTATGATCGCTATCATCGTGTGATTGTTGATAACATCCCGCTGAATGCAATTACGTATACTCGTACGAAAACGACGACTCCAGAAGATACGCTAAAAATTGCCCAGCGATTGGCTCAATACATTGATAAGCCTGTAGATAAAGTAACCGAACGCGATATGAAGGATTATTGGATTTTAACAAGAGAAGAAAAGGCGGCTAAAAAGGTCAGCGAAGCAGAAAAAAAAGCGCTGCAAAAAAAGGGGCTATCTGATAAAGAGCTGGACAAGAAGGTGTATGAATTAACACTTGAACGAATTACAGCTGATGATCTAAAAGAAATCAAGCCTGAAGAAATGAAAGTGCTCGCTATTAAGCGATCGCTTGATAGCGGCTATGCGCTAACGCCGCAAATTGTGAAAAATAAAAATGTAACAAATGAAGAATACGCGGTGGTCAGCGAACATTTAGAAGAGCTGCCAGGAGTGAATACGACAACAGATTGGGAGCGCCATTATGTATATGGCAACACGTTCCGCTCTGTACTGGGCAGCGTCACAAGCGATGAGGACGGTGTTCCGCTGGAGAAGCTCGACTACTTTTTGGCGCGCGATTACAGCCGCAACGACCGCGTGGGTAAAAGCTATTTAGAGGCGCAATATGAAGATGTGCTTCACGGCAAAAAAGCGAAAATAAAAAATATAACCGATAAATCAGGAAATGTCATTGAGACGCAACAAGTGTATGAAGGAGAACGGGGCAAGGATCTCGTGCTCACCATTGATATGGAACTGCAGCAGCGCGTCGAGCAGATTATTCAAGAAGAGCTGCTTGCTACGAAACGGAAAGGGCATGCGCCGTTATTGGACAGGGCTTTTGTCGTGATGATGAACCCGAAAACAGGGGAAGTGCTGTCAATGGCGGGAAAAAGATTAGTCAAAACGGACAGCGGCAAAACGGAAATACAGGATTATGCCCTTGGAACGATTACGTCTGCTTATGCAATGGGGTCGGCTGTTAAGGGAGCCACTGTATTAACCGGCTTTCAAACAGGTGTGCTTCATAATAATACGTACTTGGTCGACGAACCGTTATACATTAAAGGAACAAAGCCGAAAAAATCGTGGAAGACGATGGGAAGCATCAATGAATTAACGGCGCTTAAACAATCGTCGAACGTGTATATGTTTAAAACCGCGATCGCAATCGGTCGCGGCACTTATCGTCCGCATGGTCCGCTCAGCATCGATCCGGATGCTTTTACGACGATCCGGCGTTATTTTAGCCAATTTGGCCTCGGCGTCAAAACCGGCATCGATCTGCCGAATGAAATTACCGGGTTTCAAGGATCAAGCAAAATGCCGGGGCTGCTTCTTGACTTAGCGATCGGCCAGTACGATATGTATACGCCGATGCAAATGGCGCAATATGTTTCAACGATTGCCAATGGCGGCTATCGTATGAAGCCGCAAATTGTCAAAGAAATCCGCGAGCCGAATAACGATGACAAAGAGCTAGGGCCGGTGATCCGCGATTTTCAGCCGACGGTGCTGAACCGGGTCGATATGAAGACAGCCTATATCGACCGGGTGAAGGAAGGCTTTCGCCGCGTTATGCAAGAGCCGGGGGGAACAGCATATGCGTATTTCGCCGACGCTCCATACAAGCCGGCCGGAAAGACAGGAACAGCGGAAGCATTTTATGACGGTCCGATTCAAAGCAAAAAAAATGATCCAACCTATAATTTAACATTAGTCGGTTATGCTCCTTACAATGCCCCTGAAGTGTCGTTTGCCGTTGTCGTGCCATGGGCGACACAAGGAGACAGTGACGGCATTAATAACCGAATCGGCCGCCGAATTTTAGATGCGTACTTTGAATTGAAAAAGGAACGGCCGCAGCAAGGGACACAGCAAACGCAACAAGACGAAACGCAGACAGATTCGCAAGCAACCAATCAATAAGAGTCACTGCGTTCATTGATGAGAAAATGATGTCATTCGACATGTTACATTTACGTAGGGATGAGGCTAAACAACGTTATTTCGCCGACCATTCAATGAATGTAAAATGACGGTGCTGGGCGTTTTCCGTCAAAAGCACAGATGTAAAGGCAAACACCAGCTGAAAAGCTAGAACCATTTTGAAGAGGCACTCATTATTGAGTGCCTTTTTGCTTTACAAAAGCTTAACAATCTCTTAAAACCAAGTTAAAAGTCTTATAGTACTCTTTAGGTGTTACAAAAAGCGAAATCACGTGTTTTGACGAAGAAAAATCGCTGTTCTATGCTTATGATCAATAGGATGATAATAAATGAAAGACAATATCGATGAATATCGTTGGCTTCTGATGCTTATATGGATGGAGGAAGAGAACCCAATGGAATTGACAATGATCAAGACAAAAGCGGAAAACGGGGCAATTTCGAAACCGGCAGAGAAAGATAAAGAGATTGTTTATCGTACAAGTGAATTAAATTTGTGGTATGGTGAGCATCATGCTTTAAAGAATATTCATCTGGATATTTATGAAAATGAAGTGACGGCGATCATTGGTCCTTCCGGATGCGGAAAATCGACCTATATTAAAACATTAAATCGAATGATCGAACTAGTTCCGAATGTGCGCACATCTGGAGAGATTGTTTATCGCAACCGCAATATTTTCGATCAATCATATCGGGTGGAAGAACTGCGTACACAAGTCGGAATGGTTTTCCAAAAGCCTAATCCATTTCCTAAATCCGTCTATGATAATGTCGCTTATGGTCCACGCATTCATGGGATTCGCGACAAACGAACACTTGATGAGATTGTGGAAAAAAGCTTGCGCGGTGCGGCCCTTTGGGACGAAGTGAAGGATCGCCTTTATGATAATGCCGGCGGATTATCGGGAGGACAGCAACAGCGTTTATGCATTGCCCGCTGTCTCGCCATTGAACCGGATGTGATTTTAATGGACGAACCGACATCCGCTTTAGATCCGATTTCTACATTAAGAATAGAAGAGCTGATTCAAAGGCTTAAAGAGAACTATAGCATTATTATCGTTACACATAATATGCAGCAGGCCGCGCGTATTTCTGATAAAACAGCCTTTTTCTTAAATGGTGAAGTGGTCGAATATGATGACACAGACCGTTTATTTTCCAATCCTTCGGACAAGCGCACCGAGGACTATATTACCGGAAGATTCGGCTAAACGAAAGGTGGAACCAATATGCCGGCCAGAGAAAAATTCGACTATGATTTAAAAACATTACAGCAAAAGCTGCTGGAACTTGGCAGCTTAACCGAAACAGCGTTAAATTATTCCATTCAGGCATTTCAACACAAAAATATTGAACTAGCATTGCAAATTATTGACAACGACAGTCAAATTGACACTTTGGAAGAAGAAATCAACGATTTTGCTATTTTGCTCATTGCGAAACAACAACCGGTAGCCATTGATTTGCGGAGAATTGTCATTGCGATTAAAATTGCAACAGATATTGAACGCATTGCTGATTTTGCTGTTGATATTGCGAAAGCGGCGATTCGAATGGGCGACCGTCCATTTGCGCTGGAAATGGAAAAAATCATGCAAATGCACCGTGTTGCGCTAGAAATGGTGTCCATTGGTTTAAAAGCATATTACGAAGAAGATGTGGTATTGGCTCGGAAAATTGCAGAAATGGACGATGAAGTAGATGAGTTATATGGACAAATCATGAGGGAACTGCTGCGATTGAACGCCACCAATCAAGAAAATGCTTTGCAAATTAACCAATTTTCCTTGATTGCCCGCTATATTGAACGTATCGCCGATCATGCGACTAATTTAGGAGAGCATGTCGTCTATCTCGTAAAAGGAAAGCATTACGATTTAAATGGATAAATGTAAAAAGGTGGCCCTTTAAGGGGTCACCTTTTTGAATGGGTAATCATGCGAGCGATTTCCTCATATTTCATATCACTGCGTATTTCATATGTGCCGGGACGAATTTGTCCAGTGAGTTGATGGGCGTTTAAATAGTTGGTCAAAGCCTGATCGTCAGAGATAATTTTCGCTTCTTCTAGTTCTTTAGCAAATTTTGTGGGAACATCTCCTTTGTTAATAACAAGCCGATAAATACGAATGGTTGCTGGCGGTGCCGTTGTCGTTGTCTGTGGAGAAGCAGCCTGCGCCTTCGTTTCCGCTGCTTTTTTTAGCGCTTGATATTCTGTTTTTGCCAAAACGACCAACTCGTTTTTTTGCAAATAGGCATCAAGCTGCGCTTTCGTTGATTTAACTGGCTGCTGATAATAAATGATGCCAATGATGGAGGTTGACAATAACATTCCGAGCGCAAATCCGCGAATCGCTTCTCTGTTCATCGAGCAATCCCCCGCAAAATCATGCGCACCTCTTCAGCCGTTAGCGATGTTTCCCGGGCAATTTGCTCCGCTGAAAGACCTTTTTTATAAAGAGCCCATACACGGGCATATGATGATGCGAGAGGTGAATCGTCTTTTATTTTTTCTGTTAATGAAAAAGGCTTTTCTTCATTTATTAATAATTCTTCCTCCAATATCTTCAGCCGTTTTTTGAGTTGATACGTTTCTTGAGCCAATGAAAGCGTTAAATGATCTATTTGCTCTTCTAAGCTTTTCATTTGATCTTTTCCGAAAAAAGACGCAGCCAAAAGAAGAAGGGAAATGATTACAAATCCAATTAACGTATATTCCATCATTTTCTATCACCCCACTTCACTATACCATAAATAAATGCATAAAATCGATAAGATTATTGTAAGTAAGGAGAGAAGGAGTTAAAATAAAAATAAAAAATATTGAAAGAATATTCCGTAAAAAAGGTAGGGAGGTGAAAAAATCATGAAAGGTGTGATTATGGCTGGGGGAAAAGGGACGCGTTTGCGACCGCTGACGTGCAACATTCCAAAGCCAATGGTCCCACTTGTTGGAAAACCAGCGCTTGAATACACCATTGAGTGGCTCAAGCGGTTTGAGATTACTGATATTGCGATGACCATTCAATATTTAGGGGGAGTGATTAAACAGCATTTTCAAGACGGCGGCCGATTTGGAGTGAATATTGACTATTTTGAAGAACATGAGCCACTTGGCACAGCAGGAAGCATAAAAAACGCCGCTTCTTTTATTGATGACACGTTTATTGTTGTCAGTGGAGATGCGCTAACCGATATCGACTTGTTTGAAGCGGTGGAATTTCATCGCCAGCGAGGCGCTTTAGCCACGATCGTTATGTCGCAGGAGCGGCAGCCGCTTAATTACGGAGGAATTATCGTCTCACGTGAAGGGCGGGTCAAGCAGCTGATTGAAAAGCCAAAATGGAACCAAGTATATACCGATTTTGTCAACACGGGTATTTATATTTTTGAACCGGAAATTTTAGAGTATATTATTGAAAATGAAAAGTGCGATTTCAGCAATGATGTTTTCCCTTTTTTATTAAAAAAGGATGTGCCTTTATATGCTTTTTTGGCTAAAGGCTATTGGCTCGATATCGGCACCATTCAGCAATATCAAAAAGCGCACATAGACATTTTAAATAAACATGTGCAAGTGTCGATCAATGGCAAGGAGCTGTTTCCCCATGTTTGGGTCGGATCCGATGTGAAAATCGAGGATGGTGCGGTTATTGTCGGTCCATCATTTATAGGCAATGGAGCGTTTATTCGCCAAAACGTCAAAATCGATGCCCATTCTGTCATTGGACCCAATGTGCAAATCGGCGAGCATGCTTCCGTGAAACGAAGTATCATTTGGGAGAGAAGCTATATCGGAAAGCATTGCGAATTGCGTGGCAGTATTTTAGCAGATGGCACCTATTTAGGCAACAACGTGGAACTGCTTGAACAATCCGTAATCGGTAGCCGCTGCACTCTTCAACCGCGGGTGCAGGTAAAGCCCAATATGAAAATTTGGCCGGAAAAAACGATTGCGGAAGGAACAGTGATTCATTCTTCCGTGTTTTGGGGAAAGCAACAACAAAAATCCTTGTTTGGAACACGCGGGATTGCCGGTATTGCTAATGTAGAAATGACGCCCGAATATGCTTCGAGGCTAGCTGCTGCTTATGGAAGTACGCTTCAGGTTCATCATCATGTAATGGTTGCAGGGGATGGACACCCATTTACGAACCTCATTAAACAAGCGTTTATTCATGGACTGCACGCATCAGGAGTGGTTACAGCGGAATGTCTAGAAAGTGTTACTGCGCCGATTGTGCGTCACCAGCTTCGTCGATCTTCTTATGATGGCGGCGTCTATATTTTCCTTGATGAAAAAGATCGAAGCATCTACATTGATTTGTATGACAAGCACGGCTATCCGATTAATTATTTACAAGAAAAAGAAATTGAACGTACGTTCGTTCAAGAGCAAATCCGCCGTGTGTCGATGGAACAAATAGGTTTTTCTAATACTCATCTACAGCCAAGCGCCTCTTACATTCAAGAAATGCAGCAACAAATCCATTTGCCTCTTCGTGGCTGCAAAGCAATTCTTGCCTCAGAATCACATGTCCATCATCTTGCAAACAAACTGCTTCATGGCCAGCCATGCGAAATTGAAATGCTGAAAAGCGCTGATTTTCGCGATATTGCCGATTATATAAAAACAGGAGACGCGTTATTTGCTTTAATCACAGGAAGGGATGGCGAGCAATTTTGGATTATGGACGAAAGCGGAACGATAGTGACTGAAGAACAACTGCTATCGTTATATACGATCACCTCGTTATGGTTTCAGCCAGAATGTCCTGTTTTGGTTCCAAGCTATGCGCCATCTGCGCTAGAGACCGTGGCTAGACAAATGAATGGGCAAATCAAAAAAATCAAAGGGGCACGAAAAGAGATGCTCAAAGAATGGCAGCAACCGTTTCATTTTTGTTATGATGCCATTTATGCGTTTGTCCAGCTCCTTCAGCTGCTAGCTGCCGAGGGACGTCCATTATCTGAAATTACCGCTTCCACCCCACGCATGCATTGGCTTAGAGAATATGTGTTCTGTCCTTGGAACGCCCGGGCGATTGTATTGCGTCGACTGATGGAGGATGAGAACGAAACGATTGTCGATGTCAATGACGGAATTAAATTATATCATCCTGATGGCGGCTGGACGTTTATTTTACCGGAGCTGGATCAGCCGATGTTTACCATTTATTCTGAAGCCCTGGATGTTCAAAGAGCACGTGAAACGATGATTTATTATATAAAAAAAATTCGCCAGTATCAAAATGCATAAATTAAATATGGAAATTGCCGCAAAAAAGTGCTATCATAGAAAAGTCTGATTATAAGTTTATAAAGTTTGGAGGGAAATGATCATGCGCGTAAATATTACATTGGCTTGCACAGAATGCGGCGAACGTAACTATATTTCAACAAAAAATAAACGCAACAATCCAGATCGTGTAGAGTTAAAAAAATATTGTCCAAGAGACAAAAAAGCGACCCTTCATCGCGAAACAAAGTAAGCAGTAGGAAACGTTTTCCTGCTGCTTTTTTATCATCTCAAATGAGAAATCTCCTGCTTCCATAAGTGGGGAATGAATCGGTCTTTACCGAAGAGAAGGACAGGAATGCTCCACTTCAACTTAGGTAAGTGAGGAGGAGGGCAAAGCAGAGGAGGGAATGAATTGCAGGAAAAAAGCGCGCTTCGCAAGCAAATGAAAGAAAAAATAAGAAGCTTATCAGCAAAGCAAAAGAACGAGTATGACGCGCAAATTGCGGAGAATCTGTACGCTTTGCCGGTTTGGCAGCAGGCGGAAACCATTGGGATCACCATTTCCAGAGAGAACGAAATTAACACAAAACCCATTATTGAAAAGGCTTGGCAGGAAGGAAAAACGGTATGCGTCCCAAAATGTGATCCACAAGAAAAAACGATGACATTTCGCGCCATCCGTTCATTTGATCAATTAGAGTCTGTTTATTTCGGTTTACAGGAGCCGATTGTAGCCATGACGGAAGAAGTCGCTTCTCGGCAAATCGATGTGATGATCGTTCCGGGAGTATGCTTTTCCAAAGCAGGATATCGAATCGGCTATGGGGGCGGATACTATGACCGTTACCTGCAGCATTTTTGGCGGCCGACGATTTCGCTTGCTTATTCCTTTCAAGTGGTAAACCATGTTCCATTTGAAGCGCATGACATTCCGGTTGACATGATTGTTACTAATGAAAAGGTTATGATGTGTGATGAATGAATGGCTATATATAGCTGCTATTTGGATCGTGGCTATTGGCGGCTTCGTTGTCCGCTCTTTATCGATATCGGGAGCATTAGCGACCGTTTTGGTTGGAACAGCAGTTGCTGCTGGATTTGCTTGGAAGGGATTATGCCTATTAGGCGTATTTTTTGTTACATCAAGCTTTTGGAGCCATTTTTGTCATCGGAAAAAGGAAAGAGTAGCGGAAAAAGTCGCAAAAGGATCGCAACGGGATTATATTCAAGTTTTCGCGAATGGAAGCATTCCGGCGACCATTAGCCTACTCTCCCTTTTTTTTCCTTCCTTTGTTTGGCAAGGATTGTTTATCGTTTCCATTGCTGCGGCGAATGCGGATACATGGGCTTCAGAGATTGGCAGTCTCAGCCGCCAGTCTCCTCGCCTTGTGACAACATGGGAAAAAACGGAGCCGGGGACATCAGGGGCGGTTACCTGGCTTGGCCTTGCTGCTTCTTGTTTAGGAGCTGGACTAATCGCTGTGGTCGGTTCGCTGCTATGGGATGGTGTTCCCGTTGTTGCTGTGAGCATCGCCGGTTTTTTAGGCTGCATGATTGATACATATTTAGGAGCGGTGTGGCAAGCGATGTACCGCTGCGAGGTTTGCGGCATTGAAACAGAAAAAACGGAGCACTGTCAGCAAAAAACTGTACATATTAAAGGAATTCGTTTACTTAATAACGATTTAGTAAATTGGTTAGCCATTGCTTGTTCACTGATTGTTTATTTGTTTGTCACGAATTTGCAATAGAAAGAAGGGGAGGAACCCGATAGATAATGGTAAAGTATAGAAGAAAGCTCTCTTGTTATGAATGGTGAAAGGTGGAGAAGCGAAGATGGCACATTTAGGAAAAAGGGTTGTTCTAATTGGAACAGGTTTTGTTGGCTCAAGTTACGCATTTGCTTTGCTCAATCAAGGCGTTACGGAAGAGCTTGTGTTAATTGATGTTAATCAAGAAAAAGCGGAAGGGGATGCAATGGACTTAAACCACGGTCTTCCGTTTTCTCCTTCACCAACGAAAATATGGTTTGGTGATTATCGTGATTGCGAAAACGCCGACCTTGTTGTCATCACGGCTGGAGCCAACCAAAAGCCGGGAGAAACTCGTTTAGATTTAGTTCATAAAAATATGAAAATTTTTGAATCCATCGTTTCAGAAGTCATGAAAAGTGGATTTAACGGAATATTTCTTGTTGCCACAAATCCTGTCGACGTTCTTACCTATGCGACATGGAAGTTTTCAGGGCTTCCGCATGAACGGGTGATTGGCTCAGGAACGATTTTAGATACAGCCCGTTTCCGTTATTTGCTCGGACAATATTTTCAAGTGGATGCCAGAAATGTTCATGCTTATATTATTGGTGAGCATGGCGATACCGAACTTCCAGTGTGGAGTCATGCAGATATCGGCGGAAAAGCTGTAACAGAGTTTATTCGTGAGCGCAAGCAGTATAAGCAAGAGGACTTAGAAACAATCTTTGCGAACGTTCGCGATGCCGCCTACCATATTATCGAGCGCAAAGGGGCAACCTATTATGGAATTGCCATGGGTCTTGCCCGTTTAACAAAGGCGATTTTACAAAATGAAAATTCTGTGCTGACGGTATCTGCTTATTTAAACGGTGAGTATGGCCATGCGGATATTTATATCGGCGTTCCAGCCATCGTCAATCGCGGCGGCATCCGTGAAATTGTAGAGTTAAAGCTGTCAGAAACGGAAAAAGCGAAATTCTCCCATTCAGCCACGGTATTAAAAAATGTTCTTAACCCTTTTTTCGGAAATAAAGCGCATCCTTCATAAGAAAGCTGTGTTAGTTGTAGACAATGTCCATTTGGACATTGTCTACAACTATTTTAACATCGTCCACCGAGAAGTCTCCTATCTCTTAATGGAGAGTAGGTGAGGGAGGTTTATGCAACATCCGTTCATGGTGACATTTCTACTTGCAGACTGGCTGGACAACGCTTGGCAGAAAATGAGCGTAGTCGAATGAAGACGCAAATCGAACAAAAGACGCTTATGAGTGTGAGTGGACGAACGGGGCCAGTGTCACAGAATGAAAGCGTTTATCCATAGTCTGACGCATCCTTCATAAAGCATAAAGGATGCGTTTTATAATTTATCGATTTTGGGGAAAAAGAATAGAGAAATCATGAATGGGAGGCGAAAAAAGTGAATAAAACGATATATGCCATTACGGCTGTAATCGCTGCGATTTTCCTGTATCGCTATCGTTATCGGTTGCTGAATGGAGTATTGAGCATTCGTCCCTTGCAGACACTGCTTGTGCGTGCAGGAATGAGCATTCCATTTGTTCGCAAAGCAGTTGTTTCGCAAGTTTTTCATTAATTATGGTACAATGGCTAAAAAATAAGCTTTTCGTCATAGCACGTGGTTTTTAACGATATGAAAGGGAGAGGGAAACGTGGATCTGTTTTATTGGCAGCTCGTATACTTTTTGGTGAAAAACCGCTATCGAATTATCAAATTATCGAATGCGCCTCATGAAATATGGTTAGAGTCTTTCGAGCATAAAGGCGCTCCGCTTATTCGGCTTGTGCGGTATGATATCGATTGGAGCAGCTGGCTCCAACGTGATCTTGAATATACGCGCCAGATAGCTGAACAGCTGCAAAAACGGCATTTACGCCGTTCGCTTCCAATCTTGAATATCTATATTTCCGCTTATCCGCCGGTTGATGATTGGGAATGGATCGTGAAGGAACCCACTGAGCATTCGAGCTTACATACGATATTGGTTCATTCAGCCAACCAGATGCAAGCGTTGCAGGACATAAGCCAAATCATCCATGTTCCCGTTTCGCTGCCCGCGATCGAACACGACATGGCCCCCCAGTTTGCGATCCAGTCTATCCAAAGGCATGTCTTCCGCCTAGAAAAAGAAAGGCAAGAAAAAGAGAAGCGCCTGATGGAGCACGGCAAGCCACGGATCGTCTATGCATTAATCGCGATCCAAGTATTGATGTTTCTTTTTCTTGAATGGAAAGGAGGCAGCACGAATTCTGCTGTGCTGATTCAATATGGAGCAAAGTTTAACCCTCTGATTCAATCGGGGGAATGGTGGCGGCTGATTACACCGGTTTTTTTACATATTGGTTTTCTTCATTTATTAATGAATACAATGGCGCTATATTATTTAGGAATCGTGGTCGAACGTTTATATGGCTCTTGGCGCTTTTTGTTTATTTACTTGTTGGCAGGCTTCTTCGGAACAGTCGGCAGTTTTTTATTCACCTCTTCCATCTCCGCAGGAGCGTCTGGAGCGATTTTCGGCTTATTTGGCGCCCTTCTTTATTTTGGTACGGTATACCGCCATCTTTTCTTTCAAACAATGGGGGCTAATATTATAGGATTAATCGTGCTTAATCTAGGGTTGGGACTGTTGATTCCCGGGATTGATAACGCCGGACATATCGGTGGTTTGATTGGTGGTTTTCTGGCAGCCAATATCGTTCACTTGCCGCGCCATCGTTCATGGAGCAAGCAATTGCTTTCGTTTCTCGTGACATTGTCATTGCTTTCTTTTAGTTTATATATGGGATTTAAAGGATAAAGATTATGGGGAAATATGCTGGCGCAATTGCACAGTTTCCCCATTTTTCGTTTTCGTCAAAACAATTAAATGGGAGTAGTCTTTACTTATTAAAAGAAGCGGAACGGTGCTTCCAATTGGCGAAATAATCGATCCGTCCTTTTGTTTGATTCCTAAAAAATAGTTTTTGTACAATCCTTCCCATAGATTGCCGATAATGGCTTGGGTTTTTGCTTGCGAAAGATCAGGAAACGGCTGCTCGTTATAGGAAAGCAGCTCTGGCAAATACAAGTGATAGTAGCGTCGTTCATTAACCCCTATTTCTTCAATCATTGCTTTAGCTGTATATTCAAGAAGCTGTGAGGAGGCTTTATTTAATACTCGCTGCCATTCTTTTTCATTTGCTGTTTTGGCGTGACGGAAAGAAGTAAATGGAGAGTATGGAGAAGCAATGACATATAATTGATCGCCACTCATTTTTTGACTGCTCGTAATGGTGTCTCCGCGATGAATCTCTCCATAGTGAAAAGAAATCGCTTGGAAAAAATGACTATCGGTCGACTGAAAGGACCGTTCTTGCCGCAGTGATTGATCAGCCTCTCTCCATTTAGACAAAGTCCCCATTAAACGTCCATCTGCAAACAGCAAAGAAATATCTTGCCGCAAATACACTTTTTCGTTTAAAGAAGAAGAGACCGTCCAAGAAAGGGAATATGAATGGTGCGATTTTGGCGACCGAGCATGTAAAACGGTTGCGGTTTGCTGAAAGCTAGCCTCTTGGTCAATAGGAAAAAAAGTGATGGCCTCTTGTGATGGATTCTCAAAAGAAAACGGAAAAAGATAAAGGCTTATCAATAGTGTGACAAATAGAGGGATCATCCAAAAAAGTGCTCGCTTCATATTTTTCCTCCAATAATATGGACAAGTTTTCACCAATGTATATGCAGAGAATTTGGAAAATATGTATGAATTCTCGCGCGGCTGTCAATGCTGGAGGATAAATGAGAGATCGTGCAGGTGAAAAAACGATGGAACGAACAAAGCGGGCTATTTCCACATCATTGTCTGAAAATGTTGCTTATTTGCGTGAGCGTCTAGGTGTTGGCAAAAGTTTTGATGTTATTCATTTAGATGTAGAATATGCAGGACGCAGCATGGCTTTTTTTATGATTGATGGATTTGTCAAAGATGATATCTTGCACTATATCATGAAGTTTTTAGCAACCCTTGATCAACAAGCGCTTCAGGAAAGTCCGATCGAGAAATTGTTAAAAACATATTTGCCTTATGTTGAATTAGAAAAGACGGATGATTTAAATCGAATTGTCGATGGAGTGCTTTCAGGTCCTACGGCATTAATGATCGATGGGATCGCTTATGCTATTTTGATTGATGCTCGCACGTATCCGGTTCGCGGACCGCAAGAGCCGGATATGGAACGGGTGGTCCGCGGCGCACGTGACGGCTTTGTCGAAACCATTGTTTTTAATACGGCGTTGACGAGAAGGAGAGTGCGCGACCGAACGCTGCGTATGGAATATATGCAAGTAGGGAGGCGATCCAAAACCGACATTTGTGTCTGTTATATTGAGGATATCGCAAATCCGGAAATTGTTCGTAGTGTGAAGGAATCGATTTCCAAAATTGATACAGATGGGCTGCCAATGGGAGAAAAAACACTTGAAGAATTTATTTCTGGACGACATTGGAATCCTTATCCGGTTGTCCGGTACACGGAACGGCCAGATACGGCGGCCGTTCATTTATATGAAGGTCATGTCTTGGTCATGGTTGACGGCTCACCCAGTGTCTTGATTATGCCAGCGACATTTTGGCACCATTTACAGCATGCGGAGGAGTATCGCAATAAACCCATTGTTGGCGCCTATTTGCGCTTGGTCCGCTTTTTAGCTGTTTGGGCCTCGCTTTTTCTGCTGCCGCTATGGTATTGGGCGATGACTAATTCTGATCAGCTGCCTAGTGCCCTTTCCTTTATTGGGAAAGCAAGTACAGGAGATCTTCCGTTATTTGCCCAGCTCATTGTGATTGAACTCGGTATTGATATGCTAAGAATGGCGGCGATTCATACGCCTTCCTCCTTAGCGACGGCACTGGGACTTGTGGCGGCTCTGATGATTGGGGGAATTGCTGTAGAGGTCGGCATTTTTTCCAATGAAGTCGTTCTTTATTTTTCTATTGCAGCGATTGGTACATTTGCGACACCAAGCTATGAGCTGGGATTGGCGAACCGCCTTGTGCGCATTGGCTTACTCATTGCTACCTCTTTATTTGGCGTTTACGGTTATATCGTTGGAATTACGTTGTGGGTTATGATGCTAGCGCGCATGAAATCCTTTACGATTCCTTATTTATGGCCCTTTATTCCGTTTTCCTACCGGGCGATGCGCGACGTGTTGATCCGCTCTCCTATTCCGTTAAAAAATCGAAGACCGACCGTGCTGCATCCGCGTGATCCCGATCGATAAAAAGGCTTATCTTTTCGTAAGATAAGCCTTTAACTGTTGATAAACGCTTTCATTCTGCATTACTGGTTTCGCTCGTCTCCTACATTTTGTTCGATTTGCATCTTCCCTCGTCTATGTTTCTTGTTAACCAAGCATTTTCAAGCGAATCTGATATAGAAAAATCATAATTAATTTAAATAATGACCGGCAAAGCCAAAAGTGACTTTTTCTACAATCTGAAGCCTTCTTTTATGTTTTTTATAGTAGGGATCGTTTCCTTTCTTGACGGCTTGCTCCGTTTGTTTATAAATTTATAATATGTACAAAAACGATATATAACATATAGCGCGGGTGAAAAGATGAAAACGGTTTATGATGTTCAGCAGCTTTTAAAAAAGTTTGGAACGATTATTTATGTAGGCGATCGGGTAGCTGATTTAGAGTTAATGGAGGAGGAGCTAAAGGAGCTATATCAATCGCAGCTGATTGATGTGCAGGAATACCAAATGGCGCTGTTGATCGTGAGGCATGAGGCACAAATGGAACGAGAAAAACGAATGAAAAAGGGATGAATAGAACATGGAAAAATGGTTAGCAGGTGTTGATTTAGGTGGCACAACAATTAAAATGGCGTTTATCAATATATATGGGGAAATGATTGATAAATGGGAAATCGATACAAATCATACTGATCACGGAAAACATATTGTTACTGATATTGCTAAAGCAATTGATCAAAGGTTGGAAAAGCACGGTCAAGGAAGAGAGAAGCTACTAGGGATCGGCATGGGGGCGCCTGGTCCTATCAAAGGAGACACAGGAGTCGTTTATGAGACAGTCAATATTGGCTGGAAAAACTACCCTTTGAAAAACCTGCTTGAGGCGGAAACATCGCTTCCTGTTGTTGTGGATAACGATGCTAATATGGCAGCCATTGGCGAGATGTGGAAAGGAGCAGGGAATGGCGCAAAAAATTTAGTTTGTGTCACGCTTGGGACAGGAGTTGGCGGCGGTGTGATTGCCAATGGTCAAATCGTGCGCGGAACGAATGGTGCAGGTGGTGAAATTGGCCATATTACCTCCATCCCGGACGGAGGAGCTGCTTGTAATTGCGGAAAAACGGGCTGCTTAGAAACGATCGCTTCGGCAACAGGAATTGTGCGTATCGCAAAAGAAAAGCTGACCAATAGCGAAGCTGATAGTATATTGCGGCAAGCAGAACATGTAACGGCCAAAGATGTATTTGACGCAGCTAAAGCCAATGACCGATTGGCGCTTGAAATCGTTGACTTTGTCACCTTTCATCTGGGACTGGCTCTCGCTCATGTTGCCAATGCCTTGAATCCGGAAAAAATTGTCATTGGCGGCGGTGTATCCAAAGCTGGTGACATATTAGTTCAGCATACCGGCCATTATTTTAGACGTTTTGCTTTTCCTCGTGTAGCAGAGGGAGCTTCTATTGTTACGGCAACGCTCGGCAATGATGCTGGAGTGATTGGCGGTGCTTGGCTGGCCAAACAAGCGTTTTTATTATAGCAGCATAAAAGACTGATTGTTTCATGCAATCAGCCTTTTTCTTATATGAACCGCATGGCCAAGTTTATTCGTCATTTTAAAGAGACGAAGGGAAAGAACGGCTGACATGTAGTAAAATGAGCGATCTCTCCATAAAAATAGAATGATGGTTCATGGTGAAATCACTCGTACATCCTTCTGAGCATACAATACTCGTAAATATTTTGGGGCAGCGGCCAGAAGGAGGAAGAACCATGGGGATTATTAGAGGAAGCGAGTATATTGAAAGGATTGACAATCAGCAGGCGGATGTTTGGATCGATGGTACCCCCGTCACGGGGAAACGATCTGAGCATCCAGCTTTCTCGGGAATTATGCGCAGTCAAGCGAAATTGTATGATGCTCAGCATCATCCAGATAAGCAACACATTCTTACGTTCCGGGCTCCAAACGGCGAATTAGTAGGTGCTTCTTTTTTGCGTCCGACGACAAAAGAGGATTTGGAAAAAAGACGTCTCATGTTTCAGGAGTGGGCGAAAATCAGTGCCGGCATGATGGGAAGATCACCTGACTACATGAATACAGCTGTCATGGCCTTAGCTGCTGCTGCCGATATGTTTGCAGAGCAACGACCTGAGTATGGCGAGCATGTACGTCATTTATATGAGCAAGCAATGAAACATGATTGGTCTTTTACACATACGTTTATTAATCCTCAGAAAAACCGTTCTCTTGGTTATATAGAAGATAATGAGGAGATTGTGGCGGCTAAGGTCGTCGATGAAACAGCCGATGGCATTGTCTTAAAAGGAGCGCGTCTTTTGGCTACTCAGGGAGGAATCACGGATGAGCTCCTCGTTTTGCCTGCTGGCGGCAATTATATTGGTGATGAGTATATTTACGCATTTTCTCTTCCGACAAACACGCCAGGATTAAAGTTTATTTGTCGCCCATCGTTTGCAGGCGGCTCGTCGGCGTTTAATTATCCGCTAAGTTCGCGATTTGATGAAGTGGATGCGCTTGTTGTTTTTGATCATGTGCTTGTACCGTGGGACCGTGTATTTTTATATAAAAATGCATGGCTGGCTAAAGAACTGTATACAGAGAGCCATTTATCGGCGATGCTTTTGCATCAGGTACTTTCCAGGAGAGTAGTCAAGACGGAATATTTTCTTGGGGTCGTGCATTTGCTGATTGAATCAATTCAAATTGCGGAATATCAGCATGTCAAAGAAAAAGCAAGTGAAATTGCTGCTGCATTAGAAGCGTTAAAGGCATTGTTGCTGGCATCAGAAAGGGAGGCGAAACCAGATCGCCGCGGTACGATGATTCCTGCCCTAGAACCGTTATCTGCGTCAGCCTTTTTATATCCGCGAATGTATCCGCGTTTTGCAGAAATTGTTCAATTGCTTGGCGCCAGCGGCCTCGTTTGTTTGCCGACAGAAAAGGATTTTGCTTCTCCTATTCGTTCAGATTTAGATCGCTATTTACAGGCAGCGACGCTGGAGGCTGAAGATCGGGTACAATTGTTTCGCTTGGCATGGGATATGACCATGAGCGCGTTTGGAACAAGACAAACGCTTTATGAACGCTTTTTTTTCGGTGATCCTGCGAAGTTTTCCGTCAGTTTTTACAACGGGTATGATAAAACGAAATGTGTTCAAATGGTGCAGCAGTTTTTAGAAAGTACGAATGCTAACGGATAAAGCGAATGGAACTCTCCAACCTGCCATCTTACAAAACGAAACATAAGGTTAGACCTTATTGATAAAACGGACGATTGGTTCATAAAGGCAGAGGGAGCTTCTATTGTTCCTAATCCCCACTTAGGAAAGAAGTCTCCCTTTTTAAGCGTGTAAAAATGGTAAGGAGAGATAAATTTCGGTGGGCGATCACCCCGATTTTTGCTATATTCGATCGCTCATGTTCTTTGTTCGCCGGATATATGGGGTGTCTGGAGAAAAAGCGTGCGAAAACCAAGCATTTTTTCATGCACAAAATATCCTAAGTACGAAAGCACTCGAATTGCCGGATACCAAGCGATCAAATCACCCAAAGGAACGTTGAGGACCATTTTCGTTGTGGAGCAGAGAAGCTTCTATGTTCAAGCGTTAGGGTAATCCCCAGAAGAAGAATCCCTATTTTCTCGACGATCGGCTCCCTGTTAAAATCAGATCATCCCCTGCTCACTTTGGAACAAAGATGGACGCATCTCCCTATTATGATGATTGAACAAATCCAAGTGAAACTTTTTCTTGGTGACAAACGTATATCCATGATGCATGCAGTACCTTCAGAAAGGCCCTTTTACATAGAAATGTGGCTTGCGAGTCAAATGGCTAATAGACTGCTAGCATGAAAAGTTTTGTCGCGACTCTGGAAGGGTTGAATGACTAGCTCTCTATATCAAACTGAAAAAATATGTCCGGAAGGTTCTGAGCCCTATCGCTTTCAGGCCCATGGATGGTTCTGTGAAGCAGCATTGCTTGATCGTTCGACTGTCAACAAACAGTTTTTACCCTCTATTTATACAAAAATGAACGTGTCGAGTTACATCTATAGGAAGTTGTTGCAAAAAGTTTATGTATCGGCCATATAACAAAAATAAGTTGCCTTTTTGTCAAAAGAATATTAAGATATATGGTGGAAAATAGGAATAATATCCATTTTATGGTTTGTTTCTGGTAGAAGAAAGGATGGAACAAAATGATCAGAAAGCATCGCTTTTTGCTGATCGCCATAGTTTGGTTATGGCTGAAGACATATATTGTCTATAAAACTAGCTTTGATATTGAAATTGAGTCATCGCTTCAAGAGTTTATCTTATTTATTAATCCATTAAGCTTTTTATTGCTTGTTTTCGGATTTGCTTTATTTATGAAAGAAAAATGGCGCAACCGCTACATTGTTGCCATTAGCTTTTTAGTCACCGTTTTGTTGTATATTAATGTAATGTTCTATCGATTTTTTAACGATTTTATTACGCTTCCCGTACTGTTTCAAACGAGTAATTTAGGGGATTTAGGGAATAGCGTGTTTGAGTTGTTCCACTTTGCTGATTTATTGATGTTTGTCGATGTTGCTCTATTTGCATGGTTGGTTTGGAAAAAATCGTCGTTTGTGGCATTTGAGCGCGTGACAAAAACAGAACGCTCTGCTTACTTTTTAATATTGACCGCGCTTGTTTTAGTGAATCTCGATCTTGCAGAAGGACAAAGACCGGAGCTATTAACGAGAACGTTTGACAGAAAAATGCTGGTCAAAAATATCGGCATGTACAACTATTTAATTTATGATGCCGTTTTGCAATCGAAGACAAAAGCGCAAAGAGTGTTAGCGAATGGCAACGAGCTCGCTGAAATTGAAAACTATATTCGCGCGAATGAAAAGGAACCAGATCAGCAATTGTTTGGCATCGCTAAAGACCGCAACGTGATTATTGTGTCAATGGAATCGTTGCAGAGCTTTGTGATCAATAACCAGGTCAATGGACAAGAGATTACTCCGTTTTTAAATGATTTTATCAAGGAAAGCTACTATTTTGATCATTTCTATCATCAAACAGGACAAGGGAAGACATCTGATGCGGAGTTTTTAATTGAAAACTCCTTGTATCCGCTTGGACGCGGCGCGGTTTTCTTTACTCATGCGACCAATGAATACCATGCCACTCCGGAAATTCTAAAAAACAAGGGCTATTATACCGCCGTATTTCATGCTAATAATAAAAGTTTTTGGAATCGCGACGTAATGTACCATTCGCTTGGTTATGACCGATATTTTTCCTTGGATGATTTTCATGTGACAGAAGAAAATTCGGTAGGTTGGGGATTAAAGGATCAGCATTTCTTTGAGCAATCCGTTGCGCATTTAAAAACATTGCCGCAGCCGTTTTACGTTAAGCTGATTACGCTGACTAACCATTTTCCATTTGAATTAGAGGAAGAGGATCGAATGGTGCCGGAGTATACGTCGAATGATCGGACTGTCAATCGCTATTTCCCGACGGTTCGTTATATGGATGAGTCGCTGAAAATGTTTGTTGAATGGCTGAAGAAGGAAGGGCTCTACGAAAACTCTGTCATTATTTTATACGGCGATCACTATGGCATTTCGGAAAACCATAATGAAGCGATGGCGCAGTATTTAGGAAAAGAGGAGATTACTCCTGTCGACCATGTTCAATTACAGCGGGTTCCTTTAATCATCCATATTCCAGGGGTGACCGATCAGCATCCAAAAGTCATTTCGAAAGTAGCGGGACAAATCGATGTGAAGCCAACTTTGCTTCATTTATTAGGAATTGACACGAAAAATGATATTCATTTTGGTCAGGATTTGTTCGCTCAAGACAAGCTAAATTTGGCGATATTGCGAGATGGAAGCTTTGTTACAAAAGATTATGTTTATAAAGATAATACTTGTTATGATAAAAAGACAGGATTGAAAACAGATAACTCACAGTGCGAGCCGTATGCGGAAAAAGTGAAGCAGGAACTTGATTATTCCGATAAAATTATATATGGAGATTTACTCCGTTTTTATAATGAAAAAGCGGAAAACGAGTAGTCGCTTGCCGACTACGGCAGAAAAGTCAGGAATCTAGCGTATCAATCGGGTTGATTGGATGATCCACACACTGGTTATGTTATATCTAAATGTAGTTTGTCGGTTGAAAAAATTCGTGGCTCCCAATCTAATTGCTTCACTTATTGTCTTCGGGTGGTAATCAATATGGTGAATGAACGGTAACTGTCAAAACTCATTAGACAGAAAGCGCTACAGGCCCCATTCATGATGGAATGGGGCCTGCGCTTGTTTATCGGTCATTTTCTTTTCACTCCATCATATGTTGAAAAGAAGGAAAGAAATGAAGGAGGCGATACAACGGATGATTCGTGCCCGACAAGGCGATACGTTGCATATGTATAGCCAATGGCTGGCTATTCCGCACGAGTTAATAGCGGAAGCAAATCCGCATGTAAGTAATGAATTGCATGATGGTGAAATCATTCAAATTCCAGGATATGATGTCGTCGCGTATCATAGTCAAACATCAGAAACACTGGAGCAAATCGCCTGCTCGGCTTCGCTGCCTACAGAAGTGCTGCAGCGAATGAACGATGACCGTCTTCCATTACGAATTCCCCGGCGGATTGAGGCGACATTGGTTAATGGACAAAAACCGTATGATTTTGCTAGTATGAAACAAGATATTGACGACCTATGCACACATTACCCCTTTATTAAACAAAAAGTAATTGGAACAAGTGTATTAGGGCAGCCGATCATAGAGTTGACGATTGGATGCGGCCCGAAAAAAATTCATTTGAATGGCTCCTTTCATGCGAATGAATGGATCACGACGGCGGCCATTATGTCATTTATTAATGAGTATGTACTGGCATTGACAAATGGAAATGTCTTGTTTGGACATACGCTAATGGATTATTACAAAAAAGTAACATTGTCAATTGTGCCGATGGTCAATCCAGATGGAGTAGATTTAGTGTTGAACGGACCGCCAAATCAAGAACCATATCGAAGCGAAGTATTGCGGATCAATCAAGGAGAACGAGATTTTTCGCAATGGAAAGCGAATATTCGCGGAGTCGATTTAAACAATCAGTTTCCAGCTAAATGGGAAATAGAACAAGCCAGAAAAATCCCGAAATCACCTGCCCCTCGCGACTTTCCGGGATTTTCCCCTCTGACAGAGCCTGAGGCGAAAGCCATGGCAGATTTAGCCTACAATCGTGATTTTGAAATAATAGTGGCGTTTCATACCCAAGGAAAAGAAATTTATTGGGGATATGAAGGCTGGGAACCGGAAGACGCGGAACCGATTGTAAACGCATTAGCAAAAGCGAGCGGATATCAAGCAGTCCGTTATATTGATAGCCATGCCGGTTATCGTGATTGGTTTATTCAAGAATGGAAACGTCCAGGCTATACGGTTGAGTTGGGTGAAGGAGTCAATCCGTTGCCGCTCGAACAGTTCGGACAAATTAAAGAGCATGCTTTAAAAATGCTGCTTTCCTTATTGGCCATCAGTTGAAGAAACGAAGCTCCTCCGATTATAATTGAGGTAGAAAAAGAAACTGAGATAAAGGGAGCTAGACAAATGGCCATTGTTGATGTAACAGTAATTCCAATCGGAACGCAAGGACCAAGCGTAAGTGAGTATGTAGCTGAAATTCAAAAAGTGTTGGAAGTGTATAAACGAGAGGGAAAGATTGATTTTATGCTGACGCCAATGAATACGATCATTGAAGGGGAGCTTTCCGTATTGTTTGAAGTCATTCAAGCGATCCATGAGGTTCCATTTTCCAATGGAATTCAGCGGGTAGCGACCAATATACGAATTGATGACCGACGCGATAAAAAACGAAGCATGGCTGAAAAAGTGACAAGTGTCCGCGAAAAATTAAACGAAAATAAAAACTCAAGCCCGTCTCGTGTGGACATATCACCTGAATAGAGACCGCGTAAAAATGGTTGTAGACAAAGCCGATTTTGACTTTGTCTACAACCTGTTCTTGTTTTAATGTGTGCCCGTTGGAAATCCGTGATGAATGACGGTCATAATGGTAAACCAGCCGAATACAGCCGCTGTTCCTAAACCAAATAATAAAGCAAGTATATTCTTTTGACGCAATGAACGTACAATTCCGTAAAGCGCTAACAATGTCACAAGTGCAAAAATGATGACCAATCCCATTATACTTACCCCCCTTTTCGCAAGTAAGACTGTATGTAAAGAAATGAAGAATCACTTTACATTTTAATCGTTTTTTCCCATTTTGTCGAGGTCGAAAATGTGAATAACAACATGGTAGACCGCTGCGTTTTTCACCAGCAATTCCTCATATTGCCCATCGATCCAATAGATGATGGTGCCTGTTGACTCTTGGGCAATCATGTATTCTTCAAGCTGAAGCAGAAACATGTCGATTTCCAAAGGATCGCCATCCACAATGGAAAAGGCAGTGACCAAAGATGCAAACAGGTAGAAGCGCCCATTTGCTGAGAGAAAGCCATAATCGCTAAACAACGATGTAGTGGTAGTCGGCTGTTCCAGCTCAAAAAGCGTTTCATAGCTGGAGATCAAGTTAGGGAGCTGTGAAACAATGACCCATTCCTCATCTTGATCAAGGATCGTGCTGTTTATTTGTTCGAACGGCGAAAGCGCATATCGCTTTATCATATGATTCCCTCTTCTTTTTCTTTTTATTGTAACAAATAAAGAGGTAGAGTAAAATGATGGATATAAAGAATGAAGGGAGTATGTTTATGAAATGGAACCGCATTCCGCTTGGACCACTGGAAACTAATGCCTATATTTTATCTCACTCTGATGGAACGTGCCTCATTTTTGATCCCGGAAGCGAAGGGGAGAAGCTGATCCGTTCGATTGAACAGCAAGGATGGGAGCCGTTGGCGATTTTGCTGACACATGCTCATTTTGACCATATTGGAGCGATCAATGACTTGCTAATCAGATGGAAGCTTCCGATTTATTTGCATGAGAAAGAAAAAGCTTGGCTCTCTAACCCATCATTAAATGGATCTGCCTATTTTATCGGTGAGAAGGTGCAGGTTGCACATGAGCCACATTGTTTGCAAAACGAAACAACGTTGACGATCGGCTCATTTGCCTTGGAGGTTTTGGAAACGCCAGGGCATTCACCAGGCAGTGTTTCCTACTATTGTCCTGAGATAGAAGCGGTGTTTTCGGGAGATGTATTATTTGCTGGAAGCATCGGGCGCACGGATTTACTAGGAGGAAACTATGAAGAGCTTATGCGGAGCATTCATGAGCGCTTGCTTGTTTTACCGGAAGAAACAGCGTTATTACCGGGACACGGACCGGAAACAACCATTGGAACGGAAATGGACACCAATCCATTTTTGCATGGTTTTTAAAAGGGCTTCATAAAAAAAGCCCTTCTCAATAATTGAGAAGGGACTTTGGGGGATGTTCTATCCATATAATGGGAGGGGATATAGTTAAGCTACTATCATAACAATATAATAATATTTTCACTATGTCAATAGTGAAAAACTCCAAAGGAGAAAATAAAATGTGTAATTTTTTGTTGGAGAAGCTTAAGGCATCGCCAAATCAACGAATGTCATATGCCGATTACATGAATGCAGCTTTATATGACGAACAGCATGGCTATTATATGAACGAGCGTATAAAAATTGGCCGTCATGGTGATTTTTATACGAGCAGCCATGTATCGAGTGTGTTTAGCACATTATTTGCGTCTTTATTCATTAAACTAGTGGAAACGGGGCGCATTCCTCCATGTATTTGCGAACTCGGCGGGGGAGATGGGGCTTTTGCTCGTGCTGTTTTGCAGGAATGGAAAAATCAATCACCGCATACTTACCAATCATTAACCTATATCCTTATTGAAATTAGTCCATACCAGCGAACAAGGCAAGCAGAAATACTAGGAGAATTCGCTGAAAAAGTGATACAGTACCGGCATTTTGACGATTTTTGTAAAAAGCATGCGCCGTTTTCAGGAATTATGTTTAGCAATGAATTTTTTGATGCGCTTCCTGTGCATGTGATAAAGAAAGAAAAGGGACAGATATATGAGCTGTTTGTCGCTTTGCGTGAGAATGAACTGGTAGAAGAGCCGCATATGTTGCAAAATGAACAGATTATCGTTTATTTGCAGGAACGAAATATTGTTCTAAAAGAAGGGCAACGATTGGAAGTTCCGCTTGCTATGAAATCTTTTCTATTAGAAAATGCTCATGTATTTGCGGAATGTGTGATGATTACTGTCGATTATGGCTACACCGATGAAGAATGGGCAAACCCCGCCCGTCATCAAGGAAGCTTGAGGGGGTATTATCAACATCGGCTTATCCGAGATCCTCTCGCTTATCCCGGACAAATGGATCTAACCGCCCATATCCAATGGGATGCCCTGCGAATGTATGGAAATATCGCTGGATGGGAATGGGTGCAAACCATTAGGCAGGATCGTTTCTTATTGGCGGCAGGAATATTAACACAATTAAAGGAGCATGATGGCAGCGACCCGTTTTCAGA
The DNA here is from genome assembly GCF_014196195.1 of Anoxybacteroides rupiense. Taxonomy (GTDB): domain Bacteria; phylum Bacillota; class Bacilli; order Bacillales; family Anoxybacillaceae; genus Anoxybacteroides; species Anoxybacteroides rupiense. The sequence goes on along the minus strand of NZ_JACIDF010000002.1, from coordinate 368,633 downwards.
ACAAAGCAAGCGCAACCGAGCGATTCGTTCGCTGATGATGGATGAAGGGATGAGCGCATTTTTCCAAGTGATGATTCAGCAGAAAAATCTCCAAATGGATTGGGAGAAAATTTGGGTGGAGCCCAGCTTTTTATAAGTGCCGACACGCAAAAAAGCGATGGAATTCCATCGCTTCAGACTATTGACAAACGCTTTCATCCTTTGTCAAGGACCTCGTTCGTTTTGGCTTGATTCGCGTCTTCATTCGGCAGCGTTTTTTGTCTACCAAGCATGTTCAAACCAGTTTGATGTGAAACCATCACTGTCCATGAAGAGGGTGAAAATGATGATAGACAAAGCCAATGTTGGCTTTGTCTATCATTTTGTAGGTTATTCCCCTACTCCGGGCACAAGCATAAATGTGGTCCAATACGTAAAGGCCGCGAAGAAAATCGTTAAGTATGCACCAAAAATATAGATGTACATCCGCTCTGTCAGCTTTAAGTAGCCTAACAATAAGAAGAACAGCGTTTGGCCGAAGAAAATCAAGGAAGTGGTATGCATATGGCCAAGGTAAAACATTACTGCAAAAATACCAGTCCAGAACGATAAAACACGGAACATGCGGTCCATCTTATGTATCCCTCCTTTTTGCCCTAATAGCTGCCTCTACATATTATAATGTACAGATTATAGCTATGTAAACAGCGCTTTCAATTTTCGGAAAGAAGGCCGACCGCAGCGGATGAAACGATGGCCTTCCAAGCGCATTTATTCGCAAGCGGATGCGAATTCTGCGCGATAAGAGCAGGAATCGCATCCGTTTGCCATATTATCAAGTTCGATTAGCTCCACGTTATCAAAAAGCGCTTCAAACATGCCGCGCAAAAAAGCATGATGCATGCCACAGACCGTTTGTGGATGATGCAAAGCGATCTCTTTAAATGGACAGTTAAAAATTTGAAAATAAATTTTCTGCGTTGTTTCGTTATAATCAAACGAAGGATAAAATCCAGCGGCTTCAGCCGCTTCTTTTAAAAGCTGAACTTTTTCGGCAAATGATAAATGGGCGATTGGCCGATCATGTGGAAAGCGTTGCTGAACCATCTCTTTTCCAAAGTTTTTTCCTGTTTCATATAGCGCCTGTTTTCCCTGTTCCCCTAATGACATCATTGTCTGAATCGCGATTTTGGCAAGAAGCTGATAATCGCGAAACGGGAAATGCAGATGAATCACATCCTCCGACAAACGGTATAGCCGGCTTGGACGTCCTCCTTTTCCAGTCTTTTGCGTCTCCGAAACAAGCATGTTCACATCTTCCAGCTTTGTTAAATGAAGCCGTGCCACATTTGGATGGATGCTGAACACCTCTGCAATTTCCTGAACGGACACTTCTTTGTGTTTTTTCGTAATGTATTCATAGATATGATACCGGGTTGGATCAGCTAATACATTTGTAATTTTTAAAACTTGATCCATGGTTATTCACTCCTACACAATCGGATGCTATTTCTATTATATTACATTTAATTTTCCATTGGAATGATATTTATAGTAATTAATGGTCTTATTGATGCAAAATTCATAAATTATTCACGATTTTGCTTCCACATCAATCAAAGGATGAAAAAATTTTTTAGATGAAGATGCAGGAATTTGTAGAAAAATGGAGAATTTATAATTTGGTGCTGATTCTATCTAAGAGAAAAGGGGTGAATGGATGAACGAAATTGAACAATTAGCGGATCGTCTCGTAAAAGAGGCGAGCGAAATCGGTGCCTCAGATATTCATATCGTTCCAAGACGAGATGATGCCCTCATCCAGTTCCGCATGGATGGAGCGCTCGTTGTGAAGGGCATGCTGGAAAAGGGGTTATACGAGCGGCTGCTTGTTTATTTTAAGTTTTTGGCGGATATGGATATTGGAGAGCGGCGTCGCCCGCAAAGCGGAGCCATGGAAATCACTCAAAACGGAGTTCATGTCAGCTTGCGCTTATCTACGCTTCCGACGCTTTATGATGAAAGCCTCGTGATTCGTCTCCTTCCTCACAACTCACTTCTTCCTCTTTCACATCTTGCTTTATTTCCAAGCACAACGCGAATATTGCTGTCGCTTTTGCATCATTCCCACGGTTTGCTTATTTTTACGGGACCGACCGGTTCAGGAAAGACGACCACTTTATATACGCTGTTAGCAGCATGTCAGAAAAAGTGGCCGCGCAATGTCATTACCTTGGAAGATCCTGTGGAAAAACGGATCGAAAATATGTTGCAAGTTCAGGTCAATGAAAAGGCGGGGATCACGTATGCAACAGGGCTAAAGGCGATTTTGCGCCATGATCCCGATGTCGTGATCGTCGGCGAAATCCGCGATGAAGAAACGGCGAAAATCGCGGTACGCGCCGCTTTGACAGGACATTTAATCTTATCGACGATGCATACAAAAAATGCTATCGGTGCGATTTATCGCTTATTGGAGTTTGGCGTTTCTTGGCGGGAAATCGAACAAACGATGCTGGCTGTGACAGCCCAACGCCTTGTTGAACTGATGTGCCCATTTTGCAAAGAAGCGTGTTCGGCTTTTTGCCGCCGGCAAAGGAAGATCAGACGAGCGGCCGTTTACGAATGTTTGCATGGAGAGGCGCTGGCAAGAGCGATTCAAGCGGCAAGAGGCGAAGAGGTGGAGTATCGGTATCGCACGCTGCAGCACATGATGAAAAAAGGAGTGGCGCTCGGCTTTTTATCACCTTCCGTTTTCAAAAGAGAGATGATAGAAGATGCGTAAAAAAACATGGCCGCTTCAAGAGCAGGGACAATTTTTATGGCGGTTAGGTCAGCTTCTTGAAAAAGGCTACTCCTTATCTCAGGCGATAGAATTTTTAGAAATCCAGCAGCCCGTTTTGCGCCGTCGCGATTTGCAGCACGCTCTTTCCCTTCTTCGCTCCGGTTTCGCTTTTTATAAAGTGCTAGAAGCTCTTTCTTTTCATTCGGAAGCGGTAGGATCGATCTTTTTCGCTGAACAGCACGGAGATTTAGCTCAAGGACTGGCGGAAGCAGGGAAATTACTGCTCAGCAGGGCGCGCTATTGGCAACGAATTCGCAAAGCAGCTCGCTATCCTCTTTTTCTTCTTTGTGCGGTTGCGATCATGCTTGCCTTTATTCAGCAATTGCTTCTTCCGCAATTTGTGCAGTTGTCATCCTCTTTGGATTCTCATCGCTTTTCGTTTTCCCAAATCATTCTTCAGCTTTTTTCGATTTTCCCCTCTGTTTTCACTGCTCTTTCATTTCTTATTGGCGCAGCGATAGCCGGTTACTATTTTTGGCTGAAAAAGCTGCCTCCGATCGAACAAATCAAAATATATCTTCGCATCCCTTTTGTTCGTCATCTTTCCATGTTATATCACACCCATCTATTTGCTTTGCAGTTCAGTCATTTATTAAACAGCGGCTTATCTGTCTATGAAGCGCTTCAAGTATTTGAAAAGCAAGAAAATGTTCCATTTTTGAGAGCCGAAGGCGCAGCGTTGAAAGAACAGCTGGTTAAAGGACAACGATTAGAGGAGATGATTGGCAGCCGATCTTATTACGAGAAGGAATTAGGGCTTGTCATTCGTCACGGTCAATCCAATGGCGAGCTGGCGATGGAGCTGTTCCATTATAGCCGGCTAGTGCTCGAAAAGCTGGAAGAGAAACTTGAAAAATGGACACGTACGATTCAGCCGATCCTCTTTTCGTTTATTGGGCTACTCATCGTTTTGATGTATTTATCGATTTTGCTGCCGATGTTTGAAGCGATGAATAAGTGAAAAAGGAGGAACCGATGATGCAAGAAAAAGGATTCACATTGATCGAGATGCTTATCGTTTTGATGGTGATTTCAGTTTTATTGCTTATTGCCATTCCCAATATCGTCAAGCATAACCAAATGATTAACGATAAAGGATGCGAAGCATTTGTTAAAACCGTGCAAGCACAGGTTAAGGCCTATCAGATGGAGCATGATACACTTCCAACTATCCGACAGCTTGTTGATGGAAATTATATTAAATCGAATAAATGCCCTAACGGCCGCACCATTTATATCGATAGCAGCGGGGAAGTGCATGAGGGTGAGAAATAAACGCGGGTTTACCCTAATCGAGCTGCTCGTTGTTTTAACGGTTATCGGCGTTCTTACAGCGGTCTGTATCCCGCATATGGATCAATTTTTGCAGGCTAGTGAGGAGAAATACGTGATTGAGCAGCTGACAGATGATTTGTTGTATGCACAGCAATATGCACTTACTCATAAAACAGCTGTAATGCTCATCTTTTATAATGGTCAAAGGAAATATCGGATTGCAGAAAGCTATACATTCGGAAGGACGTTGATTGAACGCCAACTTCCTTCGTCATGGATGATTGAGCTGGCAACCTTGCAAAGCCCCCTTTCTTTTTTGCCGAACGGAAATGTAAACAAATCAGGCACCGTCTTTTTTAAAAAGGGGTCATCCGTTTATAAAGTTGTATTTTTACTTGGAAAAGGGAGATTTTATGCACAAAAGCTGTAAAGGATTTACCTTAGTAGAAACCGTTATAGCGCTGTCTCTTTTATTGTTTGTTACGGCTATCTTGCTACCAGCTATTACTCAAGTGATGATGGAGCGGCAAAATCAAGCATTAAAGAGCCATGCCCAGCAGCTGCTGAACAAAGAAATGGGAAATCAGGAGCCAGTAATAGAAAAAGCCGTTGTGGTTGAAGGAGTAGAATACAAGGTTTTGCGAAGTCACAACGAAAATGGAGTGATGAAAATCTGCATTCAATGGCATGATTATATGGGAAGGAAGGCGGAAAGATGTGGATATTACAAAAACAGTGAGACAAAGCCGCGGCTTTACGATTATTGAGATGCTCATTGTGCTATCTGTTGTTTTGTTGATTGTTAGCTTTTTTCCAATATTGTTGGATATTCGTTGGCTGCGGACAGAGAAGCAGCCACAGTTTAATCGTTTGGAATGGCAAGTACTTCTTCAGCAATTAAAGCAAGAGGTGCGCGAGTCTCGACAGATTGCGAGCGATGGAGAAAAGCTGTATCTGTATAAGCGGGGAGGAGAAGAGGTTTGTTTGGAACAATATGGCTCGTTTATCCGTCGGCGAGTAAATGGTCAAGGGAATGAAATTGTCCTCCAATCTATTTCTAGCATTCAGTACAAATTGGAGGAAAATGGTGTGGAAGTAGTGGTAATAGCGAACGACGGAAAACGTTATTCAGCGTTTATTTCTACATTTTTCCCAATAAAGGTGAAGCGGCTGTGAGAAATGAAAAAGGAATGATTTTTCCGATGACCGTCATGTTTTCATGTGTCTTTCTCTTTTGTCTGCTTCATGTGCTGTGTTTATATGAAATGGAGCTGGAATTTGCTAAAGATGAGCAACAATCGTATGAGGCGGATTCATTAATGCAAATGGCTGTTGCCGACATCAAAGCGAGCATTGCATCCCATGTGCCGACTCAACAGACAAACAACGGAATGTTTGTTTACCCTAATGGCAGAGCGGAATATAGCTGGCAGCAATTAAGCAACGATCAAGTTAAAGCAAAAGTTTCTGTTTTTTCCAATGAAGGGGTTCGCTATACGGCTGAATTTACAGTCTCTTTCCCCAATTTGGAGCTTCTTGACTGGAAAGAAAGCTTTTGATAGGACATATTTGGTGATGTCGGCTAAACACATGCAGCCTTCTACTTTAACACCATCTACCGAGAAGTCTCCCACCCCCAAACGAAGGGAAGGTGGGGGAAGCCTCATGATCGATCTTTCGGGGTATCAAGCTACCATCATTAAAAAATAGGATGTCCCAACAAATGGCCGCGATGAACAGCATTTAGCTTTTTATCGTCGGAGCGTCATATCGAGTGACCATTGGTTTTGCAGAGGCAGGCAATCCAACTGTGAACCGCTTCAAAGACTGATTCGTCGATCGAAAGCGAGCGCAGTTTGGATCTTGGCCATATGAATCCGTCATTGTCGTCTATTGATTTTTCAAAGACCATTCGTTCTAGTTCAAGCGGCATTTAGCGTAGCAAACGAACAAGAGGGGAGTTCACCATTCAGCGATGATGTGGTATGTTTGAGAAAAAGCGAAAGAAAAGGAGACGAACGATGCAACGAATTTATTTGACCGGTTTTATGGGAGCTGGAAAAACCACGATCGGCCAATGCTTAGCTAAGCGATTAGGCCTTTCGATGATCGATACAGACGAATACATTGAAGAGCAGATCGGAAAAACGATTAAGCGCATTTTTGCGGAAGAAGGGGAGGCGGCATTTCGGCAATATGAAAGGGAGTTTTTGCGCGCCTTGCCTCTTGATAAGATCATTGTGACAACAGGGGGCGGCATTGTCATTCAAAAGGAAAATCGTGATTGGATGAAGCGGACAGGAACGGTAATTTATTTGCATTGTGAGTTTGCCGAGCTCTTGAAAAGGTTGGAGCATGATGATACGCGCCCGCTTCTTTCCCAGCACCACCGTCAAGGTTTAGAAGAGCTGTGGCAGCAGCGTTTGCCGTATTATCAAGAAGCGGATTGGATCATTGATACGACGGGACAAAGCATTGAACAAATTGTGGATGAAATCACGAAAATGATTAAAAACGATCCGCCATGGAAATACTAATAGCCAAAAAAAGGCGGTGTGAGAATGTCTGCCAATGACTATGTTCGATTTGTTACTCAACAACTGGTGCGCTACATGGATCAGCCAAAGGAAGAACGGAAAAAAAGACGGGAAGAGCGAAAGCAAGGAAAGGAGCCGATTTTATATCGCTTATTTGGAATGATTCCTCTTTCCCTTAAACTTCTTTGGCGAAGAAAATCATAGCGAGAAAAATGCTCGATTGCGAAGTGACTCATATGGTAGACGAAAGAAGTATCATATAGATGTAACTTACCATCTTAATATTTGCCATGATATGAAACCGTTTGTTCACAGCCTAAGGGGGCTGTCTGATAAGTCTCTAAAATGAAACAAGTGGAGAAAAACGAGCCGTTTTTCTCCACTTGCTTTTGTATTTTTTCGATTTTTCTTCGAAAGTAGCTGGCGGATACCTGCTACTTTCAGTATGTTGTGGGCTAACGCCACAATCCCAAACTCGACATGTACCTTGTCGAGGCCCCGCAAAGAAAATCTGCGGAACGCGCGATTGCCCTTGATGTGACCGAACACGCTTTCTACCTCGACTTTGCGCCGGGCGTAAATCGCGGATTTCTCGTCATCCTCAAGGGCTCGTTTGGCTTTTATTTTCAGTTCTTCCCATATCGTGTTCCAGTGTACCTGGCGGTTGCCCCTTGCCCTCGTGCAGTTTGGTTTCAACGGGCAGTGGCTGCAGTCCTCACATTCGTAGATTTTAAAACTTTGCTCTAATCCCGATGCGTTTTTCTTCGTTTGATATTTCTTAAATCGTACATAACGACCATTCGGGCAGATGAAACGATCATCCCTCTCCTCGTATTCCCAGTTAGAGGCATGCCGGATGTCTTTTTGGTAGCGTCTCGTCTTCTCTTTCATGTAACTGCTATACGGAATCAGGAAATCAAATCGCGGCTTTCTTTCTTCCCCTAACGCATACAGGTAGTTTTCTTCACTGCCATAGCCCGCATCGGCAATGACGGTTTTCGGCACCGGCAAGCTAGACGCTGCCAGTTGCTCCATATGTGGAATGAAGCAGCGCGTATCGGTCGGGCGTTGATGGATACTGTAAAACAAAATGAACTGGTTTTCGGTGGCCATTTGCACATTGTAACCAGGCTTGAGCTGACCATTTTTCATGTGGTCTTCCTTCATTCGCATAAACGTCGCATCCGGGTCTGTTTTCGAGTAGCTGTTGCGATCGCCAAAAAGAGCTTTCTGCTGCTCATACTTGGCCAGTCGGGGCAGAAAGTCTGCTCGAATTTGTTTAAGCGGTTGTTTCAAGCGGCTGCGCTCTTTTCGCAAGGCTTTTCGGGTTTCCACGTCATCCGTTTGCGCCATTTGTTCGGTAAGAGCGTCCACTTTTTCTTCCAGTACCGCCGCTGTTTCTTCCAGCTTGGCAGGCAGTTCCTCTGCTGCTGGGGACAGATCTTCTCCGGCTTCCTGAGCCGTGAGCGCATGAATGTGCGCCAAGGTCGCCTGTACCTTCTCCCGGAGCTTTTCCTCGAAGCGCAGCGTAGATTTTTTCCACACAAATGAATACTTGTTGGCATCGGCTTCGATCTTGGTGCCATCGAGAAAATAGTTGTCCATCGTGATATAGTTTTCTGCAAGGAGCCGTTGAATCATCGTTTCAAACAGCTCATCCATCAGGGCTTTCATGCGTACGCCGCGAAAGTCGTTGAGGGTACGGAAATCCGGCTGTTGCATGGCGGCCAGCCACATGGCCGGGAGATTTTCACGCAGCAGCTTCTCCATGCCACGACAGGAATAGACCTTTTGGGAATAGCTATACAAAATGACCTTGAGCATCATTTTGGGATGGTAGGAACTGCGACCGCCTCCGGTGTAATGCGCGAACAGTTGCGAATCGGGAATCGCTTCGATCATTTCATCAATCACGCGGGCGACATGATGGGGAGGGATAAACATTTCGAGATCCAAAATCATTTGAGTCTGCTTGTTGTCGTAAGGTTTGAAAGTAGGCGCAAGCTCACGTTTACTTGCAGCAGCCTGCTCCTTTATTTCATCTGGAAAAAGGGAAGGTTGTATGATATAATCTGGAGGAGTAGTCGTTCGATTACTCATAAAAATCGTCCTTTCTGTAAATGTAGTGTGGTAACTCCATTTTACAAGAAAAGACGATTTTTTTGTGATGTTTTTTTGCAACTTGTACAAAGGGGCTGTCCGTCAGTCAGTTTCCACTGACTTTTCGGACAGCCCCCTATTTTCTTAAAAAAGCCATCTTTTTTGGAGGTATATTCCGCATTCGCACGACAAAGAAAAAAGCGGTGATTTTTTCAAATGCTGAAACGGTTTCCTCCTTTTTTTCTGATTCTGCTTGCTCTATCTTTAAGTTGAATGAAGAGCGTCAAGTTAAGCCGTGCGCGGCTGCAAATAAAACAGCCCTCCGTTAATAATAGAAACGGTAATTTTTGGCTTATATTGCTCCTCAAGCGCTTCTTCCTCAATATAGTAGCACTCCGGTTTTTCCGCTATATCTTCATAAAAATGGTCCAAAAGCGCCTTATCCTCTTGCCAACGTGCGATCGCTTCTTCTGCCCATGTATGATCGTCTTGGTCAATGATTCGTTTGACGTATTGCTCTAATCTTCCAATGCCGCTGCTTGGTTTAATAATGGGCGAAATGGTGAAGCAATAGTCAGGAATTTTAGGAGTCAGCGCAAGACGCTGCAGCTTCTCGTGAAATTGTTCGACAATCGCCCCGCTGATTAAATGTAAGCCAAGAGATAAAAATTGGTCTTTTTTTCGATCGCATTGATAGGAGATCCTCATATTTAAACCAAGCCAAGGATGGAGCGGAATAGAAGATGGCCCGATTGCTTGTGCCTGTTCATAAAGACGAATATAGCTGCCGCGGCGCTGCGCCGACTGAAAAATTTGATGAAGTCTAGGTGATCCGAAATGAAGCCGCTCTCCTGTGAGCGAGCGGGTTTGCTCATTTTGCTTCGTAATAAGCGTTAGCTTCATCGGTGCTGGCGTGCCGCCTGTCCGCTCAATATAATGCCAATAAAAGGGGCGGTTCATCAGTTCTTTATCTAATTCGACGGATAGCTGGACTGTGAGATGGCCGTCCGTTTCTTCCACAATGCTGCAATCGTTGGTTTGAAAATAGCGTTTCAGAAACTGTTGAATGTCATTTTGCTGCATAGTGCTCCCCCTTTGTTAGTTGATCAGCCAAATCAATCATAGAAGTTAGATTTTCCATTTTGATTTGCATTTCCCGTTCATTGTGTGAATGAAAGAATATATCATGCAAATAATTTTCTAGGTTATTCATATTCATTTTAGTTAAAATATCGTCTAATTCACCAACCACTCGTTCAAATAAGCGGATTTTGTCATAAAGAAGCTTTAAAATATGCTCTTCTACTGTATTTCTAACAGCGAAATTGTAAATGTGAACATCCTTTGTTTGCCCTAGACGATGCACACGTCCAATTCGCTGCTCGAGGCGCATTGGATTCCAAGGCAAATCGTAGTTAATGACATGATGACAAAACTGCAAATTGATTCCTTCGCCTCCAGCTTCAGTTGCAATAAGAACTTGGACACGATTTTTAAACAGTTCTTTCATCCAGTCTTTTTTGCCGCGTTTAAATCCTCCGCGAAAGGGAACAGAAGAAATGCCATTTTGCTGTAAAAACCATTGTAAGTACAATTGGGTCGCTCGATATTCGGTGAAAATAATGACTTTGTCATCAATGCGGCGAATGAGTTCCAAAGCTTTTTCGGCCTTGGAATTGGCAGTGACAGCATTGATTTTTTCCATTAGTGCTTGAAAATATGAAGGGATATTTCCTTCGTATTTGTTGATCATGTTTTTAAGGGTGAAAAACAGGGCTTCGCGGCTGCTACAAGCTTCACGAAGCATCGTGATGAGCGAAAACTGACTGTTAAGCATAGCGCCATTAGATTTCAGCATTTGTACAGCTTCGTATAGTTCGCGCTCTTCTTTTGAAAAGTCAATCATGACGGTTTCGACATGGCGCTTCGACCATTCAATGCCGGTATTGGCACGCCGGTTTCGGATCATTACTTTATTTACAAGCGCTTTTAAATGCTCATCTGTCTGTAATGACCGCTCTTTTCCATATGTTTCAGCAAAGTAAGTGGCATTTCCTAAATGTCCAGGCTTCAACAATGAAACAAGATGGAAAATTTCCTCTATCCGATTTTGGATAGGAGTAGCCGTTAATAATAAACAAAACTTCTTTTTTAAATTTTGGACAAACTCGTAATTTTTTGTTTTATTATTTTTTAACTTGTGCGCTTCATCGATAATGACCATATCATATTGCTGCTCGTAAATGATGTCGCGGTGAGGATTTCTTTTGGCTGTATCGATCGATGACACAACGACATCACATTGTTCCCAAACGTAACTCTTTTTTTGCGGGACGGCAGGGATGAAGAACTTTTCGTTTAATTCCATCGCCCATTGGGAAACGAGGGATGCCGGAACGAGGATGAGCACTTTTTTTACTAATCCGCGAATCATATACTCTTTTAAAATCAAACCCGCTTCGATCGTTTTTCCAAGTCCTACTTCATCCGCCAAAATTGCTTTGCCGTTCATTTGTTCAACCACCTGCTTTGCAACCTCCAACTGATGCGGCAAAGGAGTGAGATGAGGCAGATGTTTAGGAGCTTGCAAGCCATCAAACTCTGGAATGAGCAGATGCTCAGCAGCTTCTAATGCCAGCTGGTACATCTCCCAGCTAGCCCAAGGCCCATCCTTTTCGATTCGTTCCACAAATGATTCTTGCCAAGATGAATCAAATTCGATTTCGATCATCATTATCTTCTCCTTTAATAACGAACATTTTTATTTATGAAACATTGAATATGCGGTTAATTGTTAATTATTTACTTGGTTACGAAATAAAAAGTTCGGTTATTTTTCTTGTTTTTCAGCGAATTTTTATTGCTCTTATGCGCATGTTAATGGTAGTATAATAATAAATTAGAAAGTTAAAAAAATTATTTTCCTGCTTTTCCTATAGTTTGACCATTTTTATCGAATTTTATATACCGGCGAATGAGAGCAAGGGGAGAGACTACAAATTGTAGCGCCGAAGGAGCAAGTGGCAACACGAATCTCTCAGGCAAAAGAACTCTTGCTTGACGCAGCTCTGGAGAGTGTTCACTCATGTGAACCACCCAAGGGGAAACCTGTGTTTAAACGCGGGGAAACTTTCAGGTGAAAGGACAGAGACTTCTTTGCATTTTTATATGTGGGAGTCGTCTGTCCTTTTTTATGTATTTTAAGACAGGAGGTTCTATATGCTAAGACGCACACCTTTATTTTCTGTGTATGCCGAATACGGGGCAAAAACGATTGATTTTGGCGGTTGGGAGCTGCCTGTTCAATTCTCAAGCATTAAAGAAGAACATGAAGCCGTTCGTACACGCGCGGGATTATTTGATGTATCGCACATGGGTGAATTTGAGGTGAAGGGAAAAGATAGCCTTGCCTTTTTACAAAAAATGATGACAAACGACGTTTCGAAATTAGCAGACGGCCGGGCACAATATACGCTTATGTGCTATGAAAATGGCGGTGCGGTCGATGATTTGCTTATTTATAAGAAAGCGGACGACCATTATCTTCTCGTGGTTAATGCTGCAAACATCGAAAAGGATTTTCATTGGCTCCATGAACACCTTTTCGGCGATGTAGAACTTGTGAATATTTCCGATGAAATCGCACAGCTTGCTTTGCAAGGACCGCTTGCTGAGCGTGTACTGCAAAAATTAACGACTATTGATTTATCTGCGCTGAGATTTTTCGGCTTCCAAGATGATGTTGATTTACAGGGGGTAAAGGCCCTTGTGTCCCGTACAGGGTATACAGGTGAAGATGGTTTTGAAATTTATTGTCGCTCAGAAGATGCGGTGACGCTTTGGCATGGGATTTTAGAAGCTGGAAAAGGGGGAGGGGTGCTTCCGTGCGGTCTCGGTGCGCGCGATACGCTTCGATTTGAAGCATGCCTGCCGCTTTACGGCCAAGAGCTGTCTAAAGACATCACGCCTATTGAAGCAGGACTCGGTTTCGCTGTGAAAACGAATAAGGAAGTCGACTTTTTTGGAAAAAGTACATTGCAGCAACAAAAAGAAGCAGGAACGAGCCGAAAGCTTATCGGCATTGAAATGATTGATAAAGGCATTCCGCGCCATGGGTATGACGTGTTTTCAGAAGGAGAATGGATCGGGATTGTAACAACAGGAACACAATCGCCGACATTGAAGAAAAATATTGGCTTGGCGCTGATTCGAACAGAATGGGCTGATGTAGATACGGTGGTAGAGGTCGATATTCGCGGGAAACGCTTAAAAGCGAAGGTCGTCGCTACACCGTTTTATAAACGAGCAAAATAGATCAAAAGAGGAGAGAGGATTTTATGCTTCATCGTTATTTGCCAATGACCGAAGACGACAAACAACAAATGCTAAAAGCCATTGGTGTCGAGTCGATTGATGAACTGTTCTCCGATATCCCAGAGAGCGTCCGCTTTAAGGGAGAGTATCGGATTAAGCAAGCAAAGTCAGAGCCGGAACTAATGAAAGAGCTGGCAGCGCTTGCAGCCCAAAATGCTGATCTTAAAAGTTACACTTCGTTTCTTGGTGCAGGTGTATACGACCATTACATTCCAGTTGTTGTTGATCATGTGATCTCCCGCTCTGAATTTTATACGGCATACACGCCGTATCAGCCGGAAATTTCCCAAGGGGAGCTGCAAGCCATTTTTGAATTCCAAACGATGATTTGTGAGTTAACGGGAATGGATGTGGCCAACTCGTCGATGTATGACGGTGGAACCGCGTTAGCTGAAGCAGCCTTATTAAGCGCAGCTCACACCAAAAAGAAGAAAGTCTTGCTGTCAAAAGCTGTTCATCCGGAATACCGAGATGTCGTTAACACATACGCAAAAGGTCCGGGGCTTGAAGTTGTTGAAATTCCGCTGCAAAATGGCGTGACGGATTTAGAAACGCTAAAAAAGGAAATGAACGATGATGTCGCCTGCGTCATTGTGCAATATCCGAACTTTTTTGGCCAAATTGAGCCATTAAAGGAAATGGAGCCGATTGCTCATTCAGGAAAAGGAATGCTGGTTGTAGCAAGCAATCCGCTTGCGTTAGGGGGATTGACACCTCCAGGAGCGTTTGGCGCTGATATTGTTGTTGGAGATGCGCAGCCTTTCGGAATCCCAGCTCAATTCGGGGGACCGCACTGCGGTTATTTCGCGGTCAAATCAGCGTTGATGCGAAAAATACCTGGGCGCCTTGTCGGGCAAACGACAGATGAAGAAGGTCGCCGCGGCTTCGTGTTGACGTTGCAAGCGCGCGAACAGCACATTCGCCGCGATAAAGCGACTTCTAACATTTGCTCGAATCAAGCGTTGAATGCGCTAGCAGCCTCTGTAGCGATGACAGCCCTTGGCAAACAGGGAGTCAAAGAAATGGCGTTGATGAATATTCAAAAAGCGCATTATGCCAAAAATGCCTTTGTTGAACGCGGCTTTACAGTGCCATTTACGGGCCCATTCTTTAACGAGTTTGTAATCAAGGTAAATAAACCAGTGAGGGAAGTCAATCAACGGCTGCTTGAAAAAGGCATCATCGGCGGCTACGACCTTGGACGCGATTATCCAGAACTAGAAAATCACATGCTTGTGGCGGTCACAGAGTTGCGGACAAAAGAAGAAATCGACATGCTTGTGAAGGAATTGGGGGATTGTCATGCATAAAGATCAACCGCTTATTTTTGAATTAAGCAAACCAGGACGAATTGGTTACAGCTTACCGGAGTTGGATGTTCCTGCAGTAGATGTTGCTGAAGTGATTCCAAGCGATTATATTCGCATGGAGGCAGCGGAGCTTCCTGAGGTGTCGGAGCTTGATATTATGCGTCATTACACTGCCTTATCGAAACGCAACCATGGCGTGGATTCCGGCTTTTATCCGCTTGGATCTTGCACGATGAAATATAACCCGAAAATTAACGAAAACGTGGCGCGGCTTGCCGGCTTTGCCCATCTTCACCCGCTTCAGCCGGAGGAGACGGTGCAAGGGGCACTTGAACTTATGTATGATTTGCAAGAGCATCTAAAAGAAATCACTGGAATGGACGCGGTGACGCTGCAGCCAGCAGCGGGAGCGCATGGAGAATGGACAGGGCTGATGATGATTCGCGCGTATCATGAAGCAAACGGCGATTTCAACCGCACGAAAGTGATTGTTCCGGACACCGCGCACGGAACGAACCCGGCGTCGGCGACGGTTGCTGGATTTGAAACGGTCACCGTTAAATCGACGGAGGAAGGGCTTGTCGATTTAGAAGATTTAAAACGGGTAGTTGGCCCGGATACAGCGGCATTGATGCTGACAAATCCGAACACGTTAGGTCTTTTTGAAGAGAATATTTTAGAGATGGCGGAAATTGTGCACAGCGCTGGCGGTAAATTATATTACGACGGCGCCAATTTGAATGCGGTATTAAGTAAAGCAAGACCTGGGGATATGGGCTTTGATGTTGTGCATTTAAATCTTCACAAAACATTTACCGGCCCTCACGGCGGCGGTGGACCTGGTTCAGGACCAGTAGGCGTCAAAGCAGATTTCATTCCATTTTTGCCAAAGCCGACCGTTGAAAAGGGAGAAAACGGCTACTACTTTGATTACGATAGACCGCAGGCGATCGGCCGCGTCAAGCCGTTTTACGGAAACTTTGGCATCAACGTCCGCGCTTATACGTATATTCGTTCGATGGGGCCAGACGGCTTAAAAGCGGTGACCGAATACGCTGTATTAAATGCGAATTACATGATGCGCCGCTTGGCAGAATATTATGATTTGCCATATGATCGCCATTGCAAGCACGAGTTTGTTTTATCAGGCAAACGCCAGAAGAAGCTCGGTGTCCGCACGCTTGATATCGCAAAACGTCTGCTGGATTTTGGCTATCATCCGCCGACCATTTACTTCCCATTGATCGTTGAGGAATGTATGATGATTGAACCGACGGAAACCGAATCCAAAGAAACGCTTGATGCGTTTATTGATGCGATGATTCAAATTGCGAAAGAAGCAGCAGAAACGCCAGAAATTGTGCAAGAAGCGCCTCATACAACTGTTGTGAAGCGTCTTGATGAAACCACAGCAGCACGAAAGCCGATTTTACGCTATCAGAAATAAAAGAGAGAAGGTTATTTTGCTTTATACAGACTGACTTGGAAACGATTGGAAGTGAAGAAACGCAGCCGAGCGAAGCCAGTGACACAAGGAACCCCCGTTGGTTAACAATCTAAAAGAGCAGGCGCATGCCTGCTCTTTTAGGTGTATATGGTTGCTTTTTTCTAAAAGCCATTAGGGCTGCAAAACGATTCTTATACTTTTCAATCAATGAATAGAGTCGATCAAGTGATCTACTTAGTCTCTGCTATATATAAGTGATGAATAATTTCGATTCACTTGTGGATAATATTTACCCAACGAGAAGATCGAGCATATGGTCGATTCAAAAGCAGGATCGACGGTCAAAGACAATCAGTGGATTGGTTAAGTCACACTAAAGCGTGACCTGAAGGCGCTGTTGTTTCATCGCCCAGTCGCCTGCTTATTTGAGGGGGATATTGTGACACAGGCAATGAAATTTGTATCGTGAACGGTCAGTGCCACTAAATGGCGCTGTTAAAATGGAAAGAGTATGGATGGCCTAATTCAAAAGGGGGGAAGAAGGGCGCAACGGGAGCTGTTGTTTGCATGCGAAAGTAAAAAGGGTGACAAAAAACAGTCTGTCACCCGATCAAGCTTTTTTCTTCACTTTTCCCGTCCATGTTTTAAAGCCACCTTTTAAGTGGTAAAGATCGCGATAGCCTTTGCGGTAAAGCATTTGTGCTGCTCTTCCACTACGCAGCCCGCTTTGGCAATATAAATAAATAGGCTGATCCTTTCGCAATTCCTTCATTCGCATTCGCATTTGCGTTAGCGGGATATTGCGCGCCCCTAAAATGTGCCCAGACGCATATTCATCTGCTTCACGTACATCGATCAGCTGCGCTTTGCGGTAGCCTACACGAAACTCTTCTTCTGTTAGCGCTTTTACCATTCTGCGCTGCATAAAGTACATGGTTACTGAATAGACGATGATGGCGCCAAGCAAAATCCATATCCACTGCACGAGCAGAAAGCCCCCTTTTCCTCAACTTTCGACAACTTCTATTATATAGATGTCGAGCCTATGACGCAAAGTATTTTCACTTTTCTTTGCTTCTTTTGTTTGTTAAACTTATAAGCGCAAATAAGGAAAAAAGAAGGGTTGAAAATGGGAAAAGAAAGATGGCGATTTATCGATTCTGGAGATTGTTCTCCAGCGTTTAATATGGCTTTAGACGAAGCGCTGCTTGAGTGGCACAGCGAAGGCAAAATTCCGCCGACCGTTCGTTTTTATGGCTGGAATCCGCCGACGCTGTCGGTTGGTTATTTCCAAAAAGTTGAAAAAGAAATCGATATGGATGCAGTACGAAAAAACGGCCTAGGCTTTATCAGAAGGCCGACAGGTGGACGAGGAGTGCTTCACGACAAAGAGCTCACCTATAGCGTCATTGTGTCTGAAGCGCATCCAGCTATGCCGGAAACGGTGACAGAGGCATATCGCGTCATTTCGCAAGGAATTTTAGAAGGATTCCGTTTGCTAGGGCTTGACGCTTACTTTGCTGTCCCAAAAACGGAGGAAGAAAAGGCTAGTTTAAAAAATCCGCGCTCCGCTGTCTGTTTTGATGCTCCATCCTGGTACGAGCTTGTGGTGGAAGGAAGAAAAGTGGCTGGAAGTGCACAAACAAGACAAAAAGGAGTTATTTTGCAGCATGGCTCGATTTTGCTTGATTTAGATGAAGATTTGCTATTTAGCTTATTCAAGTATCCGAACGAGCGAGTCAAAGCTCGCCTGCAGAAAAATTTTAAAAATAAAGCGGTAGCTATTAATGAGCTCACCGATCGAAAAGTGACGATTTCGGAAGCAAAGGAAGCGTTTTATCAAGGATTTGAAAAAGGCCTTGATATCATTTTGGAGCCATACACGCTATCAGAAGCGGAAATTGAGTATGTCAACGAACTCGCTAGAAAAAAATATGAGAGCGACGAATGGAATTTTAAGCGATAAACGCGGGCGACCACCGCGTTTTTCCGTTTTTTTATAAAGGCAACTGGCAAAATGCTTCGTTTATCAGCAAAATGGCTTGAATTTTAACGATTTTCTTCTTTTTTCTCTAGTTTCTATTGTTTTTTTTATTTGACAAAATGAAAGAGAGTTGACCAATCATACAATATATAGTAGGTGTTGTTAAAAAAATAATACTATATATTGTTTTTTTGCTGGCGGTATGGTAATTTAATCTAGACAGAATTTGCAGGCAGAAAGATCATGTAGAATTAGAAAGAAGAGGAGAGATTGGAGAATGACGGTTGCGTCTTCGAAAAAAATGGGCATTAATATTGAAAAGCTGAATGAGGATATTCGCCTTTTTCCGCAAGTGCACCCAATTACAGAAGATATGAACATTACGCATAAAGGCGTGTCCCGTTTAGTGATGCTGGACCGCTACTCATTTAAGGACACGGAAAAGCTAACGATGAGCGTGGGCGATTTTGTTGTATTGACGGTCAAAGAGGATCCGAAGTTTCCAGCGCGTGGACTTGGCTTTATTGTCGATATGGATTGGGAAACGAAAAAAGCGAAGGTGCTGGTTGAAGAAGACTATCGCGGCGTGCTAGATGGTGAGGAAGCAGAAACGGGAATTGTCGTTCGCTCGTTAGATACGATTGACAAGCCGCTTGAAATTTTTTATGAGCAAATTGCCAAGCGAAATGCAACAGGGCTTGCAGCTGTGGAAGCAACAGAAGAAAAGCGGAAGGAATGGTTTAACAAGTTTTATCAAGAATTGTCCAGCCTCAATTTTATTCCGGCAGGACGCGTATTATACGGTGCTGGGTCGGGAACAGAAGTAACCTACTTTAACTGCTATGTCATGCCGTTTGTTAAAGATTCGCGCGAGGGGATTTCCGAGCATCGCAAGCAGGTAATGGAAATTATGAGCCGCGGTGGCGGTGTCGGTACAAATGGTTCGACACTTCGTCCAAGAAATGCGCTGGCCCGCGGCGTAAACGGAAAATCATCCGGATCGGTCTCATGGCTTGATGATATTGCCAAGCTTACCCACCTTGTTGAGCAAGGAGGCTCCCGTTAACCAAGCGCCACCGGCGGGAGTAAAATCTCGTGAATTGCTGGGACGCCCTAAAGCCAACTTGACCACAACGTAGCTGGCAACGGCAAGCGTGACGGTTGAAAAACAAGTTGGATGAAACAATGGGTTATCAGCAGCCAAGCTTCTCTGGAAACGGAGATGAAGGTTCAGAGACGATCGAAACCTCCTAAGACACTTAGCGTTAAGGAGGGAGTAGACTAAGCGGGCGGCAACGCTCGTTTAGAGCGCGAGACAAGGAGATACGTTCTCTTTGATGATAGAGTCCGACCTCTAGTGAAAGCTAGAGAGCTAGGCAGAAATGGCCTAGCCCGCTCCGATCGAGCGAGTAACAAAGAGCGAGGCGCGCAAATGATTATGCTGGCAGACTGGCATCCGGATGTGATTGAGTTTATCATTTCGAAGATGCAAAATCCGCGCATTCTGCGTTATTTACTAGAAAATACAGAAGATGAGGGCATTCAAAAAGCGGCGAAAGAAAAACTAAAATTCACTCCGCTTACCGAGCAAGAGCGTGCGATGTACCAAGGAATTGTGAACTACAAAAATATGCCGGGATATGGCGGATTTTCCGAAAAGATTATTAAAGAAGCGGAAGAAAAGCTGCGGACGGGCGGCACTTACACCGTGCATAATCCAGATTTTCTAACAGGAGCAAACATTTCTATTTGCTTAACAAAAGAGTTTATGCAAGCGGTTGAGAACGATCAAGAATATGAATTGCGCTTCCCAGATGTTGAGACATATTCAGAAGAAGAAATGCGCATTTACAACGAAAAATGGCATGAAGTTGGCGATGTACGTGAATGGGAAAAGATGGGGTATCGCATCCGTGTCTATCGCAAAATCCGTGCCCGCGAGTTGTGGAAGCTGATTAACATTTGCGCTACATACTCTGCGGAACCAGGTATTTTCTTTATCGACAATGCCAATGACATGACAAATGCAAGAGCGTACGGCCAAAAAGTCGTAGCGACGAATCCATGTGGTGAGCAGCCACTTGCACCATATTCTGTCTGCAACTTGGCAGCTATCAACTTGGCGAATATGGTCGATAAAGAAACAAAAACGGTTAACTATGACAAACTGAAACAAACGGTAGAAATTGGCGTAAGAATGCAAGATAATGTCATTGATGCAACACCATACTTCCTTGAAGAAAATAAAAAGCAAGCACTTGGTGAACGCCGCGTCGGCCTTGGCGTAATGGGATTGGCCGATTTGCTCATTTACTGCGAAAAGGAATACGGCTCCGAAGAAGGTAACCAACTTGTTGATGAAGTATTCAAAATGATCGCGACGACGGCATATCGCGCCTCGATTGAACTGGCGAAAGAAAAAGGCAGCTTCCCGTTCTTGGTTGGCGAGACGGAAGAAGAAACGATGAAGCTGCGCGAAGCGTTGATTAATACCGGCTATATGAAAAAAATGCCGGATGATATTCGCGAAGACATTTTAAAATATGGCATTCGCAACTCGCATTTGCTAACGGTGGCTCCGACGGGTAAATAGTTGCCCCCTGTATTTGTAAAAATACAGTGAAAACTCGGCTGTATGCGGGGAACTCTGGCGTATCTCTTGCTACCTGTGCCTTGCCAGCACACAAAGAGGTAAAAATGCAAGAGTGTTGGATGAATCCTACCAGACAATCCGCAGGGAAGTCGTGGCTGACCCCTCAACGACTATACGCCGAGCAACCAAAATTCTTAACAGGAACACAAGTTCGTTGTATAATAATCTTATGGGAATATTAAAAAAGAGGTGTTCCTGTGAAAAAGAAATGTCTAAATTGCGATGGACAAATTTATGTAAAACCAAGCCAAGTTGAGAGAAAAAAGTTCTGTTCTCGGTCTTGTAAAGCTGAATATTTTAAAAAACCCCCCATCGTTTTGGAAAGAAATGAGTAAGAAAAGACTCGTTAATTGCTCATTCTGCGGGAAAGGAATCATCCGCAAACCTTCTGAAATTAGAGAAACCAACTTTTGTGATAGACATTGTAGAAGGAAGTATCTATAGCAAATAGCGATAAAATTAATCAACACTTAAAAAGAAGGGTAGAGCTAAATTGCAAATTTTGTGGACAAAAGGTTAGTGTTCCGAAAAATAGGGCGTTAAGCGCAAAATATTGTTCTAAACATTGCTTAGTCAAGGCAAATGGACAGAGAGGAAAGGTTCAATATTCAAAAAGAGTTATTGTCGTATGTAATAACTGCGGAACAAAATTTGAAAAAAAGCCTTCTGTTGTTAGGAACTTAAATTTTTGTTCTATAAAATGTATGGGGGATTATTATGGAAAGAGTGGAATGTTTTCCGGAGAAAATAGCGGCACTTGGGCAGGTGGAGATATAGAATATTACGGGCCCAATTGGAGAATTCAGCGTAGAAAGGCTAGAGAACGAGATAATTTTACTTGTCAAGATTGCGGAATAACAGAAGCAGAATACGGACAAGAACTCTCAGTTCATCACATTATACCTTTCAGAGCCTTCAACGGCGACTGGAAAAGAGCCAATGACTTGTCAAATTTAATAACTCTATGTGAACACCCTTGTCATCGCAAGAGACATTCAAAAGAATTTTGGTTGAAGATATAGTCTGACCCATATGGCGACATATGGAGCAGGTAGCAATCTTACCTGCCTTCTGTCCAATGTTGTATAGATAGAAGTAACACAAGTGAGTACCGGAACCATGGTCGGCGTTTCAACAGGATTAGAGCCTTACTTTTCCTTCTCTTATTACCGAAGCGGCCGTCTCGGCAAGTTTATTGAAGTGAAGGCCGATATTGTGCAAGAATATTTGGACAGCCATCCAGAGGCAGATCCAAACAACCTGCCTCACTGGTTTGTAACGGCAATGGATTTATCGCCAGAGGCGCACGCGGATGTGCAATGCATCATCCAGCGCTGGGTTGACTCCAGCCTTTCGAAAACGGTCAATGCGCCGCGAGGCTATACAGTTGAACAGGTACAAAAAGTGTACGAGCGTTTATGGCGCGGCGGCGCGAAGGGCGGCACCGTCTATGTTGACGGCAGTCGAGATGCGCAAGTATTGACGTTGAAAGCAGAAGAAAACACATTTGAAGAACAGCTTGAATTAATTCCAGAAGAAGAAAAAGAAACAAAACGGGCGGTTGTATTAATTGATACGATCCAAGATTTGCGCACGACCGATGTGACGATCGGTTCGGAAGTCGGCAACATTTGTCCGGTATGCCGTGAAGGAACGGTTGAAGAAATCGGCGGCTGCAACACATGCACAAGTTGCGGCGCACAACTGAAATGTGGTCTGTAAGCAATAAAAAACTGGCTCCAATCAATCGTGGAGCCAGTTTTTTATTCATAAAACGATGAAAGAGCAAATATAGTAGTATGAGGCATAATGAATAAATAAGGGGGAGAACGATGCTGATCCATGTTGTACAGAGGGGGGAAGCGCTCTGGACGATTTCTCAGCGTTACGGAGTATCGATCGAGGCGATTATTACAGCTAATAAGCTGAAAGATGCTAACCGTCTTGCGATCGGACAGGAGCTCGTCGTTCCATCTTTATACCGCTATCATACGGTTCGTACAGGAGAAACATTATGGGCTATTGCTAGACAATACGGCGTTTCGCTTGAGTCTATTATTCAAGCTAATCACATCAGCAACCCGTCTGTTCTTTATTCGGGCACAGTCCTTCTGATTCCGCCAAGAACTCACACCGTACAGCGAGGAGAGACGCTATCACAGATCGCTGCTCGTTATGGAACGACTGTGCAAGACATCGCGCGAGCTAATCAGATTGCTGATCCGAATAGGATTGTCGCTGGCATGGCATTGATGATTCCTCATCCTAAACCAACTATTGAAGTGAACGCTTTTACGATTGATGGAGGGGAAAAAGGAGCGCAACAAGTCCGAGAGGTAGGGCGTTATTTAACATACGCCTCTCCATTTGCTTATACGATGAGAGCCGATGGCGGGCTTAATCCGCCTAATGATGCTGCCATTATTGAAGCGGCAAGGTCGGAAAACGTTGTTCCGATGATGGCGATCACGAATTTTACGTATACAGACCCAGGCTCACGATTGGCGCAGACGATCCTTTCCAATCCGCAATTACAAAACCGGCTGCTTGATCATATAGTTCGTACGATGCACGAAAAAGGCTACCGTGGAGTGAATATCGATTTTGAAAATGTCTATCCATCTGATCGTGAACGGTATAACCAATTTTTGCAAAACGCTGTCGAGAGACTTCATCGTGAGGGCTACTTTGTTTCTACTTCCCTTGCTCCTAAAGTAAGTGGAGAACAACAAGGAATCTTATATGAGGCACATGATTACCCAGCGCATGGAAGAATTGTCGACTTTGTTGTGTTAATGACGTATGAATGGGGATACAGGTTTGGGCCGCCGCAGGCTATTTCCCCAGTTCATCAAATTAGAAGGGTGCTTGATTATGCCGTTAGTGTCATTCCGCGGAATAAAATTTTTATGGGGTTTCAAATTTATGCGCGGGATTGGGTTCTTCCTCATGTACAAGGACAAGAAGCGGAGACATTCAGTCCGCAAGAAGCAGTGGAACGCGCGATTCGTTATGGTGCGGTGATTCAGTATGATTATACAGCCCAGTCACCGTTTTATCGCTATGTCGACAGTCAAGGAAGAACACGTGAAGTTTGGTTTGAGAATGCTCGCAGCGCTCAAGCGAAGTTTGAACTAGTGAAAGAGTATCAGCTAAGAGGAATCAGCTATTGGGTTCTTGGTTATCCTTTTCCAGAAAACTGGGCGCTATTAGAAGACAATTTTCACATTCGTAAGCGATAATAAAAATGGTGCGTGTAAAGAAGGAAGATTCCGACGGCACGCACCTTTTCGTTTTGTTATTGACGGCAGGAAATATGCGCGTGCTGTCGCTGAAACCGATGGCATAGCCGCTGGTTTCGCTGGAAGCTTGATTAAACAAAAAAATCCCAAGCAACATCGCTGTTTTGTTGGTTCATACTAACCATAAGTATGAACAAAACAAGGAG
Organism: Anoxybacteroides rupiense; assembly: GCF_014196195.1. GTDB lineage: Bacteria > Bacillota > Bacilli > Bacillales > Anoxybacillaceae > Anoxybacteroides > Anoxybacteroides rupiense. Next base: position 344,681 of record NZ_JACIDF010000002.1, on the reverse strand, counting down.
GCGTACCTCAGCTATGGAACCATTTATTCCGCGGCTCGTTTATTTTGAACCAGAGGCGTTGCAATATTCTTTAGGCAAAGAGTTATATGAAAAATTCAAAAGTATGGATATTGAAATACGCGAGACAACGTCGCATAACCAAGTGCGCGGCATTCCTGGGGAAACGGAGTTGCAGCGGTACCGAAACGCGAAATCAACGCTCGTTGTCGGCATTAGGCGCACATTAAAGTTTGATACGTCCAAGCCGTCGGCAGAATACGCCATTCCGCTTGCGACAGGGTGTATGGGGCATTGCCATTATTGTTATTTGCAAACGACGCTCGGAAGCAAGCCTTATATCCGTGTATACGTCAATCTCGATGAAATTTTTTCCCAAGCGAAAAAGTACATCGATGAGCGCGCACCGGAAATTACCCGTTTTGAGGCCGCTTGTACGTCCGATATTGTTGGCATTGATCACTTAACTCATTCATTAAAAAAAGCGATCGAATTTATTGGAGCGACGGAATACGGACGGCTTCGCTTTGTCACGAAATATGAGCACGTCGATCATCTGCTTGATGCGAAGCATAATGGGAAAACCACCTTTCGTTTTAGTGTGAATTCGCGCTATGTCATTCGTCATTTCGAGCCGGGAACATCATCATTTGAAGCAAGGATGGAAGCGGCGCGAAAAGTGGCTCGCGCCGGTTATCCGCTCGGTTTTATTGTTGCACCGATTTATCGGCATGATGGGTGGAGGGAAGGCTATTTAGAATTGTTCCAACGTTTGTCTGAACAGCTTGCAGGAGTCGAGACACCTCATCTTTCGTTTGAATTAATCCAGCATCGCTTTACGAAACCGGCAAAGGCAGTGATTCAAAAGCGTTATCCAAAAACAAAGCTGGATTTGGATGAAAGCAAGCGAAAATACAAATGGGGGCGCTACGGCATTGGCAAATATGTATATCCAGATTCAGAGGCCAAGCAGCTGAAAGAAGCACTCGAGTATTATATTGCACAATTTTTCCCTGAGGCAGAAATTCAATATTTTACGTGATTCGCTCTTTTCCTTGTCATTTCACTATAGCATGGTATAATAATACTGATTGTGATTTTTGGATGAGTACGGGTAAGTATGGGAGGGAATTATGATGCCGACACCAAGCATGGAGGACTATATCGAGCAAATTTATAATTTAATTGAAGAAAAAGGATACGCGAGAGTATCGGATATTGCCGAGGCATTGTCCGTTCATCCCTCCTCTGTTACAAAAATGGTGCAAAAACTTGATAAAGATGAATATTTAGTATATGAAAAATACCGTGGCCTTGTTTTAACCGCTAAAGGGAAAAAAATCGGCAAACGACTTGTATATCGTCATGAACTGCTTGAACAATTTATGCGCATCATTGGCGTAGATGAAGGGAACATTTATCAGGATGTAGAGGGAATTGAACATCATTTGAGCTGGAACGCTATTGATCGTATTGGGGATCTCGTTCAATACTTCCAAGAAGATCCAGTGCGTCTTCAAGCGCTCCGCAATATTCAAAAACAAAATGAACAACAGACAGAGTAAGGATTTTCTTACTCTTTTTTATTTTTGATACTAAATCTCTTCCTCCGCTCTTATACATATATAAGATACGAATCGTCGCAGAGAGGGGCTGGCAGCATGGAGATTGACATCGTGCTTTCGGGGGGAGGAGTAAAGGGATTCGCGCTGGTGGGCGCCTATGAAGCGATCGAGGCAAAAGGGCTCCAATTAAAGCGAATCGCCGGCACGAGCGCAGGTTCAATGATTGCAGCGCTCATTGCAGCAGGCTATACAAGCCAGCAAATGATTGAGTTGATTGATCATTTGGATTTAAAGCAGCTGCTGGATAAGCGCAAGGAAGTTCTTCCATTTTCATTAATGAAGTGGGTGTTTTTATATTGGAAAATGGGATTATATAAGGGACAGGTGCTGGAGGAATGGATGGAGGAGGTACTGGCAGCCAAGGGAATTCGAACGTTCGGCGATTTGCCAAAAGACCGTTTGTATATTGTGGCATCCGATGTAACAAGCGGACGTATTTTGGTGCTGCCGACTGATTTGCCGCAATATGGAATTGATCCTGATACGTTTTCAGTAGCAAAAGCGGTGCGCATGAGTGTCAGCATTCCTTATTTTTTTGAGCCTGTTAAGCTCCAGACGGATGCCGGGAAATTTGTGGTTGTCGATGGGGGAGTACTTAGCAATTTTCCTTTGTTTATTTTTGATGAAGAAAAAAAGGTGAAAAAGCGGCCTGTTCTTGGCGTTCAGCTTAGCGCTCGGCTTGATAAGCGGCCAAAAAAGCAAGTTCGCAATGCGATTGAGCTGTATGAAGCGCTATTCAGTGCCATGAAGGAGGCGCATGATGCTCGGTACATCTCGCGGCGGCATGAAAAAAACATTATTTTTATTCCTGTTCGTAACGTATTATCTACAGAATTTTCAATGACCGATGAGGAAAGAGACCATTTAATCGGCTATGGCAGACGCAAAACAGAGCTTTTTTTAAAAAAATGGACATACTAAAAAAGAAGAATCGAGCTAAAACAAAGCTCGATTCTTCTTTTTTCCTTTTTTCCCTTCGATGACTGTTAAGTGGGATGATGTTCGTTTTTTCGGTAAGCGGTGGTGCGTTCCTTTCTTCGAATAGGACAATGCTTTTGCTGAAGGTCTTCGGTCCCGGTTCACATGAAGCTTTTTCGATTGGTTGACCGCTCTTAAATAGGCGGCATTTTCTTTATTGAAACGCCGCTGGGAAATCCAACGAAAAAGCGCATATATAATGGCGATCGTAAGACCGATAAAGATGATGCGGCGGAGCAGTATCACCGGCTCGGAAAATAGTGTAAATGCCAGGCCGAAGGCTCCTAATAATAGAACAATCCCAATCAATGGATGAAATGTGCGACGGAACATTCCGCATCCACCTCCCTGATAATTACCGAACGGCTTTGGTTGCCTCCTGTCCTTCTTCTAGTCGAAGGAGCTCCTGAAATGAAGCAATCGCCACTTCCACTTGCTCGTCGCTCGGTTCTTTTGTTGTCAGCAGCTGCAGCCATAAACCCGGATAGCCGAGCCAGCGCAGTACGGGAATGCTTCTTAACCGGTTAGTAAACTGCAGGACTTCGAAAGAGATCCCCAGCACGACCGGAATTAAGGCAATACGGTTAACAATTCTCAACCAAAGCGGATCTGTCGGAACAGCCAAGTAGACAAAGACACCGACAATAACAGTAAATAGAATAAAGCTGCTGCCGCACCGATAATGCAGGCGCGATTGCCGCTGAACATTTTCGATCGTAAGCGGAACGTTACTTTCAAAGGCGTTGATCACCTTATGCTCCGCTCCGTGGTATTGGAATACACGCTTAATTAACGGCGTCAGAGAAACAGCGTAAATATAAGCAAGCAACAGCAGTAGCTTAAACGCTCCTTCCACCAACACCTGCGCTGTTTTCGTCGGAAAAAGAGGTTTTGTAAAATTCGCTAAAAACACCGGAATAATGGTGAATAAAAATTTCCCGAACAGAAATGATAAGACGCCAATGACTGCTACGCTGAGAATCAAAGACAGCTTCGACTTTTCTTTTTTTGGCTCATTCAGCGTGTCGTCATCTTTTGGGTCTAGATCGTAGCGTTCACTAGCAAACTGAAAATGCTTGGCGCCGTTTGCGCTCGCTTCTAAGATAGCGACAATTCCGCGAATCAAAGGAATCCTTTTTAAAAATGATAATGTTGGATTTGTTTGGCGAAGCATATGAAAATATTCGATTGTCTGATCTTTTCGGCGAATCGCGGTTACAGAATGCTTTCTTCCTGCAAACATCACGCCCTCTACCACGGCTTGCCCGCCATATATCGGTTTGATCATTTTCTCCATCGTGTCGACACCAACCTATTTCGTTATTTATATTCTATTCTACAAGAAATAGCGAGAAACCTCTAGGTCGATGCTATGATTATCATTTCCAAAAATAAAAATGGATAGACATGCCAAACGAATTTTTTTTAATTTATATGGATATAAATGCAACTTGTTGCGAATGGTCTCTATGGAACACCGACGGTCGGAGAAGTTTTGGGGAGCTTTTTGTCACGTGAGCATGTGGCAAGAATTCGAACAGCCGAATCATCTATGGATCGATGAAGCGGCGCTGTTCGTCCCTCAACCACATTGTTCAGATACATGTTAAAGTCTTAAGTTGCATCTATAATAGATACAGCTAAAAGGTTGAACCGATAGCCCATTCCAAAGCAGAGTCCCATTTTTTCAACGACTGAATGCAAGGCGGTGACGGATCTTCGTTATGCCAAAGCGCGGCGGAGTGCCCAACCGTCGAAAAATGTCCCCAACTTCCTATCGCTGCAAGTGCTAAGAGGCCAAGTTACATTTATATAGTCAGTTATGTTGATGATCCAACTAATATTGCCCGGTTCTTGGTTGTACGAGCCACTTGCTTGTCGACTGGACATGCTGACCGCTTATGTGTGGCCAGATGATTCTGTACGAAAATAATGGACAATCAACACTTGTGATATATAGTCATGAATTTGCCGATGAAGGGCCATACTAACAAAAAGGAGGTGTCAAGCATTCATGAAGGACAATGGGCAATCACTTGAACAAAATCAGCGTGAACAACCGATGTCGCTGTTAATGAAAGCGATGATTACTGGATTTGTCGGCGGTATATTTTGGAGTCTGCTGGGATATTTGGCTAGCTTTTTTCATTTTACGGAATTAAGTCCTAATATGCTTCTGCTTCCATGGAATTTTGGTGATTGGAAATATGGAAAGACGGGAAATTATCTTGCCGTTTTCCTCATCGGTTTATTATCTATATTAGTGGCTCTACTTTATTATGTGCTGTTGCGTAAAATAAAAAGCATGTGGGCGGGCATCGGATACGGTGTGGCATTATGGATTATTGTGTTTTATGTGCTGAATCCGCTGATTCCGGGATTGCGTTCTGTCTCTGAGCTTGAACGGAATACGGTTATTACAACCATCTGCTTGTATATTTTGTATGGTCTGTTCATCGGTTACTCCATTTCGTTTGAACATCAAGAAAGCGAGTATAAGCAAACACAGGTAAGAAATGAGTAGTGGTCCAACCCTTTTTATGCTAAAATATGATTGTTTAAACATTTTGGCGATTTGGCTTAAAAGGGGTTGCGGAAATGGCACGTCTTCTTTTAATTAATGGTCCAAACTTAAATTTGCTTGGCAAACGAGAGCCTCATGTTTACGGAAGCGGAACTTTGCATGACTTAGAGCAGCAGTTAATCTCGTTTGCATCCGAACGGGAAACAGAACTGGCATGCGTTCAGAGCAATCACGAAGGAGACATCATCGAGCAAATTCATGCTGCCGATGGTGTGTATGATGGTGTGATTTTAAATGCAGGTGCATTTACTCATTATAGTTATGCCATTCGTGATGCCATTGCCAGTGTTAATGTCCCGGTCATTGAAGTACATATTTCCAACATCCATGCCCGCGAGCCGTTCCGCCATGAGTCGGTCATTGCACCGGTAGTGATCGGACAAATTGTGGGTCTTGGCGTGACCGGATATCGCTTAGCCATTTTAGCGCTATTGGACAAATTAGGGGAAGGGGAGAGAGCATGGAAAAACTAGAAAAACTACGTGCTTGTTTTGCTGAGTACGGCATTGATGGAATGTTGATTACAAACAGCTATAATCGCCGCTATATGACAGGCTTTACCGGAACGGCCGGCGTAGCGGTGATCAGCAAAACAGAAGCGGTATTTATTACGGACTTTCGTTATGCTGAACAAGCTGCCAAGCAAATTAAAGGATACGAGATTGTTCAGCATGCTGGTTCCATCATCGAAGAAGTAGCTAAACAGGCGGCCCGCCTTCAAATTAAAAAGCTTGGTTTTGAACAGGATCATCTATCCTATGCCACTTTTCAAGCCTATGAAAGAGAGGCGGAAGTGGTGCTTGTCCCTGTTTCCGGTTTAGTTGAAAAGTTACGCTTGATTAAGTCGGATTCAGAGATTAAGATATTAAAGGAAGCAGCGGAGATTGCTGATGCAGCGTTCAACCATATACTTCAGTTTATTCGCCCCGGGGTACGGGAAATCGAGGTTGCTCATGAATTAGAATTTTTTATGCGCAAGCAGGGCGCTATTTCGTCTTCGTTTGATATTATCGTTGCATCTGGCTATCGGTCAGCATTACCGCACGGAGTGGCAACTGACAAAATCATTGAAAAAGGGGAATTCGTCACGCTCGATTTTGGTGCTTATTACCACGGCTACTGTTCGGATATCACCCGAACCGTCGCGGTTGGTGAAGTCAGCGATGAGCTAAAAAAGATTTATGATATTGTATTAAAAGCACAGCTGCGCGGCATGGAAGGAATTAAGCCGGGCATGACTGGAAAAGAAGCAGATGCGCTGACCCGTGATTATATTTCGGAACAAGGATATGGCGAGCATTTCGGGCATTCCACCGGTCATGGAATCGGTCTGGAGATTCACGAAGGGCCGACACTATCGGTTCGTTCTGATGTAAGATTGGAGCCGGGCATGGTGGTGACGGTCGAACCAGGAATTTACATAGCAGGGCTTGGCGGTGTGCGTATTGAGGATGATACGGTTGTCACCGCGGATGGTAATGATCCGCTGACTCGCTCACCAAAAGAGTTGATCATTTTATAATACTTGTAAGTGGGAGGACATTCGTCAATGATTTCAGTGAACGATTTTCGTACAGGATTAACGATTGAAGTAGATGGCGATATTTGGCGCGTCATTGAATTCCAGCACGTAAAACCAGGAAAGGGAGCTGCATTTGTTCGTTCCAAGCTTCGCAACCTTCGCACAGGTGCTATTCAAGAAAAAACGTTCCGCGCCGGTGAAAAAGTCAACCGTGCGCAAATTGACAATCGCAAAATGCAATACTTATATGCAAACGGCGATCAGCACGTGTTTATGGATACAGAAACGTATGAGCAAATTGAGCTTTCCTCACAGCAAATCGAGTATGAGTTGAAATTTCTAAAAGAAAACATGGAAGTCTTTATTATGATGTATCAAGGCGAAACGATCGGTGTAGAGCTTCCAAATACAGTAGAGTTGAAAGTGGTGGAAACAGAGCCGGGCATTAAAGGTGATACGGCTTCTGGCGGTTCTAAACCAGCTACATTAGAAACAGGGCTTGTTGTTCAAGTGCCGTTCTTTGTAAATGAAGGAGATGTGCTCATTATCAATACAACAGACGGAACTTATGTTTCCCGCGCTTAAGCGAATGATAGGGATGGTAGGCAAAGCTAACTTAGCGTTTGCCTACCATCATTTTTATTTGTAGCACTTTTTCGCATCAGTCCTGCTTAAAAACGCTCAACAGGGAAGCAACGAATCCGAATGCAGAGGAAATGGGAATAAAGAAGTTCATGAGCGGACGAATGCGGACAGTGACACGGGATGAAAGCGTTTTTTGTCAACCACCTGATTCCTTGCTTTTTAGCAAGGAGTTTTTTTATGCAAAAAATTGCTTCTGAAATGAATGAGCGTTGCATACGTTTGTACTAATCATTTTATTTATGAGGAGGAACCCATGAAGCGATGGTTGTCCATGATCGATTCAACGGTGCTTTCCATGGCTGGAATGCGTTTTTTGTCGGCGACAATTGAACTGACTGCTGCGATCATCATGCTTTGTCTCAATGACGTAAAAAAAGCGGTTGCCGTCAATGCGATGCTTGCCATTGTCGGCCCGATTATTTTTATAGTAACGATGACAATTGGCCTTCTTTCCGTAGCGGACGAGCTTTCATTTTCTAAATTATTTTGGATTGCCCTTGGTGTTGGTTTGATTTTAGTTGGCATCTATAAATAAGGGGTGTGCACTTATGGAAAAGGAGGGGGAAAGATGAATGAGATTATCGAAATTCTGCCAAAAACAATCAGCTCCGCTCTTTTGAAGCTGCCTCCTTCTTGGAAAGAGGAACTCGAAGAAATTCGGATCAGAATTCAGAAACCGCTTGAGGTAACGATGAAGGGGATGGTTCATTTTCTGCCGTACGAAGTGACCGCTGAAGATGGCACACATCTTCTGAATAAAATTAGCCACTATTCCATTTATGCGATGGAGGAAGAGCTGAAAAGAGGATTTATCACGATTCAAGGCGGCCATCGTGTAGGACTAGCCGGGAAAGTGATTACAGATGGAGGAAATGTGAAAGCGATCCGACATGTTACCTCCTTTAATATTCGCATAGCCAGACAAAAAGTTGGAATTGCTGAGCCGCTGATTCCATATGTATACGATGGTCGTTGGTGTAGCACGATGATTATTGGCTCTCCGCAAACAGGCAAAACGACACTGCTCCGCGATATCGCACGAATGGTCAGCACTGGCGTACCGATGAAGAAAATTCCTCCAAAAAAGGTCGGAATTGTGGATGAACGTTCAGAAATTGCCGGATGTGTGAAAGGCATTCCTCAATTTGATTTAGGTCACCGCATTGATGTATTAGATGCTTGTCCAAAGGCCGAAGGAATGATGATGATGATTCGTTCGATGAGCCCGGAGGTGTTAATTGTCGATGAAATTGGCCGTATAGAGGATAGCGAAGCCTTATTAGAAGCTGTTCATGCGGGAGTTTGCGTTTGGACGACAGTTCATGGGAAAAATTGGAACGATGTCGCTTTACGGCCAACATTACGTGCAATGATTGAACAGCGTGTATTTGATCGATTTATCGAATTAACAAACGAACGGGGACCAGGAACCGTTCGCCGCATCACAGATCAAAATGGAACGGTGCTCTATGAGGCGGTGGCAAGAAGATGAAATGGATTGGCGCTCTTCTTATTTTACTGGCGACAACATGGACAGGATTTGAAACAGCCAACAGACTCAGCGAGCGTCCGCGGCAATTGCGGCAATTAAAAACCGCATTGCAGGCACTCGAAGCAGAGATTATGTATGGGCATACACCGCTATCAGAAGCTGCCTTGCATTTGGCGAACCAGCTGCCTCTGCCTCTCTCGCGTTTTTTCCAGCAATTTGCGGAAACGCTCCAAACGGGGGAAACGAGCGTAAAAGAAGCATGGCAGGAAAGCTTGCAAAGCATCTGGGGAGCTACGGCGCTCAAACAAGGGGAGTTTGAAGTGATGAAGCAATTTGGCGAAACATTAGGGCAGTATGATCGAATGGCCCAGCAAAAGCAGATCGCTCTAGCAATCGTCCACCTTGAAAGAGAAGAACAAGATGCGCTAGAGAAAAAAGCGCGTTATGAAAAAATGGCTAAAAGCTTAGGTTTGCTCACAGGATTGCTCATTATTATTTTATTGATCTAATTAGGAGGAAGCAGCTATGGGAATTGATGTCGATATCATTTTTAAAATTGCTGGAGTTGGCATCGTTGTTGCGTTTTTGCATACCGTGCTGGACCAGATGGGGAAAAAGGAATATGCCCAATGGGTGACGCTGCTCGGCTTCATTTACATTTTATTTATGGTGGCCTCCATTGTTAGCGATTTATTTCAAAAAATTAAGGACGTATTTTTGTTTCAAAGCTAGGAGGGGAAGAGCCATTCAAATATTGCAAATTGTAGGGATCGGGCTGATTGCAACGTTTTTAGCCATTTTGCTTAAGGAGCAAAAATCCAGTGTGGCGTTTTTGTTGACCGTGTTTGTTGGTTGTGTGATTTTTCTGTTTTTGATTGATCAAATTAGCCATATTATTCATATGCTTCAAAAAATGGTCTCTGATACAAAGATTAATATGATTTATTTTGAAACGATTTTAAAAATTATTGGTATTGCTTATATTGCCGAATTTGCAGCGCAAATTTCGAAAGATGCCGGTCAAGGGGCGATTGCTTCCAAAATTGAGCTGGGGGGAAAAATTTTAATTTTGGCGATGGCCATCCCGATTTTAACCGCCATTATTGAAACGGTCATCGGGCTCATTCCTACGTCATAGCAAAGGGGGTGATGGATTGAAAAAAACGTTGATATCCCTGATCTGGTGCGGCTTCTTTTTTTTCATTCCGCACATTGTACAAGCTGCCGATGATCATCAGCCGCTTATGCAAAAGCAGATAGAAGCGCTTGGAATTGATGAGGTGCAGCAATATTGGAATGAAATCGTGACAAAGTATGGCGGATTTTTGCCGGAAAGTCAAAAAGGATCACTTGTCCAGTTTTTGCAAGGACAAAAAGAGTGGTCGATGAAAGAATGGCTTCTGGCGTTGCTCAAATTTCTGATGTACGAGTTGCAAATGAATGGGAAACTTCTTGGTACGCTTATTTTATTAACCGTATTTAGCATGTTTTTGCAGTCGCTACAAACGGCTTTTGAGCAGCAGGCGGTTAGTAAGGTAGCTTATGCCGTTGTCTATATGGTGCTCATTATTATTGCTTTAAATAGCTTTCGTCTCGCGATGGAGTATGCGCATGAAGCCATCCAGACAATGACGCATTTTATGGTTGCCATGGTCCCTCTTTTGTTAGCCTTGCTCGCTTCTTCCGGCGGATTAATCTCTGCTGCGTTTTTTCATCCTATCATTCTATTTTTAATGAATACAACTGGAGTGGTTGTACAGTATGTGACGCTCCCTCTTTTATTTTTGGCAGCGCTATTAGGAATTGTCAGCACGATGTCTGAGCATTACAAAGTGACGCAACTGGCCGATTTGCTCACAAAGGTAGCCGTTGGGACGCTCGGCGCCATTTTAACGGTTTTTCTTGGCGTTATGTCTGTAAAAGGGACAACCTCGGCCGTTGCCGATGGCATTGCTTTACGAACGACAAAGTTTGTCACGGGAAATTTTGTTCCTGTCGTTGGAAAAATGTTTACGGATGCAGCTGATACCGTTGTCACCGCTTCTATGTTATTGAAAAACGCGGTAGGTATTGTCGGGGTAGCACTTTTGTTAATGATTGTCATTTTCCCGGCTTTAAAGATTTTTGTGATTGCTTTTATTTATAAGCTTTCAGCTGCGGTTTTACAGCCGCTTGGCGGCGGCGCCATTATATCGTGCTTGAATGTGATAAGCAAGAGCATTACTTATGTTTTTGCAGCATTAGCAATCGTATCATTGATGTTTTTTCTTAGTTTAACTGTGATCATTACAGCCGGAAATATCGCGATGATGGTGCGGTAGAAGGGGGAAACGGGATGCATGTGATTACAGAGTGGGTTACCAATATCATTCTATTCATCTTATTTGCGACGATTATCGACTTGCTGCTCCCTTCCTCTTCTTTTCAAAAATATGTAAAAATGGTGGTCGGACTGATTCTTCTTCTTGTTATGCTATCACCTCTTTTACATATTTTCTCGATTGATGTCAATCGTTTTCTCGCTGCCATTACAGAGGAAGACTACGGACAGCAAGATATGATGAAAAATGAACTAGAAAACAAGAAAAAAGAAATACAAGCCTCACAACGTGCATATATTTTAGAACAAACGGCTGTCCAGATGAAAAAACAAGTAGCTGAGGAGTTGATGAAGCAATATGGATTGACTGTCAAACAAATTGTTGTACAAACAAAAGAAAATGAACATGAATCATTACAAATTCCTGATGATATTCAAACCATTAAAGTCATTGTAAGTAAATCGCAAGATCCCGAAGCGGTTCAGCCTGTCGTGATTGATACGGCGAAATCGCTTGAACCATCAGCTGAAGAAACCGAACAAACAAAAAAGCTCGCTTCGTTCTTTGCAGCAAAATGGGATGTACATGAAGAAAAAATCGATGTACAAATCGAGGGGAGGGAATGGGGGGATGTTTCCGTTCATTAAACGCTGGCTAGAACCACAAGAAAAAGGAACTGGCGAAAAGAAGGCAACGCCGATTTCTTACGTTTTTGTGCTACTGCTGCTTGGTGTTTTGTTTATGCTAATGAGCCATAATTGGAAAAATGATGCGGCACCGGCGGACTCTGTCGCCGCTTTAAAACAGGAGACGGATGAGCAGGCTGTCGAGACCTTTGGACGCAACAAGGACACGAAAGCTAAGGTGATTGCCGAATATGAACAACGCTACGAGGAGCAGCTAAAATCAGCGCTTGAAGATATTCAAGGAGTGCGTGATGTCAAAGTTGTTGTCAACGTGGATGCTACAGAGATGCAAATATTAGAAAAAAACGAAGTAACTCAGCAGCAAACAACGGATGAAACAGACAAAGAAGGCGGGACACGTAAAATTCAAAATTATTCATCAAATGAACAAGTCGTCATTATACAGGATGGCGATAAAGAAACACCGATTGTCGTAACGACGAAAAAACCAGATATTCGCGGGGTGCTTGTTGTAGCTAAAGGAGCGGATAATCTGCAGGTGAAACAGTGGATTGTAGAAGCAGTAACGCGTGTGCTAAATGTGCCGAGCTACCGAGTTGCTGTACTGCCAAAAAAATAGGGGAGGATCGATGGAAATGTTAAAAAAGCAAACAGTTTGGTTATTAACAATGTTGAGTTTAGTTGTCGTATTATCGGTGTATTACGTAACAGCGCCAAAAGATATGAATGATCGCGTTGCTTTTACGGATGAGCAAAATCAAACAAACCAAACAGAAAAAACAGCTTCTACAAAAGAAGAGGCAAATGTCGCGGTGGATGAAGCGGAGGCAAAGGATGAAAAGGTCACTTCAAGCGCTACGAGCGATGACGATGTATTTACGGCATTGCGCTTACAAATTGAGGATGAACGCAGCCGCCAGCGAGATCAATTAAATACCATTGTTACTTCATCAAACACAACACCGGAGCAAAAGAATGACGCATATGAAAAAATGCAACAACTTCAAACGATCGCTAATAAAGAGGCAACATTAGAGACATTAATTAAATCCAAGGGTGGATACGAAGACGTACTCGTTCGTGCTGATGGCGACACAGTAAGAGTAATGGTAAAAGCAAAACAAAGCTCGACAAAAGCGGCTAATGAAATTATCCAGCTTGTAAAAAGCGAGATGAAGGATATGCAGGATATAGCTGTCGAGTTTCAGCCCGTCAAATAAGCAAGCGAAGAGCTGGCTTCCAAAAGGATGCCAGTTTTTTTATCCTCGCAGAATTTGTATTTAGACTTTTCAAAAAAAATACGCTGCTGTCTAGCTTCAAGCGCCATCATCTCGAGTCGGATCTGCCCCACACTGCGGCGGCGACACGTGGAGTCCCGCCCGCCGCAGAATCAAGCTTGGCTTAGTTCGAGCTCTCCTTGGCGGACGCTTTGCGCTTTTCTTATCCTCGCTGATCGCCCCTTTCAATGCTTATGGCATGAGTGGGGGATAAAGAACTTCGTGTTGGTTAGTCGCGATTATCCCTACTCACATCTGGAACATATATAGAGGAATCAAGCTCTAGTATTACCAGTGTTCATATATCAAATGAAGAGACATTTTATTTTTACAGTGGAAAAATTGTTTTTATGCTATATAATAGAAATTGTTTATATGACTAGGTAATAAATCAAATAGCCTAGTTAAATTCTACAGTTGAATATGAGGGAAGGTCTGTCGTATGATGGTAGTATATGAAATTATTTTGGGGCGAGAGGTGTGAACAATGTTGAAAATTCAAGAAATTCGCGAAATCATTCGACTTATTGACCAATCTAGTATTGAGGAATTTTTATATGAGCATGATGGAGTAAAGGTTCATATGAAGAAGCCAAATGGAAGCGTCCCGGTTGAAGCGGTTGCAAAAGCAGCAGTCGTAGAACCAGCACCAGTAGCTGTTGTGAAAGAAGCAGCGCCACAGGTGGAAGCAGCTCCAGCTGTTCCGGAGACAAAGCCGGCAGAAGCACCGAAGCAAGAAGCGGTGAAAGCAGAAAATTTACATAAAATTACTTCTCCGATGGTTGGTACATTCTATGCAGCTCCATCGCCAGATGCAGCGCCATATGTGAAGACGGGTGATAAAATAAAGCCAAATACGGTTGTCTGCATTATTGAAGCAATGAAGCTATTTAATGAGATTGAGGCAGAAGTTAACGGTGAGATTGTAGAAATTCTTGTGCAAAACGGGCAGCTCGTCGAATATGGACAGCCTTTATTCCTTGTAAAAACTGAATAGGGAGAGGACGAGCCATGATCAAAAAATTATTAGTAGCGAACCGAGGCGAAATTGCTGTTCGCGTCATTCGTGCCTGCAAAGAGCTTGGCATTGAAACGGTAGCTGTATTTTCCGAAGCGGATCGGGAGGCGTTGCACGTCCAATTAGCTGATGAGGCGTATTGTATTGGACCAACAGCTTCTAAAGATAGCTATTTAAACTTTACGAATATTATGAGTGTCGCTACGCTAACAGGCAGTGATGCGATCCACCCAGGGTATGGTTTTTTGGCGGAAAATGCTGCATTTGCTGAGCTTTGCCGTGAGTGCAATGTGACATTTGTTGGTCCAAGTCCGGAAGCGATTACAAAAATGGGAATAAAGGATATTGCGCGCGAAACGATGCGCGAGGCCGGAGTCCCAATCGTTCCAGGTTCAAAAGGAATTATTGAAAGTATCGACGAAGCGCTTGCGTTGGCGAATGAAATTGGCTATCCTGTTATTATTAAAGCGACAGCAGGCGGAGGCGGAAAAGGAATTCGCGTGGCTAGAAACGAACAAGAATTAATAAAGGGAATTAATATCACGCAACAAGAAGCCGCCACTGCGTTTGGGAATCCGGGTGTATATATTGAGAAATACATTGAGGATTTTCGGCATGTCGAAATCCAAGTGCTTGCTGATGCTCACGGCAATGTGATTCATTTGGGAGAACGCGACTGTTCCATTCAGCGCCGTTTACAAAAGCTTGTAGAGGAAGCGCCGTCTCCAGCTCTTGACGAAAACATACGTGAACAGATGGGAGAAGCGGCAGTAAAAGCGGCCAAAGCGGTCAACTACACAGGCGCGGGAACCGTTGAGTTCATTTTTGACCATAAAGCTAAAAAATTCTATTTTATGGAAATGAACACGCGTATCCAAGTGGAACATCCTGTTACGGAACTGATTACAGGAGTTGATTTAATTAGAGAACAAATTCGTGTGGCATCAGGAGAAAAGCTTTCTCTTACACAAGAAGACGTGACGTTTAATGGCTGGGCAATCGAATGCCGCATTAATGCTGAAAATCCTGAGAAAAATTTCATGCCGTCTCCAGGTCGCATTCAAATGTACCTTCCTCCTGGAGGGTTAGGAGTTCGTGTGGATTCCGCGGCATATCCAGGCTACATGATTCCACCTTATTATGATTCCATGATCGCCAAACTGATTGTGCATGCTCCTACAAGAGAAGAAGCGATCGCGCGCATGAAACGAGCGCTAAGTGAATTTGTTATTGAAGGCATTCATACAACGATTCCATTCCACTTAAAATTATTAGAGCACGAAAAATTCGTGCAGGGAGATTTTAATACAAAGTTTCTTGAGTTGTATGATGTCATGAAATCATCATAAAGGAGGAGCGGTGAATGTCAGAAAATGTATTTGACATTGAGCAGGGAGCAGCAAGCTTAGGAAAAGTGGAAATTGCTCCAGAGGTCATTGAGGTCATTGCTGGAATCGCAGCAAACGAGGTTGAAGGAGTTGCGCAAATGCGCGGAAATTTTGCAGCTGGTGTTGTTGAGCGGTTCGGAAAGAAAAATCACGGAAAAGGCGTGAAGGTAGACGTAAAGGAAGAAGGAGTAGCGATCGATATTTATTGCCTTGTCCAATTCGGCGTTTCTATTCCAAATGTGGCTAAGAAAATTCAAGAAAATGTCCGTCAGGCACTCTTTAATATGACTGGACTGGAAACAAGCGAAATCAACGTTCACATTGTTGGAATTCAGCTTGAAACAGCGAAGCAGCAAGAACTAGAGGTTGAGCAATAAAAGGGCGAAAAGGGGGCTTTTCATGATATCATTCATGAGCCCCCTTGTATTTTTTTGAAACTTTGGTATCTTAATGGACAGATCCTTTTTCGGGATATGGAGAAAAGGCGATAATTTTTTGTGTCATCTAAATGATTTGTACGGATTATAGTGTCGTTTAGCGAAAAAATATGGTATGATCATCACATAACGTTCGTTTATTTGTAAAGGAGTGAACATAATGAAGAGGCATACAGCGAGAGAAAAAGCATTGCAAGCCTTGTTTCAAATTGATGTTGGCCATATCGAGCCGGAAGAGGCGATTCAAAATGTAATAAAAAAAGAGGAGGAAGCCGATCCGTTTTTACGTCAGCTTGTTTTCGGGGTAATGGAGCACCAAACGGAAATTGATGCGTTATTATCCGACCATTTAGAAAAATGGACGCTTCAACGAGTGGCTAACGTGGATCGAGCGATCTTGCGCATGGCGACATATGAAATGAAGTATACAGAGGATGTGCCTGTTAAAGTCATTTTGGACGAAGCCATTGAGTTGGCGAAAAAGTTTGGGGATGACAAATCAGGCCGATTTATTAACGGAGTTCTTTCAAAGGTAAAGGACGCATTATACGGGCCAGCGACAAAATGAGAGGCAGAACGCAAACAGCTCCTGTCTGTTTTATTGTGACAAAAATAAGCGGCCGATGCTTGGCGTGAATAAAGATCGGGGCCGTTAGAGACAGCAGCTGTTTCCTTAAGCGCTTTGGGAGAAAATAGGGAAATCAGGCGATTTTCATCGTGCTTTATTTGTTAACCGCTTATACTCGTGGTGTCAGATAAAATGGATTTTTTGTTGTCCGTGTCCTGTATGTAAAAGCTGCGTTTTCCCGACTATCAACATCAATGATCGCCTGTTCACACGGAGACAAATGTCGGGATAGCGTCGTGCTCAAACTAGCACCACGAGTGACTGATATCGGAAAACCTATCATAAAATAAAGGGGAGCTAGAACGATGACGGCACAAATCATTAGTGGTACAGAATTAGCGAAAGAAAAGCGTGCACAATTAGCAAAAGAGGTAGAACAGCTGAAAAGCAAAGGAATTGAACCGGGGCTAGCCGTGATTCTTGTCGGTGATAATCCTGCTTCGCATTCCTATGTGAAGGGGAAACAAAAAGCGTGCGCTGAAGTCGGGATTCGCTCGATATTACTTACATTCCCTGATACCATTACCGAAGCCGCTTTATTAGAACAAATCAAGCAATTGAATGCGGATCCGTCCATTCACGGTATTTTAGTACAACTTCCGCTTCCGCCGCATATTGATGAGTTGAACGTGATTGAAACGATTGCCCCGGAAAAGGATGTTGATGGCTTCCATCCCATTAATATCGGTCGAATGATGATTGGACAAAAAGCGTTTCTTCCTTGCACTCCTTACGGCATTTTATTTATGGTACAGTCACTTGGCGTCGAAATTGCTGGGAAGCATGTAGTGGTGGTTGGCCGCAGCAATATTGTCGGTAAACCAGTTGGGCAACTCTTTTTGCGTGAGCATGCTACGGTTACCTATTGTCATTCTAAAACAAAGGATTTAGCAGCAATGACTCGTCAAGCTGATATTTTAATTGTAGCTGTCGGCCGAGCCAACATGATTGGAGCTGATCATGTGAAAGAAGGAGCCATTGTTATTGATGTCGGCGTCAATCGCTTGGAAAATGGCAAATTATGCGGGGATGTGCGCTTTGAAGAAGTGAAAGAGGTGGCAAGCTATTTGACCCCTGTGCCAAAGGGAGTCGGACCGATGACGATTACGATGCTTCTCCATAATACTGTTGAAGCGGCACGCGAATATGGGCATCAGCAAGTTCAGCGATAAGCGGGGATGATGTTGTGGCAGAAATTAAATATGTAACGGTTACAGCGCTGACAAAATATATTAAACGAAAGTTTGAAGTTGATCCGCATCTTCAGGATTTATGGATCAAAGGAGAAATCTCCAATTTTACGAGCCATTCGCGGGGGCATATGTATTTTACGCTCAAGGATGAAAATGCAAGAATTCAAGCGGTTATGTTTGCTGGCTATAATCGCTATTTGGCGTTTCGTCCCGAAAACGGGATGAAGGTGCTTGTACGCGGCGAAATTTCTGTCTATGAACCGAGCGGAAATTATCAAATTTATGTGAAAGAGATGCAGCCGGAAGGGATCGGAAATTTATATTTGGCGTATGAGCAGTTGAAAAAACAGTTGGAAGCAGAAGGGCTATTTGCCCCGGAGCATAAAAAGCCGATCCCCTTATTTCCTCGCTGCATCGGAGTGGTAACGTCTCCAACAGGAGCGGCGATTCGCGATATTATCACAACGATCCGGCGCCGCTATCCGCTTGGAACCGTCATTTTATTTCCAGCCATTGTCCAAGGGGAGCATGCAGCCGGGTCAATTGTTCAAGCGATTGAAAAAGCGAATGAATTCGGGAACGTGGATGTGTTAATTGTCGGCCGAGGCGGAGGATCGATCGAGGAGCTATGGGCGTTTAATGAGGAGCAGGTGGCACGGGCGATTTTTGCTTCTCGCATTCCGATTATTTCCGCAGTTGGACACGAAACAGATTTTACGATCGCTGACTTTGTCGCTGATTTGCGTGCGCCGACACCTACTGGAGCGGCTGAATTGGCAGCTCCTCACGTCGCCGAGCTGGCCGAAAGAATAACCCAACGAAAAGCAAGGCTGATTCGGGCAGTTAAGGAAAAAATCACCATCGAATCCGATCGGTTAAGCCGCTTGCAAAAGTCTTATGCCTTCCGCTATCCGAAGAAGCTATATGAGCAAAAAGAGCAGCAGCTCGATTCTTTTTTGGATCGCCTTAAACGGCAAACCCAGCGCCTTTTCGAGCGAAAGCAGGAGCGATTTGAGCAGCTTCATTTAAGGCTTGAAACCTATCATCCGGCAGAACAGCTAGCGCAAATGTCTGAGAAGCAGCGAATGCTGACAAAGTCACTTGAAAAAGAAATACAAGCGCTATTAAAGCAAAAACAGTGGCAATTTACTTCACTGCTGTCACAGCTGCAGGCGTTGAGTCCGCTTAAAATTATGGAACGCGGCTATAGCTTAGTCTATAATGAAAAGGATGAGCTTGTGACGAGCGTGCGGCAGATTCAGCCAGGAGATGCGATCCAAGTTCGCTTGCAGGATGGACGGCTTGATTGCCACGTATGGGGAATGGAGGAAGCTTCTGATGAGTGAAGAAAAAGAATTAACGTTTGAAGAAGCGATGAAACAGCTTGAGGAAATTGTGGGAAAACTTGAAGAGGGAAACGTTCCTCTTGAACAAGCGATTTCGTTTTTTCAAGAAGGAATGAGGCTCTCAAAATGGTGCCATGACAAGCTGCAGCATGCTGAAAAGCAAATGGAGTATATTTTGCGGGAAGACGGGCAATTGGCGCCTTTTTCGATTGAGGAGGAGTAAGGATTGATAGAGCAATTTTTAAATGAAAACAAACCGCGCATCGACGCAGCGCTTTCCGCCTATATTGCCGGGCTTGATGCCCCGGATACGCTAAAGGATGCTATGTTGTACTCGCTTGAAGCAGGCGGAAAACGAATTCGTCCATTGCTTTTATTCGCAACGCTGCATGCATTTGGAAAGAAAAGCGAAATTGGACTCCCTGTCGCATGTGCCATTGAAATGATTCATACGTATTCCCTTATTCATGACGACCTGCCATGTATGGATAATGATGATTTGCGCAGAGGGAAACCAACGAATCATAAAGTGTTTGGTGAAGCGACTGCCATTTTGGCAGGAGATGGATTGCTTACATACGCATTTCAATTGATTGCTGGCATGGACAACCGCGTGTCCGCAGAAGTAAAGCTCAAACTGATCGCTGAACTGGCTAAAGCAGCGGGGCCAGAAGGAATGGTAGCTGGGCAAATGGCCGATATCGAAGGGGAAGGACAGCCGTTGTCGCTTTCGCAATTAGAATACATTCATCGTCATAAAACAGGAAAAATGCTGCAATATAGCGTATTAGCTGGCGCTTGGTTAGCGGGCGCAGACGATGCGCAAGTTGCACAGCTTGACGAGTTCGCTTCCCATTTAGGGCTTGCCTTTCAAATTCGCGATGACATTCTGGATATTGAAGGAACAGAAGAGAAAATGGGAAAAAAAGTCGGAAGCGATATTGAAAACGAAAAAGTCACGTACCCATCGCTATTAACGATGGATGGCGCAAAAGAAAAGCTGTATTTTCACATAGAAGCAGCGAAGCATTGTTTGAAGGCCGCTCGTGTTCAGGAAGAAATATTGCGCTATATATGCGATTTGGTCGCTACCCGTGACTATTAACATTTCAGGACGGATTTTGAAAATGGTTGATTCGATATTCTGATGCTATTATGTTATACTAAGAAAATGGAGACCACGTGCCGTTATCACATTTGTGTTAGCGGCTCTTTTTTCGCCTGTCTGATGAAATCGCAGCGGGACATTTTTCTTTAACCATTTATCATGTATAATAATAAGTAATCTTTATATGATATCAGTGATAAAACGAAAGCGAGTGATCTCGTTTGGAGCTAACCAATATTACTAATCCGCGCTTTTTGAAGTCGATGTCAAAAGAAGAACTGATTCAATTGAGCGCGAATATTCGTCAATTTCTAGTAGAGAAGCTCTCGAAAACAGGTGGACATATCGGCCCGAATCTTGGGGTTGTCGAGTTAACAATCGCGCTCCATAAAGTCTTTGACAGCCCGAAAGATAAACTGATTTGGGATGTCGGTCACCAATCTTATGTTCATAAAATTTTAACTGGACGTGCGAATGAATTTGATACATTGCGGCAATATAAAGGACTTTGCGGCTTTCCAAAGCGGAGTGAAAGCGATCATGATGTGTGGGAAACAGGACACAGCTCAACCTCGCTATCTGCGGCGATGGGCATGGCCATTGCCCGTGATTTAAAAGGAACGGATGAATATATTGTTCCTATTATTGGCGATGGTGCTCTTACCGGAGGAATGGCACTTGAAGCATTGAATCATATCGGACATGAGAAAAAAGATATGATCGTCATTCTCAACGATAATGAAATGTCGATTGCTCCGAATGTCGGGGCGCTTCATAATGTGCTAGGTCGCTTGCGCACAGCAGGGAAATATCAATGGGTAAAAGACGAACTGGAAATGCTTTTAAAAAAAATTCCGGCTGTGGGCGGAAAAATTGCGGCAACAGCTGAACGTCTAAAGGATAGCTTAAAGTATTTGCTTGTTTCCGGCGTGTTTTTTGAAGAGCTGGGCTTTACGTATCTTGGACCAGTAAATGGCCATGATTTTGATGATCTGTTTGAGAATTTGCATTATGCCAAAAAAATCAAAGGTCCGGTTTTGCTTCATGTCATCACGAAAAAAGGAAAGGGATATGAGCCAGCGGAAAACGATAAAACGGGCACATGGCATGGGACAGGTCCTTATAAAATTGAAACAGGGGACTTTTTAAAGTCGGCCGACCAAGCTCCATCATGGAGTAAGTTAGTAAGCGAAACAGTAAGAAAGCTTGCACGTACAGACGAACGTATTGTTGCCATTACTCCAGCTATGCCTGTCGGCTCCAAGCTGGAAGGCTTTGCTGCTGAGTTTCCGGACCGCATGTATGATGTTGGCATTGCCGAGCAGCATGCGACCACTTTGGCAGCAGGACTGGCTACACAAGGCATGAAACCATTTTTAGCGATTTATTCTACATTTTTGCAACGGGCGTATGACCAAGTGGTCCATGATGTCTGTAGACAAAATTTAAACGTGTTTTTTGCGATTGACCGTGCCGGTCTTGTCGGCGCAGATGGGGAAACGCACCAGGGAGTATTTGACATTGCCTTTTTGCGGCATGTGCCGAACCTTGTGCTGATGATGCCAAAGGATGAAAATGAAGGCCAACATATGGTTTATACGGCGATTCAATATGATGATGGGCCGATTGCGCTTCGCTTTCCGCGCGGAAACGGGCTTGGAGTAAAGATGGATGAAGAACTTCATGCCATCCCGATCGGAACATGGGAAACGCTGCGCGAAGGTCGCGATATTGCCATTTTAACGTTTGGAACGACCGTTCCGATGGCATTAGAAGCCGCCGAAAAGCTGGCAAAGGAAAATATATCGGTCAAAGTGGTCAATGCAAGATTTATTAAACCAATGGATGAATTGATGCTGCATGAGTTGCTGGAAAGTGGTATACCGATGCTAACGATTGAAGAAGCGGCACTCATGGGGGGATTTGGTAGTGCGGTGCTGGAGTTTGCTCATGATCACGGCTACCATCAAGCGATGATCCAGCGCATGGGCATCCCGGATCGCTTTATTGAGCATGGAAGCGTGAAAGAACTGCTTCAGGAAATCGGTTTAACAACCGCGCATGTCGTTGATCGCGTTAAGAAGATCATACCGAGAAAACAAAAAAGGGCATGAGAGATGAAAGGAAAAAAAGAACGTGTGGATGTGTTATTAGTTGAACGAGGATTAATGGAAACGCGGGAAAAAGCCAAACGGGCGATTATGGCAGGGCTTGTCTATTCTAATGAAATGCGCCTAGACAAGCCGGGAGAAAAGGTGCCTGCCGACATTCCGCTTACTGTGAAAGGAAATGCTTTGCCCTATGTGAGCCGAGGCGGATTAAAGCTTGAAAAAGCGTTGCGCCTATTTGATGTAAGCGTAAAGGATAAAATTCTTTTGGATATCGGTGCATCGACCGGGGGATTTACGGACTGCGCGTTGCAAAACGGAGCGAAAATGTCATATGCGCTTGATGTGGGATATAATCAATTAGCGTGGAAGCTTCGGCAAGATGAGAGGGTTGTCGTGATGGAACGAACGAATTTCCGCTATGTTACTCCTGCTCATTTTACTAAAGGGCTTCCAGAAATAGCAACGATCGATGTATCGTTTATTTCGCTTAAGCTGATTTTGCCTGTATTAAAAACCGTGCTCGTTCCAGAAAGCGATGTCATCGCTCTTGTCAAGCCGCAGTTTGAAGCGGGAAAGGAGCATGTCGGAAAAAAAGGAATTGTCCGTGATCCTAGCATCCATGAACTCGTTCTTGTTTCCATCATTGACTTCGCTCTTAGCGAAGGCTATGATGCACTTGATTTATCCTACTCTCCGATTACGGGAGGAGACGGAAACATTGAGTTTTTGCTTCACCTTCGTTGGGAAGGAGAACAAGAAGCGGGCAAAAATAAACTGTCGAAGCGGCCAGCTGACATTGTCAAACAGGCTCATAGTGAATTAAAAGCGGGCGCTGAGGAAAGGGAATAACAAAAGCGTTATTCCCGTTTTTGCGATAAATGAGGACAAGTGTGAGGTGTTAATCTTGAATAAAGGACAAAGGCACATTAAGATTCGCGAAATTATTACGAATTATGAAGTGGAAACGCAGGATGAGCTAGTCGATATGCTGAAGGAGGCTGGCTTTAATGTCACGCAGGCAACGGTTTCACGCGATATTAAAGAATTGCAGCTTGTAAAGGTGCCGATGATGAACGGCCGGTATAAATATAGCCTTCCTGCTGATCAGCGTTTTAACCCGTTGCAAAAATTAAAACGTGCTTTAATGGATGCGTTTGTCAAAATTGATGGCGCAGGGCATATGCTTGTAATGAAAACGTTGCCTGGAAACGCTCATGCAATCGGCGCTTTGCTTGATAATCTTGATTGGACGGAGATTGTTGGAACGATTTGCGGTGATGATACATGCTTGATTATTTGCCGTACTCCAGAGGATACCGAAAAAATCTCGCAGCGCTTATTAGACATGCTATAGTATGAGGTGATTCCAAGGTGCTTGCGGAATTATCAATTAAAAATTTTGCCATTATTGAGTCTCTGTCGATCTCCTTTGAGAAAGGCTTGACAGTGCTGACAGGGGAGACAGGAGCCGGAAAGTCCATTATTATTGATGCCATCCATTTGTTGATTGGTGGGCGTGGTTCCGCTGAATTTGTTCGCTACGGCGAAGAGAAAGCGGAAATTGAAGGACTGTTTTTATTAGAAGAAGAAACGCATCCCTGCTATCAAAAATGTGCAGAAGTGGGCATTGATATTAGCGAAGGGATGGTCATTCTGCGCCGAGAGATTTCGGTAAGCGGAAAAAGCGTTTGCCGCGTGAATGGCAAATTGGTGACGATGGGAATTTTGCGCGAAATTGGCTCTACTCTTGTTGATATCCATGGGCAGCATGAACATCAGGAATTAATGGATTCCAGCCGGCATTTGCCGTTGCTTGATGAATATGGAGGCGCAGAAATTGCTTCGGCCCTCGAAGAGTATCAAGCGGTGTATCGAAAATATGAACAGTTAAAAAAACAGCTGCAAAAATTGAATGAAAATGAACAGCAAATGGCGCACCGCCTTGATTTGCTCACATTTCAGCTTGATGAGATTCAAAAAGCCGGCTTGCAGCCAAATGAAGATGAACAATTAATGGAAGAAAAAGTAAAGATTGTGAACTTCCAAAAAATATATGAAGCGTTAAAGAATAGTTACGAAGCGCTATATGGAGAACAGCGCGGGCTTGATTGGATCGGGCTTACGATGAGCCATTTAGATGACGTTGCTCACATTGATGCCGGCTTGAGAGAAATGCATGAAACGATCGCCAACAGCTATTATTTACTCGAAGAAATGGCTTATAAATTGCGCGATCAATTAGAGCAGTTGGAATATGATCCGCACCGCCTTGATTTTATTGAAGGACGCCTGAATGAAATTAATCATTTAAAACGAAAATATGGACAGACAGTCGCCGATATTTTGCAATATGCAGAAAAAATTGCCCAAGAGCTTGATACGATCCAAAATCGCGATACGCATATTCATCAGCTTCAAAAAGAACTGCAATCTGTAACAGAAGATTTACTGATTGAGGCGAAAAATGTTACCGCTGTGCGAATGAAGCATGCCCAAACGCTGGTTCAGCACATTTATCAAGAACTCAAAGATTTGTATATGGAAAAGACGCAGTTCGATATTGTTTTTAGCAAACGGGAGGGCTTGCTTGATGCTCCGTTAATTGATGGCGTGCCTGTCAAATTTCAAGAGGACGGTGTTGATGTCGCCGAATTTTATATTTCAACAAACGTTGGCGAGCCGTTAAAACCTCTCGCCAAAGTCGCTTCAGGAGGCGAACTGTCTCGCATCATGCTGGCCTTAAAGAGTATTTTTTCTAAGCATCAAGGCGTTACATCGATCATTTTTGATGAAGTGGATACGGGAGTGAGCGGACGCGTGGCGCAGGCGATTGCTGAAAAAATTTATCGTGTGTCTGTCGGCTCACAGGTGCTTTGCATCTCCCACTTGCCGCAAGTCGCAGCGATGGCGGATACGCATTTGCTCATTTCTAAGGAAACAGACGGAAATCGAACCAAAACATCGGTCAAAGCGCTTACAGAAGATGAAAAAATTAAGGAAATTGGCCGAATGATTTCTGGGGTGGAAATTACAGAGCTGACAAAGGAACATGCGAAAGAGCTGCTTGAATTAGCAGCAAAAATCAAAGGATGAAAGGCTATCCATTATGGGTAGCTTTTTTTATTAGCAAAAACGATTATATTTATGAGGATTAAGGCAAAATTAAGATTGTAGTCACATTTTGAAGGTGTAGGTGGGAGCGAGGAGAGTGAAAAGGTTTGAACGCAGAAACAATAAGAAAAATGATGGGGATCTTTCTCCTTGTTTCATTCGTATTAATCAGTACATCGAAGCCGGTAAGGGAGTATTTACGCATTCCAAAGCAAATGGTGATGTTTGAAGGAGAAAAAGCAACATTCGCTTCTGCTCTTCCTGTTCATGCAGAGGTGAAAGACGCTTCTCATTCCATTGAGCTTGAGAAAGCAGACGATACCCTTACCGTTGAGGCGAAGCAGCCTGATGAAGAGAAGGTAGTGTTAAATATGGGAGGAGTGCCCATTAAGCAGATTGACGTTAAAGCGCTCCCAAGCTTGAAAGTGATTCCTGGAGGACAATCGATCGGTGTGAAATTAAATACACTAGGAGTTCTTGTGGTCGGCTATCACCTTGTTGATACAGAAAGCGGAAAAAAATCACCGGGAGAATTGGCTGGAATCCAAGTTGGAGATATGATTACAAGTGTCAATGGGAAAAAAATCGAAAATATGAGCGACCTCTCTCCTTTTATTGAAAAGTCAGGGAAAACAGGACAGCCATTGGACTTGCAGCTTATTCGCGATCAACGTTCGATAGCGACGAAACTAACCCCATTAAAAGACAAGCATGACCACGCTTATCGCATCGGCTTATATATCCGTGATTCGGCTGCTGGTATCGGAACGATGACCTTTTTTGACCCCATTTCCAAGAAGTACGGAGCACTTGGACACGTGATCTCAGATATGGATACAAAAAAACCGATTATCGTTCAAAATGGACAAATTATGAAATCGACAGTCACCTCGATTGAGAAAGGAAGCAGCGGAAATCCAGGTGAAAAGCTCGCAAGATTTTCCAAAGATAAAGAAATCATTGGGAATATCACAACAAACAGTCCTTTTGGGATTTTTGGAAAATTATCGAAATCAGTGCCAAATGAATTGTATGATAAACCAATGCCAGTGGCTTTGTCGAGCCAAGTAAAAAAAGGGCCAGCAAAAATGCTGACGGTGATTGAAAACGACCGAGTGGAGGCGTTTGACGTTGAAATCGTCAATTCAGTTCCGCAAAAGTTCCCGGCAACAAAAGGACTTGTCATCCGTGTCACTGACCCTCGGCTACTGAAGAAAACGGGAGGAATTGTGCAAGGAATGAGCGGCAGTCCTATTATTCAGGATGGGAAGCTCATCGGAGCAGTCACACATGTGTTTGTAAATGATCCAACGTCAGGATACGGCGTGCACATTGAATGGATGTTGAATGAGGCGGGAATTGATATATATGGATCCAAACAAAAAGCGAGCTGACAAATGCTCGCTTTTTGTTTGAAAAAAGGCAAAAAAAAGTCAATATTTTTTTGTTGTTTGCATAGATATTTGTTGAACAATTCGTTAAAATAAAAATACGAAGATTTTTCGACAAAGAAATGAGGGGTTCTGCGTCGAAATGGAACGGTTATTGATGAATTTTAAAAAGATACTTATTTTTGAAAAAATAAAGGATTTTTGCTGACGCTGTCGAATGAATTTTAAGGAAGAAAAAATGATGAATTGGAAGCGGGGAGGAAGATTTTCTTGAAGATTAAAGTGTGTATTGCGGATGATAATCGCGAATTAGTAAGCTTATTAGAAGAATATATTTCCAATCAAGATGACATGGAGGTCGTTGGCGCAGCTTATAATGGCCAAGACTGCTTACATATGCTTGAAGAAAAGCAAGCGGATATATTGCTACTCGATATTATTATGCCTCATTTGGACGGATTGGCTGTTCTTGAGAAGATGCGCATGAAGCGGGAAAAACAGCCGAATGTCATTATGCTGACCGCTTTTGGTCAAGAGGATGTAACCAAAAAAGCCGTTGATTTAGGCGCTTCTTATTTTATTTTAAAGCCGTTTGATATGGAAAATTTAGTTCATCACATTCGTCAAGTGCATGGAAAAACGACTCCTCTTGTGAAAAAAGCGGTGTCCTCTTATCAAGTGCGTGAAAGTAAGCCAAAAAATCTAGATGCAAGCATTACGAGCATTATTCATGAAATCGGTGTACCGGCTCACATTAAAGGATACTTATATCTCCGTGAAGCGATTTCGATGGTATATAATGATATCGAATTGCTTGGTTCGATTACGAAAGTGCTTTATCCAGACATTGCAAAAAAATATAATACAACCGCCAGTCGCGTCGAGCGGGCGATTCGCCATGCGATTGAGGTCGCTTGGAGCCGCGGTAACATCGAGTCGATTTCCTCGCTGTTCGGCTACACCGTCAGCATGTCGAAAGCGAAACCAACCAACTCGGAATTTATTGCGATGGTGGCGGATAAGCTGAGACTGGAGCATAAGGCGAGTTAAAGGCAATAATATCAACGTTTGGGTGATTTCGAACATACATTTTAGTTACCGATAAATATCGGGACGAAGCCAATAAATGTTTGTGCGTATGTATACGAAAAAGAAACGCCTCTTATTTACCGGAAAAAGAACGGTAGTAAGGGGTGTTTTTATTTTGTCCGATTTTATTATCCAGTTAGACAATTTCATATTGCATTGTGAAGCTAAACATTTATCGTGCCAAACCTTTGGACAAATGTTGTAGGAAACCGGTAAAAAGAAGGGACCATTGCCAGGAAACAAATTTGCTTATGAGGGTAAAGGGTTGACTTATCTGAAGGATTAAGGATATTATAGATTCACGAAGTCTTTAATTAGGAGGTGAGAAAGTGAAGTATTCCAAGGCAACTAATTATGCTCTCCATACCATTGTTTATTTAGCTTTGTTACCACCAGGAAAAACAATAGGTGTAAAGCCTTTAGCTGAAGCTCAAAAAGTGTCGCCTACGTACCTTTCTAAGGTTTTAACTAAATTAGTTAAATCTGGATTTATCGAGTCGGGCACGGGAGTTAACGGCGGATATCAATTAATTAAAGATGCCAAAGATATAACGTTTTTAGATATCATTCATGCGATTGAGGGAACGACCTCATTGTTTAATTGCGGTTTAGATCATACTATACATGATAGACAAAATTGCTTTATTGAGAAAGTAATGAATGAAGCTGAACAAAAAATGGAAGATTATCTAAGATCTCAAACGATTGAGCATATATTACAAAAAGTAGATAAGAATATTGTGAATCGTATCCGTTCTGTAGTAAATTAATTTTTTTTTTGATAATTATAGATTTTAAATATCTTTAATATCTCTAATAAATTTAAAACTAAATGAGGTGGGAAAATGATTTTAGATTGCGCAATAATAGGTGGTGGCCCTGCAGGATTGAGCGCCGCTCTTGTGTTAGGCAGAGCTGGAAGAAAAGTGATCCTTTTTGACGATGATCAACCGAGAAATGCCGTTACTCAGAAATCACATGGATTTATTACTAGAGACGGTGTTACTCCCAGAGAGTTCAGAAATTTGGCTCATCAAGATATCAGTAAATATCCATCTGTCCAAATAAAAAAATGCAAAATTGTAGAAGTAAAAAGAGAGAAAGGTTCCATATTCAAACTAATAACCCATGAAGGTAAGCCATATTTAAGTAAAAAAATGATTATTGCAACGGGTCTTAAAGAAAGCCTCCCCAATGTGAATGGGATTAGGGATTATTATGGGAAGAGCATATTCAGTTGTCCTTATTGCGATGGTTGGGAATTAAGAGAACAACCTTTAGTGCTAATCTCTGAAAACAACAATGCTTTCCATATGGCAAAGATGGTTTATCAATGGAGTAAAGATTTAGTTGTTTGTACGAACGGCAATAAAATAATCTCAGAAACAGAAGAGCAAGTACTTAAAAGAAAGGGTATTATTATTAAGGAGAAGCCAATATTAAAGTTAAGTGGTTCAGATGGAAAATTAGAAAAGGTGGTTTTTGAGGACGGTACAGAAATTAATCGATCAGGTGGCTTTGTTACAACTGATCTCGAGCAACCTAATGACCTTGCTAAATCGCTAGGATGTGAAGTGAATAAAAATGGTCGAGTGATTGTTGACGTTTTAGGCAGGAGTAATGTAGAGGGGGTATATGCCGCGGGGGATGTATCTGTAGTCGGGCCTTCACAGTTAGTAATCGCTGCTGCTCAAGGAACGTGTGCTGCCATGGGGGTAAATAGTGATTTGACAATGGAAGAATTCAAATGAAATCTGCACTTTGAATAAATGGTTAATTCAATGATGAAACAATGATTTTGTGGTTCATAAGTGACAGCGAGGCATTGATCCAATTAGAATAGATAATAAATTTACTCTTGTTACAAAAGTGACGTAAACCGAATGCGATTATCGGCTTTCTCCTTTGTATCAGTTAATATCGCTTGTGAGAGCCTGGTTTTAAACGATTCAAACGGTGCTACCACTGAACGCTGATTGTAGAGACATGCAATCACATTTAGCGAGAGCTGTAGAAAAAGGCAGTCCTAAAAAATTAGGCTACCTTTCTTCTTTTTTGTCCGCTTTTTCGATTTCTATAAGCTTTTGGATTAAAACATGCTGGGGCATATGCATCACTTGCTCGATCGGGATGCCAAGCGCTTTTGCTAGCTTTTGTGCGGTTTCTAGCGAAATTTGATGTGGACGCATATTGAATCACCTCTCTGTTTATTTGGAAAAGAGCAGCATTTTCATTTATGCATGAAGAGCGTTGATTCGTTTAGTAAAAGGAGATGGCTAGCTAGAAAAAAGCTTTTCGCTTTTCCGCCGCTGCGGCACATGGAAAAGCCTGTTGCCGTTCAAAGAATGGATAATCAACCCTCTCGCTCTTGCATATAATTTTACTATGTTTTCGATTGCTTGGGAAAGGGGCAGGAGTATGACCAAAATTTTTGCTCATCGCGGATCAGCTGGCACGCACCCCGAAAATACGATGATTTCATTTTATGAAGCGGAACGCGTAGGAGCTGACGGGATTGAATTAGATGTGCAAATGACGAAAGATGGGAAGCTTGTGGTCATTCACGATGAAACGATTGATCGAACAACAGATGGAACGGGCTGGGTAAAGGACTTTACGTATCAAGAGCTTCAAGCGTTTAATGCGGTTTATAAATTTGCCAATCAGTACGGAATCTGCCGAATTCCGTTGCTTGAGGAAGTACTTGAATGGATTTCGCCAACTTCGTTATTATTGAATATTGAATTAAAAAACGGATTGATTGCTTATCATAAGCTGGAAGAAAAAGTGATCGAGATGATCAAATATTATCGATTAGAATCCCGTGTCATTTTATCTTCATTTAATCATAACAGCATGGCACGTTGTCATCAAATGGCGCCGGATATCGCAACTGCCCTGCTTTATATGGAGCCGCTCTATCAACCTTGGCAATATGCTCGGCTTCTTGGCGCGAGCGGCTTGCATCCTTATTACCGCACGCTGTCTCCATTATTTGTTCAGAAAGCCCATGCCAACCAGATTGCGGTAAGGCCGTTTACGATCAACCATGAACGGCTGATGAAACAAATGTTTGAACATCGAGTAGATGCTATTTTTACTGATTACCCACTGAAAGCAAAACAAGTCAAAAAATGACCTGAACAGTATCGTTCAGGTCATTTTTTTTGGAAACGGGGCTGCACTTTATTGCGTTTTCGATCACGATGAAGAATAAAACCGCCAACAAACCCTAAGCCAAGCGCAAATAAAACAAAACCGCCCAAAAATTGCAGCCAAAGAGCAGGAATGGGAGGATGTAGGATGCCAAATAAGGTATCGCGCATCCATTTAATTCCTAAAGCAGCTAAAAAGCCAGGGATCAATAAAATCACAAGGGCAATGATTCGTTGCATACGAGCAGAATCCTTTCCTATAGAAAATGGGTTCATGAAAAAATCATAACGATTTGATTATATTTGTCAAGAAATATTCATTAATGATATGATAAAATTGTCTGCAAAAAATTGCATAGTTTAAAGGTGAAGCAAATGAAAAAAGCATTGATTGTAGGAGCCAGCAAAGGTGGCACTGCTTTATTGAAAATATTTCAGGAAACAGCGATTGTTGAGATCGTAGCCGTTATTGATCGCGATGATAAGGCGCCTGGATTAGAATTGGCGAAAAGAATGAATATTCGTACAGGAAACGACTGGCGTCCGTTTTTAACTGACGACATTGATATTGTGGTGGAAGCAACTGGTGAAAAGGATGTGTTTGCGGAGATCAGTCAAAAACGAAAAAAAAATACACTTGTGATTCCTGGAGAGGTCGCCTATGTGATTGCCGAGCTTGTCGAAGAAAAAGAGGCGTTGATTTCGACTTTGAAAAGCGAAACAGCACGTCTTGATTTAATCCTTAACTCCACACATGATGGAATGATTGTAGTGGATGGATTTGCTTATATTACACACATGAATGACAGCGCTGCCGCTATGATCAAAGTCGATAAGCAGCAAGTGATTGGAAAGCATGTTTTAGAAGTGATTCCGACCAGCCAGCTGCCTCGCATATTAAAAACGAGAAAAACGGAAATTCATCAAGAACAAGAGCTTGAAAACGGCCGAAAAATCATCACGACACGCATTCCGATGATCGATGAATCAGGGAGATTGTTTGGCGCGCTGGCGGTTTTTAAAGATGTGACAGAAGTGATGAAACTTGCTGAAGAAGTAACTAATTTAAAGGACATCCGCATGATGCTGGAAGCGATTATTCATTCTTCTGAAGAAGCCATTTCAGTGGTGGATGAGCACGGAAAAGGCATTTTGATTAACCCTGCTTATACGCGCATTACCGGCCTATCTGAGGAGGAAGTGATCGGAAAACCAGCGACAGCTGATATTTCTGAAGGGGAAAGCATGCATATGCAAGTGTTGAAAACACGGCGTCCTGTTCGTGGAGTGCGCATGAAGGTAGGACCAAAAAGCCGTGATGTGATCGTGAATGTCGCTCCAATTATTGTCGATGGCATGTTAAAAGGAAGCGTCGGCATTATTCACGACGTCTCAGAAATTCAGCGTCTGACTAACGAATTAAATCGAGCACGGCAAATTATCCGCACGCTGGAAGCGAAGTATTCGTTTGATGATATCATCGGTACATCGGAAGAAATGATGGTGGCCATTGAACAAGCAAAATTAGCTGCGAAAACCCCTGTTACCATCTTGCTGCGCGGCGAATCAGGAACGGGAAAAGAGCTGTTTGCCCACGCCATTCATAATGCCAGCGATAGAAAATATAACAAATTTATCCGCGTGAATTGTGCGGCCATTTCTGAAACACTATTGGAGAGCGAACTATTCGGATATGAAGAAGGCGCTTTTTCCGGTGCGAAGCGTGGCGGGAAAAGAGGGTTGTTTGAAGAAGCGAATAATGGAAGCATTTTTCTTGATGAAATCGGCGAGCTTTCTGCTAATACTCAGGCCAAGCTACTTCGCGTTTTGCAAGAAAGAGAAATTGTCCGTGTTGGCGGCACAAAGCCCATTCCTATTAATGTGCGGGTGATTGCCGCGACAAACGTCAATCTGGAAAAGGCAATTGCTGAAGGAACATTTCGCGAAGATTTATACTATCGCCTCAGCCGTATGCCGATCCATATTCCGCCGCTTCGCGCAAGAAAGCAGGATATTGTTGCTTTATGCCGACATTTAATCCATAAGCTGAATCAGGATTATGGCAGAAATGTCGAGGGCTTGACGGAGGAAGCGATTCGCTATCTTTTATCCTATGATTGGCCGGGCAATGTTCGCGAGCTGGAAAATGTATTGGGCCGGGCCATGATTTTTATGAAATTCAATGAAGTGCTTATTGATGTTCACCATATTCCACCGCTGCAAATGCCGCAGAATAAGGCGTTAGCTGAAGAACCCACCTTTGCAAGCAGCATCGGTCCGCTTGATGAAATGCTTGAAAAATATGAGGCTCAATTAATTGAAGCAGCCTTGCTTGAACATCAAGGGAATAAAACGGCCACAGCCAAAGCGCTGGGAATTTCGATTCGCAGCTTATACTATAAGCTGGAAAAATACGACTTTGCAAAAAAATACACGCAATAAATTGCACGGTGTGCAAAAAAATGCAAAAAGATAATAAAGCGTTTTCAACGATTTTTCGTCATTTTTCTCGCTTTTCTTTCATTCGTTTGTGTTTTTTTATTTGGCACAGTTTTTGCATATAATAAAAAGCGGACAAAATGATAAAGAAAAAAGGGGTTGGATGCATGAAATGAAGCTACAATCACTAGTTGACCAAGCAACCCAATATTCCGATATGACTGTTGCGGTTGCCGCAGCGGAAGACGAAGAGGTGATTGAAGCCGTTACGATGGCCTTAGATCATCAATTCGGAAAATTTGTTTTATATGGAGATCGCGAACGTATTTCGCAG
The DNA here is from genome assembly GCF_014196195.1 of Anoxybacteroides rupiense. GTDB lineage: Bacteria > Bacillota > Bacilli > Bacillales > Anoxybacillaceae > Anoxybacteroides > Anoxybacteroides rupiense. The sequence goes on along the minus strand of NZ_JACIDF010000002.1, from coordinate 310,845 downwards.
CTGCTTAAGCAGAAGAACAAGGATTATGAGAAAGAGGGAAAAATCCAAATTGTTCACGCTCATTCCGTCGCTCAAGCAGCCGAGCTTGCTGTTAAGTCGGTTCGCTTGAATGAAGCGAATGTATTAATGAAAGGAAATATTCCGACAGCGACCATTTTAAAAGCCGTGTTAAATAAAGAATACGGATTGCGAACAGGAAGTGTATTATCCCACGTGGCCGTGTTTGAAGTGCCACATTATGATAGATATATCATCGTCACAGATGCAGCGATGAATATTGCACCTGATTTAGAGCAAAAGGCGCAAATCATTGCCAATGCCGTTTCTGTTGCGAAATCGATTGGGATTGAGAAGCCAAAGGTCGCTCCACTTGCAGCGGTTGAGGTCGTCAATCCAGCTATGTCGGCCACTATTGATGCAGCCGCGCTTTCGATGATGAATGACCGCGGTCAAATCAAAGGATGCATCGTTGACGGGCCGCTCGCGCTTGACAATGCAGTGTCTCCAGCTGCTGCTGAGCATAAGGGAATCGTCAGCGAGGTTGCAGGAAACGCTGATATTTTACTCGTTCCTGATATTGAAGCTGGAAACATCTTATATAAATCGCTTGTTTATTTTGCCAATGCGAAGGTAGGGGCTGTGATTGCAGGGGCGAAAGCGCCGATTGTCTTGACATCACGCGCCGATTCGGCTGAAAGCAAGCTGTATTCGTTAGCACTTGCGGTTTGCTCCGCATCTAAATAAATGATAAATGAAAGAAATAGGGGAGGAAAATCACATGGAAATCTTCAAATATATGGAAAATTATGACTATGAACAACTATTATTTTGCCAAGACAAAGAATCAGGATTAAAAGCGATTATTGCGATTCACGATACAACGCTTGGTCCAGCACTTGGCGGAACTCGCATGTGGATGTACGAATCAGAAGAGGCTGCGATTGAAGATGCGCTTCGTCTTGCTCGCGGTATGACATACAAAAACGCAGCTGCTGGCCTTAATCTGGGCGGTGGAAAAACGGTTATTATCGGCGACCCTCGCAAAGATAAAAACGAAGCCATGTTCCGTGCATTTGGCCGCTTCATTCAAGGTTTAAACGGCCGCTATATCACAGCGGAAGACGTTGGTACAACAGTGGCTGATATGGACATTATTTATGAAGAAACGGATTACGTAACAGGAATTTCGCCTGCGTTTGGTTCTTCAGGTAACCCATCTCCTGTTACCGCTTATGGCGTTTATCGCGGTATGAAAGCAGCAGCAAAAGAAGCTTTTGGAAGCGACTCTCTAGAAGGAAAAACCATTGCTGTTCAAGGTGTTGGTAACGTAGCTTACAACCTATGCCGCCATCTTCATGAAGAAGGTGCGAAATTAATCGTGACAGATATTAACAAAGAAGCGGTACAACGTGTTGTGGAAGAGTTTGGAGCAAAAGCCGTCGACCCTAACGAGATCTACGGCGTAGATTGCGACATTTTTGCACCTTGTGCACTTGGCGGTGTTATCAATGATCAAACGATTCCGCAATTAAAAGCAAAAGTGATTGCAGGAGCAGCTAACAACCAGCTTCGTGATGCAAAACACGGCGATATCATCCATGAAATGGGTATCGTTTATGCTCCTGACTACGTCATCAACGCAGGTGGCGTTATCAACGTGGCGGATGAGTTATACGGATACAACCGTGAACGCGCAATGAAGCGAGTAGAGCAAATTTACAACAATATTGAAAAAGTATTTGAAATCGCTAAACGTGACAACATTCCATCCTATAAAGCGGCAGACCGCTTGGCAGAAGAGAGAATTGAAACAATGCGTAAATCTCGCAGCCAATTTTTACAAAACGGCCATCACATTTTAAGCCGTCGTCGCGGTCGCTAAACAATAATCGGTGAAAGCGGGAATGGATATTCTCGCTTTCACTGTAAAAAGGAGGTTGACATCTTGCAAACGAAAGAATTTCGCATCTTAGTGATTAATCCAGGATCAACATCGACAAAGATCGGGGTATTCGATAACGAACGCTCGATTTTTGAAAAAACGATTCGCCACGACACAGATGTGATTCAATCATACAAATCCATTATTGATCAATATGAATTCCGCAAACAAACGATTTTAGAAACGCTGGATCAAGAGGGAATCAATATCTCGAAATTAAGCGCTGTTTGCGGTCGCGGTGGTTTGTTGCGTCCGATTGAAGGCGGAACGTATCGCGTAAATGAGCAGATGCTTGACGATTTGCGTAAGGGATATGCGGGACAGCATGCTTCGAACCTTGGCGGTATTTTAGCCCATGAAATTGCATCGGCCCTAAACATTCCTGCTTTTATCGTTGACCCTGTTGTTGTCGATGAGCTTGACCCTATCGCGAGAATTTCAGGGTTTTCATTAATCGAGAGAAGAAGTATTTTCCACGCTCTAAATCAAAAAGCCGTTGCTCGTCGTGTAGCGAAAGAGCTTGGCAAAAAATATGAAGAATTGAATTTCATTGTTGTTCATATGGGCGGCGGAATTACAGTTGGCGCTCATAAGCAAGGGCGTGTCGTGGATGTGAATAACGGATTAGACGGGGAAGGACCATTCAGTCCGGAGCGTGCTGGTACGGTTCCAGCAGGAGATCTCGTATCTTTATGCTTCTCAGGAGAGTATTACCGTGAAGAAATTTTAAAAATGCTTGTTGGCCAAGGCGGTTTAGTCGGTTATCTTGGTACAAACGATGCGGTAAAAGTAGAAAAAATGATTGAAGCAGGAGATGAAAAGGCAAAGCTAGTATATAGTGCGATGGCTTACCAAGTGGCGAAAGAAATTGGGGCGGCCAGCGCGGTTTTAGCAGGAAAGGTAGACGCGATTATTTTAACTGGCGGTTTAGCATACGGAAAAGGCTTTGTAAAGGAAATCGCTGATCGTGTGAAATGGATTGCTGACGTCATTGTTCATCCGGGAGAAAATGAGCTTCAAGCGCTAGCTGAAGGAGCGCTTCGTGTTTTACGCGGTGAAGAGAAAGAGAAGGTGTATCCTGGAAATTTTTCTAAAGTTGAAGTTTTGCAATAGGAAGGAGAGAGACTCATGGCAAAAGAATATGATCTCGTCATATTAGGTGGCGGTACGGGCGGATATGTAGCAGCCATTCGCGCAGCGCAACTCGGCCTCAAAACAGCTGTCGTCGAAAAAGGAAAACTTGGCGGCACTTGTCTGCATGCAGGGTGCATTCCAAGTAAAGCATTGCTTCGCAGCGCTGAAGTATATGCACAAACAAAAGAAAGTGAAACGTTTGGTGTACTTGCTAGCGATGTGAAATTAGATTTTGTTAAAGTGCAGGAGCGTAAGCGGAAAATCGTTGAACAGCTACATAAAGGCGTTCAAGGATTAATGAAAAAAGGAAAAATTGATGTATATGAAGGAACTGGCCGCATCTTAGGACCGTCGATTTTTTCGCCGATGCCAGGAACGATTTCAGTTGAAATGAACAATGGCGACGAAAATGAGATGCTTGTTCCGAAAAATGTGATTATCGCCACTGGCTCTCGTCCGCGTACATTGCCAGGGCTTGATATTGATGGCGAGCTTGTGATTACATCTGATGAAGCGCTACAGCTTGAAGCTCTTCCAAAATCGATCATTATCGTTGGCGGCGGTGTGATCGGCATCGAGTGGGCTTCTATGCTCAATGATTTTGGCGTAGAAGTAACGGTGCTAGAGTATGCAGACCGCATTTTGCCAACGGAAGACCGCGATGTGTCCAAAGAAGTAGAAAAAGTATTAAAGCAACGCGGCATTCAAATCGTGACAGGTGCGAAAGTATTGCCAGAAACGCTTGAAAAAGGCAAGGATGTCACGATCAAAGCGGAGCATAAAGGCGAACAAAAAGCATTTACAGCGGAAAAAATGCTTGTATCAGTCGGACGTCAAGCTAATGTTGAAGGAATTGGCTTAGAAAATACCGATATCATTGTTGAAAAAGGGTTCATTCAAACGAACGAATTTTATCAAACAAAAGAGTCCCATATTTATGCGATTGGCGATGTGATCGGCGGCCTTCAGCTTGCTCACGTAGCGTCGCATGAAGGCATTGTCGCTGTTGAGCATATTGCTGGACAAGCTCCGTCACCAATTGATTACACAATGATTTCAAAATGTGTCTACAGCCGTCCAGAAGTAGCGAGCGTCGGCTTAACAGAAGACGAGGCAAAAGAAAAAGGCTTCAATGTGAAAGTCGGCAAATTCCCGTTCAAAGCGATCGGAAAGGCGCTTGTCTTTGGTGAAGCAGAAGGCTTTGTCAAAATTGTCGCTGATAAAAATACAAACGATTTGCTTGGCGTGCATATGGTTGGGCCTCACGTGACTGATATGATTTCAGAAGCGGGACTTGCACGTGTTCTCGATGCTACTCCTTGGGAAGTAGCTCATACAATCCATCCGCATCCAACCTTATCAGAAGCGATGGCTGAAGCAGCGTTAGCCGTTGACGGCAAAGCGATTCATTTCTAAGTCAATAAAGGAGGTTTTTTCGATGGCAGAAAATCGTCATCAAGCGCTAGGCTTAAGTGATGAAACGGTATTAGAAATGTATGAAACAATGCTATTGGCTCGTAAAATTGACGAGCGTATGTGGCTTTTAAACCGTGCTGGTAAAATTCCATTCGTAATCTCTTGTCAAGGCCAAGAAGCAGCTCAAGTTGGTGCAGCCTTTGCATTAGATCGCACAAAAGACTATGTATTGCCTTATTACCGCGATATGGGTGTCGTCTTAACGTTTGGAATGACGCCAACAGAATTGATGCTTTCTGCATTTGCAAAAGCAGAAGATCCAAACTCTGGCGGACGTCAAATGCCAGGACACTTTGGACAAAAGAAAAACCGCATTGTAACAGGCTCTTCGCCGGTTACAACACAAGTGCCTCACGCAGTAGGTATCGCATTAGCAGCGAAAATGGAAAAGAAAGACTTCATCTCCTTCGTTACATTTGGTGAAGGCTCTTCCAACCAAGGAGATTTCCATGAAGGTGCGAACTTTGCTGGGGTTCATAAGCTACCAGTTATTTTTATGTGCGAAAACAATAAATACGCGATCTCTGTTCCAGTCGAAAAGCAATTGGCTTGCGAAAAAGTATCAGATCGGGCGATCGGCTACGGCATGCCTGGATATACAGTAGATGGAAATGATCCGTTAGAAGTGTATAAAGCCGTGAAAGAAGCAGCTGACCGTGCACGTCGCGGCGAAGGTCCTACATTGATTGAAACGGTTTCTTATCGTTTAACAGCTCACTCTTCCGACGATGATGATCGCGCTTATCGTACACCAGAGGAGTTAGCGGAAGCAAAAGCGAAGGATCCGATTCTTTCATTCGCTGGCTACTTGAAAGAAGTAGGCGTATTAACAGAAGAGTTAGAAAAAGAAATTCTTGATCGCGTCATGAAACAAGTCAATGAAGCGACTGATTATGCAGAAAAAGCACCGTATGCTGAAGCGGAGCATGCATTAAAGTACGTATATGCTGAGAAGTAAGGGGGAATGAAGAATGCCAGTAATTTCATACATTGATGCGGTGACGATGGCGATTCGCGAAGAAATGGAACGCGATCCGCGCGTATTCGTATTAGGTGAAGACGTAGGTAAAAAAGGTGGGGTATTCAAAGCAACCATCGGATTATACGATCAGTTCGGTGAAGAACGTGTCATTGACACGCCTCTAGCAGAATCTGCGATTGCCGGTGTTGCGATCGGTGCAGCAATGTACGGAATGCGTCCAATTGCCGAAATGCAATTTGCTGATTTTATTATGCCGGCTGTGAACCAAATCATTTCTGAAGCTGCGCGTATCCGTTATCGTTCCAACAATGATTGGAACTGCCCGGTAGTGATCCGTGCTCCTTATGGCGGCGGCGTTCACGGAGCGCTTTACCATTCTCAATCTGTTGAAGCGGTATTCGCGAACCAGCCAGGTTTAAAAATCGTCATGCCATCCACTCCATATGATGTGAAAGGATTGTTAAAAGCTGCGATTCGCGACGAAGATCCAGTACTATTCTTCGAGCACAAACGCGCTTATCGTCTCATTAAAGGCGAAGTACCTGAAGAGGACTATGTATTGCCAATCGGCAAGGCAGACGTTAAACGAGAGGGCGACGATATTACGATCATCACTTACGGCTTATGTGTACATTTTGCACTTCAAGCAGCAGAGCGTGTCGCTCAAGATGGCATTTCTGTTCATGTATTGGATTTGCGTACAGTTTATCCGCTTGATAAAGAAGCGATCATTGAAGCAGCAAGCAAAACGGGCAAAGTTCTTCTTGTAACGGAAGACAATAAAGAAGGAAGCATTATGAGCGAGGTTGCGGCAATTATTGCAGAACATTGCTTATTCGACTTAGACGCGCCAATCATGCGTCTTGCTGGTCCGGATGTACCGGCAATGCCGTATGCGCCAACGATGGAAAAATTCTTCATGGTGAACCCAGATAAAGTGGAAAAAGCGATTCGCGAATTAGCGGCATTCTAATGCCAAAAACGAACATGAGTATGGAATGCTAAAAAAAAGAGGGAAAAATAAGAGAAAGTGACAATGGCAAGCAATCGCTTGCCTTGTCATGCGAAATCATCATAAAAGCAGCCTTTAATCAAGATAGGAGGTCATCGAAGTGGCAATCGAAAAAATCACAATGCCTCAGCTCGGAGAAAGTGTCACAGAGGGTACGATCAGCAAATGGCTCGTATCTGTTGGCGATAAAGTAAATAAATACGATCCGATTGCAGAAGTTATGACAGACAAAGTAAATGCGGAAGTTCCTTCCTCTTTCACTGGCGTTATTAAAGAATTAATTGCGTCAGAGGGAGAAACACTGCCAGTTGGCGCTGTTATTTGTACAATTGAAGTCGAAGGAGAAGGAAGTGCCCCTGAGGCTCCTGCTGCAGAAGCAACACAAGCAGAAGCTCCAAAAACTGAAGCACCAGCATCACAAGCAGCGGCTCCTGCTCAAGCACCGAAAAAACCAGCAGGAGAAAGAGGACGCTACTCGCCTGCTGTTTTACGCCTCGCTCAAGAGCATAATATTGACCTTGAGCAAGTACAAGGCACAGGTGCAGGCGGACGCATTACGCGCAAAGACTTGTTAAAATTAATTGAGTCTGGGAATATTCCGACTCCAGGACAAAAACCAGCAGCTCAAGCGGCAGCACAACCAGTTCAAGAAGCACCGCAAGCAGAACCAGCAGCAGCTCCAAAACAACAAGCTGCGCCTTCTGTTCCTGTGCAAGCAGGTGATGTAGAAATTCCAGTTACCCCTGTCCGCAAGGCGATTGCTGCTAACATGCTTCGCAGCAAACATGAAGCGCCTCACGCGTGGACGATGGTGGAAGTGGATGTTACGAACCTAGTTGCTTACCGCGACTCCATGAAAAACGAGTTCAAAAAACGCGAAGGGTTCAATTTAACCTATTTTGCGTTCTTCGTAAAGGCGGTCGCTCAAGCGCTGAAAGAATTCCCGCAAATTAATTCGATGTGGGCGGGCGACAAAATCGTCCAGAAGAAAGAGATCAACATTTCGATCGCTGTTGCAACGGACGATGCTCTATTTGTCCCTGTCATTAAAAATGCTGATGAAAAAACCATCAAAGGCATTGCTCGGGAAATTTCTGAATTAGCTGCAAAAGTGCGGGCAGGCAAACTTCGTCCAGAAGATATGCAAGGCGGCACATTCACAGTCAACAACACAGGCTCATTCGGTTCTGTACAATCGATGGGAATTATCAACTATCCACAAGCGGCAATTTTACAAGTAGAAGCGATTGTGAAACGCCCAGTTGTGATGAATAACGGCATGATCGCGGTTCGCGACATGGTGAACCTCTGCTTGTCGCTTGACCATCGCGTTCTTGACGGTTTGATCTGCGGCCGCTTCTTAGCGCGTGTGAAAGAAATTTTAGAAAACACATCTAAAGAAAATACACCGATCTATTAAGAAAAACACCTACCGCTGCATTTCGGCGGTAGGTGTTTGCATTTAAAATCAAGCAGATTCAACTTTACTATGAGTGGATGGAAGAAAAATTGGAAAATAAGTGACTTTTTTGTAGCAACACAACATAAAAGCAAAACCTTAGAATAGAGCCATCTATCTTCAAGAGAACGATAGGAAAAAAGAAATCGCGCCTGTCTGGGAAGATAGCCGTTTTGTTCATTGCCCGCAAGGCTTATATATACTAAAATAAATATGTAACGAATGTTTAAAAAAATTCAAAAGTAAGCGTTTTCTGAAGAGAGGAAGCAAGCAGATAACAAAGGGGAGGGATTATAGATGACAGAGATTTCAACGATGAAAAATGGCTTGTTTCCTATTCCGAGTTATGAGGAATGGAAGCAAGAAGTCGAGAAATCATTAAAAGGGAAGCCAATTGAAAAGCTATATTCTACCACTTATGAAAATGTGCGCATTCAACCGATCTATACACGTCAAGATATTGAATCGTTAGAGCATCTTGAGCAGCTTCCGGGTTTTGCTGATTATGTACGCGGGACGGAAGTCAATGGGTATCTTCAACAACCATGGTTTATCAGTCAGGAGCTTTCTGCAGCGAGTGCAAAAGAATGGAATGAAATGGTCAAACATGACATCGCGAGAGGGCAAACAGCCATCCATCTTGTGCTCGACAGGCTCGGTTTTTTAGTAACGACGCTTGAAGATGTAGAAACAATGTTTTCTGGCATTGATTTACGGCATTATCCGATTCGAGTGGATGCAGGGGCCTGCTCATTGCCGTTTTTAGCGTTGTTCGCTACCTATTTGCAAAAACAACAAGTACCTCTTGAGGCATTGCATGGCGAGATTGGCATGGATCCGCTGGGGGGGCTTGTCCAAAAAGGACAGCTTCCTGTTTTGCTCGAAGATTCATATGATATGATGGCCGATGTGACAAAATGGGCGATGGAGCATATGCCAAATATACGAACCGTGATAGTTCATGGCGAGTCTTATCATAATGGCGGTGCCAATGCGGTGCAGGAGCTAGCCTTTGCATTTGCGGCGGCGGCAGAATATATCAACGAGTGCCTCGACCGTGGCTTGGAGATTGATGACATCGCGCAGCGCATCAGCTTTTCTTTTGCGATCGGTTCCAATTTCTTTATGGAAATTGCGAAGCTGCGCGCCGCTCGGGTGGTTTGGTCCAATATTGTTCAAGCATTTGGCGGCAGTGACGATGCCCAAAAGCTCACGATGCATGCTCGCACATCTTATTTTACGAAAACAATATATGATCCATATGTTAATATGCTTCGGGCGACTTCAGAAGCGTTTGCGGCTGTCGTGGGCGGAATGAATAGCCTTCATGTCTCTCCTTTTGATGAAGCGATTCAGCCAGCCGATGAATTTTCACGAAGAATTGCCCGCAATACACAGCTGATCTTACTAGAGGAAGCTCATATTGGCCGAGTCATTGATCCGGCTGGAGGTTCTTATTATGTCGAAACGTTGACGGCGCAAGTGGCCCGAGAGACGTGGAAGCTATTTCAACAAATTGAAGCAAAAGGCGGCATGACGAAAGCTCTTGAGGAAGGCTTTGTGCAATCGGAGGTAAATCAAGTAGCCGCGCAGCGCGATCGACACGTCAAAACGCGCAAGGAAAAAATCGTCGGCACGAACGTCTATGCGAATTTAGCAGAACCAACACCACAGCTTCATCGAAAACACGCCTGCATATCCGTCGAGCAATCGCTCGATAAAGAACGAGTCGATCAGTTGAAAAAGGAATTTGCAGCAAAGCAATGGGTAAAAACAGCTTTATCTGCGGTTTCTCAACGAGCGACCGTTCAGGAAATAGAGAAGGCGCTAGAAAGCAATAGTTTGTCGTTTTGTATCCAGCCGATTCCGCAATGGCGTTTGGCTGAGCCGTTTGAACAATTGAGAAAAGCGGCAGAGGCGCATCTTGCGACTTCTGGAAAGCGTCCAACCGTTCGTTTAATCAATCTTGGCCCGATTCCAAATCATAAAGCACGCGCTGATTTTATCACAGGCTTTTTTGAGGCGGGTGGCTTTGAAGTGGTAAAAAACGATGGCTATGCGTCAGTCCAAGAAGCTGTACAGGAAGCGCTTCGTCAGAATGGATCTCATTACATTATTTGCGGCACTGATGAAAGCTATATAGAGACTGTGCCTTTGATTGCAACAGAGCTAAAGAGAGCGCAATCTCATATCAAATTATATGTAGCCGGAAAGCAAAATCCTGATAGAGAAGCGATGTTTACACAGGCTGGAATTGATGGATTTATTCATATAGGATCGAATTGTTACGAAACGCTTGTTACGGTGATGAAGGAAATGGGGGTGGCTCTCGATGAGTAGAAAAGTCGATTTTACAAATATTCCTTTGCATCTATCAAACCAATCGGCTAACGAACAGCAATGGAAGCAGGCTATTGAACAAAAATTAAAAGCGTCAATGGAGGATCTGTTATTTCAGACGAATGAACAAATCGCAGTGAAACCGCTGTATACGAAGCAGGATATTGAAGAGCTGGATTTTCTGAATTACATGCCGGGCATTCCTCCTTATTTAAGAGGGCCTTATCCATCGATGTACGTCAATCGTCCATGGACGATTCGCCAATACGCAGGATTTTCCACAGCGGAAGAGAGTAATGCTTTTTACCGCCGTAATCTAGCCATGGGGCAAAAGGGCCTTTCCGTCGCGTTTGATCTTGCCACCCACCGCGGCTATGACTCAGATCATCCGCGAGTGGTCGGCGATGTTGGAAAAGCAGGGGTAGCGATCGATTCCATTTTAGATATGAAAATTTTATTTGACGGCATTCCGCTTGACCAAATGTCTGTGTCGATGACCATGAATGGAGCCGTTTTGCCGATTATGGCCTTTTATATTGTCACAGCAGAGGAGCAGGGAGTGACGCAGGACAAGCTTTCTGGAACGATTCAAAATGATATTTTGAAGGAATATATGGTGCGCAACACGTATATCTATCCTCCGGAAATGTCCATGCGCATTATTGCGGATATTTTCGAATATACGTCGAAATATATGCCTAAATTTAACAGCATTAGTATTTCAGGATATCATATGCAAGAAGCAGGAGCACCAGCCGACATTGAATTAGCTTATACGCTTGCGGATGGTTTAGAGTATGTGAGAACAGGTTTGAAAGCAGGAATTGATATCGATTCGTTTGCGCCGCGTTTGTCGTTCTTCTGGGCAATCGGCATGAATTATTTTATGGAAGTCGCCAAAATGAGAGCGGCGCGCATTATTTGGGCGAAAATGATGAAAACCTTTAACCCGAAAAATCCGAAGTCACTGGCGCTGCGCACGCATTCGCAAACATCAGGCTGGAGCTTGACCGAACAGGATCCATTCAACAATGTTGTGCGCACATGTATTGAAGCGCATGCAGCGGCTCTTGGGCATACTCAATCGCTGCATACGAATGCGTTGGATGAAGCGATTGCTTTGCCAACGGATTTTTCAGCGCGAATTGCCCGCAATACACAGCTTTATTTGCAGGATGAAACGGGAATTTGCAATGTGATTGATCCTTGGGCCGGCTCTTATTATGTGGAAGCGTTAACGAACGAGCTGATGACTCGCGCATGGAAACACATTGAAGAAATCGAAAGCCTTGGCGGAATGGCGAAAGCGATTGACACCGGCCTTCCGAAAATGAGAATTGAAGAAGCAGCCGCAAGACGGCAAGCGAAAATTGATTCAGGAGCGGAAACGATCATCGGAGTGAATAAGTACCGCCCTGATAAAGAAGTGCCAATTGACATTTTAGAGGTCGATAATACAGCGGTGCGTCTGCGACAGATTGAAAGACTGCAGCAGCTGCGTGCTTCCCGCGATGAAGAGCGAGTTCAACAAGCGCTGGAAGCTATTACAAAGGCGGCGGAAACAGGAGAAGGGAATTTACTGGAATTGTCAGTAGAGGCCGCTCGCGTTCGGGCGACATTAGGTGAAATTTCTTATGCGATTGAAAAAGTAGCGAAGCGCCATAAGGCGGTCATCCGATCAATCAGCGGTGTTTACAGTTCAGAATTTACAAATGAGGAAGAAATCGAGCGAGTGAAAAAGCTGACGGATGAGTTTTATGAGCTTGAAGGACGCAGACCGCGCATCATGATTGCGAAAATGGGCCAAGATGGACACGATCGCGGAGCGAAAGTAATTGCCACTGCATTTGCTGATTTAGGATTTGATGTGGATATCGGCCCGCTTTTCCAAACACCAGAGGAAACGGCGCGTCAAGCGGTGGAAAATGATGTTCACGTCATTGGCATGAGCTCGCTTGCTGCGGGACATAAAACCTTGCTACCGCAACTGGTGGAGGAGCTGCGCAAACTAGGTCGTGAAGATATTATTGTTGTGGCCGGAGGAGTGATTCCGCCACAGGATTATGAATTTTTATACGAGCATGGAGCGGCGGCTATCTTTGGCCCAGGAACAGTGATTCCGACTGCGGCTGAAAAGGTATTGCATGAAATTTATAAGCGGATCGGGTATGAGGAAGTGAGCCAATGAGTGAAGAACGGACCTACCGTCCAGAATGGGCGCCAAAAGAACAGACGGCTGATTTTGCGACTGCCTATGTGAAGGGAAAGGAAGACACCACTCTGAGATCGCAGGAAACGAAAAAATGGGTGAAACGCAAAGAGCGCTCAGTAAGCGAATATGTGGAGGGGGTATTAAACAACGATCGCACCATTTTGGCACAGGCCATCACATTAGTAGAAAGCAATGCAGCTAAACATATGGAGAGGGCCCAGCAAATTTTGCACGAGCTTTTGCCGCATGTCGGGAGATCGATTCGAATCGGCATCACAGGTGTGCCAGGCGCCGGAAAAAGCACTTTTATTGAAGCGTTTGGACAATTTTTGTGTGAACAAGGGCATCGGGTTGCCGTTTTAGCGGTTGACCCGAGCAGCTCTATTACCGGCGGCAGCATCCTCGGCGATAAAACGCGGATGGAAAATCTCGCGCGCGATCCGCGTGCCTTTATCCGTCCGTCGCCATCCGGAGGGACGCTTGGCGGCGTTCATCGAAAAACGCGGGAAACGATGCTTTTATGCGAAGCAGCGGGATACGATATTATTTTAATTGAGACGGTCGGAGTCGGGCAAAGCGAATTTGTCGTACGCAGCATGGTCGATTTCTTTATGATGATCGCTCTTACTGGTGCTGGCGATGAATTGCAGGGAATGAAAAAAGGAATTATGGAGCTTGTGGATGCGGTTGTGATTAATAAGGCGGATGGCGATAATAAACCAAAAGCGGAAGCGGCTCGAGAAGAATATAATCAGTTTTTGCACTATTTGCGTCCGGCCACACCAGGATGGGAAACGAAGGCCTACACGTGTTCAGCATTGTTGGGAGAAGGGATCGAAAAAGTTTGGAACGTTGTGGAAGCATTTATTTCCGTCACCAAGCAGTCAGGCGCATTTGATGCGCGGCGGCGCCACCAATTGAAGGACTGGATTTACTCCATGATTAAAGATTATTTAGAATCAAGCTTTTTCTCGCATCCGCAAATTAAAGCAGAGCTGCCGATGATTGAAAATCATGTCATTGCCGGTACGCTCTCTGTCACGAAGGCCGTACAACAATTATTGCAGATTTACGAAACCAAAAAAGGGTCTGAGTAAATAGATCAAAAAGCCTTAGATTAAATTCTACGGAATGTGATATTTGATCCCCTTTGAGTAACCGGTGATGAACCTCTCCCACCTCTTAACGGGATGGAGGTGGGGGGCTTCTTGGTAAAAGCCCACATTTCAGATGTGGCCTGTCACACGATACTTGAAGGGGATTTTTTATGGCGAAAAAAACCAACATTTCAATTGTATACAGAGGAGTTCAAGCTACAAGCTGTTCCGTTCGTTTGTACGAAAAAGGAGAAATAAGTGATCAAGCTGTTGCCGCGCCATTATGGATTCCTAGTTCTCTCAAGTGAAAACGTAGGCAAGAAAAGATCAAAACGGTGAACTTCTTTCGAATCAATGCGGGACACATATGATTGTTCGTTCACGTACGACGGAAGCTCGTTTTGAGGAGACTTAGATGATGAAGCGGTCTGGAAAAGGGCAAGGATATTTATTATTACAATATGTAACAAAAACAACTAACGGTAGATTGAAAATCAACTTATAGATGATAAAATTCAACGATTTCTCTATTCAATCGATACCTATTAAATGCAATAATATGTATAAAGTTCAGTATAATTAACATTTATTTCAACTTCGTAACAAAAGGTAGGTATCGAAAATGGCTAATACATTAGGTTCAAGAATTGGAGAATTCAGAAAGAAAAAGGGAATGACACAGGACCAACTTGCAGAATACATCGGAGTCTCTTCTCAAGCAGTAAGTAAATGGGAAAATGACTTGTCATGCCCAGATATTACTTTACTTCCTCAACTCGCGGATTATTTTCATGTCACAGTAGATGAACTTCTAAGGGGTGGAAAATCTAAAGTTGTTCAAGTCGTTTCAGAAGAAGAACGCAAAGATTTCAACAAAATGCTTTTAAAGGTATTTGTTCATAGTGAACAGGGGGATATTGTAAAAGTGAATGTGCCACTTGGATTGATAAAAGCTGCTTTGGAAATCGGAATGCAATTACCACAGATTTCATGCCATGATGCTTTGAAAAACATTGATTTACAAGCGATATTACTAATGGCGGAAAGCGGAGTGATAGGTAAGATAGTGGAGGTTAAGAGTGCTAATGGCGATAACGTTGAAGTTGTAATTGAATGATCGGAGGTCTGTTATGAAGATTAGAATTGAGGCAAACGGACATCGTCTTATCCTTCCTTTACCCATGAAGGTGGTGTTAAATGATGTGACCATCCGAATCATAGCGAGTTGTATTAAAAAGTATTCGAATGTTCCCATCAAAGAAGAATATTTAAAAGTCTTAAGAAAAGAGTTGATCAATGCGAAAATGTCATTTAGAAAACTTGTTCTTCTTGATGTATCAAGCAGTGATGGTTTTAAGATTAAAATTACACTATGAACCTCTCCCACCTTTCCTTCGTGTAGAGGTGGGAGACTTCTCGGTGCATGGTGTTAAATAAATGTTCTAACGTAAAACAGCATGAGACATTGATAAGCGAAAACCTTGACGGCAATGCTTTTGTATATCAAAGCGATTGCCGTTATTTTTATTTATCATTTGTTCTGCAGAGCATTGGCCAGCGCTAAACGGTCGGCTTCCTTAAGCCATGGAACATTCTTTTTTGTACTTGGCAGAAGGCGAGGATTTTTATTTTTATTCATTCTTACGTTTTTCATATAGTTCTTTTCATTCTTTCTGTTAGTGAACTACTCACCACTTAGCTAAAGCTTGAAGTGGGAGCTTCTCAGTTCCACGACGAAAGCCGCCTTTCGTCTCCCTGAGCGTGACTTCGGGTCGTTCCAACCCTAGATGTCCGACAATTCGGAGTTCTTTTGTACCTTGGATATTTTACGCATGGAAGGATCCGCTTGGTTTTCGCATTTTATTTTCTCCATGCAACCTCCTATATCCAGTTATGAAAGAACGACATAGGTTTATTTTACCACAGGGTCAGACAATTGAACAGGCAAAAGCCTGTCCTTGTCCGAAGTCGATTCATCTCCCACTTTCATCAAGCTTCGCAAGATTTAGAAGTGGGAGACTTCTCGACTGAAGAATGTTAAATGATCACATAAAAAAAGGAAGATTGTTGAACAATAGTAACAGCTAACGAAGTGTGTATGATGAGGTGATGAAATGAGAGGATGGTCTAAGCTATTCATCTGTATAGGCTTGCTGTTTATGTTTCATTTCCCTGCTGAGGCTTATTCTGATAGCATTCCAAAGCAAGCAGTCCATATCAAACGTGCCGAAACGTTGAAGGGGTTAGTAAATCGTTCAACGTTCATTGCGTATGGCTGGTTTGATACTTCACATCAGAAACGATCACTAGACAAATCAGTGCAAAGTGGACGGCTTGTCAATTTTGTCCAACGATTTCATGTAGACCAATATATAAAGGGGACGAATGGTAAAATCATCAACGTGTTATCCACCGGAGTTGAGCCACTTCCTGCCCCTTTAAATCCAATTAACAAGGTTTACCCAGGGCCTATGGCGGAAGGGCGGTATGTTTGTTTTTTAAAACCTGTTGAAGGAACAGAATTTTATACCATTGCCGGGGGATGGCAAGGAGTTTATCCTGTTTATGAAGGAAAAATCATTTCGTTGGAAGACGGTTTTTCAGAGTTGAACCAGTTAACCCTCAGACAATTGGAAACAAAAATCAAATCGTACTAAATTCAATGACATTTGAAGGCAGGCCTGTTTGCAATTAAAAAAATGCACGATGTCATATAAATTGAAACATCGCTCCTCTTATTGGTATGATAAAAAAAAGAAAGAAGGAGCGAGTGATATGGAATTTAACTTTCAGTTTTTTATGAATGACATTGTCCAACAAGCACGTAAAGAAATAGTGGAAGCAGGATATGAAGAGTTGCGCACGCCACAGGAGGTAGATGAAGCATTTAGCCGGAAGGGAACAACGCTTGTCATGGTGAACTCTGTGTGCGGCTGCGCGGGAGGAATTGCTCGTCCAGCCGCGGCGCATGCTGTTCACTATGATAAACGCCCAGATCATCTCGTGACTGTGTTTGCTGGTCAAGATAAGGAAGCGACGGCGAGAGCGCGTGAATATTTTGTTGGCTATCCGCCATCTTCTCCATCATTTGCTTTATTAAAGGATGGGAAGATTTGCACAATGATTGAACGCCATGAAATTGAAGGACATGAACCAATTGCCGTTGTTCAGAAGCTGCAAGCGGCCTTTGAACAGCATTGTGATGAAGTATAAAGAAGCTTATAACCAGATCTGCTCGTTTAAAACGGGCAGATCTTTTTTTGACAGTTGAATATTTTTTAAATATAAAAATAATTTTATATTTATGAAAACAGATTGCATATTTATGAAAACGATGTTATGATACAAATTGTTTTAATAACTTAAGAAAGACTAGTCTTATTACAAAAAATCATGAACTGCAGTTGAAGATGGGAGACGTCTGTCATTAGACAATTTCTAAATATGGTTGTTATGAAAGTATATAAATATAATACTTTTTGAATGGGAAGAGAAGGAGCAAAGATCATGAAAAAATGGAGAGGACTTTTGTCGCTATTATTTTGTATTCTGTTCATTAGTTTGCTTTCTGGCTGCGGGGCATCCGGATCATCTGCAGAAAAACAAAGCGAGTCAAATAAAAAAATATTGAAACTAGGCACCTCTGCTGATTATGCACCTTTTGAGTATATGGATACAGCGAAAGGGGACGAGGTCATTGGTTTTGATATTGATTTAGCAAATATGATCGCCAAAGAGCTTGGATATGAAGTCCAAGTGGTTGACATGGATTTCAATGGCTTGATTCCAGCTTTGCAATCGGGTAAGGTTGATTTCGTTTTAGCGAGTATGACCCCTACGCCGGAGCGGAAAAAAAGTGTCGACTTTTCTGATGTGTATTATGTAGCGAAAAATATGATTGTTACAAAAAAAGAAAATGGGTTAAAGACAATGGAGGACTTAAAAGGAAAAACGGTTGGAGTGCAAACAGCCTCCATTCAAGAGGGAGAGGCGAAAAAACTTGCAAAAACCATTGATATGAAGCTTGAAAGTCGCAATCGCATACCAGAGTTAATTCAAGAAATACAAGCTGGGCGTTTCGATGCGGCGATTATCGAAAATACCGTCGCCAAAGGGTATATAAAGAACAGCGGTGGCAAGTTAATGGGAACGACCATGCAGACGAGTGAGCAAGAAGCTGGCTCAGCCATTGCTTTCCCAAAAGGAAGCAAGCTAACAGACAAATTTAATCAAGTATTACAAGAAAAAATGAAGAACGGAGAAGTAGACAAGCTTATTAAAAAATGGTTTGATCAGCAGTAACTAAATTTCGTGTTGAATCGGTATTTAGTTTGAAGAACGCAGATGAAACACATGGGCCGGCGAAATCAGAACGGCAAGAAAGCCAGTGATCGGAACGAATGGAGCGGATTGGATAAAATCGAAACAGCAAACGAGGCCAAGCGCTGCTTACGGGCAAGCCTCGTTTTTTTACGGTTGATGATATATAAGGAAGGACGGGTTTGAGTGTGAGCTTAAATTTCTCTCAGTTTATCCCGACAATCCCTTTTATTTTACAAGGGATAGGGGTAACGTTAAAAATTGTGGCATCGGCAGCATTGTTGGGGTTTGCTTTCGGAATTGTTTTAGCTTTATTTAAAATCGGCAGAATCAAGCTGTTAACGTGGCTGGCAGATCTTTATACTTCCATTTTTCGCGGCACGCCGCTTGTATTGCAGCTGATGATTATTTATTTTGGCATGCCGCAAATGATCGGCTTTGAAATTGAAGCCTTTCCGGCCGCCGTGATTGCTTTTGGCTTAAACTCTGCTGCTTATATTTCTGAAATCATTCGCGCCGGCATTTTAGCGGTTGATAGCGGCCAGAGAGAGGCGGCAATGGCATTGGGCGTTCCCTATCCCCTAATGATGCGAAATATCATTTTGCCTCAAGCGTTTAAACATATTTTGCCGGCGTTAATGAACGAGTTTATTACATTGACAAAAGAATCGGCAGTTGTAACGGTCATTGGTGCGATGGATATTATGCGGCGCGCCTATATCGTTGGGGGAGACAAATATGCGTTTTTTGAACCGTTGCTGATTGCGGGAATAATTTATTACATTTTAGTGATGATTCTCACAATGCTTGGCAAAGTGATCGAGGGGAGAATGAGAAAAAGTGATTAAAGTCGTAGACCTTCATAAATCATTTGGCAAGTTGGACGTATTAAAGGGAATTACAGTAAAGATCGAACAAGGAGAAGTAGTAGCCATTATCGGACCATCCGGCTCTGGAAAATCCACGTTTTTGCGTTGTTTAAATTTGCTGGAACAGCCGACACGCGGACAAATTTGGATCGGATCGCAAGAAATTACGAATCGTCAAACAGATATGATGAAAGTGCGGGAAAAAATCGGGATGGTTTTTCAGCATTTTCATCTGTTTCCTCACATGACGGTCTTAGAGAACGTAACATATGCTCCAATCAAGGTAAAAGGGATGTCAAAAAGCGATGCAGAGACCCAAGGAATGGAGCTGCTTGGGAAGGTAGGCTTAGTGTCCAAGGCAAATGAGTACCCCAGTCGTTTATCTGGAGGGCAAAAACAGCGTGTGGCCATTGCTCGGGCGCTTGCGATGTCGCCTGAAATCATGTTATTTGATGAACCGACCTCAGCACTTGATCCAGAGATGGTGAAAGAAGTACTTGAGGTGATGAAGTCGCTTGCTTATACCGGCATGACGATGGCCGTTGTGACGCATGAAATGGGTTTTGCCCGCGAAGTGGCTGACCGCGTGCTTTTTTTAGACGGCGGCCAGCTTATTGAGGATGCACCGCCAAATGAGTTTTTTGCCTCGCCAAAAAGCAAGAGGGCTCAAGAATTTCTCGAAAAGGTGCTATAATAAAAAGGTGATCGCCGATCATCTTTTTATTTTTTTGCAGATAGAATGAGTATGGATGATGAAGAAAACGAGCCGAGAGCATTCCGTTTGCAAATATCCCTTTCTTTTTGAATCGGAGTTGGTGATGTTGGATAGAGAATGATTCGAGAAAATTTGTATATCAGGTGTATTGATTATCTAATAGAAACCAATTGACACTGCTTGTGTCTAGCTCAATCATTCCATCTTTTTAGTAAAATAATGGCTCATCAACAATTGTGTTTGTATAGCAATGCAAAGATGGAATGAACGGAAATCCACCGTCGGAAGAGTTCAGGGATCTGCCTTTTCGTCTACCTGACCAGCGAAATCAGATCAGCGCTTGCGCATGCGAGAACAGATGTTAATGCCTCAAGCTTCTATATGATGAAGTGGTTAGCATCATGACATTCACAGGGGGTGTATAGGCTGAAAATAGGATATCGCACCATTAAAACAGCGATCGGCACAACCGCTTCTATTAGTTTAGCTCAGTATTTTGGATTGCATAACTTTGTATCAGCCGGAATTATTACACTTTTATGCATTCAGGTGACGAAAAAGAAATCGCTGCAAACCGCGTGGGCCCGCTTTGCTGCTTGCATGGTAGCTATCGTGTTTTCCTTTATTTTTTTTAAAGGAATTGCTTATCATCCTGTCTCGATTGGATTGCTGCTGCTCTTTTTTATTCCGGCGACGGTTAGGCTGAAGATCACGGAAGGGATTGCGACAAGCTCTGTTATCATTCTTCATTTTTATGCGGCTAAACAATTTACCGTGCAAATTGTCATCAATGAGGTACTGTTGGTTGTGATCGGAATTGGCGTGGCTCTTATTGTCAATATGTATATGCCTAGCATCGAGAAGAAATTGAAGGAGTACCAGCGCATCATTGAAGACTTATTTCGCATTATTTTGAAGGAAGTTGTGAAGTATTTGCGGACGAACGAGAGCAGCTGGGACGGGAAAGAGCTTATGCTGGCAGCAGATATTTTACAGGAAGCGAAAATAGCGGCTTTGCACAATCTCCAAAACCATTTCTTAAGGAATGAAACAGGATATTATCACTATTTTCGAATGCGGGAAAAACAGTTTGAAATTATCGAGCGGGTGCTTCCGCTTGTGACGTCGCTTACATATACAGTGGAGCAGCGAAAAGTCGTTGCTGATTTTATTGATGAGCTGAGCGATGCCATTCATCCAGGCAATACAGCTGATCGTTTTTTGCAAAAGCTTCATGATATGAAAAAGCAATTTGAGGCAATGGAGCTTCCGAAAACGCGCGAAGAGTTTGAAGAGCGAGCGGCATTGCTTCACCTAGTGAAGGAATTGGAGCAATATTTAATCATTAAAAGCCAGTTTCATCCTGACAAATAAATCATGAATGGGGTTTTCCTTTTTGCTTCAAAATATAAGAAAAAGCAAAGGGTGAAATTATATGCGGCTACTTATGGCGATTATGCTATCATGCTCATTGCTGTGGCCGACGACATCATCAGCATCATCAGCCACCCAGCCTTTTATTATTATTAACAAGGCGACGAATCAGCTTGCTTTTATTCGAGGAGGAAGAATTGAGGCGGTTTATCCTGTGGCAACAGGTGTCACAACAGCTTTAACACCTGAAGGGCTGTTTACAGTGAAGGTAAAAGCGAAAAATCCATATTACCGAAAGAAGAGTATTCCCGGAGGTGCTCCAAGCAACCCGCTTGGAACAAGATGGATCGGCTTTGATGCAAAAGGAACCGATGGACGAATCTATGGAATCCACGGCACAAACAATTCACAATCGATTGGCCGTTATATTACGCAAGGGTGTGTGCGCATGCACAATCGGGATGTGGAAACGCTATATGAAAAAATTCCAGAAGGAACCAAGGTGTTCATTGTTCGTAGCAATGAATCATTTGCCGTGCTAGCTAGACAGCAGGGAGCGATGCGATAAAAGAAAGACGGGCGACTTTGATGGAAAAGTCGCCTCTCTTATTAAAACCACATACCAACGCCTGCTAAAATAGTTGTTAACAGCATGGTAATAAGCATTAAGTATACGACAATTTTTTGCGTTTTTTTGCGGGACATGAGATTTCCTCCCTATCTAAACATATTGCCATTTATCATTGTACCGCCATTTTAAATCGTGAACAAGCAAAAAAATAGGTCGCTCTAAAACGTGTTAGCAGGATTTTTTGTCGAAAGGTCGAATATAAATAATGTTTATGAATATTCACAGCAAAGGGGATTAGACGGATGAACGTAAAGAAAATCGACCATATCGGCATTGCGGTTTCGTCGATTGAGAAAGCGCTGCCATTTTATGTCGATACGCTGCAACTGCCGCTGGTTGGAATCGAGGAAGTCGAATCGGAAAAGGTAAAAGTAGCGTTTTTAAAGCTGGGAGAAGCAAAGATTGAACTATTAGAACCGACGGCCCCGGATAGCGCTGTTGCCGCATTTATTGAAAAGCGGGGAGAAGGAATTCATCACATTGCGCTCGGTGTCGATGACATTCAAGCTCGTATTGACGAATTAAAAACAAAGGGAATTCGCATGATTCAAGATAAACCGAAAACCGGGGCTGGGGGAGCGCTTGTGGCATTTATGCATCCGAAATCGGCCCACGGCGTGTTATACGAGCTTTGTGAAAAAACAAATGCGGGAGGTCATCAAGAATGACAGACATGTATGACAAAATTAATGAGCTCTATGACCGACGCCGAGAAATTGAATTGGGCGGCGGGGATGATAAAATTGAGAAGCAGCATGCAAAAGGAAAGCTTACTGCCCGCGAGCGCATTGATTTACTTTTAGACGAGGGGACGTTTGTCGAATTAAATCCATTTATGGAGCATCGCTGTACCGATTTTGGCCTTGAAGGAAAAAAAGGACCTGGGGATGGCGTTGTGACTGGATATGGGAAAATGAATGGAAGAACCGTATTCGTCTTTTCGCAAGATTTTACAGTTTTTGGCGGTGCGCTGGGAGAAATGCATGCCAAAAAAATCACGAATATTATGGATTTGGCGGCGAAAACAGGAGCGCCCGTCATCGGACTAAATGATTCAGGAGGCGCTCGCATTCAAGAAGGCGTTTTATCACTTGATGGATATGGGCATATTTTTTACCGAAATGCCATTTACTCTGGAGTGATTCCGCAAATTTCTGTGATTATGGGACCTTGTGCGGGCGGTGCCGTTTATTCGCCGGCGATTACAGACTTTGTTTTCATGGTGGAAAAAACGAGTCAGATGTTTATCACTGGCCCAAAAGTCATTGAAACAGTGACGGGCGAAAAAATCAGCGCTGAGGATTTGGGAGGAGCCCGTGTACATAACACAATCAGCGGTAATGCGCATTTTTCTGGAAAATCGGAGGAAGAAGTGCTAGAGGAAGTGCGTCGGCTGTTAAGCTATCTTCCGCAAAATTGTCAAGAAAAACCGCCGGCTAGCTCTGTCCCAGACGATGATGATGATCGGCCAGACTTAGCTGACGCGATTCCAGTGGATGCGGTACGTCCGTACGATGTGCGCAATGTGGTGCTTCAGGTCGTCGATGAAGGATCATTTATGGAAGTGCATAAAGACTTTGCTAAAAATATTGTCGTTGGTTTTGCTCGCATTAAAGGAGAAGTGGTTGGGCTTGTGTGCAACCAGCCGAAATTTATGGCCGGCGGTCTTGATATCGATTCGTCTGATAAAGCCTCCCGCTTTATTCGTTTTTGTGATTCATTCAATATCCCAATTATTACATTTGAAGATGTGACCGGCTTCTTTCCGGGGGTTAAACAGGAGCATGGCGGCATCATTCGTCACGGAGCGAAAATTTTATACGCCTACTCTGAAGCGACGGTTCCAAAAATCACTGTCATTTTGCGCAAAGCGTACGGCGGCGCGTACGTGGCACTAAATAGCAAAGCGATTGGAGCGGATGTTGTATACGCTTGGCCGAACGCAGAAATTGCTGTCATGGGGCCTCAAGGAGCCGCTAATATCATCTTCGCCGGCGAAATTGAGAAAAGCGCAAATCCAGAAGAAACGCGAGCACAAAAAATTGAGGAGTATCGCAATAAATTCGCAAATCCATATGTCGCCGCCAAATACGGAATGGTGGATGATGTGATTGATCCACGCGATACAAGAGTGAAGCTGATTCAAGCACTCGACATGCTCCGTCATAAGCAGGAGGAGCGTCCGCAGAAAAAACACGGAAACATTCCATTATAATTTGTGTAACACTGAGCGGTCGCTCAGAGAGGAGACAAAGTCCATTTAGGCTTTGTCTCCTGTTATTTTCCATATCGGACTAGAACGGAAAAGGAACATAGACGAGCGAAGACACAAATCAAATAAAAACGTTGATGAGCGAACGAGCGCGGCTAATGACAGGGGATGAAAGCGTTTGTCAATAGTTTGGGCGAACAGGCTGCAGCCTGTTCGCCCTTTCTTATGAAAACCAAGCGTGTAATTTTGGAATGCGTCGAATGATCAACCAATCAAAAATAAGAGCGGCTGCTAAGGAAAGAGCAACCAAAGGCATCGCAATTCCGAGGATCACGATGAGCGCTGTTACTACGCGCATGGCTTTTTTATTTTGCGGTGCCGGAGGCGTTCCTAATTTTCCTTGCGGCCGGCGCTTCCACCACATGACTACACCGCTATAAGCAATGAAGATGAGCCCAAGACAGGCAATCAGTCCTAATATTTGATTAAATAACCCAAAGTAGCGTCCCTCATGAAGAGCAATGCCAATTTCAATCCATTTAGCCATCCATCCATAATCTTTGAACCGTAAATCTGCTAGCACCTTTCCGCTGTATTGGTCGATATGCAATGTGGCTTGATCCTGCGGAAGTGTGGGGAATACCGAAACCGTATATACGCCTTTTTCTCCTTCCGGAAAATTCACTTCAAATCCAGGATGTACATTTCTCTCTTTGGCAATTTCAATGATTTTTTCAACAGGAAGTGCCGCCGGTCCATTTTCTTGGGATTGCGGAACGGGCATATTTTCAGCTGCCCAAGGCACTTTGGCTACTGATTTCGTCGGTATGGAGGATTCTGGAATGTTACCATCCCATAAACCAGAAGGATATCCAGATTGTGTAGCTGTTGCTATGCGGTTAATTTTGTCTCCCATAAACCCAGCCCAAGGCAATCCTGTTATGATGAGCAATAAAATGAAGGCAGAAAGCCAAATCGCTACGATGGAGTGGAAATCTTTCCACATTGCGCGTTTTCCGGCATGCAGGCGAATTTTGATTATTCCATATAAAGAACGGTTACGAGGCCACCATAAATAGAGGCCGGTGACTAATAGAATAATAGCCCAGCATGCAGCCAATTCAACTAAACGATCTCCGATGGTACCAGCCATGATCTCCCCGTGAAGCTTGACCACGATATTCATCAGCCTGGATTCATCTGCTAGCTTCCCTAAAATGCTCCCGTTATACGGATTGATAAAAACGGTATAGGCTTTGTTGTTCCAAACGATCCCCACTTCTGTGGAACGGTTTGCCGCATCACTTGGTTTGTAGCGTGTAATGGTGGCGCTCGGATATCGGTGTTTGACATTTGCGATTAATTCGCTTGGTGTCAGCTCCTGAGTTTCTTTTGGGATGTAATAGTAATTTTTATATAAAACGGATTCTATTTGTGGTTTAAACAAGTAAATGGCCCCTGTAATAGCCAAAAGGATGAGAAGTGGCGCAAAGATCATTCCCGCATAAAAATGCCAGCGCCATATGGATTTGTATACATCTTTTGGTGACAAGAAGGTTTTCATGATATGAATCTCCTTTTCAGCATGATATGAAAAATTTATTGGCCAGTGGAAGCATAACAGCTAGTTGTGATAAAAAAGTGAAGCTTCTATGAAGTTTTAATATGCCTATTGAGAAGCCGCTCACTTTGAAACGACGTATAGCTGGGAGAGCGGTTTATCGTTTGAAGTGGGCATAATAGAAAGGATGTGACGATTATATGACATTGATGAAACAATGGTGTATAATTTTTCTATAATAATGATTTTTACATACTAGTGCAGGGGGCTTGTTAGATGATTAATGAACAACGTTTAGTGGATGAGTTTTTAGAGCTTGTTCAAATTGATTCAGAGACAAAATATGAAGGAGAAATCGCCAAAGTATTAAAACAAAAATTTGAAGCGCTTGGACTTCATGTGATCGAAGATGATACGACAGGTCAAACAGGACATGGGGCAGGAAATTTAATTTGCACGCTTGAAGCCACAAAAGAAGGAATTGACCCTATTTACTTTACATCCCACATGGATACCGTCGTTCCGGGAAAAGGAGTGAAGCCTTCGATTCAGGATGGCTATGTTGTAACAGACGGCACGACCATTTTAGGCGCCGACGATAAAGCAGGGCTTGCGGCAATGTTTGAAGCGATCCGTGTCCTTAAAGAGCAAAATATGGCACACGGAACCATTCAATTTATTATTACGGTTGGTGAGGAATCTGGTCTTGTTGGCGCGAAAGCCCTTGATCCATCTCTGATTACGGCTAAATTCGGCTATGCATTGGACAGCGACGGAAAAGTAGGAAATATCGTGGTTGCTGCGCCGACACAGGCAAAATTAAAAGTGGTGATTCATGGGAAAACAGCGCATGCGGGGGTGGCACCTGAGCGCGGGGTATCGGCAATCACCATCGCATCGAAGGCAATTGCCCAAATGCCGCTTGGCCGCATTGATGAAGAAACGACAGCGAATATTGGCCGCTTTGAAGGCGGAACACAAACGAATATCGTCTGCGATCGCGTTAATATTTTAGCAGAAGCGCGCTCGCTCGTGCCAGAAAAAATGGAAGCACAAGTAGCGAAGATGAAAGAGGCGTTTGAACGGGTAGCAGAGGAAATGGGAGGACGTGCACATGTCCAAGTAGAAGTCATGTATCCGGGCTTCAAGTTCGGCGACGGGGATCATGTGGTAGAAATAGCGAAACGTGCTGCCGCTAAAATTGGTCGTTCGTGCGAGCTTTTGCACAGCGGAGGAGGCAGTGATGCCAATGTAATTGCTGGCTTCGGCATTCCAACCGTGAACTTAGCTGTAGGATATGAAGATATTCACACCACAAATGAGAAGATGCCAATTGAAGAGCTTGTAAAAACGGCGGAAATGGTCATTGCGATTATCGAAGAAGTAGCGAAATAAGAAAGACGGGGTGTCTTAAAAGACAGTTGGATTTAAGGCACCCTTTTATGTTACATGGGATTATGATTGGGTTTACCACTAATTTTTCCGTTTCATTTATGCGGTAGTTATATTAGGATAGTAAAGTGACCAAATGCCTTTTGCCTCGTTTATTGAACGAATGCAGTTAAATTTGGATAAGAGTTGCGGCTAGAGGAAAGCACACAGATGAAGAATACAAGCGAGCGAGCATTTCTGCTATCCATTTTCAGCTTATATTGATTTTGCGAACAGCAGTTAGAGCATATGAGAATAAACAACAAAGACTTAGATAGAAAATTTTGATATTCAGCAGAGGCTGGAGTATGATGAATATATAGTGTTTGTTGGGGAGAGAATGGAAGATGAATAAAGTAGTTGTATTTCAGCTCGGGAACGAGCAATATGCGATTCCGATCGAGCAAGTCGTTTCCATCGAAAAGATGGCGGCACCAACCGTGATTCCGCAAATGCCTGATTATATGCTTGGGGTTGTGCGCATTCGCGGTGAATTAGTGCCGGTGCTTGATATGGTGAAAATTTTATATCGTCATTCATACATCCAAACGGAGAAAACAAGATTGATTGTTGTCCAGACGGAAGATTTGGTCGTGGCGTTTATTGCCGACGATGCGAAAGAAATCCTTGATATTCCTAGCGAAGCAATAAAGAAGTTAAATATGCTCGCCTACCGGCAAACACCTTATTTTCTTGGAGTGGCCAATTTGCCGGAGCGATTGATCACTCTTATTGATGCCAACCGCCTGTTTGAGAGTCTAGAAGGAATGCAGGTGATTAAGGAGCGCATAAAAGAGAATCAATCATGAAAATAGCGCGACTGGATTGATGTGCTTATTGAATTATCAGCGGCAATGCATTTCGAGAAATTTCAACTTGTTTTTTGTCATATAGACGTCCATGATAAACGATTTTGTCACTATTGGAAAGGTGAAAATGGTGCTTTGGCGTGACAAAGGCAAGTCACCGAACTTGCTTCTGATCGTCAAAAAAATGGAATGCTGCTTTCAATAAGCTCAGTCTTCTAACTGCATCTATAATAGTGAAGAGCACGCATTCAGATGGCTGGCCAATGTAAGTGACACGCTTTTGGTTGGACAAATTTCTCGCTGTGTGCTAGAATCACGTAGAATGTTTTTAACCTTACTCCAAAAGCAGTTTCCCACTTCTAAACATGAAGGCGTGCCAGCGCCAATGAAAGTGGGAGAGGGATTGCCAACAGATAGGATCCTCTATCGTTCAAACAGACCTCTTCGGAACGAAGGAAAGCCATAAAGGTTCCTTGTGTGTGGCTTACCGTTCAGCGAACATGCACAAGGCGTTTGAAGCCTCCACCTCTAAGCGAAGCGTAGGTGAAGGGAAAGTTCACGAAATATAACACGAAATATAAAATATAAAAAGTTTTCTAGGGTTCCGTGGTTGCTTAGCAGCCAGACTGTGACCGAGAGAAAACGCACAAGCCACGCTTGTGTACACGGAGGGATAAAAGCCCGGGAGGAATGTCTTGTAGAGAGATATTTCTTTCGAGGCTTTTTATTTTTTTCTTACTAAACCATATAGAGCTGCAGCTTGGCACATGGACATTTGTATTCCGAAGGCTGAAACGTAGGTTTTTACAGATTTTTAAGTTGTATTGATATAAACAGAAGGAGGATTTAGATGATGGCGTGGATATATTTAATCATTGCTGGCCTATTTGAAATTGTGTGGGCGATCGCTTTAAAATATACATTTGGGTTTACGAGGATGATTCCATCTATCATCACCATTGCTGGAATGCTTGTCAGCTTTTATTTTTTGTCGCTTGGAATCAAAATGTTGCCGATTGGCACGGCCTATGCAATATGGACTGGAATTGGAGCGGCAGGAACGGTGATAGCCGGCATCTTGTTTTTTAATGAACCAGTTACAATTTTAAGAGTGGTTTTTTTGCTGTTACTTTTGGTTGGACTTATTGGTCTGAAATTTACATCTGGACATTAAGAAGTATGGCGTTTATGTTTACTTATCATCAAACTTCGTTTTTTCTACGGAGCTTATGTTGTTTTTCGAAGGACCTTTTCGTCACGTATCCACGTGACGAAAAGGTGAATCACGAGACTCTTCTGACCGCAGAGTTTCATAGGCACCATTCGTTCTAATGTTAACCCATCCATCGAGAAGCCTCCCTTCCTTTAACGAAGTGTAGATGGGAAACGGATAGTCCCCTCTTTGAAGTAATGTGACTGTCAAGCATGTAACATCATAAAGAAATTTAAAGGATGATCCCTTCGATTTACATTGCTAAAAGGGGCATTTTTTTAATATTTCCTTTGATGAGCTTTAATTCTTTGCCGTCGATAATTAAATCGATCATTAACCCTTGGCACACATCATGAGCGTTCTTTTTATAGTTGGATTGCAAATATTGTACACGATACCATTTTCCTTGGTATTCAAAGTACATAAAACGCCCGCGAGTGAAATCAATCCAAAATTTTGTTTGTTCTCCGTTTAGCCTCTTGATGACATATCCCCATGATCTTCCTTGTTGAGACATGGCCATTTTCGGTTTGGAAGTATTGATTGCTTGATAATATAGCTTGTTGTGAAGGTCATAAAGCATCATGATTGCGAGCGCCTCCTTTTTTCCGTTTTGTTACTATTATAGACAAGCTATGAGAATATTAGACTAGTTTTTATATACGGAAACTTGTAGTAGACGATCGGAGAGATTGTTCAAAATGCAGAGTGCAACCTGTCACGATTCGAGCCGTTCGCTATATGGTGTGGATGGAGAATGGGATAAGAGAAAGAAAACATGGGTATGGGTTTTTGCCTATACATTTTTTTCCTCCGCACATATCCTATATAGCGACATGGCAAAAAAATAATGGAAATGACATGAGGAGGAATTTTATTATGATTATGGATGAAAGACAACAATGGCCATATGGATCATATCCAGGATATGGAGGAGGATATTACCCGCACTATCCGCATGGACACCATTATCCGTATTATCCACATTATCCGTACCACCATCATCATTATCCGTATTATCCTTCTTATCCGCACTATCCATATAGAGGATACTAAAAACGGTAAAGAAAAAGAGCCCAAAATTCGGGCTCTTTTCCTATTAGGCATAGATTCATCACTTGGTTCAATGATCAGGGTTCGTTCGATTCGTGACAAGGCAAGTCATCCATCTTGGATTTTTACAGCCATCGTTTGTTCCCTTTTTCCGTTATCTTTATATAAAAGCGTAAAAAATGCATTCACA
Organism: Anoxybacteroides rupiense; assembly: GCF_014196195.1. Classification (GTDB taxonomy): domain Bacteria; phylum Bacillota; class Bacilli; order Bacillales; family Anoxybacillaceae; genus Anoxybacteroides; species Anoxybacteroides rupiense. The sequence continues at coordinate 280,813 of NZ_JACIDF010000002.1, read as the reverse complement.
AAACTTGAATGAGAAAATGGACTGTGGTATGTTCTTTCATGAACAATTAAAAATAGAAAGGAACGTTTTACGATGGCAAAGCAGCAAATTGGTGTCATTGGTCTAGCGGTAATGGGGAAAAACCTGGCCTTGAATATTGAAAGCCGCGGATATTCAGTGGCTGTGTACAACCGTTCACCGGAAAAAACGGATGAGTTTCTAAAGGAAGCCAAAGGAAAAAATGTAATTGGTACATATAGTGTTGAAGAATTTGTTCAATCTCTTGAAAAACCGCGTAAAATTTTGCTAATGGTCAAGGCGGGAGCAGCGACAGATGCCACGATTGAGCAGTTGAAGCCACACTTAGAAAAAGGAGATATTTTAATTGACGGCGGCAATACGTATTTTAAAGACACACAGCGCCGCAATCAAGAACTGTCTGAACTTGGCATTCATTTTATCGGAACAGGCGTCTCTGGAGGAGAAGAAGGAGCATTAAAAGGTCCTTCCATTATGCCAGGAGGGCAACAGGAAGCGCATGAGCTTGTACGTCCGATTTTTGAAGCGATTGCGGCTAAAGTGAATGGAGAGCCATGCACCACCTATATCGGTCCAGATGGTGCGGGACATTATGTGAAAATGGTGCATAATGGCATTGAATACGGTGACATGCAGTTGATTGCGGAAGCCTACTTTTTATTAAAGAGTGTGCTTGGCTTGAGCGCTCAAGAACTGCATGAAGTGTTTGCCGAATGGAACAAAGGTGAATTGGACAGCTATTTAATTGAGATCACGGCCGATATTTTTACGAAAATAGATGAAGAAACAGGCAAGCCGCTCGTGGATGTGATTTTGGATAAAGCTGGTCAAAAAGGAACAGGAAAATGGACAAGTCAAAATGCGCTTGACTTGGGCGTTCCGCTTCCAATCATCACGGAGTCGGTATTTGCCCGCTTTATTTCAGCGATGAAAGAAGAGCGTGTGAAGGCGAGCCAGCTTCTTTCCGGTCCTTCTGTCGCTCCGTATGAAGGAGATCGAAAGCATTTTATCGAAGCGGTACGGCGTGCGCTTTATATGAGCAAAATTTGTTCATATGCTCAAGGATTCGCGCAAATGAAAGCCGCATCAGAAGAGTACAACTGGAATTTGCAATATGGCAACATTGCGATGATTTTCCGCGGCGGCTGCATTATTCGCGCACAATTTTTACAGAAAATTAAAGATGCGTACGATCGTGATCCACAATTGCCTAACTTATTGCTTGATCCGTATTTTAAAGAAATCGTCGAAAGCTATCAACAAGCGCTGCGCGAGATTGTTGCGACGGCAGCCATGCGTGGGATTCCTGTACCGGCGTTTGCGAGCGCTCTTGCTTACTATGATAGCTATCGGCTGGAGACGCTGCCTGCTAACTTGATCCAAGCACAGCGCGACTATTTCGGTGCTCATACCTATGAACGCATTGATAAAGAAGGAATTTTCCATACGGAATGGTTGAAGTAAACGAAAAACCCTTAGGGCAATTTGCCTTAGGGGATTTTTGATGGCAAATATATTTATCTTAATATTATTAATTTTTTGAATAAATAATCGACATGTTTTTTAAAAATTTTTATAATGCTCCTAAATCCGTAACGAGTCCACTTTGACTGTACTTCGTTTAATTTTATGTCTACCACTTTCCACAAGTATTGTTTGACCACTAATCAAGATTCATAGGAGAAAGCAAGCACTCGACAAGGACAAGCTCATCACTTGGAGTATCTGCTTCATCATAAAGTGAACGGGGAAGTCTTCCGTGATACCCACCTATTTGAAGAAGATTCATAAAAGCCAACTGCACTGTATCAATGGTTTACGAGAATTGTAAAGATGGTTCGTCACAGATTTAGATGCTCACTTGAGTAAATACATTTTTAGCATAATCCACTGAGAAATCTTTCACCTCTAAGTGAAGTGTAGGTGGGAGAGGGTTCGTCCTCATCCAATTCGCAGAGATCCAGAGTGCATCGCATACCATTCCACTCACTTCAGTAAAAAATACCTAGCAGTGACTGCGAAGCGCACCGTGGTCTATTATATATAAACAAAAATGGGAGTGTATGTATGAAATGTTGTCGAAAAAAATTTTTTTGCCCCCCCCTGAGATGCCAAGGGACTTTGATAGACCAACATTTCTAGAGGGAGGTTCATTTTTATTGATAAGGAGGTATAAAATGGCTAAGTTCATTAAAAAAATAGTAAGTGTAATCGTACTGTTTGTTACTTTTTCTATGCTGGTTCCGATACTCTCTTTTGCTGCCTATACTAATAATGATGCGTTTTTCAAAAGTGGATTGCCAAAATATGTTGTTGGTGATTGTTATGTATTCGTTTCTGATTCTGTTTCAAACTATGGTTATAGTACCTATGTATCTAATGCTAAAAGTGGATGGGGAGGAATATCAAATGCAGATGTAGACTTTTGGCCTGCTGGTAGTGCAACAGACGCTGATATTAGGGTTTATGCTGGAAACTACGGATTGGACTATGCCGGTCTTGCACAACCTTACCAAGGCGATTCTTTGGTAACAGATCCAGATGCAACAACTACCAATTGGTCATTCGTGAAAATCTACTTAAATGATTATTATATGGATTATTATAACTATACAAATGCGAATAGAAATAAAACAACAATACATGAGTTTGGACATGTGCTAGGCTTTGCGTCACCAACCTAGTGGTACAATCTCAATCATGGTTCAAGGTAAATTATCTTATAGTGGTCCTCAAGAATTAGATAAATCCAATATAGCCTATAAATATTAGTAAAAGAAATTTCTGGAGGGGGATATACGTATACTAATGAAGAAAAAACAGTTTATTTTTGGGTTTGTTCTGTTACTTGTGACAATAGCTGCGATGATAAGTTATTGGCATTTTTCAAGTGTAACTTACAATAATCAGAGTTCACAAACTAAAGTTGCCGTTTTAGATGCTGACTACGATTTGATGAATGACATTAATGAAGTAGATAGAAATGCTACTCTTATAGTAAAAGGTAAGTTTATAGGAAATCGAACTTTGAAAGAATGGGTTGATGAACCAACTAATACAGTAACTGCAACTGCTTCTAAATCTGAAATTCGAGTAGAGAAAGTTTTAAAAGGAGAATTGAAAAAGAAAGAAATTGCAGTTTATGAGCCAGCATACTTTATGAATGATACTTTTGTAAGTATTGAAGGGTATAATTTGATGCAAGAAAGACATAATTATTTATTGTTTCTAAAACCAATGATTGATGATGACACATATGTTATTGTTGGGATGTACCAAGGAAAGTATGACTTAGACTCACCTGATCCTGTAAAGCGTATTTCAAGTATTAAAGAATATAAGAACTTAAAGGATATTGAATATTTCGGTGATCATATTGAGGAATTTAACAAACTCAAAAAACAAGTAAAAGAAAAATATCAACTTAATTAAAACACGATAACTATTCAGATTATTGTTGAATAGTTTTTGAACTCCTTACATAATTTGTAAGGGAAGAGTAGTTATCTGTTATAAGTTAAGTAAAGTGAAAATGTAGCAGCAGTTGATGGAGGAAGTGGACGTGCTCTGCTCTTGTGGAGCAAAAACTATTTGGAAAAGTAGAAGTATCAAGAGTAGGATTTCGTAGCAAGCTGACTAATTATGAAAATATAGAACTGAACAATTTTATGAGGAAAATGTTAATTAGTGAGTAAGTAATATCGTGTTGAAATCATTACAGAACGAAAGCAGGCAAAAAGTAAAGTTAAATGATGAAAAGTGCATTTTGAATTAATGGAGACCGATAAAAAATGTACGGCTGTATTAAAAATGTTTGATATGAACCATCAAGAATTAAAAAACGTAAAATGATATAAATTATTGATTTTATTTTATGGATAGATTTTGTCCCCCTCACTGCATGATGAGGGGGGGTGTTTTATTGCTCAAACAAAAGAACACGTGCTGGCGCGGCATCGGTACCGACAAGTTTTAATGGGGCAGCGACCATCCAATATTCTCCGGATGGCACGTCTTTTAAACGCAGCCCTTCAATGACGATAATGCCGTGGCCGAATAATGTTTTATGAGTTGGATGTCCCGGTTGGCTGCGTTCAATGCCAAGGGCATCAATGCCAACGCCGCGAATCTGTTTTTCTGCCAAGTATTTCGCGGCATCTTCAGCTACATAAATAAACTCGAAATGGAACGCCTCTTCTAACGAATTTTTGGTTTTGAACAAGATGAAATCATTCTTTTGGATATCAAGCGCCATTAGATCTTCTTTTGAAATTTTATCTGTTACATGTGTAAGATCAAACAATTTGCATGCTCCTACTAGCTTTTCTAGCGGAATCGTTTCAAATGTTTCCCCATTTTTAACCATATGGAGCGGCGCATCGATATGAGTTCCTGTGTGTAAATCCATGTCAATCCGTGATTCGGTTACATAATCGTTCGTTACCGTCATCAGCTTCGGCTGTTTTTCAGGCTTGTTTTTATAGACGGGCATTCCCTCAAAAATCGGGGCTGTTACATCATACATTTTCATGGCGTTTCTCCTTTCATCCGACATTACTGTCCATTATAATGAATGGACCACCAATGGAATCCGTCTTTTTGCAGCAGCTCATCGGCCGCTTTTGGTCCCATTGATCCTGCTTCATAGTTTGGAAAATCAGCCGCTTTTGTGTTTGTCCATACTTCAGCAATCGGATCAATAAAGCTCCAAGATGCCGCTACTTCATCCCAATGAGTAAAATTAGTGGCATCGCCGCGCATGCAATCATAAAGCAACTTCTCATATGCTTCAGGAGTATTAATGCCGTCGATGCAGTTGTAGCAATAATCAAGCTTAATTGGCGTCGTCTTCATACTTTCGCCGCTTTTTTTAGCATTTAAATGCAATGTAATGCCCTCATCTGGCTGGATATGAATGACAAGCAAGTTTGGATGAACATTTTCACTTGTACGATAGTATAGGTTCATGGGCACATCTTTAAATTGGACTACGATTTTCGTTGATTTTTCTTTCATTCGCTTACCTGTGCGAATATAAAACGGCACGCCCGCCCAACGGAAATTATCGATCATTAATTTGCCAGCGACAAATGTCTCTGTATTGGAATCTGGATCCACATTGTTTTCTTCACGATAGCCGATCACTTCTTTTTCCCGAATGATTCCTCGTCCATATTGCCCGCGAACGAAATACTGTCCGACTTCGTCATGTGAGATAGGGCGAAGGGCACGAAGCACCTTTACTTTTTCACTGCGAATATCATCGGTTGTTAATTTGATTGGCGGTTCCATGGCCAGCAAAGCGACCATTTGCAGCATATGGTTTTGAACCATGTCCTTCAGCGCTCCTGAATGATCGTAATAGCGGCCGCGATCTTCCACCCCTAGCGTCTCGCTAGACGTAATTTGAATATTGGCGATAAATCGGTTGTTCCAAAGCGGTTCGAAAATGGCATTAGCAAAACGGATGACTTCAATATTTTGGACCATTTCTTTGCCCAAGTAATGGTCGATACGGAAAATCTCTTTTTCTGAAAACGCCTTGCGGATTTCCTTATTTAGATGCTGGGCGCTTTTTAAATCATGGCCAAACGGTTTTTCGATCACGAGCCGTTTCCATCCGTTTACATTTGTCAATCCTTCTGATTTCAGATGGGCTGTAATGGTGCCGAAAAACTCTGGTGCCATGGCTAAATAAAAAATGCGGTTACCTTCGATGTTGTATGTACTGTCCAAGCGTTCAAGCAGCTGCTTGAGTTCTTGATAGGAAGCGGTGTTCGTTACATCAAGGGAATGATAATAAAAATGTGAAATAAAGGCTTCATCAAGAAACTGCTGTTTCGTAGAGTGTTCAATGGCTTCGCTTACATAATGGCGAAAGGCGTCATCTGATAGTGAACGACGAGCGACACCGACAACAGCAAACTCTTCTGATAATTTTCCTTTTTGATACAGACTATAAATCGAAGGAAATAGTTTGCGCTTTGCCAAATCCCCTGTAGCGCCGAAGATAACGATCAGTGACTTTGGATTCACGTTGCTCACGATATGTACCTCGCTTTAGCTAAAATTGTCTCTTCAAATATTTAATTGTAGAGATTTCTGTTGCTGAACGCAAACATTTTCGACCCGAAAGGGAAAACAGTGTTGAATTGCTGCTTAAACATTGATACGCTAACAACAGACACATAAAGGAGAGGTGGGCTCATTGGAATTATCATTTTTAGGAACGGGATCAGGTGTTCCATCGAAAGGCCGAAATGTGTCGGCATTAGCTTTACAGCTGCTTGAAGAAAGAGGAGCGACATGGCTGTTTGATTGTGGTGAAGCAACACAGCATCAAATTTTACATACATCTATACGCCCAAGGAGAATTGAAAAAATTTTTATTACCCATCTTCACGGCGACCATATTTTCGGATTGCCGGGCTTGCTTGGAAGCCGCTCGTTTCAAGGCGGAGACACACCGCTTACCGTTTATGGGCCAAAGGGAATTGAAGCGTTTGTAGAAACAGCGCTTTTAGTGAGCGGAACACGGCTCAAGTATGATCTTGAAGTGATGGAGTTTGTCGAAGGAACCGTATTCGAGGACCATCAGTTTGTGGTGACGGCGCAACTTCTCGATCACGGCATGCCTTCGTACGGGTTTCGAATTGTTGAAAAGGATTTGCCGGGCACGCTACTAGTAGATAAGTTGCGTGCACTCGGCATTCGACCGGGGCCGATTTATCAGCAAATTAAACAAGGGAAGATGATCACGCTAGAAAATGGCAAGGTGATTGATGGACGCGAGTTTGTTGGACCACCACAAAAAGGGAGAGTGGTGGCGATTATGGGAGATACTCGTTATTGTGAAGCGAGCATCGAACTGGCTAAAGAGGCGGATGTGCTTGTTCATGAGGCGACGTTTGGCGCAGCGGAAGCCCAGCTGGCGCACGATTACTTTCATTCAACGACGGTGCAAGCGGCAGAAGTTGCGAAGCGGGCGGAAGCAAAGCAGCTCATCTTGACGCATATTAGCTCGCGATATCAAGGCGATATGTGCGATAAGCTTTTGGAAGAAGCAAAAGCAATTTTTCCGAACACAGCGATTGCTTCCGATTTTATGTCGTTTTCCCTTGCTAAGAAGAAGTAGATGGGTAGAGAGGAGAAGCATCAGTGGAAAAACGTCTTTATATTGTTCGGCATTGTAAAGCAGCGGGGCAGGAGTTTACGGCACCGCTAACGGAGGAGGGAGAGCAGCAGACAAACGAGCTTGTGCATTTTTTCGCAGACAAGCCGATTGATCGAATTGTTTCAAGTCCATATGTTCGTGCAGTTCAAACAATTGAACCGTTAGCGCGTCAACGGAATTTATCGATTGAACGCGATGAACGCTTCGGGGAGCGCGTGTTATTTGGGGATGGCCAGTTTACGGAGGACTGGCTCGAAAAATTTGAACGCACGTTTGTTGATTTTGATCTGGCATACAGCGGTGGGGAATCGAATCGTCAAGCCATGGAACGAGCCAAAGCAGCTATTGGGGAAGTTTTGCAGGCGGATGCGGCGCATACCGTCATTGTGAGCCATGGCAATCTAACTATATTGATGTTGCATCTGTTTGACAAACGTTATGGGTTTGCAGAGTGGAAGAGTTTATCGAATCCGGATGTGTTTGAAATTGCCATATCCGCTGGGAAAGGAGAAGTCACGCGGATTTGGCGTTAAAATGAAGAGTCAAGCTTCTCTGGAGATTGAAGAGGCTTGACTCTTTTTTTATGTTGAGTGAAGGAAAAAACACAGCTTTTACCACCCGCGCGTATACGGTATTGGTGCTTCGATGGATACGCCAAGTTCATTTGCGGCTGTTCTTGGCCAATATGGATCACGCAGCAATTCACGGCCAATAAAAATGAGATCCGCTCGTTTATTGCGTAAAATTTCTTCTGCTTGACGCCCAGAGGTGATAAGGCCGACTGCGCCTGTGGCGATATCGGCGCCGTTTCGGATCGCTTCGGCAAACGGCACTTGATAGCCCGGATAGCTGTCAATGGAGGCCGGAACGACTGCTCCAGAGCTAACATCGACTAAATCTACGCCATCTTCTTTCATTCGTTTCGCATACTTGATGTAATCCTCGACGGTCAACCCCTCTGGATGATAATCGCAAGCGGACACGCGGACAAAGAGAGGACCATCCCATACTTCTCTAACGGCAGCAATCACTTCACCTAAAAAACGATAGCGATTGTCGAATGTGCCACCATATTCGTCTGTTCGTTTATTAGATAGCGGCGATAAAAATTCATTAATTAAATAGCCGTGGGCCGCGTGAATTTCGATCACGTCAAAACCCGCTTGTTTCGCACGGCGCGCTCCGTCTTGAAACGCCTGAATGGTTTCTTCAATGTCGGTTTTCGTCATTTCCCTCGGCGTTTGCATTTTTTCATTAAACGGAAGTGCTGAAGGCGCAATAATTTCTCCTTCAATCATGGCTTTTCTTCCTGCATGAGCGAGCTGGATGCCAATTTTGGCCCCTTGTTCTTGAACGAGTGCTGTGAGCGATTGGAGGCCTTTCACATGGTCATCGCTCCAAATTCCTAAATCGCGCTCTGAAATTCTTCCTTGTGGTGTAACAGCTGTTGCCTCGACGATAATAAGTCCGACTTGGCCGACGGCACGTGCAGGGTAATGGATGAGGTGCCAGTTGCGCACAGTGCCGTCTTGCGTATCGCATGCATACATGCACATTGGCGACATGACAATTCGATTTTTTAGTGTCACTCCTCGAACATCATATGGTGAAAAAAGCATGGTTCTTCCCCTCCAAATCGTATCAGTTTCAGTTAGAATCATATCATCTCGATTTGGAAAAGAAAAACATTTTGCTTCAATGCTTTAAGAATGAATCGTGAAGCTAAGAAAACTTTTTGTCGCATCCAGTGCAGGCAGAAGAGGGAGATGCTTCCGTTCGGTCCTTTTCTTTTCGCCTGTATGAATCATTACAGTGCCAATCAGCTTCTGATTGTCGAGAGTCAGGAAGCTGGCTACCAATAGCTTGAAAGTTCCCCTCCTTTCAACAAAATGGAGGAGAGGGAGCGTCAAATGCTGGAGTGATTTCATGAGCTTGAGAGCGAGATGCTCATGCAGATGAACGAGATTTTTACCGATGGAGCGAGAGAAGGGCTTTTCCGAGCTCTTGAGAGCGTTCAGCCGCGCGTTTGATGCAGGAGATGACGGCTTCTTGATAGTGATAACGCTCAAGCACGCCGATACCTGCTTCTGTTGTCCCACCTGGGCTTGTGACTTCCTTTCTGAGCATAGCCGGTTGTTTGTCTGTTGTTTTTAACATATGGGCAGCTCCGATAATCGTTTGCAAAATCAAATCTTTCGCTACTTCACGCTCCAGCCCGATCTCATCGGCTGCCTTTTCCATCGCTTCCACCAAATAATAAACGTAAGCGGGGCCGCTTCCGGAAAGCCCTGTTACCGCGTGTAAATCTTCCTCATTGACAGCCGTGACAATTCCGACGGTTTCAAATAATGCTTGAGCTGTGGCTAAATGGCTGTCATTTGCGTAACGTCCGCATGAAATCGCGGTGGCAGATTGTCCGATCGCGGCTGATGTGTTAGGCATTGCCCGCACAACAGCTACGGGCTTTCCAATAAGAGATACGATGGTATCAGTGGTGACTCCAGCTAATACAGAGATGATCAACTGATGCTCACCAATAGCATGAGCGATAGAGGAGATGGCTTCCGCCGCATCCTTTGGTTTCATAGCCAAGATCACAATATCCGCTTCTTTCAATGCCGTGTCCTTATTGATTTCCGTCCGTACGTGATAGGTTTTTTGTATATAGGCAAGACGTTCTGTATTGCAGCGATTGGTGACAATGATTTGTTCCGGCTGATAAAGCGTTTTTGTCATGCCAGCAATCAGAGCTTCCGCCATTGAACCGGCCCCCATAAAGGCAATCGTTGTTCTTTTTTCCATGTCAATCCCTCCTGAATTTGTTTATGATCCCAATAAAAAAGCCTTTCCCGTCCTCATAAAGGACGGAAAAGGCCTTGTTTTTCCGCGGTACCACCTTTGTTGGCACAAGCAGTGCCCACCTCATAGCCGGTATCGTCGGCTGGACGGTTAGGTTTTCCTAACAGCTCATGGGATAGGTTCAATGATGAAGAGGACAATGAAGCCTTTCAGCCTGTGGGCTTCACTCTCTTGTTGTCGTTCATCATTTACTGGTCCCATTCATCGCCTTGCATTTATGAAATTTATGCGTGAACGCAAAGTCATTTTCGATTGTTCAGCGAGCTTTCTCTGCATAAAATGGTTCCATCATCAATGCGCTTGATTTGTTTGCAATTATGCACTGAAAACAAGCTAGTTGTCAATAGGAAAAAGCAATTTTTTAGAATTTTTGTGCAAGTGATAACAAGAAAATGACAAATCGACAAAATGCGTGTAAACTTTAAACTAATATGAGCACTAAAATATTATGATAATATAATGACAAAGGGGACGTTATAAATGGCGAAAGAAACCATTTATCCAATAGTGGTGCCAACGCCGTTTGCCGTTGGCAATGTCAACATGTATCTAGTGAAAACGGATAGTTTGACGCTGATTGATGCTGGAGTTAAAACAGAGGAAGCTTGGCAGGCATTTAAGCATCAGCTGGCGGAGATTGGTTATGAACCCGCTGATATTGAGCAGGTGGTGATTACACATCATCATCCTGATCATGTCGGATTGTTAGACTATTTGCCCCATTCTGCTCTTGTTATCGGCCATCCGAAGGCAAGGCCGTGGATCAGCAAAGATCCGCAATTTTTAGCTTGGCATGAGCGTTATTTTCACCGCTTTCTCGTGGAGTGCGGACTTGAACCGGCTTCTCTCCATCGACTCCCTAGCTTTCGTCGTTCGTTGCGCTATTCGTGCGAGCGCTCGCTCGATATCGAGGTGCTCGAAGGAGAGGTTGTCGATGGACTCCCAGGCTGGACGGTATTAGAAATGCCGGGACATGCGCAAAGCCATATCGTCTTATATTGTGAAAAGGATGGCAGAATGATAGGAGGAGATCTTTTGCTTGCAACCGTTTCCTCCAATCCGATGCTAGAACCGCCGGATGAAGGGGAGGATGAACGTCCAAAACCACTTTTGCAGTATAACGATTCATTGCGCAAACTGCTGCGATATAAAATGACTCGTGTTATGGCGGGGCATGGCCGTGATGTGACAGATGTGCCTCCATTAGTAGAAAGACGGTTAGCTAGACAAAAAGAGCGGGCCGAGCAAGTATGGAATATGTTGCAGCAGCGTCCGATGACCGCGTTTGATGTATGCCGGGAGCTCTTTCCGGCTGTTTATGAAAAGGAATTTTTATTGACGATGTCGGAAGCGGTCGGCCAGCTTGACTATTTGGAACAGCTGGGGGCTGTTATGAAGGAGAAGGAAGGGAACTCATATGTGTATAAGGCGGTGGCGATGCGTTGAGAATTGAAGGGAAGCAGATCGTGATTACTGGCGCTTCAAGTGGAATCGGAGAGCAAATGGCGTATGAGGTTGCGAAGCGAAAAGCGATTCCGATTTTGTTGGCGCGCAATGAGAAAAAGTTGGCTGATATGGCCGAGCATATTCAACAAACATATAGCGTTCCATGCCGCTATGAGGCGCTTGATGTAAGTGATATCACAGCGGTGGAAGCAACGTTTCACAAACTGTTGCAGGAGATGGAAATAGACGTGCTTGTCAATAATGCGGGATTTGGCGTATTTCGCCATATAGAAGACATTGATTTAACGGAAGCGGAAAAAATGTTGGAGGTCAATGTGCTCGGTATGATCGCCTGTACAAAAGCGGTATATTCTCATATGATTAACCGGCGCAGCGGACACATCATTAATATTGCTTCACAGGCAGGAAAAATGGCGACACCGAAATCCAGTGTATATGCTGCCACAAAGCATGCTGTGCTTGGATTTACAAACAGCTTGCGCATGGAGGCTGCGCAGCATGGTGTATTTGTGACGGCCGTCAATCCGGGACCGATCGCTACGAGCTTTTTTGCGATCGCAGATTCATCGGGCAGCTATGTGAAAAACATCGAAAAATGGATGCTTCGTCCAGAAGCGGTTGCTCGCCGCGTGGTTGATGTGATGATGACGCCAGCGCGGGAGGTAAATATGCCGGGCTGGATGAGTGTGGGAAGTCGCTTGTATCAGCTGGTTCCTAGTCTTGTAGAAAAAGTGGCAAAACGAGCATTTTTTCAAAAATAAGCTTCAACAAACGCGAATATGGGGACGCTCAGACAGCAAGAGGGGATATTGGCTTAGGGGAAGACAGCAGGGAAACCAAGCCATTCAGATGAGACAACGGTTTTTTACATGTTTGTAATGAACTCGTAGACAGCATCATGAACAAGCTCGTAGATGTCAGCGCTCCTATTTTTTTCTTTTTCTGCTGTGACATAGGCACACAGACGATGCCATTCGTCTTCATCAAGATTCCATGTTTCCGGATGGTAGCCATATTGGTGCAAAACATTGCGAATTAGTTTTCGCAGCCATTGTTCGTTCATCATGCGTATCTCCTTCTTACAGTGGAACAAGACCGATGTTCATTTTAAAACGGTCTGTTCTCTCTCTTCTTCCCCTTTCTGCTTTGACAGCACCGCGCTTCAGTAGGTAAAATAGAGGCAAATTGGCAAAAAGGAGCTTTTGTAGAAGTGAACATCCTATGGACTGACGAAGCGATTGCCGCCCTCGCTCCTATTGTAGCGAAAATGAGATGATGGTTAAAGTAAAAAGGATGATACTGATGGTTGTGATCATGAAATCGTTTATAGAGTCGATATAAAACCCCCTTAGCTTTTTAGGAATAAGGGGGAGTTTATAAAAATGAACCATTTTTCTTAAGTAATGGTACATTGTTTCCGGTTTTTTTGGCCGCAAAAGGAGACAGAAGCTTATGTGGCCTGATGTCGACTTATTTAGTAGAGTGTCACTAGCCACATAATAAGTCAAACAAACGTAAAATCTTATGACTATTTTAAGGGCGAATCGATAGGATCTTTGCCTTAGTGAACATGAATCATTTTTATCTTTATTAGTTCATTCCCCCTTCCGAACGTATGCATATCCGAATATTTTATAATGTCTTAATGGACAGATAGTTTTATATTATATCAAGGAAGAGGGATTTTTTATGTCATTTACTTTATATGGTGTAAATCCAAGCGACTTAATTATCTTGGAAGATTTTTTTCAAAATCAGTCCAAATTTATTTCTTTGAGCCAAAAGAATGGAGATTTTCAAGCGATGGTGGCTGCACTTCAGCAGAACGGATATACTGTATCATTTAAAACAGTCCGGACTGTTGAATTGCCTGTAGGGAAAGAGGATGCAGTAAATCCTGCCATTGATTTAATTGTTTACAATGTCTATGAAGAGAGCTTATTAGTTGGCGAAGCCTACATGGTTTCTGGTCCGAAACAATCTATTGCTTTTAGTGTAATTAGTAATCTAAACAGTACAACCTCCTATTATTTTATAGAGAATAATGCAGTTCAAAGAGTTGTGTTTGATAAGAATGGTAATCTATATGAGTCAACTATTGATATTAATTTAAATGATCTAAATAATGAAAGCATTTCTATTCAGCAATTATCCTGTGAAACAATTTGTACTGGGCTTTGTTCTGGGGGGCTGGCTGGTTCTATTCCACGCTGTGTTGCTGGATGTTTAGCTACAGGCCCAGTTGGTACTCCATTTTGTACGGTACTCTGTACATTATTAGTGACTTTTGGATGTGCGTATGGTTGTGATGCGCTTTGTCAGCTTATCTAGATTATATGTGTCGATGAATAAACAAAATTTTGTTGTTTGGAGATGGTTTATGTGCCTTATTTTCATAAGCTCAGATGAAAAGGTCTGACAGAAGCAAGATACGAAGTAAATTAAAAAGAGAAGAAAGCAATGGATTTCTGTCGGAAAATCGACCTGTATTGATATAGTCCCACATTCAATGAGGGGCTTTTTTGTTTGAGTGATAAAATCACCTTTGCTCAGAGATTTTTTGGGGAATATGGTGTCAGTTGCAGGCAGGATATTGATTTTTTAGAATATCTTTTTTCTATGGCCTATACACTCCATATGCAAAGTTATAATTATGTATGTAATATATAATTGACAAAATTAAAATATATGTTACTTTATTTAAGAGAGGTGTTATGGATGGTGAATGATCATATAAAAGTCAGAAATAGAGTTAAAATGGCTCGAATTGAAAAGGGAAATTTGACGCAGATAGAATTGGCAAAAAAAGTAGGCATAACAAGACAAACACTCAATCTAATTGAAGCGCAAAAATATAACCCATCGCTAAAAGTTTGTTTGCTTTTGAGTAAATATTTAGAAAAAAGCTTGGATGAGCTTTTTTGGCTTGAGGAGAATAACGAAAAAAGGAGTGGACTGAGCGAATGAAAAACCATGATTTTATGCTAACTCTTATTGGGTTTACTGTGGCTTTTGGAATTTTAAGCATCATCACCTATAAAATTCAATGGGCTGTTTTAGTGGGGGGGATCATAGGAACTGTCGTCACTAAATTAGTCAGAAAAATGAGCAGTAAGATACGCGATCAAAAAGATGAGATAGAGTACGATGAAAGAATCAATGATCATATGAAAAATTATATAACGAACACATTTTTTATTTCTAATCTTTTATTATTACTTTACTTAATTATGGGTAGCTATATATTCAAGATATCTTTCATTAATGCTGATTATTTAGCGCTATATCTGATTATCACCTTTATCATTGCCTTTTTTATTGTTCCGGAAATTGCGAAAAGAAAATAACGTGCTTTTGTCAAGATCCCTTCCCCTTTCTGCTTTGACAGCATCGCGCTTCAGTAGGTAAAATAGAGGCAAATTGGCAAAAAGGAGCTTTTGTAGAAGTGAATATCCTATGGACTGACGAAGCGATTGCCGCCCTCGCTCCTATTGTAACGAAAACAGGGCGCCGGTTAAAGCTAAAATATGATACCGACGGCTGCGGCTGTGCCGTTAACGGCGTGCCGACGCTCTGGCTCGTCGATCGCGCTGATAAAGACGATATCGTGGTAGAGACGAATTTTGTGCCCATTTTACTCGAAAAATCTCGTCTCGTATTTTACGATGAAACGATGACGATTGATGTCGTGAAAGGCTCGGGTTGCTTTCAACTGAAGAGTCCCAATCAAATTTTAAATCCGCGTATGTCGCTTTTGGAAGTGAGTGAACAGCATGAATGATAAGCTAAAACAGATTGCCAACATTGCAAGACAAAAGACATGGGTCTCATTTTTGCATGAAAATGATCCATATAGTTTACTGCATTGGTCGGTTGCCGGCGTTTACCAGGAAAAAAAGGATGTTTGGCTGCTGCAGGATGAAATGACATTTGAAGCAACAGAGTTTGCGACGCTCGATGAAGCGATTGCTTGGCTGAATGAACATATGCCTCATATTACAGAAATTTTGTAAGCATAGGTCGTTGAAATGATGCCTTTAACATTATCGACCAAGCAGTCTCCCACCTCTAAGCCAAGCGAAGGCGGGAGTAGTTCAATTGTTGGAGGGGGAATAACAGTGGCGAAAAAAGCATCATCCATGAAGCAACAGGATGAAGCGATCACATTGCAAGATCGTCTACATGTGGATTTGTATGAACAGCTGCGAGCTAAAAAGAAATCGTTGGAGGAAGTCGAGCAGCGAAAAAAAGAGGAGGAAGAGGCGCAAAGACGAGAGGAAAAAAGGCAGCGCGAAAAGCAAAAAACATTTGAAGAACTATTAAATGAAAGCAACCTTGATTGGCGCCGTTTTAAATAAGCCGCTGAATCCATCAGCGGCTTTTGTTATGTTCACCATAGAAAATTTATGTTAACGGATTTTATATCGGCGACCATTGATGATGGCACGCATGGACTCTGAAAAGGAAGAGGCGCCTGTTTGAGGACGGTCAGAGCGTGAAGCCGGATCATGGATCAGATTGTTGATCAACCGTTCACTCTGCGTCGCGGGCCTCGCTCGCCTACTTTTGCGAACGTTTCGGAACGATTCGTCTCTTGGCTAAAACATAATGCCTTGTCTGTCCAGTAGATTCAAGAACGGTCCAGGACGAAAAAAGAAATGAATCGATCTCTTAAAGTGGTGGTGGACAAAGTCAAAACGGACGTTGTACCACCCTTCTACTTTCCATTTTATATTAGCGATGTTCTGTATAGATTGCCGTTTTTGTTTGCTCCCGAAGCCATTCGTATTCCTCTTTTGTCAATCCTGAGGCAGAAGCCGCTGCTGCGTTTTCCGCTAGCTGCTCGCTGCTGCTGGCTCCCGGAACAACGACCGCGACCGCTGGATCGTATAAGCAAAATTGGAGAGCGGTAGCTGTGAAGGAGCGGTGCAAAGCGGTTTGCTTTTTTAAGTTTGGCAGCAGTGTTTGCAGTTCTTCGTATGTATAGCTTAAATAACCATGCTGTTTGATGGAGTCGCTAGCTGCCTCCAGCGGACGTTCAGTCAATAGCCCTTTGGCTACCGGGCCGCGAATGATGACGCTAATGCGATGTTCTTTTAGAAGCGGGAAAAGCTCCTCTGGACGGCGATCCAGCAAGCTATATTGCATCATGACGCTGACGATATTCGAACGTTTCACATATTCGCGAATGACATTGGGACGAATCGAAGAAATGCCGTAATAGCGGATAACCCCTTCTTTTTTTAATTCTTCAAACGCTGCGATGGTCTCATCGATCGGATCCTCGATCGTTCCGCCGTGAAGCTGGTATAAATCAATGTAGTCCGTTTGCAGACGGCGCAGGCTTTCTTTTACAGCTGTTTTAATATATGCTTTTGAAGGATCCCAAAACCATCCTTCTTTTCCTTCCTCCCAACGATTCCCGACTTTTGTCGCAAGGATTACTTGATCGCGCTTGCCTTTCAGCGCTTTGCCGACAAATTGTTCATTTAACCCGCGATCGTAAAGATCAGCGGTATCCAAATAGTTAATGCCTCGCTCTAAAGCTTCATGAATAAGGCGAATGGCTTGTTTCTCATCTGTTCCGAGCGACATACAGCCAAGGCCGATTTCGCTGGCATATAAATCCGATGTTCCAATCCGCCGTTTCTTCATCGCACATGCCTCCTTGCAATCTGTATTTTCTTCATTTTATCACATAAAAGAGAAAATCTCTTTTTCTGAAACAGGCAGGGAAGGGAAGACTGTTGGCGTTGGCTTTTTCACGTAAGAAATCGTCCCCCTTTTTATCCAAAACATGAATCCAATACATTTGAACGGCTTAGATGATTGGAAAAAAAGGGGAGTGGAAAATCATTCAATATAGTATAATAAAAAAGAATATGATGAAGAGACGGGAGAGAAAAGAAATGGATCATCTAATGGAAAAAACGATTCACAAAGAAGAAATTTTCAAAGGCAAAGTCATTGATGTATATGTGGAGGATGTTGAGCTGCCAAATGGAAAGACGAGCAAGCGGGAAATCGTCAAGCATCCGGGCGCGGTGGCGATTATTCCAATTACAGATGAAGGAAAGCTAGTGCTTGTCAGACAATATAGAAAAGCGCTTGAGCGGGTGTTAGTTGAAATTCCTGCAGGAAAATTAGAAAAAAACGAAGAACCTGCGATGACTGCACGCCGTGAGCTGGAGGAAGAAACCGGCTATGCTGCCCAAGATCTGCATCATTTGTTGTCGTTTTACACCTCGCCTGGGTTTGCTGACGAAATCATTCATTTATACGTGGCGAAAGGATTAAAAAAACTAGAATCGGCTGCACCACTTGATGATGATGAATTTGTCGATCTGTTGGAAGTGACGTTGGAGGAAGCATTGGCGATGCTACAAAAACAAGAAATTTATGATGCGAAAACAGCCTATGCCTTGCAATATTTACAACTGCAGTATGCATTACAAAAGTAAAACGGGAGTTGCAAGCATGAAAAATTATTACGTGGATTTACATATTCATATAGGACGGACAGCTTCTGGCAGACCAGTGAAAATTACAGGCGCCCGAACGCTGACCCTTGCCAATATTATAGATGAAGCGGCGCGGATTAAAGGACTGAATATGATTGGCATTATCGATAGCCATGTTCCTGAGATCCTTGATGAATTGGAACGAGCGATGACTGAAAATGACTGGCGTGAAAATGAAGAAGGCGGGGTGTCAACGAAAGATCTTACCTTGCTGCTGGGAAGCGAAATTGAAATTTACGACGAACACTGCCAAGGACCGCTTCATGTTCTTGTTTTTTTGCCGACGATCGCCGCCATGCGTTTCTTTTCAGACTGGTTAAAAAAACGAGTGAAGAATGTTTCGTTGAGCTCACAGCGAATGTATGGGACAGGAAGAGAACTGCAGCAGCTGATTCAACAATTGAACGGCTTGTTTATTCCGGCTCACGTTTTTACTCCATTTAAAAGCTTGTATGGAAAAGGAGTGAAACGAAGCTTGCAAGAGGTGTTTGATCCTGAATGGATCGACGCGATCGAGCTTGGGCTGAGTGCTGATTCGAGCATGGCTGATCAGATTGCTGAATTGCATCGCTATCCCTATCTTTCGAATTCAGACGCTCATTCGTTGCGGAAGATTGCGCGGGAATATCAAGTTATTCGCATGAAGAGCTTAACGTTTGCCGAGCTTAAAAAAGCGCTCAAAGAGGAAGAAAATCGCGGAATTGTCGCTAATTACGGACTAAATCCTAAGCTGGGGAAATATCATCAAACGGCGTGTGAGCGTTGTGCGGCACTGATGAAAATCTATGACGAATACTGTCCGAGCTGTGGGCACGAGCGATATGTAAAAGGCGTATTTGATCGGCTTCAAGAATTAAAAACGGACACGATTCCACCCAAACGTCCGCCATACGTACATCAGGTGCCACTTGAATTTATTCCGGGCATTGGACACAAAACGTATAAAAAGCTGCTTGAGCGTTTCAAAACAGAAATGTACATTCTTCATGAAGCGACAGGATTACAGTTGGAAGAGGCCGTCGGTGAAAAGCTTGCCCAGCTCATTTTGCTTGCTAGAGACGGAAAGCTTTCCATGACAGCAGGAGGCGGCGGCAAATATGGAAGAATCGCTTCTCGATAGAAGCGATTCTTTTCTTTTCTCTTCAAGGTGTCATAGATTTGCTCTTTCCTCATACAATCTAGTAAGAGGCAGATAGGAGGACGGAGAGCAATGAGAAAACAGCCATTGAAGTCAGTGATTGCGATGCATTTAAAAGAGCATGCGTCGATTTATTTATTTATTATTGTCCTGTTTCTCATGGGCGTGATTTTTGGAGCGATTGTCGTCAATAGCTTGAATTTTAATCAAAAACAAGATTTATATTATTATTTAATGCAGTTTTTCGGACAAGTATCCAAAGGGCAGTTTGCGAGTGCGAGCGATATGTTTCAACAAAGCTATTTCCATAATTTACAGTATATTGGGTTTATGTGGGTGCTTGGTATTTCGATTATTGGATTGCCGCTTATTTTAATTTTGCTCTTTTTAAAAGGAATTGTTGTCGGCTTTACGGTCGGATTTCTAGTTAATCAAATGGGGTGGCAAGGGTTCCTATTATCGTTTGTTTCAGTTATGCCGCAAAACTTTGTTGTGGTTCCCGCTTTTATTATAATGGGAGCTGTCTCAGTTTCCTTCTCATTAAAAATGGTGCGGAATCAATTTATGAAGCGGATGCATGAACCGATTTTTCCGATGATTATCCGTTACACACTCATTATGTTGGCTATTAGTGCTTCCTTGATTGTGTCTGCTGGCTTGGAGGCATATATTTCTCCGGTCATTATGAAACAAGTCGTTCAACTAATCAATAACAAATAACAATAGCATGGAACGCATCACTTGATTCTTCAACCTTCGCTTCCCATGTCAGCAGTCAATGGTCAAGCAAGTCACTGACTTGTCTTTGACCATCGAAAACATGAGATTTCGCTTTTTGATGAGATATATGTCCATTTTCCAACTGCATCGAATCTAGGTGCTCAAAACAGCGCCATCTTCATGACCAATGAAAATTTTTAGCTTGTAATTATTTTTATATAATAACCATTTTACTTATTTACTAATAATGATTTTTATTTTGATACTTTCCTCTCTCTTTTGTTATAATGATATTTGAATGACGAGGGAGGGATAAAGATGGAAGAACGGGTTGAACGAATAAAAAAGCTCCTGCATACCGCTGGATACAAATTGACGCCACAGCGCGAGGCGACTGTCCGCGTCCTTTTGGAGCATGAAGAAGATCATTTGAGTGCGGAAGATGTCTACCTCCTCGTTAAAGAAAAATCTCCAGAGATCGGTTTAGCAACAGTCTATCGAACACTGGAGCTGTTAACGGAGTTGAAAATCGTCGATAAAATTAACTTTGGCGATGGTGTATCGCGATATGATCTTCGTCAAGAAGGAGCCGCGCATTTCCACCATCATTTAGTATGTATCGAATGCGGAGCAGTAGCGGAGATTCAAGAGGATTTGTTAGAGGAAGTAGAAGCCATTGTCGAGCGGGACTGGAAATTTAAAATTAAAGATCATCGTCTCACCTTTCACGGGATTTGTTATCGTTGCCAAGAAAAAGATAAACAAGAAGAATAACAAACCTTTTCCAGCGGGAAAGGTTTCACGTTGTAGACAAAGTCAAAACGGACTTTGTCTACAACCATTTTTATCAGATTGGCTTGAACATGCTTGGCAAACGAGGAACACCGCCAAGTGAAGACACGAATGGAACCAAAACGTTCATGAGCGGACGAACGAGACCCGTAACGCAGGATAAAAGCGTTTGTCAGCAGTCTAAACCTTTTCCAGTGGGGAAGGTTTTGATCATCATCAAATGATATCTATCATGAATCCAACAGATTTCTCACCCTGTCTATTTTATATATAAGGAAAAACGAAAGCATTCCAATGGACGAAGAAATGGAAAAGGAACGGGCGCTGATATAGTCGGATGGCCGAACGACACGGCTCTCAGACAAATGAATTTGTCTGAAAGTGTCTGGTTGTTCGGCGTTCGGTCACGCTTCGACGTGACGGGGGCAAGCCGTCGCTTTTCCTCTGCCGCATATAGGTTTTTACACATATCGTTCATTCACAATTTATACAGTATAAGGAAAACGAGTGAATCGATTTTATCGGACACCAAGGGTATACATAGTATAAAATGAGAAAATAATGGCATATCCTCATAATAAGTAGCATGAGCGAATGAGGAGGATATGCGATGAAAACGGCATGGCAAATGATCAAAGTATTTGTTTTATTTACGAGCTGCACACTTTTGTTTTACTATAGTCTTGTATGGTTTTATCGAGAATACGAGAATTACCATCGCTATAATGAGCCACAAGGATCTGCGGTAAAGGTGTCGACAACGGAAAGCGTATCAACGGATTGGGTAGAACGGTTGATATTTTTTTATAGAGACGGGGAGTAGAGAGCCTTGGAACATGAATTGAAGGATTTTCTTCATTATTTAACAGTCGAACGGAATTTGGCCCAAAACACAATTATTTCATATGAACGTGATTTAAGAAAATATGCCCGCTATTTGACGCATGCGGAACAAATTCATTCATGGAACGATGTGTCTAGGCTTCATATTTTGCAATTTTTAAAGTTTTTAAAAGAACAAGGAAGCTCTGCCAAAACGATCGCCCGCCATATTGCCTCTGTTCGATCATTTCACCAATTTCTTTTGCGGGAAAAAATAGCGGAGCAGGATCCTTCTGTTCACATCGAGACACCGCAAATGGAGCGAACGCTGCCAAAGGTGCTATCGATGGCAGAAGTTGAAGCATTACTAGAAACACCAAAGACGAATACGCCCTTTGGCATGCGCGATAAGGCGATGCTTGAGCTATTGTATGCAACAGGGATGCGTGTAAGCGAGCTTGTGAACTTGAATCTGTCGGATGTGCATTTGACTATGGGGTTTGTTCGATGCTACGGGAAAGGAAGCAAGGAACGGATCGTGCCGGTGGGGCGCATGGCTCTATCGGCGCTAAAAGCATATATCGAAGAGGCAAGACCGAAGCTGATTCAGCCAAAAAAGCGCGCGAATGACGCATTATTTTTAAATCATCACGGAGATCGTTTAACACGTCAAGGGTTTTGGAAAATTTTAAAAAAATTAGCGAAGGAAGCGAACATCGAAAAAGAATTAACTCCGCATACGCTGCGGCATTCCTTTGCTACACATTTGCTGGAAAATGGAGCAGATTTGCGGGCTGTTCAAGAGCTTCTAGGGCATTCCGACATTTCAACAACGCAAATTTACACTCATGTAACGAAAACAAGATTAAAAGATGTGTATCAACAATACCACCCGCGCGCATAGCGGGTGGTTTTTTGTCCAAAATGTTCACAGCGGTTTTTATTGCGTATAAGCATGAAAACGTTTTATAATATAGTTGTCAGACTTCTGACAAATAAGGGTTTTATGGTTTTTGCAATCATTAGGATATGATCTACCAAGAACGTCACGCTCGATGAAGTAGGAGGAATCAATGATGAGCCATACATACAAACGCGTTTTTTTAATTGTGCTGGATTCCGTTGGCATTGGAGAAGCGCCTGATGCTGAAAAATACAATGATAAAGGAGCCGATACGCTTGGACATATTGCTGAGCATCGCGGCGGTTTAAACATGCCGCATATGGCGCAGCTTGGCCTTAGCAACATTCGAGAAATTCGGGGAATCGCGAAAGCTGAGAAACCGATGGCGTACTATACAAAAATGCAAGAAGCATCGGCTGGAAAAGATACGATGACTGGTCATTGGGAATTAATGGGGTTGCGCATCGATACGCCCTTTCAAGTGTTTCCAAACGGCTTTCCAGAAGAATTAATTGCGGAGCTTGAAAAACGGACAGGACGGAAGGCCATTGGCAACAAACCAGCAAGCGGGACAGCCATTATTGAAGAACTGGGAAAAGAGCATATGGAAACAGGTGCGATCATCGTTTATACTTCGGCCGACTCCGTCTTACAAATTGCTGCTCATGAAGAAGTGGTCCCGCTTGATGAGCTTTATCATATTTGCAAAATTGCTCGTGAGCTGACACTGGATGAAAAATATATGGTCGGCCGTGTCATCGCGCGTCCATTTATCGGCCATCCGGGCAGCTTCCAGCGCACAGCGAATCGTCATGACTATGCCTTAAAACCATTTGGTCGCACGGTTATGAATGAATTGCAAGATGCTGGATACGATGTGATTGCCATTGGCAAAATTTCCGATATCTATGATAACGAAGGCGTGACCAAAGCGTTGCGCACGAAATCGAACATGGACGGAATGGATAAATTCATCGATACGCTCAAAATGGATTTTACAGGTTTAAGCTTTTTAAATCTTGTCGATTTCGATGCTTTATATGGACATCGCCGCGATCCGAAAGGATATGGTGATGCGCTGGAAGAGTTTGATATGCGCCTTGCTGAAGTATTGCCGCTTTTAAAAGAGGATGACTTGCTCATGATAACGGCGGATCATGGCAATGATCCTGTGCACCATGGGACAGATCATACGCGCGAATATGTGCCGCTTCTTGTGTACAGCCCTAGCATGAATGGCGGAAAGGAACTGCCGCTGCGGAGCACATTTGCTGATGTTGGGGCTACCATTGCGGATAATTTTCAAGTGAAGCTTCCAAAATACGGTCAAAGCTTTCTAACCAGTTTGAAATAAGGAGGAACATTCATGAATCAAGCAGCGATTGAACAAGCGGAGCAGTTTTTAAAGGAAAAATGGACCGAACCGCCGCAAATCGGGCTCATTCTTGGCTCAGGACTCGGCGTATTGGCTGATGAAATTGAACAAGCCGTAAAAATTCCCTACAACGCGATTCCTGGATTCCCTGTTTCAACAGTTGAAGGGCATGCGGGGCAGTTAGTATACGGTCGGTTGGAAGGCGCTGTTGTGTTAGCCATGCAAGGGCGATTCCACTATTATGAAGGATACAGTTTTGATAAAGTAACCTTTCCCGTTCGCGTAATGAAACGATTGGGCGTTCAACAATTAATTGTCACCAATGCTGCTGGAGGTGTCAACGAATCATTTCAGCCAGGGGATTTAATGATCATCGCAGACCATATTAATAATATGGGAACCAATCCACTCATTGGTCCGAATGATCCATCATTCGGCGTCCGGTTCCCTGATATGTCAAAGGCTTATAGCAAATCATTAAGAGAATTGGCGAAAAACGTTGCTTCACGTTTAGGTATTCGCATACAAGAAGGCGTATATGTAGCGAATACAGGCCCATCATATGAAACACCTGCAGAAATTCGCATGATTCGCGCTATGGGCGGCGATGCGGTCGGCATGTCAACCGTTCCTGAAGTGATTGTAGCCCGCCATGCCAATATGGAGGTGCTCGGCATTTCTTGCATTTCTAATATGGCTGCTGGCATTTTAGATCAGCCGCTTACGCACGATGAGGTGATCGAGACGACAGAAAAAGCGAAGGCCGACTTTTTACGTCTTGTCAAAGCGATTGTCGCCGAAATGCGTAAATAAAACGATCGTACGTATTTTTTGACGGTGGGATGATCATGAGCCGCTTCACAGGATGATGAATGAATCGGAAACAACGTCGTTCGGATTTTTGTCACGCATTTAGGTGGCAAAGACAATCCAGTGAAGTTGTCTTTAACCGCCGATGTTTCAAAGACCATTCGTCCCCTCTTTAGATTGTATTTGATAGAGAAAAAAATCAATGAAAAGGTGATTTTATATGAGAATGGTAGACTTAATTGCGAAAAAACGAGATGGCCAGTCTTTGACGAACGAAGAAATCCAATTTATCATGAACGGATATACCAATGGCGACATTCCGGATTATCAAATGAGTGCGTGGGCGATGGCGGTATTTTTTCGCGGAATGACAGAAGAAGAAACAGCCGCATTAACACTGGCAATGGTTCATTCTGGAGAAACGATTGATTTATCAAAAATTGAGGGAATAAAAGTGGATAAACATTCGACGGGAGGTGTAGGCGATACAACTACGCTCGTATTAGGCCCTCTTGTTGCTTCTGTTGGTGTGCCGGTAGCCAAAATGTCGGGGCGTGGGCTTGGCCATACCGGTGGCACGATTGATAAATTAGAATCGGTGCCAGGATTTCATGTGGAAATAAATAACTCTCAATTTATCGAATTGGTTAACCAAAATAAAATTGCAGTCATTGGTCAAACAGGCAATCTAACTCCGGCTGATAAAAAGCTTTATGCGCTTCGAGATGTAACGGCAACAGTCAACAGCATTCCTTTAATTGCTTCATCCATTATGAGCAAAAAAATTGCCGCAGGAGCCGATGCGATTGTATTAGATGTCAAAACAGGGGCTGGAGCATTTATGAAAGATTTGGAGGATGCCAGAGCGCTAGCTGAAGCGATGGTGGAAATCGGAAAGCGTGTAGGCCGGAAAACAATGGCTATTATTTCGGATATGAGCCAGCCTCTTGGTTATGCAATTGGGAATGCGTTGGAAGTGAAAGAAGCCATTGATACGCTCAAAGGAGAAGGACCGGAAGATCTGCAAGAGCTCTGCCTTGTGCTCGGAAGCCATATGGTCTATTTGGCAGAGAAAGCGGCGTCTTTAGAGGAAGCGCGGGCCATGTTGGAAAAAGCCATGCAAGATGGCTCTGCATTAAATACATTTAAAAAGTTCTTGGCTGCTCAAGGGGGAGATGTGTCTGTCATCGATGATCCGTCCAAACTGCCGCAGGCGAAATATCAAATAGAGCTAATCGCGCAAGAAGATGGCTATGTAACAGAGATTGTTGCCGATGCAGTCGGTACAGCGGCAATGTTGCTTGGCGCTGGGCGGGCGACAAAGGAATCGTCCATCGACTTGGCGGTTGGGCTTGTGTTGCGCAAAAAAATCGGAGATGCTGTTCATAAAGGGGAATCGCTTGTGACGATTTATAGCAATAGCGAACAAGTGGATGAAGTCAAGAACATGTTATATGAAAACATCAAAATTACTCCAGAGCCTGTTCAAGCGCCAACGCTGATTTATGACAAAATTTTATAAGGAGGCTGTCTCAAAAGGTCGTTAAATCGACCTTTTGGGGACTGCCTCTTTTTTTATTACTTGATTATTTATTTCTTTTTTGAATCAGGAATGGCTCCTTATTTCTGAATTTTATCCTGTTTTTTTCTTTGGTGGATCGGTTGTGGTCGTCCACTTTCCCAAATGGTGGGCAGCACAAATAAGCCCCCATTCCAAGGTGATTTTTAGGAGCCCTCTTAACCAAAATCGCTGAAATTGCTGATTGTGCTGGATGGGCCCAAACACCGGCTCCTTTTCGATTGATCGTTTTCGGTACGTCGCCGCTCCTTCTTCCGCGGACAGCTGTTCCTGGATCTCCTGCCGTTGTTATTGCGGATGGTTTTCGTGCTTTTGCCTTTGGCGCATGCTGCCTGAAACGGGTATCCGGCACAAGCCATACAACGATACGTCCGTTTGACGGCAACATACCCGTTGTCCGTCGTTTCTTTCCGTTCATACACAAACACCAACCGTCTCCCTTTGGCGCCAATCATTCATCCAGCTCCTCCTCATATGTCATGTCCTCGATTCAGCGGCTCTCTTTCGCCCACGCTTTCGTTGATTCCCGATCCAACGTATTGTACTTGATCAGGACGACGATCTCCTTTTTCTCACAATACGTGTAGTTCTCCTCTTTATCCAAAAAAGTACTCCAAAAGCGAACGCTATGCGAACACTTTTGGGACCCTCTTTTGTTGGGGACAAGCAGTGATCGATTTGCTTTTCAACATGATGAAATCTAAGCATTTTCGTTTGCGGACTAGCGTGCTTTAACAAGTTGTGTAGATCGAAAGTCATGGTTTGAAACCATCATGACAGCCGACGTTTTTGGCTGATCGCATAAATTAGCTTCTCTCACCACTCTCCACATGTATAAAAAAATAAAAATTGGAAAAGATGGCATGTATAAAGAATGGAGGGTTGGGAGATGAAGAAAGCCATTATTGGTTTGCTGCTCATGATTTGTTGGACGATACCAATATCAACAGGAGTTCAAGCAGCTGAAAAACAAGCGAGTCCAAATGCGGATCTCGTCAGTCAAGCAAAATCGGCTATTTTAATTGAACGCGATACAGGGACCATCTTGTATGAAAAAAACGTTCACCAAAAGTTGCCTCCTGCCAGCATGACAAAAATTATGACTATGCTGCTGATTATGGATGCAATCGATCAAGGAAAGCTCAAATGGAATGAAAAGGTGCGAGCAAGCGAATATGCCGCATCAATGGGAGGCTCACAAATTTTTTTAGAGCCTGGTGAAGAAATGACCGTTGATGAGCTTATGCGCGGAATCGCGATTGGTTCTGGTAATGATGCAGCAGTAGCGATGGCAGAACGAATTGCTGGCTCCGAGAAAGCTTTCGTAGAAATGATGAATAAAAAAGCAAAACAGATGGGGCTTAAGGATACCGTCTTTAAAAACGCCACCGGTTTGCCTGCGGAAGGTCATTATAGTAGCGCATACGATATGGCAATGATGGCAAAGGAACTATTAAAATATGACGAGGTTACGAAATATACGGGAAAATATGAAGATTATTTACGGGAAAATACAGACAAAAAATTTTGGCTTGTGAATACAAACCGTCTTGTGAAGTTTTATCCGGGAGTGGATGGAGTGAAGACCGGTTTCACAGCGGATGCAAAATATTGTTTAACAGCCACAGCCAAAAAAGATGGTATGCGTGTGATTGCCGTCATATTTGGAGCACCGACGCCAAAGGAACGCAATGAACAAATTACCAAATTATTAGATTATGCCTTTAGTCAATATCAAACCCATCCTGTTTATAAACGCAATGAAGTCATCAGCCACGTCAAGATCAGCAAAGGAAAGAAAAAGGAAGCTGAACTGGTGACAGCAGAGCCGATTTCTGTATTGACGAAAAAGGGAGCTAATGTTAAGGATATTCAGAAAGTGGTGAAGCTCAAGGAGAATGTAAAGGCGCCGATTCAAAAAGGAGAAGAGCTTGGCACGCTTGTTTTAAAGCAGAATGGAAAAAAACTTCTAGAGAGCCCGCTTGTTGCTAAGCAATCTGTCCAAGAAGCTAGTTGGTGGGATTTATGGAAGCGGACGCTGAGTTCGTTTGTCAAATCTGCTTAAATAAACAAATAGCGTCGATTTCTGTAGATTTTGCTCTACTTTTTTTGGATTCGCACTAGTTTTGTCAAACGGCAGGACTTCCCCGTCATTTTAGAGAAATAGTTCCATATCTGAAATGACAAGGGGGAAAGTGTAGTGAGTCTAGTGATGGACTTTGAAGTGAGACAAGATGTGTTGCTCATTCGGCTTGCCGGTGAGCTCGACCATCATACAGCGGAAGAGCTGCGGGAAAAAGTGACCGATACTCTTGAAAAAGAACATATTCATCATATTGTATTTAATCTTGAAAATTTAATGTTTATGGATAGCTCCGGACTTGGCGTTATTTTAGGGCGCTATAAGCAAATCAAAAATTTGGGTGGAGAAATGATTGTTTGTTCTGTTTCTCCAGCTGTTAAACGATTGTTTGATATGTCCGGGCTATTTAAAATTATCCGTCTAGAAGAAGATGAACAATTTGCATTACAGACATTGGGGGTGGCGTAAATGAGAAACGAAATGCACCTCCAATTTTCGGCACTTAGTCAAAATGAATCGTTTGCCCGTGTAACAGTGGCCGCATTTGTTGCCCAGCTTGATCCAACAATGGATGAACTGACAGAAATCAAAACGGTTGTGTCAGAAGCGGTGACCAATGCGATTATTCACGGGTATAACAATGATCCAAACGGAATGGTCTATATTTCTGTCGTGATAGAGGAGGGGGCTGTCCGCATTACAATCAGAGATGAAGGAGCGGGAATCGCGGACATTGAAGAGGCGCGGCAGCCATTGTTTACAACGAAACCTGAATTAGAACGATCGGGAATGGGGTTTACCATTATGGAAAACTTCATGGATGAAATCTCGATTCACTCGGAAGTGAACAAAGGGACAACTGTTCATTTAACGAAATATATTATGAAAAGCAAAGCGTTATGCAATTAAGGGAGACATGCCTATGGATGTCGATGTCAAGCAAGAACAGACGCCAATTAAGGATCAGGCAATGAAAGAGCTGATTCGACGCAGCCAAGAAGGCGACCAAGCAGCGCGTGATGAAATTATTCAAAAAAATATGCGGCTTGTTTGGTCTGTTGTCCAGCGTTTTTTGAATCGCGGCTATGAGCCGGATGATTTATTTCAAATCGGCTGTATCGGATTGCTCAAATCGGTGGATAAATTTGATTTATCGTATGATGTTAAATTTTCAACCTATGCAGTGCCAATGATTATTGGCGAAATTCAGCGGTTTATTCGAGATGATGGAACCGTGAAGGTGAGCCGTTCTCTCAAAGAAACGGGCAATAAAATACGCAAGGCAAAGGATGAATTATCCAAACGTCATGGGCGTGTGCCGACCGTAACGGAAATTGCCGAATATTTACAAATTTCGCCTGAAGAAGTCGTGCTTGCTCAAGAAGCAAGCCGATCCCCGGCGTCCATTCACGAAACGGTCTATGAAAACGATGGCGATCCCATCACTCTTCTTGATCAAATCGCTGACCAAGATGAAGATTCGTGGTTCGATAAAATTGCGTTAAAAAAAGCAATAGAAGAGCTGGATGAGCGAGAACGGCTGATTGTATATTTGCGTTATTACAAGGACCAAACGCAATCAGAAGTGGCATCTAGATTAGGCATCTCTCAAGTGCAAGTATCACGACTGGAAAAGAAGATTTTACAGCAAATGAAACAAAGAATGGATGAGTAAGCATCCATTCTTTTTCTTTTTTATAGAATTGATGGTAATTGACATCAAACCGAATGATTCCTTTTTTGTCCAAACATACTATTCATTAAGAAATTAATGAGGTTGAGGGTGTGAGGCAAATGGAAAAAGCCGTATTTGTGAAATTGCGCCACCGTGTTCAAGTCAAACCTGATGATGTCATATTGGTAGGAGATGTGGCGCAAATCATTGCTAGTGATAAGCAAATGCTTCAGCAATTAAAGCGAATTCCTTTATATCGTATCCAACGAAGCGACAAAAATATTGTCATTGTCGATGTAATGAAAGTGGTGGACGCGATTGTCCGTTTTGATCCTTCATTAGAAATTCAAACGATCGGCTCAGCTCAAACGATTGTAGAGGTGGTATATCCGAAACGGACGATTTCATTTGCCTATTTTTTAGCGGTTTGGCTGCTGCTTTTTATTGGCTCGGCCATCGCGATTATTAATTTTCATGAAGATGTGAGTATGCAGGAAACGCATCAGCATTTATACACGATCATTACAGGGAAAAAAGCCGACAAGCCTCTTCTCTTCCAGATTCCCTATTCGATTGGTCTGGGATTAGGGATGATTATCTTTTTTAATCATGTGTTTCGTAAGCGGATTAACGAAGAACCGAGTCCTCTCGAAGTCGAAATGTTCAATTATCAGCAATCGCTCGATCAATATGTGATTTTACATGAAAATAAGGAAAGCATGAAGCAAATTGACGACCGTTAAGGCGATTGCTGTTATCGTGATTGGCTTAGCGGGAGGACTGGCGGTAGGCACAGGATTTGTGGCTTTTTTGGCCGTTCTCGGCGTAATCCCAAGACTGACACAATTAACAAAAACAATGAAATGGATTTATGCCTATGAATGGAGTGCTGTTTTTGGAGCAGTAACTGGCGGATGGATGAGCCTTCGTTCTTCTGCTTTAGATATCTCTAAATATTGGCTTATTCCGTTAGGCTTATTTAGCGGAGTATTTATTGGGATGTTGGCAGCAGCGCTGACAGAGGTGCTGAATGTGTGGCCTATTTTAGCCAAACGGATCGGGATGGTAGATAAAATTATTTTATTGATGATGGCCCTTGTCTTCGGAAAAGTGTTTGGCTCTTTATTTTATTGGATGTATTTTGCAGAGGTGATGTCATTATGAAACTGCGCGATCATTACCAGCAGGCTGTCAGAAAATTTCAGCCTAAGCCTTCCTATTTAGCAAATAGCTTTCAAGCATTTATCAGCGGCGGTTTGGTTTGTGCCGGCGCAGAGGGGCTGCGGGCGTTATATATGAATAGTTGGGGATTTTCATCAGATGCTGCTCAACATTTAATGATGTTAACCGTCATGGGCTTAGCTGTTTTGCTGACAGCCATGGGACGATATGATGCTTTGAGCCAATTTGCTGGTGCCGGCGCGACCGTGTTGCTTACCGGCTTTGCGAATTCTTTAGCGAGCGCGGCTATGGAGCATCGAACAGAAGGATGGGTTAGCGGAATCGCTAATCATATGTTTAAAATCGGCGGTGTCGTCATCGTCTATGGAATGGTCATTGCCTATGTTTTAGGAGTGATATATTACATCGTGTAAATGAAAGGGGGAGTTCTGTGCGACTTGTTGGAAAACAAACATGGGTATTTGAGAACAATATATATATTCAGGCAACAGGAACGGCAGTTGGTCCTTTTGAAGCGGACGGCCCCCTTGGAAAGCAATTTGATGTAGGATATCGCGATTTGTATTGCGGAGAAAAAACATGGGAGCTTGCGGAGCGGCGTCTGATGAAAGAAGCGATTACTATTTGCATGAATAAAGGAAATGTGACAGCAAATGAAATTGATGTGTTTCTTGCTGGGGATTTATTAAATCAAAATGTTACAGCCAATTATACAGCGCGTGAGCTTCCGATTCCGTTTTTATGCATGTTTGGAGCGTGCTCTACTTCGATGGAAACGCTGGCCGTCGGGGCGGCTCTTGTCGATGGGGGCTTTGCCAGACAAGCGCTTGTGGCAACAAGCAGCCACAACGCGACAGCGGAGCGACAATTTCGTTATCCAACGGAGCTTGGTATTCAAAAACCGAAAAGTGCAACATTTACAGTAACCGGAGCGGGGGCAGCGCTTATCGGCAGCCAAAAGGGCCGATTTCGAGTGACGGCGGCTACCATTGGAAGAGTGATCGATGCCGGCTTAAAAAATCCGATGGATATGGGAGCGGCGATGGCGCCGGCCGCTGCCCACACGATCGAGCAGCACTTTTTGGACTTAAATCGTTCGCCCGCTGATTATGACTTGATTGTAACAGGGGATCTATCAGGAATCGGCAGTGTGATTGTCAAAGAATTATTGATGGAAGCAGGCTATGATATCACGGATGGTTACAGCGATTGCGGGCTCATGATCTACCGGCCGGATCAAAGAAAATTTGCCGGCGGAAGCGGGTGTGCCTGCTGTGCGGTTGTTACGTATGGCCATTTATTAAGAGAAATGGAAAAGGGGACGTTTCGCAAAATATTTGTTGTCGCAACAGGAGCGTTATTAAGTCAGACTATGATTCAGCAAAAACAATCGATTCCAGCGATTGCTCACGGCGTTGTGATCGAATCGGTAGGAGGATGAGAAATGGACTATTGGATGGCCTTTTTAGTGGGTGGAGCGATCTGCGGGGCGGCTCAATGGCTGATGGATCGCGCCAATATATCGCAAATCCATATGCTTGCCGGACTTGTAAGCGTCGGTGCTCTGCTGGGAGCACTTGGTGTATATGACCAATTAGTAGAGGTCGCAGGCGCGGGCGCTTTGCTGCCAATGAGCGGCTTCGGCTATTTGCTTGCCAAAGGGATCGCGTCCCATGAAGCTGGACAAGGATGGATGAATATGGGGGCCAACATGTTCCAATATATTGGTCTCGAGCTTTCATTTGTCATTACGCTATCATTTGTCGCGGCCCTTATTTGCAAACCAAGGGGATAACGATGATGAAAAAAAGACGGGTCATTATTGTAACAGATGGCGATGATTTTGCATGGCGGACGATTCAGCATATTGCGAAGGAAATTGGCGGCCGCTGCATTAGCCGCTCTCGGGGGAATCCATCAAAACTGACAGGTGAACAGCTCGTGGAGCTTATTTTACAGACGCCGTATGATCCTGTATTTGTGATGTTTGATGATTGTGGAGCAGTCGGTGAAGGCGCAGGCGAACAGGCGCTAAAGTACGTGGCGACCCATAAACAAATTGAGGTGCTGGGGGCTATTGCAGTCGCCTCCAATACTCACCAGAATGAATGGACAAAGGTACATGTCAGCATTGATCGAAATGGAAAATTGACAGAGCGCGGAGTGGATAAAGAAGGAATCCAAGAAATGGAGTTGGGGCGTATCAATGGTGATACCGTTTATTGCTTAGAGCAGCTACCCATTCCGATTATCGTTGGTATCGGTGATATCGGAAAGATGGGCTATCGCGACCACGTTAAATACGGTTCGCCCATTACAAAAAAAGCGGTTGAGGTTATTTTAGAAAGGAGTGAAAATGGTGGCAGCAGACACAAACAGCATCCCGATTTTTGAAAAGCTTACGGATAATGAAGCCTATTTAAAAGAGAAAATCGGGATTGGAACAAGCTTTGATTTAGGAATTCGCAAAGTCTATGTGCTAACGAGAGAGGTGCACATTTATTATTGTAACGGCCTGTGTGATACACAATATTTAATTGAACTGCTTAAACAAATTGTGCAAATTAATGATAACGAGCGCCAAGAAGCTCGAGCGAAGCAAATTCTTGCTAATCGTCTTGTCCATCAGCAAGTCAGTCCCGTTCAGGATTTGAATGATGCGATTAATCAATTGTTGTCAGGGCTTATCATCATTTTAATGGAAGGAGAAACAAGCGGATTTGTCGTTGATGTCCGCAGTTATCCAGGCCGTCAGCCGCAAGAGCCCGATACGGAAAAAGTCGTACGCGGAGCACGCGACGGCTATGTTGAAAATATTATTGTCAATACGGCATTAACGCGGCGCCGCATTCGTGACGAACGGTTGCGCTTTGAAATTATGCAAGTAGGCGAACGTTCCAAAACGGATGTATGCATTGCTTATATTAAGGATGTAGCGGATCCTGGATTGATTGAGCTTGTAAAAAAAGAAATTCAACAAATTAAAATTGATGGTTTAACGATGGCGGACAAAACGATTGAAGAATTTTTAGTCAAGCAGGGATATAATCCATATCCCCTTGTGCGATATACGGAGCGTCCTGACGTAGCCGCAACTCATTTATTAGAAGGACATGTCATTATTATGGTGGACACTTCACCAAGCGTGATTATTACGCCGACCACCTTTTTTCATCATGTGCAGCATGCCGAGGAGTATCGGCAAAATCCTGCGGTTGGAACGTTTGTGCGCTGGGTGCGGTTTCTAGGCATTTTAGCCTCCATCTTTCTATTGCCGCTTTGGATTTTATTTGTGCTAGAACCTTCCTTGTTGCCTGACAAAATGGCATTTATCGGACCAAATAAACACACAAATATTCCAGCCATTGTCCAAATTTTCCTTGCCGATTTCGGGATTGAATTTTTGCGAATGGCAGCTATTCATACGCCGACCTCGTTATCAACAGCCATGGGATTGATTGCGGCTGTATTAATTGGGCAAATTGCGATTGATGTCGGCTTGTTTGTGCCTGAAGTCATTTTATATGTCTCTATTGCTGCGATTGGCTCATTTGCTACACCAAGCTATGAATTAAGCATTGCTAATAAAATCGCCCGTCTCCTGCTCGCTTTAGCAGTGGCTATATTTAAAGTGCCAGGGCTTATTATCGGAACGACCATTTATTTAATTTGGTTAGTTCGAATTCGTTCGCTGAACACCCCGTATTTGTGGCCATTTATTCCGTTTGATCCAGCTGCGTTTATGCAAATTGTTGTTCGCCGTTCACTGGCGGGCGGAAAAGTGCGACCAAGCATTGTTCATCCGCAAAATCAGCAAAGACGCCCCGTGTAAGGAGGGTCTCTTGGTTGCTGAAAGATTTTGCTGAATGAGGAAACAATAAAAATAACGGATTATTCACATTTGTATTGCAACTTTTTTTATTTTATGGTACGTTATACGTAATCTTTTCCGCAGAAAAGGCAGTTAATCCCTATTTGTTAACTGTCTTTTTTGCTTTCAGATCGCATAAAAATTTGTGGTTTTGAATATTTAATCTTTTGGAATGAGGGATCGGCATGTTTTTTTACGGAACGAGTCGTGTGAATGACAAAGGACATTTAGAAATTGGCGGTGTTGATACTGTTGATCTCGCAAAGGAATATGGAACGCCGCTGTATATTTATGACGTGGCGTTAATTCGCCAGCGCGCCCGCGCGTTTAAAGAAACGTTTGAAAAGTACGGGGTAAAAGCGCAAGTGGCGTATGCTAGCAAAGCGTTTTCGACGGTTGCTATGGTTCAATTAGTGGAGGAAGAAGGATTATCGCTTGATGTAGTTTCTGGCGGAGAGCTATATACAGCCCTAAAAGCGGATTTCCCTCCTGAGCGCATCCATTTCCACGGGAATAATAAAAGCCGCCAAGAGCTGGAAATGGCGTTGGCGCATGGTGTCGGCTGTATTGTAATAGATAATTTTTATGAATTGCAGCTGCTCGAACAAATTTGTGCAGAAAGAGGAATGACGGCGTCTGTTTTAATTCGGGTAACACCAGGAATTGAAGCGCATACTCATGATTATATTTTGACAGGTCAGGAAGATTCTAAATTCGGCTTTGACTTAAACAATGGACAGGCTGATCGCGCGTTAAAGCAAGCCTTATCTTCTCCATCGTTCCACGTGCTGGGGATTCATTGTCATATTGGTTCAC
This sequence comes from Anoxybacteroides rupiense, assembly GCF_014196195.1. GTDB lineage: Bacteria > Bacillota > Bacilli > Bacillales > Anoxybacillaceae > Anoxybacteroides > Anoxybacteroides rupiense. Next base: position 245,007 of record NZ_JACIDF010000002.1, on the reverse strand, counting down.
AAATTTTTGAAACAACAGGCTTTGTGCTGGCGGCGCAAAAAATTTTCCACAAAATCGCCGATTGGAAAGAGGTCTATGATTTTGTTCCGAAGGTTGTCAATCTTGGCGGCGGCTTTGGAATTCGCTATACAAATGAAGATACGCCTCTTCCGGCTGCGGAATACGTAGAAAATATTATTGCTGAAGCAGCAAAACAGGCAGCAGAGCTGGGCATTGCTATGCCGGAAATTTGGATTGAGCCAGGCCGTTCGCTTGTCGGTGATGCCGGAACCGCGATTTATTCGATCGGTTCGCGCAAAGAAGTGCCTAATGTGCGTCATTATGTGGCTGTTGATGGGGGAATGAGTGACAATATTCGGCCAGCATTGTATGAAGCAAAATATGAAGCAGTGTTGGCGAATCGAGTTCTTGATGAGAAGCAAGAGGTTGTGGCGATTGCCGGAAAATGCTGTGAATCAGGTGACATGCTGATCTGGGACTTGCCGCTGCCAAAGACAGAAGCAGGTGATTATTTGGCTGTATTTTGCACCGGGGCATATGGCTATTCGATGGCGAATAACTATAATCGCTTGCCTCGCCCGGCTGTTGTTTTTGTTGAAAACGGCGAGGCGCAGCTCGTCGTTCGCCGAGAAACGTATGAGGACTTAGTTCGTTTAGACGTGCCATTACGGGCGAAAGTCAATAGATGACCATGCTATAGGAATATCACAATTAAGGTACATTGGATATCACGTACTCCTTGAAATGAAAACGTGTGATAAAACAAAGAAAAAATCGCTCAAGCGTGTAGAGCGATAATTAGCTATTGACCGATTAAGCTACAAGCCTATTGTATGGATATGCGAAACGGCCAAAAGGTGCCCTGCTTGGGCACCTTTTGGTCATTGTTGCTGCTGATTGGATGAAGTAAACACGGATTTGATGGCATTCCAAATTTCTTTCAAAATATCGATGATATTCTGAATAAATGTTTTTCCTTCTTCTGAGTTCAAAAAGGTGGAAATCTTGTTTTTTGCTTTGCTAAGTTGATCGTTGACTTGATTCCAGTCAATGTTGAGATTCTTCATTTTATTAAATAATGATATTAGGCTATTGATTTCATCCTGAGTGAGCGTAATTCCTAAATCCTTGGCCGCTTTTTCGATAAGGGAGCGCAAATCCGCGTCGGTTTGCGGCGGATTTTTGGCCATTTCTTCTTTAATTCTTGTTAAAAGAGCAACGGCTTGATCGTTTCCAATCGATTTGCCCAGCTGGGCGGTTTTTACCATTTCTTCATTTGCCACTTTTTTTACATCGTCAGGAATCACTTTATCGGATGAAAGCTCGTACGCTTTCATTAAACCGGTTAGCGCTGCGGTACCTGAAACAGGGAAAGGAGCTGTAATATAAATTTTAGCATCCTTGACACCTGCCGTGATGAGCGCGTTTGTATACATTTCCTTTGTGACCCAAGTAATATTATGCGTTTCTACATCAAGGCCGGAACCATTCGCTCCAATTGTAATCATAGATGATGAAATGGCTTTTGTGCCAATTTGCGCTTTTGGAATTAGGCCATCCAGATATTTATGCTCTTCTGTGTTTGACACGGTAATGGTTTGAGCATTTTCCGGAGCGTTCATTTCATTTAATACTTGCTGCTTTTGTGAGTCGGTTAAGTTTTCTCCAAGTGTAATAATAACATCGCCTTCTGCTGCATCCGCCGCTGCCGCTATCGGATACGCAAGGAGCAAAGACGCCATAAGACAGCCTATCAAGGTCCGTTTCATTCTTGCAACCTCCTTATTCTTTCTTTATTTCCACCATTCCTATTCTACATGCAAATGGAATAAGATAGAAGCGAAATGATGCGTATAAATGCCACTTGCTCTATGAGCAGCGGGATGAATATAGCGCTCGTTCATTTTGTCTTTTAGTTGTGTTTTATATAAAAGAGCACTAATGTTAATTATCCATTATTTTACTTGAAAGCAAAATGATCGGGCTTAACACTCGTTTTTCTGCTTCTTTCTCGAACAGGGAATGTCAGTGAACAACATCATTTGCTTACAAAGCGCTCCTTGTTCAAGAAGGGCATGCCCTAGTCGGCAAGCAAATCGGTTTGCCGGCTTCAGCAGAAAAGCGAGGAATCTAGTACGATCCGTTGGTTTTTATTGAATCCTCAACACGCCCGATAAAATGACTTGCTTTTTTTGTGTAACAAACAATGGTATGATAAGGGAGTATGAAAGAAAGGAGAATGAGAAAATGGCAAAAAAGGGTCATATTTTACTGGAAAACGGTGCAAAAATTGAGTTTGAATTATTTCCAAATGAAGCCCCAAAAACAGTGGCAAACTTTGAAAAGTTAGCAAATGAAGGGTTTTATAATGGCTTAACGTTCCATCGCGTCATCCCTGGCTTTGTCAGCCAAGGCGGTTGTCCGCGCGGAAATGGAACCGGCGATGCGGGCTATACGATTCCGTGTGAAACGGACAACAATCCTCATCAGCATAAAGAAGGAGCGATTTCGATGGCGCATCGCGGCCGTGATACAGGAAGCTGCCAATTTTTCATTGTTCATGAGCCGCAGCCGCATTTAGATGGAGTACATACCGTTTTTGGTCAAGTGACGTCAGGAATGGACGCGGTCAAAGCGATGAAAAATGGCGATGTAATGAAAGAAGTTAAGGTGTGGGAAGAGTAAAAGTTTTTACTCGTAGTATTAGTTGGGCATCATGATAAGGATAGGAATACCTCAATATTTGTCTTAGCGTGAACAAGTGATGGCATGATTTCGATGGCCGACGCTTGTTCACGTTTTGGTGTGAACAAGGCAAGTCATAGACTTGCCCTTTTTGGATCGTAGGTTTGTACAAATTGCGGTTTGTTCATATTTATACAGCAAAAGAGCAACCAACCCGATTGTATTGGATACCACCAATACAACTTTATATGGAAGGAAAGTGGTTTTTGAGCGTGAAGTGTTTCCGCTTTGTTTAGAACGACAGGGAAATAGGCTGCTGGGAACGCGCAATTTTTATAGAAGCTTAACAGGATGAACGGTGTTGAGCTTTTTTGAAAGGATGAGGAAACGATGAAGAAAAATTGGATCCTGTTCTTTGCTCTGCTCGGTGTCAGCTTGATTTGGGGGCTTATTTATTGGTTATTCATAGCGAAGTGAGTGCGTGAGCATAGACAAACGATTGGATTGTGATATAATGATAAAAAATTACATAATCGTTTTGTATCCTTCGGGGCAGGGTGTAATTCCCGACCGGCGGTATTGAAACCGATGCGTTTCTAAGCCCGCGAGCCGAAATAGGCACGATCCGGTGCGATTCCGGAGCCGACAGTATAGTCTGGATGGGAGAAGGATCACATAAAGGCAGCACATTGCCGTAAGCGGAGCAGCACCAAAACCGTTTTTCCTTGCACTGTCAATGTGAATGGTAGATGTAGTGCTCCCCATAGTGGAGGTGTTTACTGAAAAAACGGAACAAATATTCGTGTTTGATGTCCGGTTTTGTTTTAGAACGGTGTTGTTCATGAAATGTGCAGCTTTTTTGGCATGCAAAACAAACATGTCAGTTTGTGGTTCTTACATATTTCTGCCCTGGGAGATGCGATTCCTAGGGCTTTCTTTATGGTAAAAAAGGAGGGATGGAACATGCAGAGCGATGAACGGTATATGCGTTTGGCGCTTGAAATGGCTAAAATAGGAAGCGGACAAACCTCTCCGAATCCAGCGGTAGGGGCAGTTGTGGTGAAAAATGGAGAAATCGTCGGTTTGGGCGCCCACTTAAAAGCTGGAGAGCCACATGCTGAGGTTCATGCCATTCGCATGGCGGGAGAAAAAGCCGCTGGTGCGACAGTTTATGTTACGCTTGAACCTTGCAGCCATTTTGGAAAAACGCCTCCATGCGCAGATTTGCTAGTGGAAGCAAAAGTAGCGCGCGTTGTCATCGCTACGACGGATCCAAATCCGCTTGTAGCTGGGAAGGGGATGGAAAGGCTAAAACAGGCAGGAATTGAGGTTGTGCTCGGTACGTTGAAAGAAGAGGCCGATGAATTAAACCGTGTCTTTTTTCACTATATCACGACAAAAACTCCATTTGTTACATTAAAATACGCAAGCAGCTTAGATGGAAAAATCGCGACGAAAACAGGTGATAGCAAATGGATTACTTCAGAAGCTGCGAGAGAGGATGTGCACCGCTATCGAGCCGCAAATGATGCGATTTTAGTGGGGGTTAATACGATCATGGCTGATAACCCTCATTTAACGACGAGATTACCTGAAGGCGGGAAAAGTCCGATTCGGATTATTCTCGATACAGACTTGCGCACACCGCTTCATGCAAACGTGATATCTAATGATGAAGCGGAAACATGGATGGTTGTCGGCAGTCAAGTATCCAGCGAACGCATGGCCTTATACCAAAGATCGCATGTGCGAGTCATGCAAATGAACCAGCCGCATATCGACATTTGGGAGATGTTGAGCATGCTAGGGGAGCACAAAATTACTTCTCTCTTTGTGGAAGGAGGGTCACGCATTCACGACAGCTTTGTGCGCAGCCGAGCCTTTCAAGAAATTGTTGCCTATTTTGCGCCGAAGTTGATTGGCGGCCATGAAGCGCCTACTCCGGTTGGCGGCACAGGGATTTTGCGCATGGCAGAAGCGGCTGAATTAGCGATTAAGCGCGTTGAAATGGTTGGACCGGATATCAAGGTTATTGCCATACCAAAATAAAGAGGTGGAACATCATGTTTACCGGAATCATTGAAGAAATGGGTACGATTGAACAAATGAATCACTCAGGAGAAGCGATTACGGTTACGATTCGCGCGGAAAAGGTGCTTGAAGATGTCCGATTGGGCGATAGTATTGCGGTTAATGGGGTATGCTTAACAGTAACATCATTTACCGCTCGTTCCTTTACAGTTGATGTGATGCCAGAAACCATTCGAGCCACCTCATTGCGCATGTTGTCAAAAGGGTCAAAAGTCAATCTAGAGCGGGCGATGGGAGCAGGCGGACGGTTTGGCGGCCATTTTGTATCCGGGCATGTTGATGGAGTGGGCGAGATTATCAACAAGAAACCGGTTGCCAACGCTGTGTATTATGAAATTAAAATTCCAAGAGAACTGCGAAGCTATATGATTTTGAAAGGTTCCGTCGCTGTTGACGGGACGAGCTTAACGATTTTTGGATTGACCGATGATACATTTACGATTTCGCTGATTCCGCATACGCGTGCCGAAACGATATTGGGCGATAAGCAAGTTGGCGATATCGTCAATATTGAGTGCGATCTCATTGGCAAATATGTAAAGCAATTTGTAGAAGGAAACAAAGCAGCGAAGGAACAGGGCGCGATTACCCTTGAATTTTTAGAAGAGCATGGATATAAATGAACGGAAAGGTGGGGACGACATGTTCGATACGATCGAAGAAGCCATTTATGAGCTCATGCAAGGAAATGTCATCATTGTTTGTGATGATGAGGATCGAGAAAATGAGGGGGATTTTGTTGCATTAGCTGAAAAAGCGACACCTGAAGTCATTAACTTTATGATTAAATATGGACGTGGGCTTGTCTGCGTACCAATCACAGAAGAGCTGGCAGATAAGTTGGATTTAGTGCCGATGGTCAACCATAATACAGATGCGCACGGAACGGCTTTTACTGTAAGCATCGACCATAAATCAACGACAACAGGAATTAGCGCATATGAGCGTTCCACAACAATTCGGGAGCTTTTGAATCCAAATGCGAAAGCAAGCGACTTTAAACGACCCGGCCACATTTTTCCGCTTGTGGCGAAAAAGGGAGGCGTTTTGCGGCGCGCCGGACATACGGAAGCAGCAGTTGATTTGGCTCGTCTATGCGGGGCAAAGCCAGCCGGTGTCATTTGTGAAATCATTAAGGAAGACGGGGAAATGGCCCGCGTACCGGATTTGCGAAAAATAGCCGATGAATTTGATTTGAAAATGATTACGATTAAAGATTTAATTCAATACCGCAACAAAAAAGAGAAGTTAGTAAAAAGAGAAGTAGAAATTACCTTGCCGACGGAATTTGGCGAGTTTAAAGCGATCGGCTACACAAACTCAGTTGATGGAAAAGAGCATATCGCGCTTGTCAAAGGGGAAGTGATTCCCGATGAACCAATACTTGTCCGCGTTCATTCCGAATGTTTAACCGGAGATGTATTCGGCTCATATCGTTGCGATTGCGGTCCACAGCTTCATGCAGCTTTGCGGCAAATTGAAGAGGCAGGAAGAGGCATTTTATTGTATATGCGTCAAGAAGGACGCGGAATCGGCTTATTGAACAAACTTCGCGCCTATAAGCTTCAGGAACAAGGATACGATACGGTTGAAGCGAATGAAAAGCTAGGCTTTCCAGCTGATTTGCGCGATTACGGAATTGGCGCTCAAATTTTAAAAGATTTAGGCGTAACGAAAATGCGATTACTTACGAACAACCCGCGCAAAATCGCCGGATTGAAAGGATATGATTTAGAAGTGGTTGAGCGCGTGCCATTGCAATTGCCAACGAAAAAGGAAAATGAGAAATATTTAAAGACGAAATATGAGAAGCTAGGGCACATGCTTCATTTTTGACGGACTAAGCATCATTTTGATTATGATTGAAAAAAATAGGAGGAGATTTGGATGAAAGTAATGGAAGGAAATTTAGTTGGGACAGGATTAAAGATCGGAATTGTGGTTTCTCGTTTTAATGAATTTATCACAAGCAAATTGCTTTCAGGGGCGCTAGATGGCCTTAAACGGCATGGTGTCGACGAAAATGAGGTTGCCGTTGCTTGGGTGCCAGGAGCCTTTGAAATTCCGCTTGTGGCGAAAAAAATGGCGGAATCTAAGCAGTATGATGCAGTCATTGCGCTTGGAACGGTGATTCGCGGTGCAACAAGCCACTATGATTACGTATGCAATGAGGTAGCTAAAGGAATTTCGCACGCATCCTTAACAACCGGGACACCTGTCATTTTTGGCGTATTAACGACCGATACGATCGAGCAAGCGATTGAGAGAGCGGGAACAAAAGCGGGCAATAAAGGCTGGGAAGCTGCTGTAGGCGCGATTGAAATGGCGAACCTGCTTCGCTCTTTTTCATAGAAAGAGTTCACAAGAGAGCAAATAGCGTTTATAATACGTAATGAGAAAACGGCTTTTGCGCTTTTCTGCCGCAGAAAAGTATCGCCAGTAATGAGGGGTTTTTTATGTTAATTCGTTATCGAAAAAACTATGAAAAAATTGCGATGGGGCTTCTGTCGTTTATGCCGACAGAAAAAGACTTGAAAAAGTTGCAGCAAACAATTAAGCAATATGAGACGAGCGACGACTGGCAGCTGTTTTTATGGAAAAAGGAAGAAGACATTCTTGGGAGTATTGGTATTTTATTATCGGGTGAGCATGTAGCGGAAATTCAGCATATTAGCGTGAACCCTTCGCATCGTCATCAAGGGATCGGAAAGCAAATGGTAAAGGCATTAAAAGAATTATATCCGGATCGCGAGTTAAGGGCGAATGAGTATACAGCTGCATTTTTAGACAAGTGTGAGCTGTAGGAAGAGGCGGCCTAGTGTTTAGGCCGTCTCTTTTTTTGCTTGCTTTGCATGCGGGCAGCGATCACATCAGAGCGGTCGCGCAAAGCATGCTTATGGAGCAAAAATTCATTGCGAAGATCGCTTTCTTTGCCCCAGGCTCCTCCTCTTTTTTGGCAATATTCCAAGCATTTGGCGAGCAGTGCTTCATCAGCGATCGGCAAGTTGATGCTTTGATATGTTTCCCCTTGTTCGACCCGTTGAATGTACCATTGTAGAAGCTGCTCCAGCTGTTCATAATGGATGCCAAGCTGTTCCACCGCTTCTTTTTCTCGATGAAGAAGCAAAGCTGCCTTTTTCATCATGCGTTTTGCTCCTTGGACGTTATTGCGGCGATGATGATAAAGCGCTACAGCTATTTGAATCAGCCCTACCCACACGGGTCTTTTGTGATCCTGCTTCCAATGCTCTTCTAATATTTCATGACATTCAAAATAGTCACGGTCTGTATGAAAGTGAAACAAATAATCGATATATGCATCCGGGTACAAGATAGCCACCTTCTTTTCTATGACGAATCCAAATGGTTTTTTGGTATGATATCTTTCTCAAATAAAAACAGAGAGAGGGATGAGCGAAACGGCAACGGTGGGCTTTATTCGCTCTCGCAGTTGGCGCCGCTTAGATGAATTGAGCCACCAGCTTGCTTTCTTGCTTCTAATCATATTGTATCATAGGATCGGGAAAAATTTGCTTGGACAACATGCAATTATCATCTATACTTAACGGTAGTGTCATTATAAATGGTGGGATGAATGTGCAGTACAATGTAAAAATTGATGCGTTTGAAGGTCCGCTTGACCTGTTGTTGCATTTAATTAACCGATATGAAATTGATATTTATAATATTCCGGTTTCGGAAATCACCGATCAATATATGGAATATATTCATGCTATGCAGGAGCTGCAGCTTGATATTGCAAGTGAATATTTAGTGATGGCAGCGACGCTGCTGGCCATTAAAAGCAAAATGCTGCTTCCTAAACATGAAGAGGAACTACTTGATGAAGAAATCAGCGACTTAGCCGAAGATCCGCGCGAAGAGCTTATGCACCGTCTATTGGAATACAAAAAATATAAAGAAGCGGCTCATGAGCTGAAAAAGAGAGAGGAAGATCGCTCTCTTTTATTTACAAAACCGCCAAGTGATATGAGTGCTTATGCATCAGAGCTGGAAATAGAAAAACGGCCTCTTGATGTTACCGTCTATGACATGCTTGGTGCTCTATCAAAGCTTTTACGCCGGAAAAAGTTGCAGAAGCCGCTCCATACAAAAGTGGCGCGTCAGGAAATTCCCATTGAACGGCGAATGGAGGAAATTTTGGAGGAATTGCAGAAAACAAAGACGCGGAAAAGCTTTTTTGATTTATTTCCGTATTATGACCGTGAGCATATTGTTGTCACCTTTTTAGCGATTTTAGAGCTTATGAAGAAAGATTTAATCATTATTGAACAGGAACGGAATTTTGCTGACATTTTCATTGCGAGCAATGAAAGGATGGAACATCATGGAAATGAACGGCTATAAAGCCATTATCGAGGGATTGTTATTTGCTGCTGGAGATGGGGGACTATCGTTGAAACAAATCGCGATCGTCCTTGAAATTTCAGAGGAACAAGCGATCAGCGTACTTGATGAACTGAAGGCCGACTACAGCAAAGCGGATCGCGGCATCCAATTAATTGAGCTTGCGGGTGTATATCAGCTTGCTACGAAGAAAGAGCATGCTCCATATTTAAAAAAGCTCGTCGAAGCGCCGGGCTCTTCCTCTTTATCACAGGCAGCGCTTGAGACTCTTGCGATTATCGCCTATCGTCAGCCGATTACGCGAGCAGAAATCGAAGAAATTCGCGGCGTTAAAAGCGATAAACCGCTGCAAACGCTGATCGCGAAAGCGCTTGTGAAAGAAATAGGAAGGGCGGAAGGAACAGGACGACCGATTTTATATGGAACAACAAAGGAATTTCTTGATTATTTTGGATTAAAGACGATTGAAGAGCTGCCGCCGCTTCCAGAATTGAATGAAGAGGAAGAAACGGAGAGAGAGGCTGATTTATTCTTCGAAAAATTTGAAGAAACTTTTAAATAATCAAAATAATTATGATAAGATAAACTTATAAAAACAAGATAATAGACGCAGTTAATGAAACATCCAGTCATGTCGATTTTTTTCTTATCAGACCTATTTGTAAATATTTACCTAAAAAGAGCACCGGTGAATGAGGCTCGTGACATAGGATCAACGCGTTTGCCAACAGTTTGAATCCAATCTTCTCTATTTGCATGATGTAACATTTGGATAAACAAGAGGATGATGGTGTATTTCGACGGCTGGTGGTCGACGCAAATGGCTTCACGGGCTGCCATGGCTGTCGGTGTCAAAAGTCCTTCCTTCGGTTCTGCAAAGCTGCATTTGTAAATAAAGGAGGCATGGATCATGCGAATTCGCCGCTGCAAAGGGTATGAATTAGAAAAAGCGCAACCGAATACATCGGAGGATTTTTTCAATCGCTCTGAGGTGACATTTGTAGAAGATGGGGTGGAGCGGACGTTGCATGTTTTATATGTGCGCTATTTTGATGAATGGTTTTCATCATTGACTCCATATGAACAAAACCCTATTTTTGCCGTCCATGAGCGTGAGGTTTATTTTAAAGATATTGTGGCGCTTGTATGTTTGCTGCAAAATCCGGACTTTCGTCATCGAAAGCGGGTTTATATCAATGATGAAACGGAGTTTCGTCGCTATTTTGCGCAAATGGAATATGAGAAGCTTCCTGAACTTTTTGCCAGCTTGGAAACAAAAGGGGAGTATGAGCTTCCATCACCGCTTTTGTTTATAAAACAACCATCATAAAATGGGGGTCTTTATTTATATGGGAAATTCCATTGTCATGAGCCAGACCAAGCAGGTCGAGGCGTTTCTGGAACAAACGGTTCAAACCATTTCACACTATCTAAATGAAACAACGCTGACGGGGTTATTAAAGGAGCAGGAGGATGGAAAGCGAACATATAATGAGCTGCTGCTTTCCAATTTGCGCCGTCTCGTTGTTTATTGCGAGGAAGGGCTGGAAGCGTGCCGAGTGGTGTTGAATGATGAGCCATTTCGCAAAGCGGCAGCTGAAAAAATTCTGTATCGCATTTATCATTCATGCATTACTGAGTTTTTTGCGCCGAAAAACGATGTGTGGTATGAAGATAGCCGCTCTGCTTATACCGGACGAAATTCGATTAAATTTCGGGAGGTTCCTCCTCCTTCTTTTCAGGCGCTGATTGCTTCGCTTGAAGGCCCGTTTCAAACGATCCGCGAAGAGCTGGAATTTTACGAAACCGATTATCGAACCAAAATGATTCAATCGAAATAGCGAGAACATCATCCGCTTTCTAAAATAAGGAAAGCGGATGTTTTTTTGTGGGAGAGATGAACCATTTTTTTTCATTCGTCATAGGATAATGGCGAATAAAAAAGAGGAGGTTGCCATGGAAAAACAAGCTCAACTTCGGGAATATATCGATCAGATGGCTGAATGGGCGAAGCAATTGGAAGCATGGTGGAGGGGGCATGATGATCCCGATATTCACTACGATTTTAATAGACTATGGAGTCGTTTGGAGGAGCAAGAGGAATGGACAGACGTGGAAGTGTATGAGCTGCAAGGAATGGCTACTCAGCTTTATGAAAAAACCGTGCGGTTGATTCAAGAACAACCGCTGGATTCGGTAGCCGATAGAGAAAACGAGATGGAGGAACAGAGAGAAGCGCGTGTCCCAATCGGTAGGCATCAATTGCCGCCGCTTCCTTATCGCTATGATGCACTTGAACCCCATATTTCCGAAGAAATTATGCGCCTGCATCATACCAAACATCATCAAAGCTATGTCGACGGATTAAATCAAGCGGAAAAAATGATGCAAAAAGCGCGGGAAACTAATCAATATGGTTTGCTGAAGCATTGGGAGCGCGAGGCTGCATTTCATGGATCTGGACATTATTTGCATACGATTTTTTGGAACAATTTGACGCCTAATGGCGGCGGAAATCCACACGGTAGGCTGCTTGAGCAAATAAAAGAGGATTTTGGAAGTGTGGAGCGCTTTAAGCGACATTTTACTGAAGCAGCCAAAAGCGTCGAAGGTGTGGGATGGGCTATTCTTGTTTGGGCGCCGCGTCCTGGACGTTTAGAAATTTTACACACAGAAAAGCACCAATTCATGACGCAATGGGATACGATTCCTTTGCTTGTGCTTGATGTTTGGGAACACGCCTATTATCTGCAATATAAAAATGACCGTTCTGCCTATATTGAAAGCTTTTGGAAGATTGTGAACTGGCGCGATGTCGAGGAGCGATTTGTCCAAGCGAGCCGTCTACGTTGGAAGCCATTTTAACACCATCCATCGAGAAGCCTCCCACCTCTACACGAAGGGAAGATGGGGGAGGTTCATTCTATACGAAGAGAAGGATGTCCCAAAAGAAAGGGACGTCTTTTTTATTATAAAGATGGAACGAATGGTGTCTGTAAAAAGCACGGTGACAAACATCGCATGATTGTCATTCGATTGGGCTGTCGGATCTTCAGACAAAGATTCTAGACCGTTTTCCCACCTTGCCAATGATGTGTGATCTTTGCGGAGACTTGGACATTTCCAAGCATATCCGCTCAGCTGATGCATACACTTGTACAAAACGGCAAAAGGGATGGGGATTACATGGAGCAAAAGAAACGATGGATGATGTTCATCATAGCGCTTGCGGTCATTTTTTCATGTATTCCGATGCGAGCGGAGGCCCAAGGAGTTAGTGCGCAAAGTGCGATTTTAATGGAGCAATCCTCTGGGCGCATTTTATTTGAAAAGGATGCTTTTACGAAACGGCGTATCGCTAGCATTACCAAAATTATGACAGCGATTATTGCGATAGAGTCAGGAAAAATGAATGATACCGTTACGGTGAGCTCTCGTGCAGTGCGAACAGAGGGGTCATCCGTTTATTTGAAAGAAGGGGAAAAAATCAAGCTGCGCGATCTTGTCTATGGTTTAATGCTCCGTTCTGGTAATGATGCCGCTGTCGCTATCGCTGAGCATGTGGGCGGAAGTGTGGAGGGGTTTGTTTTTTTAATGAACCAAAAGGCGCTGGAAATAGGAATGAAAAATACGCATTTTGCCAATCCGCACGGTCTTGATGACTCGGAGGATCATTACTCAACCGCTTATGACATGGCATTATTAATGCGCTATGCTATGCAAAATAAAGAGTTTCGCAAGATTTCCGGGACGAAAACATATCGCGCGCCAAACCCTGATGAAAAATGGGACCGTATCTGGCGCAATAAAAATAAACTACTAACGAACCTTTATGAATACTGCACGGGCGGAAAAACAGGATATACGAAGAAGGCGAAGCGAACGCTTGTCACGACTGCTTCTAAAGAAGGATTGAATTTAATTGCCGTGACACTGAATGCCCCTGACGATTGGAATGATCATATTTCTATGTACGAATATGGCTTTGACCATTATGTGGTGGCAAAAATAAACAGCAAAAAAATGGGTCGGAAAGTGGACGATCGCTTTTATCGCTATCATATTCAGGCCACTCGCGATTTGCGATATCCGGTTACTGACAAAGAAATGAAAAAGCTGCGTCTCCATGTTCAACTCATTCGTCCAAAAAAGCAATGGAAAAAGGATCAAGAACTCGTTCCCAAAATTGTCGGTAAGGCCACTCTGTACTTGAATGGAGAGGCAGTAGATGAAGTGCCGCTTTTATATAAGCCTTCTTTGCGGCAAACGTCAAAAGACGCTGCTGAACCAGTTTGGAAGCAAGTTTTCTTTTTAGGTGTGGGCGGCAATGGTTAATCTTATTTGGGCTATGCTGGCACTCGTCGGAATTGTTTTTGCGATGTTTAACGGAACCATGAATGAAGTGAATGAAGCGGTATTCAAAGGAGCGAAAGAAGCGGTTACCATCAGCATCGGAATGATAAGTATCTTAGTGTTTTGGCTTGGCTTGATGAGAATTGCTGAGCATGCAGGTTTGCTTACGAAGCTGGCGCATCTATGCAAGCCGCTCGTCCGCCGCTTATTTCCAGAAGTGCCGGCGGATCATCCGGCAATGGGATATATTGTTTCGAATATGATCGCTAATATGTTTGGCCTTGGAAATGCAGCAACGCCGATGGGAATTAAGGCGATGGAGGAATTAAAGAAACTCAATGGGAATCGCGACACAGCCAGCCGTTCAATGGTGACATTTTTAGCGATGAATACGTCGGGAATTACATTGATTCCAGCCACAGTGATTTCGATCCGCATGACCTATGAATCATCAGCGCCGGGGGAAATTATTGGAACGACTCTTGTTGCCTCAGCGATTTCAACGATAGGTGCGATTTTCATTGATCGCTATTATTATTGGAGACGAACAAGAGGTGGAAAGCGATGATGGAGATTGTTCAAATCATTTCGCTGTGGCTGATTCCGCTCACCATTGGTTTTATTTTATTATACGGCACATGGAAAAAAATACCTACCTATGAGTCATTTGTTGAAGGGGGCAAAGAGGGAATTTCCATTGCTGTTTCGATTATTCCTTATCTAGTCGGTATGCTTGTCTCCATCTCTATTTTTCGTGAATCCGGCGCTTTAGATTATATGATGAGATTTATAAAGCCATTAGCTGAAGCGATTGGTCTTCCTGCAGAAGTGGTGCCATTAGCCATGGTAAGGACGATTTCAGGAACAGCGGCGCTAGGGATGACGACAGATTTAATTGCAACATACGGCCCTGATTCATTTGTAGGAAGACTTGCTTCAACAATTCAAGGCAGCACGGAGACGACATTATATGTGCTGACCGTTTATTTTGGGGCTGTCGGCATCCGTAAAATGGGGGATGCGCTAAAGGTCGGAATTTTAGCTGATATTTTGAGTTTTGTTGTATCCTTTATCATTATATTGCTCGTATTTGGAAGATAAAGCGGCCGGCTCGGCTGCTTTTTTATTTGCTTGAAAAAACAAGGGTATGATAAAAATAGGATGGTGTACCTGCCAGACTGTTGACGAACTCTTTCTTTTTGCCCGTTCGCTTATGAATGGTCTTGGCCCGATTAATCGTTTCATTCGAATGTGTTTTTTGTCTACCAAGCATTTTCAAGACAGTCAAATATGAAACATTCTCATAAATGAATGAGGCCAAATCGTTGTAGACAAAGTCGGCATAGACGTGGTCTACAATCTCGTACTTGTATCTTTTTGTCGAAAAGAGTAAGATGGTTGAAGAGGTGAAAATGATGGAACGGTTACAAAAAGTGATTGCACATGCTGGAATTGCATCACGCCGAAAAGCTGAGGAGCTTATCTTACATGGAAAAGTAAAAGTAAATGGAAAAGTGGTGACAGAGCTTGGCTTAAAGGTAGGTCCTCAAGATAAAATCGAAGTGGAAGGGATTCCGGTCGAGAGAGAAGAGCCTGTATACTATCTTCTTTATAAGCCGCGCGGTGTGATTTCAAGCGTTCAAGATGATAAAGGCCGAAAGGTTGTTACTGACTTTTTCCAGGATATTGATAAACGAATTTATCCCATTGGGCGCTTAGATTATGATACATCCGGTATCTTATTATTAACAAACGACGGCGATTTCGCGAATCTTCTTATGCATCCACGCTACGAAATCGAGAAGGTATATGTGGCGAAGGTTAAAGGAATTCCAGCGAGGGCCCAGTTAAAGCAGCTGGAAAAAGGAATTTTGCTTGAGGACGGGATGACCGCACCGGCAAAAGTAAAAATGCTTTCATTGGATAAGCGGAAGAAAACAGCGGTCATTGAGATTCGCATACATGAAGGACGCAATCGTCAAGTGCGCCGCATGTTTGAAGCAATCGGCTGTCCGGTTATGAAATTGAAACGGGAAAGATATGCCTTTCTCGATTTAAAAGGATTGAATCCTGGCGATTATCGCGAACTATCCCCGCATGAAGTGAAGCAGCTGCGCGCGCTTGCGTTATCTGGGAACGGCATTCACAAATAACCGGAAACTTTTCTCATTTGTCACATAACATTCATAGAATTTTCATTATGAATATAGTGAATATTGCTATAATGATAGGTGGCACATCTTTTATTTGGGAGAGTTAGTGTGATGAAAAAGCAGCGACTTGTTTTACGAACCGTGATTTTAATTGTATTGCTAGGAGCGGTTGGGTATACCATCTATTCAAACTTTTTTATGGAAAAAGCAGAGATCAAGGTTGGCGCAGAGGCTCCTGATTTTGTATTGACAGATTTGCAAGGAAAAACGCACCGTCTGTCTGAATATCGCGGAAAAGGCGTGTTTTTGAATTTTTGGGGCACATGGTGTAAGCCGTGTGAAAAGGAAATGCCTTACATTAGCCGACAGTATGAAAACTTTAAAAAGCAAGGAGTCGAAGTGCTGGCGGTGAATGTAGGGGAGCCGAAATTAAGCGTACAAAAATTCGTAGACCGGTATCAGTTGACATTTCCAGTTGTCATTGACCGTGAGGACCAAGTCATGAACGCTTATGAGATTGACCCGTTGCCAACGACATTTTTAATCGATAAAGATGGCAAAATTACGAAAATTATTACCGGAACCATGACAGAAGAAATGATTAAACAATACATGGAAAGCATTAAACCGTAGGGAGTTTTTGATTATGGAACAAGTAAAATGCGAATGTGGCCACGTCAATCCATACGGTACCGTGTTATGCGAATCTTGCGGAAAGCCGCTGGAGCATACGGCGAAACCGTTGCTGGATATGCGCTATGAAGGGAGCGCTCGGCGTTCCCAAACCTATAACAAAACAATCATTGATAAAATTTGGAATTTCTTTTCGTCTGTCAAGGTCGGAGTATGGCTCATTGTGATAACGCTGATTGCTTCGGCGATTGGTACGATTTTTCCACAAAAAATGTATTTGCCGCCTAATGTGACGCCTGCCGAATATTATGAGGACCAGTATGGCTGGGCGGGAAAGTTATACTATGAGCTAGGGTTTGATAATTTGTATGGTTCATGGTGGTATATTCTGCTGCTTGCATCCATCGGGGTATCGCTTGTGATCTGTAGTTTAGACCGAGTTGTGCCTCTTTATCGTGCGCTAAAAAAGCAAGGGGTGACACGCCATGAATCATTTTTGCGCCGTCAGCGCTTATTTAGCGCAACAAGCATGGAAGATGAATCTTTTTTAGAAACCGTCAAGCAGCGTTTGGCGAAGCGGCGGTATCATGTTCGCGAAGAAAACGGTAATATTTTGGCGGAAAAAGGCCGGTTTTCGCGATGGGGTCCATATGTCAACCATATCGGACTTATCATTTTCTTGATTGGCGCCATGCTTCGCTTTGTACCAGGCATGTATGTGGATAAGGTACTTTGGATTCGCGAAGGAGAAACGAAAGAAATTCCCGGAACAAACGGCCAGTATTTTTTAAAAAATGAAAAATTTGTTTTTGAAACATATGAAAAAGGAAAAGACAATCCGGCTTTTAATGAAGCGATTGATCGTGTCGGAAGCGGAATGGTGGCGAAAACCTATCAAACAACTGCGGTGCTATATAAGCGAGTAGGTCCAACTGTGCCTGGTGAAGAACCGAAGTTAAAAAAAGTGAAAGAATATCGCATTCGTGTCAACGACCCGCTTAAGTACGACCATTACGCATTGTACCAAGTAGATTTTAAGCTGAATGAATTGAACAAAATGTCCTTTGAGCTGATTGACAAACAAACGGAAACCGTATTTGGAAATCTTTCAATCGATTTAAATAATCCGAAGCCATCTTATGATTTAGGAAAAGGCTATCGGGTGGAGTTGCTCAGCTACTTTCCTGATTTTTATTTTGATGATGACGGCAACCCGGCGACAAAATCGCGAGTTCCTAACAATCCGGCCTTTGTTTTTAAAATGTATACGCCGGACAAGCCAAAAGGAGAGGTAAGCTTTGTGGCCATTCGCCAGACAATTGAACCGTTTGGTGATAACAAATATAAAATGGCGTTTGCTGGCGTAGAGACAAGAAATGTATCTGCGCTGACGGTGCGCCGAGATTTTACTTTATGGATTTTGGGAGTCGGCGGAGCCATTTTTATGATTGGCGTTATTCAGGGAATGTATTGGAATCATCGCCGCATTTGGCTTAAACTTGTTAACGGGGAAGTGCTGCTGGCTGCTCATACCAATAAAAACTGGTTTGGTCTGAAAAATGAAGTGAGAGCTATTATTGAAGGAACGGGATTAATGATGCCGATCGATCAGGCAGAGGAAGAGAAGAAAGAAGCGCAAGGGGGAAAAGGGAATGGCGCAACTAAGTAGTACGCTGCTATATATCGCATTCGTTCTGTATTTAATTGGCACATTTTTTTTCGGTGGAACGATTCGCGATAAAAAAGATCGACCACAAACGAACCGTTGGGCAACGATTGGGATTGTGATTACCATTGTAGGCTTTCTGTCTCAGGTAGGATATTTTATTACGCGATGGATTGCAGCTGGACATGCTCCTGTCAGCAATCTGTTTGAGTTTACTACTTTTTTCGGAATGATGCTTGTCGGCGCATTTATTATCATTTATTTCATTTATAAAACAAGCATTCTTGGCGTCTTTACACTACCGGTTGCTCTTCTTGTGATCGCTTATGCCAGCATGTTCCCGCGGGAAATTACACCGCTGATTCCGGCGCTGCAAAGCGATTGGCTACATATCCATGTCACAACCGCTGCTGCGGGAGAAGCGATATTAGCGATTAGCTTTGCGGCAGGATTGATTTATTTGATTCGTGTAGTCGATCAGTCCAAATCGTCAAAACGGACATTTTGGCTGGAATTTGTGCTATTTTGCTTGATTACGACTCTCGGGTTTGTTGCGGTTTCTAGCGCCTTTGGACTCGCTGATTATGAAGCCAAATTTAAATGGGTTGATAAAAATAAGGAAACGCAAGAAGTGGTGTATCAAATGCCGGCGCTTGTCGGTCCGCATCAATGGACTCTGGAAAAGCAGAGCGCGGACCGTCTAAAGCCGCTTGTAGAAATGCCGGCCATCATTAATGCCAAAAAGCTGAATACCGTCATTTGGTCATTATTTGGCGGTGCAGTGCTTTATTTGCTGCTGCGTCTCCTATTGCGGAAGCGTGTTGCTGCTGCGCTACAGCCGTTTGTCAAAAACGTCAATTTAGATTTAACTGATGAGATTGGTTATCGTGCAGTTGCGATTGGATTTCCTGTGTTTACGCTTGGAGCGCTGATCTTTGCTATGATTTGGGCGCAAATTGCCTGGACACGTTTCTGGGGATGGGATCCGAAGGAAGTATGGGCGCTGATCACATGGCTTTTTTATGCTGCGTTTTTGCACTTGCGCTTATCGAGAGGATGGCATGGGGAAAAGTCTGCATGGCTTGCGGTGATCGGTTTTGCGATTATTATGTTTAACCTCGTTGCGGTCAATTTAGTTATTGCTGGATTGCATTCTTATGCCGGCTCATAAGCATCAGCGAAAAAAGGGGTATCCTCTCAAGGGATCCCCTTTTTCTTGTTTTTGGATAGTAGTTTCAGGACAACATATTATAGAAGAAACTCCCATTTGTTCATGTTGATATCGATTTGGAGTGAACAATCGACATAAAGGAACAATGACAACGCTTCAATGGATAGAAAGAATAGGGGGAAAGGGTTGCGAAATCTGGAATCAGCTCGCATTGATTTTATATCGACACAACTTACCGCGTCAGCATTTGTTCCTAAGCGTTCAGACGATAGCCGATATCGGTGCTTGATCACATACGTTGGCATGACCGAGGACAATCACCGATTTACTTCAATTGTAAAAAAATAGGAATTCTCGTTTTTAAAGCATCAGTCGCATCTTCTCATGAATGGGTCGTTGTTCAGGATTTTTTCGCCTGAACGTCTTTCGGCTGTTCCAAATGGACAATGTTCGCATTGGTTTGAATACGGAGTTAAGCCGTTTTTTATGGCCGCGTTCGTTACGAGGATTTTCAACCATTGGCTTTTGCAGATGCCATTCGTTCCATCTTTAAGTTGTATTTATATAGATAAAATGGTGCGGTTTTTGTAAAATAGTGAGCAAGGGAGGATGTTCAATATGGATAAACAAATCAAAATTTTAGTTGTTGATGATGAAGAGAGGATTCGCCGTTTGCTGAAGATGTATTTAGAACGTGAGGAGTATGTGATTGAGGAGTCTGATAATGGGGGGGATGCCCTCAAAAAAGCGTTGGAAAATGATTATGATTTAATTTTGCTTGATTTAATGTTGCCGGGTAAGGACGGCGTAGAAGTATGTCGAGAAATACGTGAAAAAAAGGCAACACCAATTATTATGCTGACCGCTAAAGGAGAAGAAGCGAATCGCGTGCAAGGGTTTGAAGCCGGCACGGATGACTATATTGTAAAGCCGTTTAGTCCGCGCGAAGTCGTGCTACGAGTCAAAGCTTTGCTTCGCCGTGCAGCCAATATGACTTATGTCCAAACGGATACAACAGCGAAGGATGTGCTTGTGTTTCCACACTTAACGATTGATAATGATGCCCATCGCGTGACGGCTGATGGAAAAGAAGTCAGCTTGACGCCAAAGGAATATGAGCTGCTGCTATTTTTAGCTAAATCGCCTGATAAAGTATTTGATCGCGAGCAGTTGTTAAAGGAAGTGTGGCATTATGAGTTTTTTGGCGATTTGCGTACAGTGGATACACACATTAAGCGGCTTCGTGAAAAATTGAATAAGGTTTCCCCAGCCGCTGCTAAGATGATTGTCACCGTCTGGGGAGTGGGGTATAAATTTGAGGTTGTGAATGAATGATGTGGTTTTTGCGGAGCGTCGTCGGGAAGCTATGGGCGACTATTTTGCTTCTCGTTTCATGTGTTTTATTCATTTTAACCATTCTATTATTAAAGTTTTTCGAAACCTATCATGTGCAGGAGGCAGAAAAAGAGCTCACACAGCTGGCCGTCAGAGTATCAGAAGTGATGCAGGAGCATCGGGATGAAGCGCTTGCCCGTTCGATTGCGGCAACGTTAGTGGGAAATACATCCAAAGCGATCATTGTCGCGGATAAAACTCACTATTGGTATTTGCCGGCTAGCTCACAGATTCGTGATTTGCCGATATCGTTTGTGGAAGAAGATCAAGAGCTTCGCGCAGTCATCACAAAGCAAAAGCAAGTGAAAAAGAAAACCTATTTGCCTAGTCTTCAAGCAAAAGAAGATCGTTATAATGAATGGTTGATTGTAGGTGTGCCTGTTGCTCTGAACGATGGAAAACACGGCGCCGTGTTTGTTTACCAATCGCTGAACGCCGTGGAGGATACGACCCAGCAAACGAAAAGGCTCATTTTTCTGGCTGCGTTTATTGCCATTGTCATGACAACCGTATTTGCGTTTTTTTTGTCCACGCGCATTACCGCGCCGCTGCGCAAAATGCGGCAAGCCGCTTTTGAAGTGGCGCGTGGCAAATTTGACACCAAAGTCCCGATTCTAACGCATGATGAAATTGGGGAATTGGCGATGGCGTTTAATCAGATGGGAAGGCGTTTGCAGTTTAATATTAATGCCCTTAATCAAGAAAAAGAGCAGCTGGCTAGTATTTTAAGCAGCATGGCAGATGGAGTCATCACATTCAATCGCGATGGGGAAATTTTAATTACCAATCCGCCCGCTGAGCGTTTTTTGCAGGCTTGGTATTTTGAACAAGGAAATGAAAGCGAAGCCATGGCAGCCTTGCCGCCGCAAGTAAAAGAACAGTTTGCCCGCGTGGTAAAGGAAGAAACAAGACAGGTGGCAGAGGTGACGCTGCAAGGGCGGACATGGGTGATTTTAATGACGCCGCTTTATAATCAAACCGCTGTTCGTGGAGCCGTGGCGATGCTGAGGGATATGACGGAAGAGCGCCGCTTGGACAAGCTGCGCAAGGATTTTATTGCCAATGTATCACATGAATTGCGCACCCCTATTGCCATGCTACAAGGGTATAGCGAAGCCATCATTGATGACATTGCGGCAACAGATGAAGAGAAAAAAGAAATGGCAAAGGTAATCTATGATGAATCGTTGCGAATGGGGCGACTTGTCAATGATTTATTGGATTTGGCGCGAATGGAAGCCGGACATATTACGCTCAATTATGAAGATGTTCAGCTTCGGCCATACATTGAACGGGTGACTCGCAAATTTCAAGGATTAGCGAAAGAAAAGCAAATTGATTTATCTACAGAGTTTCGGAGTGAGGATTTGCATATAAACATGGATCCGGATCGCATCGAACAAGTATTGACCAATTTGATTGACAATGCCCTTCGCCATACAGAGGAGAACGGCATGGTGAAGGTGGTTGTCGAACAAACGGGAGAAGGGGTATCCATTCATGTGCAGGACTCGGGATCAGGCATTCCTGAGGAGGATTTACCATTTGTATTTGAGCGCTTTTACAAGGCGGATAAGGCACGTACTCGCGGACGTTCTGGCACAGGGCTGGGGCTTGCCATCGCTAAAAATATTATCGAGGCGCATAAAGGTACGATCCATGCTCATAGCAAGCTCGGCGAGGGGACAACGTTTACGTTTACGTTGCCGCTGAACGAAACAAAGGGTGTCTAAAAGCGTTTGAAACATTCGCTTTTCAGACACCCTTTGCACTTACTTGCCGGACGGCAAAGAAACAAAAATGGTGGTTCCTTTTCCTTTCGTTGATTCGACTTTGATGTCGCCGTGATGCATGGAAACGATTTTTTTGACAATTGTAAGCCCTAAGCCATTTCCGCCTTCAGAGCGATTTCGCGAGCGGTCTGCTTTATAAAACCGTTCAAACATATGCATTTTTTCCTCTTCAGACATGCCAATCCCTGTATCGGAGACAGCGACCTGAATCTTTTGTCCGCTTTGAGACACACTGATTGAAATTTTTCCTTTTTGGGGAGTAAACTTAATGCTGTTATGGAGCAAGTTCATCCATACTTGATCGAGTAAATCTTTGTCCGCCACAATTTCGGTTTTATCGAGCACGATATCGATGTCAATGGCTTTTTCTAGCCACTGAGGCTCGCAAGCAAGCACAATGTTTTTTAGCTGCTGATCCAGCCGGTATTTTTTCGGTTCAAATGGATGATGCTCTGATTCAAGCGAGGTCAGCTTTAAAAGGTTATCGCTTAATTTCGACAGCCGTTTGCTCTCAGTTTCGATAATATGAAGATAGCGGGCGCGCTGCTCGGCGCTGAGCTTGCCATTTTTCAACGCATGGATAAAGCCGATAATAGATGTTAGCGGCGATTGAATTTCGTGAGAGACATTGGAAACAAATTCTTGCCGCAGCTGTTCCATTTCGCTTAATTCTTGGGCCATTCGGTTAATGCTTTCTACAAGCTCATTAAACGGAGAATGCGGCGAAATGGATTCAAGCCTGATGTTAAAATTTCCGTTGGCAATTTGCTCAAATGATTTTTTCATGGAATGGAAAAATTCCATTTGTTTTGCCCGCCATCCCCCCATTTTCTCAAGAAATTGAACGGCTACTCCCAGAATGAAAAGGCCGACGATAAAATTAATCAGCTCGCGCACATAATCGGACGGATGGTAATGAAAATGGCGGTACAAGTAATTCGTTAAGAAAAAAGCGATCGTCCAACAAGAAATTAACGAAAAGATCCCGATGAAAAAACGCCATATGAAAAGAAAGATGGAAGGACGCTTGTTCACGGCTGCTGCACCTCTAAGCGGTAGCCTAAGCCGCGGACAGTTATGATTTTAAAGCCGCTCTTTTCTTCAGAAAATCGTTCGCGCAACCGTTTGATATGGACGTCGACGGTTCGTTCATCCCCTTCATAATCATAGCCCCAAATATCTTCAATTAATTCATCTCTTGATAGTGTCCTTCCAGGATAGCTCGCTAGCTTGAATAAAAGCTCAAATTCTTTTTTCGGAATCGTGAGCATAGAATCGTCCCACGTGATCGTGTAAGTTTTCTCATCAAGCAACAGCCTTCCTGCTTGCACTGTGTGCGAATTCGCGATGCGGTAGCGTTTCAACAAGGCTTTAACCCTTGCTATCAGCTCCATTGGTTCAAAAGGCTTGACTAAGTAGTCATCCGCCCCCAGCTCAAATCCCCTCACTTTTTGTGATGTCTCGCCTTTAGCGGTAAGCATTAAAATGGGGATATCGGCAAAATGCCTAAGTTCTTCGCACAATTCCCAGCCGTCCATTACCGGCATCATAATATCGAGAATGGCCAGATCTATTTTGACGGTTTCTAGCAATCGAAGCGCCTGCCGGCCGTCAGCCGCTTCATAAGTTTCAAACCCCGCGCTTTCAAGCAAAACTTTCAAAAGCTCGCGAATATGATCATCATCATCCACAATCAATAACTTTGCCATACGTTCTCATCCTTTAGCCGTATTTTTTTGCATTTCTTCATGAAGATGCAATTGTTGGATGGCGAATTCTCGATAAAGCGCATGGGTGGCAAACAGCTCTTGATGCGTCCCCATTCCCGTAATCTCGCCTTTTTCCATGAAAATGATTTGATCAGCGTTGATGACCGTCGATAATCGATGGGCAATCACGATCGTCGTTCGCCCTTTCATTAAGTTTTGCAGCGCTTTTTGCACCGCCATTTCCGATTGGCTGTCGAGGTTGGACGTGGCTTCGTCCAATAATAAAATGCGCGGGTTGCGCAGCAGCGCGCGGGCGATGGCGATGCGTTGGCGCTGCCCGCCGGAAAGCTTGATGCCTCTCTCGCCGACCTCTGTTTCATATTTTTGTGGCAATTCTTCAATAAACGGAGAAGCATAGGCCATGTCGGCTGCCCATTTTAATCCTTCGTCACTTACTTGATGATCAAGCCCGTAGCAAATATTGTCACGAATCGTTCCAGCGATAAGCGGACTTTCTTGAGATACATAACCAATTTGCTGGCGCCATGAAGATAAAGAAAGGGCATGAATAGGTTTCTCGCCGAGAAAAATGCTGCCGCTTGTCGGTGTATAATACCGCTCTAAGATGGAAAAGAACGTCGTTTTTCCTGAACCGCTCGGGCCGACGATCGCTGTCACTTTTCCCGGTTCAATCGTAAAGTTTACGTTCTTTAAAATCGGTTCACCGTTTTCATATGAAAACGATAAATGATTGACATGGATCGGTTCATCAATGCGAGCGACTTCTTCTCCAGACAGATAGTCTTCTTCCTGCTCGCGCAGCGTGGCTATGATGCGTTGTGTGGCTCCCATCGCTTTTTGCAATTGTGTAAAGAAAGTACTGAATGCAGCAAGCGGCATGACCATCTGGAAAAGATATAAAATGTAAGCAACGAGCCCTCCGGCCGTCATTGCCCCTGTAGAAACCCGATATCCGCCAAAGCCGAGAATGACAACAAGCAGAAGCATAAGCACAATTCCCATCAATGGCATGACCATGGCCTGAACTTTTGCTTCCTTCAATCCATAGCGAAATAAATGCGAAATGCCTTTTTTTCCTTTTTCATATTCAAGCTGTTCGGCATTGGATGATTTCACAAGGCGAATTTCTGACAGCACTTGTGTAATAAAAGCAGTAAATTGCGCCGTTTCATCCTGCAGCCTTTTAGAGTTTTTAAACATTTGTCTTCCTAACGGGATCATAATGCTAACGGCTAGTGGAAGCAGAATAAAGATAATCAACGTCATTTTCCAATCTAAGTACAGCAATAATGCGACAGAGCCGGTTATGGAAATAATGCCATTGAAAAAGTTGGCTGTATGCTCTGTAATTAATCCTTTCACAATAGCGGTATCATTTGTAATTCGGCTAACCGTTTCCCCTGTACGATGACGATCATAGTACGGAATGGTCAAATGCAGCAGCTTCTGCCATACTTGTTCTCTTAGTCTGGATACAACCGTTTCTCCTGTATAGTTAATCAAGTAGATGGAGAAGCCGCTAGCGATCGTTTGTGCAATAAAGGCGCCAACAAGCAAAATGATCGTCGTTTTATTTAATGATGAAACGGTGAAGCCATCGATCATTTTTTTCGTAAATAGCGGAATCGTTAAGCTGACGATGGAAGACGCCACGCTTAAGAATAGCGCAATAATCATGATCATTTTAGGCGGCTTCGTTGCTTGAATCATCCAGATAAACGAGCGCCAGTCTGCTTTTTCTTCTAATGATTGCTTTTGCACGATTTGATCACCACTCTTTTTGCTATGATTTTTATGCTGTCGTGTATGTATTGTACTTGATGTTTATGAACAGAATATGAACTTTGGGACATCATCATAAATATATTATAGCACTCGCATCGTCTCTTGATCCTGTGACAAGGCACGGAGGTTTCAGCGAAGAATGACGTTTATAAAAAGTTGTATTGGACAGTGTTCTATGATTTGCCTCCATCTGTTAAAAAAGGATTGTGCTTTTGAATCGGCTATAAATCCATTTTTTATTTTTTCTGTTTATCGGATCTGGAAAGCAAATGGATGGTATAATGGGATTGTAAGAAAAGAAAGGGGAGGAGATGCTGGATGTTTGGCAAAGTTGCTGCTGATGTTCTCGGATTAAGTGATATCGGCTCTGTCATTAAACCCGAAAATTATGATAAAGTGGACGCAGACGATTATGTGATGCATGAAGATGGAGAAAAGATTTATTTTTTGATTAAGTCCAAATCAGATGAATATTGCTTTACTAACCGAGCGCTTATTCATTTAGATGGGACGAGCGCGACAAGTAAAAAGCGAACGCTGCGCCGTTATGATTACTATAAGTATCCAATTGCCGGCGTATCGCTTGAGACGGCAGGCACGGTCGATTTAGATGTAGAGATTAAATTTACCATCGGATCGGAGCACTATTCGATTGATGTGCATAAAAAGCATCTGGAAGAAGTGAAAGATTTATATAAAGCACTTTTAAAAATTTCAGAAATTTGCCATGAAAATGAAACGACGCTCGACTTTGCGCGAAAAAGTCTCGATGTTGCCTCCTCCGTGCTAGGGCGTGTCGCCAGCACTCCAAACAGCATTGCTGAACAGTTTAAAGAGCTAAATCAAATCGCGTTCAACTGGCTTGTTGAGACTAAGAAGCAGTATACAGTGAAAGATTTTGGGGATGTATTTGAACGCTATATTAACAATTAATAGCGATCCAAACGACTCGAATGGCGATAAACTGCTGTTCGAGTCGTTTTTACGGTAAGTCGGTGGATGTGCTTTCATCACGCCAATGCGTTAAAAAATGAGATCCATATAATATAGAGACGGGAAAAATGGCGAATTCCGTCATTTTTTTGTTGCCAAACAGCCTTTCGTCCTTTAATATTGTAACTGTCAATTGTTCGATTATTTTTTACAATTGTATATCGATGCAGAAGGGTGCCGAAGTGAGCGAATCGCTAATAGGCTTAATAGGGAATCTGGTGCGAATCCAGAACTGTCCCCGCAACTGTAAATGCTGACGAAATGAAATAACCACTGTGCGGTATTGATGGGCAAGCTGTTGGCCGCATGGGAAGGTTCAAAGTAGGATGAAGCATAAGTCAGTAGACCTGCCCTGACTGCTCGATGTTTCCAATCTTCGGGGGGTGAGATGGCGAAACGGCAAAAGGTGGTTATTATGCTGCCACAACTCTATGGTTTGTCGTTTCTTGCTCATTCCGTCCGGGATGGGCATTTTTTAATTTATATGTGCAGGAGGAGAAACCATGATGAAGCAACTGAGGTATTATACGTGGCTGCTTGTGTTGATGCTGACGTTCGGCCTTCTTGCCGCGTGCGGTAATCAAGAAACAGACAAATCCACTCATTCATCCAATGCGAAGCAAGAAGCAACAGCTGCTTTCCCGGTAACCGTTAAGGACGGATTAGGGGAAGAGGTCACGATTCAGTCCGAACCGAAAAAAATCGTTTCGTTAATTCCGAGCAATACGGAAATTGCCTATGAACTTGGTTTAGGAGAGAAAATTGTTGGAGTCAGTGATTTTGATAACTATCCGGAAGATGTAAAAAATAAAGAAAAAATTGGCGGCATGGAGTTTAACGTGGAGAAAATTATTTCACTCAAGCCTGATTTAGTGCTTGCCCACGCATCGAGTGCCCATAATTCGCGGGACGGCCTGCAGCAGCTGAAGGATGCGGGAATTACAGTGCTTGTTGTGAACGATGCCAAAACATTTGATGATGTTTACCATTCGATCCAATTAATTGGACAAGCAACAGGGACAACGAAAAAAGCCGATCAAATTGTTAACCAGATGAAATCAAAGCTTGAAGCCATCAAGGAAAAAGCAAAAAACGTGAAAAATCCGGTAAAAGTATGGGTGGAAGTGCAGCCGGCGCCACAAATTTATACAGCAGGAAAGGGAACATTTATCAATGACATGCTGCAAGCGATTTCAGCAGAAAATGTGGCTGGCGATCAAGAAGGATGGCCGATGTTTACGGAAGAAAAAGCGGTAGCGCTCAATCCGGATGTAATTGTTGTCACGTATGGAGACTATGTGAAAGATGCTGTAAAGCAAGTGATGGCACGACCGGCGTGGAAGGACGTTTCGGCGGTTAAAAATCAACGCGTATATGAGGTGAATTCTGATTTAGTCACAAGATCAGGCCCACGCCTTGTTGAAGGGGTAGAGGAACTTGCCAAAGTCATTTATCCGGAAATCTTTAAATAATATAATTGCCTACGTCATCGCTCTTACGGCGGTGGTCGTGTGCATGTTGTTAGGGATATCGATAGGCTCACTATCGATTCCCTTTTCGTCTATTATTGACATTTTTTTAGAGCAATGGTGGGGAATTGCGCCGTCCCCTGACATTCCTGATACGCTTGTGCAAATTGTGATGGCCATCCGCTTGCCGCGCGTTGTTTTGGCTTTTTTAGTCGGCGCTTCCCTTTCGTTGGCGGGAGCGGCGTTTCAAGGATTGCTAAAAAATCCATTGGCTGATCCTTATACGCTTGGAGTATCATCGGGCGCGTCAGTCGGAGCGGTCGTCGTTTTGTTCTTTCATCTGCAATTGCCGTGGTTTGGATCGTTTACATTACCGATCATGAGCATTGCGTTTGGATTGCTGACTCTTTTTCTCGTTTTGTTTTTTACTCGCGCCGTCGATCCGCGCATGTCAGTGGAAACGATCATTTTAACCGGAATTATTTTCAGCGCATTTTTCAGCGCGTTGATCTCGCTTATGATTGCGCTGACAGGAGAGGAACTGCGGCAAATTATTACTTGGTTGATGGGAAGCGTCGCGATGCGAAGCTGGAAATATGTTGTCATGATGCTTCCGTTTTTTATAATAGGATGTTTGCTGTTATTAGTGAATCACCGCGAGTTAAACGCTTTTGCCTTTGGTGAAGAGGCAGCTGCTCACATAGGTGTCCATGTTGCCAAGCGCAAGCTGGTCATTTTAATCGGCGCTTCCTTATTAACAGGGGCGGCTGTTGCTGTGTCGGGGGCGATTGGCTTTGTGGGCTTGGTCGTTCCTCATATGATTCGTCTTGTTGCGGGACCGAATCATCGCTTGCTTTTACCGCTATCGCTTTTATACGGGGGCGCTTTTTTAGTGCTAGCCGATTTAGCGGCGCGAACCATGATTTCACCGAGTGAATTGCCGATCGGCATCATTACTTCGTTAATTGGCGCACCTTTGTTTGCGGGGTTATTTTTAAATAGAATGAAAAGGAAGACGTGAAAATGATGTTAAACGTTCATGATGTTTCCTATCAATACGGAGAAAAAGCGGTGTTGCAGAACATTACCTTCACTGTGGAACAAGGACAGTTTTTTGGAATTTTAGGACCTAACGGCAGCGGCAAAACAACATTATTAAAGCTGTTAAGCAGAGAGCTTTCTTTACAAAAGGGGACCATTACACTGAACGCCGTCCCGCTTGCTTCCTTTTCGTCAAAAGAACTGGCGCGCCTTGTCGCTGTTCTCCCGCAAAGCGCCGATTCAGCATTTGGCTATACTGTCAAAGAAACGGTAGAGTTAGGACGCTATGCCCATCAAACAGGGTTATTTCCAACATGGACAGAGGAGGATGAACAGGCGGTAGCCGAAGCGCTTGAACAAGTGGGGATGGCACATAAAGAACAGGAAACCATCGACTGTTTAAGCGGTGGAGAAAGGCAGCGCGTCTATTTAGCAAGAGCGCTTGCCCAAAAGCCGAGCTTGCTTTTTCTCGATGAACCGACCAACCACATGGATATTGCCCAACAAATCAAACTGCTAGATCAATTAAAAAAATGGACAGAAGAAAATCAGTTAACGGTTGTAGCCATTTTTCATGATATGAATCTAGCTAGCTTATATTGTGACCGGCTTTTGTTGCTTCATGAAGGAAAGATGGTGGGACTCGGCGAACCAAGCGATATGATTGAAGAAAAACAATTAGAAACCGTATTTCAAGCGTCTGTGCGGCGTCAAGCGCATCCCGTTGTGTCCAAGCCGCTTCTCACGTTTGTTCCTCAGACCTATTCCGATACGAGGCAACAGAACGATTCCTTAAGTGCGTTAACGATTGCTCAAGACGGCGAACAGATTGTCATTACCACACCGCAGCCTTTTAAAGTGCTGTCATCGGCTGTGGTTGGCGCTGGTTTTCAATGGGCTACACACTTTGTGAATAGACATGTGCCGAAGCATTATCGCTGTGATGATCCAGAGACAGAAATGAAGCAATATTTACAATCCCATTCTTTTGCCGTGCATCGTACCATTGGCATGATGACCGCTGTCTATTTAGAGGATGCCGTATGGATAAAGAGCAGCGAAGAGGAAGTGCCATTATTCGTGATGGTGACCGCGGGCGTTGGAAATGCGGTGGATGCTGCAAAAGCGTGGGAAAAAAGGGAGACAGCGGAAGGAATCGGTACGATTAACGTATTTATTTTTATTGATGGCCAATTAAATGAGACAGCATTTGTACAGGCCATGATGACGACAACGGAAGCGAAAGTGAAAGCGTTATATGATGCACACGTACTTGATCCGGAAACACATACGCTGGCTACTGGCACATCCACTGATTGCATTGCCATTGCCTCATCACAAACAGGACGCTTGTTTGAGTATGCTGGAACGGCTACGCCGCTTGGCAAAGCGATTGGCCGTTTTGTGTATGAGGCGACAACGGAAGCGTTGCGCAAATATAAAAAACGGAGAGGCGATGGGAAGTGACCTATCATTTGCTCGCAATGGCTTTAGCGGTCGTCATTGATTTTTTCATCGGTGACCCGCGTTGGTTGCCGCACCCGGTGCGCGGAATGGGCCGATTGATTGCCTGGCTGGATCATCGGCTGAATCGTGGACGAATGCGGCGGGTAAAAGGGATCGTAACGATTGGAATCGTTGTTGCAGTGGTCTATGGAATCAGTTCGATCATCATATATGAAAGCTACCGCGTTTCCGTTGTATTTGGCGTCGTAATCGAAGCTTTGCTTATATTTACGACGATTGCCGCCAAAAGTTTAAAAGAGGCAGCGTGGAATGTGATGATTCCGCTTGAACAAGGAGATATAGAAAAGGCAAGAAACGAGCTAAGCATGATTGTTGGCCGCGATACGGAAACGCTGAATGAGCCGGAAATTGTTAGAGCTTGTGTCGAAACGGTGGCTGAAAATACGAGCGATGGAATTACGGCACCGCTTTTTTATGCGCTTGTCGGCGGCGGAGCATTGGCTTTAGTTTATCGCGCTGTTAATACGTGCGATTCTATGCTTGGCTATAAAAATGAGAAATATGGCGATTTTGGCTGGGCATCTGCACGGCTAGATGATGTATTAAATTACATACCAGCTAGGTTGACGGGAATTGTGATGGTGCTTGGAAATAGCCGGCACATTCGCGGCTGCCTTCGTCTGGTGTTGCGCGATGCCCGCAAGCACCCAAGCCCGAATAGCGGTTGGGGCGAAGCTGCCATGGCTGCCTTGTTGGGCGTACAGCTAGGAGGAACCAACACTTATCAAGGCGTCATCTCGCAACGTCCGAAAATAGGAGAGGCGCTGGTTGAGCTGAAAAAAGAGCACATTCGCCAAGCTGTTCATGTGATGTTTCGAACGGTTGTCGTATTTCTTGCACTGCTTTCGTTAGGAGGGATGATCGTTGAAGCTGCCGGCACATGGGGCTAATCCGCAACAATTATATCAAAGCGTCGGTCTCTCTATTCCGGATGAATGGATTGATTTTAGTGTCAATACCAATCCGTTCCCCCTTCCTCTTGCTGTCTGGCCTACACAAACAGAGTTTTATCAATGGGCAATGGAATATCCAGATCCGTCAGCTTCAGAATTGAAGCGCTATCTTGCACGTATGGAGCAGCTCGATGTTCAGCAAATACTGCTTGGGAACGGCGCTTCACAATGTATTGATCTCCTAGCGCAATTATTTTCCGGGAAACGAATCGGCATTGCGGAACCGACATTTTCTGAATATCGCCTCGCTTGTCTTGCCCGCAGCTGTGAGATTGTTTCCATCATGGCTGATGAAGCAAGCCAATGGATGTACAAGCAAGAGGACTGGCTTAAGCTGATCGAACAGACCGATGTTATTTTCTTATGCCAGCCTAATAATCCGACTGGGATCGTGATGGAGCCGCAACAGCTCCGTTGGCTGTTGGAAAAAGCGGAGCAAAAACGGACGGTTGTCGTGATTGATGAGGCGTTTATTCCATTTTGCGAACCTTCTTTTACCGCTATAAAATGGCTAGATTTTTTTCCGCGTCTGATCGTGCTTCGTTCTTTAACAAAAATGTATCATTTAGCGGGGGTACGTGTGGGCTATATCGCAGCTCATCACGAGATCATTGAGCAGCTTGAAGCACTTCAGCCGCCATGGAGCATAAGTCAAGTAGCACAGCAGCTCGCTCTGCGCCTGTTGCCAATGAACGAGTTTGTCGTCCATACGAAGCGAATGATCGCTAAGGAACGAGAGCGAATGACGGCGGCGTTGCGGCAATTGGGCTATTACGTATCACCATCAGCTGTAAATTTTTATTTGTTACGAGCGCCTAGTGGTTCAATGGATCGTTTATTTTATGATTTGCTACAAGAGGGATTCATTCCTCGGCATACAAAAAATTTCATGGGACTCGAGGGCCGCTATTTGCGTTTTGCTGTGAGGAGCAAAAGAGAAAATGATCAGCTTCTATCGTTTTTCACGAGGTGGCAGCCATGATGATCTTTATTAGCGGCGGTGTTCGCAGCGGGAAAAGCGGAATTGCGGAGCAATGCATTCAAGCGCTTGCTTCGCGGCAAAATACGGTCCATTATATTGCGACTGCGAAAACAACCGATCAGGAAATGAAGGAGCGCATCATTCATCATCAGCGACGGCGCTGTCAGCAATCCATCCAGTGGACCACGTGGGAGCAGCCGCTTCATTTACATGAGTTAGCCTCCCAATTTGGGCCGAATGATATCCTTCTTGTTGATTGTTTAACGAATTGGCTTGCGAACGAGTTATTTGATGAAGAGGGATGGGAAATAGAAGCGGTTTGCTTGCAGAAGGCTGAGAGGATGCTGCGGACGGTTTCACAATTGAGCACTGTTGTGAGAGCGCTTGTCATGGTATCCAATGAACTGTTTTCCGGGGGAGTGCCGCAAGACGCAGGAACCTATCATTTTATGAAAATGCTGGGCTGGCTTCACCAGCGTATTGTCCATAGCGCTGACTATGCGATTCTTGTACACCATGGTGTGCCGATTTTAAAAAAAGGAGAGTGCCTTCCATGGCTGTTAGGGATGGATGGATTTTAGCCTTGCAATTTTTAACCGTTTTTCCATTGCGAAAAGAGGTGAATTGGCAAAGAGATACAGCCCGCTGGTCCGTTCGTTTTTTTCCGGCTGTCGGCTTATTGATTGGTGCAGCTCTGGCCGGCTGGTACCTCCTGTTAAGGTGGACACCGACGTCTTCGCTGTTTTTGGCCCTTTCGCTGCTATTTTTGTCTATTTTTTTATCGGGCGGGCTGCATGCGGACGGCTGGATGGATGTAAGCGATGCGTTTTTTTCGTATCGCGATACAGCTAGGAGACTGGAGATTTTGAAAGATTCACGAGTTGGGGCGTTTGCGGTTTTATCTGTCGTGTTTCTTTTAGCGTTTCGGTTTTTATTTTTATATGAAACAATCGTTTCTGGCATCTCGCCGCTCGTCTTTGTGGTCATTCCGTTTTTTTCGCGAACATTTATGGCGCTTTTGCTGATGGCAGCCCCGCTCGCTAAGCCGACAGGAATGGCAGCCGCGTTCCGTGAGCACGTAACGGGAGCGGATCAAGCGTTTATTCTTTCTTTTTTTGCTCTGACTGTTGCGATATTTGGATGGTTTCAGCCGCATCTGATGTTTGTATTATTGATTGGCGTTGTTCTTTCTTTTTGGATGGCGCGAACATTCTATAAACAGCAGTTTGGCGGTATCACCGGCGACATGCTTGGAGCTTTTGTGGAGGGAACGGAGGCATGGCTATGGTTTATCATCTGGCTCTTACATTTCTTCGCCATGGAATGACAAAAGCAAATAAAGAGAAACGCTATATTGGTTTTACGGATGTGCCGCTCGCTTTAGAAGAGCAGGCACGTCTCCAAGCACGAGATCCTCGCGCTTATCCTCGCGCGAAGGTCGTGGTGACAAGCGATTTGTTGCGCTGTCGGCAAACATGCGCCCTGCTGTTTGGCGAGGAAGACGTGCTAGTTTGGGAAATGAGTGACTGGCGTGAAATTAATTTTGGAGATTGGGAAGGAAAAACGTTTGCTGAGTTGAAAGAAGTAAAAGAGTATCAGCGCTGGATTCAAAGTCCTTTTTCCATTGCCCCGCCCAATGGCGAGCATTATCGAGATTTTGGTCGGCGAATGGAGCAAGCCTTGGACAAAACACTCGAACTCGCTTGCCATACAAAATCGTCTCATCTTGTTGTCATTACACATGGGGGACCGATTCGCTATGTATTGGAGCGATATGCTTCATTAGAACGTCCATTTTGGGAATGGTCGATCCCGTTTGGCGGCGGTTTTATGCTGCAATCGACAGTCGAGCGATGGAAGGAGCGAAAACGATGCATTTCGTTAGTGGAGGTGCCTTTCAAGGAAAACGGAAATGGGTTTGCGACTATTATCAATTAAATGAAAAAGTGTGGTACCGTTGGTGCAATGGGTATAAAGGCGATTATTTTTTTCCCGAGGAAGAGATGGAGAATGTTGTCGTGTTTGAAGGGATGGAAGCATTGATTTGGCGCTTGCCAGATCGCGAACATTGGGCAATGTTTTTTCAGTCGTGGCATCAATGGGAGCAAAATAAGCCGGGAAGAAATGTGGTATGGATCGGTTGTGACATCACTCAAGGAATTGTGCCGCTTACAGAAGAAGAACGGAACTGGCGTGATGTAACGGGTTGGTGCTACCAAGAGCTGACAAGCAGATGCAGTCGTGTCGATCGCTTGTGGTGTGGTTTGGCCGAACGAATCAAATAAGGGGAGGAAAATCAAGATGAAATTGTATACAAGAAAGGGAGACAAAGGGAAAACAAGTTTAATAGGCGGGCGCGTAGACAAAGACCATTTACGCGTAGAAGCCTACGGAACATTAGACGAGGTGAATTCATTAGTAGGACAAGCCATGACACTGCTTGAAGAAGAGAAGTTTCAAGATATTTATAGCGAATTGCAAAAGATCCAACATGAACTGTTTGATTGCGGTGGTGATTTAGCCATTGTGAATCAAAAGCTTCCATATAAAGTGAAAGCAGAAATGGTCACCTTTTTAGAGCAAAGAATTGATGAATATATTAAAGAAGCGCCACCGCTTGAAAAATTTATTTTGCCGGGCGGTTCCAAAGCGGCTGCAGCCATTCATGTGGCACGGACGGTGACGAGACGAGCAGAACGTTGCATCGTGTCACTGAGCAAGGCGGAGCCGATCAATGAAATTGTTTTGCAATATGTTAATCGTCTTTCTGATTACTTTTTTGCAGCCGCTCGCGTGGTGAATGCAAGACTAAACGTGAATGACATTGAATATGAACGAAGCGCGATCGTTTTTCGTGATAAAGGAGAGCAATAAGTGATATGGGAAACCTTCATTTGAAACAGTTTGCCGCTTTGATTTTATGCATCAGTCTATCTGTCGTTGGCGCCTTATTAAAATTCCCCACTCATCTTGGCAGCATTGCTCTTGATAGCGCACCAGCTCTTGTGGCTGGTGTGCTGCTCGGCAAAAAGGAAGGAGCGCTTGTAGCTGCCGTTGGCCACCTTTTATCAGCCTGGTTTGCGGGTTTTCAGTTAGGGGCTTTTCACGGGCTGATTGCATTGGAAATGGCTGTGCTTGTTTATATATTTAGTTTACTGTTTCACAAGGGCTGGAGAAAAACAGCACATGCTGCTTTTTTTATCGGCAACGTATTTCTTGCGCCGCTTCCGCTTATTTTCAGCTTTGGGGGGATGTTCATCGTCGCTGTTTTGCCGGCTCTTGCTATTGCCACCGCATTGAATGCTGCTATCTGCTTTATTGTAGCGCCGATGCTGCTAAAAAACAACATATTGGATCGTGGGAAGATGCACAATGCGTGATGTATTGTTCTTGCCGCTATACGAAAATGAAGCGCTTGTTATTGCTGCCGACGGCTCTGCTGCGATCGGCCTAAAAGAGCTGGATCTTGTTTGCGCATCATATGAGACAGTCAGCTATTTTGCCGCGCGTGTGGCGTTGATGGAAGCGTTATGTGTCGGCGCCGAACCCCTAGCTGCCGTTTTGCAAAATTTTAATGGTGATGAATCATGGGGGGCTCTTTGTGCAGGAGTTCGCCAGGCTTTGCTGGAGCTTAGCCTCTCCTTGCCGCTTGTCGGAAGCACTGAATCGAACTTTACCACACAGCAATCTGCGTTTGGCATTACGGTGGTCGGCAAGGTTCAAAACAAGCAAAAGCGAATGGGCATAACACCTCGCCATGCCAAATTCGCCGTCATTGGCGAGCCGCTTGTTGGCGATGAGGTGTTGAAGAAACAAGATCGTCTGCTTCCGCTGCCATTATTTCGTCAACTATTATCAAGATCGGAAATTTTTGAGCTTGTGCCAATCGGGTCAAAGGGAATTTGGTATGAGCTGCAACAGCTGTTAAACGATAATGGGCTGACAGCGTCAAGCTGCTACTGCCCTTTGCCGCTGCACGCTTCAGCGGGTCCAGCTACTTCGCTGTTGATTAGTTTTCAGCCGGAGATGGAGGAAGCTATTCGGAAAATGACAAATCGCTACTTTTTTCCTATTGAGATTGTTCAATAAAAAGGAAGAATATCTGTCATGTTCTTCCTTTTTTTATTGTAAAATTTTTAGGGAGCCTGTAACGAAACGGATAATTTTAACGACGAATATGGCAGAGCGGGAGGAAAAAGAATGGATTCCGTTTTTGACGAACTATATGAAAAATATCATCATGATCTGTTTCAATTTTTATTTTATATGGTGCGAGATCGCGAGCAAGCGGAAGATCTTGTTCAAGAAGTATACATAAAAGTGTTGAATTCATATGGACGTTTTGAAGGGCGCAGCAGCGAAAGAACATGGCTGCTATCGATTGCGCGCCATGTCGCCATCGATTTTTTTCGAAAGCAGAGAAGCTGGAGGGCTAAAATCATTGGATCATTTGATTGGACAGCTAAGCCCATTCAGGATCCGCAGGCGTTACCTGAGGAAGTAGCGCTGCAAAAAGAAGAAATTCAATTGATGTATCAATGTCTGGAAAGGTGCACGTTTGATCAAAGAAGCGTGCTGGTGCTTCGATTTATTCAAGGGCTATCGGTTTCAGAAACGGCTGAGGCGCTAGGATGGACGGAAAGCAAAGTAAAAACGACTCAGCATCGGGCGCTAAAGCATCTAAGACAGCAAATGGAGGAAGAGGCAGCGAAGGGAGGATGGCATCATGAAAAAATTCCAATGGAGTGAAGACGATATTCAAGTAGTGCTCAAGCAGATGCCGCTGGTGCATGACCGCCGCTCTAAAGAAGAGATTTATAACCAGATGCTTAAAAAGAAAAAAATAATTCGGAAAAATGGGCGAATCGTCTCCGCTCTTGTTTCTGTTGCTGCTGTTTGCTTTTTTATGATGATCGGTGCTTCTTTGAACTTGTCTTCGTCATCCAAAAAGGACAAAGCAGAAGAACATGAAAACGAAATGAAGGTGTTGATGAATGCGGAAGAATCGTCCCCAAAGCAAGCGGTGATGATGAGTACAGATTCAGCGGACAAAGTGGCTTCTCGCGTTGTTAAAGATCGTAAAGTGGTGGTTTTAGCGCTCCCGGATCTTAATAGAAAAGCGGTGATTCCCGTTAGCGTTTCTGCTTCACCAAACGAACATTCTCGAGAACGGCAGCTTCAATTTGCCAAAGAACAATTGCCAGGACAATTAGGGCTAGATAACCATTGGTTTGATCGAATAACGTTTTCTAATGCTTCTGGCGATCAGACTGAATGGGCGGTACACGTTGCGAAAAAACATCCGGTTTTTTCTAATGATCCGGCCGTGACGACGGTGTTTCTTTCTAGCATTGAAGAAACGATCCGTTGGCTTGGAGGAACGAATGTCCAATTTTTCACAGAACATAAAAAAGGAATTAATTTGCCATCTATCGGTCGTCTGGAATCGTTGCGTGTCTCTCACAAAAAACGGGCGTATTATTTTTATCAGTCCGATCCGTCCCATCCTTTGTTTCTCGCACCATCGACTGAGCCTTTTTCAACTATTGAAGATGCATTTCAAAGCATGCAAAGGATGAAAAGCGCCATTTTTCGTCCGTCTATTTCGCAACATGTACACATCATGGATATACAAAAACAAGGCAAGCATCTTATTGTTCAATTTACGCCCAGCTCTGTTTTGAACGAATCGGCTGCATCTCAATGGATGCTTGAAGCAATGCTGCTGACCGCGAGAGAATTTGGTTTTCATTCTGTTACGTTTTTGGGAGGCAACACGGAACAGGTGGGGCCTTATCGGTTGGGAGAAAGCATCCGTGTCCCGATTGCGCCGAATCCTCTATCCACACGCTAGCGAAAAACATCGGTGGTGGTGGAGGTTTTATTACAGTTTCGTAAAAACTGAAAGCGGACAGTTCTAATTGCTTCTCTTTTCACATAATACATATATGGTCAAAGGAATGAAAGGAGAGGGATTAGGCGATGGAAGATGTAATGAAACGGCTGCTTGCGGTGGCTGGCATGGTCATGTGTATTCGCTTGTTATTTTTCATTGGTCTTGCTGGATAATGGGTGAAAATTCAGGCAAATCATTGTCCTTCCGCTTAACAATAAGATATAATGAGGAAAACACAGTGGGAGGAGATTGTATGCTGACAGATTACCATAATCATTTGGAAAGGGGAACGCTGACGCTTGATTATTTAAAGCAATTCACCGACGAAGCGAAACGGAAAGGCATTCAGC
Organism: Anoxybacteroides rupiense; assembly: GCF_014196195.1. GTDB lineage: Bacteria > Bacillota > Bacilli > Bacillales > Anoxybacillaceae > Anoxybacteroides > Anoxybacteroides rupiense. Next base: position 205,973 of record NZ_JACIDF010000002.1, on the reverse strand, counting down.
ATTTTGGCATTTCTGAGCATGCGTATCATTTTTATCAAACGAAAAACATTCTTTCCAACCCTTGGGTCGAAGAGCGGAGATATTATGATATGGCTGACTATGTCCGTTTGTTTCATGAGGCATGGGATGCGGGGATCGATGTGAAAATGTCGATTGAAATGGACTATACACCAGGAAAGCATGCAGAAATGGCGGCATTTATTCAAGCGTATGATTTTGACTATGTCATCGGTTCAATTCATTGGATCGATGATTTTGGCATTGATTTGGCTGAGTATCGAAAAGAATGGGAGCGTCGCGATTTATATGATACATATCGAAAATATTTCGATCAAGTTGTAACCTTGGCGGAATCGAACTTGTTCGATGTTATTGGGCATTTGGATCTAGTGAAAATCTTTAATTACGTGCCCAAAGATGAAGAGTTTTTGTATGAGCAGTATGACAGGGCGACAACCGCTCTTGCCAATTCGAAAACGTGCGTGGAAATCAGCACGGCGGGCTTGCGCAAACCTGTAGGCGAACTGTACCCTGACAGACGCTTATTGCAAATGTGCCATGATAAACGAATTCCTATTGTGCTTTCATCAGATGCTCATGTTCCTGAACATGTTGGCGCTGATTTTGACCAAGCGATTGCGCTTGCTCGCGAAGTGGGCTATACAGAGTTGATCACCTTCCATAAAGGTGAGCGGCAGGCGGTTCCGCTAGGATAATCAAAGAAAACGGCCGAATTTGCTAGCGGCAGGTCGGGACTTTTATCGTATCCCGACAGAAGACGCTCTTTCAGTTTTTCCAAAATTTCCTGATTCGAAGCGAAAATGGGAGGAGTTCAAAGGAAGGACGAATTCAAGGAGCGGCTTCTTCCTTTAGAAGCGAATCAACGGAAAATGGCAATGGCTTTTTCATCAAGGAACAAAGGTTAGCCAGTAAAAAGGAGAACGATGGCCCCGTTCTCCTTTTCTATTATTCTTTTATAGCTCCAGTTTTTTCGCTGATTCAATATCTTCAATATCAACCAGTTTTTCTAACAGCTCGTCGTCGAGTGGCTTATCTAACGAAAGCATCATAATCGCTCTTCCGCCGGCTTGTTGCCGTCCTACCTGCATGGTTGCGATATTAGCATGATGGCTGCCTAATACGTTTCCAACCTTTCCGATCATTCCTGGCTTATCTTGATGTTGAATATAGAGAAGATATCCTTCTGGCGCAAAATCGATCGAAAAACCATCAAAATAGACGATGCGGTTTCCGTAATTTGGAATATGAGTGCCCATAATAGTAAATGTTTTATTTTCGCCATACACGGTTAACGAAATGCAGTTGGCATAGCCATGTGTTTGATCAGAAAATTTTTCCCCGAATGTAATGCCGCGCTCTTTAGCGATCATAGCTGCATTGACTTCGTTGACAGTCGAAGCGACACGCGGTTTTAAAAAGCCAGCAAGCAGGCTTCGCGTGATGTAGGTTGTTTCTAAATCAGCCACGGTCCCTGCGTAAGTCACCGTAATCTCTTGAACAGGAAGATTCATATATTGGGAAGCAATCATTCCCATTTTTTTCGCAAGAGTATAGAATGATTGAATTTTTTCGTACAAATCTTTAGACAATGTTGGTAGGTTAATCGAAGATGTAACTGGTTTTCCGTTTAAAAACTGAAGAACTTCCTCTGCTACTTGGGTAGCCACATTAAGCTGTGCTTCTATTGTGGATGCTCCAAGATGCGGTGTGACAATGACGTTATCAAAAGAAAGAAGCGGATGATCTCCAGGAGGCTCTTGTTCAAACACATCAAGAGCAGCCCCAGCGACATGGCCGTTTTCTAAAAATTTGACAAGAGCCTGCTCATCGATGATTCCTCCACGGGCACAGTTTAGCAAGTAAACTCCTTTTTTCGTTTTGGCGAGATTTTTTTCGCCAAGCAGCCCCTTTGTTTCTTTGGTTAGCGGTGTATGTACCGTAATAATATCGGAGAGAGCGAGCACTTCATCAAGCGAGCAAATCGAAACACCAAGCTTTTCCGCCCGTTCCTTCGTTAAGAAAGGATCATATACATGAACATTCATGCCAAATGCGCGCGCACGTTTAGCGACTTCTGAGCCGATTCGGCCGAAGCCGACAATGCCTAAATGTTTGCCGTGCAATTCGGAGCCTACGAAGGCGGAACGGTTCCATTCGCGCGATTTGACAGAAACATGTGCTTGGGGGATGTGACGAACGAGTGCGGCCATCATGGCAAATGTATGCTCAGCTGTGGAAATCGTGTTGCCATTGGGAGCGTTAATGACAACGACACCGTGACGAGTGGCTGCTTCAACATCAATATTATCGACCCCAACCCCTGCGCGGCCGACAATTTTTAAATTTGGCATTTTCACTAAAAGCTCTTCTGTTACTTTTGTAGCGCTGCGGACAAGCAAAGCGTCGAATTCGTGCAATCGCTCTTCGGCTTCTGTTACCTTCTTTTGCACAACTTCAATATGTTCGGATTTTCTGAGGGGGGCTAGACCTTCTTCACTGATTGGATCGGATACTAAAATGCGAAACAAAATGATGCACTCCTTTCAGGAACAACAATTCTGAATTTCTGATAATTTATCATAGGAGAAATAGTCTGTCAACGAAATATCAAGAAGTCATACAAATGTAAGCGTTTTTATAAGAAATGTTCGGAATTTGCTAAAAAGGAAAGCCAAGCGGATGCTTTCCGCTTGGCTTCTCAAGTGATGGATTTATTTTTTTGTTTCTTGGTAGCGGGCGATGCACTCTTCAATTAGCTTAGCCGCAGCTTCTGGACCTTCCCAAGTGCCGATCTCTGTTCGCTTGCCCTGTAAATCTTTGTAGCGTTCAAAGAAGTGAGCGATTTCTTTTAATTTATGCTGCGGGAGGTCTTCGATGCTGCGAACTTCGTCGAAACGAGGATCTTCGACAGGGACACCGATGAGTTTAGCATCTTCTTCTCCACTGTCTACCATATTTAAGTAACCGATGACGCGAGTATCAATAACGCAGCCAGGGAAGGTCGGATTGGTTGTGATGACTAAAATATCAAGCGGATCGCCATCAAGAGCAAGCGTATTCTCTAAATAACCATATTCTGCTGGATAAAACATTGGAGAGAATAATACACGATCTAGTTTAAAGATGCCGCGCTCTTTATCAAATTCATATTTGTTTTGACTGCCTGTCGGAATTTCGATAAACGCTTCTACTACTTTGTTTTCAAACGACATGACACATTTCCTCCTTCTTGTATGTATGCGCTTCTATTATAAAACACAGTAGCAAAATATAGCAATATGCCTGTGGTGCTGAGTGGATGCTGAAAGCTCGTTTCTTGCAAACAGCTCTCATATCCATATGATATAGTCTATGAATCTATTCATTACTCGTGGAGCTAGTTGGGCATTATTAGCCGTGATGATCGATACAACTTGATCTTTCAAACATTGCTCTTGTATGACAGTCGATAGTTGGCGCTCGGTCACGCCAAAGTGTGGCCGTGACAAGTCACCCCCCTCGCCTTTTGACCACGGGCTTTTACAGATACCATTCATTTAAATATATAGCCAATAAGGGAATCGGTTGGATCTGGCGCCACGAATGATGAATGGATATTGAACACATTCACCGATCCATCTCCTATCTCTAAACGAAAGGATTTGTTCCAATGTGCTGGTTTGTTGAGTTCAAGCCGATGGCACTACGAAAAGCAAATAAAATCCCCCTCTTACCTTGTTCAAGAGAGGGGGATGGGGACTTACTCAAACTTGTTTGGATCACCATCAAATGGCTCGTCAGCAACTTTGATGGAGTCAGTTGGACAGCCTTCAAACGCATCCATCATATCATCAAGGAGAATATCTGGAATTTCAACGATTCCTTGGTTATCATCAAGCGTTACATAGGCAATTCCTTCATCATCGTAGTCGTAAATGTCTGGAGCCGCAGCGCCGCAAGCACCGCAAGCAATACAGGTTTCTTTATCAACAATCGTATACTTTGGCATAAAATGACCTCCCCAATTCGATTTGCGCCGGTGAATAGACCGTGCATATGTAACCAAAACATATTCTCTATCCCTATAATAAAGTGCTTTGTCCAACTTTTCAACCTAAAAGTCAAGTGAGAATAGCTCTCATAGCTGTATAGATCAAGCATCGCTGCTAATCTATCCATTGTGAAGTCTTCCAACTCTAAGCGTAGGGGATGGATTCCGAGTTGTCTTTTTGAGATGGTACCCGGGGACTTGTCAAGCGAAGAAGCGGTAAAGACAAGTGATGAAACCCTCGGTCCGCTGCAGCTATCCATCCTCTCTCTATTCGAGCTCCTTAAGTTTATATTTATTATATACACGAACAGGATGAACGTTTCCACTTCATTCGAGTTTTGGTACAATCGATGTAGGCTGGGATCGATATGATAAAAAGATGTAGAATGATGAAGGATGACTGGCGGCTTTTTGAGGATCTGTTCGTTTGCTGGCAACAAAAGCGCGAATGAAGAACAGGGGCAACTTCCGCCATGTCCAAGAAGAAGACCAGAACATCCGCTCGTTCCTGATAGATGCTCATTTTTTGGAGGCAATATGACTTGTAAGAGGCGATGATGGATGGATAGGACCTTGCATTTTCTTCTTTTATTTTGTTTACAGCGTTTTAACGGTGAACGTTCTCTATCGGCTGTTTACCATTTACTTTCAGGAAAGAAATCAGCGCAAACGCTGCAAGATAGCAAATGGTTCCGACTAGAGAAATTATTTGGAGCATATAAGGATGTTTCCGGGTACGAGCTTGAGAAGGCGGCTGCAGAGCTTATGACCGACCAATGTCTCTCACTTGTCGGTGACCGCTCCTATGTATTAACAGAAAAAGGTGACGAGCAGCTTGAACGTTGGCTCCCCTCTGCTCGTTTTTTGCAGCACTTAAATGGATTTTTATATCATTCGGTAGATACATTATTTTGGTACCGGCTGTCGCTTTTTGTGCAGACAATTTCTAACCTTGTTCATAAATGCCGATTTGAACCGATTCATCGACATGAAGCAACATTTGAATGGGTAAAGAGATACATATTTTCACAAAAACGAACAGCTTCTGAATGGGCGCATGCTTTGTATAACGAGCTGGTGGATCTGCTTACAGCGCTGTCGGATGAAGAGGCGGAGATGTTAACGCTACGGCTTACCAGCTTTGAACGGATTGGCTGGACAAATGAGCAGTTAGCCGCTTTCTTCAACAAAGATTCGCTTTACATTCAGCTTATGCTCCAGCATGTTCTTCACTATATGATGGAAAGGCTGGTGCGTGATGCCGCTTCCTTTCCGATTTTGCACGCATTAGCGCGCGATCTCGTTTCTCCTGTTTCGTTGACGCGATCGGCGCAAAAAACGTATGAGTGGCTGCAAAGTCAAAAGGATATTGAAGAAATAGCCCGGATTCGTGGATTAAAACGGAGTACAATTGAAGATCATATTGTGGAAATTGCTGCGAATGTTCCCGGTTTTTCGATTGAACCATTTGTTGATGAAAAAACGAGAAGAAACGTTATGAAAGCAACAAAAGAACTGGGAACCAAACAATTAAGAAAAATCCGTGAGGCTGTTGGAGATCATGTCAGCTATTTTGAAATTCGGTTGATCTTGGCAAAGGCAGGGGAAGCTGGTGAATCTTGAACAATTATTGGAGAAAGCGTTTGGTTATCGTTCGTTTCGACCGGGACAAAAAGAAATTATCGAAGATGTTTTGAAAGGAAACGATGTATTGGCGATGCTGCCAACAGGCGGGGGGAAATCGCTTTGCTATCAGCTTCCTGGTTATATTTTTTCTGGTCGTATTTTAATTATTTCTCCGCTTGTTTCATTGATGGAGGATCAAGTGCAGCAGCTACGAAAGCGCGGGGAAAAGAGAGTGATTGCGATTAATAGCTTTCTAGCAAGCAGTTTGAAGCAGGCGGCGCTGACCGATTTGCGCCCATTTCGCTTCATTTATGCATCTCCAGAAATATTGCAATCACCAAAATGGATAGAAGCCTTACAGAAAGCGGGAATCTCTTTATTTGTTGTGGATGAAGCTCACTGTATTTCACAGTGGGGGCATGATTTCCGTCCTGATTTTTTGAAGCTTGGCCATATTCGCCATCAACTTGGAAATCCGCCTTGTTTAGCATTAACGGCTACAGCACCTCCTGAAGTTATAAATGATATTTTAGCTACATTGCAGCTGAAGCAGGCACAGCTGCACATTCATCCTGTCGATCGTCCGAATATTGCGATGAAGGTGGAGTGTGTTTCATCCGTTGAAGAAAAAATAGAGAGGATATTTCATTATGTAAAAATATTGCAAGGCCCAGGAATGATCTATGTTTCAAGCCGGCAATGGGCCGAGGTCCTTGCCCGCAAACTGCAGGGGGAAGGAATGGAGAAGGTGGCTTATTATCATGGAGGAATGGATGCGGAGCAGCGCATGCTTATTCAACAACAGTTTTTGTGCGATCAACTGCAGCTCGTCTGCTGTACAAGTGCTTTTGGAATGGGCGTAAACAAAGAAAATGTTCGTTATGTGATTCATTTTCATTTGCCCGGGCAAATAGAAGCGTACATGCAAGAAATTGGACGAGCAGGCCGAGATGGGAAAAATAGTGTTGCGATTTTACTGTATACCCATGGCGATGAGGAAATGGTACAATCACTTATAGAAACAGAGCTGCCAGCTCGTGAACAAATTCGGTTGTTTATAGAGCATAAGAGATTTTCAGAACCTGAATGGTCTTCGCAGGTACCTAGTACGATGCTAGGTCTGAGCGACACGCAATGGCGAATTTTGCAGTACATGTTTGAAAGCGAGCAACTAGCTTCGCAGAACCTTGACAAGGTGGAAGCGAACATATTACAAATGATCGAGGCGAGAAGGAGATGGAAGCAAAAAAAGCTACAGCAAATGCTGAAATGGCTGTTCCATTCCTCGTGCCGCCGCCAACAGCTTTTATCGTATTTTGATCAGCGGCTTGTACAAAAGCCAAGCATGTGCTGTGACATATGCGGTTTTTCGCTTCATCACTATGAAAAACGTGCAGCGCAGAACGAAGACACATGGACGTTCCACAGCTGGCAAAAAGAACTGCAGCGAATGTTTTTTGAAATGGGGAGCCTTCATGAGCAGACAAAGTAAACAAATTCAAACCATGAGTGATCGAGAAGTACTGCGTCATTTATATGTGACGCAAGGGCTGCTCCTCATTATTTCCAGCGGGTTAGGCTGGTTTTTGTTGGATGGGACGTCATTCGAACGAATGTGGCGCTGGGAGACCGCGACAGTTGTTTTATACGGGGGCGGTGGCGCGCTTCTGGTACTGGCGCTTGAGTTTTTGCTGCTTCGTTATTTGCCAAAAGAGTGGTATGACGATGGAGGCATTAATGAGAAGCTGTTTCAAACTCGTTCACTTCCTCACTTGCTTTGGCTATGCCTTGTGATCGCTTTTACTGAGGAATGGCTGTTTCGAGGGGTCCTTCAGACACGCTTCGGCTTATTGGCAGCAAGCCTTATTTTTGCTGTTTTACATGTTCGTTATTTGGCAAAATGGTTTTCGTTTATCATGGTGATGCTGCTAAGCTTTTTTCTCGGCTATCTTTATGCTTGGACCGGAATTCTTTGGGTCACCATTTCCGCCCATTTTTTCATTAATTTTGTGCTGGCTGTTCATATTCGCCTTGACTATCTTCAAGCGAAGCATCCAGAGGATTGAGGTGAACAATATTGAAGCATGCTTATGACCAAGCTGAGCTGTTGCGTCAGCAAACCAATGATTGGAGGCAGCCTGAAAAAAAAATGGATGTGCTTGCTCTCCCGTCTCGCAGTGAAGTACATAAACGGAAACGGACGAAACAAAAGAAGAAAAAAAGAAAATGGAAAATCAAATATCCGCTGATCCGGCTATTATTCGTATTTTTTATTCTTTTACCTGTTACGATTTTAATTGTCCATCATCTGTATGATGATGACTTGCCTGTCGTCACGGTGCAAACAAGCAGCAGCTACGAGCCGATTGATATTGAAAGAGAGCAAAGCGAAAGCGAGAAAATACCAAAGCGGCCAACACAGCAGAAGACGATCGTAAAGTCCGATACAGAGAACTCTGAAGCCGCAGAGAAAAAGCAGGAAAAACCGCAAGTCACGACGCATGTCGTCAAAGAAAACGAGACGCTTTTTAGCATTGCGATGGATTACTACAAAACGGAAAAAGGAATGGAGATTATTAAAAAATGGAACCATCTCCAAACCTCACAGCTCCATAAAGGACAGGTTTTGCAAATCCCCAATATTTCATTAAAATGAAGGGACGAATATCGTCTCTTTTTTTGTTCTATTTTATTGTGCTTGTACATAAGATGGAAGTAACCATTTAGTTAAAGGGGAACGGTTGCCGTGGATGAATGGCTTTCGGGACTAAAGGACGAAGTAACAAAGCAAATGCTGCTCGGAGTGATTGAAAAAAAAGAAAAATGGGAGAAATTCAAACAAAAAGTGAAAATGCTACAAATCGTGACAAGTATCGGATTTATATTGTTTTTTATATATATTATATGGGAGATCGCGCCTTTGGGCGGTACGGTTGCTAATGTGATGACACAGTTTTTTGGAAAAGTAGAGCACTTATATGCTTTATTGCTTTTGTTTACGTTGTATTGGGCTATATCATTTTACAAGAACAAATGTGAGAAAGCAGAAGAGGAATTTCATTTGCTGCGCTGTGAAATTATTCAAAAAAGTGCTGAATTATGGAAAAATGAGGAGGAGTGGAAGGAACGGCATAAATGGTTTGAAATGATGAAAGCGAAATATGATATTAACTTATTTTATGAAAATAGCTGAATGAGGCGATCATTCAGCTATTCTCAGTCCTTCGAAAAGCAAACGGATTTTTTTGCACGTCCTGCCGTTATTAAAAAATCTTTTTGCGGTCACGCTCTTCTTTTAAAATTTCAACCGCTTCACGGAATCGCTGAGCATGAACGATTTCTCGCTCGCGTAAAAACCGCAAACCATCATTTAAATCAGGGTCGTCGCTCATATTAATAATCCATTGATAGGTCGCCCTTGCTTTTTCTTCGGCCGCGATATCCTCGTATAAATCAGCGATTGGATCGCCTTTTGCTTGAATATAGGCGGCTGTCCATGGTACCCCTGCGGCGTTGTTATAAAAAAGAGCGCGATCGTGATTGACGTAGTGGGCATCTAAGCCGGCTTCTTTTAACTGTTCAAGGGTTGCATCCTTGGTTAATTTGTAGACCATGGTGGCGATCATTTCTAAATGGGCAAACTCCTCTGTGCCGATATCAGTCAATAATCCAATCACCTTATCAGGAATAGAGTATCGTTGATTTAAGTAGCGAAGAGCGGCCGCAAGCTCGCCATCAGCTCCGCCATATTGCTCAATTAGATATTTCGCTAATTTGGGATTACATGTGCTGACACGCACGGGATACTGTAACTTTTTTTCATAAATCCACATGTTGCTTCCCCCTTGATCTCGTCATTTACACTTGCCATGGCCATGGAGTATCGTCCCAATTCCAAGGGTAGCTCGAATAACTATTGCCGAATTGCTGGAGAGGGCCATAGGTTTCTTCATATTGTTTTTTTAATTGTTTTCTTTTTTGAGCGAATTGGTTAAATTGCTGAATGGCTTGATAATCATTTGGATGAGTGTCAAGGTAGAGAGTTAATTCAACAAGCACAAAATCAACAGCCTGCAATTGTTCAAGCAACTCATAATATTCTTTTGGTAGCTGCTTCATTTGTAATCACCCTTGTTTGCCATTTCGTATGGGCTGTAATAAGGATCGTAAAATACCTTCCAAAGCGTTCCTTTTTGTAATGCTTCATGAGGAGAAAATTGCGGCAAGTTTGGCGGTTGGAAGCCGAGGTACAAATTCGGTGCCGTCACATATGTTTTGACACGGATCGGCGGGCAAGGGTCAAATGGGCTGATATATGGATAGTATTGCTTTCGCGTAGTGAACATGCATACGCCTCCTTTACAATCAAGCTTCAGTCTATGTTTATGCATACGTTTCTTTTTTCATGAATACATGTAAAGAATAGGGAGGGATGAGATGCGGCAGCAGCTTTTTTATGTGGCGGTTGGCTACGTATGTGGCTATTTGATGATTTCCTGGATGCCAGATGTGACTCCGTTTACTTGGGTCAATTTTTTGGCTGATTTTACATTTCGCCCGCTGCACTCATTTTTGGCAATGGCTTGCTTTTTTATTGGCTTTCTTGCCAATGCCATGGCCATCCGAACAATGGTGGAAGGGGCGGTTCAGCTTTTCATTAGGAAAATCGTCAATTGGTATGAATGGCTAGCGAGTTATACGGTAGTGGGCAGCTTTTATTGGTTGTTTCATCTTAATAAACGCTTATCGCTTTTATTTTTCATTTTTTCTGTTGTTTATGGTATGATAGCGGTAGATTTTTCATCTGGTCATCGGTATAAAAAGCTTTTGTAGGAGAAGAATTTATGATGATGCTCGTTCTGTTTTTTTGTATAGGCTTGGTCGCATATATGTGGTGGGAAGCGCACCGAAATCGGATTGTGAACGTACATGTAGCATTTTCCGATTTTCCGAAAAGCTTTCGGGCGTTGACCATCTTTTTTATTTCCGATATTCATCGCCGCCGCGTGTCTAAAAAAATCATTGAGCAAGCGCAGGAGAAGGCAGATATCGTTGTTATTGGCGGAGATTTGACAGAAAAAGGGGTGCCATTGGCACGCACAAAAGAAAATATACGGCGTTTAAAGCAAATTGCGCCGACGTATTTTGTTTGGGGAAATAATGATTATGAAGCGGATTATGAAAGACTGGACGCGCTTTTGCGGCAGGAAGGCATCCATGTTCTAGATAACCGAGCAGTTACGCTTCGGTCCAAAGAAGGAGAAAAAGTAGCATTGATTGGGATTGATGATGTTAGCAAGAGGAAGGCACGCCTTGATTCTGCATTGTTTGGCGTGGAAGAAGAAGCATTCCGCATCATTGCTTGCCATAATCCAGAAATAAAAAGGAAAATTCGTCCCGCTCACCGCATTGCGCTTGTACTCAGCGGGCATACTCACGGGGGGCAAATTCGTTTGGGACGTTTTGGAATTAAGGAAAAAGGGGGGCTGAAACAAATCAAACAAACGGTTCTGTTCATAAGCAACGGATATGGGACAAGGCGCATTCCCTTGCGTTTTGGAGCGCCTGCTGAAGCGAATCTCATTACGATTGAGTGCAAAGCTGAAGATGCTCCAAGAGCCTAGATTTTTCTGCTTTTATCTATAATATACGTCAATATATGTTCATGACGAAAATAGTGATTATTAGGAAAGATAGAAATAGGATTTTATGGAATCGATGACGTTTTCTTATTGGCGAATAGGAAGTGTTTGCAGGATAGCTGCACCTGAACATTTTTACATCATTCACCGAAAAGTCTCCCCCTCTTGACGGAGTGCAGGTGGGGGAGATTTATTTTAGAGCACTTGTGATGCAGAATCAAATGGATTCACTTATGGTCATCGTTTCATGTAATGTCACACTAGCGCCACGGGTATGGGAGCTTCTTTGCTCGGCAACAGGACAAGCTTTGATCGTAATTCTGTCTGGTTTGCAAAGGAATATCGTTGAACAGATCGTGATGTTTGGCTGGAGATTGCATAAAAAATCCGCAAATTCAATTTTATGAACGTTTCTTAAGCTGCTTTGTTGCTTCATAAATGAGGAAGTAAGAAAAAACTACATATTTGCACATATTATGCTTGTCTAAATAGATAAAAACGATGTAAACTCAATAATAACAATAGAACCATTTACAGTTTCTTTCATACAATGAACATAAGAAGATGGCTGTGTAGGTAAGGAGGGGTGTTGATGCGCCTTGAACGCTTAACCCACAACAAAATAAAAATTTTCCTCACCTTTGATGATTTAATGGATCGCGGCTTAACGAAAGATGATTTATGGAAAGACACGTTTAAAGTGCAGCAATTGTTTCGCGACATGATTGAGGAAGCCAACGAAGAACTTGGTTTTGAAGTAAATGGCTCCATTGCGGTGGAAGTATACTCTTTACCGGCACAGGGAATGGTTGTGATCGTAACGAGCGAAGACCAAGAGCATGATTTTGACGAAGAGTTTGCTGATGATTATATTGAAATGCAAGTGACGCTCGATGAGAGCGAGGATATATTTTATGAGTTCCAAACGTTTGAAGATGTCATCCAGTTGGCTCATCGTCTTTATGCTATTGGCTGCGTGGACGGCACGCTGTATTCGTATAATCAACGCTTTTATTTGCACGTCTCAGAAGAGCCGCCTGTTGCTGCCGATGATTTTATCGCTATATTAGCGGAGTTTGGCAGCTCATCGACGATCACGATTCATCGTGTTGCAGAATATGGAAAAAAAATAATGGACCATCGTGCCATTGAACAACTTGTTCGATATTTTCCGGCTTAATCGCTTTTTTGATTCAGACTCCTGAGCAAAGGAGTCTGATTTTTATTTTTTCAGAAAACATTATACAATGGATGTATAGAACGAGGCTGAAAAATACAGTTGTTGATATAGTAAAGAATGTAAGCGGTTGCAAATCAAGAAAAACAAATAAAAAATTGATTTTTTTACTTTGCATAAACAAGAGGAAGGTGTATACTATGACATGAAAGGTGGACAATATCATTATCAAGTGATTTGTATGGGAGGTTTACGTATGGTAGCCGACAAGCATACCAGCGAAGAAAAGCAAGAAGAAAAACACGACGTGTTAAAAGCAACGCAAATCGTCATACATAGAGCGTTGGAAAAGCTCGGTTATCCTGAAGAGGTATATGAGCTATTAAAAGAGCCGATTCGCATGCTGACAGTGAAAATTCCTGTGCGCATGGATGACGGTACTGTAAAAATTTTTACCGGCTACCGTGCCCAACATAACGATGCGGTTGGACCAACAAAAGGGGGTATCCGCTTTCATCCGAACGTTACAGAACGTGAAGTGAAAGCGTTATCGATTTGGATGAGCTTAAAATGCGGGATTGTTGATTTACCGTATGGCGGCGGAAAAGGCGGGATTGTTTGCGATCCGCGCAATATGTCGTTCCGTGAGCTAGAGCGGCTAAGCCGCGGATATGTCCGCGCAATCAGCCAAATCGTCGGGCCGACAAAAGACATTCCGGCTCCAGATGTCTTTACGAACTCGCAAATTATGGCATGGATGATGGATGAGTATAGCCGTATTGACGAGTTTAATTCTCCTGGATTCATTACAGGAAAACCGCTTGTGTTGGGTGGTTCACACGGTCGTGAAACAGCCACAGCGAAAGGGGTCACGATTTGCATTCGCGAAGCTGCGAAAAAGCGCGGCATTCAACTGGAAGGCGCGCGTGTTGTTGTGCAAGGATTCGGAAATGCAGGCAGCTTTTTAGCGAAGTTTATGCATGATGCCGGCGCAAAAGTGATCGGTATTTCCGATGCATATGGCGCGCTTTACGATCCGAACGGCTTGGATATTGATTACTTGCTTGACCGTCGAGATAGCTTTGGAACTGTCACGAAGCTATTTAAAAATACAATAACCAATAAAGAGCTTTTAGAGCTAGAGTGCGATATCTTAGTTCCAGCAGCAATTGAAAACCAAATTACTGAAGAAAATGCCCACAACATCAAAGCGAAAATTGTTGTTGAAGCGGCTAACGGTCCAACAACGCTGGAAGCGACAGAAATTTTAACACAGCGTGGCGTTCTCATCGTTCCAGATGTATTGGCAAGCGCCGGCGGTGTAACCGTTTCTTACTTTGAATGGGTGCAAAACAATCAAGGGTACTATTGGACAGAGGAAGAAGTTGAAGAAAAACTTGAAAAAGTGATGATAAAAGCATTCAACAACGTGTATGAAACCGCTCAGACACGCCGAGTGGATATGCGCTTGGCCGCTTATATGGTTGGCGTTAGAAAAATGGCCGAAGCTTGCCGTTTCCGCGGATGGATTTAATTGAAATCTATACAAAAATCCCCTATCATTTTTTAGGTAGGGGATTTTTTATTGCCTCAAGGAGGGAAAGAAATGAAGCAAGAAAAAATCATTATTGTCGGTGGAGGGCCATGCGGACTTGCTGCTGCTATTGCTATGCAGGATGCGGGCTATACGCCGTTAGTGATAGAAAAAGGGAATATCGTCAATGCCATTTATCATTATCCGACACATCAAACGTTTTTTAGCACTAGCGACCGCCTGGAAATTGGTGGGGTGCCATTTATTACGGAAAATCGCAAGCCAAAGCGTAACCAAGCGCTCGCTTACTATCGCGAAGTTGTGACGCGCAAGCAAATTCGCGTTTATGCGTTTGAAAAGGTGGAACAGGTTGTCAAACAGGAAAACGGAAAGTTTGCTGTCAGGACCACAAAAGATCAATACGAAGCCGATTACGTCATTATTGCGACAGGATATTATGACAATCCTAATTATATGAATGTTCCTGGAGAAGAATTGCCTAAAGTGATGCATTATTTTAAGGAAGGACATCCATATTATAATACAGACTGTGTGGTGATTGGCGGAAAGAATTCAAGTGTTGATGCAGCTCTGGAGCTAGTAAAGGCAGGGGCTCGAGTAACGGTACTGTATCGTGGCAGCGCTTATTCGTCAAGCATTAAGCCTTGGATTTTGCCGGAATTTGATGCGCTTGTGCGCCATGGCACAATTAAAATGGAATTTAATGCCCATGTAAAGGAAATTACAGAAGACGCCGTCATTTATGAAGTGGACGGGGAATGGAAGAAGATAAAAAATGATTTTGTATTTGCGATGACCGGTTATCGCCCCGATCATGAATTTTTAAAAAGCATGGGTGTGGGCATTGATGCAGAAACAGGTCGGCCGCTTTATGATCCGGATACGATGGAAACGAATGTGGCTGGCATTTTTATTGCCGGAGTGATTGCTGCGGGAAACAATGCCAATGAAATTTTCATTGAAAACGGTCGGTTTCATGGTGAGCAAATTGCCGCTTGCATCGTTGCACGCGAAAAAGCGGCTGAGGTTCGCTTAGAGCTGTAAACGGGAGACTAAAAGGGGTATAGGTGATCTAAACGTGAAAAAACGAAAAGTGGTTCTTATTACAACCGGCGGTACGATCGCTAGCAAACTGAATGCTGCATCAGGACGTTTATCTGCCGGAGTGCTAACCGGCGAGGAGCTTGCTTCGATGTGTCATTTGCCCAAAGATATTGAAGTCGTTATTGAGAGTGTTTTTCAACTGCCAAGCATGCATATGACGTTTTCGAATTTGGTGCATTTGAAGGAACGGATTGAATATTATTTCCAAGATCGTTCAGTCGATGGGGTCGTGGTCACGCATGGCACGGATACGCTTGAAGAAACAGCCTATTTTTTAGATTTGACGATTGCTGATGAGCGCACAGTTGTGGTGACTGGCTCTCAACGATCTCCAGTTGATTTAGGGAGCGATGTCTATATTAATATTCGGCATGCCATATACGTCGCATGCGCCAACGAGTTAAGGGGAGCAGGAACGGTTGTTGTTTTTAATGAGCGCATTTTTCCAGCCAAATATGTAAAAAAAGAGCATGCATCGAATATCCAAGGCTTTAATGCTTTTGGATTTGGTTATTTGGGAATTATTGATAACGATGAAGTGTATGTATATCAAAAGCCGGTGAAAAGGGAGCATTATAAGCTTGTGCGCGAGATCCCGGAAGTGGATATTATTAAATGCTATTTGGAAGCGGACGGGAAGTTTATTAAAGCAGCAAGGGAAAGCGGCGTTGCTGGAATAGTGCTTGAGGGGGTTGGCCGTGGACAAGTCGCGCCGAAAATGGCTGAAGAGATCGAGAGAGCCATTAAGCAAGGCATTAAAGTTGTCATCACAACCAGCGCAGAAGAAGGAGCGGTATATACGACCTATGATTATTTAGGCAGCGCGTATGATTTATATAAAAAAGGCGTGATATTAGGGAGCGATTACGATTCAAAAAAAGCGCGAATGAAACTGGCGGTTGCTTTAGCAGCGGATTGCGACATAGCGAATATTTTTGAACAGTAAAGAATGGCGGCTTTGCCTTGGGAAGGGAGCGGAAAATGATGAGCGAGTCATTAAAAAGAGGAGACCTAGTGATCGGTATTTACAAGACAGGAAAATATATTGGAGAAATTACCGATATACGCCCACAGCATTATTTAGTGCGTGTCAAAAGCGTGTTAAAGCATCCGATGCAAGGAGATCTGCATCAGCCGAAGCAGGCTGATGTCCCTCTCTTTCATGAGCGGCGTGCGCTTGCTTTCAATGAACAAGCGAATATGCCGAAGCCAATGGTACGTTTATACGAGGGAGAAGTGCTCGACTATCACGAATCATTAAAGCAAGCGGTCGATGCTATGAAAGAAGAACTGCTCGCAGACGGCAGCGAATGGGCCCTAAAAAGTTTGGAGAACGTAAAAGTATTGGAGCAAGATTATTTTCGCGAATAACACTTTCAGCTTACAGTGGAAAAATTTAATCATAATTGAAGAGAAATGTTTTTTCCATCCGAATCGATCTAAACAATGGCCGGAATTTGTAAAAAACGCTGGAGCATGCCCCAGCGTTTTTTACTGTCATTCCTATTAGGCAAGAGAGACAGCGTGTCTTTTTACATTTTCGAAAAGATGGATTTTGTTAATCCATGTGGCTAGGTTCAAACAGACGATCTTGATAAAAGAGCAAAATACCATGATACACTTGCAAAAACTCGTCACACGCTTCGCAGTACACTTCCTCGCCATCGTTCCAAAAACAGGCGATGGATGATCCTTTGATTTGATAGTGATCAAATCGTTGGCGATGCGCTTCAACGAGCGCCTTGTATTGTGCCATCGCTTCTTTTGAATTGGTGAATTGCTTTTGTTCTTTAATTTGCTTCTCCCAGCCATCGAGAAAATACCATGGTTCAACTTCTCCTTCAGTAATAAGGATGGACCAGTGTTTTTGATTTTCCATCGTGCTTTCAGTATCCTTTCCGTTCGATTCTATTTTTATTTTATCATATTCATCGGGAATTCGTGGTGCAAGACCCAATCGCTTCACTTATGGTTCTTGTTATTGCGTAAGATAATGGAGGAGATGTGTAAAACACGATGGGAAGACCAGCTCTAAACCAATAAAGTAGTCTGTGATGGTGTTGTTCACTGGGAGCAAATGTTGAAGGATCGAATGATTGGCATGTAATGTCCAACTAATGCCACGAGTCCCCCGTCTCTGGGTACCTTGTAGGAAAGTGCTAGACAGATGATGGGGCAGGACAAGGATCGCGCCAGAAATAAAAAGCACCTAAAGGAATCGCTCCTTTAGATGCTTATTTGATTTGGAAATAATCAGCCATCTGATTGACGAAATAGCGCAGCTCTGGATATTCATAGAGATTGGCCAGCATTCCCTTAATAACGGGTATTCTTGGTTGTTCAGCCATGATTTCCGCTTCTAAAACTTCAATCGAAATCGTGAATTGTTCATCATGAAGGATTGGACGGCTTATGTCTTTTATCTTTTTTAAAATATCTAACGGATGATCCGGCGGTTGAGGATGATCCAATATTTTGTTTAGGGTATCAGCGGGAATGATGGGATCTTCTTGTTTTGCCAGCATTCCTTTTATTAAATCATCAGTTGTTTGTAAAATGTATTTTGCTAACTTTTCTTCATCCACTCTCACTCCATTTTCCAAAACGAGAAATTGAATGAATGAAAAAAAGATTCCTTGAATGATAATGTTGGCATCGACTATATATTTGTCAATGGCTCGTCCATAAATTTTTTTTAGGTTGGTTGTAAAAAAATGAAAAAAATCACTTCTTATATCTTGTAACAGCGCTTCAATTTTTTGATTATGTTCTTTTAAATTTTCATGCATCTGCGTGATAAATATCTCTTTATGCTCCAAAATTTCTTTCAATTGAACCGACAGTTGTTTCATAAAACGTTTTTTGGGATCATCATAAACGGTCTCGATTTGCTTTGTTTTTTCCTTTAAATGATTAAAAAACTGTTCCAATAATTTAATTAACAACTCGTCTTTTGATTTGAAATAAAAATAAAAGGAGCCTTTCGGAATGCCGCATGCATTGGTAATATCTTGGATGGAGGTGGAAGATACACCTTTGCGGGCAAATAATTTCATTGCAGCTTCAATAATTAAGCGTTCTTTTTCTTTCACAGAAACACCCCTTATTGATTGTCGGAAAAATGCCATTCATTTCGTTGACTTGTAGTTAACCGGTCAATTATAATGACTATGTAGTCAACTCTCTATCAGTATGGATAAAAAAATCAAAATTGTCAAATCTGCATGAAAGGAATGGAACGTGGTGGAGAACATGATTAAATTTTCGCTCCGTAATAAACTGGCCATTTGGATTTTAACTGTTATTGCGATATTTGCTGGCCTATTTTCTGGGTTTAATATGAAGCTGGAAACGATTCCAGACATAAATACTCCCATTATAAGTGTTACGACTACGTATCCAGGCGCAACACCTGAGGAAGTACAAGAAAAAGTGACGGTTCCGATTGAAGAAGCTGTTCGTAATTTGAATGGCGTGGAAATCGTCAGCTCTAATTCGTTTGAAAATGCTTCTTCCATTCAAATCGAATATAAATTTGAAAAAGATATGGAGCGAGCGGAAGAGGAAGTTGAAAAGGCACTCAAACAAGTGGAGCTTCCTGACGGAGTCGGAGAGCCTAAAATTGCAAGATTTAGTATTAATGCTTTTCCTGTTTATACAGTCAGTTTTTTTGATGAAGGAAAAACACTTCCTGAATTAACAGAACTGGTGGAAAAAATCATTGTTCCAGAATTGAAAGGAATAGATGGAGTAGAAAGCATTGTCACTTCTGGCCAACAAGTGGAAGAAGGACGGATTGTTTTTCATCAGGACAAATTAAAAGAGCTTGGGCTTAATGAAGAAACCATTAAAAATTATATTCAAGGTGCAGATCTTCGTGCGCCATTAGGTCTTTATACATTTAAAGACACGGAAAAGTCTGTGGTCGTTGATGGAAATATTACGACCATTGAGGATTTGAAAAAGCTGAAAATCCCTGTCACAGGGGCGTCACAAGGAGAGCAAGCCGGAGGGGCGCAAATGAACCAGATGCCAAACGGTTTGTCTGGAGCTAATGGCGCAGCGCCAAATCAAGCACTCTCGCAGAAAAACATGGAATTACCAACAGTCGAGTTGGGGGAAATTGCTGATATTGAAATCGTCGGCAAAGCTGAATCGATATCAAGAACAAACGGAAAAGAAGCTATCGGATTGCAAATTGTAAAAGCTACTGATGCGAATACCGTTGAAGTCGTAAATGAAGTAAAAGAAAAACTGGATGAGCTTAAAGATGAATATAAAGGACTTGGCATCGTTTCCACGCTAGATCAAGCCGAACCGATTGAAAAATCTGTCGCAACGATGCTAAATAAAGCGTTATTCGGTTCGATTTTTGCCGTTGCGGTCATTTTGCTATTTTTGCGCAACATTCGCTCTACGTTGATTTCTGTGGTGTCCATTCCGCTTTCCATCTTAATTGCCTTGATCGTTTTACATGAAATGGACATCACGTTGAATATGATGACACTAGGAGCGATGACCATGGCGATCGGCCGTGTTATCGACGATTCGATTGTCGTTATTGAAAATATTTATAGACGGATGACATTAAAAGGAGAGCAATTAAAAGGAAAAGAGCTGATTATTGCAGCGACGAAAGAAATGTTTATTCCGATTATGTCCTCAACCATCGTCACCATTGCGGTTTTCTTGCCGCTTGCATTTGTTGAAGGCATGGTTGGACAGCTATTTATGCCATTTGCTCTTACGATTGTGTTCTCGCTTTTAGCGTCTCTTTTAGTAGCGATTACAATTGTGCCGGCATTGGCTCACGTCTTATTTAGAAAAGGAGCGAAACAAAAAGAGAAAGAAAAAGAAGCGGGATTTTTGGCTACTTACTATAAAAAAATCTTAAATTGGTGTTTAAATCATAAATGGATCACATCATTGATTGCGATTTTGCTTCTTGTCTCCAGTTTATTTTTAATTCCTGTCATTGGCGTAAGCTTTTTACCGAGTGAACAGGAAAAACAAATGATTGTTACGTATAATCCAGATCCAGGACAAACGCTTGAAGAAGTGAAAGATGTCGCGTTGCAGGCAGAAGATTTACTGGTTGATCGCGATCATGTGAAAACTGTTCAATTGTCTGTCGGCAGCGAAAATCCGATGAATCCCGGAAATCGAAATCAGGCGATTTTCTTTATTATGTATGAAGATGACACGCCGAATTTTGAACAAGAAAAGGAGAAGGTAGTCAAAGATTTAAGTAAATTAACGCACGAAAAAGGCGATTGGGGCACCATTGATATGATGGCGTCAAGCAATGAGTATACATTGTATGTATTTGGCGACTCAATGGAAGAGATTGAGCCTGTCGCTCAAAAGGTACAAAACATCTTGGAAGATGAATCCAATCTAAAAAATGTGGAATCAAGTTTATCGAAGACATATGATGAGTACACATTGGTTGTTGATCAAGAAAAGATGAGTAAACTCGGTTTGACGGCTGGACAAATTGCGATGGCATTGAGCCAACAGCATGAACGGCCTGTTCTAACGACCATTCAAAAAGACGGTCAAGATATTAAAGTTTATATTGAAGGAGAAGAAGAGACTTTTGCTTCAATTGATGAGATGAAAAAGAAAACGATCCAGTCCCCTCTCGGCATGAATGTGCAAATTGGAGAGGTAGCGACGGTCAAAGAAGGCGAGACATCCAATACCATTACGAGACGCGGAGGGAAATTTACCGTTTCAGTCAGCGGGGAAATTACGACGAATGACGTTAGCCAAGTCAACGAAAGCATTCAAAAGAAAATCGATGATTTAAAATTGCCGCCTGGTGTCAACATTGAAACAGGCGGAGTGACTGAACAAATCAATGAGTCGTTTTCACAATTGGGATTGGCCATGCTTGCAGCTATTGCTGTGGTCTACTTTGTGCTAGTGGTTACGTTCAGTCAAGGGCTGGCGCCTTTTGCTATTCTTTTCTCGCTTCCATTTACCGTTATCGGCGGATTTGTGGCGCTATGGCTTGGGGGAGAAACGTTGAGCGTTTCGGCTTTGATCGGCGCACTCATGCTCATTGGAATTGTTGTAACGAATGCGATTGTGTTAATTGACCGCGTCATTCATAAAGAGCGTGAAGGGCTCTCTACAAGAGATGCGCTCATTGAAGCGGGAGCAACGCGTCTCCGGCCGATTTTAATGACGGCGCTGGCGACCGTTGGGGCATTGCTCCCTCTCGCATTAGGGTATGAAGGAGATGGAGGCATGATTTCTCGAGGGCTTGGCCTAACTGTCATTGGCGGTTTGACCAGCTCGACATTGTTGACTCTGATTATCGTTCCGATCGTCTATGAAGTGTTAAGCAAATTTAGAAGAAAAACTACGGTTGAGGAATGACAAGCAAAAACCTGAAAAGCGTTGAGCAAGCTTTTCAGGTTTTTTTCTATACATTGCTAAAGAGCTTTTTTTACTAGACATAAGAACGTCAAAGGATAAAAAAGCTCTAAATAGTCGGAGTAGCTGACAGTTTGAAATCTCTTAAAACAGCTTTAACATATTAAATAAGCACCCCTCATCTCTAAGGTAAAGCGTAGATGAGGGAGTGTTCAAAATGTCAAAAATGAAGAAAAATTAAGGAGGAATATCGATGTTTTTGCCTTCATTTCGTTTAGATGGGAAAATTGCTATTGTCACTGGTGCGGGAAGGGGAATTGGAAAAGCGATTGCGATCGGTTTTGCTGAAGCTGGTGCGAATGTAGCGATTTTATCGCGCACAGTAGAGCAGCTTGAAGAAACAGCTAGAAGCATTGAGCAGCTGGATCGACGAGCATATATCATTCCAACGGATATAACGGATCGAGAAGCTGTTAAAAATGCGGTAGCGGAGGTAATAAAGCAAGCCGGAAAAGTTGATATTTTAGTTAATAACGCGGGAATGAATATCCGAACGGCTGCTTTAGAAGTCACTGATGCTGAATGGGAAACCATTATGAATACGAATTTGAAATCAGCATTCATGATGTCTCAAGAGGTTGGTGCGGTGATGAAAAAGCAGGGAACGGGCGGCAAAATTATTAATATTGCCTCTGTGGCCGGTCATGTGGCTCTTCGGACAGGCGTCGCTTATGCTGCCAGTAAAGCGGCGCTTATTCAAATGACAAAAGTATTAGCGTTCGAGTGGGGAAAGTTTGGCATTCAAGTCAATGCAATTGGTCCATGGTACTTTCAAACTCCATTAACGGAAAAGCTGCTTCAAAATCAAGAGTACGTAAATGATATTTTAGCTGTGACTCCGCTGAAGCGAATTGGGCAATTGCCAGAGCTGGTTGGACCGGCTGTATTTTTGGCCTCTGATGCAGGAAATTATGTAACGGGACAAACGTTATTTGTTGACGGAGGGATGACGATTCACGGATTTTAGGATGAACATCGAGCGCTTTTCCTCTTGGATTCCCGTTGATAAGAAGGAAACCTCATGTTCGTGCGTCGGAGGCAAGTCTATGGACGGCCCTGCCTCCGACGCTTTCATTTTGCAAGATGGTTCGTTTCATTTGCATGATGCCAAAACGATGTATAGGGCGCTCACGATGCAACCCTTACCAATAAAAATGCGATGTATGAAACGAAGAAGCGCATGAGCGAGCGGTTGGCTGACAGAGCACCGGCTCTATTCTTTCCATACGCCTTCAAATACGATACGCCTGCCGCACGGCTCCACAATCGTATGTCCATCTTTTTTTACCTCGCAAAAAATCGGCTCTTCGATTCGGCGGACGGGCTTATATCCTTCCTGATTCATCCGTTCTAAGCACTGTTCAATTGTTTCGTTTTCAGCAACAGTAAATGTTTTCTTTTTTGCTGGTTTCCTCATTTTGTTCGCTCCTTTTTGACCCAAATTAGAGGTTCGCTTGTTCCGGGCGATCAAACGAAATATGGTTCCCAATCATGATTATCTTATGTTACCATTATAAATAAATAGATGGAAACGAGGATTTGTTATGTTTGCAATTATTTCTGCCGGCATCGCCCCGGGTGTGGCGCTGCTCAGCTATTTTTATTTAAAAGATGAATATGAGACTGAGCCGCTTTCTCTTGTATTGCGAACTTTTTTATTTGGCGCCATTCTCGTTTTTCCGATTATGTTTATTCAGCATGTTTTGCGGCTAGAAGGAATTGCGTCTGAAAAGTGGATACAAGCGTTTTTATCTTCCGGATTACTTGAAGAATTTGTAAAATGGTTTATCGTCTATTTTTTTATTTTTGACCATGAAGAGTTTGATGAACCATATGATGGGATTGTTTACAGCGCCAGTGTGTCGCTCGGCTTTGCGACGCTTGAAAATATTTTATATTTGCTTGCTAACGGTGTAGAGTTTGCTGTTACTAGAGCGTTGCTCCCTGTATCCAGCCACGCATTGTTTGCCGTAATGATGGGATTTTACTTAGGAAAAGCGAAATTTCAAGGAAAAAGATATTTGCACTTAGCCCTTTCCTTTTTGCTGCCCTTTCTTTTGCATGGCACATACGATTTTATTTTATTCACACAAGAAAAATGGGGCTATTACATGGTTCCTTTTATGCTTGCGATGTGGTGGATGGCACTGAGAAAAGTCAAACAAGCGAAAGGAATGTATGCAGAAGCGGTCATTCCTTCTGTAAAAGGCCAAGCCTAAAGCTTGGCCTTTTTGTTTTGAGCTGTCAATGTATTCTTTTAGGTCTATTGTATGGTAAATTTTTCATTTAGAAGGATGAACCTCATGTTCTGTTATGTGGGGGAAGCGTTCCTCGTTGATGAGTGGAAATATTTTCAGGAAAGATATGAGATGTAATCTCCGACCGCCGAAAAAGTGGGATTTTGTTTTTGAATCGTACGTTCAACCCTCTAATTCTTCATAGATGAAACTTAGCTGTTTACAGATCCTTTTCGACCAAGAATCGAATAGGTTCTTCCGTTTATTCAAACTCCCTGATTGATTAACATGTGTTTTATAAATAAACCACGTTATTGCTTTATGTGCATAAAAAGGAAGTTTAGGTGAAAAATACGGATAGAGCCAGATCGATTAAAGGGGGTATGTATACAATGCGCTGGCGAATCATTATATGCTTGCTCGTTATTTGTTTATCGACATATGAATGGCCGATGAAAGAGGCACATGCGTTTTCTGATCAGGTCATTCAGCGCGGAGCTGTGGGAGATGATGTCATTGAGCTGCAAGCGCGTCTGCAATATATTGGCTTTTATAAGAGCAAAATTGACGGAGTATTTGGCTGGAGTACATACTGGGCTGTCCGCAATTTCCAAAGTGAATATGGGTTACCGATTGACGGACTAGTCGGTGCAAGTACGAAGCAAAAACTTGTAAAAGTGTCAAAGTACTACGAATCCTTTGTTAAAGAACAAATTCGCAAAGGAAATTCCTTTACACATTATGGAGGAATACCGTTAAGCCAGCAGGTCAAGCAGCAAGGAACAGCAAGCAGCGGCGGATCTGCAACAGCAACGAACGTGCCAAAAGGTTTTTCGCAAAATGATATTCAATTAATGGCTAACGCTGTATACGGAGAAGCGCGCGGTGAACCATATGTCGGTCAAGTAGCGGTAGCAGCGGTTATTTTAAACAGATTGGAGCATCCATCTTTCCCTAACAGTGTAGCTGGGGTCATTTTCCAACCGGGAGCATTTACAGCGGTTACCGACGGGCAAATTTGGCTGACACCAAATGAGACAGCTAAAAAAGCGGTGCTGGATGCTATTAACGGCTGGGATCCAAGCAGTGGAGCGATCTACTATTTTAATCCGGATACAGCAACAAACGGATGGATATGGAGTCGACCTCAAATTAAAAAAATCGGTAAGCATATTTTTTGTAAATAAAAAGGCAGGTGATTTTATATGTTGCGGACTTTGCTTATTGGCTTTTTATCACTAGGGATTATTGGAACAGCTTACTGGGGCTATCGTGAGCATCAGGAAAAAAACGCGATTTTGGTGCATGCCGAAAACAATTATCAGCGTTCATTTCATGATTTAGCTTACAAAATAGATCTGCTGCACGATCAAATCGGCACAACATTAGCGATGAATTCTAAAACGTCGCTCTCTCCAGCGCTGGCAGAAGTGTGGCGGATTGCCTCGGAAGCGCATTCCGACGTTGGACAGCTTCCACTATCGCTTCTTCCCTTTAATAAAACGCAACAATTTCTTGCGCAGATCGGTACATTTAGTTATCGTGCGGCGATTCGCGATTTAACAAAAGAGCCGCTTACCAAGCAAGAATATCAAACGTTGCAAACTCTTTATAAACAAGCGTCTGATATTCAAAATGAGCTGCGCAATGTTCAGCATTTAGTCATCAAAAATAATTTGCGTTGGATGGATGTAGAGCTGGCGCTAGCAACAAACCAGCGCCCGAGCGATAACACGATTATTGATGGATTTAAAACGGTGGAAAGCAATGTCGAATCGTTTGCCGAAACAGCGAATCTGTCTCCGACATTTACAAGCGCTGCTGTTCAAGAACGGGGATTTATTAGAGCGAAAGGAAAGCGAATTACGGCAGATGAAGCGAAGAAGATTGCTAAATCCTTTTTAGGATTAAAAGGAAACGAAAAGATCAAGGTTGTTCACAGTGGAAAAGGAGCGGAAGATCGTTTCTACAGTCTCACGATTTATGATCCAAAAACAAAAACAGAAACGTATATGGATGTGACAGAAAGAGGCGGTTACCCGATTTGGGCCATTGATAACCGCGCCATTCACAAACAAGCGATCAGTTTGAATGAAGCAACGATGAAAGGCATGGATTTTTTAAAGAAGCATCATTTTACCAATGTTGAATTATATGACAGTACTCAATACGACAACGTAGCCGTATTGACCTTTGTTACGAATGATCATGGTATTCGCATATATCCGGAAGCGATCCAAATGAAAATTGCGTTAGATGATGGAACGGTGGTCGGTTTCTCGGCTCGCGATTACCTATCCTCCCCTAGCCTTCATCGCTTTCCAAAACCAGCGATTTCGCTTGAACAAGCAAGAGAGAAGCTAAATCCAAGTGTTAAAGTGATGGAAGAGAGACAGTCTGTGATTACAAATGACTTGAATCAAGAAGTGCTTTGTTACGAGTTTTTAGGCACATTAGGCGATGATACGTATCAAATTTTCATCAATGCCCAAAACGGCGTTGAGGAAAAAGTGACCAAAATGCAAAGCGTCGAACGAACGTATGATTAAAGGAAAAGCTTGTCAAGAGCTTTTCCTTTTTGTTTAAATAAAAAGGAAAGGTGATAAGGAATGTGAGGGAGAACATATGATAAAAATTGGGGATGTGCTCATTCTCGAATCAAGGAACGACAAAGAAGTGCATGAATATAAATGCAAAGTGGCAGAGGTTTTCCCGGATTTTATTTATATCGACTATCCTGTTAATCAAAAAACGGGGAAAACTGTATTTTTAATGAATGGAATGCAATTTAAAGCAAGCTTCGTCGGTAAAGATGGAAGTCTTTATTTATTCGATACAGAAGTAAGGGGAAAAGTGCGCGACCCGATTCCGATGATTATGCTTTCTTATCCAGATGAACAGCGCCTGATCCGTGTGCAGCGCAGGCAATATGTGCGTGTGGAAGCTACAGTAGATGTTGCGATTCATCCGCTTCAAGGAGAATTTTCTCCCTTTGCCACCATGACCACGGATATCAGTGCAGGAGGAGCGGCCATTGTTTTGCCGGAAAGAGGAATCCATATTTTGTCAGGAATGATAGTGGAGGCTTGGTTTGTCCTGCCTATGAAATCGGGAGAATATCATTATATGAAAGTGCCAGCCAAAATTGTTCGAGTGTTTCAGGTGGAAGGGAGCTATGTTCAGAAGGCATCATTGCAGTTTTTGACCATCTCTTCTCAAGATCGCGTTCTACTGATACGCTACAGCTTTGAAAGACAACTAGCTATAAGGAAAAAAGCAGAAGGACTACCAGAATAAAAGAAAGAAAAATGTGAAAGGATGATAATGACAAAAAAACGAAAGAGGCGGTTGTCAGATGAAACGAATGGAACGCATTTTGCTTAAAATTGTGATTGTGCAGCTGCTCTTTTTACTGTTAGCACAATGCTTGCTATTGTATACGCCTTTGGCTCCGTATGTGACCAAAGTCTACGAATATGAAGGAGTTAGCAAACAGGAAAAAACGAAAACAATTGAAACAACCGTCGACCATCCTTGAGTCATGTGATAAAATATCATCGAAGTATGCAGGAGATGTCCTGCTTTTTTCTTTGAAAAATATGTTTGAACGATCATTAGGAGGGTATATGAAGCGAATATCAATTGCCATTGACGGACCAGCCGCTGCCGGAAAAAGCACGGTTGCAAAAATTGTGGCAGAAAAACTTGCTTATGTTTACATTGATACAGGAGCGATGTACCGTGCTCTTACGTATCTTGCGTTGCAAAAGGGAGTTGATCTACATGATCAACAAGCGCTTTTGCAGGTATTACGCGATACATATATTGAATTGAAGCCTTCTGAACGCGGTCAGCTTGTGCTTGTTAACGGACAAAATATAACAGATGTTATTCGGAGTGAAGAAGTCACCAATTCTGTTTCATTAGTGGCGAAGCATCCGCTTATTCGTGAGGAAATGGTGGCACGGCAGCGGGCATTAGGCGAACGGGGCGGCGTGGTCATGGATGGGCGCGACATCGGAACGCATGTATTGCCCCTGGCAGAAGTCAAAATCTTTTTAAAGGCATCGGTAGAGGAGCGAGCCAAGCGTCGGCATGAGGAAAACTTGGCTCGAGGATTTGCCTCCGATTTGGAGAAGCTGAAGGAGGAAATCGCCCGCCGGGATAAGATAGACTCCGAACGGGAGGTTGCGCCGCTGAAAAAAGCGGAAGATGCCGTTGAAATTGACACAACTTCTTTATCTATCAATGATGTCGTGAACGAGATTATGAAAATCATAGAGGAAAGGATTTGATCGCCTTGAATTTTTATTCGTTTGCGAAAGGAGTGGTATCGGGGATTTTAAAGCCCCTTTATCGTGTCGAAATCATCGGCACCGAACATTTTCCGAAGGAAGGCGGCGTACTTCTTTGTTCTAACCATATTAGCAATTTAGATCCTCCAATTGTCGGCATTACAGCTCCAAGGCCTATTCATTTTATGGCGAAGGAAGAGCTATTTCGTGTACCGATTTTAAAAAGCTTGCTTCCGTCATTGCAAGCTTTTCCGGTTAAGCGGGGAATGAGCGACCGGCAAGCACTACGAACGGGCTTGGATGTGCTAAAGCAAGGAAATGTGCTCGGAATTTTTCCGGAGGGGACAAGAAGCAGGGACGGCAAATTAAAAAAGGGGCTGTCTGGTGTCGGCTTTTTTGCTTTAAGAACGGATGCCCAAGTAGTGCCTTGCGCGATTATCGGGCCATATCGGCCATTGAAAAGACTGAAAGTTGTATACGGTTTGCCAATTCCAATGGATGAGCTGAGAGAACGCAAGGCGTCTCCTGAGGAAGCAACGGATTACATTATGAATCATATTCAAGCACTTTTAGATGAACATCGTTGAGCATTCCAATACATGCTTTTTGAAAAAATATGGTATAATAATGAGAAAAGTAGACCTCATGGGAAAATAAGCACATTTGTTTCCTTTGGTCATGCTTTACAGTAGCTATGGGTAGTCGACGAAGGAGGGTTTTTAATGGTAGAGGATATGAATGTAGAGGTAAATGTATATAAGGTGGGTGATCTCGTTCACGGCAAAGTCGCCAAGCTTGAAGAAAAACAAGTGCTTGTGGATATTGCAGGCAGCAAGCAAAGCGGCATCATTCCGATTAGCGAGCTATCCAGCCTTCATATTGAAAAAACAAGCGATGCGGTATCCGTTGGGGATGAGATCGTTGCAAAAGTGAAAAAAGTGGAAGAAGGAGAAAATGAAGACGAAGGATTATTAATTTTATCTAAAAAGGCAGTCGATGCGGACCGCGCCTGGGAGGAGCTAGAAAAGCGATTTACAAGCGGCGAGCCGTTTGATGTGGTGGTAAAGGATATTGTAAAGGGCGGTCTTGTTGCGGATGTCGGCGTAAGAGGGTTCATCCCGGCATCGTTTGTTGAAACTTATTTTGTGGAAGACTTTTCTGATTATAAAGGGCGCACGTTGAAAGTGAAGGTTGTAGAGTTGGATCGCGCTAAAAATCGCGTGATTTTATCTCATCGCGCGGTGATTGAACAACAACAAGAAGAACAGCGGAAGCAAGCATTCCAGAAGCTTCAAGAAGGGCAAGTGATTGAAGGCACCGTTCGCCGTATTACTGATTTTGGCGTATTTGTTGACATCGGCGGCTTTGATGGACTTGTACATATTTCGCAGCTGTCTCACGCACGTGTCGCTCATCCGTCTGATGTTGTTCAAGAAGGAGATACGTTAAAAGTGAAGGTGCTGTCAGTGAACGAAGAAAGCGGCCGCATTTCGCTGTCTGTTAAGGAGGCGCTGCCGGGCCCATGGGAAAATATTTCACAAAAACTAGCACCTGGCGATGTAGTAACAGGAAAAGTAAAACGTCTTGTGCCTTTTGGAGCGTTTGTTGAAATTTTCCCAGGCGTTGAAGGCCTTGTGCATATTTCACAAATTTCTAATAAGCATATTGGCACTCCGCACGAGGTATTACAAGAAGGCGATGAGGCTCAAGTAAAAGTGCTTGAAGTCAACGAAGCGGAGCATCGCATTTCATTAAGCATGCGCGAGTTAATGGAAGAGCCAGTGAATGAAGAAGATTACAGCCAATATACAAAACAGGCAGAATCAACAGGCTTCCAACTTGGGGAAGTGGTTGGTGACCAGCTTAAGAAACTGAAATAACGGTGAATGCTAGTGGAAAGAGGCAGACGGAAGCTAGAGCACATTGTGCATGCGCTAAATCTTGAACAAAAAAGAGAAGCAGGATTCGATGACATTGTATTTGTTCATCAAAGCCTGCCTGATATAGGTACAAATGATGTGAATTTGAGCACGACTTTAGGTGAACTTTCATTAAGTTCGCCTCTTTTTGTCAATGCGATGACAGGAGGAGGGGGACAGCCGACTCTGGAAATTAACAAAGGATTAGCTGAAATTGCAAAGGAATGCGGAATTGCCATGGCTGTCGGTTCCCAGATGGCAGCGGTCAAGGATGCAAAAGAGCGGCAGTCCTTCGAAATTGTTCGTCGAGTCAATCCAACAGGTGTTGTTTTTGCGAATATTGGCAGTGAAGCGACAGTAGACGAAGCGAAGCAAGCGGTCGAAATGATCGAAGCAAATGGCTTGCAGATTCACTTAAATTCTGTGCAAGAGTTGGTCATGCCTGAAGGTGACCGCAACTTTATCGGAGCTTTGCGCCGGATTGAGCGCATGGTCCATGCTGTCGGTGTGCCGATTATTGTCAAGGAAGTTGGCTTTGGCATGAGCAAGGAAACGGCACAAAAGCTGGAGGAGATCGGTGTTACGATTGTCGATGTCGGCGGCTTTGGCGGCACGAATTTTGCTCGTATTGAAAACAATCGGCGCCCGACCAGCTTATCCTATTTTAACGATTGGGGAATTTCAACCGCTGCGTCCATTGTAGAAGTGTCACAAAGCGCCACCTCTCTGTCGGTAATTGGAAGCGGGGGAGTGCGCAGCGCCTTTGATGCGGTAAAAGCGATCGCTCTTGGCGCACAAGCGGTGGGAGTCGCACAGTTATTTTTGAAAGTATGGATGGAACAGGGGACAGAGTCGTTACTGGAGCTTATTCATGAATGGCACAAAGATTTTCGCCTGTTGATGACGGCTTTAGGCACTCGAACCATTGAAGAGCTTCGGCATGTTCCGCTTGTGATTTATGGGCAAACACATCATTGGCTCAATGAAAGAGGATTCGATACGAAAGTATACAGCCGCAGATAAAAAGCGGATTTTCACCTGCTGGCAATCGCTTTTATCTTGCGTTTCGAACCTTGCTAGGCTATGTTTTTTGTCTGACAAGCGTTTTTTATATCATCCACCGAGAAGTCTCCCCCCTTAACGAAGTGCAGGCGGGAGAGGCTTACGACAGTTTGCGATAGAAAAGATCGAAAGAAATAAAAGCTGACTTTTCTCGTAAAGTCAGCTTTTATTTTTAGTATCCATAAACGATCATTGGACGAGGTTAATGTTGATTTTGTTCCTGCGCTTCGTCCGGTGTGTCGAGACGAGTCGCCCCCTTGTTTTCAAGCGCTTGGTCGCGATCAGATTCAACGCGTCCAGAGCGCTTGAGCTTTTTTTCCTGACGGTCCTTTCCCATTAGAACACTCCCCTTTCTCCTTAAACTTCAAGAATAGTTTCACACGTTTTGATTTCTTGTATGCAACGATATCAGGCTTGAAGAAGCAAAGTGAAAAAAAGAGCATGATCCGATTTGTTCGCGGTGACCACTTACAGACGATTGGCTAATGGAATGAACCGGACTTTAGACGGAAAGATGCCGATGTGAGGAAAAGAGGGGGTGACTCTTCCATGCAAATATGCGACAAAAGACCGAGCGATAGAGATTTAATGGACTTTTTGCGCGCTCTAAAAGCGGCATGTTTGGATGCTCTACCGCATCATCCACTTGTTTTGGAGCAACTGTTGACACATCACGTTTGCTATGTGAAAAAATGCAATTTGATTTTCCGGTGGTTGCCAATGATTTTCGATGGTTCTTTCTTTTTTGATTCGAGTCTATACAGGTGATGACAAGGGTTAGGTTTTTAGAAAACGTGAAATAATGGAAAGAGAAGGGAGGATTCATGTGGAAGGATTCTATTTTTATTGGTGCTCGTGGGCATGCTGGATTTTTGCTACATTTTTAATGAAAAAAACAAAAGCGCGCACTATGCTAGCCGCCGCTGTGCTTATTTCCATTATGCTTTCTATTTATCATATAACCATTGGCGTTTTTTCTATCACTTTATCTTTTTTATTCGCTCTTGTGATTGCCTATTATTTTATCACTAAAAAAAGTGGCTGGAAGCTTGTTTATATGTTGCTATCGATGATGATGGTTTCATTTGTGTATGCTGCCTTCCATCTGCTTATTTTGATTGATCCTGTCTGGATGCTGATTGACAAAACGTGGATGGTCGCGATCATGTTAACATTTGTCTGCCTCATGTTGCATCATCATTTTCCAGAAAGATTGTTATGTATCATTGCTGGAAGTTGCCAAGGAGAAATGATGTATGCATTCGTAATCAAGACGTATTCGTTTCCTTATGCGATTGGTTCGCTTGCCTTTTTGGATGAACTATCACTTTCATGTGTGTGTCTGGCCTTATGGTCAGCATTGGAAAATATTTCTGTTTATGCTGATATGGTCCACAAACAGATGAAACGAAATAAACCGTTATAGCGCTCTTTCTATTGTTGAGTGTGATCGTTTTTGATAAAATAAAACAGCTGTGTTTTTGAGTCGCCGTAATCAGAATGAAGGAAAGGATGATATAATGGCCAATCCAGTAGTAGCGATTGTTGGTCGTCCAAATGTGGGAAAATCGACCATTTTTAATCGAATTGCTGGCGAACGCATTTCGATTGTTGAAGATGTGCCGGGAGTCACTCGAGATCGGATATACAGCAGTGCTGAATGGTTAAATTATAAATTTCATGTGATTGATACAGGTGGAATTGATATTGGTGACGAACCTTTATTAGTACAGATTCGCCAGCAGGCAGAAATTGCAATTGATGAGGCGGATGTGATTATCTTTATGACGAATGGGCGCGATGGGGTAACGGCAGCAGATGAAGAGGTAGCCAAAATGCTGCATCGCTCCAATAAGCCGGTTGTGCTGGCTGTCAATAAAATCGACAACCCGGATATGCGGGATCTGATTTATGACTTTTATGCTCTTGGATTTGGTGAACCGTATCCAATTTCGGGATCGCATGGCACAGGACTTGGAGATTTATTGGATGCCGTGGCTCAGCATTTTCCTAAGCAAGCTGAATCGGATTATGAGGATGATGTCATTAAGTTTTGCTTAATTGGCCGTCCTAATGTCGGGAAATCATCGTTAGTAAATGCTATTTTAGGGGAAGAGCGCGTCATTGTAAGCGATATGGCCGGCACAACGCGTGATGCTGTCGATACAACATTTACGCGTGAGGGACAAGAATACGTCATTATTGATACAGCCGGTATGAGAAAAAGGGGCAAAATTTACGAAAGCACTGAAAAATATAGTATTTTGCGTGCGCTCAAAGCGATTGAACGATCCGATGTCGTTCTTGTCGTATTAAATGCAGAAGAAGGAATCATCGAGCAAGATAAAAAAATTGCCGGCTATGCTCATGAAGCAGGACGGGGAGTTGTCATTGTCGTCAATAAATGGGATGCTCTGGAAAAGGATGATAAAACGCTCATAGAATTTGAACGAAAAATTCGTGATCATTTCCAATTCCTTGATTATGCTCCGATTTTGTTTGTATCAGCAAAAACGAAGCAGCGTCTGCATAAACTGTTGCCGCTTGTGCAAACGGTTAGTGAAAATCACGCAATGCGCGTGCAAACAAATGTCTTAAACGAAGTCATTATGGATGCCGTAGCGATGAATCCGACGCCGACCCATAACGGCCAGCGCTTAAAAATTTATTATGTCACCCAAGTAGCAGTCAAGCCGCCGACATTTGTTGTGTTTGTCAATGATCCAGAACTGATGCATTTTTCGTATGAACGCTTTTTAGAAAATCGGATTCGGGATGCATTTGGCTTTGAAGGCACGCCCATTAAACTAATTGCTAGACCAAGAAAATAATATGGTGAGGAAGTGGTAAGAGTGGAGCAAATTGCGGTATTGGGGGCGGGAAGCTGGGGCACGGCGCTGGCCATGGTGCTGGCCGATAACGGTCATGGCGTTCGTTTATGGGGCCAACGCCCTGAGCAAATCAAAGAAATTAACGAAAAGCGGACAAATGAAAAATATTTGCCGGGAATTCAGCTTCCTGAAGGAATTACGGGGTATTCTTCTTTGAGCGAGGCACTTGAAGCGATTGACACAGCTGTACTGGCTGTTCCAACTAAGGCCATTCGCGAGGTGCTCAGAAAAGTAAAGCAATGTCTGCGACAACCGATTACGATTGTAACGGTTAGCAAAGGAATTGAACCAGATACACATAAACGAATTTCGGAGATTATTGAAGAGGAAATGGGAACGCTTTTGCAGGATGTCGTTGTGTTGTCGGGACCGAGCCATGCGGAGGAAGTGAGCCTGCGCCATCCGACGACAGTAACCGTTTCGTCGAAAAATATGACGGCAGCTGAACGCGTTCAAGATTTATTTATGAACTCGCAGTATTTTCGGGTCTATACGAATCCAGATTTAATCGGGATTGAAATTGGCGGAGCATTAAAAAATATTATCGCCCTTGCCGCTGGGATTACAGACGGATTAGGATACGGAGATAACGCCAAGGCGGCTCTTATTACAAGAGGGCTTGCGGAAATTGCGCGATTAGGCTGCGCGCTGGGGGCGAATCCGTTGACTTTCTCAGGGTTGGCGGGCATTGGCGATTTAATTGTTACGTGTACAAGCGTGCATTCGCGCAATTGGAGAGCAGGACATTTACTCGGTAAAGGAAATCCGCTGGATGAAGTGCTTCAAAGTATGGGAATGGTTGTCGAAGGAGTCAGAACAACCAAAGCCGCTCATCAGCTTGCTAAAAAGCTGAATGTGAAAATGCCCATTACTGAGGTGCTTTACGACGTATTGTTTAACGGAAAAGATCCGAAAGAAGGGGCAGATTCATTAATGGCGCGCATGAAAACGAATGAAATGGAAGATTTAATCAATATTTTAGAAAAATAGGCATTCGATGATGCCAGGGTGCTGACCGATGCATACAATATCACGAACATTCATAGACTTGAACTTCCGGACAAAGGGTACTAGTCTACTGAAGTAAAGGGCCCCACTTTACTTCAGTTTTTTTTGCGTAGTTTGCTGCCAATCTTGTATAATAGTTGTCGAAAAAAGGGGGAACGAATATGTCGCCGGGATTAGCGAAAATGTGGATTGCCATTACTTCGATGGTTTTTATGTTTATTTCTGTTTTTTCGATTTATATCAGCCGTTATAAAGTAAAAAACAAGGCCGTGAAAGCAGTGCTTGCGCTAATAGCTTACATATTAATGATTTTAGCTGGAATTATTATTATTTTTGTTGTGTTTAGCGGGCCAACGCCAGAATAATGGACAGGCAAAAGGATGGAGATTAGGATGAAATTAGCTCTACGATGGATGATTGCTAGCGTCATGGTGCTGCTATTAGCCGGTTGTTTATATCCGGATGAACGATTAAAACAAAACCAAATTCCGCATGAAAGCCAAGTAGCAAGTGTACAGCAAGCCGTTGATCAATACCGCCAAGCAACGGGGGGGCTATTGCCGATTAAAACACGAGATATGAAAACGCCCATTTATCAAAAATATCCGATCGACTTTCAAATGCTTGTTCCACGCTATATGCAGGAGCCGCCAGGAAATGCGTTTGAAAGCGGGGGGATTTTCCAGTATGTCATTGTTGATGCTGAAACCAATCCAACAGTAAAATTACTTGATTTGCGGATGGCGGATCAAATCCGTGATCTAAAGCTGCGCCTGCAAATGTACCGTGATTCCCATGGATATCCGCCATTTAAGAATATGGTCGCGAAAGGTGTGTTTACACTGGACTATAAAAAGCTCGGATATAAGGAACCGCCATATGCGATTAGTCCGTTTTCCGGAAATAATTTGCCGTTTGTGATTGATTATAATGGCGAGATTTATGTGGATTACCGGATCGATTTATATGACATGCTGAAAAAAACAAAGGCATCATATAAGCCGGGCGATGATATTCGCGATCTGCTAGTAAAAAACTCTTTATTTGTTCCGGCTTATTCTCTTCCCTATACAATCGATGAGCATAACGAACCGATTTTTTTAACGAAATAAGTCATGATCCCTTCTCTTCTGAATACATTCTAGAGAAGGGATTTTTTCTTATTTTAGTCATAAATGAATAGGACAACATCATATTCATATAGTGTCCTATAGGGCCACAACGACTCAAAGACTGGAGGGGAGTCATTTGGAAAAAGTCGATATTTTCAAAGATATCGCGGAACGAACAGGCGGCGATATTTACTTAGGAGTAGTCGGAGCTGTTAGAACAGGCAAGTCGACATTTATAAAAAAATTTATGGAGCTTGTGGTTATTCCGAATATCGGAACCGAAGCAGATAAGGCACGCGCACAAGATGAGCTGCCACAGAGCGCCGCCGGTAAAACCATCATGACAACTGAACCAAAGTTTGTACCCAATCAAGCGGTTAAGGTAAGCGTTGATGACGGGCTAGAAGTCAATATTCGGCTTGTTGATTGTGTCGGATATGCCGTAACAGGTGCGAAAGGATATGAAGATGAAAACGGCCCGCGCATGATTCATACGCCGTGGTATGAAGAGCCGATTCCGTTTCAAGAAGCAGCGGAGATTGGGACGAGAAAAGTGATTCAAGAACACTCAACGATCGGCGTCGTGATTACGACGGACGGCACGATTGGAGAAATTCCGCGGCAAAACTATGTAGAGGCGGAAGAACGAGTGATTAACGAGCTGAAAGAAGTTGGAAAGCCGTTTATCATGATTATCAATACGGTCCGTCCGCATCATCCGGAAACGGAAGCGCTCCGCCAGCAGCTTGGTGAAAAATATGATATTCCTGTGCTGGCCATGAGCGTTGAAAGCATGCGCGAAGCAGATGTATACAGCGTACTCCGTGAAGCATTATATGAATTTCCGGTGCTTGAGGTGAATGTGAATTTACCGAGCTGGGTCATGGTGCTTCGTGAAGATCATTGGCTCCGTGAAAGCTACCAAGAAGCCGTTAAAGACACGGTGAAAGATATTAAAAGGCTTCGTGATGTTGACCGGGTTGTGCAACAGTTCGGTGAATATGATTTTATTGATAAAGCAAGCCTTGCTGGTATTGAAATGGGGCAGGGAGTGGCTGAAATCGATTTATACGCACCGGATGATCTGTATGACCAAATCCTAAAAGAGGTTGTTGGCGTTGAAATTCGCGGGAAGGATCATTTGCTTCAGCTGATGCAGGATTTTGCGCATGCAAAAGCGGAATATGACCAAATCGCGGATGCTTTAAAGATGGTGAAACAAACAGGATATGGCATTGCCGCTCCAGCGCTTTCGGATATGAGTTTAGATGAGCCGGAAATCATCCGCCAAGGCTCACGATTTGGTGTACGTCTAAAAGCGGTTGCTCCATCCATTCATATGATTAAAGTGGATGTTGAGTCAGAATTTGCTCCAATCATTGGTACGGAGAAGCAAAGCGAAGAGCTAGTCCGTTATTTAATGCAAGATTTTGAAGATGATCCGCTTTCCATTTGGAATTCCGACATTTTTGGACGTTCACTTAGCTCCATCGTGCGGGAGGGAATTCAAGCGAAGCTCGCTTTAATGCCAGAAAACGCGCGCTATAAATTAAAAGAAACGCTTGAACGCATCATTAACGAAGGTTCTGGAGGATTAATCGCCATTATTTTATAAAACGAGAAACCGAGACTCCGATTCGGGGTCTTTTTTTGTTGAACGAACTTTCTTGATAAACTTAGTCGTAATGTCTTCAAAAGGGGAATTCCCGTTTTTTTTTGAGGATCGTCCGCCGCATAGAGGCTTGGTATACCATTTCGCCGGAAGAGAGTTTTGCTGGCTTTATAGCCATATTTTTATGAAGAGGAAGGACCCTATTGAAAGAAAATAAATAAAAGCCTTGAAAAAACAAGGGTTTCATCTTGCGAACAAATAAGACATATGATAATCTTTTATCAGCAAAACTTAGTTTCATTGGTGAAATGTGACTAAATTACATTCATTTGCTGAAAATATGTTGAATTATGCCGATGAATCGTTTAAGATAGGCATGTCGACAATTTAATATTGCTTGATACGTATAGAAATACGCGAAATTGTGAACAAATGGAATAAGCATGTTGATTAGCCCTTGGGAGGAGGTGAATGGCATGAACAAAACAGAATTAATCAATGCGGTTGCAGAAACTAGCGGCCTTTCTAAAAAAGACGCAACAAAAGCAGTCGATGCTGTTTTTGAATCCATTACAGAAGCGCTTAAAAATGGCGATAAAGTGCAATTAATCGGTTTTGGGAACTTCGAAGTTCGTGAGCGCGCAGCTCGTAAAGGACGCAATCCACAAACAGGGGAAGAAATGGAAATCCCTGCGAGCAAAGTTCCTGCGTTCAAACCAGGTAAAGCTCTTAAAGATGCTGTAAAGTAATTGCTACATAAAAAGAGCTGGAAAGAAGGGCAAGGCGGTTTCGTCGCCCTTCTTTTTTTGCTTTTTTTTTCCCATATGTGCTAGAATCGGATTACAGGCCCCCCTCATTTATACATAATAAGCTATATCAATCATTTATCATGTTTGTCTTTATGGTATTTTTCATTTTGAAAAAAGGAAAGCCCAGTTGATTTCGGGCGCTGCATGTGGAAAGAAAGTTCTCGCTCCAAGATGAGCGGACGGCTGATCATTTCGGTTCGGATCACTTACAAAGAGATTTTGTGCGATGCAGGAGGATGTAGAGCAAGATGTCAAATGTGAATTATGAGCAAATTGAACAGGCGGTTCGCCTGATTTTAGAAGCGATTGGTGAAGATCCTAATCGAGAAGGGTTAGTAGATACACCGAAACGGGTAGCAAAGATGTATGCGGAAATGTTTTCTGGATTGAATGAGGACCCTAAAGAGCATTTTCAGACGGTTTTTAGCGAAGAGCATGAAGAATTGGTGCTTGTCAAAGACATCCCGTTTTTTTCTATGTGTGAGCATCATTTAGTTCCTTTCTTTGGTGTCGCACATGTTGCTTATATTCCGCGCGGTGGAAAGGTGACAGGGCTCAGTAAGCTCGCGCGGGCGGTTGAGGCAGTGGCGCGTCGTCCACAGCTTCAAGAGCGGATTACAGCGACGGTGGCGGATGCAATTGTGGAAACGTTGGATCCTCATGGTGTTATGGTTGTGGTAGAGGCAGAACATATGTGTATGACGATGCGCGGAGTGAAAAAGCCTGGAGCAAAAACGGTGACGACAGCCGTACGCGGGTCGCTTGAAACGGATTCCACCGCCCGTGCGGAAATTCTGTCGTTGATAAAAGGGTAAACCTGCCGTTAAGTTGAAAGGGGGCAATTGGATGTATAATAGTGACTATATCGTCATTAAAGCGCTGGAGGACGGCGTTAGTGTCATCGGTTTAACAAGAGGGGCAGATACGCGCTTTCACCATTCTGAAAAGCTGGATAAAGGAGAAGTGCTAATTGCGCAATTTACAGAGCATACATCTGCTATTAAGGTCAGAGGAAATGCATTGATTCAGACAAATCACGGTGAAATTCATTCGGAAGCGAAAAAATAGCGGTAGAACGTGCATTTCTGTTGTCCTTTTTCTATCGAAACTAGAGCCATTCGCGAATTTTTATGCTATAATTAAATGCGCTATGCATTGAAAACGAATTTTGGGGAGCAAGGGTGATCGTATTGGAACACATCATGAAAAAAATTGCGGTTCTAAAAGAACAAATCGGGCGCTTTCTTCATCATCCGTATTTATTGCAGCATATATCTGCTCATGTGATTGATGAGGATCGGATTCTATTGTCGCTGTCAATGCTGGAGAGTGCGGATCTTTCTTTTGATGAGATAGACGGGTACGTTGTTCCGATGATGCTTGTGCAAATCGCCCTTGATACCCATGATGAAGTGACAAATTCGCTTCCACAGCAGCAGGATCGTGAGTTGAAGACAAGGCAATTGACGGTGCTTGCCGGAGATTTGTATAGCGGGCTGTATTATGATTATTTAGCCAAAAAGAACAATTTGGAAATGATTCATGTATTTGCTCAAGCCATCAAAGAGATTAATGAACATAAGATTCGCTTGTACCAAAAGGATATTACGCGAATCGAAGCGCTGTTTCATAGCGTTGCCGTCATTGAATCGTCGTTAATTTATAAAATCGGCGAGCACATCTCCTTACCGTCATGGTCAAAATTTGCCTACTATTTTTTGCTGCTGAAACGAATTGCCCGTGAAAAAGAGCGCCTCATGAAGCACGGGACATCGGTTTTGTTTGATCAGATGGCAAGCATTGTTTTTCCAAAAAATAAAGGGATCGCAAAAGAACAAAAGCATTATTTGTCTCATATTTGCAACCGCTATATTGAGCATTGCAAAGAGGAGCTGCTCAACATGAAGCTCGAGTGCAACGAACTGCTGCAAACACGGCTTTCTGAGCTTATTAGCAATTTTTCTGTCATTGTTAAAAAGACAGTGGAAGAAGGGTAAGACGATGCAACGATCGAAAGAGGAACGAGTTCATCACGTATTTGAAAAAATTTATGAAAATTATGATCGGATGAATTCCGTCATCAGCTTTAATCGCCATTTAAAATGGCGCCAAGATACGATGAACCGCATGAAGGTGCAAAAAGGGACGAAAGCGCTAGATGTTTGCTGTGGCACGGGTGATTGGACCATTGCTTTAGCCGAGGCGGTAGGTCCGGATGGAAAGGTCTACGGGCTTGATTTTAGTCAAAATATGTTGCAAATTGGGCAGCAAAAAGTGAATGAACGGCAGTTGCACAATGTGGAATTAATCCACGGGAATGCAATGGAGCTTCCGTTTTCCGATAATACATTTGACTATGTGACGATCGGATTCGGATTAAGAAATGTTCCGGATTATATGACTGTGCTGAAAGAAATGCGCCGCGTGCTGAAACCGGGCGGAAAAGCGGTTTGTTTAGAAACATCACAGCCAACGCTCATCGGGTTTCGCCAGCTGTATTACTTTTATTTCCGCTTTATTATGCCGGTGTTAGGAAAGCTTTTTGCGAAAAGCTATGAGGAGTATTCATGGCTTCAAGAATCAGCACGAGATTTTCCAGGGATGGAAGAGCTGGCGCGCATGTTCGAGAAGGCTGGATTTATCAATATCGAAGTCAAGCCGTATACATTTGGCGCAGCTGCCATGCATCTAGGATATAAGCCGTGACGCATTATAAAAGATTAAGGTGAACATAATGAAGTTAAAAGCGATGTATGCGTTTTTGGATGCGGATTTACAAGTGATTGAGAAGGAGCTGGAAGCAGCGATTCAGTCCGATTATTCGTTGCTGAGCGAAGCCGCTCTTCATTTGCTCCAGGCGGGCGGTAAACGAATTCGCCCAGTCTTTGTGCTGCTCAGCGGCAAATTTGGGCAATACGATATTGAGCGAATCAAGCATGTGGCTGTTGCTCTCGAGCTGATTCATATGGCTTCGCTTGTTCACGATGATGTCATTGATGATGCTGAGCTGCGGCGGGGACGGCAGACAATCAAAGCGAAGTGGAGCAACCGTTTTGCCATGTATACAGGAGACTACATTTTTGCGCGTTCACTTGAACGGATGACGAGAATAGGAAATCCGGTGGCTCATCGCATTTTGGCGCATGCTATTGTCGAAGTGTGCCGCGGTGAAATTGAACAGATTAAAGATAAATATCGTTTTGACCAATCACTTCGCTGTTATTTGCGTCGTATTAAGCGAAAAACGGCACTACTGATTGCTGTAAGCTGTCAGTTGGGAGCCATCGCTGCAAACGCTCCCCAAGAAGTAGCTGAGCGTCTCTATACATTTGGATATTATGTGGGTATGTCGTTTCAAATTACAGATGATATTCTTGACTTTATTGGTACAGAAAAGCAGTTAGGCAAACCAGCAGGAAGCGATTTGCTGCAAGGAAACGTTACCTTGCCTGCTTTGTTTGCCATGGAGAATGCCGATGCAAGACAGAAAATTGTACGCGTCCACCCCGGTACATCGGCCGGTGAAATGAAAGAGATTATTGATTGCATCAAAGCATCCGGTGCGATTGAAAAATCATATGCATTAAGCGATTGGTATTTGCAAAAAGCATTAGACATATTAGACGAGCTTCCAAAAAGCAAAGCCCGTTCAACATTGCGAAATTTAGCAAAGTATATCGGCAAAAGAAAGTTTTAAACGCTTTCATGTTGAATATTGCTAATTAAGAGAAACAATGTTACTATTTTTGTGGGAATCCTTTTCCTAGTACATAACTTTTTTAGGGGTGGCGTATAAACAATGGAAAGAACATTTTTAATGGTCAAGCCTGATGGGGTTCAACGTAATTTAATCGGCGAGATCGTATCTCGCTTTGAAAAAAAGGGATTTCAGTTGGTTGGCGCAAAGCTGATGCAAGTTTCCCGGGAATTGGCGGAGCAGCACTATGCGGAGCATAAAGAGCGTCCATTTTTTGGAGAATTAGTCGACTTTATTACATCCGGTCCTGTATTTGCCATGGTATGGGAAGGAGAAAATGTCATTGCAACAGCGCGTCAAATGATGGGCAAAACAAACCCTCAAGAAGCGGCTCCTGGCACCATTCGCGGCGATTTCGGCTTAACGGTCGGCAAAAATGTGATTCATGGATCGGATTCGCCAGCGAGTGCCGAGCGCGAGATCAACTTATTTTTCCAAAAAGAAGAGCTTGTCAACTATTCAAAGTTGATCCATGAATGGGTGTATTAATATAGCAAGCGATTGGCTCCAAGAAAGGGCCAGTCGCTTTTCTTATACGTAACACACGGTAATGAGGAAGAGGAGAAACACAAATGGACGATTACCAGCAATTTGTGATAAGTGTTAGAAAAAAA
Source organism: Anoxybacteroides rupiense (assembly GCF_014196195.1). Taxonomy (GTDB): domain Bacteria; phylum Bacillota; class Bacilli; order Bacillales; family Anoxybacillaceae; genus Anoxybacteroides; species Anoxybacteroides rupiense. Next base: position 163,058 of record NZ_JACIDF010000002.1, on the reverse strand, counting down.
ACGGGAATTGATTTGTCCCAATATAAAGAAGCGCAAATGAAAAGAAGACTGACCTCTCTCTATGAGAAGAGAGGATTTAAAAGCTTTCAAGAATTTTTTAAAGCAATAGAGGCAGACCAAGCGCTTTTTCACGAGTTTCTTGATCGCATGACGATCAACGTGTCGGAGTTTTATCGGAATGCTAAACGATGGGAAGTGCTTGAGAAAAAAATTTTGCCTAAGCTACTCGAGCGAAACCGTCGTTTAAAAATATGGAGCGCAGCTTGCTCGACAGGAGAAGAGCCCTATACGCTCGTGATGATTTTATCCAAGCTTTTACCGCTTTCACAACTATCTGTCTTGGCAACGGACATTGACGACAATGCCATTCGCCGTGCCAAGCTAGGGATTTATGCAGAACGTTCGTTGCAGGAAGTGCCAGAGGATATGAAAAAAAAGTTTTTTACAAAAGAAGGAATGTATTATAAAATAGACGAAAATGTAAAAAACGCGGTCACGTTTAAAAAGCATAACTTACTTGCGGATCCGTTCGATACGAACTACGATTTGATCGTCTGCCGAAACGTCCTTATTTATTTTACCGAAGAAGCGAAGCACAGTCTGTACCATAAATTTAGCCAAGCGCTGCGTCCAGACGGTATTTTTTTCGTTGGAAGCACGGAGCAAATTTTCAATCCATTCTCTTATGGATTTGAGACGGAAGACACGTTTTTTTATCGGAAAATAGACTGAAAATCGAAAGGATTCATCGTCATTGATGAGTTCTTTTTTTATAGGGGCTTTTCATTTTGTGAAATTATGATATATTTTTACATAAACGCGTTAAAGAGTTGAAGGGAGAGAGAACTAGAAAATGAGATACATAACAGCAGGGGAATCACATGGGCCACAGCTTACGGCAGTTTTAGAAGGAGTCCCAGCAGGTCTTCCGCTTCTAAAGGAGCACATTGATGAAGAGTTAGCGAGAAGACAAAAAGGATATGGACGCGGCAGACGGATGCAAATCGAAAAAGACGAAGTGAAAATTTTAAGCGGCGTGCGTCATGGCAAAACGATTGGCTCACCAATTACGCTTGTCGTCGAAAACAGGGATTGGAAGCATTGGACAAATATTATGTCCATCGAACCGCTTGAAACAGAAGAGGTTAAACGGAAAGTGACGAGACCGCGTCCGGGGCATGCGGATTTAAATGGTGCCATCAAATATGGCCATCGCGATATGCGGAATGTGCTGGAGCGCTCATCTGCGCGGGAAACGACCGCGCGTGTAGCCGCTGGAGCGGTAGCGAAACGGATTTTAGCGGAGCTTGGAATTCAAGTAGCTGGTCATGTTCTGGAGATCGGCGGTGTGCGGGCACAGTCTCCTGCTTATGAGTCGCTTGAGCAACTGCAAAGCGTTACGGAACAATCTCCTGTTCGTTGCTTTGACGAAGAGGCTGCCGTAAAAATGATGGAAGCGATTGACCAAGCGAAAGCGAACGGTGACTCCGTCGGCGGAATTGTTGAAGTGATCGTAGAAGGAGTCCCAGCAGGGGTTGGCAGCTATGTTCATTATGATCGAAAGCTTGATGCCAAAATTGCGGCGGCGATGGTTAGCATCAATGCCTTTAAAGGAGTTGAAATCGGCATCGGCTTTGAAGCCGCCCGTCTTCCGGGAAGCGCCGTGCATGATGAAATTACTTGGGATAGGGAAGTAGGATTTCGCCGCCGCACCAACCGCGCTGGCGGTTTTGAAGGCGGAATGACAACGGGGATGCCGATTGTGGTGCGCGGAGTGATGAAGCCGATTCCGACTTTATATAAACCGCTTGAAAGTGTCGATATTGAAACAAAAGAGCCGTTTGCCGCCAGCATTGAGCGTTCAGACAGTTGCGCGGTTCCAGCCGCCAGCGTTGTTGCTGAGGCAGTGGTCGCTTGGGAAATTGCCGCGGCCATTGTTGACCAATTTGGCCAAGATCGAATGGATTTAATTAAAGCGAATATGGAACAGATGCGCCGATATGCAAGGGAGTTTTAATGATGGAGCAGATAGCTATACAAACAGCGACTAAACAGTACCCGCTTTGTTTAGGGGAAGGAATGCTTGAATTATTGCCGCAATGGCTTGAAGAGCTCGGCTTTCCGCACGGGACAAAGATAATGGTTGTTACAGACGAAACACTGAAAGCTCTCTATTTGTCCCAGCTTGTCGAGCCGCTCAGCCGCCGCTATGATGTTTACACACACGTGATTCCGAGCGGAGAAGCCGCTAAATCATTTGAACATTATTATGCTTGCCAAACGGCAGCACTGACGTATGGTTTGGATCGCCATTCACTTATCATTGCGTTTGGCGGCGGGGTTGTTGGCGATCTGGCTGGCTTTGTGGCTGCAACATTTATGCGTGGGATTCCTTATATTCAAATGCCGACCACATTGCTCGCCCATGATAGTGCCGTCGGAGGGAAAGTAGCGATTAATCATCCACTTGGAAAAAATATGATCGGTGCTTTTTATCAACCAGAAGCGGTTGTGTATGATGTGAAACTTTTACAATCATTGCCGGAGCGCGAACTGCGCTCTGGATTTGCTGAAGTTGTGAAACACGCTCTAATTGGCGATCCGGGGTTTTACAACTGGCTCAAAATGAACATTCATAGCCTTGCTGATGTTAGAGGGGAAAAATTGCAGCATTGTATTCGAAAAGGAATCGAAGTAAAGGCGCGTATCGTGTCTGAGGATGAACGAGAAACAGGAGTTCGTGCTCATCTCAATTTCGGCCATACGCTGGCCCATGCGCTGGAAAGCGAGCTAGGATATGGTGTGATGACACATGGAGATGCAGTAGCGCTCGGAATGCTATTTGCGATTTTTGTCAGCGAGCGCACATATCGCTTATCATTTGTTGACCATCATTTCGCCAAATGGTTTGAATCGTACGGCTTCCCTGTTGTTCCGCCGAAGCAGCTTGATCCGGAACGATTGCTGCAAAAAATGAAGGGAGATAAAAAAGCGAAGTCGGGAAAAATCCGCATGGTGCTTTTGCGAGAGATTGGACATGTATGCGTAGAGGAAATAGATGATAAACAGGCGTTATCGCTTTTAAATGAATTTTGGCAAAGTGGGGAGAAAGCTGATGATTAGAGGAATTCGAGGAGCGACAACCGTCACGAGTAATGATGCCGAAGAAATTGTGGATGCTACTGAAGAGTTGCTAAGGCATATGATTCAAGCAAACGGGATAAAAGCAAGCGATGTAGTATCTGTGCTGATCTCAGTTACCGATGATTTAACGGCTGCATTTCCTGCTCAAGCGCTGCGCCGAATTGAGGGCTGGACGTATGTGCCAGTCATGTGTACAAGAGAAATCCCGGTTCCCGGCTCTTTGCCGGGCTGTATTCGGATTATGATGACCGCACAAACTGCTAAAGCGCAAGATGAGGTCATTCATATTTATCTGCGCAACGCGGTCCAGCTTCGACCAGATTTATCATTGACAAAAAAAACAGACTTGTAATATTATAGGAAAAAGCAGAAGCGCACTTCTGCTATGTTGACTAGAAGAGTGGAGAAGATGAAGTGTGACGGCATTTTTTGCCGCGAGTAACAAAGCATGAATGGTAGTAAATGAAGTGAGTGAGACGAGTAATAGGGTAGATGAGAATGAGCGAGTTTAGCTGAGGTGAGTGCATGTATGGGATGATTCTACCCAAAGACGCCACGTCTTTGGGTTTTCCTCATTTTATGCCTCATAAACCCTCATTCTCCATCCGAGTAAACGGAGGAGAGAAAAATGAAAAACTGCACATTAACCACTTTTTTGGAAGATTCCGCTGAATTTCGCACGATTCCGATTGTGCGCCGTTTTTTTGCTGATGTACTGGAACCATTGCAGCTCTTTGAAAATTTAAAAGATGAGGCCCATTTTTTACTGGAGAGCAAGGATGAACAATCGCCATGGTCGCGATATTCATTCATTGGGATTGACCCTTTTTTGAAAATTCAGAGCGAAACAGGCCAATCGTTTTTCGTTGTTGATGAGCATGGGAAAATCGCTACAACCCTCACATTAAAAGAAGCGTTTTTGCATGTGGAAAAGAAGCTGCGAGTAAAGCCGATTGAAACGGATATCCCGTTTGTCGGAGGGGCCGTTGGTTATTTAAGCTATGATTTTATTTCAACGATTGAAAAAGTGCCGTTGCATTCCCAACGCGATCTTGCAATGAAAATGGCTTATTTTGTAATTTGTCAATCACTGATTGTATTCGACCACATAAAGCGTGAAGTTGTATTGATTCATTATGTTCGTCTGCACGAGGACGATCATGAGCGAGAAAAACAAAAAAAGTATGAAGAAGGATTGAGAAGCATAGAAGCGTTGATGAAAAAGGCAACATCTGGAATTCATCGGCCAATTTTACCGCTTTTTGATGATGAAGAACTGCAGCGCATTTCTTTTAAACAACTATCGTCAACATATGATCGAGCTTCGTTTATGCGGGATGTCGAAGCGATCCAACGCTACATTGAAGCGGGGGACATTTTCCAAGCTGTGCTGTCGCAGCGTTTTACGATTCCCGTTCGCATCACTGGATTTCAATTATATCGCATGCTCAGAAAAATCAATCCGTCGCCATATATGTTTTATATTCAAACAGATGAAGAAGAAATTGTGGGAAGCTCGCCAGAAAAGCTAGTGCAAGTGCAACAGCGCCAAATTGAAATCCATCCGATTGCCGGAACGCGCCGGCGAGGAAGGTCGAAAGAAGAGGACGAAGCGTTAGCGCTTGAATTATTGAACGACCCGAAGGAACAGGCAGAGCATTATATGCTGGTAGATTTAGCAAGAAATGATATTGGAAAAGTGGCGAAATATGGAACAGTGAAGACGCCTGTGCTGATGGAGATCGGTAAATTTTCTCATGTTATGCATCTGATTTCGAAAGTAACAGGGGAGCTAAAAGACGGAGTTCATTCTATTGATGCCTTGCTGGCGTCATTTCCTGCTGGAACAGTAAGCGGGGCCCCAAAGGTCCGGGCCATGCAAATTTTAAATGAATTGGAACCAACGGCGCGCCACATATACGCCGGAACAATTGCTTATATCGGTTTTGATGGCAACATCGATTCTTGCATTGCCATTCGCACGGCGATGGTGAAAGACGGTTATGCTTATGTGCAGACTGGCGCCGGTGTCGTGGCTGACTCCATCCCCGAACGGGAGTGGAAGGAAACCCATAATAAAGCAAGTGCGCTAGTAAAATCCATCGAGCTGGCAGAAAAGGTGTTCACAAAAAGGGGGCGTTTATATGCTTAAACAGCTATTAGCCAAATGTATTGAGGGATATTCGCTAAGTGAACAAGAAGCGTATGATGCCATGATTGCCATTATGTCAGGTGAGGCAACAGAAAGTCAGATTGCCAGCTTTTTATCGATTTTGCGCTTGCGTGGCGAAACGGTCGATGAATTAACAGGATTAGCGCGTGGCATGCGCAGTCAAATGCTCCGCATTGAGTATGATGAGGAAATCATTGATACATGCGGCACAGGGGGAGATGAAAAACGGACATTTAACATTTCTACAGCAGCGGCCATTATCGTTTCCTCCCTTGGGGTTAAGGTGGCCAAACATGGCAATCGAGCTGTATCATCGACGAGCGGCAGCGCTGACGTCTTGGAACAGCTTGGCATTCATATTCAAGGAACACCGCAGGAAGCGAAAGCAGCGCTAAAAACAAAAGGGCTCGCCTTTCTCTTTGCTCCCTTTTACCATGCGGCGATGAAGCATGCAGCAGTTCCACGTAAAGAAATCGGCTTTCGCACCGCATTTAATCTGCTTGGACCGCTTGCCAACCCTGCTGGATGCAAGCGACAAGTGATTGGCGTATATTCAACAGCATATGCTGAAAAATTGGCGGAAACACTGAAACGGCTCGGCTCCTCTCATGTTGTGCTGGTAACTGGCCGAGATGGATTGGATGAATGCAGCATCACCACTGAAACAGATATCGTTGAACTAAAGGATGGAAACATTCGCCGCTTTGTCGTGACTCCTGAGGAGTGCGGACTGCCTCGCGGAAGGCTCGAAGATATTCAAGTCTATAACGCTTCGCAGAGCGCAGCGCTTTTGCGGATGGTGATGGCAGGAACAGCGAATGAGAGCGCTGAGAATATTGTTTGTCTGAATGCAGGTGTCGCGCTTTATATTGCCCAAAAAGCCAGTACGATTCATGAAGGGGTCAAACTGGCAAAAGAAGCAATCAGAACGAAGCGGGCGCTTGCACAATTGCATCGTTTGCAAACGAGGGAGGTGGAAAATTATGCTTAAGCAAATTCTTGCTACAAAGCAAAATGAGATCGAACGAATAGAATTACCGCCTCGCTATCATTTTCCACGCTTTTCGCTGTGTACAGCACTTAAAAATGCGAAGCGATCCATAGGGATGATTGCTGAGGTGAAAAAAGCGTCTCCATCCAAAGGGATTATCCGGCCCAATTTCCAGCCTGTTGAGATTGCCAAAGCGTATGAACAAGCGGGAGTGGATGCCATTTCTGTTTTGACGGATCAAACTTATTTCCAAGGTCATTACCGATATTTAATCGAGATTAAAGAGACGGTCCGTCTTCCTGTGTTGCGTAAAGATTTTATCATTGATCGGCTGCAAATTGAAGAGAGTGCAAGAATCGGTGCCGATGCCATTTTATTAATTGGAGAAGCACTTTCACCAAAAAAACTGCATGAGCTCTATGAAGAGGCATATGAAAAAGGCTTGGAATGCTTAGTCGAAGTGCATAGCCGCCAAACGCTGGAAGCCATTTTAGAACGATTTACTCCAGAAATAGTGGGCATTAATAATCGAGATTTGCAGACATTTACGACCTCTTTAGACGCAACAAAGAATTTGCTCCCGCATGTGCCTCCATCATGCGTGGTAGTCAGTGAAAGCGGTATTGCGAATGCCTATGATTTACAGCGGGTACGCGCATACGGCGCACATGCAGTGTTAGTAGGTGAATCGTTAATGAGACAAGACGATGTGATGCAGGCTGTTGACGAGCTATACAAGGAGGTTAGAAGCGATGTCCGTCCTTCTTAAATATTGCGGGCATCAGTCCCTTTCCGATCTGCAAAAAGGGATCAAGAGCTGCGCGGATTATCTTGGGATTATTTTTGCCGAAAGCAAGCGAAAGGTCGATGCGCATGAAGCGAAAACATGGTTAAAGATGGTGGATTTAGGGAAGAAGCAGCTGGTTGGGGTGTTTGTAAACAGTTCAGCAGAGGACATTTATGCAGTCACAGAGCTGCTTCCTCTTTCTGTGATTCAATGTCATGGCACGGAAACGGTGGAGCAGATAGCAAAGATCAAAGCGGCAACGGATTTGCCTGTTTGGAAAGCGATTCATCATAGCGAAGAGGCGTTGAGTAAAATGAGACAATATGCAACAGTTGCTGACGGCTATATTGTTGACAGTCGAGTGAAAGGAGCGTGGGGCGGAACAGGCCTATCGTTTAACTGGGAAGCAATCCCCTTTTATTTGGAAGAAGCGAATCGCCAGGGAGTCCCGTGTTTCATTGCAGGCGGCATAACGCCAGATAATGTGGCCCAACTGCTTTCTTATCGCCCCCATGGTGTGGATATAAGCAGTGGTATCGAAGAAAACGGTAAAAAAAGTGCGCGGAAAATGATGGAGATTGAAAAGAGGGTGAAGCATGATGTACAAGGAACCAAATGAAAATGGGAGATTTGGGGAATTTGGCGGCAAGTTTGTTCCCGAAACGTTAATGCTCCCGCTTGAAGAAATAGAGAGAGAGCTTGAGAAAGCCATGGCGGATCCAACGTTTCGAACGGAATATATGGATAGTTTGCAAGAGTATTCAGGGCGGCCGACATCGCTCACATTTGTTAAGAACCTTACTGAAAAATTCAATGGAGCGAAAATTTATTTGAAACGTGAGGACTTAAACCATACCGGTGCTCATAAAATTAACAATGCGATCGGACAGGTGCTTTTAGCAAAGCGAATGGGCAAAAAGAAACTGATTGCTGAAACTGGAGCGGGACAGCACGGAGTCGCTGCGGCCACTGTCGCCGCACGCTTTGGCATGGAATGCATCGTATTTATGGGCGAAGAAGATATCAAACGGCAAGAGTTAAATGTGTTTCGCATGAAACTCTTAGGAGCGGAAGTCGTGCCTGTTTTTAGCGGAAATCGAACATTGAAAGACGCGACCAATGAGGCCATCCGCTACTGGGTTCAGCATTGTGACGATCATTTTTACATGATCGGTTCGGTTGTCGGACCGCATCCTTATCCAAAAATGGTACGTGAATTCCAGCGCATTATCGGCGATGAAGCTAAACAGCAATTTTTAGAGCGTGAAGGAAAGCTTCCAGAAGTCGTCGTGGCGTGTGTAGGCGGAGGAAGCAATGCGATTGGCACGTTTTATCCGTTTTTAGACGACGAGGTTGCGCTTATTGGTGTGGAAGCAGCAGGAAAAGGCACGAACACCCCTTACCATGCCGCGACAATAACAAAAGGCACCAAAGGAGTGATTCATGGTTCACTCACCTATTTGTTGCAAGATGAATACGGACAAATACTGGAACCTTACTCCATTTCAGCTGGCCTTGACTATCCTGGAGTCGGTCCAGAACATGCTTACTTAGCAAGCATTGGGCGTGTGCAATACGAGAGTGTCACAGATGAGGAAGCGCTCCATGCCTTCCAGCTGCTTGCTAGAGAGGAAGGAATCATTCCAGCGATCGAATCTGCTCATGCTCTTGCTCATACGTTTAAACTAGTGCCACACCTTCCGAAGGACAGCGCGGTGCTCGTATGCTTGTCAGGACGGGGCGATAAAGATGTGCAAGCCATTATGAATAGAGAGAAAGGGGGAGCTGACATTGCAGCTATCTCTAACGACTAAAACGATGTTTATTCCATTCATTATGGCCGGGGATCCGCATCCAGATATAACAGTGGAGCTAGCGCTTGCTCTTCAAGAAGCTGGTGCCGATATATTGGAGCTGGGAGTTCCTTATTCTGATCCGCTCGCAGACGGTCCCATCATTCAGCGGGCAACATCAAGAGCGCTGAAGCACAAAATGAACTTACCAAAAGCGATTGAACTCGTGCCGGTGCTGCGAAAAAAAGGTGTGAAAATTCCTATTATTCTCTTTACCTATTACAATCCTGTGTTACAATTAGGAGAAGAATTCTTTTTTACTTTAGTGAAGGAAAATGGAGTCGACGGCGTCTTAATTCCTGATTTGCCATTTGAAGAAAGCGGACCGATTCGCAAGCTGAGCGCAGAGGCTGGTGTCGCCTGCATTTCGTTAGTAGCACCAACATCCAAACAGCGAATCGAGAAAATTGCTTCCAGCGCACAAGGCTTTTTGTATTGTGTTTCGTCGCTTGGGGTAACCGGTGTACGAGATACGCTGCCTGATGAATTGGAATCATTTTTAATGGAAGTGAAGCAATACAGCCGGGTTCCGGTAGCGGTCGGCTTCGGAATTTCAACAAGCGAGCAGGTGAGCATGCTGAAAAACTATAGCGATGGTATCATCATTGGCAGCGCGCTTGTCCAAAAAATGGAACAGCTCGGGGATCGGCTGTTGCATGAAGAGACAAAACAGGAAGCGCTCAATGAATTTCAGCGGTACGCTCAAATGCTGACGGCGCCGTTGGGAAAACGCTGCACTCCTTAAATCAGCCAAAATTTGCAATGGGGTGAGAAGATGAAAATTAAAAATCAATTGCAAGGGCTGCCCCCTTATCAGCCAGGTAAATCGATGGAGGAAGTAAAGCAGCAATATGGACTAACGGATGTCATCAAGCTGGCCTCGAATGAAAATCCATATGGCAGTTCTCCAACTGTTAAAAAGGCGATTGTCGAGGTTTTGGATCAGCTTGAGCTGTATCCAGACGGTTACGCCCGCATTCTCCGGGAAGAAGTAGCACGGCATCTCGGAGTGAAAGAAACGCAGCTTCTTTTTGGCAATGGTTCAGATGAAGTAATCCAAATTCTTTGCCGTGCTTTTCTGTCAGCGGAGACGAACACAGTGATGGCTGCTCCAACTTTTCCGCAATATCGCCATAACGCTGTAATTGAGGGAGCAGAAATTCGTGAAATTCCGCTTGTGGATGGATGTCATGACTTGTCGTCCATGCTTGCTGCGATTGATGAACAGACGCGCATTGTTTGGGTATGCAATCCGAATAACCCAACGGGCACGTATGTCGATGAGCAGCAGCTATCCGCCTTTTTACAACAAGTTCCAAAGCATGTGCTTGTCGTATTAGATGAAGCATACTATGAATATGTCACGGCGGAAGACTATCCAGAAACCGTACCGCTGTTAAATGAATATCACAATTTAATGATTTTGCGCACGTTTTCGAAAGCTTATGGATTAGCGAGCTTGCGCATTGGCTACGGTGTAGCAAACGAAGCGTTGATTCAGCAGGTTGAACCGGCCCGCGAGCCGTTTAATACATCGAGTGTTGCCCAAGCGGCAGCGCTGGCTGCTCTTAGTGACCAGACATTTATCCAGCAATGTGTTTCTAAAAATAAACAAGAGCTGGAAAAGTTTTATCGTTTCTGTCAGGAACATCGTCTATCTTATTACCCTTCCGAAACGAATTTCATTTTGATTGATTTCGGAATAGAGGGGAATCGCGTATTTCAATACTTATTAGAAAAAGGAATGATTGTGCGCTCTGGAAATGCGCTCGGATTTCCGACTTCCGTGCGGATTACCATCGGGTCGGAGGAACAAAATCAAAAGCTTTTCCAAGTGCTTGGACAAATGTTGAAAGAAACGCAACTCGTTTGACAAAAGCCCGCTGCCTAGTTGCGCAGCGGGCATATGTAAAAGAAGAAGGTGAATTTGTTGAAAGGAACGGTCTTTGTCGTCGGCCTTGGGCTCATTGGAGGTTCGATGGCGCTTGCCATTAAAAAGGAGCATCCTGAGGCAACGATTGTCGGATTTGATATCAATGAAGATGAAATAAGGATGGCTCGCACACTGGCAGTCATTGATGAAGCGGCTGCTTCTGTTGAAGAAGGGATGAGCCGGGCTGATGTCATTATTTTAGCAACGCCAGTGATGCAGACTGAAAAAATTTTAACCGATATGTTGACATACCGTTTGCGTCCATCTGTGCTTGTAACGGATGTTGGCAGCACGAAGCAGCGGATTATCGAGCAGGCGAAGGCGTTGCTGGACCAAGGTGTGATGTTTATTGGCGGACACCCGATGGCAGGGTCCCATAAAAGCGGTGTAGTAGCGGCAAAAGCGCATTTGTTTGAAAATGCGTTTTATATTTTAACGCCGACAGAGGCGGTGCCGATGAGTGAAGTGGAGCGATTGAAGCAATGGTTGAAAGGAACGAAAGCGAACTTTGTCATTCTATCGCCAAACGACCATGATCGGATTACGGGAGTGATCAGCCATTTTCCGCATATTATTGCCGCGAGCCTTGTCCATCAGGCCCAGCAATATGAGAGCGAAGACGAGCTTGTCAGCAGGCTGGCGGCTGGCGGTTTTCGCGATATTACGCGTATCGCTTCAAGCAACCCGGAAATGTGGCGCGATATTCTGATACATAACAAAACTGAACTGCTATCGTTGTTTGATCGATGGCTTGCTGAGATGCATAGGATCCGCTCGCTTGTCGAGAAGGAAAAAAGCGAGGAAATCTATCGCTATTTTTTAGAAGCCAAACAATTTCGTGATGGATTGCCTGTAAGGACGAAAGGGGCAATACCGTCTTTTTATGATTTATATGTAGATGTTCCTGACTATCCAGGGGTTATTTCTGAGATTACTGGATATCTAGCACAAGAAAAGATTAGTATCACCAACATCCGCATTATTGAAACGAGGAAAGAAATTTACGGTGTGCTCCGTCTCAGCTTTCAAAGCGAAATGGATCGCGAAAAGGCAAAACAATGCATCCGTGCGCACACGAATTATGAAACATATGAAGGATGAGGAGGAACAACATGCAAGCATTAAGAAACAATGTTCAGTCCTTGCGGGGAACCATTGAAGTTCCTGGGGACAAATCCATCTCTCATCGAGCGGTTATGCTTGGAGCGATTGCTCGCGGCACAACGACGATTGCTCATTTTTTAACAGGTGAGGATTGTTTAAGTACGATTGATTGTTTTCGCAAAATGGGAGTCGATATTGCACAAAATGGGACGGATGTGGTGGTAAAAGGAAATGGAATAGCGGGGTTGTTGGAGCCGCAGGAAATTTTAAATGTCGGAAATTCAGGAACGACAACACGATTGTTGCTTGGTATTTTAGCGGGCTGCTCCTTTCATGCTTGCCTTATTGGCGATGAATCCATTGCGAAACGTCCGATGAAAAGAGTGACAGAACCGCTCCGCATGATGGGGGCCCGTATCGATGGAAGAGATGGCGGGAATTATACGCCTATTTCCATTCGCGGCGGAAGTTTACAGCCGATTCACTATACTTCTCCGGTTGCCAGCGCCCAAGTAAAGTCGGCCATTTTATTGGCGGGGCTCATGGCTGATGGTACGACAACAGTAACAGAGCCGATCAAGTCGCGTGATCATACAGAACGAATGGTGCGATTATTTGGCGGTGAAGTGATAACGAATGGGCTCAGCGTTTCTGTGACTGGAAAACAACAGCTGCGAGGAGCGGATATTTATGTTCCCGGCGATATCTCGTCAGCCGCCTTTTTCTTAGTCGCGGGCGCGATTGTGCCCAACAGCGAAATCGTTCTAAAAAATGTCGGATTGAATCCAACTCGAACAGGAATGATCGATGTGCTGCAGCAAATGGGGGCGGATTTAACCATTGAAAACATTCGCAATGAAGAAACGGAGCCGCTTGGCGACATTACCATTCGAACCTCTAAATTAAAAGCGGTGGAAATTGGCGGAGCGCTTATTCCGCGTTTAATCGATGAAATACCGATTATTGCTCTGTTGGCTACTCAAGCAGAAGGAACAACTGTCATTAAGGATGCAAGCGAGCTAAAAGTGAAAGAAACGAACCGGATCGATACGGTTGTGTCGGAATTGCGCAAGTTAGGCGCTGAAATTGAAGCGACAGAAGATGGAATGCGAATTCATGGAAAAACAGCATTGAAGGCGAAAGAAGCTATTGTCGATAGCTATGGAGACCATCGAATTGGCATGATGCTGGCGATCGCTGCTTGCATTACGGAAGGCACGGTGTCGCTCAAGCGCTCGGAAGCAATCGCTGTATCTTACCCGACGTTTTTTGAGCATTTGCAGGTGCTTTGCTAGTCAAAATAAGAAGAAGGGGATGAACCGCAAGAGAGCAAAACTTCCTTGACGGTGTCATCCTCTTTTCACATCATCCACCGAGAAGTTTCCCACCTCTTAACGGAGTGGAGGTGGTTCATTTGATATCATACGGCACAGAGCCTATGATTGAAATCAATCGATGGAGAGGGGTCCGCTGATCATAAGGAGAGTCGCCGAGAAGCATTATATATTCTCGGTCTTTGTCCGCATTCGTATGGCTGGCCTTCAACCGCTGATTTTTCCGACGTTGTTTATTTTGTCTTCCATCCGCGTTGATCAATTGGTTTTTTCATAGATCATACAGGATTGTGTCCATGATTTTTTACGATTTTGCTAATGTTTGATCCATTCACGCATGGATTGTCTCTTCTTTGAAAAAATATTCATACGCGGTTCGATTCTCTCATAGCTTGTCATAAGGACAAGTGTGGGAGGAATGAAACCGTGCCATATATTATTGATCAAGCGAATATGATAAAAAATGGGCAGTTACAGCGCTGTTCCATTGTGGTTGATGGAAACCGCATTGATTACATAAGCCAACAGACAAAGGCTTATCGATGGATCCGCATGCCAGTGAACGAATTTTTATTGACACCTGGATATATTATGCTTGATTTCTCCTTTCAAACGCCACGTTCTTTTCCGGAATTTAAGGAATATATGCAGCAGCATTTCCTTTCTAAAGGATGTACATCACTGCTGGCTGTATGCGATGTTTTATATGAGCAACAACTTCCCAATGCGTTGCAAAAGCTGCGGCAAAGTTTGCTAAACAGCCCCATTGATTATTTCATCGGCGCCAAAATTCCTTTTCGTCTGTTAACCCCTTCCTTCATCAGAGCGTGCAAGCGATGGAAAGTTCCTGTTTTGTTTGTTGAGTTGCAGGGAGAGGAGCGCTTGGAAGAAGCCCCATGGAGTTGGATGTACGAAGCGTTTGTATCGTATCCGGTAACACTTGTTCCTTATTGGATCACCCAAGACGCGACCAAGCGTCTACAAATGCGTTGGAAGGAGCTCCTATCTTCTTATCGCATTCCGTTTATTCCGTTTGCACTGCAAGAACGTACCCCTTTATCATTGGATGTGTTGAAAAAAATCGGCGTTTATCCGCACAAAGGAGATGTGCGTATTGGTGGCGAAGTAGATTATAATCTGTATGCTCGCACATTGCTGAGCGATTCAGTTGCCGAAACGGCGATTGTCGATTATGATAAACATATTCCGATGATTACGGTTCATAATGGAAGAATCATGAGAGCGGGCAATCACTTGTTTTTTTATCCGGGATTTGGAAAAGAGCGAACGATTCGTGTACCGGGAATGTTTGCAGCCGATTTTTAAGTTTGTAGTAAGGAAGTGTCGGTTATGAAGCAGATGGAACAAATTCTTCAGCTTGTGGAAGGCGGAGAGGTGGAAAAGGCGCTGGCGCTTGTCCCGAAAGTAAAAGCTGAAGCAACGGATGAAGAAAAATATATGCTGGCAGAGCAGCTGTTTTCGTGGGGAATGGTCGATGAGGCTTGCGAAATAGCGGAAGAGCTTTCGTTCCGTTATCCAGAAGACGGTGAAATACAGCTGTTTTTAGCGGAAATCTATATGGAACTGGATGAAGAAGAGAAGGCGCTAGAAATATTGGCAGATGTGGACGAGCAGGATCCTCTGTTTCCGAGGGCATGCTTGCTGGCAGCCGATCTTTATCAAATGCAGGGGCTTGAGGAAGTTAGCGAGCAGAAGCTCAAAAAAGCATATGAGAAACTGCCGGATGAGCCTATTATTCAATTCGCACTTGCTGAGCTGTATTTTGCCAATGGGAACTATCAGCAGAGCATTCATTTTTACCGGAAAATTCTTGAGCAGGAGACAACGGTAGCAGGCACTTTAATTTCGGAACGAGTGGCAGAGGCGTTTAGCTTGCTCGGAGAATTCGAACAGGCTTTGCCGTATTACGAGGAGGCTCTGCAACAAAAAGTGGACAGCCATATATTGTTTGGCTACGGGTTTACCGCTTTTCAGGCCGAATATTATCAAACTGCCATTGAGAAACTAACACAGCTCAAAGAGCTTGATCAGGATTATGTCCCTCTTTACTTATATTTGGCTAAGTCATATGAACAGGAAGGCCAAATAAGCGAAGGCTACGAAATGGCCAAGGAAGGGTTGCAAATAGATGAATGGAACAAAGAACTGTTTTTATACGCCGGTAAGCTTGCTTTAAAGCTTGGAAAGGAAAATGAGGCAGAAACGTATATCCGAAAGGCCATTGAAATCGATACAGGATATATCGAAGCGTTTCTTACTTTGATGCATATGCTTCTGCATCAAGAGCGCTATGATGAGGTGCTTGCTTGCATTGAAGAGGCGATGGCACAGGGAGAATATGATCCGCAAATGGAATGGATGTTGGCCCGTGCTAAACATAAGCTTGAGATGTATTCGGATGCATTAAACCATTATCAAGAGGCATATACTTTCTTTAAGAATGACGTTGATTTTCTTGAAGAATACGGTTATTTTCTTCTGGAAGAAGGAAATCGGGAACGTGCTAAAGAAGTATTTGAACAAATTGTGCGGATTGATCCGGTTCATACGGAAGCGCTGCACATGTTATGGCAGCTCGAAGAGTAAGGGGCTTGGGTGAACATAAACCTCTTTCTTGGAAAACAATAGAGGGGGAGGAGTAGGATGACAGTATCGGTGAACGAAAAAAAGGAGTTCATTCGTTGGTTTTTGAGCCACTACCAGTTAAAAAGGCGCGAGTGTGTATGGATTTTAAACTACTTAATGAGTCACGACCAGCTGATGCGCAGAGTGCATTTTGTGGAAAATGCCCAATATTGCCCGCGGGGAATGGTGATGTCGACTCATTGCGTTGACGATGTTCCGTTTCGCTTTTATAAAGAAAACGTCATGACGACAGATGCTGAAAAGTCATTTCATGATATTCGCCTTAACCGCGAAGAAGATATTTACATCCAGCTTAATTTTCGAGCTTCATTTCATTCGCCGCAATACGTTGCCGTGCTGGAAGAAAATCCGTATGCCCCAAAATATACACAAGTGAATGAAAAAGATCAAATACTTGCAGAGCAATTTTTAGAAAAATCGCTTTATAACTTTCAAAAAGAACGGCTGATGAAGCTTATTGATGAAGCGCTGGATCGTCAAGATGAACTGGAGTTCAAGCGGTTGACAGACAAATTAAAACAGCTGTAAACCTTGCGTGATGCAAGGTTTTTCTTTTTTGTGCAAGTATGGTATGTTGATAAAGAGGAATGGATAACCAAAAAGAGGGGAGAATAAAATTGTGAAGTGGACAGTAAGCGATGTGGATATGTATGAAAAAGAGAAGCAATATATTGATACAGCTTTGCTTCCTCTGGTCCAACTTACCTTATCCAATGCGACGAAAACGGCTGTTGCCGGCGGTGAACTTGTTCAGCTGCTTGCAAGTGAAGTGGAGCGGCAGTTGAAGGGGCGTCTCTTCTTGCTTCCGCCATTTACATACTTTTTAACCGAAACGAAGGAAGAATGTGTGAAACGGTTGAACGTTTGGACAGATGAATTAAAGAAAAGCGGCATGGCTCACGTCTTTTATTTAACAAGCGATCGGATGTGGAACGAAACAGAGCTTGGCGGCAAGCTGTTTGTTTTGCCTTCTATTCCGCTTGAACATATGGATGAGGTC
This sequence comes from Anoxybacteroides rupiense, assembly GCF_014196195.1. Lineage (GTDB taxonomy): Bacteria > Bacillota > Bacilli > Bacillales > Anoxybacillaceae > Anoxybacteroides > Anoxybacteroides rupiense. The sequence continues at coordinate 146,072 of NZ_JACIDF010000002.1, read as the reverse complement.
TATCAGCAGCAAATGGTCCGTGAACAAACATCCAAGCTGTTAAGCTCATTCATTTCGCATTGGACGTAGAGGATACGGTTGATTTGCGAGCGTTTTCATTGACGATCTTATTGACCTTGTCTCCATCTTGAGCTATCATTAGAATGTCCTAGTTTTATATGTGTTATAAGATTTTGTCCGGATGGACTTAATTTTACATAGAGGGGGGAAAATGATGAGCGAAAAGAAACACCGTGTATCAAGACGCCAGTTTTTAAACTACACATTAACGGGAGTGGGCGGATTTATGGCTGCTGGTATTCTCATGCCAATGGTGCGGTTCGCGCTAGATCCGATTTTAAGGGAAGAAGAGGCGACAGAAATGGTGGCGGTTGCGCAAGTGAAAGACATCACAACAGAGCCGCAGCGCTTCGACTTTAAAGTCAAAGTGAAAGACGCATGGTATGAAGCGGACGAGCCAAAATCGGCATGGGTGTACAAGGATGAAAAAGGTAATATCATTGCCTTGTCTCCGATCTGTAAGCATCTTGGCTGTACCGTTAACTGGAATGCGGATGAGTCGCACCCAAATCAGTTTTTCTGTCCATGCCACTATGGCCGTTATACAAAGGATGGTACAAACGTGCCTGGAACGCCGCCATTGGCTCCGTTAGACCGTTACGAGTACAAGGTGAAGGATGGCAAGTTGTATTTAGGTAAAGCGAAACCACGAGGGGAGGCGTAATACGTGTTAAATAAAATTTATGACTGGGTAGACGAGCGGTTAGATATTACGCCTTTGTGGCGAGATATCGCTGACCATGAAGTGCCAGAGCATGTAAACCCAGCCCATCACTTTTCTGCATTCGTTTATTGTTTTGGAGGGCTCACATTTTTTGTTACAGTCATCCAAATCTTATCAGGAATGTTTTTAACCATGTACTACGTTCCAGATATTAAGAATGCCTGGGAGTCCGTGTATTATTTACAAAATGAAGTAGCATTCGGTCAAATTGTGCGCGGAATGCATCACTGGGGAGCAAGTCTTGTCATTGTCATGATGTTTTTACATACATTGCGCGTCTTTTTCCAAGGGGCCTATAAAAAGCCTCGTGAGTTGAACTGGATTGTCGGCGTGCTCATCTTTATGGTCATGATGGGGCTAGGCTTTACAGGATACTTGCTTCCATGGGATATGAAAGCGCTATTTGCAACAAAGGTTGGTTTGCAAATCGCTGAGGCTACTCCGATTATTGGTACGGCAGTGAAAACGCTATTAGCGGGTCATCCGGAAATTGTCGGTGCACAAACGTTGACACGTTTCTTTGCGATCCATGTATTTTTCTTGCCAGCTGCATTGCTTGGATTAATGGCTGTGCACTTTTTGATGATTCGCAAACAAGGAATCTCTGGTCCACTGTAAAATATATGATTCATGGATGAATCTATAAGATAAAGGAGGGAAACATGATATGCATCGCGGAAAAGGGATGAAATTCGTCGGCGATTCGCGTGTTTCTGCTGTGAGAAAACCGAATATTCCGAAGGATTATTCGGAATATCCAGGAAAAACAGAAGCGTTTTGGCCGAACTTCTTATTAAAGGAATGGATGGTTGGCGCGGTCTTTCTAGTTGGTTTTTTATGTTTAACGGTTGCTCATCCATCTCCGCTGGAACGGATCGCTGACCCGACAGATACGTCATATGTTCCGCTTCCAGACTGGTATTTCTTGTTTCTATACCAATTGCTGAAATACTCATATGCTTCAAGTGATTATACAGTCATTGGTGCGATCGTGATGCCGGGTCTTGCCTTTGGAGCATTATTGCTTGCGCCATTTTTAGATCGCGGGCCGGAACGTCGGCCATGGAAACGCCCAGTTGCGGTCGGCATGATGTTGTTAACGCTTGCAGCAATGGTTTTCCTTACTTGGGAATCGGTCGTTACTCACGACTGGAAAAAAGCTGCGGAACAAGGGAAAATCCGTGCTGAAGTCGAAATCGACAAAAACGCGGACGGATATAAAATTGCCCAAGCAAATACATGTACAACTTGTCACGGTGAAAACCTTTCCGGAGGAGCAGCAGCGCCTTCGCTTGTCGGCACGGGGCTAAAGCCAGAAGAAATTGCGAAAATTGCTAAAGAAGGTAAAGGCGGCATGCCTCCTGGGGTGTTCAAAGGAACAGATGAAGAATTGAAAAAGCTATCTGAATTTATTGCAGGATTGAAAGCAGAGTAGGATTAAAAGTGACAGGAAAAAAGCTGGCTACTATTAGTCAGCTTTTTTCTTTCATCTATATAATAAATACAATTTGATGGTTCAACACTTATCCGAAAGTGAGCGGATGATAACCGATTTCGACGGTCGGACGACCGAATAACACCGCTTTCCAGGCACATGAATTTGTCTGGAATAGCCAGCCGTTTGGGGCTTGGTCACGCCAAAGCGTGACGGCGGCAAGCCACTAGCTTGTTTCTAATCATCAAAGAATTTTCGTCGGCTATAACATATAAGCTTGCATAGAAGAAAGGAGGTGGAACATGATACAGTGGTATCTTTTACTTGCGGCTCCCTCTGTTCTTTGGCTGCTGCTCGTGATCAACATTGCCGGAACTATTTACGGATATATATGGTATGGACCGCAGCTTGCGGAAACACCAAGCCGATTTTTATTATTTGTCCCTGACAGCCCTACCGCTAGTTTGTTTTTTGTTTTTGTCTTGCTTGCTTTTATATTAAAAAGAAATTGGCCATTATTAGAAGCTCTGGCGATGGTGACTCTATTGAAGTACGGAATTTGGGCGGTCGTTATGAACATTCTTGTCTGGAAAGTGACTGGAACGCTTGGATGGCAAGGATGGATGCTTATTTTCTCTCACGGAGCAATGGCCATTCAAGGCTTGCTGTATGCCCCATTCTATCGAATGAAGGTGCGGCATTTAGCTTTTGCTGCTATATGGACCCTGCATAATGATGTGATCGATTATGTGTTTCAGATGCTGCCTCGTTACAGCATGCTTGAACAGTATATCCCGCAAATCGGCTATTTTACTTTCTGGCTAAGCATGATTTCTATTGCCGTTGCTTATATATTGGGAATAAAAGAAGGTCGTCTACAAATTTCGCTCAAATAATGGTCTAACCTTGTCCAGCCTCTCATACATTGTAGTAGTTAGCGGAGGAGGGACAAGAATGAGGCGAATGGCAGTCATATGGATCATTATGATCCTTTGTGCATTTCCGTCAGCTGTCTTTGCTACACATCATGATGAATGGCAAAGGCTTGATAAAATTTCAGATCAGGCATTGCAGCTTGCTAAAAATAAGCGTTTTGAAGAAGCGAAGGACGTGTTGAATTATTTTTCTGATGAATTTTTAAAGTTAAATGCACGCGATCGCCTTAAATCGATGGATGAATGGCGTGCCATCACCATCACGCATGAAAATGCGTTAAAAGCCATTACCGCTTCCACATTGCCGGCGGAAGACCGAATTGATCAAGTGGTGCAGTTTCGTCTTGTAATCGATGCTGTTCATTCCAATTATCAGCCGCTTTGGGCGGAAATGGAATCTTCGATTATGGGGGCATTTCAGGAAATTGAAACAGCGATTGAGAGCGGGGATGAGCAGCAGTTTCAAACGGTGCTACAGCAATTTTTGCATCAATATGAAATCATCGAGCCAAGCGTAAAAATTGATGTGGAGCCTGCCTGGGCCAAAAAGGCAGATCAAGACATTGAACAGCTCCAAAGCCCGAGCTTTCATGCCCTTGACAAAGCCAAGCAGCAGGAGCAGCTTGCGCAAATGAGGCAAGATCTTGCGGCATTGTTTAATCATATGAAAAAGGATGAAGCAGATTCTTCCTTATTGTGGGTGATGATTTCTACGGGAGGAATGATTATATTGACATTAACCTATGTCGGGTTTCGCAAATATCGTGGAGAAAAGCAAAAAGCTCGCTCACATGAGAAACAATAAAAAAGGCTGAGGTCGAATCTCAGCCTTTTTGCTTGGCAGACCGGCCTTATGCTTTTGCTCTTAATCGTTTTGAATGGGCTGCTTATTTTCATCGAGGGTAAATCCCTCACCGAGTACATCATGCACATCTGTCACGGCGACAAAAGCATGGGGATCTACGGAAATAATGACATTTTTAAGGCGCGGTAATTCATTTTTGGCTACTACGCAATAAAGCACATCTCGTTCTCTTTTGGTATAGGAGCCGCGTCCTTTTAAAACGGTTACACCACGCTCCATTTCTGTTAAAATTTTGGCAGCGATTTCTTCGCTCTTTTCAGAAATAATGGTCGCTCCTTTTGCAGCATAACCGCTTTCCTGCATAAAATCAATGACGCGGGCGCCAATAAAGACGGCAACTAGTGTGTACATGGCCTCGCGGTATGAAAGGTATAAAAGCGACAATGTAATGACAACCGCATCAAAAGCAAACATGGTTTTTCCCATGCTAATTCCGCGATATTTGTAGAGAAGCCTTGCAATAATATCGACCCCCCCGGTTGTTCCCCCATAGCGAAAGATGATCCCAAGCCCGATTCCGACAAAAACGCCGGCAAACAAGGCTGCGAGCGTTAAATCATGCTTTAGCGGCATCTTGATTGCATAATGTTGAAAAATCCATAGAAATAAGGATAAGCTGACGGTCCCGATCATGGTATAAAAAAATGAATGGCGTCCGAGCAGCTTCCAGCCGATAAAAAAAAGCGGGATGTTCAGCAGCAAATTCGTGAGGGAGGGATCGATGCCGAACAAGAAATAAAGGAGAAGCGTGATGCCTGTTACTCCTCCTTCCGCTAGATTATTTTGCATATTAAAATGAACGAGTCCAAATGCGAAAATAGCCGCGCCAAGTAAAATAAATAAGACATTTTTAATTTTCAGTCCAAAAACCATATGACACCTCCGTATAGTAATGATAGGCCGGCGATCTCAGTCATTAATTATAAATTATAGTGGAAGAGGAGGACTTGAGCAACGAAACGCAAAAATATTTGTCAAAATGGCTGCTTTTAGCTAACATGAAAGCATGAAAGGTGGGAATCAACGATATGTCGGAAAAAACGATCCAGCAATTGCAGAAGGAAGTTGATGATTATATTGGCCAATTTAAAGAAGGCTACTTCAGCCCGCTTGCCATGCTGGCTAGGTTGACTGAGGAATTAGGGGAATTAGCGAGAGAAGTCAACCATTATTATGGAGAAAAGCCAAAGAAAAAATCAGAAACCGAAAAGACGATCGAAGAGGAGCTTGGCGATTTATTATTTGTCTTGATTTGCTTTGCGAACTCCCTTCAAATTGATTTAGAAAAAGCGCATGATATGGTGATGGAAAAGTTTCAGACAAGAGATCAAAACAGATGGACAAGAAAGGAAGAGAAAGAGTGAATAATCCAATTAAAGTAGCAGTGGCAGGCCCGCGAGGACGGATGGGACGGGAAGCGGTAGCGCTTGTGCATCATGCGGAGAATTTTCAGCTTGTGGCGGTGATTGACCGCATCCATGATGGAAAGGACTTAGCAGAGGTAGATGGTTTTAACGGCATTCATGCGCCAGTGTATACGGATATTGAACGCTGCTTTCAAGAGACAAAGCCGGATGTTTTAGTTGATTTAACGACTCCGGAAACGGGCAAGCGCCATACTGAGATCGCGCTTCGCTATGGGGTTCGTCCCGTAGTGGGAACGACAGGGTTTAGTCAAGAAGAGATTGAGCAATTAACAAAGCTGGCGGAAGAAAAAGAAATGGGCGCGATTATTGCACCGAATTTTGCAGTGGGTGCCATTTTAATGATGAAGTTTGCTCAAATGGCCGCCAAATATTTTACTGATGTTGAAATTATTGAGCTGCACCATGACCAAAAGCTTGATGCTCCGTCTGGAACAGCTGTAAAAACAGCACAGCTTATTTCGGCGGTGCGACCAACTAAAAAGCAAGGGCATCCTGATGAAAAAGAGACGCTTAAAGGTGCTAGAGGAGCCTCTTATGACGGGATTCCGATTCACAGTGTCCGCCTGCCGGGGTTGATTGCGCATCAAGAAGTCATTTTCGGCGGAAATGGACAATCATTAACCATTCGTCATGATTCGTTTCATCGCGGGTCATTTATGTCTGGAGTCAAGCTATCAATCGAAACCGTGATGAAGCTGCAAACGCTTGTGTATGGCTTAGAGCATATTATTGAATAGCGGGGGTGTCAGCGTGAAAATTGCCTTAATCGCGCATGATAAAAAAAAGGCGGATATGATTCAGTTTGCGACAGCTTATCAAACGATTTTAGCAAAGCATGAGCTGTATGCAACGGGAACAACGGGTTTGCGCATTATGGAGGCAACCGGTTTGCCTATCCATCGGTTTTGTTCGGGACCGTTAGGCGGGGATCAAGAGATTGGCGCTATGGTTGCACGCAATGAAATCGATATGATATTGTTTTTCCGTGATCCTTTAACCGCCCAGCCTCATGAGCCGGACGTCAGTGCTCTGCTTCGGTTATGCGATGTCTATAATGTGCCGCTGGCCACTAATATGGGGACGGCCGAAATTTTAATTAGAGGACTTGAGCGTGGCGACTTCCAATGGCGGACTATTATTCATGAGAGAAAAGGTGACGAAAATGGAGCGTGAGCAACTTGATATACTAGCATTTGGCGCTCATCCAGATGATGTGGAAATCGGGATGGGGGGAACGATCGCCAAATATGCGAAGCAAGGGTGTCGAATCGGCATTTGCGATTTAACCTTGGCAGAGCTGTCGTCTAACGGAACTGTAGAGCTGCGGCAAAAAGAAGCGCAAAAAGCAGCTGAGCTGCTCGGAGTTGCGGCAAGAATCAATCTTCATCTGCCCGATCGGGGCTTATATAAAACAGAAGAAGCTATTCGCTGTATTGCCGCTGTTATTCGCCAATATCGTCCACGAGCCATCTTTGCACCGTATTGGGTAGATCGTCATCCCGATCATGGAAATTGTGCTTTTCTTGTCGAAGAAGCGATGTTTTCGGCTGGGATTCGCCGTTATGAGGCAGGAGAGCTGCCGGCACATCGTGTTTCATCGCTTTATTACTACATGATTAACAGTTATGAACGGCCACATTTTGTTGTTGATATTAGCCATACGATGGAAACAAAGCTGGCGAGCCTGAAAGCTTATGCAAGTCAATTTCAAAAAACAGCTCAGTCGGTTGATACGCCGTTAACCAATGGCTATATTGAAACCGTTGAAAGCCGCGAGCGGTTATGGGGAAAGCAAGTCGGAGTGCTGTTTGCCGAAGGATTTATGACGAAACAGCCGCTCGTCATTTCAAATGATTTGCTAGGAGAGAAACAATGAAGCTAAAAATAGGAATTGTCTGTTACCCAACGGTTGGCGGATCCGGTGTTGTCGCCACAGAATTGGGAAAATTGCTGGCGGAAAAAGGACATGAAATTCATTTTATTTCTTCAAGCATGCCCTTTCGTTTAAATAAAGTATATTGCAATATTTATTATCATGAAGTAACAGTCAATCAGTATTCCGTGTTTCAGTATCCGCCATATGATTTGGCATTAGCAAGTAAAATTGCTGAAGTAGCCAAACGGGAAAAGCTGGATGTGCTGCATGTTCATTATGCGATTCCGCATGCGGTTTGTGCGGTATTAGCCAAGCAAATGGTTGGATACGATGTGAAAATTGTGACGACGCTTCACGGGACGGATATTACCGTTCTCGGATATGATCCGTCGTTAAGCGATATGATAAAATTTGGAATTGAACAATCGGATCTGGTTACGGCTGTGTCGAATGCACTTGTTAAGCAAACTTACGAGCTGCTTGATGTTCAAAAGGATATTCATACCATTTATAATTTTGTTGATGAACGCGTGTATCATAAAAAAGATGTTAAGCATTTAAAACAACAATATGGAATAACAGAACAAGAAAAGGTCATTATCCATGTGTCCAATTTTCGCAAGGTGAAGCGTGTTCAAGATGTTGTGCATGCCTTTCTGCATGTTCGCAGCCAAATTCCTGCTAAACTACTGCTCGTTGGTGATGGACCAGAAATGACCGTTGTGTGCAGATTAGTGCGGCAACTAGGATTAACAGAAGACGTTCTTTTCTTAGGAAAACAAGAAAATTTAGAAGAGCTTTATTCGATGAGTGATGTCAAATGGCTTTTATCGGAAAAAGAAAGCTTTGGACTTGTTTTGCTTGAAGCAATGGCTTGCGGAGTTCCGTGTGTGGGCACAAACATTGGCGGCATTCCTGAAGTGATTGAAGATGGCAAGACAGGGTTTCTATGCGAGCTTGGCAATATCGAAGAAGTAGCTGAAAAAACGCTACAAATGTTGACAAACGAAGATTTGCATACATATATGGCTGAACAAGCGCTTAAAGCTGTTTATGAAAAATTTCATTCGCAGCACATCTTACAGCAATACGAAGATGTTTATTTTTCGTTGATAAAAGAGGTGAAGCGATGAAAGAACCGTTTCAACGCGCACTTGGCATTATTCGTAAACTGAAGCAACATGGATATGAAGCTTATTTCGTCGGCGGTGCGGTTCGCGACTATTTGCTAAATCGTCCGCTTGGCGACATTGATATTGCCACATCCGCTCTTCCCGAAGAAGTGATCAAGCTTTTTCCAAAAACGATTCCCGTTGGTTTAAAGCATGGAACCGTTGTTGTGTTAAACGACGGTATTCCATATGAAGTGACAACCTTTCGAACGGAAGGTACGTATGAAGATTATCGTCGTCCCGAGTCTGTGACATTTGTCCGTTCCCTGCGCGAAGACTTGCAAAGGCGCGACTTTACGATGAATGCCATTGCGATGGACGATCATGGAACACTATACGATCCGTTTCATGGACAGCGGGCGATTTCTGCTAAAATCATTTGTACCGTTGGAAAGGCGAGCGAGCGTTTTTCTGAAGATGCTCTTCGCATGATGCGGGCGATCCGGTTTGTCAGTCAGCTCGGTTTTGCGTTAGAAATGGAGACGAAGCAGGCGATTATTGAACATGCTTCGCTGTTGGCGCATATTTCGGTGGAAAGAATAACAGCCGAGTTTGAGAAATTGATGGCGGGCCCATTTGCAGAGAAGGCTTTCTCACTGTTAGAGGAAACAGGATTATATGTGTATTTGCCGGGACTTCGCGAAAAAAAAGAGCCGTTAAAAAAGTTGGCGCAATATGATTGGAAAGCATTGTCCTCTTCGATGGAGCGCTGGGGATTTTTGTGCTATTTGCTGTTAAGCGATCAAGAATCTTCCGCTTTTTTGCGACTTTGGAAGCTGCCTAACCGGCTAATGAAGGATGTGCAACATATTTTGCGCATTCTGCCCCTCATTCGCTCACATGATGATTGGAAAAAAGAGCAGTTGTATGAGTTTGGGCTTGATTATGCTTTAGCGGCAGAAACCATTCGTTCCCTTATTGATATGGAAGATGCTTATAGCAATCGCCAACGGCTCGTCGCTCTCTTTGCTCAATTGCCTATTAAAAGCAGAAGTGATTTAGCTATTACCGGAAAAGATATCATGGGATGGATGGGACGTCCGGGCGGTCCGTGGCTGGCAAATATGCTGAAGAAAGTGGAGCGGGCGGTGATTCAAGGAAAAGTAGAAAATGACAAAGAGCGGATAAAGGAGTGGCTCATTTCATGCAATCTGACACAAGAAAAAAATTGCTAGAATTATTTTCTGAGGCCAATGGCGATTTTATTTCCGGACAAAAAATCAGCGATATTCTCGGCTGTTCCAGAACCGCCGTTTGGAAGCATATTGAAGATTTGCGGAAGGAAGGATTTGAGCTTGAAGCGGTGCGCCGCCTTGGATACAGAATTGTGAGTACGCCTGACAAAATTACAGCCAATGAAATCCGCCTTGGTTTAAAAACAGAGGTGTTTGGACAAACGATTTATTTTGAAGAAGAAGTGACCTCTACACAAAAAATGGCTCATCAGTTGGCACATGAAGGAGCAAAAGAGGGGACGATTGTTGTCGCTGAATTGCAGACGGCAGGGCGCGGCCGAATGGATCGAAAATGGTTTTCGCCAAAAGGGACAGGAGTTTGGATGAGTTTAATTTTAAGACCGCCGATTCCGCCGCAAAAGACGCCACAGCTGACGTTGCTGACAGCTGTCGCTATTGTCCAAGCTATTCAGGAAGTGGCGGGGCTTGTTCCTGATATTAAATGGCCGAATGATATTTTAATCAACGGCAAAAAATGTGTCGGCATTTTAACGGAGCTGCAGGCTGATCCTGATCGCGTTCATTCTGTTACGATTGGAATGGGAGTGAACGTCAATCATGAACGCGATCAATTTCCTGAAGATCTTCGCGGCATTGCCACATCATTGGCGATTGAAAAGGGAGAAAAAATAAAACGAGCTCGTCTCATCCAGGAAGTACTATTAAAAATGGAAACATTGTATCGGCAATATTTGCAGCATGGCTTTTTGCCGATCAAGCTGCTATGGGAAGGATACGCTATAAGCATTGGTAAAGAAATTACCGCTCGCACCTTGAACGGAACGATCCGTGGTTTCGCGCGCGGCATTACAGATGAAGGCGTATTAATCCTGGAAGACCATGATGGAACGATTCATCACATTCATTCCGCCGATATTTCATTGTAGCAAAAGTGTTCGAATTTTGTTAAAATATAGATGGATGTACAAGGGCAGTATCTTTTAGCGAAGAACTGCACCATGAAAAATGTGTCAGTGTTGTCAATGTGATCTGCCTTGATCCGCTAAAGGACTGGGACAGAGGGATGAACTCGGCCGATACAATCAACATCCTTCTTCTCAAGGTGGGGAAGAAGGTTTTTTTATTCGGAGATTCATCTCCTCTGCAAACAAGGAGGAGGGATATGCCATGAAAACAACCAGTGATTTTTTGAAGATGAAGAAGACAAACGAGCCGATTGTGATGCTGACAGCGTATGATTTTCCGTCAGCAAAGCTTGCGGAAGCTGCTGGAGTAGACATGATTCTTGTCGGCGATTCGCTTGGGATGGTTGTGCTCGGATATGATTCCACCATTCCGGTAACAGTGGAGGACATGATTCATCATACGAAGGCAGTGCGGCGTGGAGCCATGAACACGTTCATTGTCACGGACATGCCGTTTATGTCTTACCATCTGTCGAGGGAAGAAGCACTTCGCAATGCTCAGCGCATCATGCAGCAGTCTGGAGCTCATGCCGTAAAAGTTGAAGGGGCCGGCGAAGTCATAGAGGTCATTCGTGCCCTGACTGAAGCAGGTGTTCCAGTTGTTGCCCATTTAGGTTTAACTCCGCAATCTGTCGGGGTGCTTGGTGGATATAAAGTGCAAGCGAAAGACGCTGAAAGCGCTCGCAAACTTTTACAAGATGCAAAATGGTGCGAGGAGGCCGGAGCGGTCGCTTTAGTTCTCGAATGCGTGCCAAAGCAGATTGCCGCCGAAATTACTAAGCAATTAACCATTCCCACTATTGGAATAGGAGCAGGTAATGAAGTAGATGGACAGGTGCTTGTCTATCATGATGTGCTCGGATATGGAGTAGAACGGGTACCTAAGTTTGTTAAAAAATATGCCAATATTGAAGAAACGATGCAGCATGCCTTGACAAGCTATGTGACGGAGGTAAAGCTTCGGCAGTTTCCTGAACGTGAGCATATGTTTACGATGAAAGAAGAAGAATGGATTGCACTATATGGAGGAAAGCAGTAATGATGATCATTCAAACGATCCAAGAAATGCAGCAAAAAACAGCCCAATACCGTCAGCAAGGAAAGTCCATTGGCTTTGTACCGACAATGGGGTATTTGCATGAAGGCCATGCTGCCTTGCTGAAAAAAGCGCGAGAGGAAAATGATATTGTTGTATTAAGCGTGTTTGTTAATCCATTGCAGTTTGGGCCAAATGAAGATTTCGACCGATATCCGCGCGATATGGAGAGAGATGAAAAGATCGCCAAAGCGTCAGGGGTGGATCTATTGTTTTATCCATCCGTGACAGAAATGTATCCGCGGCCATTAAGCGTGCAGGTGGCCGTCAAGGAGCGCGTTGATGTATTATGCGGAAAATCAAGACCGGGGCATTTTGATGGCGTGGCTACGGTATTAACGAAACTATTTCATATTGTCATGCCGACCCGTGCTTACTTCGGGATGAAAGATGCGCAGCAGGTAGCAGTGGTTGATGGACTTATTCGCGATTTCCATTTTCCGATCGAGCTTGTTCCAGTTCCGACTGTTCGCGAAGCGGACGGGCTAGCGAAAAGCTCGCGCAATGTGTATTTATCTCCGGAAGAGCGAAAAGAAGCTCCTGCCCTGTACGCGGCATTGCAAAAAGCGAAGCGGGCGATTGAAAATGGCGAGCGCAATCCATCGGCTATTTGTGCTCTTGTTGAAGATTATATTCAAACTTATACACATGGTATCATTGATTATGTTGAAGTATATTCTTATCCAGATTTGCAACCGCTTCAGAAAATATCTGGAAAAATCATCATTGCGCTTGCTGTCAGGTTTACAAATGCGCGACTCATTGATAATATAACTCTTGATGTGGAATCGTAATGTTGGGGGGACAATCATGTTTCGTACATTAATGAATGCAAAAATCCACCGTGCGCGTGTGACGGAAGCGAATTTAAATTATGTTGGAAGCATCACGATTGATGAAGATATTTTGGACGCGGTTGGCATGGTAGCAAATGAGAAAGTACAAATTGTTAATAACAATAACGGCGCACGTTTTGAAACATATATTATTCCAGGAGAACGGGGAAGCGGTGTGTTTTGCTTAAATGGAGCGGCTGCTCGTCTTGTGCAAAAGGATGATGTCATCATCGTCATTTCCTATGCCCTTATTCCAGAGGAGAAAATTGCGGCGCATCGTCCGAAAATCGCGATTATGGACGAGCATAATCGAATTCAGCAATTAATGGTAGCCGAACCAGCTCATACAGTGATGTAAGCTGAAGCTCAAGCTTTCTAAAGACAGAACCTCTCATGTTTAGGGAGAAAAGTAATGGTTCCGGCTTATTATAAATGTTTGGCCAGGATAGAGATTCGATCCGTTTGTATGGATATAAAAGCAGGAAGGCGGTGATGCTACCGCTTTTCCTGTCATAAAAAAGGGGGCTGTTTCTCAGTAGAGAACGCCCCTATTATTGCGCGATTGAGGTGAAACGATGGATGAACGGTTTGTAGTCATAGACCTAGAAACAACAGGGAATTCAGTGAAAAAAGGGGATCGAATTATTCAAATCGGGCTCGTCGTTATTGAAAATAGACAAATAGTCAAACGGTTCTCCAGTTTTGTTAACCCGGAATGCAGCATTCCACCTTTTATCCAGCAATTGACGCAAATTGGTGAGCAAATGGTGCGCCATGCGCCGCTTTTTTCTGAACTTGCCCCGACAGTTGCTGCACTATTGAAGCAATCGTATTTTGTTGCCCATAATGTTGCATTTGATTGGCCGTTTTTGCAGGAGGAATTGAACAGAGCGGGAGTTTTTTTGCCGGAGCCGCCGATGATTGATACGGTTGAACTTTCTCGAATTTTATACCCGAGCATGGAAAGCTATAAATTAAGTGATATGGCGAAGGCATTGCATATTCCCCATCAGCATCCTCATCAGGCGGATAGCGATGCGGAGGTTACAGCCCAATTATGGCTCGCTTTACTTGATAAATTGGAGGCGCTGCCGGTCGCGACATTGCGGCAATTGTGCCGTTTATCGCGCGATATGAAAAGCGATGTCCATTCGATTATGGATGCGATGCTGGCCCAAAAAATAACATCCTTGCATGATGACCAATATAGTTACTACCAAGGAATCGCATTGCGAAAACCGTCTCCTCTTCCTCAAAAAATTGGAGAGTGTCCCGTTTCCTTTCGAGAATGGTTCACCCATACGGAGACGCTTCCTTTCCGTGATTACGAACATCGACAAGGACAATGGGACATGATGGAAATGGTTTATGAGGCCCTCGATACATCACAACATGCTTTAATTGAAGCAGGAACTGGAATTGGGAAATCGTTGGCCTATCTTATTCCGAGTCTTTACTTTGCTCGGCAATATCAAAAGCCTGTTGTGATTAGTACATATACGCTCCAGCTAGGCCAGCAGCTGATGGAGCGCGATATTCCATTGCTCCAAAGTATCGCGTCGTTTCCATTTCATGTCGCGCAATTAAAAGGGAAACGAAATTATCTTTCACTCGAAAAATTTGTTCACTTTTTGCATAAACCAAACAAAAACTACGATGAAGTGCTAACCAAGTGCCAGTTGCTCGTTTGGTTAACAGAAACGGAGACAGGCGATGTTGATGAGCTTCAGCTATCTTCGGGCGGCCAACTGCTTTGGACCATGCTGCATATGGATGAGGAAAAAGAAGAAGCGGAGTATGATTTTTTCCAGAGGGCGCGCCAGCGAGCCAGTAAGGCCGACCTGATTATTACCAATCATGCGTTTTTATTGCAGGATCTGAATTCTGATAAGCCGCTGTTTCCGCCATATGAGCAGCTCATTGTTGATGAAGCACACCATCTTGAGGATGTTGCTTCTCAATACTTTGGCCAGAGCGTTGATTATGTAGCTGTTCGATTATTATTAACTCGCATCGGAAATGGTCATGATGAAGGATCCTTCTTTCAGCTTCGAAAACGGCTTGAACAACAAGCCTATTTTATGTATTTTCAGTCTGTGTTAAGCGACATTGAATTGGAATGTGATGAATGGTTTCGCATGATCCGGCAATACGTGCTGCGAAAACAAACGAATTCCAATGCCGTGCGGCTGCGCTATCGCTTTCATCCAAGCGAAGAGAAAGGGAGACATTGGAACGCTATTCGTGAGTTGCTTTGGCGGCTCTGTCATCACACCTCCGAGCTGGCAGAGAAGGCGGAACAGCTGAAAATGCTCGACCCTTCGCTTTCCTCCCTTTCGTTCTTTACAGATGTGACGGTACTGAACGACATGATTCATGGTCTGCGCTTTTTGCTTGAAGATACGGATTCGAAGGTGGTTCGCTGGATGGAGGCGGATGTGAAAGGGGCCGCTAATGCCACTGCTATTTATGCACAGCCGATTGAGCTTGAAGAATTTTTTGCTGAGCGGTTGTTTACAAGAAAGAAAAGTGTTATTTTGACATCGGCAACCTTAACAACGGACCATTCATTTGCTTATGCAATCTCACAGCTTGGGTTAGAGGATTTTTATCCCATTTGTCGCATGATTCCATCTCCATTTGATTATAAGCGCCAAGCAAAAATTATGATTCCAAGCGACTTACCGTCTATTGTAGATGTGTCGCTTCCAGAGTATGCCCATGCTGTAGCTGAACAATTGCTAGAAATTGAAAAGCAGGTCAAAGAGAAAATACTGGTATTGTTCACATCATATGAGCTTCTGCGAATGACGGCTGCCATTGTGAAAGAAAAAAATGAGGACGAAACACTGGTGTTGCTTGCTCAAGGAATTCAAGGAGGAAATGCGGCAAAGCTCACAAAGGCCTTTTTACAATTTGACCGTGCCATTTTATTTGGAACGAGCAGCTTTTGGGAAGGGATTGATTTACCTAGGGAGCAGCTATCTTTTATTGTCATGGTCCGCTTGCCATTTGCTCCGCCAGATGACCCTGTGATAGAAGCGAAAAGTGAGCGCATTCGCGCCAAAGGCGGACGGCCGTTTTATGATCTGTCGCTGCCTCAGGCGATCATTCGTTTTAAGCAAGGCTTTGGCCGCCTCATTCGTACAGCAACTGATTCCGGAGTGCTATTTGTATTGGATCGCCGTTTAACCACTGCTTCTTATGGAAAATATTTTGTAGGTTCGCTTCCCCCCGTATCTATTTATGAAGCACCGCTAGAGCAGCTTTTGCAAAGCTTGAAAAAATGACAATGCTAGATATGGGGTTCGGTTTATTTTCGCTCGTCAAATGGTTAAACAAGGTTGTTTAGGCCTGCGTTACATGGATACATCACGAAAAAATTTGAATGGTGATGGCCGTTAAAATAGTATACAGATAATGGATGAGTGTTGATCGTGTAAATAGAGAGCAAATGAGCAATCTATAGGTAGGATAGCGGAATAGAGCAGCGTCGCTGGATCTTGTCGCATGTAAGATGAAGAGGGCTTTTATAAAGATATGGTGAGGAACCATTGAAAGTTTTTTGATCGTTTGCTTTTCGATCATCAGATAACGAACACGGATGAAAGAGCATTTCCTTTGCCCAAAAAGATCGGGTAGCTTTAATGAGAGGAAGCCTAATTGTCATTTAAATCCCGCATCGTATATATACACGATGCGGGATCCATAAGATGTAGGTGGGGGAATTTTTTTATGAAATTGTCCAACGAACCTGTTATAATTATGGAAAGGTACAACACAAATTTGTTGTATGTATAGTGTAGCCACGCCGCTCTGTTCCTATGAGTAACAAAATTTGTGGCATGGAGGAGGAAAATGTGAAATGGAAAGTAAAATCGAGGTGTTAGCCACTGTCAAAATTCAGCACTCACCCGATTTATATAAAGTTGTTGACTGCTTGAATCGAACGCTGAAAAGGCAGAACTTAATGTTTGGATTGGCGCTTGATGAAAAAGATCAAAATAAAGCGGTTTTTACGATTTACCGTACATAGAGAAGTGGTTTGTTATGAAAAAGTGGGGTATTTTATGCTTTGTTGTGCTATGTATTTTCTTTTGGCAAGCTGCAAGCGTTTATCACACAGCGATCGGACAGAAGCAATCGCTGATGGAAACAGCAAGAAAGCGAGCGATTGAGAGAGTGGCCTTTGCGCGTATCGATCAAGTTTATACATATTACGGTGAAAAGACCTATATTGTATTTATGGGTGATGATCGTAAAGGAGCTCGCAAAATTGTTTGGGTTCCGGAGAAAAGTGGAAGCATCGTGGTGAAAGACGCCAAGAGCGGAATTACACAGGAAGAAGCCATCAAAAAGTTAACAGCGGAACGAAATCCGAAAAAGATTGTTTCCGCAAAGCTTGGCATGGAAAAAGGAGTGCCTCTTTGGGAGCTGACATATATTGATCAAAACAATCGTTATTCTTTTTACTACCTCAGCTTTAAAGACGGTGCTTTTTTGAAAAGATATAGCTTTCAACAATCATGAAGGGGGACATGGATCATGAAATTAGCAAAACGAGTGGCATCGCTCACGCCTTCTGCGACATTGGCGATTACGGCTAAAGCGAAAGAGCTGAAAGCAGCTGGATATGATGTCATCGGTTTAGGAGCAGGAGAGCCGGATTTTAATACACCGCAGCACATTATGGATGCGGCCGTTCAGGCGATGAATGAGGGACATACAAAATATACGCCTTCCGGTGGACTAGCGGGCTTAAAAACGGAAATTGTGAAAAAGTTTGAACGAGACCAAGGGCTTCGCTACGAGCCATCTGAAATAATCGTTTGCGTGGGAGCAAAACATGCGCTCTATACCTTATTTCAAGTCATTTTAGACGAAGGTGATGAGGTCGTTATTCCAACGCCATATTGGGTCAGCTATCCGGAACAAGTAAAGCTTGCTGGAGGAGTGCCTGTTTATGTCGAGGGGCTTGAGGAAAACGAATTTAAAATTACGCCTGAGCAATTAAAATCGGTTATTACTGATCGCACAAAGGCGGTTATTATTAATTCACCAAGTAACCCGACAGGAATGATTTATACGGAAGAAGAACTAAGAGCGCTTGGTGAAATTTGCTTGGAGCATGATGTATTCATTGTCTCGGACGAAATTTACGAAAAGCTGGTCTATGATGGACATCGCCATGTGTCCATTGCTCAATTGTCGCCAGAGTTAAAGGCGCAAACGGTAATCATTAATGGCTTGTCTAAATCGCATTCGATGACTGGCTGGCGGATTGGATATGCTGCAGGAAATAAAGAGATCATTCGGGCGATGACGGATCTTGCAAGCCACAGCACTTCAAATCCGACTTCCATCGCTCAATATGCCGCTATTGCTGCATACAGTGGGCCGCAAGAGCCAGTGGAACAAATGCGGCAAGCCTTTGAACAACGGTTAAATATTATTTATGAAAAACTCATTCAAATTCCAGGATTTACGTGCGTTAAACCGCAAGGCGCATTTTATTTGTTTCCGAATGCGCGGCAGGCGGCCGCAATGGCTGGATATCACCATGTAGACGAATTTGTCACAGCTCTCTTAGAAGAAGCAAAGGTGGCGCTTGTTCCGGGTTCTGGCTTTGGTGCTCCCGATAATGTTCGCTTGTCTTATGCGACATCGCTTGATGTGCTAGAAACGGCGATGGAGCGCATTCAGCAATTTATGGAGCAACGCGCAAATCGTGTATAAGCTTCAAAAGCGGCTTTGTCGATGACAGAGCCGCTTCGTGTATTGCTTACATTTTGGCTGAAAGGTATAATATAAGTTATGCATACATAGTTTTTTGAACAAATGTTGGAGGGAATTTTCGGTGAAAGCAACAATTGCAGAAGTAAGCAAATATGTAGGACAAGAGGTGACGATCGGCGCATGGCTGGCAAATAAGCGTTCAAGCGGAAAAATCGCTTTTTTGCAGCTGCGCGATGGCACTGGTTTTATTCAAGGAGTAGTTGAAAAATCGCAAGTAGCGGAAGACGTCTTTAAGGCGGCAAAATCCATTACGCAAGAAACATCTTTATATGTGACAGGGATTGTTCGCGTGGATGAGCGCTCGCCATTTGGCTATGAATTATCGGTGACAAACATACAAACCATTCATGAAGCGGTTGATTATCCGATTACGCCAAAAGAGCATGGTGTCGAGTTTTTAATGGATCATCGCCATTTATGGCTGCGTTCAAAACGCCAGCATGCGATTATGAAAATTCGCAATGAAATCATCCGGGCAACCTATGAATTTTTTAATAACAACGGATTTGTCAAGGTAGATCCGCCGATTTTAACAGGAAGTGCACCAGAGGGAACAACGGAGTTATTCCATACAAAATATTTTGATGAAGATGCCTATCTTTCTCAAAGCGGTCAGCTTTATATGGAAGCAGCCGCAATGGCGCTTGGAAAAGTGTTCTCATTTGGTCCGACGTTCCGTGCGGAAAAATCGAAAACACGCCGCCATCTCATTGAGTTTTGGATGATCGAGCCGGAGATGGCCTTCTATGAATTTGAAGATAACTTAAAGATACAAGAAGAATATGTATCGTATATCGTTCAAGCGGTGTTGAAAAATTGCCAGCTTGAATTAAAAACTTTGGGACGTGACACATCAAAGCTTGAGCAGATTCAAGCTCCATTTCCGCGCATTACATATGATGAGGCGATTAAACTTCTCCATGACAAAGGATTTGATGATATTCAATGGGGAGATGATTTTGGAGCGCCGCATGAAACAGCGATTGCGGAGAGCTTTGACAAGCCAGTGTTCATTACCCACTACCCAACTGCGTTAAAGCCGTTTTACATGCAGCCTGATCCGAACCGTCCAGATGTGGTGCTTTGTGCGGATTTAATTGCACCGGAAGGGTACGGCGAAATTATTGGTGGGTCTGAACGGATTCACGACTACCATCTGCTTAAACAGCGCTTAGAGGAGCATCATTTGCCAATTGAAGCGTATCAATGGTATTTAGAATTGCGTCAATACGGCTCTGTACCTCATTCAGGTTTCGGTTTAGGGTTAGAGCGTACAGTGGCTTGGATTTGCGGAGTCGAACATGTGCGTGAAACGATTCCGTTCCCACGGCTATTAAACCGATTATATCCATAATCGCACCAGTATTTTTATTGAATCCATGTTTTGTTTATCGTGTTGAATTAGCCCCCAAGCTTTTAGGGGGCTTTCTTATCTTCCTAATACGCAATGGCTTGATGATCGTGCTTATTACATGATTTAGACAAGTCGTGAGATTCTTTCGAGTGTAGGTTTTGACAGACACCTGTTTTCAGTTGTATTTATATGCATAGATACAACGAGAAGATTGAACTGATTATTTATTCAAAAGCAAACTTCTATTTTTCGACGGTCCAAGAAAAGTCAATAACTTTCCTGCTTATGCCTTAGCGTGGCACAGCACCGAACAACAGGCGGCTTACAGACCGATTGATGGGTCTGTAAGCCGTATTGTTCAGTCACACGACCGTCGACTTTATATCGACGCAACTGTTAAGGTGTCAAGTTATATCGATATAGATTATCTAATACTTAGCATCCATGTTATACTTATAGTTGAGGTGTATTCCAATGGACAAAGAAAAAATGGCGGAATGGCTGGCCCAAGGCAGCATTGCAATTCCAAAGCTGCTTTTGCAGCATTATAAACGTTTAGGTTTAACGGAAGTAGAATTTATGCTGCTTTTGCATTTGCATGCATTTATGGGAGAAGGGGTATGGTTTCCAACTCCAGATGAGCTGGCAGAAAGGATGACGTTAACGCCGGCACAATGTATGGAAGCATTGCGGAAGCTTTTGCAAAAAGGATTTGTTTCTATTGAAGAACAGGTGGATGGAGCCATTTTGGGCGAAAAATACTCGCTTAAGCCGCTATGGGAAAAGTTAGTGCATCATTTAATTTCCGAGTCGATGAACGAACACAAGAAAGAGCGCCAGGAAGAGGAACAAAGCTTGTATACGATGTTTGAACAAGAGTTTGGCCGACCGCTTTCGCCGTTTGAATGCGAGACGCTGGCGATGTGGATGGATCAAGATGGGCATGATCCAGCTATCATAAAAGCCGCGCTTCGCGAAGCGGTATTGTCCGGGAAATTAAATTTCCGTTATATTGATCGAATTTTGTTTGAGTGGAAAAAGAATGGAGTGCGTACGATTGAACAGGCGAAAGATTATGGCCAAAAATTCCGCAAGCATCAATCGAAAGCCAAGCCTGTATCACAGGAAGAGCATCGACAAACCGTTACATTTTATAATTGGCTAGAATCGTAAGCGAGAGGCCCCCGTCTCTCGTTTTTCTATGATTGAGGCAGCCACTTTTTTAACATCATCCGCCGAGAAGTCTCCCACTTCTTAATGGAATGGAGATGGGGAAGGTTCATACGGACCTATGTGACGAAACGTAATAGGACAAGCTTTGATGTGAGAAAGAATAGAATCGCCGCTATTGTTAGCGGCTGTAAAACGAAAGGAGAATTCTTATGCTGAATCGGCAACAAATTCGCATTTGTTTGGATCGAATGGGAGAGATGTTTCCGGACGCTCACTGCGAATTGATACACCGCAACCCTTTTGAATTGCTAATTGCGGTAGTTTTGTCGGCGCAATGCACGGATGCGCTCGTAAATAAAGTAACAAAACATTTATTTGCAAAATATCAAACGCCTGAAGATTATATATCGGTTCCGTTGGAAGAGCTTCAACAAGATATCCGATCGATTGGACTGTATCGGAACAAAGCGAAAAATATTCAAAAGCTGTGCACCATGCTGCTCGAACAATATGGAGGAGAAGTGCCTTGTGATCGCGACGAATTGATGAAGCTGCCGGGGGTTGGGCGCAAGACGGCGAATGTGGTGGTTTCGGTCGCTTTTGGCGTCCCAGCGATCGCAGTGGATACACATGTGGAGAGAGTTAGCAAACGGCTTGGTTTTTGCCGTTGGAAGGACTCTGTGCTTGAAGTAGAAGAAATCCTGATGAGAAAGGTACCAAAAGAAGAGTGGTCGATTACCCATCACCGGATGATTTTTTTCGGGCGTTATCATTGCAAAGCCCAATCACCAAAATGCGAAATCTGTCCCCTGCTTGAACTATGTCGAGAAGGAAAGAAAAGAATGAAGGGCAGGGAGAAAATTGCAAGTGCCGATTGACTTTGTTCATCCGTTGTTTTTCCAAGAAGAAGAGATGATTGAGAAACAAGAAGAGGCTCCGTTCCCTTATGCACTTAAAACAGTGTATTTTTATTATGATATCGTAGATAGCGCTTATGTGCCTTGGGAAAAAGCAGAACAATCGATCCCTGCTTTACTGAAGCTGTGGAATGAGGAAAAAGCGCAGCTTCAGGCACTTTTTGCGGAAAGAAACCGAACGCTTGTCCAGAAGCCGATGATTCGCGGGTTATCTTATTTTATAATGCTTTTATTTTGGATGAATCAAAGCAAAGTCACCCAGCTTCGTATGTGGCAAAAAGAAGTGGAATCGCTGCCGCTTAAACCGATGAACTGTATGGAGCGCTTGCAATTCATTTTTCAGCGATGTGATACGTATCCTTCATTTGTTCAATTAAATGAATTGTTTGAGGAAGCGGCGAAGCTTTTTTATAAGAAGCGGGCGATTGTAAAAAAAGGGATGCCTCCATGTTGAGGCATCCTTTTTTCTAGCGGCATTAGGCCGTTAATGGGTTTGAGTTGAGTTATTAGGGCTGGTATTTTGGGTTGTTGGCGGTGTGCTTCCGCCAGAGCTGCCACCGTTGTTATTTGGTCCGCCGCTTCCACCATTTTCTGTATTGCCGCCAGTTCCGTTATTATTGTTGCCAGAATTGCCGCTGCCGTCATTCCCAGAATTATTATTGTTTCCATTCCCATTGTTCCCGTTATTGCCAGGAATTCCGTTATTGTTTCCATTTCCGTTGTTCCCGTTATTGCCAGGAATTCCGTTGTTGTTTCCATTCCCATTGTTTCCGTTGTTATTATTGTTGCCGTTTGGTTCCTCCTGTTCGTTGCCCGGAACATTGACAGTCGCCACGGCTGGATTGCTTCTGATTTGTCCGTCCTTGCTTACCGCATATACTTCAAACGTATAAACGGCTCCTGGAGTCGGATGATTAATGGTTAAAGAAGAGTTGGACGTTGGAATCACACTTGAGTCGCCTTTATCATTTTTGATACGCACTTCAAATGCCATGTCTCCATTTGAACCGTTGTCATATTTCCAAGAAAGGGAAATGGCATCTGTGGCAGCATCATAGACGGCTTGCAAATTCGCTGGTGCTGCTGGCGGCTCATCTTTTGCTGTTTCCGTCGGCTCTGTTCCTTTTATAAAGCATTCATACGTAATTTCGCTGGCTGGCGTATATTTGCTTGCCAGCTTCGGCGGATTGGAGCCTTTTTTAATTGGCAGCTTCTCTACGCTATTTGGCATTGGGAAATCTTTGCCGCCTTTATCTACATGGGCGATGACCTTTTTGAATAACAAGCGCGGCAGCTTTTGTTCATATGTCGATAAATCCGCTGTGCTGCTTCGTTTGCTAAAGCCGGTCCATACAGCCGCCGTATAATTTGGCGTATAGCCGACAAACCAGCTATCTGGGACCGCGCTGCTAGACAAGCCGTATTTACGGGCCGTATCTTTATCATAGTTGGTGGTTCCCGTCTTCCCAGCGATATGAAGACCCGGCACGTTCGCAAGCGTACCTGTTCCGGATTGCACGACTGATTTGAGCATGTCGGTAATCATATAAGCGGTATAATCCTTCATCGCTGTTTTCGGTTTTGGCGTCAAATTCATCTCTGTATTATCAGGAAAGACAATTTTAGTGACCGCATGCGGCTTGATATAGACCCCATTATTGCCAAAAGCGCTGTAAGCCCCAGCCATTTGCAGCGGCGATACGCCTTTTTCAAGACCGCCGATAGAATATGATTCATAAACGGTGTCAAATCCCATGCCAAGCTTATTGGCAAACTGTTTCGCACGTTCTCGACCAACAGCTTGAAATGCCTTCAAAGCAGGAATGTTGCGTGATTTGGCAAGAGCCGTCCGCATCGTCATCGCGCCTTCATAACTGCCATTCCAGTTTTTAATCGGCGTGCCATCTGAATATTGATATGGTTCATCAACAAGCTGATGGGCTGTCGACCATTTTAAATATTCAATGGCTGGACCGTAATCTAAAATTGGTTTAATGGTTGAACCAGGCTGCCCAACTGGCTGAATCGCGTAGTTGAAGCCGAATGTAACGTTCTCTGGATCGCGTCCGCCGCCAAGTGCACGGATTTCGCCAGTTTTTGTATCAATTAAAGCAATGGATGATTGTAAATCCTTTTTCTTTGTAAATAACTCATTAGAATTAAGCAAGTCTTCTACATAATCTTGGGCATTTGGATCGAGCGTCGTGTAAATTTTTAATCCATCTTCATATACGTTCACGTTCGCTTGATCTGTTACTTCTCTAATCACTTCGTCGATAAACGAATCATATGGAAGCGAGGCCGTGCCGCTGTTCTTTTTCCGATCGACGAGCATGGAGGAAATCGGCACTTTCTTCGCTTTTTCCGCTTCTTCTTTTGTAATAAATCCATGCTTGGCCATAAGCGATAACACGACGTCGCGCCGCTTTTTCGCCGCTTCCGGATGTTCGTACGGATTATAGTTGTTTGGGCTTTGCGGCAAGCCTGCGAGCAGGGCCGCTTCAGGGAGCGTTAAGTCTTTCAAATTGGTTTTGCCAAAATAAAACTCTGCCGCTTTAGCCACCCCATAAATACTGTTCGAATAATAAATTTTGTTTAAATACATCTCTAAAATTTCGTGTTTAGAATATTTTTGCTCAAGACGAAGGGCCAGCCACAGCTCTTGTGATTTGCGTTTGAGCGTTTTTTCGGATGAAAGGAAGGAGAGTTTAACCACTTGTTGAGTGATGGTGCTTCCTCCCTCCGCTCCAAACCCTTCTTTCACATTCGCCAGCACCGCGCCGCCAAGCCGGATAAAATCGACGCCGTGATGCTGATAGAACCGGGCATCCTCTGTTGCCAGCACCGCGTTTTCCAAGACTTTCGGAATGTCAGAATAGGAAACGTACGTTCGTTTTTGGCCATTCGCGCTGAGCTCAGCGATTTTATGACCATTCATATCGTAGACAGTCGATGATAAAGGGTCTTTAATTTTGGCTTCATCAAGCGGCGGTGTGCCCTTGACGAAATAGGCAAATGTCGCAATCCCTCCGACTAATCCGATTATGATTAACAACATAAGCGAGAGTGCGATTGTTTTCAATAACGAGTTGGCTTTTCGCTTTTTTTTCTTTTTTTGCTTTGGTTGTTTTGCTGCTTGCTTCCGTTCTGCACGAGAACGATATTCACCAGACATAAGCAAATCCTACCTTTCTAATCATTGTAAGAAATTGATTTGATTTCTTACTTAAAAGTAGATGTTTTCTACTACTCTAATATAATCAATTCGAGGTTGATAGCCAAGTGAAATGTGATGGCCATACTGTTCAATTTCTTGTTTGGTTAGCGATTTTCTACCGCCAGATTGCTGTCTTTCCCAAAAGGAAAGCAAATGCGAAGCATCCAGCAGGTACACTTCACCCAAGGAAGCGAAACGCAAAATAACGAAGCAAATGGCTCCATGCTGAAGCACCTGCCTCATGTGCTGAATTTGATGCTCGTGAAAATTTTTTAAAGGGAAAGAGGTTGTATTTCTCGTTTCCTTTGCCTCAAAATCAATATATTTACCGCGATAAACACCGTTATAGTCCGTTGTTGATGCTTGTTTAAAATAGGCCTCTTTAATGACAGCAGCGCTGCGCTTTGGATAGTCAACACGGACAATTTGAATCGGTGTCGGCTTTTTATGAATGATGGCAATGCCATGCTCGCGGTAATACTCATTGGTGGAATTTAAATCCTCTTCTAACGTCATCCCGCGGTTTCCATAATTTTGATGAAGGGGTTGAACGGCTTCTTCTGTTTCCTTCACTTTATATTGTCTGCCACCGGGATATTTGAACATATTCTCCTCATCTCCTTTGAATGTTTTTTATTATACCATAGGAGAGCTGGAATAGGGGGAATAAAGAAAATGTCGAAATTGCACGAAGAAATAAAAAAGACGACTTTCTTTGCCGAAACGCTTCTAGTTTTGTCAAGTGTGAAGGGAGCACGCGGAAAACGGCGAATGTTTAAAAGCAAACGGGTAAGGGGGAGGATTCGCATATGCGGTGGGTGAGAAAAGAGGAAGTGGAAAAACAACTGGAAGAAATTTTGGAGTTGATGCAGCAAATTGATCAAAAAATGGATGAAATGATGGATGATCTCGTGAAAGAACAGCAGCGAAATCAGCAGTCGCAAATCAACGAGTTAGCTGCGCAGCTTGACCATGTAGAGAAGCAGCTGGATCACGAGGCTGAGAAGAAAGTGTTTGTCGCATCGAAGCTTCATTTTGTATAATGGTTTTCAAAAGGAGAGAAATGCGACATGTATGAACAGCTTAGACGTTTGACAAACGAGTTGCTCAAATATAATGATGAAATTTTACAAATAGCTGAAAAAGCCGTTAATAGCCATGAACAGCCTGATTTTTTCCAGCAGGTAAAGCCGTTTGCTGATGCTGTCAGTCAAACGGTAGAGAAATGGAGGCAGGAGGCGCTCGCTTGGATCCGCACAGAGCGGCCGCAGCATGTTCATTCGCAGCAAATCGAAGCAACAAGCGAAAATATCGAAAAAATTGTAGTCGAGGCGTTTTATCCTGCGGTCAAGCTTCGACGCTTGAAGCAATTTCATCAATCCATTGACTATACTCTTACTCTTGTCAGCGAACGATTGGAAATGAGATCAAATCAATAAAAGGCTATCCATCTGTTAAGGGATAGCCTTATTTATATTTGAGATGAAAGGAAAAGCCTGACCTCCTTTGTATTTGGGGGCATTTTTTCGTATATATCCGCTGTTTGCTTGAAAGGAGGGAGGCTGATCAGCATAGATTAGATGTTGAGTGTTCACTTTTTTTTCAAAAAAATAGGCCTGCTTTTTTCTGGCCTTCCTTTGCAAAAGCCAGAAAGAAAAGCGGGCGCTTCAACATGCTTATCCATGGAACCCATCATTCAGTTTTCTAAGTAGAACATCTACAGAAAGCGGAATTAGTTCACTCGGCTTATGTTCAGGTTATACAGCTTAACCGATAACCGCGAACAGTGGATGTTTCGACCGGGTCGGATGAAATCATGAAAAAGCAGCGAGCCCGTCCTGTCTTCATGAATGATCCATCGGTTATTCAGGCTTATGAGCGCCTGCTAGCTCCAGCTGTCGGGTGAGATCGCGATATTCAGAAATCGTAAGCTCCCCGCGCAGGTATACTTGACGGGCAAAATCAAGCAGCTCGTTGATGCTGGCCGGTTCATAGTTTCTTTTCGCTATAAATTTCCCCTTTAATTCTGTCGTATTCATGATCGATGCCCCCTTTATCCATCTCATCTTTTTGTTCATCTTATCATAAAAAATAATGGTTGATGTAAATTCGAAAAATTGAAACTTCCGACAACATATGACAATTCGTAAGGATGAAAATAGCCCGTTGCTGAACTTTTCCGTTCGCGCACATGGATAAATGAAGGATTTTCAGGATGGATGATGTACGGCGCCATTTTCACTTTTCGCCCATTCTATACATATAATGGTGTCAGCCTATAGAAATGTACTTAGCTTTTTTACAGGTGGAACTTTAGATGAAGTGCGTGTGGCTTTTCGGCGGCGGATGAATCGAATAACGGACTGCGTCATCGATCCATGAATTTTTGTCGTCTTGCCTTCGACCGTTGATTTTCAAGTTGCACGTATATCGAAAAGTGGGGGAGGATGTTATGTATCAATATCCGTATCGTGTTCCGCTTCCGCCGTCATCTCCGCAGTGGCCTTATCCAACAGGGGGATGGCATATGCCCTATTCTCAAGCGTTTTCGCATTGGCCAATCCACCAAGGATACCCAGTGGGAAATTCTATGAATCAGCAGCCTTATTTTATGCACGGCACGAATCCGCCTTATCCAGTAGGAAAAAACGCGGGAGCTCCGTATCCTGTGCCATACGCACCATCTGGTCCGGTGCTAAAGCCGCCTGCTTCAGGCCTTCCGTCGATTATGTCCCAATTTAAAAATTCCGATGGCACATACGATATCAATAAAATGATGAATACAATGGGACAAATGATTCAGACCGTCAATCAAATCGGTGGAGTGCTGAAAGGATTGGTCGGGGCATTTAAAGCATAATAAACGCCATCCTCCTATCTGTGTGAGGATGGCCGATGTTTAGCGATTCATCGTCTGTTTTTACTATGAAGATGGTAGGAGCAAGAATCGTCTCATGAAAGCTTTTGGCGGAGTCCCTTTATGATGAAGAACGCCATTTTCTTAACCTTTCTCCAATGGAGAGACAAGACTCCTGATAGGATGCGGTGTTTCCTTATCACCATAAGGAAACGGCTCCGCATAAAGGCTTATTTTGGATCGCATGCTTTTTTCGGCTAAAGTAGCTGCTCGTATACTTCATTGAGCTGGTGAGCGCGCTTCATGTCTTGTTCGTTCATCGCATAATGAATTTCATACGGCAAAACATGGTTTAAAAAAGCGGCTTCTTTTTGCGATAAATGACGGACAAACTCTTCTTCGTTCGCGTAAGGCTTTTCCAGCAGTTTATGATAAATGTGACTTGGAATATCGTTATGGTAGTCCAGATAATTGGATAGCGCTTCCCGCAGATAAGCTAAGGTGGTTTCCATCTTCTTCATCTCCTTATCGTAAAAATTTTGGGGATTCCGCTGTTGACAGCAATGGGATATGATCAAGAACGGCGCTTCTCTCCTTTTTTCATAGAAAGTCCTTTCATTCATAGAGTCCGTCAGAACGTTAAAAAGTATGTATGGGCGCACACAAGTGTTGATGATTCCTTATTTTACATGAGCTTCTCCCACCTCCACTTCACATAGGGGTGGGAGACTTCTCGGTCGATGTGTTTAAAAAGGTGCTTTTTCTGCACTTTTTAGTTGATATCAATATATTTTTTCTTTTGTGGCAGGCGAATGACCAACTCTCCGTTTTCAAAGGAGGCTTGAATCTCTTTTTCGGTCACAGGATAAGGAAGCGGGATAGAACGGGTAGTACGGTGGTGCATGCGTCGTTTTTTGTAAATCTGCTTTTGTTCGTCTGTTGTCTCCAGTGTTTCATCACTATAGACGGTAAGCTGCAATACCTTTTCATGGAATTCTAATTGAATTTGCTGGCGGTTGACATTTGGGAGATAGGCGGTAATCACATATTCCGCAGCTGTTTCATGGATGTCGATTGGAATATAAGAGCGGGAGAAGGTTTCATGGAAGTATTCATCTAGTGTTTCAAACATTTTTCTGATCGGCTTTTCATCAAAAAATTGATCCACCATTTCACGGAGGCGTTGGAACGGTTCGTCGTCTCGTTTTTTTCGCATAGGTGGTTGAAAATGCTCGTTCATCATGTAGCTCTCCTTTCGCGTTAAAATTCTCTTCTTTAAATGTATTCTCGTTTCGCCAAAAAGGTCACTCCCCATTTTTTTAATGAAATTTCATTTGTTTTTAAGATTGATCCTTTATGATGGAAATGGATGATGAAAAATGCTAATAAAGCCGGAATAAGAGCAGCATTTCTTGAAATGAATCCACACATGAATCGAATGCTCATCCTTTTAACACAACGAACCCGGCATCACGAAGGAGGAGAGCATGTGAGAATGCTGATTACGCTTTTTTTCTCAGGAACGGCTTTATCGTTGCTTATGTATCAGCTTGTTGAAATCGTTCAAGCGTTTATGGATTTATTTGATCACCACTCTTGATAAAAAGACGACAGAATATCACTGGAAAATTGAACGGCCGGTTTTGGATAAGGGAGAGGTGCCTTCGTTACACGAATGTAAAAAGCTTTATATAAAGATCCGCAGGTTGTGCAAAACTAAGCTCAGCTACATCATCGTTGCTGACCGTTTGAAGCGGTTGGCATTTCTTTTTGATATGATATATATGAAGTAACTCGTGGTGTCAAGTCCAATCGACTCACTGGCTGTCTTTGGGCTGTCATCGTGATGGCGAATGAACGGCATCTGTCAACATTCATGTTCGGGCGGCCATTGAAAGCGGCTCATCGCCTGCTCACATAGCGGAGAAATATGGAGGGAGCAAGTTCAATCATCTATAATCGTTGCATGCGATGCTCAGCTAGCATCACGGATATCAATGCCATTTTTTAATGGAGTGAATCACCGCTGGAAAATCCATGCGGCGGCCGGAGACAAGTTGTAGATTTTTAGTTAGGCTTAGCAAAGATCCAGCCACCGCCGCTTCTAGGCTCTTGACTGAGGCCTTGATCAAATAGAATGCGTTGATAGTAGGAGGGAGCAAAAAATGAACAAGCGGATTTTAATTATTGAAGATGAAACCAACCTGGCTCGTTTTATTGAACTAGACCTGCTCCATGAAGGATATGAAGTATGTGTATGTAATGATGGAAGGAAAGGCCTTGATCTTGCTTTATCGGAAGAGTGGGGGCTTATTTTGCTCGATTTGATGCTGCCGAGCCTCAATGGGATGGAAGTATGCCGGCGTTTAAGAGCGGTTAAGCAAACCCCAGTGATTATGATTACCGCAAGAGACAGTGTATTCGATCGCGTGATGGGGTTAGATAACGGTGCTGATGATTATATTGTCAAGCCATTTGCGATCGAGGAATTGCTTGCCCGTATTCGGGCGCTGTTCCGCCGCATTCAGCCTGCTTCTGAGCAGGAGTGCTTAGCATTTAAGGATCTGCTTGTTGATGTCAAAGCGCGCATCGTGAAAAAAGAAGGGCAAATCATCGACTTGACAAAAAGGGAATATGATTTACTTGTTACCTTTTTACAAAATATTGATATTGTCTTGACACGGGATATGCTTCTTGACAAAGTGTGGGGATTTGATACGGAGGTCGAAACGAACGTGGTCGATGTGTATGTTCGTTATTTGCGTCATAAACTGGATGAAAAAGATAAGGAGCGCTATATTCAAACAGTACGAGGTTCTGGATATGTGATGCGGTCATGAAACCTTTTCGTCTTGGAAACGTCTCATTAAAATGGAAGCTCACTTTTCTTTCAGGGTCCGTGATTTTTGTTATGTACTTTTTATTTACATGCCTGCAATATGAAGTTGTGAAGCAGTGGCTCCTGAATGAAGAAGAAAAAACAATGAAAAAAACAATTGAAGAAATTGAAACTTATTACGAGGAAAAACGTAATATATCTCGAGAGAGCATTCGTGAAGGTCAGCCGTTGCTTGAAAAGTTGAACGAAAAATATCAGGTGATTCGCATTCTTGATGACAAAGGAAATGTGATGGTGTCCGTTTCTAATCATGCATCTGTTTCGTTGCTTCCTGCAGCGCAACCGAAACGATTAGAGATTGAATATCATTTGGTAAATGATGAACGCTCCATTGTGCTGCGCAAGCCGTTTCATTTCGGAACGGCGAGCGGGACCATTGAAATTATTCGTCATCTGGTCAAAGTCCAGCATATGACGAATATGCTGTTCATCATGATGACATGCATCGGTATTATTGCCATGGTCATGAGCGCATTGATTGGAATGTTCATTGCCCAGCATTTTGTCGGACGTCTGCAATCGGTAACGAAAACGATGATGGACATCAAAAATAAGGGATTTGAGCAGCGGATGGATGTCCCTGCTTCAAACGACGAGATGACCCAATTAATGATCATGTTTAATAAAATGATGGATGAGATTCAGGATTCGTTTGAACAGCAAAAGCAATTTGTTGAAGATGCTTCCCATGAATTGCGCACCCCTATCGCCATTTTGGAAGGACATCTTTCCTTATTAAATCGCTGGGGGAAAAATAATCGCGACATTTTAGAGGAATCGCTGCAAGCAGCATCCCAAGAAGTCGTGCGTTTGAAAAAGCTTGTGCTTGAGCTATTAGATTTATCAAAGGCGGAAGCGATTGCTGTTCCTCTTGATCTTCAGCCGATTTCGCCGAGCGAGGCGGCGGAGCAAGTTGTGAAAAACTTTCGTGTTCTTCATCCAAGTTTTCATTTTATCATTGATAACGAGCTTGAGGAAACGGTTCATGTTCGAATGGCCAAGCATCATTTAGAACAACTGTTGCTCATTTTAATGGATAACGCCGTAAAATATTCACAACAAAATAAGAAAATTATGGTTTGTTTAAAAGAAGAAGGAAAATATGTATCAATTTCGGTTGTAGATAAAGGAATTGGAATTCCCCGTGACGAATTAGAAAAGGTGTTTTTGCGTTTCTATCGTGTCGATAAGGTAAGAAGCCGCGAGAAAGGCGGAGCAGGGCTTGGTCTCGCGATCGCAAAGGAAATTGTGGATAAATATAGCGGACAGATTTCGATTCAAAGCGAGGTGGGCGCAGGAACAACAGTGGAACTGTTTATTCCTAAAGCTGTTTTATGAAAAATGACAGAGCGAGGAAGAAAGGTGAGAAGAGAATGGAAGACCACTTGCATGGAGGAATCAATCACCAAAAGAAAGCCATTCAACATGTGATTGAAAAGTTTCAAAAGCGAGGCATTAAAATAAGTGCCTGCAAACCAAGAACGATGCTTTCGCTATCCTGCCTAACGATCATGGAGCCGGCAAAAAGCCATGAATCATAAAGAGAGCAGAAGAGAGGGATGATTTTGAATATCGAACAGCAAAAGATCATTCCTGCCATGAAAACAATGAAAGATTTTGATCGCTTTTTAAGCAGCCCATATCGGTATGGGGTGTTGCTGGAATTGCATATTTCGCAGTTGAAAAGCGTGTTTCGTTATGCGTGCCAGCATAAAAAAAGCTTAATCATTCATGCTGATTTAATTCAAGGGCTAAGCCATGACGAGTATGCGGCTGAATATTTGTGCCAAGAATTTAAGCCGTACGGATTGATTTCAACAAGGGGAAGCGTGATTATGAAGGCAAGACAAAAAAAGGTGCTGGCTATCCAACGCATTTTTCTGCTTGATTCTCACGCTTTGGAAAAAAGCTATCAGCTCATTGAAAAAACGAAGCCGGATTTTATCGAGGTGATGCCTGGGGCCATGCCTCATGTCATTCGCGAGGTGAAAGAGCGGACAGGCATTCCGATTTTTGCCGGGGGGCTGGTACGCACGATAGAGGATGTCGAACGTGCATTGAATGCAGGGGCATCAGCGATTACAACTTCCAATCAAGAACTGTTGGAATATTATAGAAAATATAACGAAATTCAATAGGCAGATCGGGTTTGTTTAAAAATAATGTGAATAAGGCGCCAGGAGATTAGGAGAGACCGCGCATGCATGATAAGCAGAACGCTTGTCGTGTTTGGTGTGGTCTCTTTTGTTTTTTACACAAGGAAAGGGGATGTAGCGCCTGTGTTCGAGTATCCAACGCGATAAAGATGTGAAAAAGAAGAGAGGAGCGAAATATGATGTAATGAGTAATCAACGAAAGATCTCCTGCTCACAAGGGGACAGATGTTGACGCATCCGGTTTATTTATAATGTATAGCATTGCGTACCATCCCTATAGCACAACGGGTGCGTTCATTTTGGTTTGCACATTTTTTCGAATATATCATACGGAGGAGGAAAGCGGATGGCCATTTCATTTGATCCTGCGACAAGCCAGTTTCATTTGCAAACAAGCAAGGCAAGCTATGTCATGCAAATTGTTAAATCAGGCTACCTAGCTCATTTATATTGGGGAAAGCGGATTCGCAAAGCTTCTCTCTCAAGAAAGCTGCGGTTTCGGGGACGCGCCTTTTCTCCTAATCCTTTGCCGAACGATCGGTCGTTTTCTTTAGACACGCTGCCGCAAGAATATCCAGCATACGGCAATACCGATTTCCGCACTCCAGCCTATCAAGTGCAGCTTGAAAACGGATCGACGATTTCTGATTTGCGCTATCACATGCATCGAATTTATAAAGGAAAACCAACGATCAAAGGATTACCAGCAACATATGTAGAGAGCGAGGAGGAAGCAGAGACGCTTGAAATCGTCTTGGAGGATCGGCAAACGGGATTGCGAGCGATTTTATTATACACCGCATACGAGGAATTCGGCGCTATCACTCGTTCGGTTCGTTTGGAAAATCAAGGGACAGAGCGGATTAAACTATTACGGGCATTAAGCATGAATGTCGACTTTCACGACGCGGATTATGAGTGGATCCATTTGTCGGGAGCTTGGGCGAGGGAACGGTCAGTGGTTCGAAGCAAACTGAGGGAGGGGATCCAATCGGTTGAGAGCCGTCGAGGAGCAAGCAGCCATCAGCATCATCCGTTTATCGCTTTATTGCGGGAAGCTGCGACTGAAGATCGGGGAGAAGTGTATGGACTGAGCTTTGTATATAGCGGAAATTTTCTTGCCCAAATAGAGGTTGACCAGTTTCGTACCGCCCGTGTCGTGATGGGCATCAATCCGTTCGATTTTGCCTGGCTATTGGAGCCGGGCGAATCGTTTCAAACGCCGGAAGTCGTCATGGTCTACTCTGATCAAGGACTGAACGGGATGTCGCAAACGTTCCACGAATTATATCGTGCCCGGCTTGCTCGCGGGGCGTTCCGAGACCGCGAACGTCCGATTTTGATCAATAGCTGGGAAGCTACGCACTTTGATTTTAATGAAGAAAGGATCATCCACATTGCAAAAACGGCTGCGGAGCTTGGCATTGAGTTGTTTGTGCTCGATGATGGCTGGTTTGGACATCGCGATAATGATAAAAGCTCATTAGGGGATTGGATCGTTGATAAACGCAAGCTTCCAAATGGATTAGAGGGACTGGCGAAGCAAATCCATGGAATGGGGCTGAGATTTGGAATATGGATAGAACCGGAAATGGTTTCCGCTGATAGCGACCTGTATCGGAAGCATCCTGACTGGTGTCTGCATGTTCCGAATCGGCCTCGTTCGGAAGGAAGAAATCAGCTTGTTCTCGATTATGTCCGCAAGGAAGTATGTGATTATATGATTGAAGCGATCACAAATGTGCTTGCCAACGCTCCTATTTCGTATGTAAAGTGGGATATGAACCGACATATGACAGAAATTGGCTCTCCTTCCTTGCCTCCGGAGCGACAGCGGGAAACAGCGCACCGATATATGCTCGGTCTATATCGAGTAATGGAAGAAATCATATCGCGATTTCCACAGATTTTGTTTGAAAGCTGTTCAGGAGGAGGGGGGCGCTTTGATCCGGGGATGCTTTATTACATGCCGCAAGCATGGACCAGTGACAATACAGATGCGGTTTCCCGCTTAGCCATTCAATACGGAACGAGCTTTGTGTATCCGGTTATATCGATGGGAGCGCACGTATCGGCCGTTCCGAATCGCCAAGTCCATCGAATCACCTCTTTGGATATGCGCGGCCATGTAGCGATGTCAGGAAATTTTGGCTATGAGCTCGATGTCACAAAATTGAGCGGCAAAGAGCGGGCAAAGATAAAGGAACAAGTCGCTTTTTACAAACAAATTCGCCGTCTTGTCCAGTTCGGCACCTTTTACCGCATATTGAGCCCATTTTCGGGAAATGAAACTGCTTGGATGTTCGTATCTGAAGATCAAACGGAAGCGTTCGTTGCTTACTTCAGGGTGCTAGCAGAAGCCAATCCGCCGCTCGCTTTTATTCGCCTGAAAGGGCTTGATCCACATAAAAATTACCGTATCATGGATAGCGGCGAAACATACGGAGGGGATGAGTTAATGTATGCTGGACTGAATGTGCCGGAACGATCGGGAGATTTTGTAAGTGTCATATGGCTGTTAAAAGCAAATCAAATAGAATCCACTGTCTAGTCAGGTTAGACAGCGGATTCTATTTGATGAATCTTTTCCAAAATTCTTCGTTTTCGATACAGCATTTTTCCTGTTTCTGCAATATCTTCGATAAACATTTTGTTAAACATGGATCCAAAAATAATTCCAACGATCGGAACGATCTGAAATAGTTTTTTCCATCCATATTGATCACGGAAGGTCATTAATACCTCGCGCCATCCTTGCAGCTGTGAAAAGACTTGCTGATGGTCGTTGGAAAATGAGGACAGCTGGTCAATAATCGCTTTTTTGCCAACGATATCGGCCGAAGTGAATTGCAGGCACTTGACAATGAAAATGCGTTCCTTTTTTTCTTTTGGATCATATCCATACGTGAGCGCGATTTCCTGTAAGGTTTTTAAAGCGAGCCCAAGAAGGACAGGGATATCAATAGCCAGTGTAAAAACGCCACCGATCCCGGTTGTTGCTCCTTGATATTGTGCAAAAGCGATTCGTGATTCAATGAACTCATCGCAAATGCGATCCATTTTTTCAAGCGGCAGATGAGATACTTCCTCAATCGATGACGCGGGAAATCTTTCAAGAACTTTTTCATTTTGCACAAGGTATTGCCCGCCTGTTTGGATATAGCTTCCAAGCTCATCTAAGAGCTGGCCCAGCTTTTTATGGATGATGGCTGGCGTGACCTTGTCCAACAGCTTAAATGGCAGACGGCCTAGCTTTTCCCAAAACCATAAATCTTTTTGGTCTTTTTCCCATTGTTCGATTTTATGTAGTTCTCTTTCAAGATCAAATTTATTTTCCATGAATGAGCCCCCTTTATTCATAAGGTGGATATGTTTATGATTTGTTATACGTTCAAAGCGAAAAAATGTTTCAAAGCGCAAAATTTATCATTGTGATTAAGTAAAAACGATAGTAAAATTTTTAGTAAACATTAATATATATTTTACTGAAGGTTCTATTTGATAGATAGATACATCAACATTTGTTCTAAAGCGAGCAGATGATGATCCGATTTCGCTCAACTGTGGGGCTAAAGATTCGATTCGTTCTAGCAATAAAGATGGGAATAAAGCTAACCGGCAGGAGGCATGTAAATGATGAAAGAGTTAATGGATGATTTTGTTTCTTTATTTGGTAAAGGCAAAGGAGACATTCGCGTGTTTTTCGCTCCGGGACGCGTCAATTTGATCGGTGAGCATACGGATTATAACGGCGGACATGTCCTGCCGTGTGCGCTACATATCGGGACATATGCGCTTGCCCGAAAAAACGGCAGTTCATGGATTCGCCTGTTTTCGAAAAATTTTTTCGAACATGGAGTAGTGACTGTTTCGCTTGATGATTTAGCTTATCATCGAGAACATGGATGGGCGAATTATCCAAAAGGAATGATCGCTACCATGCAGTTAGCATGCTCAATAGACACCGGATTTGACGTTCTTTATTATGGAAATATTCCAAATGGAGCTGGTTTATCCTCTTCCGCTTCGATTGAACTGGCCACAGCTGTCCTGATCAATACGCTATTTGCTGGAAACATCGATATGCTTGAGCTTGTCAAATGGAGCCAACAGGTAGAAAATCAATATATCGGCGTGAATTGTGGCATCATGGATCCGTTCGCTATTGGAATGGCGAAGTTTAACCATGCGCTTCTATTAAACTGCCAAACACTAGCGTATCGCTATTTGCCATTAAGCTTTCAGGATTGTTCGATTGTGATCGCCAACACCAATAAACAACGGGGATTGGCCGATTCAGCGTATAATGAGCGGCGAGCGGCGTGTGAAGCCGCGCTTGCAAAGTTGCAGAAGGAGATCGACGTTCATTCCCTTGGAGAGATGACAAGCGAGCAGTTTGAGCGGTATGAACATCTTCTTTCTCCTAGCGAACAAAAACGAGTTCGCCATGCCGTTACCGAAAACGAGCGAACGATGGAGGCGGCGGAGGCATTAGAACGAGGCGATCTAGCGCGCTTTGGCGAACTGATGCGGCAATCGCATGTCTCATTGCGTGACGATTATGAAGTGACATGTATAGAACTTGATACTCTTGTAGAAACAGCGTGGAAGCACGAAGGAACCATTGGCGCTCGCATGACGGGAGCCGGTTTTGGCGGCTGTACAGTGAATATTGTGAAAGACAAATATATCGCTTCATTCATTGAACGGGTCGGATGTGAATATAAGCAAAAAATTGGCTATGAAGCGAGCTTTTATGTGGCAAAAATCGGCGGCGGAGCGAGAGAAATATAAAGAAGAAAAGGAGATGGTATAATGATTCTTGTTTGCGGAGGAGCTGGCTATATTGGGAGCCATGCGGTGTATCGGTTCATTGAAAAAGGTGAAAAAGTCGTAGTCGTGGACAATTTGCAAACGGGACATCGTGAAGCGGTCCATCCAGAAGCGATCTTTTGTCATGGAGACATTCGTGACCGCCGTTTCTTGCGGCATGTGTTTAGCAGCTATGACATGGATACGGTGATCCATTTCGCGGCTCATTCTCTTGTGGGTGAAAGCATGCAGGAGCCGCTAAAGTATTATGATAACAATGTGTATGGGACGCAAGTGCTGCTAGAGACGATGAATGAGTTTGATGTCAAACGCATCGTCTTTTCGTCGACGGCTGCCGTATATGGGGAACCGACGCAAATACCGATCTCTGAAACCAACCCAACAGTGCCGGAAAGCGCATATGGCGAAACGAAGCTAGCGATGGAACAAATGATGAAATGGGCCGACAAGGCTTACGGTATCCGTTATATTTCGCTGCGGTATTTTAATGTGGCTGGGGCATATGGCGCTTATTTAGGAGAGGATCATCATCCAGAAACGCATTTAATTCCGCTTATATTAAAAGTGGCGTTAGGACAGCGAAGCGAGATACAAATTTTTGGCGAAGACTACGACACGCATGATGGAACATGTATCCGTGACTACATCCATGTTCTTGACTTAGTCGATGCTCACCTATTAGCAGTAGAAAAATTGAGAAACGGTGGCACAAGCGACGTGTTCAACCTCGGAAATGGAAGCGGATTTTCTGTGAAGGAAGTGATTGAAGCCGCTCGTCGCGTGACGGGTCGCGACATTCCAGCGCTTGTAGCGCCAAGGCGTGCCGGCGATCCAGCGAGATTGGTCGCTTCTGCGGAAAAAGCGAAGCGGGAGCTTGGTTGGAAGCCAACGTATACGAACATCGATGACATCGTGGCCTCTGCTTGGGAGTGGCATCATGCAAAACCGAACGGGTACCGAGGTGTGTGAATGTGAACATTTATGAAGCGATTGAGCAGCTTGTTCAGTACGGGGTTGCCCAAGGGCTGATTCAGCGGGAAGATGTCATTTATGTGCGCAATCGGCTGCTTGCCACGCTTGGGCTAGAAGAGTGGCACCCCTCTGAAGAGCTTCCGCCGCTTCCGTCCTCCCCCTCCCCGATTTTAGCAGCGATTCTCGATTGGGCGTACGAGCAAGGGCGATTGCAAACCAACACGGTAACGGAGCGGGATATATGGGAAGCGAAGCTGATGAATTGTCTCATGCCGCGACCGTCAGAAGTCATTCGCGAGTTTTTGGCCAAATATCGAAACAGCCCGATGGAGGCGACCGGCTGGTTTTATTCATTGAGCTGCGCTTCTAACTATATTCAAATGGATCGGATTGCAAAAAATCGTCAGTGGAAGGTGAAAACGGAGTACGGGGATATTGATATTACCATTAATTTATCAAAACCGGAAAAAGATCCAAAGGATATTGCTCAATTAAAAGCGAAGCCGCCTTCGTCGTACCCGAAATGTGTGCTCTGTGCGGAAAATGAAGGATATGCGGGAACTTGGCATCATCCGGCGCGCGCCAATCATCGCATGATTCCGCTTTCGCTATTAGATGAACAGTGGTATTTTCAATATTCTCCTTATGTATACTACAACGAGCATTGCATCGTTCTTAGCGGTAAACATGTACCGATGAAAATGGAACGGAAGACATTTGCCCGCTTGCTCGATTTTATCGAACAATTTCCGCATTATTTCATCGGATCGAATGCTGATTTGCCAATTGTCGGCGGCTCCATTTTAGCGCATGACCATTTTCAAGGCGGGCGTTATGGATTCGCCATGGAGAAAGCGGCCATCGAGGAATCGATCCAGCTGCCATCTTATCCGTCATTAACCGTCGGCATGGTTCGCTGGCCGATGTCAGTCATCCGTTTGCGCGGCCAAAAATCCGAGGTGCTCAATGCGGCCGATCTGATTTATCAAACATGGCGAACCTATAGCGATGAAAGCGTCGGGATTCTCCATGAAACCGGCGGCACACCGCACAACACCGTGACACCCATTGCGCGTCGGCGTGGCGATTTATTTGAGATGGATATCGTTTTGCGCAACAATCGGACATCTGAAGAGCATCCGTACGGCATTTTCCACCCGCACGAAGAGTTGCATCATATTAAAAAGGAGAACATTGGACTGATTGAAGTAATGGGGCTTGCGGTTCTTCCGGGACGGCTCGCGGCCGAATTGGATGCGCTCAAGCAGTGCCTTGTGCGCAATATTCCAACGGAACATTGGGATGCGCCGCTGCGGAAGCACGCCGGTTGGATCGAACGGATGCGCGGTCGATACAACCGTTTCAGTGAGGAAAATGTGGAAGAGATGTTGCGCTATGAAGTCGGACAACGCTTTATTGTCGTGCTTGAACATGCGGGCGTGTTTAAACGGACGGAAGAAGGAAAGCGGGCGTTCCGGATGTTTTTGCGGAGGGTAGCAGAACAGGCGCATGTGGAAAGGAAGTGACATGTTTCATCCATGGCGACATTAAAAGAAATCGCAGAAAAAGCGGGAGTGTCGGTAGCGACCGTGTCACGCGTATTAAATTATGATCCAACGCTCTCTGTGTCAGAAGAAACGAGAAAGCGAATTTTTGAAATCGCACAAGAGCTAAATTATAAAACGATGCGTGAGCGCAGCCAACAAACGGCGAAAGAACGGTTGCGATTCGGCCTTGTCCATTGGTACTCTGAAGCTCAGGAATTAGGTGATCCTTATTATATGGCGATTCGCTTAGGGGTGGAAAAAGAATGTTTTCATCGCCAAATTGAACTTGTGAAATTGTTTAAGCAGGACGGTTCCTATGAGTCCGAATGGCTCTCAGGGCTCGATGGCATCATCGCGATCGGAAAATTCGGCCCAAAAGATATTGAGGTGTTTTCATCAAGCGCGGAACAAATAGTGTTTGTCGATTTTGCGCCTGATGAAAAGCGGTTTGATTCCGTTGTCGCCGATTTTCGCCAATCGATGATTGGCGTGCTCGATTACCTTCTCTCTCTTGGCCATAAACGTATTGGCTACATCGGCGGCCGGGAGTATATCGATGGAAAGACACCGATTAACGATGAACGGGAAGCGACGTTTTATGAATATTTATATGTAAAAGGAATCTATCGTCCGGATTATGTATTCACTGGACGCTTTACGGCGGAAGATGGATATATACTGATGAAACAAGCGCTAACGAGAAATGATCGTCCGACTGCTTTTTTCATTGCTAGCGACTCGATGGCGATCGGCGCCTTGCGAGCACTGCATGAAGCGGGTGTTCGTGTTCCAAAAGATATGTCACTGGTCGGATTTAATGACATTCCCACATCAGCGTTTGTTCAGCCGCCGCTGACAACCGTTAAAGTGCATACGGAATTTATGGGGGAAACCGCCGTTGAACTGTTGGTTGAAAGGCTTTCCACCAAGCGGCATTTGTCAAAAAAAGTCGTCATCCCGACTGCCTTAGTTGTCCGTGAAAGCAGCGGTGTTTATATAAAAAAGGATTGATTTTATGTATATGGAAAAACAGGGTGTTCTTGATGCAGGACACCCTGTTTTTATAGACAAACGGTTCAATGAAATTGAATATCGATCGATTTTCGTTGCTGATTATTTGTTTTCGGAACATGGATATTGAGGACGCCGTTTTTATAGGTTGCCCGAATTTGTTCAGCATCTGCGTCAGAAGGAAGCGGAATAGAACGATGAAAGCGGCCGAAAAAACGCTCGCGCCGATGTATTTGTTCTTCTTTGACGGATTCGTCTCGTTGAATGGTTCCGCTGATGTGAAGAGTTTGCTGATGAACATCGATATGAACATCTTCCTTGCGTTCAAGCCCCGGAAGATCGCAGGAAATCATATATTCCTTATCGGTTTCATGCACATCAACGCGCGGCATCATCGTTTCGCTATCATGAAATAATGGTGAAAAATCATGAGTAAATAAACGATTGAAATCGCGCCGCATCGTTTCTAAATGACGAAATGGATCATAAGGCACTAATGGCATTGGCCATTCCTCCTTTCTTTCTTCATGTCGATTATAGTATTTTTCTCTGCTTATTTTTTATACGATGTGATCATTCATCCAGCTGCTTTTCTAGAAGCGACATATGATAGAAAAGAAAGGAGGATGAAGTATATGGGAAATAAATGGAAATGTGTAACCTTTAGCTTGATCTATCTTGCTCTTTACTATTGCTGTCTTCTTTTCATTCGCCATCCCATTGTTCATATCTTGGTTGCTATATGTGGCACATCTGTTATTTTGGTATGGATATGGCTAGCTTACCGGCGTTTGCGGCCGAAACAGCGGCTGTTTTGGTTGCTGCTGTTGATCA
The DNA here is from genome assembly GCF_014196195.1 of Anoxybacteroides rupiense. Taxonomy (GTDB): domain Bacteria; phylum Bacillota; class Bacilli; order Bacillales; family Anoxybacillaceae; genus Anoxybacteroides; species Anoxybacteroides rupiense. The sequence goes on along the minus strand of NZ_JACIDF010000002.1, from coordinate 103,919 downwards.
GTCTGTCGACTTATTGGATTCGTGAAAGCATCTTGTTGTATGAAACGGCCGTTAAACAGACGGAATGGTTTTTATGGCAAACTAATGGATTGGATGAAATTTCTATGATTTTGTATTTTATCGCGCTTCTATCTTTGGCAGCGGCGAAAGAAACTAGAGTCCATTTATTTCAGCAACTGCTGGATGTGTTGATTATCGTTTCCGTTGGGGCGTTAGTAGGCTCGATTGGTTTGAATCGGCTGTTCTCTCTTTCGTATTTATCCGTTTCCGACCTTTTTATTTTCTCTAGTATTTTTCTGTTAGAATTAGCGACTGCATATGTATTAGGCATTTTCTTTTTTTCTTCTAGTTCAGCGGCAAAACCTGTTTTGGCCTGGCATATAGCAGGGGCTATCCTTTTGATAGCAGCGGATGGGACGGATCGAGCAAGGACGCTGTTATTCGATTATTCCTCTCCAAGCCATTCTTTGGATTTTCTTATTTTTGCCGGTTTATTGATGATGGGGCTGTCAGCTGTATTTGCTGATAGGGAGATCTCTCTGTACTTAAAAAATCAGAAAAGTCTCTTGTCATTTAAAGTTCTGTTCTTATATATGGCGTTCATTCCTTCGATTTTTTTCTTCATTTTGCATGAAGAAGCGCGTGAGGCTAGAGAGATCGCTGTGATTTTTATGGCTATTGGCGTCTTTGTTATAATGCGACAAGCTGTTGCTTTGTATGAGAGTACGCGATTATTTAGGAGCATGCAGCTTTTAAATAGAGGATTGGAGCAAAAGCTGGTCAATCAGACAACGGAATCAGAAAGAAAGACCGAGGAATTGCTTTATTTGGCGAGGCATGATTGTTTAACACGTCTGCTCAATCGAAGTGCGTTTATTGCGGCGCTTGAGCAGGCGCTTCAGGAAGCGAAGCAACAGCATCATTTGCTCGCTGTTATATTCATTGATTTAGATCGTTTTAAGCAGGTAAATCATTATTTTGGCCATCGAGCGGGGGATGCTCTTATGGTGAAAATGACAGAATGGTTAAAGCAGTCACTTCGACCAACAGATGTCATCGGGCGACAGGGAGGCGATGAATTCGCCTTAATTGTTTCGCCGGTGTATAAGCTCCAACAGCTTCGTTCGATCGTTGAATCGATTTTATCTGTTTCTAAACAGCCTTTGCCGGTTAACGATCTGGAAATGCGTGTTTCTATGAGCATGGGAATCGCTGTTTTTCCATATGATGGAGAAACAGGAGAATCTCTGATGAAAAAGGCAGACATTGCGTTATCTCGCGCTAAAGAACAAGGAAAGAACCAATATCAATTTTTTAATGGCAAAATGGATCAAGGAATCATGCAAAAAACAATAATTGAAACAGCGATCTATCAGGCAATTGAACAGAGGGAATTTACTCTTTTTTATCAACCGCAACTTGATATCGCTACAGGTCAAATGATAGGCATGGAGGCGCTGATTCGTTGGCATCATCCGCAAATGGGCTTGATTCCTCCGCATATGTTTATTCCTGTTGCAGAAGAAACAGGGCAGATTATCGCCATTGGCGAGTGGGTGATGGAAGAAGCGTGCCGGCAAGTGAAGCAATGGAATGAGCAGACAGGACGAGCGCTCAGAATCAGTGTCAATATCTCGCCTAAGCAGTTTTTACAGGAAAAGCTGGTTGAACAGATTACGGCCATTTTGAAGAAAACAAATTTGACAGCAGACAGCGTGGATCTGGAAATCACAGAAGGAGTGGCCATTTTTAATGAGCAACACACGATTCAAAAGCTTAAACAGCTGAAAGCGTTAGGAGTTCATATTTCCATTGATGATTTTGGAACAGGTTATAGCTCTCTTAGCTATTTGCGTAAATTTCCGATTCATCGTTTAAAGATCGCCAAAGTATTTATTGATGGAATTGCGCAAACGGAGGAAGATCAAGCGATTGTCGCTTCCGTTATCGGTTTAGCGAAAAATTTGAAGCTGCGCGTGATTGCTGAAGGCGTGGAAACATTTCAACAGCTGCAAATTCTTCGTTCTCTTCATTGTGATGAAATTCAAGGATATGTTCTGGGAAAACCGTTAGCAAAGGAAGAATTTGAAAAAGTGTATTTAAAATAGCCTCCCCAAACAAAGGAAAGAGGGAGGCGATAGGGTGTCCAAGGCTATCGCTGAACGTATTCCATCACGTCTAAATGGAGTTCAATAAGCGCCAATTTTGTTTCATTGGCTAACGGCGAAGCCATAATGCGTTTAACAGCATAATGAAATTTCACCTCTGGAGCTTGACGAACGCGTGGATGAGTCATTTCATCTCTCAGCTCTTTTTCAATCGCTTCATGAATGAGCGCCTTACATCTTTCCTCTGTCAGCTCTTCCTCTTTGTTGAGCGAGCGATTGGACCAAAGTGATCGATAAGCTTCAAACAAATGCATAAATGCAGCCATAGAGATCCCCCTTTGTTGCGCAAAAGTACAAAATTCATTATACAACGATTGTATGATAAAATCATAAAAACAGATTATTCCGAATGTGAATGGCTCTAAGGCGTTAATTTAGGCAAAGGCTAGATGACGGTTGTTTTTGGCCGTTTTTCCTTAAAAAATATATTGACAAATTATTTGTATCGATATAGAATAAAAATCGTCGCTATTTAAATATAGATAGTGACGGCTTGAAAAAAATCATGTTGACAATCTCACTTGTTTTATTATAATAATACTTGCTTACGTTTTTAAGCATGCGGAAGTAGTTCAGTGGTAGAACACCACCTTGCCAAGGTGGGGGTCGCGGGTTCGAGTCCCGTCTTCCGCTTCAAAAGGATCTTTGTAATCGGTGCTCATGTGTGAATGGTTGCTTTAGAGCGGGAAGTAGCTCAGCTTGGTAGAGCACATGGTTCGGGTCCATGAGGTCGCAGGTTCAAATCCTGTCTTCCCGACCAGTTTCATTTTTGGGGCCTTAGCTCAGCTGGGAGAGCGCCTGCTTTGCACGCAGGAGGTCATCGGTTCGATCCCGATAGGCTCCATCGAATGGAGGAGTACCCAAGTCTGGCTGAAGGGGTCGGTTTCGAAAACCGATAGGGGTGTCACAGCCCGCGGGGGTTCGAATCCCTCCTCCTCCGTCCTATACATATCGCATGATTAGATGTCATACATATAAGTGATAGCGGAATCATAGAAGTTTTATTGCAATAATTTTAAAGACATACATATGTTTAACTGTTTTCGGTGAATTCACTTTGTTGTATAGGAAAGTAAAGGGGATTTATGGTTAACTTATCTGGAATGTTTGATCAATGACCCGTCGCCTATGTCATATTGACAAAATAGCTGTTCTGCATCATATTTTAATGTACGGATGCGAATGGAAAGAGAAAGGCTAAACATAGGACCAATATACATCGTATCATGGCTCGATAGCTCAGTCGGTAGAGCAAAGGACTGAAAATCCTTGTGTCGGCGGTTCGATTCCGTCTCGAGCCATTTTTTATAGCTGGAGGGGTAGCGAAGTGGCCAAACGCGGCGGACTGTAAATCCGCTCCCTGTGGGTTCGGCGGTTCGAATCCGTCCCCCTCCACCAGTTAGGGGCATAGTTTAATGGTAGAACAGAGGTCTCCAAAACCTCCGGTGTGGGTTCGATTCCTACTGCCCCTGCCATTTTCCAGCATGGCGGCTATGGCGAAGTGGTTAACGCACCAGATTGTGGCTCTGGCATTCGTGGGTTCGATTCCCACTAGTCGCCCCTTTTGAATATGAAGAGGATTGGGGTATAGCCAAGCGGTAAGGCAACGGACTTTGACTCCGTGATGCGTTGGTTCGAATCCAGCTACCCCAGCCAAATGCGGAAGTAGTTCAGTGGTAGAACACCACCTTGCCAAGGTGGGGGTCGCGGGTTCGAGTCCCGTCTTCCGCTTTGATGGCGGCATAGCCAAGTGGTAAGGCAGAGGTCTGCAAAACCTTTACCCCCGGTTCGAATCCGGGTGCCGCCTTTGTTGCGAGTGTAGTTTAGTGGCAAAACTTCAGCCACGAGCGATACGTCATTGAATATGTGACGAGTTGCTGATGTCGTGGGTTCGAGTCCCGTCACCCGCTTGTGGCGGTCCAATGGATCGACGAACCGTCTCATTGCTCTGTTTTTCGAACAAATGAAAGAGGCATAGCAAATTGCTTGTGACAGAAGCTTAGGATGATGTCCCAGTAGCTCAGCAGGATAGAGCAGCGGCCTTCTAAGCCGTCGGTCGGGAGTTCGAGTCTCTCCTGGGACGCTGAAAAAAGGGGTTTCCTATAAAAGGAACCCCTTTTTTAATGAGCAAAAGCAGCTCTTTTGCTTCAGGTTAGTTCGATTGGTCTTTTGTAGTTGTTGCTTTAGATAGCTCTGAGTTCTGAAATCGTAACATATTGAGCGATTTGAAGGGAAGCCGTATTTTTATTGAAGCTGCAGTTTGCGCGTTGGATCATTGGTTGCTTCTATATGGCCCCTTGATTATTTTAGCGTGGTTTGCGCTTCAAGGTAGGATTTTGGCACTTTATGGACTTCGTATGCTGTACAAATTCCCGACTCAATCGCCCCTTGGATCCACCCGTGAACCGTTGAAGCGTGTTCTCCTGCAAAATAGACTCTTCCTTCGGGAGAACCGATATATTGCGAAAGCTCAGTGACTTGCTCGGGCTTAAACATCGTAAACGCCCCTCCAGAATACGGATAACGAACCCAACTATGGCTAATTCCTGTTTCGAACTCATGATAAACCTGCTGTCCATGAATAACAGCCAAGTTTTTAAGGGTATACTCTAGCCGATTTTCATCACTTAAACTATCCCATGGTATCGTATCGTCTTCCCATGTGTAGCTGGCCAGTACAACTCCTGGACCAGAGCTTCCCAGTCCGTGGCTTGGATATTGCGTATAAGTAATTGGAAGATCAGAGATGGTTCGACCGCCAAACATTCCTTCTTTTTCCCAGAAACGATGTTTAAATTGAATACCAGTTTTCGTGGAACCGACATAGTGAAGCTCGCGAATCGCTTTCCACTTGTTTTGGGAAAAAGAGTTTCTTGGCTCGATCTCTACAAATTGTAAAATCGAAAATGGAATGGTCACAATGACGAGATCGCCTGTAATTTGAAATGGCTCTAAAATTTTGGTATGCACGGAATAGACGGTAACCTGATTTTGATTTTGTTCAATTTTTCGAACCTTTTGTCCATATAAAATATCATTTTGCAATTGTGGGACAAACGCTTTAGGAAGCTGATCGTTTCCGCCAGTAATCTCATAAAATTTAATGTTTGGGGTAAATAGCACCATTAATTCGCGCAGCATTTCCAAAAAAGAAAGCTCTGGAAATCCTTCTACTGTCTGAATGGATTTAATCATATCAATAGCGCCGCGGGACAGCCTCATTCCAAAAGGATTGTATCGCAAGTAAGTATCCAGTGAATATTTATCCAATTCACGAATGGCAATCGGCCAATTTTTGATTGGATTTTTCTGAATAAAATCGATGACGGGTTTAATAGCCATTTGCAACAGTTCAGTAGCAGTTTTTCCTCGCTCTTGTGGCCAAACAGGAAATCCAAAGATGCTTGGATCTTTTTCGTATGCTTTTAAACGAGCCTGCGTTCCCCGCAAGTAAAGCCAATCGTTAGGTGTGCTATTGATGAACGGATTGACAGGGAGCTTAAATTTTTTAATATATTCAAGCGTTAAATAATGAGTGTGCGGAATGCGCATGGCGCCTGCTTCGAGATATTGATCCTCTCCGCGAAAATTAGAGCGGATCGTGTATATTCTTCCGCCGACTCGTTCCGAGGCTTCAAGAATGGTGACCTGATGTCCCGCCTGCTTCAGCAAAGAAGCAGAAACAAGTCCTGCCATGCCCGCGCCGATCACAATGACTTTTTTAGGGTCGTCCGTTTTCTTTAGCCCATTCCTAATAATGGAAAGCATTTTTTCCGTGGATAGCTTTGGAAACACATAACTATACATACTTTCCCCCCTTTTTTATGGGAAATTCTCGCGCTGTTCATGAAGAAAAGCTTTATTACTTATCGTATTCGGAAGGAAAGTACATATATGATAAAAAAATGCACATGCCTATGCTCATCTTTGCCTAGGGATCGCGCGAGTAACTCGTATTTTCAACGGCGTTCCGTGAGTCTTCAGTTGCTGGAGAGCGCATGATTTTGCTGTTTGGGGGCAGAAGCGATTCATTTAAAAGTATACAAGGAAGGATAGTGTGTCTGCATGGAATGACATATTCTTGCTATGTTAACATGGGCAGCAAAGGGAAGTTTGGGATGTTTTTAGCCGTCGGATGGTTGAACAACACCGCTTCACCGAAACATGAATGGAGCTGAAAGCGGCGTTGTTTCATGTGTGAAAAACGCGGGCTTTATAGACGCCATTTATTCGGTCTTTAAGTGATAGAGGAGAGGGGGGATGCTCGCTGCTTGAAGGAAACAGCAGTCATCAAGTGAAAAAGTTGGTAAAATGTTTTGCTTTTATATAAAAAGTATGTTATAGTGATTTTAAACCATTTTACTTTTAATACAATAGGGATTTAAACATGCTGTAGCTTCAAAGGGGATGGCAAGGTTAAATCTCCTCAGAGGTTGCAGTTTTTAATGTCTTTTTATTACTTGTGAAATGGTTAAAAAATGGATATGTGCATTAAGGTACATTTTAGGAGGATTTTTTTTATGCAAAATGGTAAAGTAAAATGGTTTAACGCTGACAAAGGTTTTGGATTCATCGAGGTTGAAGGCGGTCCGGACGTATTTGTCCATTTCTCAGCGATCCAAGGCGAAGGCTTTAAATCTTTAGAGGAAGGCCAAGAAGTTACTTTTGAAGTGGAGCAAGGTAACCGTGGCCCTCAAGCGACGAACGTAAGAAAAAGCTAATTGAGATGCGAAAGGGTGGGCTGCTTTTTCTTTTTTTACAGCCCTCCTTTTTTATTTTCTTAAGTTTTACGTATTTGTTTGATAGGAACCGCCTTTCGGATCTGATGAAGAACAAGCGCGTTCAGCCAGCATTGAGCAAAATCGGAAACAGCCATGACGGATATTGGTATAGTCTGTTGGATACGGATTTCCATTAGAAATGATGGGATGGGACCATAGCGAAGAAGGGCCAATTTTGGAGGTGGAGAGTTGAATAACAAAGCGGACGATGCGAAAAGTATGTTGATTAAGATGATGCGGGCTTATAAAACAAAAACAGTAAGAGAGACGGGACAAAAGCTTGTGACCATGAGGGAAGAAGTGAAGCAAGCGCTAAGAACGGGAAAAAGCCTAGAAGGAAAAGTGGTCACGCCGAGCCAGACGAAGGAGTTGCGAAAGCGTCTATTGCATTATCGGGAAGAACTAGAGAGGCTAAAGCTTTATCATAAAACTTACAAAGAAGAGAAACAAAACGGCAAATAAAAAGTGACTGAATCATGACAGGGACTGCTTGGGGAAAGAAGCTCCCTTTTTATTTTGTATCTGTTAAAACGAGGAAAGAATCATTCGCCGCATAACATATAGACAGCCGCGACCTTTCGTATGAAAGGGCCGCGGCTTATATTTTTAGAGGAAGACAGAAATAAAAGCGTCATCCTATTTTGTATGGTATGGATTTTTTATTCTGGATTAAACGCCCAATTGCCGTTGCGGAAAATCGGTTCGCGCTTGCCATCTTTGGTGACGCCGTCGATGTTCAATTCGGCGGAGCCGATCATGAAATCTTCATGGATGAGGCTGTCGTTGATGCCGTGCACGGTCAGTTCTTCTCTCGCCATGGATGTTCCGCCTTGAATATTAGTCGGATAGGCTTTCCCAAGAGCGAGGTGGCAGGCCGCGTTTTCATCAAATAGTGTGTTATAAAAAATGAGATGAGAATCTGAAATCGGCGAACGGTGTGGAACGAGAGCCACTTCTCCGAGATGTCGTGCTCCGTCGTCCGTCTCGAGCAAATGCTTTAATGTTTCATAGCCCGTTTCTGCTGAAAAATCGACGACTTTTCCATCTTTAAATGTAAGGGTGAATCCGTCAATGACGTTACCGCCGTAGTTCAACGGTTTTGTGTTTCGGACCTTTCCGTTTACGCCGTCTCTGTGCGGCATTGTAAATACTTCTTCAGTTGGGATGTTTGGATTAAAGCGAATGCCGCTTTCACTGGTTGACGCTCCGCCGTGCCAGATGTGGTTTTCGACAAGCTCAATCGTTAAATCCGTGCCTGGAGCTGTGTAGATCAGCTGTTTGTATTGCTTCTGATTTAAATAATCCACCATTTTGGCCAGCTTTTGATTATGCTTTTCCCAAGCTTGGATTGGATCTTCTTCGTGCACGCGTGTTACTTGAAAAATAACCTCCCACAGCTTGTCGATCGCCGCTTGCTCCGATAAATCAGGAAATATTTTTTTCGCCCAGGCTGCCGTTGGGACGGAGATAATGGACCAGCAGTTTTGGTCGGACATCAAAGCGCTGCGGTAATTTTGCAGTGCTTGGGAAGATGTTCTCGCAAATGTCGCGATGCGCTTCGGATCGACATCCTTTAATAGATCGGGATTAGGAGAATAAATGGAAAGAAAGGCTGCTCCTTCTCTCGCCATCTCTTCCATGCCTTGCGCCCGCCACATCGGATATTCGGAAAACGCTTCATCTGGTGCATGCTTATATTTAATATATTGCAATTCTTCGTCGCTCCATTCGACATATACGTGCTTGGCTCCGGCTTCATAGGCTTTTTTGGCGATTTTGCGAACAAGCGCGGCAGCATCGAGCGGAGCGTTAACAACGAGCGTTTGTCCTTTTTGAATATTGACGCCAATATGAACAGCAAGTGCCGCATATTTATCAAGAGATTGTTCCAAATGTTCCATAACCAAATCCTCCTCTTCACTTTAACATCAAATCGCAAGTTTGTATGACAATCCATCTTTAGTCTTTCTCCCAAGCTTGCGCCCATTGCTCGATAGCCTCAATGACGGGCTGTAACGCTTGTCCTTTTGCTGTCAATACATATTCAATGCGCACCGGAGTCTCGGGATAGACGTTGCGCTCGACAATACCGGCCTCTTCTAATTCTTTAAGCCGTTCCGATAGCAGCTTGCCGCTAATCGGCATGGCGGCTTCGATTTCCGAAAATCTTGTTTTCCCTTCTAATAATTGGCTGATAATTAAGCCAATCCACCGTTTGCTTAGTAACGTCATCGCGGCTTCAAACTTAGGGCAAAGGTTTGATGAGTGGCATGAACCCGTTTTCTTTTTAAGCCCTTTCAAAACTTTCACCTTCTATCCGTGCAAACGTTCTGCTTCTTCGTAGTATTTTCTCATAAATAGAGGATCTTATCAACTGAAAACAAGGGAAAAACATGGGAGAACACTTTTGATTCCCCCTCCGTTTATTCTCCGTTTATTCTCCGTTTAGAGACAGGAGGCTCCAGCTAAAAATGGTTCTTTACAAATATATACAAAATAGAATATAATTAAAATTAGAAGAATATCTAAATATTTTTTTGTTTTATATTTAGATGATTTTCTAAATATTGAACTACATCATATCGAAAGGTGATGTAACCATTGTCTTTTAACGAAGCATTTAAAGCAATCGCTGATCCGACGCGAAGACAAATTCTTACTTTGTTAAGAAAGGGGGACTTAACAGCTGGGGAGATTGCTTCTCATTTCGAAATGCAAAAGCCCAGCGTATCACATCATTTAAAAATTTTGAAGCAGGCCGATCTCGTTCAAGATAGACGGGTTGGGCAGCATATTTATTATTCTTTGAACACCACTGTGTTTCAAGATTTGATGAGCTGGTTTTACGATTTTTTTGATAAAGGAGGGAAGGGCTCATGAGGTCGAACCGGATTGTGGTCATCTTAACCGTTTTAAGTTATGTATTGAGCATTGCCGCTATTTTTTATTTGCCTGACCAAGTCGCTACCCATTGGAACGCAGAGGGAGAAGTGGATGGCTACAGCAGCAAATGGTTTGGCGCCTTTCTGTCGCCGGTATTGATCACTGCCGTTGTCATCTTAATGAACGTAATGCCAAAGATGGATCCAAAACGTAAAAATTATGAGAGTTTTAAAGGAAGCTACCAAGTGATTCTTGTTGTGCTTGTTCTTTTCTTTTTCGCTCTTCATGTTGTAACGCTTGCCTACAATCTCGGCTTCCCTGTCGATGTCAATTTGTTTGTGCCGCTTGGAATCGGCCTGCTGTTTATTGTGCTAGGAAATTATATGCCGAAAATGAAGCCTAACTATTTTATTGGCATTCGGACACCTTGGACGTTAGCAAATGAAACTGTATGGAATAAAACCCATCGTTTAGGCGGGAAAGTATTTGTGCTGCTTGGCATGATTCTGACGATGACGGTGTTTATCGAAGGAGCGTGGCGCTTTTTCACGTTTATCATCGCGGTGATGGCTGGCGTCCTCTATTTGGTCATTCAGTCGTATTTGTATTTCCGAAAAGAACAAAGCGGCCATTGATGGTGGAAAAATAAGAGCAGGGAAGAGAGAGGAGTATGATCGTGGCAGGAAGTATGGCAGGGATTATTGTTCAATTTATTATTTCGGTGTTTATTCCAATTGGTCTAGTGATTTATGGGAGAAGAAAAGGCTGGCTGTCCTGGAAGCCTTTAGGTGTAGGGATTCTCATCTTCATTTTGTTTTCGCAAATTCTAGAAAAATTGCTTCATGTTGCGGTGATTGACCCTACTGGCCCATCGCTCAAATGGACGGACAATCCGTTTTTATTTGTAGTATATGCAACGTTGGCTGCCGGAATATTTGAAGAGATGGGGCGCTATCTCGGCTTTCGCTGGCTGTTGAAGAGACATCACGATTATCAGGATGGACTATCGTTTGGTATCGGACATGGCGGCATTGAAGCGATTCTTATTGGCGGAATAGGTGCAGTCAATGCTTGGATTTTGACCAACTTAATTCAATCAGGGGCCTTCGAGCAAGTGATCGCTGCATCTTTATCAGCAGATCAGGCAGCGCTGCTGAAGCAGCAAGTACAGCAGACGACATTTGCTATGTATATGCTTGGCGGTTTTGAACGGCTTTTTGCTCTTTCCTTTCATATTGCGATGTCGCTTCTTGTGCTGTTCGGGGTGCGCAGACGTCAGTTTCGCTATGTGATTTATGCGATTTTGCTTCACGCACTGATGGATGTCGCTCCGGCGCTGTATCAAGTGAAAGCTGTTACGAACATTTGGCTTGTTGAAGGTGTCGCGTTTATATTCGCTATCATTGCCCTGATCTGGACGAGAAGGGTGAAAACGCAGTTTGTAAAGGAACAAGGCTGATTGGAATTGAGGGAAGGCGATGATTGTGCTTAGTTTCTTGTGCCGCTGAAGCATGCTAATTTTAGCCGTGCTGCGCTTCCTCATAAGTTCGACGAATGAAAAACGGTGAAGAATATTTGCAAACACTTGTCAATCGAAGTAAAGCAGGATAAAAAAGATGCAAAAATATCCTGAAAATGGTGAAAGTGTGCAATTAATAGAGATTAATAGTGGAGTATTTAGAATTTTGAGTGATTCGCTGCTGTTTTGAAACCGCGATAAAATGGGCTGCAGACCAGACAAATGTTTGGAGCTCAGCCCATTTTATCAGGGAGAGGCAGAGAATCAGTGATGATATGACAGGTGAAATACCGTTTTTCTTTTCTATGCCTCCTCTTTAATACATGAAAAATGGTTGATAGACGCTTTCACTCTGCTTTACTGCCTTCGCTCGTCCGCGTGCCTTGTCCGCCAAGGGCTTTCCAGACAGCGGAGGGATTAGAAGCGAAATGACTGGAGCATTTATTGATTTCGCTCACAATCCCCCATACAGAACGATAGATGGTATTCTCTCATCTTTTTCCTTTATTCCCTCGATAGTTTGTTATGGTCGACCCATAGCATAATGCTTCGGACAAACATCGTTAATAAAAACATCGTCACAAATGAATACCACCATTTCCATGTGTAATATTCAATTAAATCCGTATGTTTCTCACATAATACTTCAATCACGGTCATAGCTGCTGTATACAATAGGCTTTGGCCAACGATCCCTAAAAATGATGAACGAAGCGATGTTTGATAAAAGTAAACACAAACAACAGGAAATAATACATATTCAAATAAAATGCTCGTATCGAAATACTCGGGTAAAAATCGGACAGGGTAGTCAAGCGTATGGGTTTCGACGACAATGACACCAAAAAAGGTAGAAAAGTATGCTTGAATTAAAAAGGCGAGCAAAGAGTTTTTGATGAGCAACGGTTTTCTGATGAAACTAAAGAGCAATAAGGCGATGCCAAGAAACAGCAATGCCCATAAAATCAGTTTGTCCATGGCATGCTTCTCTCCTAAAATCGTTTTGTCTTTGTTTAGTATGCCCGAGTTTGAAGAATTCATGAATATTTATAAACGATGGCTGCTATAGCCTTCGTATGATACGATCCATATACGAAATCTCCCTCCTCTTAACCGAGTGTGGGTTAAGGAAGGTTCATTGGAAATGGAGGAACGAATTAAAATATTGACGAAAAATATTTTTTGATATAATAAATTTTTAAATATGATAAATCATTATATTATAGTGTAAGTACTTTTCATCATAAAAGAACAATTAGGAGGTTCATCTATGAGAGTAGCAAACGGGGTAGACATGCTGGAATTGACGGTTGAAGCTTTTAAAACTTGAAATGGTGGTCGACAAAGCCAAAACGGACATTGTCGATCACCATTTTTTACTGGATATGAAAATGATGCTGCTGTAACGTAATCATCATTTGTTCTTTTGAAATTTTTTTGTCGTCGAATTCGACTTTGATTTCCCCATCAGCCGTATCGATTAATACTCTTTCAACGCCTTCAAGTGAGTTTAAAAGCTGTTCGATTTGCTGAATTGGCTGCTGGGAAACTGCTTCTGTGACAAAAAAGGTTGCTTCTGACATACTCTTCTCCTTTAAATTCATAATTTCTTTTGTGGCATCCATACAAACTTGAAAATGGTTGAACCATTGCACCGGGGGAAGGTACGCCGCCGCCCCGTACTTCATGAAATCGTGCTGTGAAACGGCTGATCGGTTGTTAAGCACAACACAAATCCGGGATAAAGGCAAATGCCGCCACACACTAGTGTAACCAAACATTTGCAATTTTTATCCATAAAATGAACTCCGGCGTCTGACCAAGTCTAGGGGTTGAGCATTTTTTCGCAAAGAGTCAAGCGGAAAGGAAGCAAATGATAAAGAGCGAGCTTTTAGCTCAAAAAAGAGATCGTCCAATGGTTGGATAGGGACGGGAAAATTGTAAACTTCTTCGCGATTTTATATAATGGTGAAAACAAATGAAAGGAGGAACGATGATGGGGCAGCATTCATCGATTACATCTTTGCTCATTGTCATTGTTGTCGCATTTTTTACTCCGCTTTTCCTGCATCGTTTTCGCCTCCAAGTTATTCCGGTTGTTGTTGCTGAAACGGTTGTTGGAATTATGATCGGTAAAACGGGATTGAATATCGTTAAGTACGATATGTGGCTTGAAACATTGTCGACACTTGGTTTTCTCTTTCTGATGTTTTTAAGCGGATTGGAAATTGATTTTTCGGCATTTGCGCGTAAAACGAAAAAGAAGAAGGAGGACGAACCGAACACATTTGTTCTGGCCTCTACAGTGTTTGTCGGAATTTTTCTCGTATCACTTGGTCTGTCTTATTTATTTGTCTGGGCCGGCTACGTGGATAATGCCTTTTTAATGACGCTGATCATCTCGACGATCTCGCTTGGGGTGGTTGTGCCGACGTTGAAGGATGCCCAGCTGATGAAAACATCCGTTGGCCAGACGATTTTGCTGATTGCGGTCATTGCTGACTTAGTAACGATGGTGTTGTTGGCTGTTTTTGTTTCCGCAAATGAATCCAATAGCGGAAATACGTGGCTGCTTCTTGGCTTGTTTGTTGCTGGCGTTCTGTTTTATTTCGCCGGGAAACATTTTAAACGCCGTTCGTTTGTTGAAACGATGGCAAAGGGAACGATTCAAATCGGCACTCGCGCCGTCTTTACGCTTATTATTGTGCTGGTGGCTCTCTCGGAGTCGCTTGGAGCTGAAAATATTTTAGGCGCGTTTTTAGCTGGCGTTCTTGTTTCGTTGTTATCGCCCAATCCAGATTTTGTCCATAAGCTCGATTCCTTCGGCTATGGTTTTTTCATTCCGATCTTTTTTGTGATGGTTGGAGTGAACTTGGATTTGCGGCCGCTCTTTGCCGAACCGAAAATTTTATTGCTCATCCCGCTTCTCTTTCTCGCTCTTGTCATCTCGAAGGTGGTGCCTGTCTATTTGCTGCGTATTTGGTATGATTCCAGAACCACGCTTGCTTCGGGGTTTTTGCTCGTTTCCACACTGTCGCTTGTCATTGCCGCCGCGACCATTGCCGAACGTCTCGGGATGATTGATGAAAATATGAAAGGCGCGCTTATTTTAGTGGCCGTATTAACGAGCGTCGTTTCGCCGATCATGTTTAAGAAGCTATATAAGAAGCAGGTGGAGGAAACACCGAAAATGGCAGTGAAGCTGATTGGCACGAATCAGTTTACATTGGCGGCCGCCCGGGATTTAAACGCTCAGCAGTACGAGACGACCCTATACCATATTAAAGAAGAAAAGCTGGAGCTTTTGGCATTGGATCATGTGTTCCCGATTATTGATATTGAAGATTATTCATTTGCGGTATTAGAGGAAAACGGGGCATTTGCTGCGGATGTTGTAGTCGTTCTGACGGGCAATGAAGCAATTAATGCGCAAGTGGCTGCTTGGGCGAAGGAGCAGGGAGTTTCACGTGTCATCGCCTTTGTTGACTCGCCAAATACCGTTCAAGAATTGCAGGCAAAGGGAATTGAAACAGCTTCCATTGCTCTTTCGGCGGCTGCGGTCTTAAAGTCCTTCATTGTTTCGCCTCATATTGTCGATATGCTGACAGATAGCAACGTGGCGCTCCATGAAATCGAAATGAATCATTCCGCGTACCATGGGGTCTTGCTTCGTCAATTTCCATTCTTAGGAGATTGTATTATTGTCCGCATTTTCCGCGGCAACGAGTCGCTCATTCCTCATGGAGATACAGAATTGCGCATGGGCGACCGGCTGATTGTTACGGGCTCGGAAGAATATGTGTGGGAGCTAAAGGAACTGTTCGAATACGGGAAAGCATTGTGAAGCGAAAGAGCTGTTTTTTGCTTTTGATAGAAAAGAAGCAGGTTTATCCATTAAATGAAATGATAGGTAATCCACACTAGTGAGAAAGAAGGAAGCGTTGTGCGAAAGAAGAACAACGCTTCTTTCTTTTGTATATAGAAGCCTGCCAAACGCAAGATGGTGAAGGAGTGAGGGGATTCGATCAACTCTTTTTGTTTGGCTTCATGACGACAAGCTTAAAAAAAGGTAATTTTTTACCATTATTTGTTATGAAAGGTGGAGATTTTATGAAATCTATGATAAATTGGAAACGAGCAGCGTATATTGGGACTGTAGGTGTTATTTTATGAACAAGGAGGAAGCATCATGAGTTTATCAGCATTGAAGCGTCAAGCAAGGCAGTCTCTTAAAGGAAAATGGGGCACAGCTGTTTTATTGATGATGATCTATTTTTTGGTGAGTGTGCTCATTCCGACGGTCATAGAGATCATCATAAGCGGGGGATGGGACGTATGGCTTGAGCAGGAGAACACGCCCGCTTCGGCCGATGTATTTAACATCCTGTACTCCCTTGCCGCGATTCCATTCAGTATCGTAGTATATTGGTTATTTTTAGAGGTATATAGAGGAAGCGATTTTAACATCGCCAACATCTTCACCATTTATGGAGAAGGGAAGCGTTCGCTTAAACTGATCGGCACCTCGATTTTGTTTGGCGTTTTCGTCTTGCTTTGGAGCCTATTGCTTATTATCCCTGGAATCATTAAATCATTGGCATATTCACAAACCTTCTTTTTATTGAAAGATCACCCGGAATACGGCGCTCTTCAAGCGATTACAGAAAGCCGCAAGCGGATGAAAGGGTATAAAGGGAAGCTGTTTTTATTATATTTGAGCTTTATCGGTTGGGGAATTTTAAGTATTTTCACCCTTGGCATCGGACTATTATGGCTTATTCCTTATGTCTATGCTTCACTTGCTGCCTTTTACGAAGAATTCATCCGCACGCAAGAAGAAAGCGTGGAATAATCAGGTACGATCGCTGCTCATCGCTGCATGCACCTCCCATCGCATGCGAAACAAGATAATGGCGGCTAGCGGATTGCCTCGTGATGGGCTTTCCGTTGCCGCCATTGCTTTTTGGACAAAAATTCCGATAGATTTTATGGGGAAAATCGGGATCAGTCGGATGCTTCGCTAGATTGAAAGGAAACGAACAATCGGCCTTGTGTTTGGATAAAGAGGATCGCAGGAAACCAGCCAAAAGCATTTGACAGGCCGGTTTTTCGATCGATGGATTGGCCCGGCCAAAAGCAGCTAAAACTCCGATAGAAAGAGAGTGTTGGCTGCTTTTTTGGTAACTATTCACCCTAGTGCTAGTATGTAAAGGAATCCAGCATAAACAAGGCCCTCTCATCATAGAAAATGCTCTGGCGGGTGGGGAAGAGATTTTTTTATTAAATGGAAATTGATCCAGAGAGAAGGGCGCCATCGCCTTGAGAGGCTCCGTCCCACACTGCGGCGGCGACACGCTGAGTCCCATCGCCGCTGAGCGGTCTGCGCAGGGTCAAGCTTGGTTCGCGCGCTCTTCGGGGGCGCTTTTCTTATGGTTGGTGCCATCAGCCTGTTTGGCGGACGGTTATGCCGGATTTGCCACCGCTTCGTTGGTCGAACCAGTAATACAGCCCGATACCGGCAAGGATAAGAAACGTGCTGCCAAGATATAAAACGCTGTAGCCTGTTTTGGCAGCGACAAGCCCCACGAAAAAGGAACCCATGCCAAATCCGAAGTCGAAAATCGATAGAAACGTTGCCGTTGCCAAACCTCTGTTGGGCGGCGGAGCGACTTGAATCGCGATCGTTTGCAAGCTCGGAAACGTCGTGCCCCAGCCAAGCCCAATGAGCCCGGCAGAAACAAGAAAAACAAGCGAGGTTGTCGCCGTGCTAAGCAAATAAGTGCCAAGCGCAAAGCAAACGATGGCCGGATAGATGATCACCTTCGCTCCGTAGCGGTCGAACCATTTTCCGGTGAACGGCCGTGAAATAAGGAGAACGGCTGCATAGATGATAAAAAAGTAGCTGGCTGCTCTTGAAAACCCTGCTTCCTTCGCGTAAATCGAAACAAAGGAAATGATTCCGGAATACGCCAGCCCAAAAAAAGCCGCCAAAAGGGAAACAGGAATGGCGGAGCGTTCCCAAAGCTTTCCGGCTGTTTTCTGCGCTTGGGCGGAGCGGCTGGCCGCGTTTTGCTTTGGCAAGCGGATGAATAGCCCGATGGCAATCGCTACGAGTACGCATAAAGCGTTTATACTAAACATAGCGGCCGCCCCGTGCCGCATGAACGTTAAGCCGAGAAACGGGCCGATGACCATCGCGAGATTGACCGTTAAACCGAAATAGCCCATCCCTTCGCCTTTTCGCGAATCGGGAATTAGGTCGGCCACCATCGCGCCGTTAGCGGTCGTCGCCATGCCGAAACCGAGACCGTGAAAAAAGCGAAGCGCAAGCAAACCGACAAGCGAATGCGCGAAAAAATACAAAAGCGAAGCGGCGCCCATGATGATCATCGCACTTAAAAAGATGACGTACTTCCCGGACTTTCCCATCCACTTTCCGGAAATTGGCCGTACCATAATGGCTGCGATGAGAAATATCGTCGTAATTAAGCCGATGGATGACGGGCTGCTATGCAGTTCTTGGACGGCATACACCGGCAGTGTGACAAGCAAATAATAAAAAATAAAAAATGTAAAAAAGTTCACAAAAGCGACGAGAATAAAATTTTTTGTCCATAGTGGCTGTTGGTGCATCTGTCTCTCCTTCCTGTTGGATCTTTGCGGTATTGCCTTCTCTAGCATATCATGTCTATAATTATATGTTAAATATCTATTAAATAGTTGATATATACGTTTTGCCTATATAGGAGGATCGCCATGGACATTCGGCAATTGCGTTATTTTCTTGCGATTGTAGAAGAAGGACAAATCTCGCGGGCGGCTAAAAAGCTAAACATGGCCCAGCCGCCGCTAAGCCAGCAGCTGCGCCTAATGGAAGAAGAGCTTGGCGTAACGCTGCTTGAGAGACAGCGAAATAAAAAGAGCGTGGAATTGACGGAAGCCGGGAAAGTGTTGTATGAAAAAGCCCGGCACGTTTTACATGTGTTGGAAGAATCAATGCGGGAAGTCAAAGAAACAGGGGATGGAGGGCGGGGAGAACTGTCGCTCGGTGTCGCTTTATTGTGTGCATCCTATTTGCCGGAGAAGCTTCAGCGATTTCGCGAGCAATATCCGCACGTCTCATTTCGCTTGTGGGGAGGGGACCCGTTCAGCATTCGCGAGCGTTTAGAGCGGCGCGACATCGAATTGGCGATTGTCAGCCTTCCGATTGATGACAGCGGGCTTTCAATGGTTCGGCTTGGTACGGAGCCGTTTATGTTGGTGGCTCCAACGTCTTGGGAAATGTTGAATAATCAAACCGCGGTGTCGATAACGGAATTGGCGGACGTTCCCCTTCTTCTCGTCCGACGCGAAAAGGGAGAAGGGCTATATGAGCAGCTGATGGCGGAATGGGGGCGTTTCGGTATTCGCCGCAATGTTGTATGCGAATGCCAAGATGTCCACATTGTGCTCTCGCTCGTCGCTTTCGGCATGGGAGCCAGCATCATGCCGCGGACGGCGATTCCGCCTTTCATTCGCAAGGAACTGCGAGTCCTTGAGATCACCGATACAGCATTATGCTCGGAGACGGCATTGGTGTGGCTGAAAGACCGCTATTTATCAAAAGCGGCCCAGCGGTTGATAAAGATGTTGGCAGAATAGTGAGTTATTGTCATAGCGTTGAATCGTGAAAGAACGACGAATTTTGGCGGCGAAAGAGGGAGGATTTCCGGCGGGGCTACCGATATTTTTTAGTGTGGCCATCAGGCGCTCTTGCGGCTGATTCAATGGTACATGCGATAAATGAAACGAGATCGGCCCAAGCTCGCGGCTGAAGGGCAAGCCGGCGGTATGTCCCAGCCTACCTAGAAGCGCTTTATCGCTATACAGTTTAGGAAGCGAGTAAAGCCCTCCTCGCCGCCGTAGCAGCCCGCAGATTATGAAATACTCCCCAGGACTCACGTCAAGGGGATAAAGCTTTCCCGCATCTCGGACAAAATTGAAAGTCGCGATGCACTTGTTTTCCGCAATCGGGGCAATAGCGGCTCTCTTGCCGCTCCGGCCGCTGGTTCATGGCCAAATCGAACGTTCAGCGGATCGGGTTCTTCGCGGCTGTCGACAATATCCAGCACGGACATGCGGTTTTTTCCTGTAGCATTTTTGTAATGATAAACCGCTTGAAAAATGCCAAGCCCGATAAAAATCAGGCCAAAAACGGAAAAAACCGGGTGGCTCCAAACGGTGAATCACGCGTGATGGAAAACACCATCCCCATCCAAAAAATTCCGAATACAACAGCGGTGATGCTCCCGACGAACCCTTGCAGCGAAGGTCCCCGGCCAGGTTTGATGCTTTTCATGCCACCCCCTCCCAATGAATAGATATAGAAATATTCAGGTGCTGTCATATTGAATTCACAAACAAATGCTGGAACGCAGTGGCTAGTTTGTAAGCCAAATATCTTCACGCTTCTTGCGGGGCCATCCCCGGCGAAGAGCATGGAAACAGAAGGAGGCAAGCAGCCAGGCATAAAGAATGGGAAGGGCGTTAAACAGGATAGCATCGTAACCGGGAAGGGGAGGCTGATTAAACCGCCACCTTCATCACTCAAAACGGCCAGCGCTTCCACAGAAAAACCAAGAGCATTTTTTTCGTGCCAAAACGGCTGTCTATTTTGTAAAATATGGGATATATAGTCGCGTTTTACAAATAAATGTTTCGTTTTAACCCTACTATGAAGATGAAAAAATTCTCTACAACTGGACAGAACAAATTTGTAATTAAGCAGTATGTAGAGATATGCGTTTTCTTTTTAAAAGAGTTATGATATCTTTTGGAAAGGACTTTGTTTCAAAAGAACATGTGTATGAGATGTTAGTTCTTTTTGAGTAATTTATTACTCTATGTGTTTAATGAGGGAGATTGAAGCAAATGATCTAATTGTATCATGGCATATCAAGAGTATTATAATTAAAAAATATGTGGTGAAAAGCTATTGTTTAACCTGTTTGAAAGATGATAACATGTATAAAGTTTTTTTAGAAAAATCGCTCTACTCTATGAAAAAGTGGGCTAATCTTAATCGTGATTTCCTGCTAATGACACTTATTTTGGTTCTCTTAAATCAAGTTATATTATGAGATAATATATCTACGAGAGTGTCCCTTTCCTACTAAAATATAGAGCATATGATATACAACCTAGGGTATATGGGGAGACAAACAACATAATATTATAAAAATATTAGTACTGTAATATCATCCAACAAAATTTACTTTTATTCTTATTTTTAGTAAAAATGTAAAATTATCCAAATGATAATCAAATTTCTAATTAGGAAATATAGAATTTTGTATAATGAAAGGTGCGCATGCTATGAGCCTTCAAAAAATTGTAGCTGAAATCGAGACTTTGGAATCATGCTGGCACAAGCTCCTTTTTATCGTTGGGCTTGCAATAGCTGAAGATAAAAAACTCGCTAATACTCTTTTCATTCCGTATGTGAATGTTAGTTTGTTGGTAAGTGAAAAATTACAGGAACTACCAAAAACTAGCTATCCTTTGAAAGTAGGGGAAGTCCTTAACGATCACCTCAGTAGCTACAGTGTACCTATACTTTGGTTAGGAAATATCGAAATTTTATTCGATCAACAATTGCAGCAACATCCAGTACGGTTGCTCGAGCAGCTTAGTAAGCGGTTTAATCTTCTTGTGTCTTGGCCAGGTGAATACAAGGGAAACGCATTAATATATGCGACTCCTGAGCACCCGGAATATTTTAAGTGCAGTGAATTTGAAGGGAAAATCATAACAGTATAAGGAAGGGGAATCGTTATGTTACGTTATAGCGATTTAATTCAATTTGAGCCAATTGAGTCAGTCGTACAATTGCGCGATGCCGATAATAAAGAACGGGCAGTACATTTATTAAACACGTATGTTATTTCAGAGCGTATGGCGGAACAACTCGATGATATCATCATCGAGCAACTTCAATTCGACCGTATCGTCGATAACAAAGGTTTGTTGATTGTTGGTAACTATGGAACAGGTAAATCGCACTTAATGAGTGTTATTTCGACGATTGCCGAACAGCCAGGTGCGAGCTTCTATATTAAAAATGAACGTGTAGCCGAAAAGGCGAAAGAAATTGAGGGAAAGTTTAAAGTCATCCGCACCGAAATTGGCGCTGTTAAAATGTCTTTACGCGATATCATTTGTCAAGCTCTACAACAAGGTTTAGCGGATTTGGGAATTGATTATACTTTCCCAAAAGCTGAAGAAGTGACAAACAACAAAGACATGCTTTATGAAATGATGGAATTGTTCCATGAACAATACCCTGACCAAGGGCTTCTGCTTGTTGTAGATGAATTATTAGACTACTTGCGCAGCCGCAAAGAGCAAGAACTCACGTTAGACTTAGGTTTTTTACGCGAATTTGGCGAAGTTTGTAGTAAAACTCGTTTACGTTTTATCGCTGGAATCCAAGAAATGTTATTCGACAATCCAAAGTTTCAATTCGTTGCTGATTCTTTACGTCGCGTAAAAGAACGTTTCCAAGAAGTAAGAATTATCCGTGAAGACATTGCCTATGTTGTATCAGAGCGATTACTGAAAAAAGATGAAAAACAAAAAGCGCTCATCCGTGAGCATTTAAGTAAATTTACATCATTATACCATCGCCTTGGCGAAGATTTAGAGACATATGTGAACATGTTTCCGATTCATCCAGCATACTTAGAAACATTTGAAAAAGTAAATATTGCCGAAAAACGTGTTGTACTACAAACAATTAGTAGAGAAATCCGCAAGCTATTGACCGAAGAGGTTCCAGAAAATGAAACAGGCATCATTTCTTTTGACCGTTATTGGCAATATATTGAGGAAGATTCTTCACTAAGAAGTAACCCGAATGTAAAAGAAGTGATGGGCAAAGTACAGACGCTGAAAGATCGCGTGCAAAACGGATTAAAACGTCCCACTTATAAGCCGTCCGCTTTGCGTATTGTTAATGCGCTTGCTGTTTACCGCTTAGCAACAGACGATATTAACGTTCCTGTCGGTTTAACATCCGAAGAATTGCGAGACAAGTTATTTTTAAATATTGGGACATTGCTAGACATGGATGATGACGCAGCGGATTTCTTAAAAACAACAATTGAAGCCGTACTTAAAGAGATTATGGCAGTTGTGAGTTTCCAATATATTTCTACAAACCAGGAGAACGGACAGTACTATCTGGATGTAAAAAAAGATATTGCGGTTGATGAACTTATTGAAAAACGTGGGGAAGAATTGGCAGAGCATCAATTAGACCGCTACTATTTCGAAGTGCTGAAGCAAGCAACCGAAGTAGCAGACAACACGTACGTTACTGGCTATAAAATTTGGCTCCATGAAATTCCATGGGAAGATCGCCGTGTCAAACGGCAAGGTTATTTATTTTTCGGGGCGCCAAACGAACGTTCAACGGCGCAGCCTGAGCGCGATTTTTATATTTATATGCTGCGGCCGTTTGAACAACCGAAATTTAAAGACGAAGAAAAGGCCGATGAAGTATTTTTCCGCATGACTAAAAAGGACGAACGATTTGTTCGCTTATTGCGCTTGTATGGCGGAGCACGTGAGATGAGTAATGATGCGGCAACTACGACAAAGAGATTGTATAATGATAAAGCTGTAAGCTATCTACGTAGTCTTGCTAATTGGCTAAAAGAAAATTTTGTAGAGGCGTTTGAAATTCAGTACCGTGGTAAAAAAGGATCGGTAATGGAATTTGGTATGTTTTTGCCGGGTAATGCAACGCTGATCGAAATTATTAATACAGTGGCTGAAGGCTTGTTAAGCCAGTGGTTTGAGGAAAAATATCGGGATTATCCTTCTTTCCGAAAACTAGAAAGAGGCTACTTAACAAAAGAGAATATGGCGACGTATATAAGCGATGCCCTTTCTTATATCAATGGAAGAAAAACAAATCAAGGGGCAGCCATTCTAAATGGCCTAGTGTTATTAGATCAAAAGGGTGAAGTGAATGTTCGCAACTCTGGTTATGCCCGTTGGGTGATTGAAAAATTAGAGGAAAAAGGGCACGGGCAAGTATTAAACCAAAACGAGTTAATCGAAACGATTTATACGGCGCAAGGTACGGAAGACGTTCGATTAACAAAAGAGTTTCGTATGGAACCGGAACTGCTGGTTGTTATACTAGGAGCTCTTATTCAACAAGGTGAAATTGTCGTAACGGTAGATAACAAAACGTACGAAGCAATGAATTTTAACGAGTTTATTAAACTGCCTTTAAACAAGTTAACCCATTTTAGCCATATTAAAAAACCGAGCGGATTGCCAATTCCGGCTATTAACGCCTTAATTGAAATGTTTGAAGTAGGCAAAGGAAATGTGACCGATGACAATTGGCTTGAATTTGCCATCAAGCAAATCATGAGTCAATCACGGCACGCTATCGAAAAAACGGTAAAAATGGTAAATGATGTGCGCAATAAATTCGATATTTGGGACGGTCCTTTATTCTCGAATGAGGAGCGTAACGCATATATTGCAAAGCTTGAAAGCCTAAAAAACTTTTTAGAAGGTTTGCAAGTATACAACTCGCGGGCTAAAATGACGAACTTAAAATACAGCGTGTCCGACATTGAACAGCAGAACGAAACCTTAAAAATTGTGGCGACTCTCGAACAACTACAACAAAAAATCCATGAATATACAAAAGTAGCCGATTACTTGTCAAAGGCGAAATTGGTGATGTCAACGAATAAAGAATGGCTTGAAAACGTGGATGTAGCGTTAGACAATTTAGCGATTGTGTTAAAGGGAAATAACGATTGCACAAGCGAAATTCGTGAGTTGGAAAAATTAAAGGACGAGTATATCGAGCACTATTTGCAGTTGCATCAGCAAGCACGATTGAATGCAACAGAGGAGAATAAGAAAAAGGCATTGCTAAATGACAGACGTTATATGGCTTTGAAAGAGCTCGCATCGCACATTGATCTATTATCTCGCCATGCGCTAGATGAATGGAATAAAAACATTCAGTTGCTAAAATCTTGCTATCAGTTAACGCGCGAACATTTACGACGCGATCCGATATGTCCATACTGCAAGTTCAACCCGCGCGATGAACGGATGGTACAACGCCATACATTGGAACAACTAGAGGAGCGGCTCGAGGACTTGCTTCAGACATGGACAGAAACGCTGTTAACGAACTTTAATGATCTGATCGTACAAGAAGGCCTTTCTCTACTAAATGCTGATCAACAACAGCTTGTGAACGACTTTATCCAAAAGCAGAAATTTGATTTGCCGATTGACATTCGCCTTCTTGAAATTATAAATGATTTATTAAAAGGGATTCATAAAGAAGAGATTCATATCGACCAGCTGGTCCAAATGATGGGTGACGGCAATCCGTTAACGGTTGATGATGTGAGGAAGAATTTCGAAAAATTAATGAGAGCGATTGTCGGAAATAATCAGCCGCACCGAGTTCGCATTCTCGTGAAAAAATAAAGGGAGGAAACAACAATGGACGAAAAGCAATTGTCTTTACTTGATAATCATGAACAAGCAGACAACGGTCCCGTTGTCTGCTTAGGCATGACATTTAAAAATGACGAAGAGCGAAGAGAATATTTCCGAAACGAACTGCGCAAAAAGTTGCCGGAACTAAAAAAAATTGAAGGCTTCCCGATTGGCGATGACGAGGACATTATCGCGTTATCAGATCCGCCATACTACACAGCGTGCCCGAATCCATGGATTAATGATTTTATTGAGGAATGGGAACGTGAGAAAAAAGAGAAGTACGGTAGAGATGAGAATGAGGAGTATCATCGGGAACCGTTTGCGGCGGATGTGAGTGAAGGGAAGACGGATGCGATGTATATGGCACATGGTTATCATACTAAAGTGCCATTTAAAGCTATCATAAGATACATACTTCATTATACAAAACCTGGTGATATAATTCTTGACGCTTTTTCGGGAACTGGCATGACCGGTGTATCTGCGGCGTTAAGTGGTTATGAAAAAACACTTGAAGATATGAACTTTCAACTTGGTTCCAATGGTGAAATATTATTGGATGGTAGTATTTTTTCAAAAATCGGGCAAAGAAAAGCAATTTTAAGTGATATCTCCCCAGTAGCCAGCTTTATTTCTTATAATTATACAAACATACCCGATGCTGAAGAATATAAAAAAACAGCTCTTCGCATTCTTTCGGAAGTTGAGGAAGAGTGTGGTTGGATGTTTGAAACAATTCATAGTATTGATGGTCAAAAGCAAGTAGATAAGAATGGTAATTGTATTATAGGTAGAATAAACTACACTGTTTATAGTGATGTTTTTATGTGCCCTAATTGTTCAAACGAAATAGTATTTACTGAAGTAGCTTTAGACTTTGAAAGTGGAAAAGTAAGAAGTGAGTTTAACTGTCCTTATTGTTCTGCAAAATTAAACAAGCGATTGTTAGAAAGAGTAATAGAACACCGTTACGATCCAATTTTAAATAAGGTGGTGGGCTTTTCTAAACAAGTTCCTTATTTAATTAACTATAATGTTGGAAAACAGAACTTTACAAAAAAAGTTGATCAGTATGACATTGACTTAATAAATAAAGTCGAAAATACTTTAATCCCTTACGTAGTACCACTAGTGAACCTGCCTGCAGGTGTAAATACTGATCAGCCTAGAAAAAGTCACGGAATTGAGTACGTGCATCAATTTTATACTAGGCGGGCGTTATATGTTCTATCTAAATTATTCGATGTACTTAATAGAATTGAAGGTGGTCTAAAATATTACTTAATTTATACCTTTGAACAAGCAATTTTGGGAATGGCTAAAATAGCAAGATACGTACCTACACACTTTTCGCAGGTAAATCAGTACCTAAGTGGTACACTTTATATTGGATCACAAGTCGTAGATCCTTCTTTAAGATATGTAATAAAGAATAAAATTGATAGACTTGCTAAAATACTAGCCGAATATCGTACTGCTTTCAATAAAACCAATTTAATAACTACTCAAGCAGCACAAGATTTAAATCAAATTGGGGATGAAACAATTGACTATATATTTACTGACCCCCCTTTCGGAGCAAATTTAATGTATTCTGAGTTAAACGTTTTGTGGGAATCGTGGCTAAAAATTCGCACAAACAATCAAAAGGAAGCAATTGTGAACAAAGCTCAAAATAAGTCACTTTTAGACTATAAAGAATTGATTTACGATTGTTTTAAGCAGTATTATCGAGTTTTGAAGCCAAACCGATGGATAACCGTAGAGTTTAGTAATTCCCAAGCATCGGTTTGGAACACAATACAAGAAGCGATTCAAAAAGCTGGTTTTATTATAGCGAATGTTTCGGTGTTAGATAAAAAGCAAGGGAGTTTTAAAGCTATAACATCAACTACAGCAGTAAAGCAAGATTTGGTAATCTCAGCTTATAAACCGAGATATGAAACCGTAACAAAAATGAAAGAGCAACAAAACACCGAAGAATCCGCCTGGACCTTTGTCCGCCAACATCTTGAACAGTTACCGGTATTTATTGGACATAAAGGGGAAGCGCAGATTATTGCGGAGCGCACACCCCGTATTCTATTTGACCGTATGGTTGCGTATCATGTGCAAAACGGTTTGCCTGTACCAATTTCATCGGCGGAGTTTCAGGCTGGCGTGGCACAACGCTTCCCGATGCGTGACGGCATGGCGTTTTTAGAGAGTCAAGTTGCCGAGTACGATAAAAAACGAACGTTAGTGAAAGAATTTGTTCAAACAAGCTTGTTTGTCACCGATGAAACAAGCGCGATCGAATGGCTTCGCCAGCAATTATTAAAGAAACCGCAAACGCGGCAGGATTTGCATCCAAACTTTATGAAAGAAATTCAACATATTGCGAAACATGAGAAGCTGCCGGAATTAGATGACCTACTGCATCAAAACTTCTTGAAATACGAAGGCGATGGCCCGGTCCCAGATCAAATTGCAAGCTACCTGCGCAAAAACTATAAAGATTTGCGTGGATTGGAAAATGATGCCGCGCAGTTGAAAGAAAAAGCGCTGAATCGCTGGTATGTGCCAGATCCAAACAAACAAGCCGACTTGGAGAAGCTTCGCGAAAAGGCGTTATTGCGTGAATTTGAAGGCTACCTAGAAGAACTTGAAAAGAGCAAGAAAAAGCTCAAGCAATTCCGCACTGAAGCGATCCGTGCCGGGTTTAAGAAGGCTTGGAGCGAAAAAGACTATGAGAAAATTGTTAAAGTTGGCGAACGCTTGCCGGAGAGCGTGATTCAAGAGGATGACAAGCTGTTAATGTACTATGACAACGCCCAAATTCGCTTAGGATTATAATGGATAGAAAGCCTGATTTTTTGCCGGAAAATCAGGCTTTCTCTATATTAATGTTGTTATAATGGTAGGTAAGGATAAAAAGAAACGATTTTTAAGGTGAGACAATGAGAACATGGCGTGATGTAATTATTCAAAAGTTGGAAAATCAACAGAACCGGTTGTTATTAGTAAATGACCCTGATTATTTATTAAATGATGAAATTATTTTGCGACGATTGCGGGAATATCAATATGAAGTTGTTCATTTTAACGACAGCATCCTCGTTCGTTACCTATATGAGTCGCAATGGAGAGACAAGATCGAGCAAAATGAAGTGAAATTGCTTGCCTTTAGCAACGAGGAAGATCGTGAATGCTTTCCTTTTGATTTTTTAAGAGCAGGGTTCCATATCAGACTAAAAATTAGCGATTTATTTCCGAAATTTTCCCCAAGTGTTATCAAATATCTTGACAAAGAAGACTTTGATGCACTGTTTTTCGCCCATAAGCAATATCAAGGTTCTTGTTCTGATCGGGAAACATTAGAATACATCGTGAAACATGTTTATAAAATTGCCTATGAGTTCATTGATAACAAAGCCGAGTTGTATAAATTGCTTCTTTCTGTTCATTATGAAAAGAAGCAATTGCCGACCATTGTCCAGCAGTTTTTATCTGATCAATTATCAGGTCAAAGTGTGTTTTCCGACATTCCTGTTAAACATTTGCTTACATCCTCTGCTTACTTCTTTCAGTATATCGAGAGGCAGTGGGCACAATTTATTGAACAGCTTACTGAGTTGAAAGAGGGAAGCATATTAGAAGAAAGCCCTCTGTATTTGGCTCATCCGTTTTCAAATTCAGACGTGAGAAGATTAATGAATGATTTATTTGCTGAGGGGTATATAAGAAAAGTAAAAATAACGAGCTCTTGCTCCTTTCCGACGTGGATGAAGCATGGCATAGAAGTGGATGAGGAAGGAGTCATAAACGAAAAAATTCGTTATCTTCGTGACAAAATTGTGGCACAGTTAACGTCTGCTTCTCGCTATAAAGATTGGCTCACTATCATGGAATGGCTAGGGGAATATAAGTGTACGATTTTAGATATAGGTAAGGGAGAACTGGAGAGTGAAGTACACACTCTTTTTCAGGAAGTCAATAAAAAGTTTGAAGAATGGATGTTGGAATCCTACCGTTCATTAACCAGTTTGCCGCCAGTTCCTAAGCCGAAAATGGTTCATCATATTCCCCAATTTCTTGCATCCAAGCGGGAGCAAAATGAAAAAATTGCGCTGCTTGTGTTAGATGGAATGGGCTATGTTCAATGGAGAAAAATGAAACATCATTTAGTGAGCCAAGGGTTTTCATTTGAAGAAAACAGTGTATTTGCGTGGGTGCCGACGTTAACTTCTGTTTCTCGACAAGCTCTTTTTTCTGGATTCATGCCTTCAGCGTTTTCGCAAAATCTTGATACAACAGCAAAAGAAGAACGCTATTGGAAAGCGTTCTGGGAAAACAATGGACTGCTAAAACAGTATGTGTCCTATCAAAAAGGTCTAGGAAAGGAAGTTTACAAAAAAGAAGGAATTGCCGCATTTAAGCGCCCTACTATTAAAGTGTACGGTGCTGTTATTGATATGATTGACCAACTGATTCACGGGGCTGTGCAAGGAGAAAAGAGTTTAATGTTAGAGCTGCAGCTATGGCTAGATACTGGTTATTTAGCACAGTTGTTAAGGGATTTGCATCGTGAAAAATTTACCGTATATATTACTTCTGACCATGGAAATACGGAAAGTGTAGGCATCGGGCGCGTTTCTGAAGGGGTTCTAGTTGAGCAAAAAGGGGAACGAGTTCGAATTTATAATAATCCGCTTCTATTGAACGATGCGCTAGGTAAAATGAGCGGTATTTCTTGGTCGGGCGTTGGACTGCCTGAAGACTATCATGCTTTGTTAGCTCCTTACGGTCAAGCATTTGTCAATAAAAACGAACGGATTGTGAGTCACGGCGGTATTAGCATTGAGGAAGTCATTGTTCCTTTTGTCAAAGTGATTCCGAGGTTAGGAGGATCATAAATGGTAAAACCAGTAGGATTTGATCAAAAAATTATGTTACACCATTTAGACTTTACAGCCAATGAAGCAAGGAAGTTATCGCGAAAAGAAATGTATGAAGCGCTTGATTATTTTTTGCGAAGTGATATTCAAGGGGCAAAATCCAGAAAAAACGCAATTACGATGTTAATGAAAATATGGTATTTAGTAGATGAAGAGTTCATTTCATTACGCGATAAGGCACTTGAAGCGTTTCCTTCTTTGACGAAGGAGGAACGGTTATTGGCCCATTGGGGAATGACGATTTTGGCGTACCCATTTTTTAAAGATCTAGTTCAAGAATTAGGAAAGCTATTCCGTTTACAAGATGAGGTTCCAAGCTCCGCAATTGGAAGGAAAATGAAAGCTTTGTATGGAGATCGGCGACGTGTAGAGGTAGCAACATCGGCTGTATTAACCAGCATCAAGACGTGGGGAATTGTTGATCTGTTAAAAAGCCGTTCGTATAAACCAAGTTCTAAGATACCGATAGCATCTACCGATCTTCATTTATTTATTACGGAAGTCATTTTGCGGGCAACAGATGTTACGGCAATGCCTATCGATCTGCTTCATAATCACGCCTTATTTTTTCCGTTTTCGTTCGATATCAGTGCAACAGAGTTACGAGCGAGTGATCAGTTTCAGCTCAATAGACAAGGAATCGATTTATTGATAGTCGAGCTATCGTCTTGATAGCGACATCTCTTATTGCTATTCATGGAGGTTGTATCATGTTTAACATCGGTGAAATTGTGCATGGGCCGCATTTTCCGGAAAATGTTGAAATTAAACGATTCGAGTTGTTTGGTGACTTTTATATTGTTGAAGCGATCGGACGGGATACAAATCAATTTTACGAATTAATGTTGGAAAAAGACAAAGTAACAGAGTTAAGGAGTTTAAAACAAAATAAAAATGAAAGCGCGATTCAAGGGCTTGACCTCCAGCGATATTTACAATATTTAATATTACGCAATGAGGTGAAATATTCACGAACAAGAGCGTTAGGGAATAAAAAACTATTGCCGTTGCCACATCAAATTGAAGCGGTTTACGGCCGAATGCTGCAAGTTCCCGAAATTCGTTTTTTGCTGGCTGATGATCCGGGGGCTGGTAAAACGATTATGTCGGGAATGCTCATTAAAGAATTAAAAGCTAGGTATAGCGTAGAGCGAATTCTAATTTTAGTTCCACCATTAGTCGTGAAACAATGGCAGGAAGAATTATTAGAGAAATTTAATGAACACTTTCACATTATCAATCGAAATGCATTAAAGGAATACGGTGGAAAAAATCCTTTTGCTGCTAACGAATTATGTTTAGCTTCTATGTATTGGGCTGCACGGGAAGATGTCAAACGATTCATTCAAGAAGCACAATTTGATTTGATTATTGTTGACGAAGCACATAAAATGGCGGCGTATACTCGTGGAACAACAAAGAAGCGCATTTCGAGAACAAAACTGTATCAATTAGGCGAGTCAATATTGCGCAAGACACCGCATTGTTTATTGTTGACGGCTACCCCACACAAAGGAGATATGGAAAACTTTCGTCATCTAATGAAATTAATTGACGAGGATATTTTTTCTAGTATTAGTAGAAATGAAAGTTTGCGTGAGAAAACGAATCCATTCATGATCCGCCGCTTGAAAGAAAGTATGAAAAACTTTGATGGAACACCGATCTTTCCGAAACGAACGACGAAAA
Organism: Anoxybacteroides rupiense; assembly: GCF_014196195.1. GTDB lineage: Bacteria > Bacillota > Bacilli > Bacillales > Anoxybacillaceae > Anoxybacteroides > Anoxybacteroides rupiense. Next base: position 72,412 of record NZ_JACIDF010000002.1, on the reverse strand, counting down.
CGATTCAGTATACGTTGACTGACCAGGAACTTGCTTTATATGATGCGGTCACCCAATATGTGAGAGAGCACTTTAATAGAGCGATGAGTAAAGGAAACAATAGTACGGCGTTTGCCATGATGTTGCTGCAACGCCGCCTGAGTTCGTCTCTAGAATCCATTCATTTATCACTTAAACGAAGATATAAACGTTTAGTGCAGTTATATAAACAGACAGAAGAGGAAAGAAAAAAGCATATAAAAAAATTAGGAAGTCTAGAGCTAGAACATTATTTAGAAGAAGCAAGTGAACAACGAGAATTGATTGAGAAGCAATTAGAACAATCTATCGATTCCATTGATACAGTTGAACTGAAGAAGGAATTGATTGTTTTAAAGAAGTTGATTGAGCAAGCGGAAAATCTTAAATTATATGCGGTCGAGAGAAAGTATCAAGAATTAGAGAAAACGTTATTTGGAACGAATGGATTACTTCAACAAAATGAAAAAATCCTTATTTTTACTGAGTCGACAGATACTTTGAATTATTTGGAAAGAAAACTTCTTGAGCATGTGCCAAAGGTTGCGAAAATTGTAGGTAGTTTTTCGATGGATGAACGCAGAAGACAGGTTGAGCTTTTCCGAAACGAATGCCAAATTATGCTCGCAACAGATGCAGGTGGGGAGTCCATCAACCTTCAGTTTTGTAATCAAATGATTAACTATGATATCCCTTGGAATCCGAACAAATTAGAGCAGCGAATGGGACGTATTCATCGTATTGGACAGAAAAACGAAGTATTCATATTTAACCTAGTGGCACAAAATACGCGTGAAGGTAGTGTGATGATTCGCCTTCTTGAAAAGATGGAGCAAATGAAGGAGGATTTGGGTTCCGACTTAGTTTATGACTTTATTGGCGAAGTACTAGAGGATCGGTTCGATAGTTTAGCAGATTTAATGCAGGAAGCGATCCTAAATCGAGAACACTTAGACGATGTTATCGCCAATATGGAAAAAACATTGTCGGAAGAACATCAAAAGCTATTACAGTTGATGCAGGAAGAGCGGATGGTTGAAGATCCGCTTGATTTAGCCGTTTTAAAACGTGAGCAAAATGACTTAAAAGTCAAACGTATTCCGTTTCGTGCTTATTCAGATTTAGCGACATACGTTCTGGAAAAGAAAAAAGTTCGTATATACGATGCAAATGATGGCAAAGTAAAACGTATTGAACGGTTGCCAAAATTTATTCGCGATAGCTTACCGGAGTTATCCCGGTACCAAGGGGAGAGCTACCGTTTTACAGGTGTGCGTGAATACGAATCGGAGGAAGTAGCTTTATTAAATAGCGATCATCCGATTTTTAGGCTAAGTATGGGGTTAATGAAAAAAGAAAATGAAAAACGCTCATGGGGCGGGTATTTAGCAACTTATGATATTCCGGAGCCATTGAGAGTAGAGATATACAATATTAGTGTTGTTGATGGAACAGGAAAAGAATTAGAAAACCATTATATCCACCTGGCGAAACGAGAAAATGGTGAAATCATTTCACTTGATCCATACTGGCTATTTGTTGGAAATTTTTATGAAAGCGTTGTTGAATTAAGCGACGATACAGTAAATGAATGCCTTGGACACGTGCTAAAACATGCCTCCTTCATTAGGAATGAGGTCCAATTGAAACGTCAAGAACAGTTAGATAAGCTCCAGGAGTTTTTAGAGAAATCCTTTAATGAGCAATATCGAAGCACGCTAGAGAAATTAGAAAAGTACCAACAGGAAAATATCGACAATCGCAATAGTGCTCTCATTAACCAGATGAACGCGCATTTAATTGATTTGGATATGAAAAAAGAAGAGCGTCTAAATGTTATTCTTCGTCAAAAGAATATCAGTATGAAGCCACCAAAAAAGATTTTCTCGTTGCAAATAGCACCTACAGGACGCAGCAAAAGAGTGATGGCTACTGATTATAAAGAAGTCGTAGAGAAATACGAAAGAGCAAATGGACGGATGAATATTAAAATGTTTGACTGCCTCGCTCTAGTTGATTTTTATAGCGAACGCTTTAACGGCGAAGAGCGTTATATTCTATTAACGCATGATCCAGACTATATGCCGTCAGAAGAACACCTGGAAGACTTAGCTGATATCTTGAGCAAGCTCTATATTTATGTAGTGCAAGACGGTCAAATCGTTCAGGAAAGGGCAATGGCCGAGGAAATTTTTGTGTTTTGAGATGGAAGGATATGAATGCACCAACTCCTTCCAAACCTGAGGGGAGAGGAATGAGTTGGTGTTAAAAATATTACCGAATCAGGGTTTCGATATAATTTATGTAGAATAATTTTCAGAGAGTGTGTTAAAGAGCATGTAATGTCCTAGCATGTCGGATATCATTACACGGCTGCAAAACCGCACGAACTTAACGCGGAAGACGATCGTGGAAATTTTGACCGGCTGCAAGCGTTTGGACGATTTCAAAAACAACCCACAAAAATTTATGGAAGAAGTGACGACAATCATTCAACGCGAAATGCGCTTGTTATTGAAGAAGGTGTGAAATATTACAAAATCGGCAACGATGCTTATTATGCAGTGGAGTTATTCCAAAACGAAGAACTGCTTACTTAAACGACAACGCCATTCGTAGCGAAAAATCGCCGTTTGACCATGTCGTCTACGATTCCGATATCGAAGCGAGTTTCGCACAGCGGTTTGAAAACGACGAAAATGTGAAAGTATACGTCAAACTGCCAGGCTGGTTTAAAATCGACACGCCGATTGGCTCTTACAACCCGGACTGGGCGCTCGTCGTCGATAACGATGGTGAAGAAAAACTGTATTTGTCCTTGAGACAAAAGGTACGGAACATGAAGCGAATTTACGTCCGGAAGAACAAGCGAAAATCGACTTTGCTCGCAAACACTTTAATGCCATCGGCACCAGCATCGAGTTCATAGGACCGGAGAATAATGTGAATAAATTTATGCTGCGAGCGGTGAGTCGATGAATGAGACGACAGAAGCGGAAGAGCTTTTGTCTTTTTTTGTTTTATGACAAAAATCGACATTATTTTATATAAACATACGATATATTTCTATATAGGTACAGAAACATCTAAGAGAAAGAAGTTAAGGAATTTAAAGTGTATGGATAGAAGTTGTTAAGATACTTATCACTCTTCGAATGTTTTTTGTTGGTTTCATACGCTTAATTATTACTTTTGGGAGGGGATTTTGGATGCAGTTAACAAAATTAAAGGTGAAAAATTTCCGTTCATTTGGAGATAAAGAAACCGTTGTACGTTTTGATCAGTTAACTACTTTTATTGGGAACAATAGTTCTGGGAAGACAGCTCTTATTCATGCATTATTAAAGCTGTTTGGTGAAGGGAATAATTCATTGAAACGCTCAGATTTTCATTTGCCTTTTGATAAAAAACCAGATGAAATGGATAGATGTGAACTATATATTGAAGCGGTGTTTGAGTTTCCGGAGTTACAAGACAATCATGGGTTTATAACATATAGCACTCCAACGTTTTTTGACAACTTTGTGGTAGAGGATGTTGGTAAACCTCCTTATATACGAATTCGATTAGAAGCTACTTGGGAAAGAGGAAACAGTTTTGAAGGAAATATAGATAGCCAAATTTATTTTATTACTGCATCGGAAGACAGTGAAATCGAAGAGCAACATAAGAAACGGGCTACGAAAGCAATGTTGTCAAATATTAAGTGTATTTATGTTCCTGCCTTGCGTGATCCAAATGAACAACTGAAAAATGTTTCAGGCTCTATACTGTATCGTATTTTAAATGGAGTTAACTGGGCAGACAGAACGGTTGATGATATAAGGAAAAAGACTGCTGAATTAGATAAGCTTTTCAACAATGAAACAGGTATTAATACTCTTAAATCAGCGATACAACAATACTGGAACAAATATCATGGAGATAACCGATATAATCAAGCTGTTTTAACATTTAATGGTACTGACATGGAAACGATTCTGAAAAGAGTGGAGCTTAAATTTTTTCCTACAGAAACTGAAAGAGATTATAGTGTAAATGAACTTGGGGATGGATTACGATCTTTATTTTATTTGTCGCTGGTAAATACTTTATTGGAAATTGAAAACCAAGCACTCTCTGAAATAGGAGCTAATCAACGCTCTTTTAACATAATCCCACCCGTTTTAACAATTGTGGCAGTCGAAGAACCTGAAAATCATATTGCTCCTCACTTGCTCGGAAAAGTTATGAAAAACCTAATTGACATTTCTACAAAAGAAAATGCTCAGACCATTCTGACCTCGCACTCGCCAGCAATTATAAAACGAGTAGACTGTAAGAGCATTCGTCATTTTAGGATATGTAATAAGAGACGATCATCTGTAATAAAAGAAATAAAATTACCTAAAAAAGAATCTGACTGCTTTAAATACGTCAAAGGAGCAGTAGAGGCCTATCCAGAGTTGTATTTCGCTAAACTTGTTATATTGGGTGAAGGTGATAGTGAAGAGTATGTTATTAAGAAAATATTGACTTCTTTGGGACGTGATATTGATGTCCAAGGTATATCAATTGTTCCTCTTGGCGGACGGCATGTGAATCATTTTTGGAAGTTATTAAAAGATTTAGATATCCCACATATAACACTTCTTGATTTTGACCGTGAAAGACAGGGTGGAGGATGGGGAAGAATTAAATATGCAATAGAACAATTAATTGAGAATGGACTTTCAAACGAAAAGTTGTCAACCGTTGAAGGTATAGAGGATTTTTCAGATGATTTGGAACAAATAGAAAAAAAGATAGGTTACAAGGATGAGGTAGTTAATCCTTGGATTAGTTTTTTGGAAGATAACAACGTTTATTTTTCCTATCCATTAGATCTAGACTTCATGTTGCTCGAAAAATACTATAAGGAATATATAGACTCTTTAGATAAAAACGAGGGACCTAGATTAAAAATTAATAATGTAACTAAGAAAATAGCTAGCCTTAGCGATGAAGATTATAGTTCTTCAGAATATCAAGAACGATTAACTTCTTACATTCAGGCGACATTAAAACAAAATGGGGGGGACGGAAGAACTTATAGCGAGGCTCAAAAACAACTAATGATTTGGTATAACTACTTTTTTTTATACAAAAGTAAACCAGTAACTCACATGAGGGCTCTTGAAAAATTAGATTTCTCCCAATTACAATTACCTGAGCCTTTAGAACGTTTCATAAATGCTATTGTGAAAAAAATAGAGGGATAGGGGGAATTTTTTTATATGAAGTTTATAAGTCCTTCTGATTGGAAACCTGAAGGAGTATGCTTAGAAGATGCCGCGTTAGAAGCTGTTGTGACTAATAAAAACTTGCTTGTTGTAGCTGGACCGGGTGCGGGCAAAACCGAGTTATTAGCACAAAAAGCATGTTATTTATTACAAACTAATACATGTCCCTATCCAAGGAAGATTTTAGCTATTAGTTTTAAAAAAGATGCAAAGTCTAATTTAGCTGAAAGAGTTGAAAGGCGTTGTGGAAAAGAGCTTTCCAAAAGATTTGATTCAATGACTTTTGATAGTTTTGCTAAGTCTATTGTTGATCGGTTTCGGTTAGCAATTCCAGAAGAATATAGACCTTCACGGAATTATGAAATTACAAATAATGAGATATTACAAAGGATATTTATTAAACATTACCCAGATGCGATTCATTGCAAAAAAAAATCGGAGCTAAAAGAAAGAATTCATGCAACAATAAAGAAAGAGATATCTTTGCCTCATAAGAGCCAGACACTTAAAAACTTGTGGCATGACTTACTAAATGATAATGAAACAGGGAAGTCTCAGGTAACGTTTTCGATGATTTCGATATTAGCCGAGTATTTAATTAGAACAAATCCATTGATTTTAAGGGCATTAAACGCTACATATAGTCATGTGTTTTTGGATGAATTTCAAGACACTACATTTATCCAATATGAATTAGTTAGGACATGTTTCTTACAATCTTCAGTTAAGCTTATTGCTGTAGGGGATAGTAAGCAAAGAATTATGGTTTGGGCAGGAGCAAAAACAGATGTATTTGAAGATTTTAAGGATGATTTTAAAAGTGTCGAAAAAGAACTTTTAATGAATCATCGTTCTGCTCCAAGATTAATTCAACTTCAAACATCTTTATATCCATTACTTAATAAAGGAAAAATTCATATTCAACCTAATGACAAATGGGATATGCAGGATGGAGAGGCTAATTTGTATTATTTTGATGATTGCGATCAAGAGGCAGAGACAATAGCTAATGAAATAAAAAATTTAATTCAATCTAATGTTGACCCACGTGAAATTGTTATTCTTGTGAAACGGAGTTTAGCTAGTTACACATGTAAAATTCAGGATAAATTGAATGAATTGGATATTCGTTCAAGAGATGAAGGAGAGTTTCAAGAGTTACTAAAGGAAGATATAGTTAAACTCCTTTTAAGTGTCTTATATTTAGCAAATGAACGTAATGCAGATAAATGGATGTTTCTAACTGAATTTTCGCTTTTATTAGATGGCATAATAGATGATGATAACCAGTTTGAAAATATGGGTAAAATTTACAATTCAATAGATACATTGATATCAAACTGTAAGAAAAGGTTAATAAGATTGTCTGTTCAAAAAGATGAAACTGACTTATTAAAATTAATGAATGAAATCGTAGATTTTTGGGGATACGAAAGGATAAAAACTATCTATCAACAGTATAACGAAGAAAAATATTTTAGGGAATTAATTAGTCGAACTGCCCAGTTATTATGGAGTGAATTCATACTAAATAACGATTGGGTAGAGGCCATAGAGTATTTTGAGGGAAAAAATATCGTACCTATTATGACAGTTCATAAAAGCAAAGGACTTGAGTATGAATTTGTTTTTTTTATAGGATTAGAGGATCAGGCATTTTTTAGTTACGATACACAAACTAACGAAGATAATTGCACATTTTTCGTAGCAATATCCAGAGCAAAAAAGAGAATTGACTTTACTTTTTCACGTGTTAGAAAAGACAAGAATCAGCATTGTATAAAAATAAAAAAATTACATCAGGTTTTGATAGAATCAGGGCTTGTGCAAGTTGTTAAAAAGCTATAAATCATTGACGAATCATTAGCACTTATATAAGTTACCCCTTGAGCTAGTTGGACTCTACTGTTCAACTAGCTCAAGAGAAACAAGCGTGTAAGCTAATAAAATATCGTCTAATGCCGTTTCAACCCCTTCGACGCTGTGAGCACGGATCGAAGTGAGACGAAATACGTCCACAAGGAGAAAAGATGGTTTCCGCGATTTTTCGTTTTCGACGCATCCATTGTTCCCAGAAACCTGTTGATTTTTGCGGAATGGTGTCCAAAAAGCAATCCCATATTCATGATGAAGCTTCTTTTGTAATGGTTGACTGACGTATCCTTTATCTTGTAACTGCTAAAATAAAGTGGACAGTTTCCGCCCAATAAAATTGGACACTTATTTACCAATTTTACTCCTAACAGCTATGATAGATGTTGAGATTTTATCTAGCTGTTGGAGGGACTGAAAGGTGGATAAGTGGGAAATGTATATGGAAATTTATCAACTTTTAAAACAAGGGTTTAGTAAAACATCCGTCGCTAAAAAATTAAAGATATCCAGAACGACATTATATAACTATTTAAAGCGTTCACCTGAGGACATGACAACATGGTTAGCTTCTACGAAGCAACGAAGAAAAAAGTTAGACCCTTATCGAGAGCTTATTTTACATTGGATTCAGAAGCATCCAGATTTATCAGCGTCTCAGGTACAAGACTGGTTAGAGGAACGTTATCCTGACCTTTGCGTGGGAGAAAGTACGGTTCGGAGTTATGTACGTAGTTTACGAGAGGAATGGAAAATCCCAAAGGAACCCTCGATTCGCCAATATCAAGCAGTGCCAGATCCACCAATGGGTCACCAAGCGCAAGTCGATTTTGGAAAAGTGAAAGTAAAACATCAACAAGGCAAGGATATCGATTTATATTTTATCGCCTTTGTGCTTTCGCACTGCCGTTATAAATACATGGAGTGGCTGGATCGTCCTTTTACAACGAGAGATGTCATTCAAGCTCATGAGAATGCGTTCCAATGGTTTGGTGGAATCCCAAACGAACTTGTTTATGATCAGGATAACCTGATTGTGGTTAGTGAAAATGCCGGGGACCTCATTCTTACCGCCGAGTTTGAAGCCTATCGAAGACAGCGCAACCTCACTCTTCATGTATGTCGAAAGGCAGACCCGGAAAGCAAAGGGAAAATTGAGAATGTCATAGGATTTATCAAACACAACTTTGCCAAACATCGGATATTTACGAATCTCGATCTGTGGAATGAACAAGGATGGGAATGGTTACGGCGAACAGGTAATGGGAGAGTTCATAACACAACAAAAAAGAGACCAGTCGACGTGTTTGAACTCGAAAAACAACACTTACGACCGATCTCTCTATCAGTGGACGTGACCTACGTCCAAAACCCAAACCTCACAAACAGTATAACAAGAACGGTTAGAAAGGACAATACGATTCTGTACAAATCGAATCGATATACGGTTCCGTGCGGAACCTATATGCCGTTTGGAAAAACAGTACAAATTGTCATACAAAGGGAACAGGAGCTCTTCATCTACGATTCTGAAACAGGGGAATACTTAGGAAAGCACACGATCGCTCATGGCAAAGGAAAGCTGATTCAAAACCGAAACCATTTGCGAGATCGAACGAAAGGCATCAATGCCTATATCAAAAGGGTTGCCAACCAGTTTGAACAACCAGATGTGGCAAAGGAATATCTAGAACACATACGAAAAGCCTATCCGCGATATATACGCGATCAATTGCAGCTCATTCAAAAAAAATTGGCTCACTCTCCGACGTCCCTCTGCAGCCAAGCACTACAAAAGTGCATCGAATTACAGCTGTATAGTGCTTCAGAGTTTACAGATATGGTCGGTTACTTACAACGGCAACATCGATTGAACACTTCCGGCAAAGCCGTTCAGGTAAACCGAATCCAATCATTGCAGGAGGAGAGTCATTCTATCCTTTGTGCACAACCAGCTGTAAGAAACGTTAATGAATATATCGGGATTTTGGAGGGAAGAACGAAATGAGCCAGTTAACGAATGTACAAGAGTTATTACGAGTATTACGTTTGACAGAAACGGCTTCTCATCTGCCTATATTAGTGAAACAAGCAGAGACGAATGAGGTGACATATCTACGTTTTTTATACGATGTGTTACGTTATGAACAACATCGTCGGGAGGAGAAATTACGGGAGAGGCGTTTGAAATGGGCGTCTTTCCCCTACTACAAGACGTTAGATGAGTTTCAACTACAAGAACAGCCATCACTGACGAAAAGACAATTTCACCAATTGCGAGAACTCTCATGGTTAGACCAACTCTTTAATTTGATTCTGTTAGGACCGCCAGGTGTCGGAAAAACCCATTTGGCGATTGGACTCGGGATTGAAGCGATTCATCAAGGGTATAAAGTGACGTTTATTACGATGGGAGAGTTGATTCAAGCGTTAAAAACGGAGGAAATTACTCGGAAATCACAAATTCGTCTTCAACGACTGAGGGAATCGAACTTAGTGATTATCGACGACTTAATGTTTATAGCGATGGATCAACGAGAAGCGAATTTATTCTTTCATTTGATTAATGACTTGTACAATCAATCGTCGATTATCCTAACATCCAATAAAGGGCCGAGTGAGTGGGGAGAATTACTCGGTGATCCGGCTATCACCACAGCTGTATTAGACAGAATCATCCATCGTGCCGAAGTGATTCATTTAAATGGAGACAGCTATCGAATGAAGCACAGAATTTCCATTTTTAATGATGAAACTGTTCAAAATTAATGATCAAAAAGTGTTCAATTTTACTTGACGGTTACATATCTCCTAACGTGTAAGGATGCGGAAGTTGAGTCATGCCTTCTTCTGCCACGATTCGATCATGATACGAAGCAGCCGTGACCACATATCCCATAGGAAGCGACTGGTCCGTAATCTGGATGTGTAACTTAAATCCGTAGAAGAACATCTTCTTGGAAGCACAGTACCCCATATCCGCCACCTCTCGGAATCGTTTGATCCGTGAAGCGCGTGCATAGTGACACCACTTGATTGGTAAACTGTCCACGACAGCATGCACATGATGTTTTCCACGTTTAGCTAGCCGATGTCGAATCCATTTGATGGACCAACGTAACGAACGGCATCGATGATTGTATCGAGAACGTTCAGGGAACGACTCTTCCATGAATAAGTTTCCAACGACAAAGCGATGCCATGCCCGTTCCGACGTAAAGCCGAATAACTTTCCAAGCACATGAATCGCCATGGTCCCATCATCGGTTTGCTTCAACAAGTGCCGATTGCGTCTCTTCAAATGTGGTTCGATATAAGACAACCGTGTATCACGATCGATAAAATGGCGGCATATGGTTTTTGAATGTTCGTTTTGTTTGTTGTAAAATGAAAGGGCTTTTGCATGAATGAGGATTCTCCTTTGAAATGTAGGTTGGCACTTTCATTTTAAAGGGATTTTCCAGGCAAGGGCTATATTTTTATGTATCGTGGTCTTTATCTAGCACCACGGGTTAAAGTTTTTTTCCTTAAACAAGGTGATTGTCATACTAGGTCAATCCGCCTTAGAAGCATTAAAAGAAATTGAACCACATTCGCTAGTTTTAAATAAAAATGTAGCAATATTTTCAAAGTGGAATGGCCAATTCGCCTATCCACTCTATCACCCAAGTCCCCAAGCAATAAAGACTGGTATTAGACCATTTGAACAACAAAGAACGGATTTTAAACAATAGGGGTATAATCATGGTTTTAGAATTTCAAAAGGGTTAGAACTGATAAAATTTAAAAGTAAATGGCCTAGTAACACCCCGGAAAAATTTTGGTAAAGTGAATTTTAACATTTTCCGAGAATTCTCCCTCCCGTCTCTAAACGGAGTGTAGGTGAAAGAGGTTCATTAGTAATCTGCCTGTGTTGTCTCATTATTCAAATAACCATAAAGGTTTTGTGTAAAGTCCAATATTATAAATCCAAATTTGATTTTTCCTGTATTAATATGAAGAGCAAAAGCATGTCACAGCTTATTGCCAATATGGTAATAGAATGTTTTAAAGTTCTTATATGATCGACAATAAATTCAAGGAAAAAGAGGAGAATAGCTTTGATTGATCAGGCAACGGTTAACTATATCCAAAAATATATTTTAAAAAAGGGTGAGGAACTTGAAACATTAGGCATTGACCAAACATCTTCTCCATTTATAGATGTAAAAATTGTTAAACGCACGGAAAGAACTTACCGGGTTGTAGGATTACTCACCCTGTCTCCTTACAAAAAAGAAACAGTAAAGATAGATGATTCTTTAAAGGATTTAAATTTCACACCTCGAAAAAAAGTGAAACTCGACGATCATGCTCAAAGAACATTAAGATGGCTTGAGCAAGGATGGATTATGAAAGAGATTCGCTTTGAAAAAGATGAAAAAACAATCAAGACGATGTATTATCGAATGGGATATCGGTTGTATCAATATCAGCAGGAGTGTATTCAGCAAAAGAAAGATGCCATCGATCGGGAGTTTCGTGAATGGAAGAATACGACAAAATTGATTCAAATAAATGATGACCAGATAGAGTTGTTTTCTTACCAAAGAAAGAGGGGATTCAATTCCTTAATAGAAGTTATAAATAAAGTGCTTGATTTAGACTTTTATGAAATAGAAGAATCATATTTATTTCCAGAAAAATGGTCATTGCAAAAAAAATTGAAGTTTCTTCATTTTGTAGTTGCTTTTTTACAATTGTGTCTTCAAAAAACAAATTTTGACTGGAAAGAAATCGGAGCGAGCTATTTTAAAAAAATTGGCGGTTCAAAGAAATTTGATTCAAATAAGCAAGAATTTATTACACATTTAGAAGAATGGACAAAATGTCCGGCAGCTCTCCTCGGTCTTTCTAGCTTAGGAAATATTACTCCTTTTTATTTTTCTGGACAACTCATTGGAAACTATTCGTCATATCAATTTGGTCCCGTTCACGCATTAACGGATTTATCCATTTCAGCAGATGATTATTCTACGAAGGCAACGACTTTATGGTTAGTTGAAAATAGAGGAATATTAACAAGAATGAATGCAGAAGGAGATTTTATTAAAGAAACAAACTCCCTTGTCATGTGTGTAGATGGACATCTGAGAACATCTCATAAACATTGTATTCATCAACTGTTAAAGAACAGTCCGATACAACAGACCATGATTTGGACAGATTATGACTCGGATGGTTTTCAAATTGCAAAAGAATTGTATACCGTTATTTCACCGCATCGTTCTCTTAAACTAAAATGGATTACCCATGACCATAGAATCATGGAACAATGGGAAATGTACGAGAAATACATGACAGCATTCTTAAAAGATCATAAATTGGAACAAGAACAAATATTAGGGGATGTAGAAAGTTGGAAAAGATGGATCAATCATTAATCTCGATTTTTCAAGCAAATGAATCAGCCCCTGAAGTGCTGCAAACAATGAGGGATATTGCCTCACTATCAGGAGTTTTAAGTGATTTAGGCTCACAAAACGCTTTCCAATCACCTAGTGAAATTCTTCGATTTTTAAGAGTGATTCAATTAATCTATGAGGAAGCGCTTGGTTTAGATGATCCGATTGAAAATGCGGAAACCGTTTATTATCGTTATCGCAACCGATATAATGATCCAGAACCTCCAACTAAGGAGAAAGTCGAAAAGGTTGTCAATGTTCTTGTTAAATATAACTGGATTTCTAAACAATCTCGTCAGTTGAAGATGAGAGATACAGGGAAACGAATGATGGATGCATTGATTCGGTTAGCTAACGATTCGTTAGCCTATTATATGCATGATGATATTGGAAGATCCTTGTTTCAGGCTAGGCGTGATGCTGAATTGAGTGAAGCATATGATGATCAAGGAATCTCCGGTGGAAATAAAATTGCCAGTATGATCCGGAATGTCGAAAATGCCATTCAATTAATGAAAGAGCGAGAACTCGAGATGCTTGCTGATCGTCATGCGCTTCCTCAGCTCGAACTTATTCATCATTTAATGCAAGATTTAGAATTGAAGCTTCAAGAGCGTTTTCGTCAGTTTCAAACATTGGAGGATAGTCTCGTTCTAGCGGATTTAATGCAAAAAGGGACAGCCGCTCTTGCAGAAGGAACAAACTTGAGCTTAGGTATGATTAATAAATATTTGAAATTTACCCATATGCAAAAAACACCGTTATCCTCTACTATTCGACCGGAAAAAGTGCGCGAATTTATTATTCAAATGTTCGATCCTCCCCTCGATTCGGATGTGCCGAACGCCCATCAATTATTAAGTTTTATGGAGCAGGGCCAGTATGAAGAAGAGCAGATTGACGGCTTATGGATTCCAATTAAATTTCCCGCCCCCCTGTCGCCATATGCTATTGGTGAAGCGGTTGAATTTTTGGAAAACTATGAACCTATAGTGGAATCAAGCGATGAGATAGAGGAAGAAATCCTTTATTCATCAGAGGAAATATCTCAGGATAAAATAGAAGAACTGATGAGAGAATCAAGCTGGTTGTTAACGAAAACGATGATAAAGACCGAGGCGATTGAAACCTATCTCGAAGAATATGAAGAAGTCCCGATAGAACAAGTCATTATTGAGGCAACTTCTTCTGAATGGAGTGATGTAATCAATGGAATGACAGCGATTTCTGCTCTAGTCGGTACTAAAAAAATTATCATGTTAAAGCCAGACCAAAAAAAAGATTTTCCAAAGTACGAGAGAAAATGGGAGTGGATGAACCATGAGGATGGATCCTATATCATCCGAAAACGAAATCATCGGAGAGAACAAGAAGAATGATTCAATGAACAAATACAATGATGATGTGAATGTCAATCCATTAAATGCTATGCAATCGTTGAAAGGGATTTTATCGGAGCAAGAGGAGTTAGCATTCATGAACATACTTTTTTCGTCTTCTGCCTCCATTCGTTCGGGGAACTTTGGCCTTTCCAGAAAAGAAGTAGAAAAATTGCTTCATATCCAAGGGGATAATGACAAATTTTTTTCATTTTTAACGAGGGTCAATCAAGCTGTAAGCCGTTATTTTAAAGTGATTTATGATGAACGTCGTGATCAAGTAGTCGCGTTAATGAGAGTACCGGCTCGGGCAGCCCGAAATACGTTAACGAAAGAAAGTCTTGCGATTCTTTTGTACATGTTTTACCACCAGGAAGTTTTACAGCATGAATTTACGCTGTTTGACCAATTACTGAACGCTTTTGGACATGAAACAACGAAAGCTAATCAACGTATTTTGGCCAATATCGATCCGCTTAAAAAGATTGGGGCGATTGAAGAATATGATACGAATTCCCAAGAGAAGGCATATCAACTTACTGCTATTGGTGTTCATATGTTTTCCGATTCTTTTCTGCGTCGAGCAACGGAATTTAGTCAATCGAACCAATTAAGCAAAGAAGAGGTTTTGAAATTTTTCAAGCGGTATAACCTTTACCAGAAGGGAGAAGGAGAATGATTCCGTGGCGACTTACTTTTTCAGGAATTCGCGACTATCCGCCGACATTATTGGATTTATCGGGAATTGACGAACACGTCATTATAACAGGTCCGAATGGTGCTGGAAAATCAACGATTACGTTTTGTATGGGTGCTGTGTTATATTCGTCCAAAGTTGATATGGAAGGATTGAAATCCCGAAATCTCTCATCCGATCAAACATGGAAAGCGCGTATTTCCTTTCTTTTTAAGAATGACGGTTTAATGAAAATAGATGCTCCAACGTTTATTGAGTTTTCATTAAAAATAGTCCAAGAACCGGGACAGCCGATAAAAAAAGAATTTTCGATTTCAACCGGCGAAGCAATCGACAAGTGGGAAGAAACGATTAAATATACATCCGGTGATCGTTATTATAATTTTTCCACTTATAAAAAAGATTTACAGTACAAATATAAAATTGATCCTGATCTCTTTTATCTCATTTGGTACCAACAGGAAGTCAATCAATTTGCTGTGATGAATCCAGAGGAACGTTTTCGCATTTTCAGTGAAATGCACGGCATTGACAAAATCCAGAAAGACTGGGAAGAGAGCATGGAAAAAATGAAGGAAACAGCAGAAACATTGAGAGTAGCTGAATGGAACGTAAAAGGGATGAAAGCAGAGGTGGCAATGAAAAAAGCAGCATTAGACCGCTTTTTAGATAACCAAAAACGGTTGCATAATGGAGCTAAGCTGTATATCGAATCCCTTTTACAGTTAGAGGTTCACTATAAAAAAGAGAAAGAAACGCTCGAGGAGCTTGTTCAGCAAATGATGGGAGAAATTGAAGACGCAAAAGCGGAGCAAGCTTTTCAAAAAAGCGAAAAGGAGAAGAAAAAAGAGTATTTAACAGCTTTAAGGAGCAACGAAGAACAACTGAATTTACTAATGAACGAAAAATACGAGAAGTCTCGAGAAATCAGTCAATCTATTAAAAAGATTGAAGAACGGATTGAAAACCTTGAAAACGAATTAGAAGAAATTACTTTGAAGAAAAATCAAATTACCCGTTCCGAAGAGGAAGTAAAAGCAGCGTTACGGCAACTCACGGAAGAACAAACCAAAACAAACAACGAATTCGAAAATACCTCATTAAAATTGGAAGAGTTAAGTAACACTTGGCAAGAAAAAGTGCAGATCATTGCGGACTTGAACCAACAAATCGAAACAGATGAAAAATTAGAAGCGAAACATGCCGAAAGATTGCGCGAATATAAGAGCAGCTACTCCGTGCAGGAAAAGATTGATTCATTGGAAAAAGAAGTAGAAAATCGAAAAGATAAAAAGCTTAAGATGACGCGCACGTTACAAGAGTTACAAGATGAACTTCGATTGCTTGAAGAAAATCGTGACTTGTCCGCACGGCAAATGGAGTCGTTGAAATTTTTCCGTGCCCGACAAATTAAAGCATATCCTCTTCGTGAATTGATTGAACTGGATGAAAGTGCAAAATTAAAAGATGAACAGATTTTTAATACGATTAAATATACAATCTTTTTTAATGAGAAACATATTGAGCCGCCAAATGATTTGTACCATGTTCCTCTTATGAAAGTGATTCCCGACCGTCCTGTTATGGAATTACCGCATCTTCATTTGCGCATAAAAAAGGGGCTTTCTGAGGCAGAGATACCGCATGCAATGAAGGCTCTTTGGTGGGTAGAGCAGTTTTTTAAAGGCGGAACGTTTACGATAAAAAATGGCATGTTGGTCGATCCAATGGGGATTCGCGGTCCACAAGAAAAAGAACGGTTTATTTTAAGCGCAAGGGCAATAGCCGTCCGAAAGCAGGAGGTAAAGCAGCAAATTGATAAAATGAATCAGCAAATTTTGCAAATAGATCATGAAATTGAAAATGGTACAAAAATGATTCAGCAGCTAAACGGGATAATACAGCAAATTCGCGAATCAGAGGCGTTTATGACGAACGAGCTTGAGCGGACCATGCGCAAAAAGAAATATCAAGAGGAAGTAGAAAATCGAAACAAAATAGAAAGAGAAAAACAAGCATTAGAAAAGAAAAAAGAGGGGTTAATACGTCTGCAAATCCAACAAGATGAGTTTAAGAAAAAATTGCAGGAAGAAGCGGCTATATACGAAGAGCTTGGAAAAATGAAAGAAAAATATGAAGAATTAAATGAACATAAGAGTCAATTGGCTTTTCAAAAAAAACTTTTAAAAACACATAAAAATACGGTTGCAGAACTGGAAAATGATTTAGAACAGACACGGTATAAAATTAAAGAAACTGACCGAGCGATCCAAGATTTAGATGACATGATTGAAGCTGATGAACGAAAGATTCATTCAATCACAAAGCAAAAAGATAATTATAGCGACCGGATTGAAACAATAAAACAAGAACTTGTCCAAATCATTCAAGGGTTAAATGACTTACAAAATTTAATTCCAGCTGTTTATCAGGAAGTTGTCGCTATGGAAATAACAGAAAACGTTTTATCTGTTCACCAGTTAAAGCAAAATTGTGAAAATGGAAAAGTTATATTTAACCAAGCGCGGAACGAAGAAAATATTGATATTGCCGCGCCAGAAAATTATAAAACAGCCAAGCAGGAATATGATCGTTTAGAAGACGAATATAAACGGACAAAAATTTTACTCGAACAAGATATTGAACGTACTGAACAATTGAGAGATAAACTTGAAACAACTATTAATATGCGGGTTCTTGAACTGCAACAACGTTTTAAGTCATACATGAGCCAATTTCAATTTGAAGGTGAAATTAGCTGGCAGACGTTTGAAGATCGAAAGCAGCGAACTCACTTTAATTTGTATATTAAAGCAAGAAAAGAAGGTCATCGCGGCACGATGGAAGACGTCAGTACAAAAGCACGTGGTGGAAAAGTCGGAAAAGGTGTATCAGGTGGCGAAGAGTCGCTCAGTTCTCTTCTGTTTGCCCTTGCGTTATTACAAAATTTAAGAACTGCTCCAGGATTCATTGTCTTAGACGAATTTGACAGCGCATTGGACGAGAACCGTAAGATAAAAGTATTCGATCTATATGCGCAGGAGTTAAAAAGGAAACTTATTATCCTTACTCCTAAATCTCATGAAGAAACATATTTAAATCGATTTTCCAAAGCTTTTATCGTTCGGCATAATCCAACCATACCAGAAAGCCGAGTAGTTGGAGTTGTAAAAAAGGATTAACTGATGAGTAAAAGCTTTTTATCAAAATCAAAGCTTTTTCACCTCCAACATAAATCATAAAGTCAAAATAAAAATTTGAACCTTCCTACCTATATGAATGTTAATATCTGAATTATTGTAGCTGTTATGAAGAAGCCGAAAAAACATTTTTTGATATGTTTTCTAACAGTATTTTTTTAATCTGTGTATAATGAATACAGTTTGAATTTCCAGCATATATAAAACAGTGCAACTGCTCTTTTCCCTAACTTAAACGCTTTATTGATGTCGATTTTTCACTCTGAACTTGTATAGCTTAAAAAAACAACACGTTTTGAAAAATGTATAAGATTGGAAGAATTACAAACACAGGAGTCTTGTAATAAGCTAAAGGCAATAAGACTCCTTTTCTTTTTGTGATAAAACCGCGTCTGCCATCTTCATTTTCATTTCGTCGATGTGCAATACGGAAAGCACCGAGCTTCCGAAAAAGAGACGAAAGATAGAAAAATAAGTAAGATGGATGTGTTTGTGTTTACAGACCTTGGCGAGTTTTCCGCCAATGCTTCATATACAGCTTCCTCAGTCACATCCTTTATGGATGCGTGGATGAAACATATTTATGAATGGAAGAGATGGGAAAGCCGCGCAAATGTTTATATTGGCTCGCGAGTTTGCCCATGTTTGGTATGGGGCGAGCGCTGTGTTCGATTTAGCCAATCTTCAACCTGCTGATGTTGAAATTGAAAGTGTGTGCAATCAAGCCGCGGCGGAGTTTCTTGCCCCTGAAGACGAAGTGCTTCAAGCGTGTCCGGTACATTGTACGAAATTGCCCGCTATTTTAAACTCATTGAAATTGGGGGCCGCCCGCAGAACGCTGGACTTAAACCTCATTACAAAAGAAGAGTTCTTTTCGTTTTATGAGGCGTATGTTAAACGGCTTCGACAGGAAAGTGGAAGAAATGAAAATGAAAGGCGAAAGCAACTTTTACGCCACTCAAATATGCGCATTGTCCGCCGTTTTGCCGAATATGTCGGTGCGGGGAGATCTGTATGAGCTCTAGCCATAAGTTTGTGATCGATACAAACGTTTTTATTGAAGCTTATACAAGGTATTATTCTTTTGATATCGCTCCTTCCTTTTGGAACGCCGTGATTCAACACGCCGAAAACGGCCATGTCATTAGCATTGACCGCGTGAAACAGGAAATGAATCGTTTGCATAAAGAGGACGAATGAAGCAAGTGGGCTAATGAACATTTTGCCGAATGGTTCGAGCCGACTGATAAGCCGAAGGTTATTAACACATATTGAGACATGGTAACGTGGGCTGTTCAGCAAGACCAATCTTGATACAGCAAAAAACGAGTTTGCAAGCGTGGCGGATAGCTGGCTCATCGCGTTCGCCAAAACATATCATTTTACAGTCGTGACTGATCGCAATTCCAAAAGGAGAACTCTCATTCCGAATGTTTGCCGTACCTTCAACATATCCTATACGAATACCTTTGATATGCCGCAGCGCTTAGGTGTTAAATTTTAGTTTAATGCTGATCTTTTCTCCATATGTGGGTATTTGTAAAAATAATAACATGATTGATCCGCTCCTTTTTATTCTCTGTACAAACATTTTCCCAAAATTTATACATGTCTACTTTTAAAGGCTCGATCCACAGACATGCCCCAAAATGTAGCAATGCGTTTGATGGGGATTAACTTCTCCCTTCGTTTATAAAGCAAAAAACCTTCGAAAATTAAGAAATATATGGTATAATTTTATTAGAATTTGCATACAATACATCTCTAGGGAGGTGTATGTATGTGTAGAGGGGAGGAAAACAAAATGAATGCTACTACTATAAAAAAAATCGATAAATCTAAAAATAAAGGATTGACCAAAAATAAAAAAGAATTACTAAAGAAGCATATGGGCAGCGCTTCTTCAAAAATAGATATGAATGATGTTCGCCATTGGTGGAAGTATGAGAATCATTGATTTTAATCATCCAGAATTTCAAGGGTTTTCAGAAGGAGAAGATATTCTTATTGATACAGGAGTATGGCTCGCTTTTTATAATCAATATGATGCTTATCATTCAACTGTAAAGCGATTGTTTGATAAGCATGTATTACATAATGAAAAAAATTTATTTTTATACATTAATCCAACTATAGTAAATGAAATAACACATTTAGCATCTACTCCTCTAAAAAAATACCTTGATTTTTCCGGAGAAAAAAATATTTTTACAAATTCAGATATGAAAAAACCATTACTATGGTATTAAAGAGCTAATAGAAAAGGAAGTTATTTCAATATTAGATGGAAATAAAGAAAGTGTTATTAAACAAATTTCGTTATATAAAGAATTAGGTTCGGTAGATGCCGTTAATTCCTCCATTGCTAATTTATACGGTATAAGTTTTTTAACCGTAGATAAA
This sequence comes from Anoxybacteroides rupiense, assembly GCF_014196195.1. GTDB lineage: Bacteria > Bacillota > Bacilli > Bacillales > Anoxybacillaceae > Anoxybacteroides > Anoxybacteroides rupiense. The sequence continues at coordinate 52,138 of NZ_JACIDF010000002.1, read as the reverse complement.
AGGTTGGCTGAAAATATATTTAATCAAAGATCACAACTTTCCAATATTGCAGTTGTTTACTATACAACAGGAAAAAATAGAGATTATTAAGGTCGTCTTAATGGTGGCTTTTTATTTTTGTCTCCCTCCCCTTCTTTTGGCTAATAGGTTATCATGGTGGAAATGTTTCCAAAAAGAGGTGGGAGCATAAATAAAAAGAACCAATTAAACTTTCAAATAAAAGCTTATTTTTTATTGATGTTAAGCATGGCACCTGGCACAGTTTTTATTGATAAAGGTTCATATTCCACTTTTTTAATTTTTTTACAAGAGTCGAATGATCCACTCCTAATTGTTCCGCCGCTTTTCGAATGGAGGGATGCTTTTGAATTGCTTCGCCAATGATTCGTTTTTCAAACTGTTCGACCCGTTGTTTCAGTGTGAGAGAAGTCGCTGTATGTGGTCGCTCATCAATATGCGGCGGCAGGTCGTGCGGTTCGATTGACTGTGATGGTACGGAAACGATCATGCTTTCGATCAAGTTTTTTAATTCTCTCACATTCCCCGGCCAATGATAATGCTTTAAAATGCTTTTTGTATCAGGGGATAAGGATTTGTTTATGCGATATAGCTTGCAATAGAAAGAGAAAAAATGATCCAAGAGCGGCTCGATATCTTCTGGGCGCTCAGCCAATGGCGGAATATGAATTTCGACGACTTGCAGCCGATAGTATAAATCTTCGCGAAATGTTCCTTGGGAAATTAGCTTCCTTACATCTTGATTGGTGGCCGAAATAATTCGAATATCTAGGTTTTTCACTTGATGGCTGCCGATTCTTTGAATTTGTTTTTCTTGCAAAACGCGAAGCAGCTTTACCTGCAAAGATAATGGCATTTCGCCTATTTCATCAAGCATAATGGTTCCTTGGTCTGCTAATTCTAATAAACCGATTTTTCCTTCTTTTCGTGCTCCTGTAAATGCTCCTTTCTCATAGCCAAATAGTTCTGATTCTAGCAGCGGCTCCGGAATCGCCCCGCAGTTTATCTTGATAAACGGTTTGTCTTTCCGATCGCTTAAATGATGGATAAGATTGGCGATTACTTCCTTTCCGACACCAGATGGGCCCGTTAACAGAACGCTCGTAGGATAGGGGGCGACCTGTTTTACTTTTTCGAAAATTCCCTTCATAGAATCGCTTAGAAACACCATTTTTTCTTCTGAACCATCGATCGAGAACGTATACCGATGATGCCCCATTTTAAAAAAGCTTTTGGCTTTTTCCAATTCGGCTTTCATTTGAATAAGATGGGAGATGTCTCTGACGCTTGTTACCACCATCTCGATCTCGCCTTGTTGATCAAATACAGGATTTCCCGTGACGATGACATCCTTTTTTCCGCCTATTTTTTGCAAAATCGAGATGCGCTTTTTCTCTCTTAACACAAGAAGAGAGACAGACTGATCAAAATATCCTTTCTTAACAAGGTCCTCCATATGATTGCCTATCAGTTCTTCTCTACGGAAGCCTGTGATTTCCTCATAGGCGGAGTTGACCATTAAAGTTCTTCCTTCCTTATCCACCACATAGATTCCATCTGTTGAAAATTCAATAATGGTTTCCATTTGCTTAAAAAGAGAATGGTAGTGCTCTATTTCGGATATATCTTGGAGGACGCTGATGGCTCCGGCCAATTCGCCGTTTTGGTACACAGGAGTTCGATTGACAAGGCATTGGCGGCCCGCTATGTTCATTTTTACTCCAATTGAGCTTGTTTCGCTCTCTAGCACATAGGGAAGCTGTGTGGTTGGGATGAGCTCCCGAATATCCTTCCCTTCCCAATGTTGGTTTTCGATCTGGAGAAGTTTTTTCGCAGAGGAGTTGATAAGCAAAATTTTCTTGTGGCGATCAACAACAATGACCCCGTTATGGATAGACGAAAAAATGCTTTCCCATATATGAGAATCTATGATTTTTTGTTTCATATAAGCCCTCCATATTTTTATAGATGGTGAATGAATTCACCATGTGGTGAAAAATATCACAATTCCTTTATTCGGCTCATATTTAAGCTTCTCCTTTTTGTTGGTGATTTTTTTCACCTTTTCCTTATTCCTATTTCCACCCGTTTGCCTTGTCGCTATCTTTTCTAGCATTGGCACGATATTTGCTTGTAATAAAAATGAGGAAGAGAGGAGGGAAGCAAGTGCTATGAACGGTGCCTCTTTCCATAGAAAGTAAGCGCTGGTTTGAAAAATCGCTCGTTTAGTTCGAGAGAATCAAAAAGATGAAGGGGGAATTTTGATGGCGAATATGGTGAAAGCGCATCCTAAATTGTATGTGATGGATAACGGAAGGATGAGAATGGATAAAAACTGGATGATCGCCATGCATAATCCAGCGACGATTCACAATCCTCACGCGCCAACAGAATTTGTGGAATTTCCCATTTATACGGTGTTAATCGATCATCCAGAAGGCAAAATTCTTTTTGATACCGCTTGCAATCCCACTTCAATGGGACCTCAAGGGCGTTGGGCGGAATCGACGCAGCAAATGTTTCCATGGACGGCGAGCGAAGAGTGCCATCTTCACAATCGGCTAGAGCAATTAAAAGTGAGGCCGGAAGATATTAAGTTTGTAGTTGCCTCACATCTTCATCTTGATCATGCCGGATGTTTAGAAATGTTTACGAACGCGACGATTATTGTGCATGAGGATGAGCTAAATGGTACACTCCAATGTTATGCGCGCAATCAGAAAGAAGGGGCATACATTTGGGCCGATATTGATGCTTGGATTAAAAATCATCTGCAATGGCGCACCATAAAGCGGCATGAAGATCATCTTTTACTGGCGGAAGGGATCAGGGTGCTTAATTTTGGGAGCGGACATGCATGGGGGATGCTTGGGTTGCATGTAGAATTGCCGGAAACAGGCGGCATTATTCTTGCTTCTGATGCTGTTTATACGACGGAAAGTTATGGTCCGCCGATTAAGCCGCCTGGCATTATTTACGATTCTCTCGGTTATATGAATACCGTCGAAAAAATCCGGCGAATAGCGAAGGAAACCCATTCACAAGTTTGGTTTGGACATGACTCTGAGCAATTTAAACAATTTCGTAAATCCACTGAGGGATTCTACGAATAAAGAAGGGGAAGAAGATCATGAGTGTTGCTAGGCTGGCTTTTGCATCCCTTAGTTATGTCGGATGGGGAGCGTTGGAGCAATTGCTTCCGGAGGTCAGGCGTTTTTCGCCGAAGAGGATTCTTGTCGTCACAGATCCTGCACTTGAGAAAATCGGCTTCATTCAACGAGTAACAGCTCCTTTGATCCAACAAGGATACGAGGTGGAGCGATACACAGATGTCGTTCCAGAGCCGCCGTTAGAAGTAGGAGAGAAGCTCGTTTCTATGACGCGCCAAGACAAGTTTGATATGGTGATCGGAATCGGCGGGGGAAGCTCATTAGATTTAGCAAAATTAGCGGCTGTTTTGGCTGTACACGAGGGGACTGTTGCTGATTATTTAAACTTGACCGGCACCAAAACCGTCCAGCAAAAAGGGTTGCCGAAAATTTTGATTCCGACTACCTCAGGAACCGGTTCGGAGGTGACCAATATTTCCGTTCTTTCTTTGGAAACGACGAAAGATGTAGTGACGCATGATTATCTTTTAGCGGATGTAGCTATTGTCGATCCAGCATTGACCGTTACTGTGCCTCCTCGCGTCACAGCAGCTACCGGTATTGATGCATTGACCCATGCAGTGGAGGCTTATGTGTCTGTCCATGCCAGTCCAACAACAGATGGCTTGGCTCTTCAAGCGATACGATTGATTGGGCGGTCTTTGCGAAAAGCGGTCGCAGACGGAAACGATAAACAAGCTCGGATCGACATGAGCAATGGCAGCTATTTAGCAGGACTCGCTTTCTTTCATGCGGGGGTGGCCGGTGTCCATGCCCTTGCCTATCCTTTAGGCGGACAATTTCATATTTCGCATGGAGAATCCAACGCTGTGTTATTGCCGTATGTAATGGGATACATTCGCCAAAGCTGCACAAAACGAATGGCCGATATTTTGAATGCTTTAGGAGGGAATTCCGCTTATCTCTCTGAGGAGGAAGCTTCTTATCGCTGTGTGGAAGAGCTTGAGAGACTAGTGAAAGAGGTAGGCATTCCGAATACGCTGGGCGGTTTTCATATACATGAAACAGCGTTGGAAAGCTTAACTCAAGATGCTGTTCAGCAAAAAAGACTATTAGCGCGAAGTCCTTTGCCTCTGCTGGAAGAAGATATTAGAAACATTTATCAATCCGCTTTTATTGGTAGAGTGACGGAGCCAAAACGAAAAATGGAAAAATCGTGAATATAGAACGTTTTCTCGGCTCTCTAACCGCAAGAGCCCGTAGAGAGGTCCCGCTTAACGTTCTACCATATCTCAAAAAAAGTTCAGACTCAGCGTCTGGACTTTTTTGCAGAATTTATATCTTATCCTTTCATAAAGAAATTAAGGGGCTGTCTAGCTCCCAGCGCTATTCGCTCCGTTTTTGTTTATCTCGCTTTTGGGAAGAGGGAAACGGCTTTCTTTGTCACCCAGAAGCGCTCGGCCATATAGATGTTCAGTCCTTGGAGCTCGTACGTTTTGTTGCTGATCGTCATCATGTTTTGGTTGGCTGGCAATTTGGCCGTTTTGTTTCCATTACCACCATGATGACGTTTTTGACAGAGCCTTTTCTTGCTTTTTTTCCTCGTCACGTGCTGCAACTGCAACCGATTCTACGGCCAGCGAGCCGACAAGCACAATGCTCACCATCTTTTGACTTAGCACAACACTCACGCTTCTCTCCCCCTAATATGGGATTTATCATTATTATAGGAAGCTTTCATTAATCGTACATCAATAGATTGTAAATATTTTGTTAGAGAGGTATATATTAGTATATAATGAGGATGTAACTTCCGTGGCTCATGATCAGGATATCCTTTGTTTTTATGAACAAAATGCACAAAATTCATTTTATGTTCAAAAACGTATCATTTAGAAAACTACTAATATAATTGGTTTATGTAAACGATATTACAAGAAACAGGGGAGGGAGGAATGATGGGGAGAAAGCGGTTGTGTAGCATGGTTGATAGTGAAAGAATGATTATAAATGGTTTGTAAACTCTCCACCGATTATTAACCATTATCTAGTATTTGCTCGAAATCGTGTTTTCACAAACTCCATTTTCAGGAAGGAAATTCGAAAATCGGAAAGCGATTAAATAGGATGGAAAAGCGGTTGAAAAGTGTGGAAAGCGGGCGAGGGGAACTAGTAATAACTATTTACTAAGAAAATCGGCTTAAGGAGAGAAATTAATGTCGTCGACCTCCAATCGTGCAAAAATCCCGGGGGATCGACGACACTCCCCCATCACCAGCGACCATGCCCATCAAAGGATTGAAAACACCTAGCCCTTGAGCTAAAATAAAAATAACCTAGTAACTATTTTAAACCAAATACTTATGTAACAACGATTTTTTGGGGTTTTTATCTTAACTATGAGGGATTGAAACAAATGACGCGAAGTACGGAGGATTTGCCGCCGCCTGGTTTTTATCTTAACTATGAGGGATTGAAACCCGCCTTCCTAGGTGCTTTATTCGCAACGGATGGTGTTTTTATCTTAACTATGAGGGATTGAAACGATGTTGTGATTCTAGCGGATAAATCAACACTGTTAGGTTTTTATCTTAACTATGAGGGATTGAAACATTTCTGTCTTTCTCTGCTTCAAATTTCGAATTTCTGTTTTTATCTTAACTATGAGGGATTGAAACCCAGTTTAAGAGAGGTGAATAGAATGCCATTTGACCAGTTTTTATCTTAACTATGAGGGATTGAAACAAAAATAACTATCTGCTAAAGGACACAACACTAAAACCGTTTTTATCTTAACTATGAGGGATTGAAACCCGTCTAATCCTGTGTCACTCACCTCAAGAACGAACTCGTTTTTATCTTAACTATACGGAATTAAAACAAAATAAGGAGGGGAGAATGTGGTTCCGGAGATCATCGTTGCGTTGTTTTGTACGCTATATATTGTGATTTTTTTAAACCTTTTGATTCGCTTTGTAGAAACCGAGCGAAAAAAAGGAAAGGTTCTCTTGCCTACGATGGAAGATACCGCTTCAAGAAATCGGTATCGCATCAGAACTTTAAGTTTTGCTCAAAAAAATATGAAGGGCCTATTTTTTATGTTAGGAATCGTTCTTCCTTTGGTCGTGATGATGCTCATCTTTCATATGGGAAATGTTTCCTCCGTTTTCCCATTTTTATATTGGGCATTGATGCCTTTTATTTATTTGAACTTATTTGATTCTTTTGAGATTTGTGAGAATGGAATTTGTGGAGATAAGCTGTACCGTTGGGATGGAATTAAACAAGTTTCATTTGAACCTATCGATATTTTTCATCGTTATTATGGTTTGTTAGAGACGAATGAAACCACTTATGCGATGTGGCTGTACGATAGGGAAGGGAAAAAATTGATGCATCGTGTTACGATCGTGAATGACCAAGAAAGGCAAGACATCACCGAGTTGTTGGAAGCTCGTTCTGTTGAAGTAACATGCTTGCAAAAATCATAATCATAAAGAGCTCTCTCTCGTCGCCTGTGCGCCCCTTTGCTCTCGAAGAACATCGTACATGTCTCAAAAATTTGTAATATGCTATCATTTTGTTTTTAAGGAAATGTATGGAAGGGGGTGCAGACAATGCGTGTTAGCCCCCCTATTTGCTCAAAACAATGGTTTTTGTGAACTCGGTAAAGTCTGTTAAATGAGGATCGAGTACTCGTGATGCTAGTTGAGTGTTAAAACTCAACTAGCACCACGGGTGAAATATAATGCTATAAAAGGAGGTCCTTGATGAGCGACTTATTTGACAAGGATCGTTCTATCATATCAATATGCGTTTCGCTTATTGCTGCATTTAAAGAACGTCATTTCCGCTTCCCAACAAGTGGCAGCGGAAGATGAATGAATGAAAGAAGTATATCGAGATTCAATCGTAAAAAATATGAAATTCTCGAAGATCAGCTTTGGAAGCTGTTATCGAAGATTTTCAAGGCGTCCGGTTTGGAGTTACACAGCCCAAGAGCGTGCTATCGGCAAGCTTTCAAGGAAGGCTGGATTGAAATATCGATATATGGAACGATATATTAAGTTCGCGCAATGTAACGGCTCATGTATATAATGAAGAGGATGATGAACAGATCAAACAAAAAATTGTTGATGAGTACGTTCAGCAAATCGAAGCATTGTTGCAAAACATTAAAGAAGAAGTGATCGATCGTGACGCATGGAATTAACAAAAATGTTTTTGAGCGTCTGATCGCGTATTTTCAAAGCGAGAAAGAGATATTTTATTTGGCTCGCGCGCAAAAAATACGGCGCGGCATCATTCCGATATCGATCTGTGCATTGATTATACGGGAAAGCAAAAGTGGAAAGTGATCAGTGATATTGACGACATTGTTGGCATATATTCGTGCGACGTGCTGTCTTGTGATTCATTGAACCAAGAAATCGAGCGGCAAATCGAACGCGATGGAATGGTGATTTATGAAAAATGAAAGGTGTGTTAAGCAGACGGATTGCCACCGGCTGCCCATTCTCTTTTTACCGCCAATGGCATTGGTGTCGGCAAGCTGCTTCCAACCGTTCACATGCCTGACGCACTGTTGAGCGAGCACAAAACAAACTTTTGTCCGCGATCGGCTTTCATAAAGGAGAGTGGCGACAACGAGTGCTCACCGTATTTGGCGGATTCCGCTTTAAATCTCGATAGGTTTCACCATCTCCAGACCAATTCGCTAAAAGCGGGTTACAATTAATTTTACAGCCGGCGTACTTTCATAAAGGATGGCTGTTTTCTAAGAAATCTATAACATGTCTAATAGCTATGTGCTGATCACCTGCTAAGTATGATACCGAATTAAGTTCTTTCCAAATAATAATTGAACTGTAACCCTTTGTCTTCTCCTGATGACTGGACAGTATGTGACCCTGTGGTAAAATAAACCTATGTCGTTCTTTCATAACTGGATATAGGAGGTTGCATGGAGAAAATAAAATGCGAAAACCAAGCTGATCCTTCCATGCGTAAAATATCCAAGGTACAAAAGAACTCCGAATTGTCGGACATCTAGGGTTGGAACGACCCGAAGTCACGCTCAGGGAGACGAAAGGCGGCTTTCGTCGTGGAACTGAGAAGCTCCCACTTCAAGCTTTAGCTAAGTGGTGAGTAGTTCACTCTTATGGTAATATATCTCGCATAAAATCTCTGTAATTCAGGTTGCTTTATCTATACCCGCTTCCTCTTTCATTTCTCGTAATACAGCACTAGATCAATCACGGTCACAAGATTCAAATGTTCCTCCAAGTATTTGAATCCCTGCCGCAGGAATATTTTGACGTTCAAATACTAAAAGCTCCCAAGTATGATGAACGTTTCTGATGATATAAGCCAAAACCTCTTTTACATGGATATTGATGTATGATTCCCCTTTATTTAGACAATCTAGCTTTGCTTGGATCTTTTTTACGATAAAGCAGCCAATGCAAAAACCAAGAATGGCCGCAAAGGCTGCCAGAGCCACTAGGAGCGTAAATACGTAAGCGATCTTTGTCCATCCTGCTAAAAATGACACATAACCGATCGATAAGCAAATGACCGCAATGATTTGATTGAATGACTGCTGTGCATCATCCTCAGGAATGTATTCGCTTGGTTCCTTTCGTAAAAAGAACTTTGCTGCTCTCATCACGAGATGGAAATGAAAGAATAATCCTAAAAGGCTGGAGATCAATGGAAATAGCAGCGACCATTCTTGATAGGTCATCGAAGTGAAGAGAACCGAAAAAACGATAAACCATTGATTTACACGTACGAATGGACGAGGAACGGAGGAAGGGGTTTTTGGTCTCCTAATTCCAGTATTTCTTATATGTTTAATTATATTTATGATATTTTACAGTAGACGTCATGATTTGTGAAGAAAATTTGCAGAGGAGGAGTTTTAGATTGCTTATGGGCTGACGTAAGCGATGATACCGATAATCATTTTGTGTTCTATCCCCAGCATTCAGTATAGGAATAAAAACGAGTCTCAGCCAGCCGCTAATAAATTGTGCATAAAAATCCTAAAAAGCTTTCATCCCGCGTCACGATCCTCACCCGCTCCTCTGTACATCACATCTTCACTTGTCTGTCCAGCGTTTTCGGTCTTTCATGCTTCAGATGGTTGAGCATGAGCTTTACCTCCAACTTCGAAGCTCTTAAAAGGCTTTTTGGTTTTGCGTAGAACAAAAGACAAACGAAATATCATTAATTTTTAGAATATAATAAAAAATAAAATTTTATATAGTATTATTTTTTTGTCTGTTTGATAAAAGCTTATTATACAAAGGATTTTAGATAAGATACGAATGAGAAGTATTGAAAAAATAATAATAAAATAATTCGGAAAAATTATTTTGCGCTGTTTGGTATGATATAATCCTTGCAACTATATAATTATACATTTGTACTTCTGAGGGGGACAGGAGAAATGGAAAAGGAAATGAAATTAAAGCGCAACATCGGTTTTTTTGTTTCTACGTCTTTAGTGATTGGAACTGTAATAGGTTCCGGAATCTTTATGAAGCCGGGGGTCGTCCTGTCTGCGACCGGTAATTCCAATATGGCGCTTTTGGCGTGGATTATCGGCGGCATTATTACATTGGCAAGCGGCCTAACCATTGCTGAAGTCAGTGTGAAGATTCCTAAAACCGGCGGATTATACGCTTATATTGAAGAAGTTTATGGGAAAACATGGGGGTTTTTGTGCGGCTGGGTGCAAACAATTGTCTATGGACCGGCTGTTATTGGTGCTCTTGCTCTATATTTCGGTACATTAATGGCTGACTTTTTTCATTTTCCAAAAGGAAGCAGCCTGATCATCGGAATTGTAACGACGATTTTACTTGCAGGTTTGAATTTATTGGGAACAAAGTTTGGCGGATTTATTCAAACGGCTTCCACAATCGGAAAGCTGATTCCGATTATCTTGATTGCCGTATTTGGAATGTTTAAAGGCGATGCCGCTGTTTTTAATGTAGAAAGTGGAAATATTCAAAATTTAAGTATGGGGGCTGCTATTTTAGCCACGCTCTGGGCCTACGATGGTTGGATGAATGTTGGATTTATGGCGGGAGAAATGAAAAACCCTGCAAAAGATCTTCCAAGAGCCATCATTTCTGGACTTTTAGTTGTTATTATTGCTTATTTATCGGTTAATATTGCTATGCTGCATGTGCTTCCTGCTGATCAGATTGTTGAGTTAGGACCAAATGCGGCATCAACAGCAGCAACATTATTGTTTGGCGAAATCGGCGGAAAAATTTTAGCGATCGGTATTTTAATCTCGATTTTTGGATGCTTAAATGGAAAAATTCTCACATTCCCGCGAATTCCTTACGCTATGGCAGTAAGAGGGCTTCTTCCAGGATCGAAATTCCTTTCCGGCATTCACCCTAAATTTAATACGCCGGTAGGGTCCACTGTTGCACAAGCTGTGATCGCGATCGTGATGATGATCTTTTGGAATCCTGACAGGCTGACGGATATGGCGATTTTCGCTGTCTTGCTATTTTATGGATTGTCTTTTAATGCGGTTTTCTTGCTTCGCAAAAAAGATAAAAATGAATCGCATTTATATAAAGTTCCGTTCTATCCGATTACGCCGCTTGTGGCGATTGGGGGTACGGCATACATTATTATCAGTACGCTGATGAATGCTCCTGCCGACACGCTTTTCTCGATTGGTATTACGTTAATTGGTTTGCCGATCTATTGGAAACTGAAAGAAAAAAATAAAAACACTTCAAATTTAAAAGCGAGCTAATGCCAACAAACGCGAACAGTGATCACGCTGTTCGCGTTTTTAATTAAATCGGATTTTTTAATGGGAATGTCCTGCCATTCAGATTCTGAAAGCCGATGCTTCGATCATTGTCACCGATTTGCCGAGATGACGCATCTGACTGATTCAGGAGGAGAAATATGGAGTCATCTTGCTCTGTATTGTAAAATATAACATATAAAGATAAAAATGAAAGGAGGGTTAAGTTGGTCTTTTACTCGAAAAAAGGACCCATTAGTTCCATCGTGACATATGGCTATTAATCGTTGGAAGTATTGCGTTGCCAACAGCTGTCCACTTAGAGTTAGGTACTATAGCGGAGGATCTAGCTGTTACTGACAAAATTTTATTAACCGTCATTTGCAGTTTGTTTACGTTATTTTTGCTTTCAGGATGGTTTCATACATTTTACATTTTAACTGACCAAGTCGTGAACTACTCACCACTTAGCTAAAGCTTGAAGTGGGAGCTTCTCAGTTCCACGACGAAAGCCGCCTTTCGTCTCCCTGAGCGTGACTTCGGGTCGTTCCAACCCTAGATGTCCGACAATTCGGAGTTCTTTTGTACCTTGGATATTTTACGCATGGAAGGATCCGCTTGGTTTTCGCATTTTATTTTCTCCATGCAACCTCCTATATCCAGTTATGAAAGAACGACATAGGTTTATTTTACCACAGGGTCAGACAATTGAACAGGCAAAAGCCTGTCCTTGTCCGAAGTCGATTCATCTCCCACTTTCATCAAGCTTCGCAAGATTTAGAAGTGGGAGACTTCTCGACTGAAGAATGTTAAAAGTAAGAGGAGGAATTTTTAGTTGGACAATTCCTCTTGAAGAAATTGAAGCGATCACCGAGTCTAAAAATCCCCCTGTCAGCACCGGCTTTATCACTTGACCGCTTGCAAATTACATATGGAAAGTCTGGGAAGTCGAAGTTTATCTTAATTTCTCCTAAAGACAAATCGTTATTTTTAAAACAAATAAAGAAAATAAGACCGGACGTCCTTATTGAGGGGTAATTTTCCCATCTGCCGAAATATGGTCGGGAGCGGTTCTTTTTCGTTCATCAAAAGCGCTAGACATCGCCAAAGGTGTCTAGCGCTTTTGAATGGATTACGCGTTTGCCGGACCATTTTCAACATGCGTCAGCTTCTTATCATTTTTTTGTAAAAAACATATTATATGGATCTTTATGGATTTAAACAAACAAAAAATTTTTTGTGTTAAATCTATTGACTTCTGAATATTTCGACAAGTATAATAGCAACAAAGGAAAGCGTTTACCTTTAAAAATGATCAAGTTTGTTTTCTTGGACATTTTTATTTTTTTACGTCTATAAAGGAAAGCGCTTAACCACGCATGTGATATTGAAAGGGCAGGGGTGAATGGAAACGGATGGAGAAAGTAAAAGTAGGGATTGTCGGACTTGGAAGGTTAGGGAGGCAGCATGCGGAAAATTTAGCCTTTCGCATTTCGGGCTGCGAGTTATTGGCTGTTTGCAGTGTAGCAGCAGAGGAAGTCGAGCAGGTTCAGAAGGATTGGGGCATCAAATACGGTTATACCCAATTTGACGAGATGTTACAGAATCAAGAGCTGGATGCTATTTTTATTTCGTCGCCTTCCAATTTCCATTGCGAACAAATCGTAAAAGCATTAAATGCAGGGTTTCATGTGTTTTGCGAAAAACCGCTTGGGCTATATTTAGAAGAAGCTTTGCGTGTTCAAGAGGCCGTGAATCAACAGAAGGATAAGATTTTTATGCTCGGTTTTATGAGAAGATATGACAAGTCTTACCAATATGCAAAAAAGAAAATCGAGGAAGGAAAAATAGGCGAGCCGATTTTCATCCGCTGCTATGGTCTTGATCCTGCGAAAGCAATGGATGAATTTATACAATTTGCCAAAAGCAATTACAGCGGAGGATTGTTCTTGGACATGGCGATCCATGATTTTGATTTGGCACGCTGGTATTTGGGTGTCGAGGCGAAACAAGTATGGGCGATCGGAGGAGCCTATGCTTATCCGGAATTTAGCGAAATGAATGATGCGGAAACAGGGACGGCGTTAGTCAAGTTTGAGAATAACAAAATCGGAATTTTTGTTGCCGGACGAAATTGTGCACACGGATATCATATTGAAACAGAAATTATCGGGACGAAGGGGACATTAAGAATTGGCACCATTCCTGAAAAGAATAGGGTGACGGTCTTTGATGAAAAAGGGGCCATTAAAGAATGTTCAGATGGATTTTTAGAAAGGTTTGAACAAGCCTACTTAAGTGAAGCGGAAGAATTCATTGCGTGTATAAGAGAAAATAGACAGCCAGCCGTTACTGTCAAAGATGGAGTGATTTCAACGGCCCTTGGCTATGCGTGCAGAGAATCGTTTGAAACAGGAAAGCTTGTTACGGTGCAGTCGCCTATTCAAACGCCGGCCTCACTGATATAAAAGCCAGTTTGAAAATGGAATCGCCCATCCATTATGAAAGCACGGCGGCTTGCAAATGGCGGAGATCAGAATACGAACTGCCCAACTGGCCAACGAGCCTGTTCGATCATCTATAGAATCCATAAAAAGGTAATGGTGGATGTTAAGGAGTCATCATCCTGCATGAATATCTGATTGATTAGGAGTTCAATCACATAGTGCCCCTTTATCTATAGAAACTTGATTCCAATATTATCTCCACCATCATAAATGGTGATAAGGTCTATATAGATCTAATTTTAAAAAGTTAAAGTGCGGTGTGCTTAATAACCAATTAGAAAGGGGTCCTTAGATGGTAGGGCATGCTGAAAATCTCTTGGAAATGAAAGGAATTAAAAAAAGCTTTAATCAAAACCATGTGCTTAAAGGAATTGATCTTGATATTAAAGCTGGTGAGGTTCATGTGTTGCTTGGTGAAAATGGAGCGGGGAAGTCGACCCTTATCAAAATTTTAACAGGTGCTTATCAAAAGGATGCCGGTGAAATCTATTGGGAAGGGAGGGCTGTTCATCTCCAAACGCCAGCTGATGCTATGAGATTAGGGATTGCCACCATTTATCAAGAATTAAATGTAATTCCCCAGCTCAAGGTTTATGAAAATATTTTCTTGGGCAGGGAATTAAAGCGAGGTGGCAAGATGTCGATGCTTGACCATAAAACCATGCGCGAAGAGGCAAAGAGATGTTTAGAAATGCTTGGTCAAAGCCCAGATCTTGCTGATATGCAGCTTGGGAAGCTCGGCATGGGACAGCAGCAACTCGTCGAAATAGCGAAAGCGCTTACCCTTGATGCGAAGTTGATTATTATGGATGAACCTACCTCCAGCCTGAGTGTACAGGAAGTCCATCAGCTCTATAAGTGTGTCGAGCAATTAAAAGAGAAGGGAATAGCCATTTTATTTATTTCTCATAAGCTTGAAGAGATTAAGAGATTAGGAGATCGAATTACGATTCTACGGGATGGGTTCAAAATTGAAACCTTGCCTGTTAAAACAACAGACACCGATGATTGGATTGAATTAATGGTTGGACGGTCTTTGGATGAGAAGTTTCCAAAGCAAACCTTTACACTTGGCCGAGAAGGTTTTAGAGTAGAAAATTTAGAAGTTGCAGGCGCCTCAGAGCCGGTTAGCTTTCGTGTGAGATATGGGGAGATCGTTGGTATTTCCGGGCTGGTTGGCGCTGGGCGCACCGAGCTTGCTAGGGCTATATTTGGAGCCGATCCGCGCCGAAATGGAAAAATTTTTATTGATGGCAAGGAAGTAAAGATCAAGTCTCCGCGAGATGCCATTGATGCTGGAATTGCTTTCATCACCGAGGACCGAAAAGGCGAGGGGCTTTTGCTTGATCAAAAGCTAGATTTTAATATTACGATGGCCAATATGAAAAAATTTACGAAGAAATCACGGCTTATTAATTTAAATGAGATCCGGGAAGAAGCCAAGCGATTTATTCGAGAATTAAAGATTCGTCCTGATCATATCGAGCTTAAAGCTCGCAATTTGAGCGGTGGGAATCAGCAAAAAGTAGTGATCGCCAAGTGGTTATGCACAAAGGCAAAGGTGTTTATTTTTGACGAACCGACAAGAGGAATTGATGTCGGAGCGAAAGTAGAGGTTTATCGCTTGATGAATCAATTAGTTGAAAATGGCGCCATTGTCATTATGATCTCTTCAGAGCTTCCGGAAATTCTCGGGATGTGTGACAGAGTTCTTGTGATGAGAGAAGGAAGAATAACAGCGGATTTGCCAATTAAGGAAGCGACACAAGAACGAATTATGAAAGCGGCTACAGGAGGGTGAAAATCAATATGAGTCAAGTAGCAGTGCAAACGAAAAATGAGGCAGTGGAAAAGAACCGTGCATTTAAACGGATTATCAGCAAGTTCGGGCCTCTGATCGGTCTTATTCTATTAACAGCAGTCCTGACGATTCTGTCGCCTAAGTTTTTAACGATCAATAATGTCATGAATATCGCTCGGCAATCTTCGATCAACGCCTTGCTGGCAATCGGTATGCTTTTGCCGATTCTAACGGCAGGAATCGATTTGTCTGTCGGTTCATTGTTGGCGCTTTCAATTATGATGATGGGAATTGTGACGGTCAATATGGGAATGCATCCGCTTTTGGGTATCCTCGTATGTCTCTCGGTAGGAGCGGCATTTGGTTGGTTAAACGGGATTTTATTAACGAAGCTGCGTTTGCCGCATCCATTTATCTCCACTCTCGGTACGATGAATATTGCTCGCGGCATCGCCTTAATCGTTACAGGTGCGGCTCCGATTGCCGGCTTTCCTTACATGATTCAATTTTTAGGACGTGAATTTGTGGGGCCGATCCCGGTAAGTTTTTTGCTTGTCATTGTGGTGTATGTCTTTTTCCATATTTTCTTAACACGAACACAGACAGGACGTTATATTTATGCGATTGGCGGCAATCCTGAAGCTGCGCGCTTATCGGGAATTAATATCGACCGAGTGCTGATTATTGTTTATACGATTAGCGGTTTCATGGCGGGGCTTGCTGGTCTTGTTATGGTCGGCCGCGTGAATTCAGCTTTTCCTCTTGCTGGACTTTCTTATGAGCTTGATGCGATTGCGGCGGTCATTATTGGTGGTGCCAGCTTTCTGGGGGGAGTTGGTACTGTATGGGGAACATTAATCGGAGCGCTGATTATCGCTGTTTTAAGAAATGGGCTGAATCTCTTGAATGTTTCCGCTGATTTCCAAATGACGGTGATTGGAGCGGTCATTATTGCCGCTGTATTTGTTGATGTGCTTCGCCAGCGTAAAAGCAAAAAAGCTTAATTGTTTGCTAATTGGAATGTTGATAAAGGATCATGCTTTCACAAGATTACAAGTAAAGGGAAATGGGGGAATGTTGGATGAAAAAGAAAATTCGGTTATTCAGCGTAGCCGCTGCGTTCATGGGTATGGTTCTTTTAGCTGGATGCAATAGTGGTCAAGAAGCAAATGGAGGTGAAAATACAGAGCGAGTCGCTGTTGTTTTGAAAACGTTATCAAGCCCTTACTGGAAGTACGTTGAGGCTGGAGCGAAAGCGGCTGGCAAAGAGCTTGGGATCGATGTGACCGTTGTTGGACCCAATTCAGAATCTGAAGTGATGCAGCAAGTGAATATGATTGAGGATCAGTTAAGCCAATCGCCTGGTGCGCTTGTCGTTTCGCCGACTCAGCCTGATACAGTCGTCCCGGTGTTAGAGGGAGCCAATGTTCCCGTTCTTCTTATTGACACAGATGCCGATCTTAAAAATAAAACAAGCTTTATAGGTACGGAAAATTATGAGGCTGGATATGAAGGAGGAAAATTGCTTGCCTCCATGCTGCAAAAAGGGGACAAAGCCGCGATCGTTTCAGGTGCGCTTGGAAATACGGCGACAGATGAACGCGTGAAAGGAGCCAAAGCCGCTCTTAAAGAAGCAGGGATCGAGGTTGTTGCTGAACAGCCTGCCGATAGCGATAAAACAAAAGCGATGTCCGTTATGGAAAATATCCTGCAGAAAAATAATGATATCAAAGGTGTATTTGCGGCCAATGATGATATGGCGCTTGGCGTGTTGCGCGCTGTTGAGGCAAAAGGGTTAGATGTTAAAGTGATTGGTACTGACGGAACGCTAGAAGCGGTCGAATCGATTTTAGCCGGAAAGCTTGCCGGTACGATTGCGCAAAGTCCATATGACATGGGCTACGAAGGAGTGAAAAACGCATTAGCCGCCATCAAAGGCAAAAAAGTTGAAAAACGCATGAAGAGCCCTGTTGAGGTGATTACAAAAGAAAATGCACAAGAAAAGCTAGAATTTCTTAAAAAGATAGTAGAGTAGTCCATACGAATGATTTAACCGGCGGTATTCCTTCATGGTAAAATGAAGAAAAAGGACTATCTAAGGAGTTTGAACTAAATGAAGCCGACGATTTATGATGTAGCGAAAAAAGCAGGTGTCTCGATAGCGACAGTATCGAAAGTCGTGAATAACACAGGAAATATTAGTGACCGAACGAGAAAAAAAGTCATGAAGGTCATGCAAGAGCTTGAATACCAGCCGAGCAGCTTAGCGGCGGCATTAACAGGCAAAAGGACATTTACTATTGGTGTCCTTGTCCCGGATATTGCCAACCCGTTCTTTGCCGAGGTGGCGAGAGCTTTAGAAAATTATGCTCGGGAAACGGGATATGCGATGATTTTATGCAGTACCGATTACCAAAGAAAACGAGAGCAAGATTATCTTGAACTGCTTATGAAAAAACAAGTAGACGGCATTATTATTGCGACAGAGCCAAAAGATCTGAGCGCTTTTCGAAAGCTTCAGTCCAGACATATCCCGTTTTTAATGTTTTCGATCGACCATCTTGCTTTACCTTCGCATGTTGTCACGACGGACGATATTAGAGGAGGATACCTTGCCGGGCGTTATCTGTTGGATAAAGGACATCGCCGTTTGGCGATCATTGCCGAATTAAGCCGTCCGAGCGGACGGTTGAGATTGGAAGGCTTTAAACAAGCTCTTTCCGATCAGGGAATTGAATTAGAAAGCCCGTTCATTATTGATGCCATCTCTAAAGTGGAGGATGCCAAGCTGGCATCGCAAAAGCTGCTTCATTTACCAGAAAAGCCTACCGGTGTTTTTGCGACTACCGATTTAATCGCAGTGGTTTTTATGAACGAAGCTCGAAAGCTTCACGTGCAGGTTCCGGGAGACATTTCCGTTATTGGCTTTGATAATACGATACATGCCGAAATTGCTGATCCTGGTCTAACAACCATTGCACAGCCAATCGATGATCTGGCCCGCTATGCGGTCTATAAGCTGCTTGAGTCGATTGAAAAACCAGAAATGCCTGGACATCGGATTATGCTGGCTCCTGCTTTAGTAGAACGGCAATCGGTAAAAGACCTAAAGGATCAATATTCGTGACCTCTTGTGCTTTTCTAAGCATGAATGTTAGAAGAGCAAGGAATCAATAGTGAATAGGAAAGCTGCTTTTTGGTTCAGACCCATTTTGCAAAGCAAACATGTGGAGTTCGTTTGGTGCGATAGACATGGTCTTCTTGTTCGATAGACAAACAGAAAAGCTCCCATCCAAACGGACTCTCTTATCGATGCTTTCTACAATGGATTAGGGATGAAGAACCAGCTTGAAAGAAAGAAGGGATATTCTTAGGAAGGACAGTCCAAGCAAGGCGGTTTCTGATGTTTTTTAGGCGAGTGCCTAAATGGTAGGCGCACAACCTTGCTTTCAGACTGCTTCATAGTTTCGCGCGGAGAGTAAAGCGCTTAACTAAAAAAGTGAAAAAATCTAGAAAGTGAATGTTAAAAAAATTTAAAATTAACTTGAGATTATGCAAAAAATCGTATAATAATAGTAAGTAAAGCGCTTAACTTTATTTCGGGTTAGATGTCCGTATCTTTACTAAGAGAAAGGAAGATTCAGGCGATGGGATTGACGGTAGGAATCATTGGCGCAGGGAGAATCGGCAGATTGCACGCAGATCATTTGCGCTTCATTTCACAAGTTCGAGTCAAGAGTGTTTCAGATGTTGCAATTCATCATCTGGAATCGTGGGCGAAAGAGAGACAAATCGAGGTGCTAACAGCGGATTATCGCCAAATATTAATGGATCCAGACATTGATGCGGTGTTGATTTGCTCTCCAACGAATACACATGCCACGATGATTAAAGAAGCGGCTTTAGCAGGAAAGCATATTTTTTGTGAAAAACCGATCAGTTTTACATTAAGAGAAACAGAAGAGGCACTGGAAGCTGTTGAAAAAGCTCAAGTGAAGTTTCAAGTTGGATTTAACCGCCGATTTGATCCGAATTTTCGGAAAGTCAGGGATCTTGTGCAAAATGGAACGATTGGCGTTCCGCACATTTTACGTATTACATCAAGGGATCCTAAGCCGCCCAGCATGGACTACATCAAGTCGTCAGGTGGGCTTTTTATGGATATGATGATTCATGATTTTGATATGGCGCGCTACATTATGGAAAGTGAGGTGGTGGAGGTGTCTGCTTACGGGGCCGTGCTGGTTGATCCCGCCATCGAAGAAGCGGGAGATATTGATACAGCTGTCGTCACTTTAAAATTTGCCAACGGCGCTCTTGGTGTGATTGATAACAGCCGCCAAGCTGTCTATGGATACGATCAGCGACTTGAGATATTTGGAAGTAAAGGATCGGCATTGGCTGATAACCATCGCCCTACGACCGTTGAAGTCTCTACTTCTGAGCACGTGTCCAAGGATAAACCGCTGTATTTTTTCCTTGAGCGCTATACACAAGCCTATATGAATGAAGTATCAGAATTTGTAAGAGCTATTCTTACCAACCAGCCTGTTATTTGCAGCGGCTTTGATGGCTTACAAGCCCAACGGATTGCCGAAGCGGCAAAAAAATCGTTGGAAGCTGGTATCCCTGTGAAGCTGGAAGCGGTAAATTCCGCTGCCTCTGTCTAATCGTTTTTAGGGACTATGCGAAGAAAGGAGGAAAATAGTATGAATCTACTAACCTTTCATCAAGATCGTCCACTTGATCTCATCGCGGTCGGCCGGTTGTGCATTGACCTCAATGCGAATGAAATCAATCGCCCAATGGAAGAAACACGAACATTTACGAAATACGTTGGCGGTTCTCCTGCCAATATTGCGATTGGCTTTGCACGGCTAGGCCAAAAAACCGGATTTATCGGAAAAATCGCGAACGATCAAATGGGACGCTTCATTTTGGATTATTTGCAGAAAAACGGCATCGACACAAAAGGGATCGCAATCGACCGTACGGGGGCTGTAACGGGTTTAGCGTTTACCGAGATTAAGAGCCCGGAGGATTGCAGCATTCTAATGTATCGTGATAATGTCGCAGATTTGAAGCTTCACCCATTGGATATTGATGAAGATTATATTAAACAATCAAAGGCGCTACTCATTTCCGGTACCGCCCTTGCGCAAAGTCCATCACGTGAAGCCGTGTTTCTTGCATTGGAATATGCCGTAAAGCATGGTGTGACGGTTTTCTTTGACCTTGATTATCGTCCATATACTTGGACGGATGAGGCAGAAACGGCAGTTTATTATAATTTGGCTGCTGAAAAATGTGATGTCGTGATCGGCACTCGCGAAGAGTTTAATATAATGGAAAAATTGTTGAATGGAAAAGAGGCCCATGATCATGATACAGCTTCTCGCTGGTTTTCGTTCCGCGCTAAAATGGTCGTCATTAAACATGGAGGAGCAGGCTCGATTGCGTATACTAAAGACGGAAAATCTTACCGCAGCGGTATTTTTCGCACCAATGTATTGAAAACATTTGGCGCTGGCGATTCCTATGCCTCTGCCTTTATCTATGGCTTAATGAATGGAAGGGACGTTGCCGAAGCGATGAAGCTGGGGAGCGCGTCGGCTTCGATTGTTATTTCGCGTCACAGCTGCTCTGATGCGATGCCCACTCTTCAAGAGCTTCAGCATCATATTGAGACGGCTATTTATGAGCCTGCTCTATCATAGGATCTTTGTTTTGAATATTCGGGAATTTTAAGGGATGAAAGGAAGATGGTATCGCATGAAAATAACTGTAAAAAGCTTAAAAAACTACATCGGCGGGGAATGGGTCGAATCTGTTTCCAATCGAACAGAGGTTGTATACAACCCAGCAACAGGTGAAGAGCTGGCGATTGTTCCACTTTCCACAAAAGAAGAAGTAGACAAGGCCGTTCAAGCGGCACACGAGGCGTTTCAAACATGGTCTCAAGTTCCCGTTCCAAAGCGCGCTCGTCTTCTTTTTAAATATCAGCAGCTTCTCGTGGAGCATTGGGAAGAGCTAGCGCGGCTTGTGACCATAGAAAACGGCAAAAATTACGATGAAGCCTATGGGGAGGTGCTTCGCGGGATTGAATGCGTGGAGTTTGCGGCAGGAATCCCAACTTTAATGATGGGCAAGCAGCTTCCTGATATCGCAACAGGGCTTGAATCTGGCATGTACCGTTATCCGCTTGGAGTAGTTGCCGGTATTACGCCGTTTAATTTTCCAATGATGGTGCCGTGCTGGATGTTCCCGTTAGCGATTGCTTGCGGCAACACTTTTGTATTAAAACCATCGGAACGCACGCCGCTTTTAGCGCAACGTCTTGCCGAGTTGTTTGAAGAAGCGGGTTTTCCTAAAGGGGTATTAAACATTGTGAATGGTGCGCACGATGTCGTCAACGGATTGTTAGAGCACAAGCTGGTAAAGGCGATTTCGTTTGTCGGCTCTCAGCCGGTGGCTGAATATGTGTACAAAACAGCGGCAGCCAACTTGAAACGCGTGCAAGCTCTTTCCGGGGCGAAAAACCATTCGATCGTATTAGCCGATGCCAATTTGGAACATGCGGCCAAACAGATCATCAGCGCCGCTTTCGGTTCTGCTGGCGAACGCTGCATGGCGACTTCGGTTGTCGTGGTGGAAGAGTCTATTGCTGATAAATTCATAGCAAAATTGAAGGTGGAAGCC
The DNA here is from genome assembly GCF_014196195.1 of Anoxybacteroides rupiense. GTDB lineage: Bacteria > Bacillota > Bacilli > Bacillales > Anoxybacillaceae > Anoxybacteroides > Anoxybacteroides rupiense. Next base: position 30,217 of record NZ_JACIDF010000002.1, on the reverse strand, counting down.
GATGCGATCCAAATCGGAAATGGTCTTGACAAAGGAGTGTTTTTAGGTCCGGTGATTCGCCAAAGCCATAAAGAGCGCACCATTGGCTATATCGAAAAAGGAATTGAAGAAGGAGCCACACTGGTGCGTGATGGCCGCAAAGACGCCGCTGTAAACAAAGAAGGTTACTTTATTGGTCCGACGATTTTTGAAAACGTTACGCAAGAGATGAAAATTTGGCAGGATGAAATTTTTGCCCCTGTTCTATCCGTTGTACGTGTAAAAAATTTAACAGAAGCGATTGAGTATGCGAATGCATCACCGTTCGCCAATGGCGCTTGCATTTTCACGGATAGCGCAGCCGCGGTCCGTCAGTTTCGTGAAACTATTGATGCAGGAATGCTTGGCGTTAATATCGGGATTCCTGCGCCAATGGCCTTCTTTCCGTTTTCAGGCTATAAGGACTCTTTCTATGGAGATTTACATGCAAACGGTACGGATGGTGTTGAGTTCTACACGAGAAAGAAAATGGTGACAGCTCGTTATATGAAATAACGAAACTATTAAAGGAAGAGATGGGATGGAAATTCGTCTGTGCCATCTCCTCTTTCTTTTCGTTGTTTGTGATCAGCGTGGGATGGATTTTATAGAAGCGAGAGGAGGATTAGAACAGTGGGAACCGTTCGTTTAACAACGGCACAAGCGCTTGTTAAATTTTTGAATAACCAATATATCGAATTTGATGGAAAGCAGCAACGATTTGTAAAAGGCATTTTTACGATTTTTGGCCACGGGAATGTGCTTGGGCTTGGCCAGGCTCTTGAAGAGAATCCTGGCGAATTGAAGGTATACCAGGGACGGAATGAACAAGGGATGGCCAACGCGGCGATCGCATTTGCCAAGCAAAAGCATCGGAAGCAAATGATGGCAGTCACTTCGTCTGTGGGACCCGGAGCGGCGAATATGGTTACTTCTGCTGCTACAGCAACAGCCAACCATATCCCAGTTCTGTTGCTTCCTGGCGATGTATTTGCCACCCGCCAACCGGATCCTGTTTTGCAGCAAATTGAACAAACGCATGATTTATCGATATCTACAAATGACGCGTTCCGCGCAGTAAGCAAGTATTGGGATCGTGTCTGCCGCCCAGAGCAGCTGATGTCTGCGATGCTGAACGCCATGCGCGTATTAACCGATCCTGCAGACACGGGTGCTGTCACGATTGCGCTTCCTCAAGATGTTCAAGGAGAAGCATGGGATTTTCCTGAAAGCTTTTTCGCCAAACGTGTGCATCGGGTGGAGCGCCGCCAGCCGTCGATGGAAAGCGTTCACGACGCGGTCAAGCTGATTTGTTCCAAGAAACGGCCTTTGCTCATATTAGGTGGCGGTGTTCGCTACTCAGAGGCCTCGGATGCTTTTGTAGCGTTTGCAGAAAAATTCCATATTCCATTTGCAGAAACACAAGCTGGAAAAAGCGGCGTGGAGAGTAGCCATCCGCTTAATCTTGGCGGCATAGGCGTGACAGGGAATTTAGCAGCCAACACCATTGCTAAGCAGGCGGATTTAATTATTGGAGTCGGTACCCGTTTTACGGACTTTACAACCGCTTCTAAACATTTATTTAGCCACGCAGATATCATCACGATCAATGTTTCCGAATTTCATGCCGCAAAATTAGATGCAGTGAAAGTCATTGCCGATGCCAAAGCTGGACTTGAGGCCATCAGCGCGGCACTAGGAAACTATGTTTCTGCCTATGAAAATGAAATCGTTGAAGCGAAACAAAAATGGGCGAATGAGTTAAACCGCCTTTATTCGGTTGCTTATCGCGAGAATTTTAAACCGGAAATTGCGGGGCATATCGATGAAAAACTGCCTGAATATAAAGAAGCATTTGGCTCCGCCTTAACGCAAACGAGCGTGATCGGAAGGATTAACGAACAGATTGATGATGATGCCATCATTGTAGGCGCTTCAGGCAGTTTGCCTGGTGACCTGCAGCGAATGTGGGTATCGAAAGCTCGCAACACGTATCATATGGAATACGGTTATTCTTGTATGGGTTATGAAATTGCAGGCGCATTTGGCGTTAAGCTCGCTGAACCGGATAAAGAAGTGTATGCAATGGTGGGCGATGGCAGCTTCCTCATGCTTCATTCCGAGCTTGTGACGAGTTTGCAAGAAGGAAAAAAAATAAACATTGTCTTATTTGATAATTCTGGGTTCGGTTGTATTAACAATCTCCAAATGGAAAATGGCATGGGCAGTTTTGCTACTGAATTTCGCAAACGCAATGCCGAAACAGGACAACTTGATGGCCCGATCATCACGATCGACTATGCAAAGGTCGCAGAAGGATACGGATTGAAAACTTACACCGTTCGCACAATGGAGGAGCTGGAAGAAGCGATAGCGGACGCGAAAAAGCAAACGGTCAGCACGCTCATCGATATTAAAGTGTTGCCGAAGACGATGACGCACGGATATGACTCTTGGTGGCATGTCGGTGTGCCCGAAGTATCGGACAAAGAAGGCATCGAAGCGGCTTACCAAAAGAAAGAAGCCCATCTTCAATTAGCTCGTAAGTATTAAACAACATATGTTCAGATAGAACAATCGACATTGTGGTTATATCGTTTGAATGATTCGAGGAAAACAGGAGGAGAACATGTTTACCGAAAACAAAGTGAAGCTTGCTATTGCGCCGATCGGCTGGACGAATGACGATATGCCCGAGCTTGGCGGTGATATTCCATTCGAACAGTGCATTAGTGAGATGGCGCTTGCCGGTTTTATCGGTTGTGAGGTTGGCCATAAGTACCCGCGTGAGATAGAAGTATTAAAAAAAGCGCTGGATTTAAGGGGACTAAGGATCGCAAGCGCTTGGTTTAGCGCGTTTTTAACCTCTAAACCATTTCAGGAAACCGCAGAAGCGTTTAAAGCCCATCGTGATTTTTTATATGCGCTGGGCGCAAAGGTCATCGTTGTTTCAGAACAAGGGAACAGTATCCAAGGCCAAATGGAAGCGCCGCTATTTGAAAACAAACCGGTGTTTACAGAAGAAGAATGGAGTTGTTTAGTGGACGGTTTACATCGTCTTGGCGACTTGGCAGCGGAGAAAAATATGAAAATCGTCTATCACCATCACATGGGAACAGGTGTCCAAACAACGGAAGAGATAGACCGTCTAATGGGGGAAACAGATCCCCAAAAGGTTTCGCTTCTTTATGATACGGGGCATCTTGTGTTTTCTGGAGAAGATCCTTTACATGTTTTAAATAAGTATATCCATCGTATCCACCATGTTCACTTAAAGGATGTGCGAATGGAGATAGTCCATAAAGTTCGCGAAGGGAAAATGAGTTTTTTGCAGGCGGTCAAAGCGGGGGTGTTTACGGTACCGGGAGATGGCGCGATCGACTTTCAGCCGGTGTTTGCGGCACTAGCTGCCGCCGGATATGAAGGATGGCTGGTGGTGGAGGCGGAGCAGGATCCATCTGTCGCCAACCCGTTGGAGTATGCGTTAAAAGCCCGGCAGTACATTCGAGAAACATGCGGTTTATAAAAGGAGAGGGATCATGACATTAGTCAGGATGAAAGAAATCTTAACTCATGCCGAAGAACATCATTACGGTGTTGGGGCTTTTAGTGTTGCCAATATGGAAATGGTCATTGGGGCCATTCGGGCAGCGGAAGAGCTTCGTTCTCCACTTATTTTGCAAATTGCCGAGGTGCGTCTGAAGCATTCTCCGTTGTCTATCATTGGTCCGATGATGGTAGCCGCGGCGAAAGCGGCCCAAATTCCGGTAGCGGTTCATTTTGATCATGGCTTAACGGAAGAGAAGATCCGCGAAGCACTGGAAATCGGTTTTACATCGATTATGTATGATGGCTCTCATGATGAACTCGAAAAAAATATCGCGGAGACAAAGAAAATGACGGCGCTTGCTCGAAGGTACGGGGCCACTGTAGAAGCGGAGCTCGGCCAAGTAGGCGGAAGTGAAGACGGTTCGGTTGATCTTGAAATATTGCTTACTTCTGTAGAAGAAGCGAAGTGTTTTGTTGCGGAAACCGGAATTGATGCACTTGCCATAGCGATTGGCAATGCGCATGGAATGTATAAAGGCGATCCGTGTTTACGCTTTGATCGTCTAGAGGAAATTGATCAAGCGGTCGAGATTCCGCTTGTGCTTCATGGAGGTTCGGGAATTTCTGAGGATGATTTTCGCAAAAGTATTAATCTTGGAATCCGAAAGATTAATGTGGCAACGGCAACCTTTCATAACGTTGTAAATGCTGTAAACACTGGTCGCCCTTTTAGCGATTATTTTTCTTATCATGAACGTGTGATTGAAGCAGCAGCTGAAAGTGTGAAGCGCCATATGCGAATGTTTCAAAGTGTTGGACGTGTATAGGAGGTCTGTTGGGCTATGTATGAAAAACTTGGCGAGTTAAAAGAAGGATATACCATGATTACGGATATGAAAAGCAAGCATCCTGATATGCTACAGGATATCGGGATTTATGTGCTATCTGCTGGCAAAGTGGAGCGGCTTTTTGATGAGGAAAAAGAAGCGGCCATTCTTCTTTTGGAAGGGGATGTCCGTTTGGAATGGAATGGCTTTTCTCGCGAGGTCAAGCGCGACAGCGTATTTACTGAATCTCCTTGGTGCCTTCACGTTCCTAAGGGGATAGAGGTCAAGGTGACAGCGCGGACGAAGAGCGAAGTGCTTGTGCAAAAGACGGATAATCCCAATAGCTTTGAACCAAAGTTATATACCCCAGATGATTGCGAAAGTATAGTGGCGGGGGAGGGAGTATGGAACGGAACGGCCGAGCGTGTGATCCGCACCATTTTTGATTACAATCATGCCCCTTATTCTAATTTGGTCATCGGTGAAGTGATTTCGTATCCAGGCCGCTGGTCAAGCTATCCGCCCCATCATCATGATCAGCCGGAGGTGTATTACTATCGCTTCGACCAGCCGGCAGGCTTTGGGTGTGCGATGGTCGGTCCCCACGCCTATCGTGTCGAGCATAACAGCTATATAACGATTCCTGGGGGCATGGATCATCCGCAGGCAACCGCGCCAGGCTATGCCATGTATTTCTGCTGGATGATTCGCCACCTCGATCATCCTTGGACAGATCGGCTCATAGAGGAAGAGCATAAATGGCTTCTTGATCCTCATGCCAAAATTTGGCCGAACAAATGATCAAACATAAAACAAATAAGCCTGCGAAGGTTTTGTGAACTGCCCCCTGTCAAGTAGACAGTGGAAATAATAAAAATGATCTAAGCGGCTTTAGCTCTATATTCCATAGGGCTAAGGCCATTTAATCGTTTTTGATATCTATCATGATTATAAAAGCAAATGTAATCATCTATTGCTTTAGAAAGCTCTTCAAATGTCTCATACTTATTTAAATAATACTTCTCACATTTGAGTGTTCCCCAAAAAGATTCCATTGGTCCATTATCAATACATCTACCTACTCGCGACATACTTTGTGTCATTTTCGCTTTATCTATCCTGCGTTTAAACCCATGAGAGGTATATTGAAAGCCACGATCACTATGAATAAGGGGATGGTCTCCAGCCAAAAGCCCTGCTGCTTGGTCAAGCGTCTTAAACACAAGTTGATTATTATTAGAATGGCCTAAGACATAACTAACAATTGATCCATCATATAGATCAAGAATAGCGCTTAAATAAGCTTTCTTTGAGGGGCCATATTTGAATTCCGTGACATCTGTTACCCATTTTTCATTCGGCTTTTCCGCTGTGAATTCACGATTCAATATATTCTCCGCCACATGTTGAGGAGTAGAACGCTTATAAGGGGTTTTCTTTCTTCGAATGACAGATTGTATTCTTGCGACTTTCATTAATCTATAGATTCGCTTATGATTGAAATTTTGGCCGAACTTGCGATTCATGTTCAATGTCATTCGACGGTATCCGTATATACCATCAACTTCCTCATGAAGTGCTTTCATTTCTTTTATGATCTCTTCATTCTGAAGTTCTCGAGCAGAAGGCGTACGATTCAACCACTTATAATATGCAGCCCTAGATATTCCAGCGATTTCACAAAGTAGAATAACCTCTACCTCTTCCTTCTCATGAAGTTCTTGGATAGCGGTATACATATCTTCATATCGGATTTGACTTATTTTCGCCTCCTTTCGATTTCCTCTAACTTTTTTAAAAATAGATTCTCTGCACGTAACCGTTCATTTTCTCTTTCTAACTTTTTAATCTGGAGTTGGATAATGTCTTCTGGAGTTAATTCTGCTTCTTCTTTCTTCCTTCCGCGCTTATCTTTTAGTGCTTCATCTCCACCTGCCTCATACTTCCTCACCCATTGGTATACTTGTTGATAAGAGACCTCATAGGTCTCAGCTGTTCCTTGATAATCTTTTCCGTTTTCTAAGCAATCAAGGACAATTTGAATCCGTTCATCCCAAGTCGTTTTTCTTCCTTTAGTCATAGAGTTTGTCCTTCCTTTCGACCTATCCTTTAAATCTCTATGACTATTATAAATGCTAATCCATCTTCGGAGTACGGACCTGCTTGATATTTCATACTTTCTAACGATCTCATATTGAGAAAGGTCACCTGACAAATAATCGATTACAGCTGCTTCCTTTAACTCCTTAGAATAAGGTTTCCATGATGTAGATCTTTTTAATCCTTCCGATCCATACCTTTCAAATCCCACAATCCATTCTCTTAATGAATTTTGAGATATTTGATATTTAGAACAGAGCTCTTTAATGGAGTAGTCCCTCTTCTCATAAGCTTTAATAACTTCATATTTAAACTCTTCAGAATAATGTTTGCCAGACACAGAAAAACTCCCCCTAAGAGAAAACAGATTTTTATTTTTTAATCTGTCTACCTTAGGGGGAGCATATCATTGAACCGTTCGCAGGCCTTTTATATTTACGATGCTTTGAACATCATAGAACCGCTTTTACTGAAGAAGCATCTAAACGTTCTCACTACAATTTTAAGCAGTCTTTAAATATGGAATTCTTAAAATTATAGGCAAGTTGATTTTTTGTTATATTCTATTATCTTCCTTTCTGTTCATGGAACTTCTTCGTTTACTTCCATATTATCCGAAAAGCTTCTATTGGCCGCAGGGAATAGCATATATAATGAATCGTTTTAGGAATCAGTAACAAAAGACTCTATCGTTTCCCTGCTTTTAAAACAGCCTACGGCTCTGATATTTCAGAAAGACCGAATGGAAAACGCCGCTGCGAGACAATCAATTTTTTACTAAATCTATGAAAAAAGATTTGTCGTCGACCTCCAATAGCGCACAAACCCCGGGGGATCGACGACACATGACCAGTCATCAAAAACCCTACAGCCATAAGGAAAAGAAACGATTGATCGAATTTTAAGATAAGTTTATAATAACATTGTATCCATTTTCCAAATGTTGATTTTATCATAATGTTTGGGGGTTTTTATCTTAACTATGAGGGATTGAAACCACTTCTGGGTATTCTACTGTTGCGTACGTGAATGCGTTTTTATCTTAACTATGAGGGATTGAAACCCGTTCATCTTTTGACCTCCAATAACATTGCTTTTTATGTTTTTATCTTAACTATGAGGGATTGAAACATGAAAATATACAATCACATACTCAAGCGGCTCCTGGAAGTTTTTATCTTAACTATGAGGGATTGAAACTCAATAATAAAAAGCCCCTTCACTTACATAGGAAGAAGGGGCTTTTGATATTTATGACTATTGGTCAGTAGCTCCTAGGTGTTTTTTAATGCTTCTTGAAGAATTTGCGAATAGTTCACATTGTATTGTTTCGCAAGGTTATCTACAATGAACCCATAAGCTGAAACACAAGGAGGCGATAAATAAGTTATACTGAGGACATGGAGAAGCGGAATCGATATACAGCAGGATGTAAGACGAAGGTCGTACTGGAAGTGCTGAGGGAAGAGCAGACGGCAAATTGAGCGCGATGGAATAATGATTTGTCCCTATCTTGAATTATGTCTTTGCTTAAATAACATGCTTGGACGGCGCGCATCTGCACCGCCCGCTTCACTGTTCATAAAAAAGAATCGCTTTCGTGAACTCGGTAAAGTCGGTTAGATGGTGATCAAGTATTTTTTGCAAAATGGTCAAATTAATCTCCTGGTAGTCGTGAACAGCGATGTTTCTAAATCCGACCATCGCTTTCATTTTTTGTGAAAGAAAAGGAGTGATGATGCCGTGCTGTTCTAAAAGAGAAAAAGCGTCTCGACTGTTTTGGGGGAGGCCTAGCTTTTTCTGTGCGACCATGTGCATCGCCAGGCCGATGCTTGCTTCACATGCTCGTTGGAGATTTAAGATCATGGAGTCTTGCTTCGTGTAGTTTTCTAAATTTTTCGGGTTGTTCTCATATTCTTCGTGAATGCGCTTTATGCACCGCTCGATCACGCTAATTTTATTTAAAATGACATCATTTTTCATAAACCGACCCGCTTTCATTAATGTTTCGCAAGATTTCCGTGCGTTCTTCATTCAATTTTGCGTACATCTTCAAGGCTCTCCATTCATATTCGGCTTTTTTCTGTTCATTTGTACAATAGATGACTTTGCCATTGCTGACCACTTGCGCCTGAAACACGGTGCTTGCTTGTTTGAGGTCCACAAGATCGACGTCCCGGTGCAGCCTGGATGCCAATTCTTGCGCAACCATAAATCGTTCATAATGATCCAATTGTTTTTGGTCGCTGAGAAAAGCGATATCAATGTCGCTGTCTTGATGAACATGTCCTGTAACCGTTGATCCAAACAAATAAATCAAATATGGGGACACTGTTTCGATCAACACTTCAATAATGATTGGCTCGATCTGTTCCGTCAATACCGTCCCTCCTTTTCTTCGTCGCAATCCGGGTCATTTTCTTTCATTATATTACTTTTTATTTCCTGCCTCAAACTTTGCGTAAAACGATAGTTTAACGAAAAATTCTCCTCAAGTTTCTGGCTTAAAAGTGAAGCCCCTTAGTCCGGTGTTTTATCATCTTCCCTTGTTTTGCAATCCCCCTTTAAGTTTGGGAACAATCATTCATACCCTCTTCTCTTGTTTTCTTATATAATGAACTGTAGATGAGCAAATTCGCTAACATAAATTGACAACCAAACAAAAAAGGAGACATGAACCCGATTCCTTGATTAGAATAGATGTGCCACCAAACCATTCACAAGGAGGTTTATGTCTCATGAATAGACTAGCGCATCATCAAGGAATTCACAAGTTTTTCACGACGTTGGGGTTAGCGCTTTATTTCTCGAAACGGTTCTGAAGCATCTCGTTCACATGGTAGATGCGATGATCACGAAAGGTTGTTCAGGAACGTTGACCGATCTTCATCATGAGAGTTTTCATCCGAATCACCGCACGACACTGAGCCATTTTTTCACGAAAAGTCCGTGGGATGAAGAAACATTGCTTCGCCAACTCCGGCAATGGGTGCTCCATCGTGTCGAACGCAGCGCGAAACGAGAGAATCACCCTTTTTTGTTTCAATCGCAACGCCCATATCGCTATAAGAAGGATGGCGTCTAGGCATGCGGCGCCCTCGATGCTGACAAAGGGATGGGAAGGTTGAAAGTCCAGCAAATATGCGGGTAAAAAGTTGCTGTCGTTCGGTTCAAGCATGTGCTTGAGCAAAAAAGTTTTATTTTTGTTTTCCTAGCGTGGCGGTTGGAAATAAAGGAGAGAGCAGACAATAATGAAAGGTGGGGACTTGTCGGTAAAAAATGTGAAACTTTTCTTTTGTTCGTACGTATAAAACAAGTAGCGATACATAAAAGGAGGGGCATCATGAATGGGACTTTGATTGCGACAGCGGCCGCTATGGCTTTTTATGCGGCGGGGTTATTATTCGTTGTCCTGTTTTCTTCTGTGAAAAAGGTACGGACGTTGAAACTGGGGGCTATTCTTTTTGTGGGCGGTTATGTAATCACGGCCGTTATTTTTTATTTTCTGATGCCGACGATTACGGTTCCGAACATGCTGCTGGCGAATTTAATGACGGCCGGCGTGCTCTTGCCGCTGCTGCTCTATGCGGTCCGTCCCGATCAAAAATTTGAAGCGCGCGTGGCCACTCCCATTATGTTTCTTTTTGGCTTGGGGTTGGTTGGGCTGCTGGTGACGTTTGTGTTAGGCTTTACCGCATTGGGGACGGCCCACGAAACCATCACCTACCAAGAAAAAGACGAGGCTGAACCGCTTTCGAAGGAAGAGACGCCGATTGCGGTCGCTCCGGAGTTTGCTAGAAATAAAATTCAAAAAGCGATGAGCGTCGTTCCCAACACGCAATTTTTTGATTTAGGAAAATTGCAGGTGCAAAAAGTGAATGGAGAAGTCGTTTATGTGGCTCCGGTCGAGTTTGCGGGATTTTGGAAATTTTTAAGAGGGCAAGAAACAGCCGGATATTTCACGATTTCCGCGACAGATGTGAGCGGGCAGCCACAGTTTCATGAAAGTCCGATGAAATATACGAATTCCAGCTATTTACACCGCTATATTCAGCGGGTCATTTACAATGAATATCCGCACTATATTCAAAGCGGGGAGGCGCAAATCGAAGTCGACGATAATGGGAAACCATGGTATGTTCAAACAGTATACCGGCCGCTTCATTTTACAAACCGGCCGGATTTTGATGAAATCAAGGTGGTTGTCATCGACCCGGAAACAGGGAAAATGGAAATGTACGATACGGAGAAAGCGCCGGAATTTATTGAAGGCTCAGTTAGTTCCGAGATGGCGACGATGGAAAACCATTATTTTGGGAAGTATGTCCACGGCTGGCTGAATAGCGTGTTTGGGAAAAAAGATGTCAAAATTCCGAATAAATCGGGCACCGAATCAGAAGTGACGCCGATTTTCAACAACAAAGGGGAAATGCTTTATTTTACAGATATGACATCACCTAAAGAAAACATTGATTCGGCTTTAGGGTATACATTGATTGATGCGCGAACGGGCGAACTTGTTTACTATAACGGTGAAAAAAACAACGGGATCATGGATAGTGAAGGGGCAAAACAAATTGTCAATAAAGAATTTCCAGAGAAAAAATGGGAAGGTTCCATGCCTGTTCTTTATAATGTCGACGGCCATCCAACGTGGATCGTCAATGTGCTTGATCCGAATGGTTTGTTGAAACAATATGCCTATATTAAAGCGAATGATTCCGATTTTGCCGTTTTTGGCGATACGGCGAAGGAAACATTGGACGCCTACCGCATGGCGCTGATGCAAGATCCGGGAAATATCGGCGCGACGGAAGAAACGGTAACCGAGCCGGTGGAAGGAGTAGTCAGCCGCGTTTCTGTCACTTCTTCTGAAAAAGGGCAGGTTGTCTATTTCTTACTGGAAAATGACACCACCATTTATATTGTCAATGCGAGCAAGTTTCCGCTGGCTATTTTCTTAGAAAAAGGCGACCGCATTAAAGCAAGGGCACAAGTGTTGGATAATGAAACGGCCACGATCGAAGACTTGACGATTGAAGGATTGACAGGGGCTTCTAGCGCAAGATAGAAAAACCGCAAATTTCTCACAGGTGCTTGTCCGTTTGGATTGCCCAAGCTGGACGGCACCTTTTATATCCGCCCGTGGGCAACAAAAAGGATGGCACTTTGAAAAAACCGAAAAATTCATTGACAGAAAAGTGTTTGCGGGCATTCTTTTTTTCGGCAGATCGAAGGCTTAAACCGTTTAAAAACCTCCTTTTTCCAACAAGCTTTTTAATCGCCGAGGCCGTCCTGATGGTTGATATGATCCCCTTATAGTAGACAGAAAAAAGAAAGCCAATTAATCTGTCTACTATGGAGGGGATTTTTCTATGGGGAAAATACGAAAAACATATGATGCAAAGTTTAAAAAGAAAGCCGTGGATTTATATTTAGAAGAGAGCATGGGATACAAAACGGTGGCGAAAGAATGGGGGATTAGTCCTTCCATGGTACGTCGATGGGTGAAACGCTATGAACAGGAAGGAATACAAGGTCTGGAGGAAACCCGGGGCAAAGCGAAAGGACGAAATAAAGGAAGACCGAGAACTCGCCAGAAGATCCTGAAACGAAAATCAAACGTCTTGAGACGGAAGTAGAAATGCTAAAAAAGCTCTTAAAGATGTGAAAGGGGGAATGGAAGTAGTAACAGCTCACAAGAAGTTCGCGATCATTCAAGAAATGGCCGAGTGTTACGGTTCGATTCAACTATTATGTGAAATAGCAGGCGTGTCTCGAAGCGGATATTACAAGTGGGTAAAACGATAGGAACGCCCTTCTCAGAAGCACTTGGAAGACGAGCAGCTAAAGGAAAAAATCCAAGAGTGCCATGAAGAAGTGAAAGGAATCTATGGGTATCGGAGAGTCCAAGTTTGGCTGAAACGGAAACACAAACGGGATATCCAACCATAAACGAGTACAAAGGCTGATGAGGGAGATGGGAATCCGGACGGTGATTCGGAAGAAACGGCCTTATTACGGAAAGAAAGAGCCTTATGTGATTTCGGACAACCATCTAAACCGAGATTTCCATGCGTCAAAGCCAAACGAGAATTGGGTGACGGATATGACCTATTTAATTTTTAATGGGCCAAAGCTCTATTTGTCCGCCATTAAAGATCTATACAACAATGAAATCGTGGCCTACCATATCAGTCAAAGAAATGACATCAAACTGGTCATCGACACGCTAAAAAAGGCCATAAAAAAACGGAATGTAAATGGACTCCTCCTCCATAGTGATCAGGGGTTCCGGTATACATCCCATCAATACAACAACCTATTAAAAAGATACAATATAAAGGCCAGTATGTCCAGAAAAGGAAACGGTTTAGACAATGCCTGCATAGAAAACTTCTTCCACCATTTCAAGGCCGAGTGTTTCCATCTGTACGCTTTCCGCACGTTCGAAGAAGTGAAGGATGTCGTACACAAATATATTCGTTTTTATAACCACCATCGTTTCTAAAAGAAATTACACAACCTGAGTCCTTATGAATATCGGACTCAGGCTGCTTAAATGTGCTTTTTTATTCCTGTCTACTTGACAGGGGTCACTTCAATACACGGTTGCTCTTTTTATTTTTTTATAAGGAAGATGGTTTAATAAAGTTTATCAAAGAGAGTGCGTTTGATCTGACCTACAAAGAATCAAACTCTTTGCTTCCAGTTTGTTTTGAAATAGTTGATGGATTGGGATGTTTATTTGCTTTTGGGGAGATGGGGAATGAAAAGTCAATCTGTTATCGGGGGCATTGAGAAGCTTTCGCAGTTGAGTTTAGATTTTCATAATGATCTTATGATTTTTCTTTCAGCACTGAGAAAGGCGAGATCATGCTGGACACATCTTGCTGCGGTTGGCCCAAGCAGATAAATGATAGATAAGAAGGCTGATTCACTGAACAGTTCGATCATGAGGGGTTCGATTGGTTCTGTCAACTCCCTCTTTTTTTTTGCGCGATTATATGATTTTTTTACTTCGAAGGAATGGCAAAATCCCCTGTTCAACTCTATTGGCGGAATGAACAGGGGATGACAAGCTTACAGCGGGATTTTTCTTCATTTTTTCGCTCCGTTTCATTCATTGACTCAGCATCATTTGAATTTGCTCAGGTGTTAAATTATGAATAAATTCAATTGGATCAATCGCTTGAATCCCGAACTCCTCGCATTTTTCCAAATATCGTAGATAAGCTTGTTCATACATTTCCATCTGATGCTGTCCCCCTTTTTGTCGTTTGTTTGCTTGCTGTTGTTTAGAGATAGCGGCTCTGTTATTCTTCCTGTTGGCTCATGCATTTTTCGCATTCATATAAATAGGATTCGCGCTGTTCTACAATTTCTTCCCCGCATTCTTGGCATTGCTTTGGCGGTAACGGATGGAATGTTAACATGCTGGTAGCTCCCTTCCTGTTTTCGATTTGTTGGTTATATTGTATTATAACAGATATTAAAAATCAATATCTGTTATATAATTAATTTAAGAATTTTTTGCCATCTTGATCTTCAAAACAAAGAGATGCATGAAGTTTTGAAGGACAAATCCCCTGAAGCTTTGTTACTCGTAAAACAAAAGAAAGTCCACATATTTGCTGTCCAGTCTCAAGCCTTAGCAGACACGATCCGTTTTCCGCGTTTTTTTTGCCGTGTTGAATGTTTGTAAAAAGAGTGTAAGGCTTGTTATTTTTGTTTATATTTACTGTAAATTTAAACATTATTGGAATAAAAAACCTTATAATGGTACCGAAGAGGCCCAGATGTATAGGGTCTATAAAACCATGGGGGGAATGGCGATGAAAGCAAAGCAAGCGTTATTACTCAAAGTGGGGGCATCATTATTAACCATTATGCTATTGGGAGCATGCAACAATGAAGAGGATCAACCAGATAATGGAACGAATCAGATAGAAGAAACGGACGAAAATACAGAGCAGTCAGAGGATAATCAATAAACAAACGGAAAAGGCGGCTATTTTCTTTTAGCCGCTTTTTTCATCGAACGATTGAAAAAGGGGGTTCAAATGATCATGGTTAGGTGAAGCGAGGGAACCATCGGCTCAGAAAAAAATTTACAATTTATTCTCATTTCCTCAACATTTCTGTTTTAATCTGAAGATGTAGCACTTTCTTTAAAAAGGAGTTTGACGCGCGATGACAAAGCTTTTACAGCAGGCTTACACGTTGGAATGTCGGATGTTCCGAACCATTAATCGTTATTTTGACTACCAATGGCTCAATATTTATTTTCGATTGGTTACACATGTTGGCGGCGCCACTTTTTCGATTGTCGCTGTGCTGCTGGCGATGATTTTCTTTGAGCAGGAGTGGCGCATGACGGCGGTTGCCAGCGCGTGTGCTTTAGCCGCCAGTCACATCCCTGTTGCTGTGATGAAGCGCCTCTATCCGCGGCCGCGGCCATACGTTGTGTTATCGGAAGCAAAGGTATATGGTCCGTTAAAAGATCATTCATTCCCTTCTGGGCATACAACAGCTGTATTTGCGATCGTCATTCCATTTGTTTTCGCATTGCCTGTTTTGTCGTTTGGTCTTTTACCGATTGCTTTCAGTGTGGCCATTTCTCGAATTTATTTAGGGCTTCATTATCCTTCTGATGTTTTGGCTGGCTGTTTGCTTGGAACAGCTGCCGGTGCGTTTGCTTTTTACTTGCTTCTTTAAATGCTGAAGAGGAGGGGCTCGCATGAGAGTTGCGCTTTTTACGGATACGTTTGTGCCTAAAATCAATGGTGTGGCGCGGACATTAAAGCGCCTAACCGATTTTTTTGAAAAGAAAAACATCGAATACAAAGTGTTTGCGCCGGAAATCCCAGATTACCCGTTCTTTCATTCCCGCATTCACCGCTTGAGCAGCTTTCGTTTCTTTTTATATCCGGAATGCCGTGTGGCCGTTCCGAATGTGATGCAAATGAAAGCGGAGCTACAAGCTTTTCAGCCTCATCTTATCCACGTTGCTACCCCTTTTAACATCGGGATTTGCGGTTTGCATTATGCAAGAAAAATGCAAGTTCCCCTAGTCGGATCGTACCATACAAATTTTGATCACTATTTGCGTTATTACGATTTACAATTTCTCTCGAATTTTTTATGGCGTTACATGCATTGGTTTCATCGTTCAATGCAAAAAATCTTTGTTCCATCACAGGATACAATGGAGCAATTAAAGCGGCGTGGCTTTACGAATTTGCATCTTTGGCCACGCGGGGTTGATTGTTCACTGTTTCATCCTTATTATCATCAGCGTGAAGTGAGAGAAAAATATAACATTGATGAAAAATATCTTCTTGTTTATGTTGGCAGAATAGCGGTAGAAAAAGATGTCCAGCTTTTGCCTGAAATCGCTAAACGTCTGCCGGAATCATTGCGGGATCACGTTCACTGGCTGGTGGTCGGCGATGGTCCGTTAAAGGAGGAGATGCAGCAGCGTGCACCAGAACGTATGACCTTTGTTGGCTATTTGCAAGGAAGCGACTTAGCGAAAGTATACGCGGCCGCCGACCTATTTGTGTTTCCATCGGCGACGGAGACCTTTGGAAATGTCGTGTTAGAATCGTTAGCGAGCGGCACGGCTGTGATTGGCGCCGACAGCGGCGGTGTGAAAAGCATTATGCAGCACGGAGCATTCGGCTATTTATGTGAGCCGGGAGCGATCGATGAATTTGCGGCTGCCATTGTCCGCTTTCTGTCAAACGACACACAACGAAAACAAATGGAGCTTGCGGGGCGCGCCTATGCACTCACCCAAAATTGGGAGGTTATTTTCGAAAACTTAATTTCTGAATATGAAAAAGTATGGCGCCACCATGCGGAGAGGCTACATGCATAGCGTGTGGGGAGACAAACAAAAGAATAAGTTTATATACTTTCGATTCATTACAAACTCAAGATGTATTGATATCACTAGCGATGTTTATTTTATGTGTTTTCCGCAACTGATCAAGATCAGGGTTAATTTGCCAGTTTGGCTTCATGCATAGAAGGATGACAAGCTTCTGATGAAAGCTGTCGTCGACCTCCAATGCTGCTAAAATCCCTAGGGATCGACGACAGTTTATTTTTATAAAAAATCTTGGCACAATCAGCAATTGCCCCCATTTCTGATTTTCGCTATAATAAAACCAACCATTCCACCCAACGAAAGAAACACGGCAACATCAACATTTTTTTGGGTTTGTATCTTAACTATGAGGGATTGAAACGAGGACAAGACGCGACGGTGCTCATGGCTGGCGGCTGTTTGTATCTTAACTATGAGGGATTGAAACACAACCTCGTCATCACTCATGTTCTGCAACTCTGGCGTTTGTATCTTAACTATGAGGGATTGAAACATCTTCGGTCAGGGTTTGAACGGCTTTTTCCCTCGGGTTTGTATCTTAACTATGAGGGATTGAAACCTTCCTGTCACCCACCCAGCGACTTAACATAATTCTTAGTTTGTATCTTAACTATGAGGGATTGAAACTGATAGGAGATATATCCGTGTCCTTGTAAATAACTTGTTTGTATCTTAACTATGAGGGATTGAAACGACGCGGACTTTGTAAAAGGCGATTTCTGGTCCATCGGTTTGTATCTTAACTATGAGGGATCAGAATTTTACAAATAATAGGAAATTCGATAAAACAAAAGCATGGTTTTATTTATTTAGTAAATTTAATTTTCTTGCCGTTAATTAGAGCGATTTTATAAAAAATCGTTCTACCAGCCAACTGGAGGACACTAAATGAGCCTAATGCTCGTTTGGTGTCTTTTTTATTTGTAGGGAGATCATTTGCATGAATAACCTGATCCAGCAATATTAAAGGTGGCAAAGAAAATATATAGAAGCGCCACTGTTGAGGATAAAAAAGTGATTGCTGGAATGATCTTTGATCTGGAATTTGCCATTGAGTGGATGGAAACAGAAAGAAGACCCGGAAATCGGCGAGGGATTGAACGTAGGGCAGCGTATCAATGTGAGAAGATTTTTGTCCCATTACTGACGCAAAAATATTTCCGTTCCAGTGAACCTACTTACGAATGGAACGATCACGAAAAAGAAGATGTCATTACGAGTTGGGATCGGGAACGAATTGAAGATGCTTTGTCTGTGCTGACAGACCGAGAACGTGAGGTATACCTGATGTCACGTGGATATTGCCTCACATATAGTAAGATTGCGAGTTATCTCTGCATATCCTCAAGCAGTGTTCAGACAATGATTGAGAGAGCCGAAAAAAAATAAAAAAACGCATAAGAGAAAGCCTCTTCTGCCTTTGCAGGTGAAGAGGCTTTTTCAGCATTATTATTATATTTTATTTAATTTATCGATCACTTGCACCAAGATGCTTTTTTAACGCTTCTTGAAGAATTTGCGAATAGTTCACATCGTATTGTTTCGCAAGGTCATCGAGCCATTTAGGAATGGTTAATGTCTTTTTGACGGCTTTGTTCTCCATCTCATGGCGAAAAGGTGGCATCCATACCTCGATGAACACGATTACTTGATTGTTTTCTGTTTGAATTTCCGATACTTTTGAAGGCTGAGGAATCTCTTCATTTTCTTGCTCCAAGCCGTATAAGTGTAATGCCATTGCCTCTTTAGCCATTTGAAATGCTTCTTCTTCTGTGTCTCCGCATGTAAAGCAGCCAGGAAGATCCGGAAACTCAACAGATATTCCGTCATCGTCATAATGGAAAACCGCTGGATAAATGTAACGATCTTTTTTATTCATATATATCAACCTCCTTTAGGAGAGGCTTAGAGTAGCCCCGCCTGTTTGAGTATGCTTTTTACGGTTTTGGTTGGTAAGTCTTTCTTAGGATGAGGGATGGTGACTAAGCCAGGTTTACTAGGATGTTTAAACTGATGGTGACTGCCATTGCTTCTTACTATGTACCATCCGTCTTGCTGTATCATTTTGATTAACTGTTTCGAAGAGTAACTCTTCATTCCCCTCCCTCCTTGATTTTATTATAACACGTATTATAATACGTATAAATAGTTTTTAATTAATTTTTTGTTTTTTGTCGTGTAAATGCCACCAATAAATGAATAAGGTTGAGTAAGCTTTCTGTATTGTGTCACCCGATTGGGTGGCGTTTTTCTTTGGACATAAAAAAGCCCTTTGGTGGGGACATCGATACCAAAGGGAGGATGAGAGTGATTTGCGTACAAAGTATCACACTGTTTTTTTAATGTAAAGACTTTTGGTGTAATTTGGGAAATGAACGTTGTAGGAAGATGACTCCTTTGTCGTACTGAGTAGGTGAAAGGGGGAATGGAAGTAGGAACAGCTCACAAGAAGTTCGCGATCATTCAAGAAACGGCTGTGTGTTATGGCTCGATTCAATGATTTGTGAGAGCGTAGGCGTGTCTCGAAACGGATACTACAAATAGGTCAAACGACAGGAACGCCCTTCTCAGAAGCACTTGGAAGACGAGCAGCTAAAGGAAAAAATCCAAGAGTGCCATGAAGAAGTGAAAGGAATCTATGGGTATCGGAGAGTCCAAGTTTGGCTGAAACGGAAACACAAACGGGATATCCAACCATAAACGAGTACGAAGGCTGATGAGGGAGATGGGAATCCGGACAGTGATTCGGAAGAAACAGCCTTGTTACGGAAAGAAAGAGCCTTATGTGATTTCAGACAACCATCTAAACCGAGATTTCCACGTATCAAAGCCAAACAAGAAGTGGGTGACGGATATGACCTATTTAATTTTTAATGGGCAAAAGCTCTATTTGTCCGCCATTAAAGATCTATCCAACAATGAAATTGTGGCTGATCACATCAGCCGAAGAAATGACATCAAATTGGTCATCGACACGCTAAAAAAGGCTATAAAAAACGAAATGTCAATGGACTCCTCCTACATAGTGATCAAGGATTCCAATATACATCCGTTGATACAACAACGTGCTAAAAAATACAATATAAAAGCCAGTATGTCCAGAAAAGGAAACGGTTTGGACAATGCCTGCATGGAACACTTCTTCCTCCATTTCAAGGCAGAGTGTTTTAATCTATACTCTTTCCGCACGGCCGAAGAGGTGAAGGAGGCCGTACACCAATCTATTCGTTTTTATAACCACCATCGTTTCCAAAAGAAATTACACAACCTGAGTCCTTATGAATATCGGACTCAGGCTGCTTAAATGTGCTTTTTTATTCCTGTTTACTTGACAGGGGTCTCTTCACCTTGGAGTGCTTTTTTATTTTAAGAAGGTGGCGGGGAAGGGAACGACATTTATGGAAGCGATATCGAATTCCTCCTTCTCGCATCCATGGTTTGCTGGGGATGTGGATGAAATGCTTGCATAAACGTATAATTTTTGTAAAATATCAACTAGAATGCCATTTGTTTTATGGAAAGGACAACGTCGGGCTTCGATGATGAGGAAGCCTGTTTTTTGTTGGGCGATAGGTGGCTTCAAAAGTGGCATTGGAGGGTGGACATGATGATTGAAGTTCAGCATTTGCATAAATCATTTCGCGTTCATGTTCGACAGGCGGGGTGGCTCGATGCGGTCCGCCATTTATGGAAGCGGCAGTATCAGGTAGTCGAAGCGGTGAAAGATATTTCATTTACCATTCCAAAAGGAGAAATTGTTGGATTTTTAGGCCCGAATGGAGCAGGGAAGACAACGACGATGAAAATGCTTGCTGGGCTGCTTCACCCGACATCGGGAAAGATGAATGTTGGAGGATTTGTTCCGTTCGAGCAGAGGCCGGAGTTTAAAAAAATGATGAGTTTGGTGATGGGACAAAAAAGTCAGCTGATTTGGGATATTCCGCCCATGGAAACCTTTTTAGTCAATAAGGCGATTTATGAAATCGATGACCGCACCTTTCGTCGGACGCTTGATGAATTAGTGGAGCTGTTGGAGCTGCAGCCGCTACTAACAAAACCGACGAGAAGCCTGTCGCTTGGGCAGCGGATGCGCTGTGAACTGGCTGCGGCTTTATTGCATCGGCCGACCGTTTTATTTTTGGATGAGCCAACGATTGGCCTTGATGTCCATACACAGGAAAAAGTCCGGCGTTTTATTGCGGAATATAATCGTGAGCACCAAACGACCATTTTATTAACATCGCATTATATGGGAGATGTGACTGCACTGTGTGACCGCATTATGATGATTAACTACGGCCAGCTGATTTATGACGGAGAATTGTCGGTGTTAACGGAAAAGCTGGCGCCATACAAACGGCTTGAGGTGCGCTTTTCTGAAGTGCCGAATGCGCGCTGGGAAGATTATGGGGAAGTGGCAGAAGTCGAGGACAGCCAGGTGGTATTGCGGGTTAATCGTGAGAGGGTAGCTGAAGTGTCGGCGCATTTCTTGCAGCATTTCCACGTTTATGATATTAACATTCAAGATCCGCCGATGGAAGAAGTGATTACGCGTGCCTTTCAGGAGGAGTTGTCCCATGGTTCGTAAATATGCTGCTCTTTTACGGATGAAGTACATGGAAATGCTGGCTTACCGCCTAGCTACGATTGTGTGGATGACCGGGGCTATCACTCAGCCCTTGATTACGATGGCTGTTTGGATTAACATTGATCCATCGCAAAGCGATGCGTTCTTTTTTTACTTTATGGCTGTGATTTTTGTAGAAAGAATGACAAGTGCATGGGATGTTTGGGAGCTCGATCGCGAAATTCGCGAAGGAACATTTTCCAACTATATCATCCGGCCGTTGCATCCGATCCATTGGGCGATTGCGGAGAATGTAGTGTATAAGTTATTATTTCTTGTTATTTTAATACCGATGTGGGCGGGGGCGGCGCTGTTTGTGCCGGCACTGCGCGTTGAGATATCAATGAGTCAGCTGTTGTTATTTTTGGCGGCGGTGTTGATGGGGGCGCTGCTTCGTTTCTTGCTTAGTTATACTTGCGGGCTGCTTGGTTTTTGGATAACAAAAGTTGCGGCCATCTACAGCGTGCTGGAAGTTATCTCTTTATTTTTATCAGGGAGAATAGCGCCATTATCGATGCTTCCACCGCTTTTGCAGCAATGGAGCATTTTCCTGCCCTTTCGTTACATGATCGGTTTTCCGATTGATCTGATCAGCCAGGCCGCTAATGGTCATGAGGTGCGCCAAGGATTTATGATCGCATCGGTTTGGGCCGTGATATTCATTATGATGCTTCAATGGATCTGGAAAGCGGGATTAAAGAAAAATCAAGCGGTGGGTGGTTGAGCATGGGCAGATACTGGAGAATTTTCCGCGAATTTTTCCGAGCGTGCTTTGTTGAAGAGCTGGAATATCGTAGCGAGTTTCTTGGGAATCTGGTTTCCAGCTTTTTTGGCATTGGGATTGCGATTTTGACCATCCATATCTTTTTTTATCAGACCGATCGGCTTGGAGGATGGACATATGCGGATGTACTTGTGCTGCTCGGCGTCTTTAATACATTGAAAGGCTGGATCGATTTTGCTTTGCGTCCCAATATGCCGCGCTTGCTTGAGCACGTTCGCCGCGGCACGCTTGATTATATTTTAACCAAGCCTGTTGACGGCATGTTTTATGTGAGCTTTCGTCATTTAGTGTTTTGGCGGTTGATTGATGTTGCTCTTGGCCTCGGTCTGATCGTCTATGGACTAGCGGAAAAGCATTATATGCCATCATTGGTTGATATACTCGTTTTTCTGATCACGATGGCTTCGTCGCTTGTATTGATTTATTCGTTATGGATGATGCTGATGACGACTTCGTTTTGGGTGATCCGCATTGATGATTTATCTTTTATTTTTGATTCCTTCTTTGAAACGGCGCGGTTTCCGATCGGCATGTACCGCGGCTGGGTGCGCGTGATTTTGACTTATGTGCTGCCAGCGGCGGTGATTACGAATATGCCGGCTTTATCGTTGCTGGGAAAATGGAATATGGCGACTGCGCTTATTGCTGGATTGCTGGCTGTTGTGTTTTTATGGCTGGCACGTCGCTTTTGGCGGTTTGCATTGCGTTCGTATACAAGTGCAAGCAGCTGAGGAAAGCGCAAGGTAGAGAAAACGGATGGACATAATGGAGCAAAAGATGAAAGGGAGCGCGCATATCGCTCCCTCTTAGTGTTATACTTGTACATAAATATATATGAAGGAGGGAATTGGGATGTGCGGACGTTTTTCGTTGGCGGCTGATATGGAGCAGTTGCAAGCGTTGTTTCATTTTGTTTTTCCTGAACCGCTATCGCCCCGTTTTAACATCGCGCCAAGCCAAGCGGTGCTGACGGTTGTTGAGGAGAATGGGATGAGGATCGGAAAAATGATGAGGTGGGGGCTCGTGCCCGCTTGGGCGAATGATCCGAAAATCGGCTGGAAGATGATCAATGCGAGAGGCGAGACCGTCGATGAAAAAGCGAGTTTTCGTCAAGCGTTGAAACGGCGCCGTTGCTTAATTTTAGCGGACGGCTTTTACGAATGGAAAAAGGAAGGGACGAACAAAATTCCGTATCGTTTTACGTTGCGAAATGGTGAGCCTTTTGCTTTTGCAGGGCTGTGGGAAAAATGGGACAAGCAAGGGACGGCGTTGTATACATGTACCATTATTACAACGGAAGCAAACGAATTGGTCAGCCCCATTCATGAGCGGATGCCGGTCATTTTGCCGCCAGAGCAGCATGAAGCATGGCTGGATGCAAAGCTAGAGGATACCGATTATGTGAAATCGTTGCTTAAGCCATATGCCGCGGCAAAGATGAGCATGTATGAAGTAGCTTCGATTGTCAATTCACCGAAAAATGATGTTCGTGCATGTCTGGAGCCGATTCATAGTCAATGAGAGGAAGGGAACTTGCACGTTCTTATCCTTTTAAGGACGAAATGAATGATCTTTGGAAGAGTGTAGGTTGGAAAAATATGTATGATCTTGCCGTTGTCATCGATTCGTGTGATCAAGGTGAACTCTTTTTCGAGCCTCGGCCGCCCGACTCTACTAGACGACATTGAGGAAGCTTACATTCGGAAGGTTTGTTTTAGGGATTGAAGCATGGGGAAACGCTAGCGGAAACAGAAGATCCGCCGGCGTTTTTTATTGAAGGAGAAAGCGGGAACACTTTTAGGAAGAACAAGATAGCAGACAGGACGAACACTTATCGGAGATGCTTTTGGGCATATCCAATCAGCGGATAGCTTAACAGCAGCAAAGCAATGATAAACGCGATCACACCCAACCAATGAAAATGCATCCAAAAATAACCTCCTGCTGTCCCCGCCAAGCTCGACCCTATATAATAAAATAGCAGATAAAGAGAAGCTGCTTGCGCTTTATAGAGCCTTGTGCATTTGCCAATCCATGTGCTGGCGATCGAATGGCAGCCAAACGTAAATAGTGAAAGCCCAATCAGCTTTATCGCAACAGAAGGAATAAGGGGAATAGCGGCACCGAGAATGGTCCATGTGACCGATAGACTTAATGTGGGCGCATATCCAGATAAATCGGCTTTTTTTCCCATATAAACAGAGCTGAAGCTTCCGAATAAGTACACCATAAACAAAAATCCAAGCACGGATAGACTTAATGAGTATGGCGGTTCACTTAATAAAAAGCTAATATAGTTGTACAGCGTCACAAACTCTCCCATAAATAAAAAGCCGAGCATAATCAGCGACATCAGCGGTTTATGGCGCAAATGGACAACATAGGCCGCCAAAGCCGTTTTGCCGCTAGACGGCTTTGGGGCAGAATGGCGCGGCGCCGGCAGGATCAAGGCGAAAATAACGCTTAATAAAAGCGAAAAGGCTCCTATGGAAAACAGTGCAGTCCGCCATGAAAACCAATCGGTTAATAGCCTGATCGCTATTCGTCCAGCCATGCCTCCAATGCTGGTTCCGCTAAATAAAGCCCCATCGCTTTGCCAATTCCTTCTGCTTGAAATTCCTCCGTAATATAAGCCATTGCTAAAGAGGGGACGCCGGCAGCTGCCATACCGAGTAACGCGCGCGCAAGCACAAGAGAAGGAAAGTGGGAGAGTAGCGCGCTTGCCATCGTTAATAACGATGTTAACAGCAACGAGATGGTCATCACTCTCTTTTTTCCAGCGCGATCCGAGTACTCGCGGCAAGGAGAATGATAATGGCTAATGCACCGGTCGATACAGACATGGCTAAGCTAGCTGAAGCGGCAGAAATGTGAAAGGCTTTTGCGAACAGCGGCAAGAGCGGCTGAGCCGTATATAAGCTGGCGAAGGTAACAAAACCGCCCAAAAACAGCGCCTAGCTTGCTTTACTAGATTCTGTACTGCCTCCTTGAATGTGTGTCAATGGTTCTCGCCTCTTTATTGTTCATTCGATCTATTTTTACTATAATGGTTCGATGACGAAACGTCTATTTCAATGCTGTGAAAAAGACACACGCCGTGAGGAGACGGCGTGTATGGGTAGAAGTTATTGTTTTCGTTCCAGCATCCATTTTGGCTTTCCAAAGCCTTTGAAATTTTGGTCGATCACTTTTTCAAATTCTTTTGATTGAACCGCTGCTTGAATATCTTTGACAAACGGTTGATTTAAATCTTTTGTATTCACAACGATGCGATTGCGATAATCATCCGGCATATTTTCTAGGGCAAGAGCGTCATTTAAGTCCATTTTTGCCGCTAAAGCGAAGTTGCCGGGCACCGCTGCTAAATCGACGCTTTCAACAGTCCGCGGCAATTGCCCTGCCTCAATCGGCTTAAATTTAAGATGCTTGCCATTTTCTTTGATATCTTTTTCCGAAACAGTGAGCGGATTGACGAATGAGTCAAGCTGGATCAGTTTTTGATCTTGTAAGATTAGTAGTGCTCTTGCCAGATTCGTAGGATCATTCGGAATCGCAATTTCGCTGCCATCCTTGATTTCATTTAGTGATTTAAATTTTTTTGAATAAATCCCCATTGGAGCAGTTGGAACAATAATGACTTCAGAAAGATCAAGATGATGCTCTTTAGCGAATGTTTCCATATAAATTTTATGCTGGAATAAATTAGCGTCTAAATCGCCATTGGCTAAGGCTAAATTTGGTTGAATGTAGTCGCTGAATTCCACTACTTTGACTTTATATCCTTTCTTTTCTAACAGCGGTTTAATCGCTTGGTTGACCATGTCGCTGTATGGACCGGAAGTTGCGCCAATCGTCAGCTCCATTTTCTGAGTGCTTCCGGAAGTTGCTTCTTTATTGCCGCATGCTGCTAAAAGTGAAAAGGAAAGAAGGCAAATAAGTAAAATCAGTCGTTTTTTCATGTTGAAATCCCCCTTGATTATTTTATCGATTGCGTTGTTTTTTATCGTTTATCGACAAGACGGGCGATGCGTTCACCGCTAAATTGAATGATTTGAACAAGACAAATTAAAACAACGATCGTTGTAATCATCACCGTATTGTCATAGCGATAATAGCCAAAACGAATCGCTAAGTCGCCAATGCCCCCGCCGCCGACAATGCCGGCCATGGCGGAATATCCGACTAAGCTAATTGTTGTAATGGTGATCCCATGGACGATGCCCGGGCGAGCTTCCGACAGCAGCACATCTTTAATAATCATCCACGGCGTAGCCCCAACGGCGATTGCTGCTTCAATCACTCCCTTCTCAATTTCTCGCAATGAAGTTTCTACAATTCTTGCGAAAAAAGGAATGGCGGCAACCGACAGCGAGACAGAGGCAGCAGTAGGGCCGATGGTGGTTCCAGTAATCAGTCTTGTCAGCGGCAGCAGCCCGACGAGCAGGATGACAAATGGAATCGAACGAATCAGATTGACTGCAAAGCCTAGAACGGATTTGACGATGTTATTTTCTAAAAAAAGACCCCGGTCCGTGACGAAAAGCAGAATCCCCAACGGAAGTCCAATAAGGATCGCGATACAAAGAGAGATGGCGACCATATAAATCGTTTCTAAAAACGCTTTGTTTAGTTCAGGAATAAGATCGATAAGAGCATTAAGCAGCATGCGCAATCACTTCCAATCCATTGGTTCTTTCAGAAATATAATCGAGCGCTCGTTCAACTTCTTTACGCTCTCCTGTCAGCTCCATGATAAAGACGCCGAGCGGGATGTTTTGAATATATTCGATTTTCCCGTGTAAGATATTGCCTTTCACTTTAAAGGTTTGCAACATATCGGAAACGATCGCTTCTTCGGCGCTCTCTCCCTTGAATAAAATTTTCACCATCGTTCCTGTCCGTTTTTGCAACAGATGTTCAGGAATTTCAAATTGCAGGATGCTATTGATGAAAGATTTCGTTAATTCCTCCTTTGGATTGGTAAAAAGCTCATATACCGTTCCTAATTCTATAATTTTTCCATTTTGCATAACCGCGACGCGATCGCATATATCTTTCACTACCTCCATTTCATGGGTAATCAATACAATAGTGATGCCTAATTCGCGATTAATTTTTTTCAACAGTGTCAAAATGGATTTGGTTGTGCTTGGATCGAGTGCCGATGTTGCTTCATCGCACAAAAGGACATTGGGATCATTCGCAAGCGCCCGCGCGATGCCGACTCGCTGTTTTTGTCCGCCGCTCAACTGGGCAGGGTAGGCATCTCGCTTGTCAGACAGACCGACTATGTCTAGCAACTCATTGACTCGTTTCTCTATTTCCTCCTTCGGTTTGTTAGCGGCTTTTAAAGCGAATGCGATATTTTCAAAAACTGTTTTTGAACTGACAAGATAAAAATGTTGAAAAATCATTCCGATTTTTAGACGCGCTTGCCGTAGCTGTTCGCTGTTTAAAGATGTTAAATCAACGCCGTCTATCATAATTTGTCCAGATGTCGGCCGCTCCAAAAGGTTGAGGCAGCGCAGCAACGTGCTTTTGCCGGCGCCGCTATAGCCGATGACGCCAAAAATTTCTCCAGCTTGGATGGTCAAAGAGACGTGATCGACGCCGATGACTTGCCTGTTTTTCGATGTGTAAATTTTAGTTACATCCTTGATTTCAATCATCACTTTCCCCCCTGAGAGTCGAGCTTTTTTAAGAAAATAGAATTTGCAAAAAGTCTCGCGATGGCTCTTTTCATATGGTGACGAAAATTTTTGCATGGACCTCCATATAAAAGAAAAAACCTCTTTCATTCAGAAAGAGGCATCGGTATGTAAATACCAGACTTATCTTTCAGAATGAAAGCCATTCTGCAGGATGTGGCACCGTTCCCGATTGCGGGAGGTTGCCGGACGTCATTGGGCCTGTTCCCTCGGTCGCTCTTGATAAGCGGTTTGTTTATGGAATTTTTATACTCATCATAATTCCGATAAAGCTGATTGTCAATATCGGTTTTTATGAAAAAAAGATAAAAACGCTTACATTATAGGGAAAATAAGAAAAAATTTTTATAGATGGCCCGAAAGTAAATCTATATTTGTCCACAAAAGGAGAAGAGAGAACGACAAAGCGATCGCCAACTTTTAGGATTTTTTCTCTAAGCTATGAGAGGGCGAACCTGACTTTCTTTCTTGACGATTGACAGTTGCTTATTTTTTTGATAAGTTGAATATGTTAAATCGTAATTATTACGATTTAATGATGTATCAAATATTTTCAGTTTGGAGGGATCTTAGGCATGAGAGTAAAAGTTGTTTTACAGTGCACAGAGACAGGTGACCGTAACTATATCACGACAAAAAATAAACGAAATAATCCAGAGCGCTTAGAACTAAGAAAATATTCACCACGTTTAAAGCGCTATACGCTGCATCGCGAAACGAAGTAGCGCTTTGCTGAAAATAATCTAAAGGAAGTGATTCTCAAATGAAGCCAGGCATTCATCCTAACTATCAAAAAGTGGTTTTTATGGATGTCAACAGTGAATATAAATTTTTAAGCGGATCGACCAAATCTTCTAACGAAACGATCGTATGGGAAGACGGGAATACATATCCGCTTATTAAAGTGGAAATTAGTTCAGATACGCACCCCTTTTATACTGGGAAACAAAAATTTACGGACCGTCGCGGAAGAGCTGAACAATTTATGAAAAAATATCATTTGCAGCAGCAAGATAAATAATGGAAGGATAAAGCCGTACGAGACCGACCGGGAGCCAATGGTTTTATTGATGAGGGAGAAAAAATTGTTTCTCATAAACAACTGTTGAGTAAAAAAAGAGGGTTTCTATATAAACCCAGTCTGCCTTTCCAGATGCGTCCGTTTAAAATTTTACTGGGATGAATTGATAAGCCGGATTGATATAGCTTATTGGTCATGCGATCCCCTTCGGATCGCTACGGGGTCTGAACAAAGCACAGATAAAAAATAAAGTCGTCGACCTCCAATGGCGTAAAAATCCCTGGAGATCGACGACACATACATTTTGAATGAAACGACTGTCCGATCAACCATTGCGCAAACATGCGCCTCTCGTTATAATAAAACTAACAAATCGTTCCAAAAACCAAAAAGCTTAATCTATCAACATTTGTTGGGGTTTGTATCTTAACTACGAGGAATTGAAACGCCCAATAATCAAAATCAAAACCTTCGTCTTTCGGGTTTGTATCTTAACTACGAGGAATTGAAACTTCTAATTCGACATCCAGCTGTTCGAGCAATTCATCGTTTGTATCTTAACTACGAGGAATTGAAACAATCCTCAATGCCGCCAGCCTCAACCACATTCACTCTGTTTGTATCTTAACTACGAGGAATTGAAACCCGTCCGGATTAGCTATTGAGCTAGAAAATATCCTTCGTTTGTATCTTAACTATAAGAAATTGAAATATCGTGTGGGATGTTAAGGGATTAGCTGAAAAAGAACGCAGAGCCAGTGTATGGTTCTACGTTCTTTTTTATATAACTTAAACGATCGTTACTTTTTTGTTGAAAAAACAACCTATAAAAAATACAGATAGAATATAGATGTATTAAATAAATACAGGATATTTTTTGTTTTATTGTTGACAATATTCAGACGATTAATTATTATGTTTTATATACGATATTTACAAAAACATAATAAAAAGAGGTGCCTGAAAATGGATAGGCAAGAGGCGGTGTATTGCTCATTTTGTCATTCGGTGGATGTGGCAAAAATGTCTATGTTTGGAACTGCGCAGCTTGTTTCGCAATATTACTGTCATCAATGCAAAAGTGTTTTCGAATGGGTGCGATGGCGGAGGACATTGGATGAAGTAGAGGAAAAGCGATGAAAATCTGAGGGTGCGCTTTGCCTTTTGAACCGCTTGTTAATGGAAAGATTGCTTGTGGAAGGATGCGAAAGCGGCAAATTTTTAATGGATGTTGCAGCATTCATGTGTTCAGTATGGAGCGATGGATGACTAATCTATTTGGAGGGATGGGTATGGCACAAGAAACAGTCACAAAAACGAAAAATTTAACAGTGGTGAAAAACGAAGGGGTGGCGGAAATTCATTTGCACATTAACAAATCCAATTCTTATGATCTCGCCTTTTATCAGGAGCTGAATGCGGCGATCGACGACATTCGGTTTGATCCAAACATAAAAGTGGTTGTGCTGATGAGCGATATGCCGAAATTTTTCTCAGCGGGGGCGGATATCCATTTTTTACGGGCAGCGGATCCGCGGTTTAAAACGCAATTTTGCTTGTTCTGTAACGAGACATTAGATAAAATCGCGCGCGCTCCTCAAGTGTATATCGCTTGTTTAGAAGGGCATACGGTTGGGGGAGGCCTGGAAATGGCATTGGCGTGCGATCTTCGGTTCATGGGAGAGGAG
>NZ_JACIDF010000001.1 GCF_014196195.1 Anoxybacteroides rupiense | reverse complement strand
AAGGGTACTGGAAACCTCAATAGTCTACTAAAAAAGAAATCATTAGGTAGAGGTTCAACAGGAAGAACAACCCCTAACAGCCTTGAAGAACAGTTAGCCATGAAGGAAGTATTATCAAATCCACTTGCTGGAGCTAGGGAGGTAGTTCCAAGAAGTAAAATGAATGATAAAAGATGGCTGGGTTCAGAAGGATGGGTAAAAATGCAAAGAATTATTAAGACTTCCAAAGGAAATATCAATATTCACTTTAATTACAATATCAAAACGGGAAAATTTGATGACTTTAAATTTAAGTGATAGGAGTGAATAATGTTTGAAGGTTAGATGTATTACAGATGATGGCTATTTATTTAGTCCAAGAAAGGTAAGAGAAGGTTATAATCAAAAAACCACCTATAACGGAATAGAAGTTAATAGAGATTATAATGTCTATGGAATATTATTTTATGAAGATGGGTTAAGATATCTTTTATTTGACGATTACGAAACTCCTTATTGGTATCCGGCAGAATTATTTGAAGTTATTGAAAATAAAATACCTGAAACATGGTATTACAAGTTTTATGGATATGACGAGGAAGGGATTTCTGCAATCTGGGGGTATGATGAATTAGTGCATTCCGAGAAGCATTTTGATGGATTAAGTGAGCAAGAGCCAGAAGAAATAGAATTATTTCTAAAGATAAAAAAAGAAATGTATAATTAGATTGAATTTTTTGGTGGTTATCGCGATGATAACCATCATATTTGTTTTTGAAGATATGATGGCGATAACGACTAAACGGTATGGGCGAACAGGAAACCAAATACGGTGACGAACCAAAACGGCGATCCGTTCTATTATGTCATCAACTACCGCGGCGATGTCGTGCGGATGGTCGATGAAAATGGAACAACGGTCGCGAATTACAGCTATGACCCGTGGGGCAAAGTGTTGTCGGTTTCGGAAAATGCGGCCGTGGCTGGACAGCCAATAGGATATGCAAGAGGGCATCAAACGGGAGGGATTCCGACAAATGTTGTTGAAGATGTAATGAAGAACGGCACTTCAAGAACAGTCATTAGAAACAGTGCAATTAGAATTATTTACAAACATAATGGTGTTAGAGTTGCCGCTGAAGAACGAGGGAAAATCGTGATAGCTCCCATGCGATACTATTAGTGAAAGAGTAGGGTTCAGCGAATATTAGGAGGCAATGAAATGAGAAGGGATTATTATGAAAGAATTGAAAGAGCCGTCAAGTATATTCATGATCATTATGACGAGCCTATTCATCTTGATACATTAGCCAACGTTTCCCATTTTTCGAAATATCATTTTAATCGTATCTTCACTTCGATTGTTGGAATGACACCGATGTCTTATGTGAAAAAAATTCGTCTGCAAAAGTCGGTGTATTACTTAACTGAAACGACTAAATCTATCTTGGAAATCTCCAATCTCTGTGGTTTTGGCTCCGTTTCAAATTTTAATGCTGCTTTTAAACAACATTTTCACATGGTTCCCAGTGACGTAAGAAAAAAACATCAAAATCGCAATATTTCATTAGATATAAGCAAGAATCAAGAAGAATGGTCTGCTCCGATACGTTATACTTACGCTAACCATCATTTATTAAGGAGAATATGGAGCATGAATATAACGATTAAAGAGCTTCCTGACTATGAAGTGGCTTTTATTAGGCATGTGGGTAGCTATTTAGAAACGTATTATGCATGGAATCAATTAAACGAATGGGCAAACCGAAACGGATTGTATCCGCCAGAGCACGATTTTATTGGCATCTCATTGGATGATCCTCTTGTTGTAGAAGAATTTGCTTGCCGCTATGATGCGTGTGTGACGCTGCCGACCGGTTTCAAGGGAGATGAAGATCCCGATATTCAATATAAAACAATACCTGGCGGATTATATGCCTTATATCAGTTTTACGATACGATTGATAAATTAGCGATTGCGTATCAAAGTTTATTTGGACAGTGGTTGCCAAATAGTGAGTATGATGCGGATGATAGGCCGTGCCTGGAATTTTGTATGAATAATCCAGAAACAGATCCGGAAGGAAAGTGTAAAGTTCATTTATATGTCCCTATAAAAGAAAGGGGATCATCTAGCGGGGGCTAGGAATAGGACGAATGATCTGGCGACGATGGTCGATCGTAATGAAGAAGTCCTTGTTATTTCGATGTTATGAATCTTAGTTTTTGGAAATTAAAAAATGGTTGTCATTTCCATAAAATAATGGTAGCATAGGAATAACTGAATAAGTCTTATCAAGAGTGAACGAGAGATCGGGCTCAATGACTTCACAGCAACCTGCGCTTGACGCAAGGTGCTCCTACCCGCAAAGCGCTTCGCTTTGAATGATAAGGACGGCTTCAAGCTCTTTTCGCGTCATTCATGGCGGAAAGAGCTTTTTATTTTGGCAGAGCCGTTTGTGACCATCCTTATTGAGAAAGGGGCGAGAATGATGAGCGAAACGATCCGCAGGTACATGGCGTGCCATATGAAAGCTGCTTCATTCGCTTTACATGTTGCCAGCGGTGTAAAACGTCAGCTTCGTCAATGGGATTCTACAGCGATTTTTTACATTGATCACCATACGAACTTTTTTCTATTGTATGGGCAAGCATTTGGAAAACCGTTTCAACTGTTACTTACGTTGGCGGAAGTGGAAGTGTTCAAAGCAGAAGAGCCCTATGCGCTCGATCGTTACATTTGGCGGGAGCTAAGAGAGCAAGGGCTGCCGGTCGGGCAGATTGATTAAAAACGTTAGAAAAGAAAAAGGAGAGGGAGCTATGGAAGTCGAAATAGATGAGCATGCCGGTATTCGAGGAAAAGACATGGAAACAAATGTCAGCGGAATGAGATTGACTCAGCGAAATGGGCGGTTCTTGTCTCCTAAATGGCATGTCGCTATGCTCATTGATCCCTTCGAAACCTTACCTTAGCGAGAGGGAATAAAACAAGAAAAAAGGACGGTTGCCATCGCTTAGAGTACCGCTCATGAGGAAAAACGGTAGGGCCTTTATTTTTTCTTCGGCACGAGCAGCAAATGGCCGGAATTCTCAAATCGGTAAAGTAAAAAGAGAAAAACAAGCGTCCCGATGTAAAGCGGGACCTTGTTTGGGATTTTCATGTTACGATCTTTGATTAGAGGGAACGATCGATATGATCTATTATTTTGTTGTTAATAAAATCTCGGGAAACGGAAAAGGGCTGAAAGTTTGGAAAAAGGTTGAAAAGCTGCTTCAAGAGAAGCAGGTAAATTATCAAGTTCGTTTTACAGAACGTCCAAAACATGCGGTAGAAATAGTGAAGGAGTTTTCTTCTAAAGCATGCAATGCGGTTGTCGCCGTTGGCGGCGATGGCACAATCCACGATGTGGCAAACGGGCTCATTCATTCGAATATACCTTTAGGGATTATTCCGGCAGGGTCAGGAAATGATTTAGCAAGGGCTCTTGATATACCGATGGACTATAAAAGGGCGTTGGAACGTATTTTAAGAGGAAAGAAAAGAAAAATGGACGTTGGAAAAATTGGCGAAGAATACTGCATGACTGTAACGGGAATCGGATTTGACGGCAAAGTGGCCGAAATCAACAATACCGCTAAATATAAAGATTTATTAAATCTCGTTAGGTTAGGCGATCTTTCCTATGGATTGAGCGTTTTGCATGCTTTATTCCAATATCGTCCCGTCCGCATTCAATTAAAAATTGACGGGGAGGTTCAATCTTTTTCAAATGTATGGTTCATTGCCATTGCTAATACTCCGAATTACGGCGGAGGGATTAAAATATGTCCGGATGCTTGTTACGATGACGGACTTTTTGACATTTGTATCGTACATAGCGTCACAAAATGGGAGCTGTTACACACGTTTCCAAAAGCGTATAAAGGAAAGCATGTTTCACATCCAAGTGTCACCATGATCAAAGGAAAACAGGTAGAAATTATCGCTGAACCGCCGATAATTGTCCAAAGCGATGGCGAGATTCTCACGAAAACTCCAGTGAATGTAACGATTCAGAAGGAGGCGTTGCTAATTATGTGACCCTCCCGCAGGCAAAAAAGCTGTTCAAGCCATTTATTTTCATCTAAGGAACGCTTTGTGGGCAAATGAATAGGTTCACTGGCGTTTCTTGTTCGAGAGAAGAAGCAGGAAGATCATTCTGTTTTTTAGTAGCATACTAGATCATATCAGCACTGGGGAAATGATATATTTATACTATTTTATAAATTCTAAAAATTAATTGAAAAATAGTGGAAAAAATGATTAAATAAATGGTAAGTAGTATACATTTCAGTGATGATGCTTAAAGGATTCGTTGCACAAAATTATAGAAACAATGTTTCTTATTACGAAACAATGAGGGGTGTGAGGATTGCTCGCCACAGAATTTTTATCAGAATTAAAGGCGATTTTGCGCGACAGCCACGTTCAAGTAGAAGAAGATGTGGGACATCCGTTGGGAAATAGCGGTCGGGTCACCGTTTGTCCGCAGTCGGAAGAGGAGATTTCCAATGTTTTAATGTATGCAGACAACCATGGAAAAAAAGTAACGATTGCCGGCGGCGGAACGAAGAGAGGATTTGGCGGGGGAACGGAAGTCGCCGATCTTTTGCTTTCACTGGCGGAATATAAAGGAGTTGTCGAGCATAACGTTGGTGACATGACATTAACGGTTAAAGCCGGGACACCATTTCAATCTTTGCAGGAATATTTAGCCGAATATAACCAAACGATCGCGTTAGATCCGATATGGCCAGAATATGCCACGATTGGTGGAGTGATTGCAGCGAACGACAGCGGTCCGAAACGATTTCGTTATGGTTCTGCTCGCGACAGCGTCATTGGAATGAGAATTGTTTACCCGAATGGAACGATTATCCGCTCGGGCGGCAAAGTGGTTAAAAATGTGGCTGGCTATGATATGAACAAGCTGTTTATCGGTTCTATGGGGACGCTCGGAGTGATATCGGAAGTAACGTTGAAGCTTCGCCCGCTTCCGAAATATGAAAGCCTTATTCTATTATCCTTTCAAGAAGGAAAGATGGAAGAAATACGCGCTTTTGCTGTGGAATTGCTAGATTCGTTGATGGAACCGACATCCCTGGAATTGTTAAGCCCTTCTTTATCGGAGCGGTTAACAGGGAATCATGCTTATACAGTAGCGATCAGCTTTGAAGATGTCGAAAGCGCTGTCCATTACCAGGAGAATTTTGTCAAGCGCATTCAGCCAGCAAAAACAAATATAACGATTTTACCATTAAAAGAAGCGCGAGCATTTTGGAAACAATTTTACACCATCGCTCCGAATGGGAGGGAAAGCGGAAGCAGCAACGAAATAGAGGCTGCTTTGAAAATCGGCGTTGTCAATCTCGATGCTCTTCAAGTCATAAAAGCAAGTCATATTTTACAAGACGCTATGAATATAGCTGTTGAGGCGCATGGCGGTCTTGGGCATGGACTATGTCAAATATATATCAAAGGGACGGGCGAAGAGGTTGTTGCTGCCATTGAGCGGCTTCGTCAGTTTGTGATCCCGCTTGGCGGATACGTGATTGTGAAACATTTGCCATTGGCGCTTCGGCAAAAAGTAGAGGTTTGGGGCGAAAAACCGTCTTATTTCTTCCTATTAGAAGGTATTAAAACAAAAATAGACCCCCATTCTACCCTTAATCATGGACGATTTGTAGGAGGGATATAATGTGAGTGTAAGAGAGAGCGATGTAAAACAAGCACCGGCATGTACAGAGGCGAGCTTGGGGAATTATCTTTGGAATGACCCTCCTGATGAAAGCAAATGGGCCGATTGTGTTCATTGCGGCATGTGCTTGGAATCCTGTCCAACTTATGAACAAACGGGTCAAGAACAGCATTCTCCGCGCGGGCGCGTCCATCTGATTAAATCGGTTGCCGAAGGAAAGCTGGAAGTGAATGAAGCGTTTGCCGATCCGGTTTTTGCTTGCCTTGATTGCCGAGCGTGTACGACCGCTTGTCCTGCTGATGTCGATGTCGGAGGGTTGATCGAAGAGGCGCGCGGACAAATTCGTCAAGCGATGCCATTGACCGGATGGAAAGGAGCGGTAAGCAAATTTTTTCTTGAGGGGGTATTTCCGCATGCGAATCGCTTGCATTTATTAGGGAGGTTGTTGAAGTTTTACCAAACGAGCGGGTTGCAAAAGATGGCGCGTAAGACGCGGCTGATTCATATGATGCCGGAGCATTTAGTGGAAATGGAAGCGATTTTACCGAAAGTCAAACAGCCGGTTCGCCAAAAATACAAACAGGCCGGCATGATTCAAGCGAAAGGGGAAACGAAGCGGACAGTTGCCCTTTTAACTGGATGTGTCATGGATGTGATGTTCAGTGATATAAATGAAGCGACGATTCGTGTATTAACCCGCAATGGAAATAATGTGACAATCCCACAAAATCAAACGTGTTGTGGAGCGCTGCATGTTCATGCCGGCGACCGCGAAACAGGAAGAAAGCTGGCGAAGCAGAATATCGAAGCGTTTAAAGATGCCGATACAGTCATTGTGAATGCAGCAGGCTGCGGCTGCATGTTGAAAGAATATCCAGAATTATTTCGTGAAGATCAAGAGTGGCGTGAAAAAGCAGAACGGTTTGCTGCGAAGGTACAAGATATTTCTAAATATCTTTATGATACAGGGTATGAAAAGCCAAAAGCAGAAATCAAAACAAGGATTACGTATCATGATGCATGCCACTTAGCGCATGGTCAAGGGATACGCCGGGAGCCGCGCGACATTCTTCTTAGCATTCCCGGGGTGGAAATGGTGCATATGCCGAATGCCGACCGTTGCTGTGGAAGTGCCGGCATTTACAATATCACTCATCCGGAAATGGCAGGAGCTGTCCTAAAAAGTAAAATGGAGCATGTTCCTGAAGAGGTCGAAATGATTTCGATGGGGAATCCCGGCTGTATGCTGCAAATGGCGATGGGAGTGCTGAAATACGGAAGAAACCAAAAAATTGTGCATACCGTTCAGTTGCTTGATTGGGCATATCAAAAAGAGGATCAACAAAAGGTGGGAGAATCATGGCGATAAAAGGTGGGCAAATAAAGGATACACATATCGAAAATCTTGCGAAAATCGTTGGTACTTCAGCGATTCTCTATAAAAAAGAAGATTTGCTTGCATATGACTGTGATGGTTTTACGATTCATCGCCATTTACCGAGGGCAGTCGTGTTTCCCAATAGCGCAGAGGAAGTTGCGAAGATTGTGAAATATTGCCATGAGTATGATTTGCCCTTTCTTGCCCGCGGTGCAGGAACGGGATTAAGCGGCGGAGCGATTCCGTTAAATGGCGAGGTGATCATTAGCTTAACCAAAATGAAGCGGCTTGTATCGGTCGACCTCGAAAATCGACGTGCGGTGGTCGAGCCGGGCTTTATAAATCTGAAGCTGACCCATTCGATTGCTGATAAAGGCTATTATTATGCTCCTGATCCATCAAGCCAATATTGTTGTACGATCGGTGGGAACGTTGCTGAAAATGCCGGGGGAGCCCACTGCTTAAAATATGGCGTGACGACAAACCATATTTTGGGGCTGGAAGTTGTTTTGCCAAATGGGGAAATGATTGAAATAAGCACAAACGGAGTTCTTGATCCGCCTGGATATGATTTGCTTGGAATATTGACAGGATCGGAAGGCACGTTAGGAATTGTAACGAAAATCACCGTTCGCATTTTAAAAAATCCTGAAGCGAAACAAACGGTGCTGGCGTATTTTGATAAAGTTTCCGATGCCAGCCAAGCCGTGTCTGATATCATTTCCGCCGGAATTGTTCCCGCTGCCCTTGAAATGATGGATAAAACAGCGATTGAGGGGGTGGAAGCAGCGGCGTTTCCAGTAGGGCATCCGAAAGATATTGAAGCGCTTTTGCTTATTGAAGTAGATGGTATTTCTGCTGGCATCGATGAACAGATTCAAGAAATATTAAAGGTATGCCGAAGCCGAAATGTTCGTGAAGTGAAAGTAGCCCAAGATGAGAAGGAACGGGAAAGATGGTGGGCGAATCGAAAAACGGGATTTGGGGCGATGGGAGCGATTTCTCCGGACTACTTAGTGCAAGACGGGGTGATTCCGCGGAGCAAGCTGCCGGAAGTGCTAGAACGAATCAGACAAATAAGCGAAAAATATGGATTGCGAATCGCGAATATTTTCCATGCTGGGGACGGAAATCTTCATCCACTTGTCCTTTTTGATTCGAGGAAACCAGGGGAAACAGAAATGGCATTGGCGGCTGGAAGCGAATGTCTGCAAGCTTGTGCCGATGCTGGCGGATCGATCACCGGCGAGCATGGAGTGGGCATTGAAAAACGAGAAGAAATGCGTTTCATTTTCAGCGACGAAGAAATTGCCGCACAAACCAATATTCGTGACGTATTCAATCCGAAAAACTTATTAAATGCTGGAAAGTTATTTCCGACACCAGGGCGTTGTGTCGAAGTGAAAAGAAATGAGAAAATGAAATAATTTTTTGAAAATTATTGAAGCACCTGCAACTTTATGCTATTATTTTTTTAATAAATTAAGAAACGACGTTTCGTAATAACAAACAGAAACTCTCTGTATGAGGAAGGAAGTACTTTTAAAAAATCGATGAGGATGAAATGGGGGAAGTGGTTGTATGCAAGACTATGTAAAAGTAGGAAATCTTCAAGTTGCCCGCCTTTTCTATGAGTTTATCAACCAAGAGGTTTTGCCCGAAAGCGGAGTTGAAAACGAACAGTTTTGGGCGGATTTAGAAAGGCTAGTAAACGATTTGACGCCGAAAAATAAAGAGTTGCTTGCCCGGCGTGATGAAATTCAAGAAAAACTTCATGAATGGCATCGCCAGCATAGAGAAAATTTTGATTTTCATCAATATAAATCATTTTTAGAGGAAATTGGCTATTTAGAACCAGAAGTAGAAGATTTTCAAATCACAACTGAAGGAGTAGATGATGAAATCGCTCTACAGGCTGGACCACAGCTAGTTGTCCCTGTCAGCAACGCCCGTTATGCGCTGAACGCAGCGAACGCGCGCTGGGGGAGTCTCTATGACGCTCTTTACGGAACGGATGTAATCAGTGAAGAGGACGGCGCGGAACGTGGCGCTCATTACAATCCTGTCCGCGGCGAGAAAGTGATTGCCTATGCTAAGCAATTCCTCGATGAAGCGGCGCCGTTAAACGGTTACTCCCATAAAGATGCCGTCAAGTACGCGGTCCTTGATGGAAAATTATCTGTTTTCACCAAGGATGGCAAGACGACAAACCTGCAAGATGAGGAAAAATGGGTCGGCTATCAAGGAGATCCGGAAGAGCCATCGGCTATCTTGCTGAAAAATAACGGCTTGCATATTGAAATCCAAATCGATCGCCATCATCCTGTCGGCAAAACCGATGCGGCGGGTGTGAAAGATATTTTATTGGAAGCAGCGTTGACGACGATTATGGACGGAGAAGATTCTGTTGCCGCCGTCGATGCGGAGGACAAAGTCCTTGTATACCGCAATTTATTAGGTTTAATGAAAGGAGATTTGACAGCCACATTTGCAAAAGGCAATCAAACGATAACGCGCACGCTCCATCCTGACCGGATTTACACAAAGCCAAATGGAGAAGAATTGGTATTGCGGGGACGTTCGCTCATGTTCATTCGCAATGTTGGCCATCTGATGACGAATAATACCGTATTAGATCCGAATGGCCAGGAAATTTATGAAGGGGTTTTGGATGCGGTTGTGACTAGTTTAATTGCGAAACATTCTCTGTTAGGCAATGGCCGCTATAAAAATTCCGCAAAGGGTTCGATCTACATTGTGAAGCCGAAAATGCACGGTTCAGAAGAAGTGGCTTTTGCGAATGAATTATTTGACCGTGTGGAAGATATGCTGGGCCTCGAGCGAAATACCATCAAAATTGGTGTCATGGACGAGGAACGCCGCACAACGCTGAACTTGAAAAACTGCATTTATCAAGTAAGAGACCGCATCGTGTTTATTAATACTGGTTTCTTAGATCGTACGGGGGATGAAATCCATACTTCAATGGAAGCGGGGCCGATGATTCGCAAAAACGATATGAAAACATCAGCATGGCTGCAAGCTTATGAGAAATCAAATGTAAGCATTGGGCTTGCTGCTGGTTTGCAAGGTCGGGCGCAAATCGGCAAAGGA
Organism: Anoxybacteroides rupiense; assembly: GCF_014196195.1. Taxonomy (GTDB): domain Bacteria; phylum Bacillota; class Bacilli; order Bacillales; family Anoxybacillaceae; genus Anoxybacteroides; species Anoxybacteroides rupiense. The sequence continues at coordinate 734,565 of NZ_JACIDF010000001.1, read as the reverse complement.
ATGTGGGCCATGCCGGATATGATGGCGGAAATGCTGAAGCAAAAAGGCAGTCAGCTTCAGGCAGGCGCCAATACAGCGTGGGTACCTTCTCCAACGGCAGCGGTCTTGCATGCTCTCCACTATCACCAAATCAATGTAACCAAGGCACAAAATGAATTAAGCAAAGAGTTGAAAGATTTCCGCGATGATATTTTACAAATTCCAGTGGCCGTCGATCCTAACTGGACTCCGGAAGAAATTCAACAAGAACTAGATAATAACGCTCAAGGCATTCTTGGATATGTTGTCCGTTGGGTGGAACAAGGAATTGGCTGCTCGAAAGTTCCTGATATTCATAACATTGGGCTGATGGAAGACCGGGCGACCTTAAGAATTTCAAGTCAGCATATCGCCAACTGGCTTCATCACGGAATTTGCACGAAAGAACAAGTGCTCGAGACATTAAAACGCATGGCGAAGGTCGTCGATGAGCAAAACGCTGGAGATCCTGCTTATCGGCCAATGGCAGAAGACTATGATCATTCTGTCGCCTTCCAAGCGGCCTGCGACCTTATTTTCAAAGGCTATGAGCAGCCGAACGGTTACACGGAACCAATTTTGCATCGCCGCCGCTTAGAAGCCAAGGCGAAGTTTGCGGTAAAACAGTAGGAGACCTACAAGGAACAATGAGGGCATTCTATTTATTTAGGATGCCCTTTCATCTACGTGATACGGTGAACAAGGATGGGGAAGTTGTTCCGTGATTTTTTCACTTGATTTAAACGTTGCAGAAGCCGCCGCCAATGGATGGCCAATCGGGAGTTGTTTATCACTATATAATGTGCTATCAGCGGCAGAAGGGAAATGGCTGATCGCTGAATCATGGTTGAATGATTTTCAGAATCGTTCGAGAGTCAGACATTCTTTTCATAAAAACAGGTTGGAAAAAGGTGTGATTTAGCTCTTTTATCACACAGTTGATTGGCGAAAAGGCAAGTCACAGGACTCTTTCAAGAGCGGATGACAGATTGGACGAGAGGAGAAAAGGGATGAAATTTGCTAGATTTATAGCGAACGGAGAAAGGTACACAGGTATCGTAACAGATGGTAGGATCAGAGAAATTCAAGGGGATATGTTTGGAAAATGGGAGTATACAGAAAAAACATTTTCTGGGCATGAGGTCAAGCTTCTTGCTCCGTTAGAGCCGAATCAAATCATCGGAATCGGTGCCAATTACGTCTCGCAAAAACAAGAGATTCCGGATGTGCTGCCGGAAATTCCGGTGTTTTTCTTTAAGCCTGCTTCATCGGTGATCGGGCCTGAAGAAGAAATTATCATTCCAAAAGGAATCGACCACGTGAAGTTTGAATCAGAATTGGCGGTGGTGATTGGAAAAGAAGCGAAACATATTCCAGAATCAGATGTATTGAATTATGTGTTCGGCTATACCGTTGGGAACGATGTAACGGCACCGCAATTTTTTCATCAAGACGGCCATTGGACGCTCGGCAAAGCATTTGATACGTTTACCCCATTAGGTCCAGTCATTGAAACGGAGCTCAATCCTTTCAAGGTGAGTGTAAAGGCAAGATTGAACGGTGTTGAAAAACAAAATAGTCCGACGGAACTTATGGTAATTTCAATCTGTAAAATGATTTCCTATCTATCGAATATTATGACGCTGAAGCCAGGAGATGTGATTTTAACGGGAAGTCCAGTAGGGGCCGAATTTGTTAAGCCGGGGGATCTGATTGAATGTGAGATTGCAGAGATTGGAACGCTTCGCAATCCATTTGTTGCGGCACAAGAAAGTGTTCAAGCCGGTCAGTAACCGCTTAAATGCCCGGAAATCAATGGTATAATGAATTATTATGTGTTGTGACAGAGGTGAGAGAGCATGGAAAGAGAAAATATGGTCAAGTCTGTGAGCCGGGCATTAGACATTATCGATATTGTCTGTTCGGAAAAGGATGGCTTAGGCGTTACAGAAATTGCTAAACAGATGGATATTAACAAAAGCTCTGTATATCGAATCTTATCCACACTGGTTCAATATGGATATATGGAGCAAGATGAAGAAACAAGCCGTTACAAACTTGGCTATAAATTTTTAGAGCTGAGCTCGAAGTTGCTTGAATCAATCGATTTACGAAAAGAGGCCAAGCCATATTTGCAGGAATTAGAAAAGGAAACAAATGAGGTCATTCATCTTGTCGTATATGACCAAGGAGAAGTCATTTACATCGAAAAGCTAGAAGGAACGGAAACGCTGCGCATGCATTCAAAAGTCGGCAGAAGAGCCCCAATGCATTGCACGGCAGTAGGGAAAGCGATCTTAGCCCATTTGCCGGCGGATGTTGTCCGCGATATTTTAGAGCGCAAAGGATTGCCAAGGCATACGGATCAAACGATAACCGATCAAAATGCCTTTTTGCAAGAGCTCGCTCAAGTCAAACAGAAGGGCTATGCTCTCGACTTAGAGGAAAACGAATACGGGATTCGCTGTATTGCTGTACCGATTTTTGCGCATGGGGGAAAGGTTGTTGCCGCTGTCAGCCTTTCTGGTCCGACAATAAGAATGACCGATGAGCGGATCAAACTGCTGCAAGGAAGAATGCAGCAAATTGGCAAACAAATTTCCGCAAGGTTGGGATATGTATAGAAACAGTGCTCGGTATCTTGCTTGAAGATATCGGGCTTTTTTGTTGCACGTGAATAAAAGCGCGAATCTATGTTGAAAGAGAAAAAACGTCTCGGTTGTTCGGAGAGAGGAGGCTAGCTTGTTTTATAAGGAGCATGCGCATGTCCAGGTCCATGTGCTGATAATGAATGGATTATCCATCCGATTTGAACGAGTGAGTTGGCTCGGAATTTAATAACATATTTTATAGAAAAAGATAACAAAATGATCGGCGGGCAGTTTCATAGCCCGCCGACACCTTTTTGAACTAAGAGGCATGATGTTCTTAGTTCTCGCCATCCATTCAATTCAATAGGCATTTCCGCGCGAAGGGGGATCATATTTGAGATAAGCGAAGAATCGTAGAGTTTTAACAAAATAAGAATGAGCAAACCGTTTCTTCTTGAAATATCACTAAACAAAGTGAAATAGTGGGATTTTTTAGTGAATAGAATCACAAGGTTTTAGTTAATAATCGTTAAAATTTTTATATAAATGAAGGTCTAATCGATTTTTTATTTTTTAGATTCATACGATTCACTTTATTCACCGGGAACGTTTATTTTTTTTCTTTCAGGGGTATGACTCCATTTGAAAAATTGATTTAAAAACTGGTAAATATTTTTGCTTTCTTTTGCCAACAGTGGTCCAGCGATCGCCAAAATTAGAACATAAAGGGCGGTAAAAGGAGTCAACACGGGGTTTAGACCTGCCGAAATTCCTAAGTTCGCAACAATGATGGAAAACTCTCCGCGGGCGATAATCGTTAAGCCGATATTAGTGGAGGCTTTATGAGACAGCCCGGCTCTTCTTCCTGCGATCATTCCAGCTACAAAGTTTCCGGCAATCGTAAGGAAAGCAGCACCTAATGCTAACCAGATCGCATTTGTTAGTGTAGATGGATCAATGCTTAATCCAAAGCTGAAAAAGAAAATGGCTCCAAAGAAATCTCGAAACGGAACAACCATGTGTTCAATCCGATCGCGATGATCTGTTTCGGAAAAAACCAGCCCTAGCAGTAAAGCACCAATTGCTTCAGCAACATGAAGCGTTTCAGAAAAGCCGGCAATGAAAAATAAGGTGGCAAATATAACGATGATGAAAATCTCGTCAGATTTAATGTTTAACCATTTGTTTAAAAGAGGAGCACCTTTTCGGGCAATGAGAAAAAACAACAGCATGTAACCGACAGAGATAAGGACTGAGGTAACGATTCCAAAGACAGAAGTGGAACCAGCCAATAAAACTCCTGACATAGTCGTTAAAAATAAAGCAAGGAAGATATCGTCAAACAAGATAATTCCTAAGATTAACTCTGTTTCTGGATTGGCTGTCCTCTTTAAATCCACCAGAACTTTTGCAACGATGGCGCTGGAAGAGACACTGACAAGTCCAGCGATAATCAGTGCTTCCATCCACGGCATCCCGGCGATCCATCCATAAAGAATCCCTAAAATAAAATTGATGCTTACATAGAGGCTCCCGCCTACTACAATGTTGCGGCCAGACTTTATTAGTTTGCCAACCGAGAATTCCAATCCTAAGTAAAAAAGCAAAAACAAAACGCCGATTCTTCCTAAAAATTGAATAATCTCCTGACTTTCAATAAAGGTGAGATCGATGATCCCGATTGTTGGGGCATGCGGACCAACTAGCATGCCTAAAACGATCAGGAAAGGGATAATTGAAAAATTAAGTTTATGGGCAATAAGCGAGGCAATGGAAACAAGAACAAGCGCTGTACCGACTTGGAATACCAGATGATCCATCTATATCGGTCACTCCTTTCCTCTATTGGTTAATAAGTTATTAATGAGTTCTTTTAATTGGCTTCGTTCTCCGGAAACGACTAAAGTATCACCGGCCTCAATGACGGTATCAGGACCAGGATTGATCGTTTTTTTCGTCTTCTTTTTCTTAATGGCGATGACAGTTACGCCAAAATTGTTTCTGATATCTACTTCCCCGATCGTTTTATTAATAACGGGTGCGCCAGGTTCTACTTGATACCATTCGATAATTAAGTCATCAAAGGCAAAATCGACACTTTCTAATGCTTTCGGTTTATAGGCCATGCCGCCTAAAATGCCAGCGATTTGTCTAGCTTCAACGTCATCGAATGTAGCTGTACTAAGAACTTCTTCATGATTATCAGAGTCAAAATGGTAGATTTCTCTTCGTCCATCATCGTGAATAACGATGACAAGCTTATCTTGATTTTTTGTAATAATCTCAAACTTATACCCAATGCCGGGAAGCTCGCTTTCTCTAATACGCATCAAATAACACTCCTTTTTATTAAATGATTTCTTAAATGGAATAAGGGAAAATTAGTTCCAAATGATTTTAGATGATTTCCGTCTTGGTCTTAAGGTTTTCAAACATGTCCAAAATCAACGACATGATAAGGAGAAAACTATTTAATCCTCGGCTGACAGGAGAGAAAAACCTAAAGGATTGGAAGATAGGGATGTGCTAATTTCTCATGAGAATTAGACATCTTTGCAGCATCATTCCAGTATTCTTGGCCTAGGTGATGAAAATGGATGGAAAGAGAGCTCGCTTTATCGGGTCCATTTCATCCCTAGGGATAGGAGCAGAAAATATAATCAGGCGTGTTGATGATCCAATAAAACCTTATTGGTACCGTTTGATTTCTCACTTTTCTGTCATAGCCAGCAGGCGATGGTGTTGACAGTTATGCCCTTTTCAAACAACAAATGCTTTGTGGACAAATAGATGGGCCCGCTGACATTCTCATTCAAGGAAAGAGATAGAAAAACGGGTGTTAAGCCAGTTTAAGTTAAGCAACGAATAATCAACACTTGTGACATATTATCGTGGCATCCCTATGATCAGGCCGCTGTTTTTAACTTGTTTAAGAGTAGCCCTTGGCTCAATCATCGGGAGAAGATGTGTATAAGTGTGTCATGCTTAAGAATCCGCTAAACTATGGGGATGATGTATCTCAGTTTTCTATATTGACTATAATGAATATCTCAAGAGAGAGTTTATGTGATTCAACCAATGATTGAGGCGATCAGGCATCATATATGGATGTGATTTTTAGCACAGGCTACTTGGCTGTGAAAAGAGAGAGCTTTTTAAAATCATTGCTCTAATAAAAGAGAAAGGAATGGATTTTGATAAAGAGGATGGGAAATAAGATGGCTATGGATCTTGATTTTTTGTCATGGTTTGTCATAGAAACAGCATCTCAAAAACTTTGTGTACCCATCATTTACAAAAGCAACAACGCCACCAAGAATCAGGGAAGCATTGGCTTGCTCCGAATGTTTCATTGATTTTTCAAGATAAAGTCAGCTTATTTGGAAGCTTCGTCATCATATACTAATGTTCCCCTTAATCCATATGTCCACCCACATTATATACTATATCATGTGTGACATGCAAATACATTGCAGTATCTAAATGGGGATTATAGGAATATAATCCATAGTGCTCGTGAGGCATTATGCTCAATGAAATAGATGTAAACTTGACAGCTTCCTATTTGCGAGGCTATAGAGTGTAACGGTCTTTTTGCCAAAAAAGGTAAGTGTTTGCCATTGATCGAATACCGAAATCATCAATCGCATTTATAAATAAGAAGGATTCGTTTACTGACAGCAGAACAATATATTTGGAAATAATTTAAAAAAGAAATATATTTTTGTTTTAAAAACTTTTGGTTTAGCGCAGAAATTCGAATACAAATGGTTCATGCCTATATATCGTACCATTCGCACTACTGTAATATTTAAAAAGGGAACGGATTATGGTTTGAATGTCTGATGGTGTGAGATTAATAAATAGCGAGCGTGCAGTTGTCGAAAGCGTGTTTTTTCGATAATATCTCAATAGAGTTTAGAGGATAAAGGAGTTGTTTTATGGAGCGATCAAATGAAGTAGCCGAAGTTTGCTTGTTGGCGGGAAAAATTATGCTTCAAAGCGGGGCGGAAACCTATCGGGTGGAGGATACGATGATGAGAATGGCCGCTTCGTTTGGCATGACGCATTCTCATAGCTATGTAACGCCGACGGGAATTATTTTTTCGATGGATGGAGCGGGACCGACAAAGCTGATTCGCATTGTGGAGCGATCCACCGATCTGCAGAAGGTGGCAATGGTTAATGATATTTCCCGGCAAATAAGCAGCGGCCAGCTTTCGCTCGAAGCAGCCTATGAAAGATTAAAAAAATTAGAACGACAGCATCTTGCCTACCCTTTTTGGGCGCAAGTAGCGGCAGCTGCGGTGGCGAGCGGCTGTTTTGTGATTATGTTTCAAGGAAAATGGAACGATTTTTTGCCGGCGTTGGTCTCAGGGGGGATTGGCTTCTGCGGATTGGATTATGTTCATCGGCTTGTAAAAATTCGTTTTTTTGCTGAGTTTTTTGCATCGTTTCTTGCGGGGATTGTTGCCGTATTGCTTGTCTCTCTTGGCTTAGGGACCAGTCTTGATAAAATTATTATCGGCTCGGTGATGCCGTTGGTGCCGGGAGTGCTGATTACTAATGCGGTGCGTGATTTAATGGCAGGACATTTAGTGGCGGGGTTATCAAAAGGAGCGGAAGCCTTTTTAACCGCATTTGCCATCGGCACCGGCATTGCTGTGATTTTGACGATGTATTAGGAGAGAAAAGCATGATGATTGAACAACTTGTTACAAGTTTAATTGCATCCGCCGCATTTGGTTTGATGTTTAACGTTCCAAAAAAACTGCTGGGACATTGCGGTTTTGTCGGGATGATTGGCTGGTTTATTTATATTTCGTTTGTTGAACATAAAGCGGATTCGGTATTTGCCACATTCGTTTCTGCTTTTTTCATTGCCGTGGTGAGCCAGCTGTTTGCTAGAATGTACAAAACGCCCATTACCGTGTTTAGTATTTCTGGCATTATTCCGCTTGTCCCAGGAGGCATGGCGTATGAAGCGATGCGGTATGTGGTGATGAACGACTATAGCATGGCGATCCAGCTCGCTGCCAAGGCATTTATGATTTCGGGAGCCATTGCGATGGGGATTGTTTTTTCAGAAGTGGCGAATCAATTGGTTAAAAAACGAACTTCAAGATAGAAGTTCGTTTTTTTAACGAATTTTATTGAAACATTTTTTTGAATATTATAAGATGTTTGCAATAGCTGAACCAATGCAGTGGGGAGAGGAAAAATGAAAAACGCAATCGAGAGTATACAGCAGGAAATATTTGAGGTGTTTCATCATCTTCATCGACATCCAGAAATTAGTTGGGAAGAGGTAAAAACAACGGAATTTTTGCGGCAGCAGCTACTGCAAGAAGGATATCGCGTTCAGACGTTTTCCGATTGCACGGGAGTGGTCGGAGAAATAGGAACCGGTTCATTGACAGTAGCCTTGCGAGCAGATATGGACGCGCTTTGGCAAGAAATTGGCGGAGTGTGGCAGGCGAATCATGCTTGCGGGCATGACGCTCATATGACGATGGTGCTTGGAGTGGCGAAGCTGTTTAACCGCATCGGCTATCGTCCTCCAGGAAAATTGAAGCTTCTTTTTCAGCCGGCGGAGGAAAAGGGGAAAGGAGCTTTGAAAATGCTGGAGAAAGGAGTAGTCGATGAGGTTGAGTTTTTATACGGCGTTCACTTGCGCCCCATTCAAGAGCTGAAAAGCGGCTATGCTTCTCCAGCCATTTTGCATGGAGCTGCGCAAATGATTGAAGGAGAGATTAGAGGAGTCGCTGCCCATGCCGCAAGACCTCATTTAGGTGTCAATGTGATCGAAGTAGGAAGCACGCTCGTGCAAGAGCTAAGCCATATTCACATGGACCCGCAAGTACCCGCGTCAATAAAAATGACGCGCTTTCATGCCGGAGAAAAAAGCGCCAATGTCATTCCTGATTACGCAGCATTTACCCTTGATTTACGGGCGCAGACGAATGAGGCGATGGAGCGGCTGCTCGAACGGCTTCACCATGTGGCAAATGGAATCTCCCTTATCTATGGAGCGGATATTCACTTGGATCAAGGGGTTCGCATTGTGGCTGCCCAAGTTCATCAAGAAGCGCAATCGATCATGGAACGCGCCATTATCCAAACGATCGGAAGGGAGAAATGCGCTCCTCCTGTGGTGACATCTGGTGGAGAGGACTTCCATTTTTATTCCGTGCTGAAGCCAACATTGAAAACAACCATGCTCGGTCTTGGCTGCGATCTGACGCCAGGTCTGCATCATCCAGCGATGACGTTTCGCCGCGAAGATTTGCTAATTGGCATCGAGATATTAGCAAGAGCGATTATCGAAACATTCCAACAAGCAACACAGGGGGAGAAAGACGTTGAACATTTCGTTAAGAAAAATTAGCACGATTGAAGAGCTGAAAAAAATGGCGCAGCTGGAGCAGCATGTTTGGAAAGCAACCCCTACCCCGCTTCACCAAACATTGACCGTAGCTAAAAACGGCGGCATTATTATTGGAGCGTATGTGGAAGAGAAACTCGTCGGATTTGTGTATAGCTTTCCTGGATATCAAGGAGAAGAAATCTATTTATGCTCACATATGCTGGGCATTGATGAATCATTTCGCAATCATGGAATCGGCTATATGCTCAAGATGAAGCAGGCCGAAGAAGCGAAAAGGTTTGGATACCGGACGATTCGGTGGACTTATGATCCGCTTGAGAGCCGCAACGGCTATTTAAATATTGCTAAGCTTGGCGCTGTCTGTTCCGATTATATTGAAAACTGCTATGGAGAAATGGACGATGCTCTCAACCGCAATCTTCCGTCTGATCGTTTTTGGGTTGAGTGGAAAATTTTAAGTTCACATTTAACCGAGAGGCATCATATGTTTTCGCAAATCCGCGGTTCTGAAGGAGCGGAAGCGCTTCATTGGCGCGAGAGAAAGGACGGGATGCCGGAAGCTGTTTTTCCAGTGGACATTCGGGAACGCCTTGAGCAGCCATCCTTGCTTTTTGTTCCTATTCCGCTTTATTTCCAGAGGCTGAAGGAGAAAGATGATGAATTGGCTTTGGATTGGCGCTATAAAACACGAGAGGTATTTGTTCCATTATTTCATCAAGGCTGGGCAGTGGCGCATATTTTGCGTCGTGAAGGCGAGCCTGTTCAGTATTACGTATTAGTTAAGCGCCAAAAGCTAGCTTTAGATGAGAGGAGAAGCGACGAATGAAAATCAAACAAGTTATTTTACGGCATATGGAAATGGAATTGAAATCACCGTTTGTTACAAGTTTCGGTGCTTTTACAAAGAAGGAGTTTATTTTAGTGGAAGCGATTGATGAAGATGGCGTATCGGGATGGGGAGAGTCAGTGGCATTTCATTCTCCATGGTATAATGAAGAAACGGTGAAAACGAATTGGCATATGCTGGAGGATTTTTTGTTGCCTCTTGTGCTGCAAAAGCCGATGGAACATCCGAATGAGTTGCGCCAGCGCTTTGCGGCGATTCGAAAAAATCATATGGCGAAGTCAGCGATTGAAGGAGCAGTATGGGATCTTTATGCAAGAAAAAGCGAACTCTCATTAAGTGAAGCGCTTGGGGGAAAAAAGAAGGAAATTGAAGTAGGCATCAGCATTGGGATTCAAAAAAGCGTGGATGATTTGTTGCGCATCATTGAGCGCTATTCTGGCGAAGGATATCGGCGCATCAAAATGAAAATTAAACCGGGCTGGGATGTTGAGGTCGTCCGTGAAGTTCGCCGCCGTTTTCCTGATTTGCCGCTTATGGCTGATGCGAATTCAGCTTATTCATTAGAGGATGCTGAACGTTTGCAGGCGCTTGACGAGTTTCAGCTGATGATGATTGAGCAGCCGCTCGCCGCTGATGACATTGTCGATCACGCTACGCTGCAAGCCAAATTGCATACACCCATTTGCCTTGATGAAAGCATTCATTCGTGGGAGGATGCAAAAAAAGCGATTCAGCTTGGAAGCTGCAAAATCATTAATATTAAAATTGGCCGTGTAGGCGGGTTGACAGAAGCGAAGCTTATTCATGATCTATGTCAACAGCATGGCATTCCCGTTTGGTGCGGAGGAATGCTTGAATCGGGAGTGGGCAGAGCCCACAACATAGCGCTGACAACACTTGAAAACTTTGTGATGCCTGGCGATACAGCGGCCTCTTCTTATTATTGGGAAAGGGACATTATTGACCCGGAGGTGACCGTACATAACGGGGTGATTCATGTGCCTCAAGGGGCAGGAATCGGGTATGAAGTGAATCGCCAGCAAGTGGACCGTTACACGGTATTTAAAAAAATATATGACGCTTAATTGATTCCAGGAGCCGGTCCTTATCAGGGACCGGCTTTTTATCGAAATTTAAAACATTGAATTTATCGCTAACTGGAAGGAAGCCGTTCTATCGTTTCGACACCTCAAAGCGTGACCAAACAGCTGCTTCAGCGAGAAAGCGAAAATGTTGATATGCATTTCTCGATGGATAGGTTAAACAAAGAGAGCGGATTTTTCTTTATTCATGCACACCATTTTTTCAGAAATGCATAACATATATAAAGTTTTTTGACCATGAAGGAGGAACTCAGATGTACAAGCAACGAAAGAAAAAATGGCTGTTGCTTGTTTCCTTTTTCTTTCTCTTTTTGCCTATACTTTTGCTAGGCGAAACAAATGCTTTATTTACAGACGAGGCGACTTCTCCTAACAATCATTTAACGACCGCCACTTTAGACGTTTCTGTTTCCCCTGCCCCTATTTTTAACGTTTCCAATCTTGTTCCCGGAGATGTCGTTGTGCGGACTGTTACCGTGCAAAACGATGGAACCGTGCCTTTTTCATACACTATTCAAGCAAGCTCCAATAACTCATTGCTTTGGACTGATCAAACCAACGGCTTGCAGCTGTCCATTGTTGATGGAACAACAACCTACTTTAATGGAGCCATTTCTGATTTAAATGTTCACCAGGGCCCCAATCTCTTACTTCCCCCAGGAGAGAAGGACGATCTGCAATTTACGATTTCATTTCCTGTGACAGCGGACAATACGTTTCAAAATCTGGCCGAAACGATTGTATTTACCATTCAAGCCATTCAATTACCGGGGACGTCGCGATAAAGGAGAAAGACAGCATGCGCATTTGTATGAAATGGTTCGTTATTTTTTCGGTGTGCTTTTGTTTATTCATTTGTTTGTTTTATATGAATGGTTGGAAGGGAAATGTCGTTCTAACGAATAGCATGGCGCCTACCATTCCAGAAGGCTCTCTTGTCATTACGAAACCGTTGAGCAAAGCAGAATCGCTTTCTGAAAAAATTGTGCTATTTTATCATCCGGCATTATCCGCTTATGTTCTGCATCGCGTCAAGCGACAGCAAGTATCTGAACAAGGAAAAGAGATTCTGATCCAGACAAAGGGAGATGCGAATCGAATCGAGGATCCTTTAAAAGTTCAAAGAAGCGATATGAAAGGAGTTTATGTATGGCATATTCCTAAGCTCGGAATGTGGCTATATATGATAAAAAAATACGGCGGGATCATAGTTGCTTTACTTTTGCTCGTTCTTTTATGTAAACGAGCGATATTGTCTATTTTTTTAATGTTTGCTCTTTTGCTTTTGCCGTTGGAGGCGAAGGCGGTGTGGACAGAGGCAAATTCAGCTCAAGGACAGCTCGCAACAGGCAACGGTTTCTTTTTTTATTATTTATTAAATAGCACAGACACAAGACAGCCCACGGACCATCATCAGTATGTATCCACCGGACAAAATGCCACGTTGTCACTGGATGTGGGAAGCCTTTCCGGGATTACAAATTTCCATACCACCATTTTGCATTCTTTTACGATTATGAATAAAACAAAAAGCCAAGCGGATGTTTCGCTCGCCATTGAAAATGTATCACAGCCATTTTTATCGCTTGTTGGCGCGAATTATATTGTCAGTGTTCCCAAGCAGCTCACCATTCAGCCAAATGAGACAGCTTCCATTCCACTGCAGATCACCTTTTTGCCGCTTTTGACGATATCAGGGACGTATCAAGGCATGGTGACGATCACGGATGATATCAATGGCTATCATTTTCAAATCCCGCTTACTTTACGGGTTCGCTTATTATAAGAACAGGCTGAGCTCGCGGAACATGTCCCGAGTTCAGCCTGTTTCACTGTTTGATCAGGTTAGCTCTTTCATCCCTGTATTCGCTTTCACGAGAATTTCATCAAATTTCTTTTCATCTGCTTTTTTCGATGATAAAAGCGTTCCAACAAAAGCGGCGATAAATCCTAACGGAATGGAGACGATTCCTGGATTCGCAAGTTTAAAGAGCGGTTCGCCGACAAGAATAGCAGCTCCTGGCTCCGGTGACCAAACGTTCGGACTAACGATGACAAGCAGAAGTGAACTAATGAGTCCAACGAGCATACCCGTTATGGCGCCTGTTGTATTAAAGCGTTTCCAAAAAATCGTGAGCAAAATAATGGGCAAATTAGCGCTGGCAGCGACAGCAAAAGCTAATGAAACGAGAAACGCTACATTCATCTTTTGGGCAAATAACGCTAAAAGAATAGAAAGAATGGAGACCCCGATCGATGCCCAGCGGGCTGCCACCATTTGTTCTTTTTCCGTTGCTTGTGCATGCCGGATGATATGGCTGTAAAAATCGTGCGCAAATGCGGAGGCGGCTGATAGTACAAGTCCAGCGACAACGGCCAAAATGGTAGCAAAAGCAACGGCTGAAACGAAAGCGAATAAGAAATCTCCGCCAAGCGCTTCTGCTAACAAAGGAGCGGCCATGTTTCCTGCTGCGTTTGCGGCCACGATTTTGTCATAGCCGACAAATGCGGCTGCTCCAAATCCTAAGAAAATGGTCATCACATAAAATAAACCGATGATCCATGTCGCGTACACAACTGATTTTCGAGCGGTTGGTGCATCTTTTACTGTAAAGAAGCGAATTAAGATGTGTGGAAGTCCGGCTGTACCTAAGACGAGAGCTAAATTTAGAGAGAGTGTATCAAGCGGGTCTTTAAATTTGTTTCCAGGATTTAAAAATGCTTCACCAAGTGGAGTGGCTGTTTTCACTTCATTGAACATTTTCACAACGCTAAAATCGAACTTGGCGAATACGATAATGGAAATGATAAACGTTCCAGCCATAAGGAGTACAGCTTTGACAATTTGCACCCAGCTTGTGGCTGTCATTCCTCCGAATACCACATAGACGGTCATGAGCACACCAACAATGAGAACGGAATATACATAATCAATTCCCAATAAAAGCTTAATGAGCGCGCCTGCCCCGACAAGCTGGGCAATCATATAAAAGATGGAAATGGTAATCGTATTGAGAGCCGCTACTCCGCGGACTTTTTTTTCGTCAAATCGGGCGGCAATCATATCAGCCATCGTATATTTCCCCAAGTTGCGAAGAGGTTCGGCTACAATATAAAGAACGACAAGATACGCTACGAGAAAGCCAATGCTGTAAAAAAATCCATCAAATCCGGTCAGCGCAATCATTCCGGCAATTCCTAAAAATGAGGCGGCCGACATGTAATCTCCGGCGATCGCCCAGCCGTTTTGCCAGCCGGTAAGGGTGCTGTCCGCCGTGTAAAAATCGCTTGTTGTTTTTGTCCGTTTGGAAGCAAAATAGGTAATGACAAGAGTTAAGGCGACAATAATCAGGAAAAGGGAAAATGCTAAGCCGTTCATGATTTGTGGCTCCTTTCTTTGACTTCATTTTTGATTTTTTCTACCATTTCGTCAAATTTGGCTGCCCGCTTGGAATAGAGCGTGCATAGAGCCCACGTCATAATAAATTGGGCAAAAGCAAAGAGCCAAGCCCAGCTGATGGAACCGATGGCGGGTGTATTGAGCGCTTTAGAGTATGATGTTAAAACCGGCAGAGCAAAGTAAAAGATCATAAAGAATAAAGAAAACGGCAAAATAAACCTTTTTTTGGCATGCATAAGCTGCCGAAATGAAGCAGATTGGACAATTTGACTGTAATCTGTAAACGTGTGGTCTTGCTGTGAAGCGGTTTTTTGCATTTCCATGTTTTGCCCCTCCTCATAATCTTTTTAGATGAGAAAAATGTATAAACTTCCCTCCCTTCCCATATGTGTTCACATTTTTTTTCACAAATTTATTATATATTTATCAGAAAAGTTTGTAAATTGGGAATTGAAAAATTTTCATTATTTTGGAAGATTATTTATTAGAAAAATGACGAACACTATTGAACAATAACAATAACACCTCAAAAGAATGTTTAGTAACAATAATAAGTTGGAAAATTCTAAATTTTTTGTCTCGATTCCAAAAATAATCTCACTCTTTTTTCATTTTTCAACTTTACAAAAAATATTGAATAGTATACAATGTTTGACGTGTACTTCTGCAAAATTCTACAGAAAACGACAAGGGGAGACAAACAATGAGTTTATTCAGAAAGAAATCGATTGATGTCCTTCTGAAAGAAGCAGGAGGGAAAGGGGCGTCCTTAAAAAAATCTTTAAGCGCCTTCGATTTAACGATGCTTGGAGTCGGAGCCATCATCGGTACAGGGATTTTCGTATTGACTGGGGTTGCAGCTGCTGAACACGCGGGTCCTGCACTTGTCATTTCCTTTATTCTTTCGGGTCTTGCTTGCGTATTTGCAGCTCTTTGTTATGCAGAGTTCGCCTCAACTGTTCCTGTATCGGGAAGTGCGTACACTTACAGTTATGCGGCCTTTGGTGAGTTGATTGCTTGGATTTTAGGTTGGGATCTCATTTTGGAATATGGGGTCGCTTCTTCAGCAGTAGCAGCTGGTTGGTCAGGGTATTTCCAAGGATTGCTTGCCGGTTTTGGAATTGAACTTCCGAAAGCGCTAACAAGCGCATACGATCCAGCAAAAGGAACCTTTATTGATTTGCCAGCGATTTTGATTGTTCTTTTAATTGTATTATTGCTCACACGCGGTGTGAAAGAGTCTGCTCGCTTTAATGCTGTTATGGTTATCATTAAAGTTGCCGTTGTTCTTTTATTCCTTGCTGTGGGTGCATGGTATGTTAAGCCAGATAACTGGACTCCATTTATGCCATATGGATTTTCAGGCGTAGCGACGGGTGCGGCAACTGTATTCTTTGCTTACATCGGTTTTGATGCGGTTTCAACAGCGGCGGAGGAAGTAAGAAATCCGCAGCGCGATATGCCGATCGGAATTATTGCTTCATTGCTAATATGTACGGCTTTATACATCGTTGTGTCACTCGTATTAACAGGTATTGTTCCTTATGACCAATTGAACGTGAAAAACCCAGTTGCCTTTGCGTTAAATTACATTCATCAAGATTGGGTAGCCGGCTTCATCTCACTTGGAGCGATTACTGGTATTACTACGGTATTGCTCGTTATGATGTATGGACAAACACGTTTGTTCTATGCGATTAGCCGTGACGGTTTGTTACCAAAAGTATTTTCACGTGTTAGCCAACAAAAACAAGTACCATATGTGAATACATGGTTGACAGGATTAATCGTTGCTTTCTTTGCAGGAGTAGTACCTTTAAATAAATTAGCAGAGCTAACAAACATCGGAACGCTTTTTGCTTTCATTACCGTGTCAATCGGAGTGCTCGTATTGCGTAGAACACAGCCTGATTTAAAACGTGCGTTTAAAACTCCATTAGTTCCTTGGGTTCCGTTGCTGGCTGTTGCTTTCTGCGGATATTTAGTGCTTCAGCTTCCAGCCACTACATGGATTGGTTTTGGATCGTGGTTAATCATCGGTCTTGTTATTTATTTTGCATATGGCCGCAGACATAGCACATTGAACGGACCAGCTGAGGCAAATGAAAAAGTAAGCTAATGTTATGATGTTGGAAAGACCTTTGCTAAAAAACGCAAAGGTCTTTTTTTGAGCAAAGGTGCATTCCTTTTCTGTTTTTTGCTATAATGGACATACTATGAATGAAGCGGGGTGAAAACAGATGCTTAGTGAAGAGCTTTTGCAAGGGTTAAATGAGCAGATGAACTTTGAGTTCTTTTCTGCACATGCTTACATGGCGATGGCAGCATACTGTTCGTCAGAAAGCTTGGATGGATTTGCTCACTTCTTTCTTGTTCAAGCCGAGGAAGAGCGGTTCCATGCCATGAAATTTTACAACTTTATTAATGCGTTAGGTTTACGTGCAACGATAACAGGATTCGATTCGCCAAATAATGAGTTTGCCTCTGTGTTGGATTGCTTTGAAAAGGCGCTTGCTCATGAAAAAGAAGTGACGAAACGAATTTACCGCTTGTCGGATATCGCGTGGGATGAACGGGAGCATGCGACCATTAACTTTTTAAAATGGTTTATTGATGAGCAAGTGGAAGAAGAATCGATGTTTGATACGATGATTCAAAAACTTGTTCGCATTCAAAACGACGACAATGCCATGTTTATGCTCGATAGTGAGTTAGCGAAGCGGACATTTACCCCAGAACAACAGTAAATCAAAAGAGGCGATAGACAAAGTCAAAATGGCCTTTGTCTATCGCCATTTTAAGCACCTATTTTTTGATTTTTTCATTTCAAAATGAAAACGTTTGGTTGTCAAGGACTGCAGCCAAGCGAAGATACGAATCGGAGCGAAAGCCGTTCGTGGGCGGACGGGCGAGGTCGGTGACGGGAAGTGTGTCTGAACAGACTGAGAGGCTATTCAAAAGGAATAGCCTCTTCATTTATAATCAGCCATTTTTATTCAGTTGGTTGGAAAGATCCAGCAAGTTGGCTTTGAGCCTGTGCTATTAAACGTTTTGTAATTTCTCCGCCGACAGAACCGTTTGCGCGAGATGCTGTGTCTGAGCCAAGCTGTACGCCAAATTCCTGAGCGATTTCATATTTTATCTGATCAAGTGCTTGTTCAATTCCAGGTACGAGTAGTTTGTTGCTGTTTCGAGCCATCTTTTTCTCCTCCTAATGTGATAAATGGTCTTGCAATGTTAGTATGTGGCGTGAGAAATAATTTATAATGGCAATTACAGAGGCAGCGGCAATTTTTTGGCAATGAGCCATTGTTCAATGACTCGGTTGATGCTTTGTATGTTCGTTTGAGCATTACGCCAATGGTGATACAAAGATGATGAGTCAAGGAGAGGAAGAAAAATTCAGATATTTTGTTTGCTTCGTTTATTTTTTTATTGCAATCCGTTAGAAGTTAAGATAAAATGCAATCAGAAAGCAATCCGAAACGTTTTGGAGGAAGAATGGTGACGACGATTAAAGATATTGCCAAAGCGGCCGGGGTTTCGATTACGACTGTCTCAAGAGCCCTGAACGGCTACTCTGACGTAAATGAAAAGACACGACAAAAAATTATTGAAATTGCTAAACAGCTCAACTACAGTCCGAATACGCTTGCCCGGGGTCTCGTGATGAATAAATCCAAAACGATTGGTTTGCTCGTTTCAGGATTGACGCGCGAAAGCGCAAAGGACAACTTTACATTTGAAATTTTATCAGGTGTCAATCAATACGTAAGCGAAGTAGATTATGATATGGTTTTATTCAGCACGACATCGACGAAGCAGCGCGAAAAAACGTATACGCAGCTTTGCCGCGAGCGGCGTGTAGACGGAGCGATTTTGCAAGGAATCCGCATTGATGATCCGTATTTGCAGGAAGTCGTAGAGAGCGACATTCCTTGCGTGCTTATTGATATTCCGATCGAATCGGAGACGGTTGGATATGTGACAACCGATAATGTTCTTGGGGCAAAAAAAGCCGTTCGCCATTTGCTTGCGCTCGGTCATCGCGACATTGCGATGATTAATGGCTATGAATACGCATTTGTTAGCGAACAAAGGCTGAGAGGATTTTGTGAAGCGTTGCTGGAAGCAGAAGTGCCTTTTCGCGAGCAGCTAGTGGCGGATGGAGCCTTCAAGGAAGAAAAAGCGGAGCAGGAAGCGTTGCGGCTATTGACTGGCTATCCGGAAATTACAGCGTTTTTTTGTGCAAGTGACTTAATGGCGCTGGGAGCCATGAAGGCGATTAAAAAACTTGGAAAGCGCATTCCTGAAGATGTAGCGGTAGTAGGATATGATGATATTATTTTGGCGTCCTATACGACCCCGCCGTTATCGACGGTGGCTCAAAATCAATTTGCGATGGGATATGAAGCAGCTAAGCTGTTGATTGAGATGCTGGAGGGAAAAGCAACCTCCCATATTAAAGTGTTAGAGACAGAATTAAAAGTACGCGAATCGACTTTTAAAAACCACGAGTAGGAGTGGTTTTTAAAAGGTGAAAATTGAAAACGTTTTGGAATAGGTTGCTTTTTTTTAGTTGATGATCCGAAACGTTTTGGAAACGAAAATCAAAACGTTTCGGATTTGGCGTATGGATCTCCAAAACGCTTTCAAGCAAGAGGAGGCATCAGTGAATGGAATATCGAGTGATTAAAGAGAATGAGCTATTTCTGTTAACGGATCAAAAAGGGAATATCCCAGAAAATCATCCGTACGGTCTAGGATTGTACATAAAAGATACGCGTTTTTTGAGCAAATGGGATTTGCGAATCAATGGCGAAGAGCCTGTGCTGCTTTCGTCCGATGCAGCGGAAAACTATGCAGCGACGATTCTGCTCACAAATCCGCATATGGAGAAAGGTGGAGAATTGATTTTATGGCGCGAGTCGATCGAAATAGAAAGGAAACGATTTATTTATGAAAATGTTCTTTATGAAGTCGTGAAATTAAAAAATTACTATCCAAAGCCAGTGACCTTCGATTTGAACATCCAGGTTGATGTTGATTTTGCTGACATGTTTCTAGTGCGCGGATTCCAAACAGGAAAAGTGGGGACACGTACAGGCCAAACAGTCGGAGAACGCTCGCTTATGTTCCACTATGAGGGGGAAGACGAGCTTACACGAACCACCAAAATTAGTTGGGATCGTCAAGAAAAGGCCGCTTTTGAGCATGGAGACATCGCATTTCGTTTTTCTCTCCAGCCTGCGGCTGAAGAAACCGTAACATTTATTGTGCAGCCGCAAATCGGTCAAGAAGCGGCCAACGAGGTCCTTCATCCAGATGAGGCGCTGCGGCGCTTAAAGTGGTCTTATCAACAATGGCAGGAAAAAATTACAGAAATAGAGACCGATTACGAACCGCTGCAACGTCTTGTTCATCGTGGTATTAACGATGTGCGGGTGTTGTTGACCGATTTAGGATACGGACCGTTTCCGGTGGCAGGATTGCCTTGGTTCGGGGTTCCTTTTGGACGCGATAGTTTAATTGCGGCGCTACAGTTGCTTGCTTTTAATCCGGAAATTGCCAAAGGCACTCTTTTGACTATGGCTCGTTATCAAGGAACAAAGCTTGATCCATGGCGTGATGAACAACCGGGAAAAATTATGCATGAGATTCGGTTTGGCGAGTTGGCCAACACCCATCAAATTCCGTTTACGCCGTATTATGGAACGATTGATGCCACCCCGTTATTTCTTGTGTTATTAACAGAATATGTGAAATGGACGGGAGATTTGGCCATTGTTGACCAATTAAAAGAAAATGTTGATGCTGCCCTCGCTTGGATCGATCAATACGGCGATCGCGATGGCGACTTGTTTGTTGAATATCATCAAGAATCAAGCAAAGGAATTGCCAACCAGGGATGGAAAGACTCCGGTGACTCTATTGTGCATCGCAACGGCGAATACGCAAAATCTCCTATTGCTCTCGCAGAAGTACAAGGATATGTTTATCAAGCGAAAAAAGGGCTTGCTGATATTTTTGAAAAATTGAATGAGGGAGAACGTGCCGAAAAACTTCGCCAACAGGCGAAGGCATTAAAAGACCAATTTGACGAGCAGTTTTGGATGGAGGATGTCGAGTTTTATGCTATTGCGTTAGATGAGCAGAAACGGCAGGTTGGCACCATTACTTCGAATCCGGGACACGTTTTGTTTGCCGATATGCTTAATCAAGATCGGGCAGACGCCGTCGTCCGCATGCTCCTGTCTCCGAAAATGTTTTCTGGTTACGGAATTCGCACAATGGGGAAAGGAGAAACGGGATATAATCCGATGAGCTACCATGATGGAAGCATCTGGCCTCATGATAACAGTATCATTTTACTCGGATTGAGCAAATTGGGGCGGCGAGACGCAGCAACATTGATTATGAGCGGGCTGATTGAGGCGGCTGAACATTTTGAATATGATCGTTTGCCGGAATTGTTTTGCGGTTATGACAAGTCATTTGGCAAGCCTGTGAAATACCCCGTGGCTTGTTCGCCGCAAGCTTGGGCGGCAGGAACTCCGCTTGTCTTTATTCAAGCATTGCTTGGCTTGTTTCCAAATAGCTTAACAAAAGAAATTCGACTATCACCAACTTTGCTGGATTCGATGAATTTTTTAAAAATAAGCAATATGGCGATTGGCGATGGACAACTGTCCTTAACGGTTGTGCGGGAGCAAGGAAAAATGAACGTTCACGTTCATGAAAATACAACCGGCTACGATCTTGTTTTTGTTTCTACATAAGGAAGAGTCTTCTCTTCCTTGTATATATGATCATTTTATTTAAGAAAGGGGTTTTTAAACATGAAGGGGAAAAAATTAGCCACCATTGCGATGACTTCATTATTAGTTGGAAGCGCTTTATCAGGATGCAGCAGCGGCAATGAAAAGGCCGGAAGCGGCAAAGAAAGCACAAACAACAATGGGAAAGTGGAAGTAACGCTTGCTGGATGGGGAGGAAATCCGACAGAGCAAAAGCTGCTTCAGCAGACGCTAGATGAATTTGAAAAAACCCATCCAAATATTAAGGTGAAATATGAAGTGATTTCAGATCAATATATGGATGTGATTAAAACACGTCTTGTGGGTGGAGAAGGGCCGGATGTTTTTTATCTTGATGCTTTTGAAGCCCCTGCTTTAATTGAAACGGGAGTGCTAGAGCCACTTAATTCTTATGTAACCAATGATTTTGATATAAACGATTTTGAAAAGCCGTTGCTTGATGCGTTCAAAGGAAAGGATGGAAAAATTTATGGGTTTCCAAAAGGATATTCAACACTCGCCTTATTTTATAACAAAAAAATGCTAGATGAAGCTGGTGTGGAAGTACCACAAACATGGGATGAATTAAGGGAAGCTGCGAAAAAATTAACAAAGGGGAAGGACGTATATGGATTTGGAGTGATGCCGGAATTAGCTCGCCTTTACTACCTCGCAGAATCAAAAGGCGGAAAGGTAGTCACTGATAATAAAGCAAGCTTTGCCGATTCAAAAGTAGTGGAAGCGCTTCAACCAATTGTGGATATGCATCTTAAAGACCGGTCGACAGCAGAGCCTAAAGAAGTGGGAGCGAGTTCAGGCAGTGAAATGTTTGGACAAGGAAAAGCAGCAATGGTGATTGAAGGAAACTGGGCTATCCCATTTTTAGATGAAACCTTCCCGAACTTAGAGTACGGAACAGCTGAAGTGCCAACATTGGATGGAAAGAAAGCGACGATGGCATATACAGTAGCCTATGTTATGAACAAAGACGCGAAGAATAAAGAAGCAGCATGGGAATTACTTTCCTTTTTAACCGGAAAAGAAGGAATGAAAATATGGACAAGTAAAGGATTAGAGCTTCCATCACGCAAATCTGTCGCTGCTGAGCTTGGATTTGACAAAGATCCATTGCGCGCGCCAATAGTGGCAGGAGCTTCTTATGCAACCGTATGGCAAAACGGGACGAACCTGCCAATTATTATGAACAACTTTAATAACCAATTTGTCAGTGCATTTTTAGGCGACCGCTCTTTGAAAGAGGCTTTAAAAGAAGCTCAAGAAACCGCTAATAAAGAAATTAAAGGAAACGAATAAAGGAGGTAGCTGATAGAAGAGCTTTCTTCTATCAGCTACCTGCGTTATATAAGATCGTGATAAAAAGAATAGCGTTTAGGGGAAAAGTCAACGGAATTTCCTTCATTTAAGGAGAGGAATGAATATGAGAAAAAAAGCGTGGCGAGAAGCGGGCGCCGCCTATGCCCTGCTTTCACCAACACTGTTTGTACTGCTGTTATTTATTATCGGCCCGATTTTGTTTATCGTTTTTCTCTCATTCCATAAAGTGCAGTTGCTTGGTGCCACTTCCTTTGAATTTGTCGGGATTGACAACTTTAAAAGAATGGGTGGGGATTTGCGTGCGAAAATTGCCCTATGGAATACCATTAAGTACGTCATCATTGTAGTGCCTTGTCAAACCGTGCTTGCTCTTATATTAGCAGCTACGTTAAACGCAGGGTTAAAAGGACAAAAGTGGTTTCGCATTATTTATTTTTTGCCGACACTAACTTCTTCGGCGGTCTTAACGCTCATTTTTATGTGGATGTATAATCAAAACGGCTTAATTAATCATGTGTTGGCAGCGATCGGGCTTCCAACCTACAATTGGCTTGGAGATCCGAAAGTGGCACTGAGCGCCATTATGGCGATGAATATTTGGTCGACCGCTCCGTATTTTATGGTCATTTATTTGGCAGCGCTGCAAGATATTCCTGATTCGCTTTATGAAGCAGCTGAGTTGGATGGAGCTAACGCTTTGCAAAAATTTTGGTATGTAACGGTGCCCTATTTGCGTCCGGTGACCTCGTTTGTCGTTATTATGGGACTTATTGGCACGTTTCAATTGTTCGATCAATCCTATATTTTTTCAGCGGGTTCAGGAGGTCCAGATAATTCGACACTCACCATTGTGCTTCTCATTTATCAATATGCGTTTAAAACATTAGGGACGATGGGATATGCTGCAGCGCTCGCCTTTATTTTAGCGCTCATTATTTTGATGGCGACATGGTTGCAGCGAAAATTTTCAAAAGAGGAGTCTCTTTACTAAAGGAGATGGGTGCGATGAAGAAAAAAATCGGGATAGCCAAAGGATTGTTATACATTATTCTTGTGCTTTATGCTGTAGCGACGATGCTTCCGTTTTTATGGGCGCTTTCTTCTTCGTTTAAAACACTTGAGGAAATTGTAAGTGGAACGGTTTCTTTTATTCCTAAACAGTTTACGCTTGAGAATTACCGGAAAATTTTTGTTGAACAGGAAATGTTTCCGCGATGGCTGCTTAACAGCGTGATTGTTGCGGCAGCCGTTACCGTTTTGAATTTGTTGTTTAATTCAATGGCGGGCTATGCGCTCGCGCGGTTGCGATTTCCGGGCAAAAAGCCTCTTTTTGTGATTATTTTAGCCGTATTAATGATTCCTGCACAGGTGACGCTGATTCCCAATTACCTTATCTTAAAGTGGTTTGGATGGCTCAACTCGTATCAAGGGATGATCGTACCGACGATGATGAATGCTACCTTTATTTTTATGATGCGCCAGTTTTTTATTAATTTCCCAAAGGAATTGGAAGAAGCGGCGGCATTGGACGGCCTTAGCCGGATTGGAACCTTTTTTCGGATCGTGCTTCCGTTAGCGAGGCCCGCTTTAGCGGCACAAGCCATTTTTGTGTTTATGGGGTCATGGAATGATTTTATGCGTCCGCTTATTATTCTTTCTGATCCAGCAATGTTTACCTTGCCGCTTGGCTTAAACAGCTTTAAAGGACAGTATATTAGCTATTGGAATTATATTATGTCAGCATCCATGGTGTTCACCTTGCCCGTGCTTCTCATTTATATCTTTTTTAATCGTTATTTCATCAAAGGAATATCATTTACAGGTGGAAAATAGCGCACACCATTGATTTTCCATTATTTTACTTAAAAAACAGAATGATATCGCTAAACTTCAACAGAAAAGCGAGGAATATTGGATAATTAACCCGCCTGAGCGCATAGATTGAAATGCTGATCTTAAGAAAGAAGAAATGTCATCGATGACGTGTATAGAAAGCTTCACAGATGTTCCATTCTATACATGTATCGAAAAATCTTCTTTAATAAGATCAGCTTTTTTGTTTTGAAAAAATTTACAGAATGTCATGATAATTGAAGGAGATGCTAAACGTGTATGAATCCATTTAGCGCGTAAAGGGGGAATAAAGGACGTACGAATGATGAAAGCTTTGAGAAAATCAACTTCTTCCTTTACTATAGCTTCACCATAGATGCCGTTTAGCATTGGTATGTATCTGTTGTTTTTCCGGCTATTGAATGATGAACTAACGAATCGCTGTACAGATCTATGAGTAGGGGCAGCCTTGTTTGGCTTTTTGTCATGCCTAGAACGGGGAAGGATCAACAGGATCGCCTTAGGGGCATCTATATCCATCATTAAGCTGGTACATTTCCTAAAAGGCAGGCTATAGAAAGAAATGCTTCTCATTGTTATTGTCCGCTGTTTTTATAACAGAACTACGAGGTTTTGCCACACAATAAGGCCATTCACCATGAGAAAAGAAGTGGATAATCTTTGCTCCATCATGCTGAAAAGAGGTGGAGAGGATGACGGGAGTGCCTAAGTTTATATACAGCATTTCCAATCATCGAACTCGAACGAATAAAAATGCAAAAAACGCGTTCATATGAGCTAATCATTTATATATTAATGTAAGGTAGGAATGTTATATGGAATGGATAGAGCAGTTGTCTCAACAAGATAAAAATGTGAAAAGAGAAGGAGAAGAGTCAAAAGGAAAAAAACTGGCTATTATATCCTTGTCATCGATTCCCTTAGTCATGACATTAGGGAATTCGATGTTAATTCCTGTTTTGCCGACTATGGAGCGAGAATTGGCGATTTCATCCTTTCAATCAAGCATGATTATTACCGTGTACTCCATCGTGGCTATTATTTTAATACCGATTGCTGGATATTTAAGCGATCGTATTGGACGGAAGAAAGTCATCATTCCAAGTTTAATTTTAGCGGCGATTGGTGGCCTTGTTTCCGGGTGGGCCGCCTGGAAAATGGATCATTCGTATATGTTTATTTTAATCGGTCGAATGCTTCAAGGTGCAGGGGCAGCTGGAGCAGCTCCGATCGTTTTGCCCCTTGTTGGCGATCTGTATAAAAATGAAAGCGAAATGAGCAGCTGTTTAGGGACGATTGAGACAGCGAATACATTTGGGAAAGTATTGAGCCCGATATTAGGTGCTTTTCTTGCTGGGTTTAGTTGGTTTTTCCCTTTTTTTTCATTTCCGATTTTTTGTGCGATTTCTATTGCGCTTATGCTATTTTTTATTAAAACTCCGCGCAAGTCTCAAGAACCTATGCCGTTCAAACAATTTTTACATGAGATGAAAGGAATTTTTCAGAGGGAAGGGCGTTGGCTTTATGCCATTTTTATGATCGGCGGAATTTTAATGTTTGCTTTATTTGGCGTCTTATTCTTTTTATCGAGTATGCTTGAGAGCCGTCATCATATGGACGGGGTAAAAAAAGGATTTGCGCTTGCTTTGCCGCTTGGGGCGCTTTGCATCGCTTCATTTCTTACCGGAAAGAAAATTGAAAAGAACAAACTATTGATGAAGTGGCTTACCTTTGCTGGGGTATCGCTCCTAGCCATCGCTACATTTTTATTAAGTTTTTTTGAAAATATTTGGCTTCAATTAACCATTTTCTTTTTAAGCGGCATTGGGATTGGTGTTGCCTTACCTTGTCTAGATGCGCTCATTACCGAAGGAATTGAGAAAAAAGAACGAGGAACCATCACTTCGATTTATAGCTCGATGCGCTTTATCGGCGTGGCTTCAGGCCCGCCAGTCGTTGCCCTATTAATGAAGAAATCAACGGATATGATGTTTTACGTATTAGCTGGTTTATGCGTGCTGGCCAGTGTGGTGATTGTGGCAGGAATAAAACCATCAAAGAAAGGAGAAAACGCATGATGCAAGCGGTTACTTATCAAGGCATTAAAAACGTACAAGTGAAAAATGTACCTGATCCGTCTATTGTCAAGGATGATGATATGATCGTACGAATTACAAGCACGGCTATTTGCGGCTCTGATCTGCATCTTATCCATGGAATGATTCCGAATATGCCGCATGATTTTGTCATCGGTCATGAACCGATGGGCATTGTAGAGGAAGTCGGTCCAGGAGTAACGAAGGTAAAAAAAGGGGATCGAGTCATTGTGCCATTTACGATTGCCTGCGGCCAATGCTGGTATTGCCGTCATGGATTAGAAAGCCAATGCGATACATCGAATCAACATGGAGATGCTGGCGCTTATTTTGGCTATTCTGAAACGTTCGGCGGTTACGCAGGGGGACAAGCGGAATATTTGCGCGTTCCATTCGCTAATTTTACCTCTTTTGTTGTCCCGCAAGATTGTGAACTTGAGGATGAAAAGCTGTTATTTTTATCCGATATTATTCCTACAGCCTTTTGGGGTGTTGATGAAGCCGGAGTAAAGGACGGGGATACGGTAGTTGTTCTCGGCTGCGGCCCTGTCGGACTGTTGACGCAAAAATTTGCTTGGCTAAAAGGAGCCAAACGAGTGATTGCGGTTGATTACATCGGCTATCGCTTGGAGCATGCACGAAATGTGAATCGGGTGGAGACCATTAATTTTACTGAATATGAAAATGTGGGAGAATATATAAGAGAAATCACAGGCGGCGGAGCGGATATCGTGATTGACTGTGTCGGTTTAGATGGCAAAAAGACGGTGCTTGAGATGGTTGAATCTGCATTAAAGCTGCAAGGGGGAGCGATGGGAGCTATTGTCATTGCTACACAAGCGGTTCGCAAAGGCGGCACCATTCAGCTAGTAGGGGTCTATGGCTCGCGCTATAACCAGTTTCCGCTTGGGGATTTATTTGCCCGCAATGTTACTTTAAAGATGGGACAAGCACCTGTGATTCACTATCTTCCGACTTTATATCAGTGGATTGTGGAAGAAAAATTCGACCCTACCGACATTATTACCCACCGTTTGCCTTTAAAGGATGCGGCGCACGCGTATGAAATTTTTGATGAAAAGAAGGATGGCTGCATTAAAGTTGTACTCAAACCATGATGACTAAAATAAAAAAGGATCTCCAAGCAATAGAGGAGATCCTTTTTACATGATCCACCGACAAGTCTCCGACCTCTTAACGGAGTGGAGGTGGGTGTTGGCAAGCACTTTCTTGGTTCGCATTCGGCTTCGTTCCTTGCCTCATGAGGGAAAATGGCAATGAATTCACGATCTTTAAAATGAGAGTAGACAAAGTCTATTTTAACTTTGTCTACCACTTAGAAAGATCTCCAATCAATGATAAGGAGCTCCTGCTTAATTAAAGAAAAGGTCAATCTTGTCCATAGCTTGTGTCAATGCTTGGATGCATGAACGGAACGGATTGCGGCCGCTTTTTTGCTTCCAGTAGCTCGCGGTTTTCGGGTGTATTCCAACCGATATCATTGGTTGGATGCACCCATTCCTCTCCGGACATGACGCTTGGATCCACTTCATCGCTCCATTGATTCAACGGAGAATGAGGGGAATTGTATTTGCTGTCGCCGATAATGACTCCATATTGATTCACAAATGGCGGTTTCATTTGAATGCCTGTTCCTTTAAAAGAAGGGGCATGAATTTGATGAGGAAGCGTTTCATCTAAAATGGGTGATTCTAATTTGCTGTCTTTGTCCATATTTTTCACCTCTATTATAGTTTGAACCCGTCGCAAAATATTATGAATAAAACAAACAGCTTTTACGAAAAGTAAAGAAAAAAAGGGGATGTGTCATGAACAATACTGCCTTTCCTGTAGCCCATTTGCGGGACGATTCATTGAAGAAATTACAGCAGCTTGAAAAATCGCTGCGGGAGGAAACAGGAGAAGAGATTGTCCTTATTGCATACAAGCATAAGAAAAAATAATGGAGGCCTAAGGATGAAACGAAAAGTCAAGGAAAATGCAGCCAAAAACAATAACAAAACCCCAACGGAAAGCTTGCCCGAATCGGAAGCTATTGCGCAATACGCAAGCGATGAACCGATGATTCGCGGGGCTAACCGCAATTCGAAAAAAGGAATGCAAGGCGAATGAACAAGAAAAACCAAGAACATAGCCGTATGGACAATCGCAATCAAGAGGAGTTTGCCTTTGAAACAGGAGATTTCAATGCACAGCAAATACTGGCGCTAATGGAAGAAATGAGGAAGTCAAAAAAGAAAAAGTAGGGAAAGTTCCCTACTTTTTTAATGTCGATGAAAATAATGACAATGGAGCGGAGAAAATCATCGTTTGCAGCTTAATTGGATCAAAATAAGCAATCATCACGGTCGGAGTGTAATGGATTTCTTTTGTTTCCAAGTAATGTCCAATATCGATTGAAACCAATTCCATAATCGTATGCTTAAATAAATCTTTTTCGTCTAAATGGAGAGACATAAAAGCTTCTCCTAAAATGGACGGCTGTTCAAGAAGAGAGCGATAAAGAGCAGCGCGCCGTTCTTTGTCTGTTTTTTCCTCCCACCAAGGCTTCCGCGGCTTATGCTTCTGGTTGCGCAAATAATCATACTTCATCAATGCTTCAACCACCGAAAGATCTTCACAGGCTTTTTCCTGCAAAAATTGATGAAGACGACGGAATAAATCTTCGAGCTGATGGCCGATGCGTCCCCAGCCTTGTTCATCCCAATAGGTCCCAAACTCTTGAAAGAAATCAAAAGGTGTAGAAAACGTATGGGTGACTAAGTATTCGATTGTTTCATCCATCCGATGGGCATTCCAATATTTTTCTAATACATCTTCTACTTGCTTGATGCGGATGATTTCAGCAAATGACAAAACATGATTTTGTAATACTTCATATGGTGCGTGATCCATAAATACATATCCGTATTCAGCAGCGCGCAGACGCAATCCGGTGCCGCGCAGCATTTTTAAAAATCCTAACTGCAGCTCTTCTGGACGAAGCGCGAACACATCATTAAATGTATTTCGGAAGGAGGTGTAATCTTCCTCAGGCAATCCAGCGATTAAATCGAGATGTTGGGCAATTTTTCCTCCCTCTTTTACCATCGTTACTGTGCGAGTGAGCTTGGCGAAATTTTGTTTTCTCATCACGAGCTTATTTACTTCGTCATTGGTTGACTGAACGCCGATTTCAAATCGAAAAAGACCCGGCGGCGCATGTTGATTTAAAAACTCAATGACTTCTGGGCGCATAATGTCAGCTGTAATTTCAAATTGAAACACGGTTCCGGGAACATGCTCCTCAATAAGAAATTGAAACATGTCCATCGCATAGCTGCGGCTTATATTAAAGGTCCGATCGACAAATTTAATCGTGCGCGCCCCATGCTTCATTAAATAGCGAATATCTTCTTTCACTTTTTCCTTGTCAAAATAGCGAACACCTACTTCAATGGACGATAAACAAAACTGACAGCTGAATGGACAGCCTCTGCTTGTCTCAATATAAGTAATGCGCTTGGATAAATGCGGAATGTCCTCCGGAAAACGGAAAGGAGAAGGCATTTCCGCTAAACGGATTTTGTTTCGTTGAGGATTGATGACGATTCGTCCTTCTTGACGAAAGGCGAGTCCGTGTACCTGATTAAAATCGCGCTCTCCATTCATTTGCGCCAGAAATTGTTTAAACGTTTCTTCCCCTTCCCCGATGACGATAAAATCAAATTCGGGAACGGTTTCGAGCCACTCGCGGACATCATACGATACTTCAGGTCCGCCGACGACAATCGTAATGGTAGGATCAATTTTTTTCAGCATTTTCACGACTTTAATGGTTTCTTCAATATTCCAAATATAACAGCTAAAACCGATAATATCCGGTTTTTTTCGATAAAGATCTGTCACAATATTCATCGCCGGATCTTTAATGGTATATTCCGCAAGCTGGATGGTAAAATCTGGTTCAACATATGCTTTTAAGTAGCGAATCGCTAAATTTGTATGGATATACTTAGCATTTAATGTCGCACAGATGATATTCATAGGCAAAAACTCCTTTATTCACAACATTCTAAGCAATGCTTACAGCTTAGCCTATCGCGACTGTTCATTAATCAATAAGAATTTCAATAGATCAGCGTTTAAGTCTCAAAACAACACTCTAATATACCACAGTTTTGTCAAAAGATAAATGAAAAAAACAAAAGCAGTATATATTGGTGATAAAAGAAAAAAGCAAATATCAGCGCAACTTGACAGTTAAAAACAAAATATCCCTTTTATTGAATATTAATAGGAATTTTTTCGAAAACAATGGAAGGAGTACCCTTTTTTATAGCGAATATAATTGAATATTATGCCGTTATGGGAGAAGGAGAGGTGCTAATGGTGAATAACAGCCTTTCTCATCGGGAAGAAGAAGATTTAATGATTAACGTCAGGTCGTTAGAAGAAGAAAATAGACGCCTGAGAGAACAGCTATGCGGGTATTCCATTATTTTTGAAAGATCACTAGATGCGATCGTGATTTTTAATAAAAACGGTGAGTTTGTAGAGGTGAATGAGGCAGCGTGTCAGCTGTTTGAAATGGACAAGGGAGAACTGGTGGGGAAATCGTTTACCTTGTTTCTTGATTTGGTTCCCCCAGACATTTTAGCATTTCAGCAATCCATGTTACATAAGTTTGGCTCCTTTAGCGATGAATTGCTGATTAAGCTAGCGAACGGGAAGATCAAGCACATTGAATTTTCGATGAAAAAAGATGCATTCAACCACTTTGATTTAGCCATTATGCGTGATATTTCGGCGCGAAAAGCGCTGGAACGAGAACGAATCATCAACGAGTTTTTATTTAAGGATGTATTTAATCGCGCAGTAGACAGCATTATCATTTTCGATGAATTCGGGCGGTTTATTGATGTAAACCCCGCTTTTTGCATGAGCTTAAATTTAGAAAAAGCCAAGCTGCTGAATTTGTCCTTCCAGCAATTCGTTGCACCAGAATGCAAAGACGATTTTGTTCAGCTTTTAGTTGAACTAAAAGAAAAAGGAACGGCGAAGGGAGAACTGTCGTTTATCCGGTTTGACGGAACGGTCAAAATGTTTGAATTAACCATGACATCAAATGTATATAGCGGATTTTATATGGCAATTATGCGCGATGTCACGGAAAAGAAAAATATGGAGATTAAGCTCCAAAAAAGCGAAGAGCGATTCCGTGCGATGTTTGAACAAGCGCATGAGGCGATTTTAATTTGGAACGACTATGGACACATTGTCAATGCCAATCCTGCTGCAAGCCGAACGTTCGAACTGCCGCTCAATTTGCTCATAAGAAGAAATTTGCTTGATTTTATTGACTATCGCGACGAAAAGGCACACCATGTGTTTGAGCTTTTCCGAAAAACGGGCGAAATTCGCGATGAACTAACCTTTCATATGCCGAATGGAGAGGATAAGCAGCTTGAGTTTACGATGAAGCAGGGAGTTATTGACGGCTTCCATTTGGCTATTTTCCGCAACGTCACCGAAAGACGCAAAATGGAAAAAGAACTGCAGGAGAGCGAACAAAAATTTCGCAGCATTTTTGATCACTCGATGAATGGCATTCTGCTTTGGGGAGAGGGGTATCGTATTTTGGATGCGAACCCAATCGCTTGCGAAATTTTTCAAGCAACAAAGCAGCAATTAATTCATGAGCCGTTTGTCCACTGGGTCCCGGAAAAAGAGCAGAAGGTGTTTTATAAATTGATTAAGCAGTGCGAGCAATTTGGCAAAGCTTATGCGGAAATGACGCTGTTAACAAATAAGGGAGAGCAACGAACAGTTGAAATTTCATTAAAAAGGGAAATTATTCCTAATGTTGGTATGATGATGCTGCGGGATGTGACTGAGAGAAAAGAACTGGAGTGGCAGCTTCGTAAATCAGATACGCTTAATGTGGTGGGTGAGCTGGCAGCAGGAATTGCTCATGAGATTCGTAATCCGATGACAGCATTAAAAGGATTTATTCAGTTGTTGCAAGGCAGCATTAGCGAAGATTACTCCATGTACTTTGATGTGATTATGTCTGAGTTAAAGAGAATTGAGTCCATTATTACCGAGTTTCTTGTGCTCGCAAAACCGCAGGCCATTCAATACCAGCAAAATGATGTTTGCAAAATTATGAAAGATACAATTGATTTAATTAGCGCTCAGGCGATGATGCATAATGTGCAAATTATCCCTGACTTTGCCGAAGATTTGCCGTATATTTACTGCGAACCGAATCAGCTTAAGCAAGTATTTATCAATATCTTAAAAAATGCCATTGAAGTGATGCCAAAAGGCGGAGAAATACAGGTGCGCATTCAAAGAGTGGATCGCCAATCGATTCGCGTTTCCGTCAAGGATCAAGGATGCGGTATTCCTCAGGACAAAATAAAAAAGCTGGGTGAACCGTTTTATACGACTAAAGAACGTGGAACTGGACTCGGGCTGATGGTTAGCTATAAAATTATTGAGGAGCATCAAGGAAAAATTGATGTGGAAAGCGAAGTGGGGATAGGAACGACTTTCCATATTACGTTGCCGATTGAAAGAACAGAAAAAGAGGGAGATCATGAAGCTAGAATACAATGTTTATAGCTCCAAAGAGCTAGGAGATTTGTATATTGTCTCAGACGGGGAAGCCATTGTGAAAATCGAGCTATTTGCTGACGACTGGGAAGAATTGAGCAGCAACCACGAAATGGTGAAAAGCGATTCTGAGTTGCTGCAAACGGCACTTGAACAAATGGATGAATATTTCCGAGGAAAGCGGAAAAGATTTCAGCTTCCATTGAAATGGAAGGGTACACCGTTTCAAGAAAAGGTATGGCAAGCGCTTTGCGAGATTCCATATGGCGAAACGGTAAGCTATAGCGAGATTGCTGAGAAAATTGGAAATCCGAAAGCGGTAAGGGCGGTCGGCCAGGCGAACCGTTCTAATGAGCTTGCCATTGTAGTTCCGTGTCACCGCGTCATTGGCAAGAATCGCTCATTAACCGGCTATGCGGGAAGTCGAACAGATATAAAAGAAAAGCTGTTAAACTTAGAGCAAAGCTATGCTAGAGAATAAAAAAACTAGAAGCAAAAATCGCTTCTAGTTTTTTTATTCATGATGGAGAGTGACAATCATATTTAATGTTCCTTTTTCTACAATATTGACAGGAACAACAATCGCTTTTTGAAACCCTTTTACATTCGCTTCTCCTACAAGCAAAGTGGGAGGAGTGATGTCCATCATCATTTGCTGGCTCGATGCGTGTGTCGCCAATTGGCCAGCGATCATGTTTCCTAACTCGCATGTAAATGATTCGAGCATTTCTCCCTCTAGCATCATTCCATACATAAGTTGACTGATTTGCGCAAAAAGATCATTCGTTCCTGCGATGACTAACTGCCCATGAATTTGTCCAGTCATTCCAATCAGCACGGATAAAGATGAGCGGATTGAACTAGCATGGTATAAAGCCGGTTTTTCAATCTCAATCCCCGCTGGAATTACCGTTTTGATCGAATGAATGGCACTGTTTAATAAGTGAGTAAGAGTTGTTGCTGTCGTCATCCGCTTGTTCCCCCGTTCATAAGACAAATGCGCTAGTAATTTTATCATATCACAAAATTTCATATAAGCCGATGGGGAAACATTCCTATTTCTTTTGGAGATGTGAGAGCGCTAACGCCCCTACTAAAATCGCTCCCTTAATAATATCTTGGGCATAGTATGGGACATTCATCATGGTTAAACCGTTTAAAAGTACACCAATTAAAATGGATCCGAATAAAGTGCCGATAACGTTTGGTTTCCCTGCGCCGAATACGGAAAAGCCGATATAGGCAGCGGCCACTCCGTCCATTAAAAAGGAGGCTCCGGCAGAAACTTGTCCGGTTCCGATTCGCGAGGCAAGGACGATACCGCCAAGTGCTGCGAAAAATCCGCTAATGACATATGCATATGTTCGATAGCGATTGACTGGAATTCCCGAAAGTCGGGCAGCTTCCCGATTTTCTCCTGTCATGTAGAATAAACGGCCAGGCTTTGTATAGGTCAGAAAGAAATGGGAAGCGGCAACAATGAATAACATGAGTAATACAGAGAATGGAATGCCGCCTACTTCTCCTTGGCCGATAAATAAAAAGGACGGAATAAACTTTCCCGGCGCCGTTCCTCCGTCTGGAAGGGGCATGTCATTGTAGATGGAAAACCCTTTTGTATAAGTGAGATGCACCCCATTGATGGCATACATGGTTGCCAGTGTTGCCAGAAGATCAGGGAGCTTTAGTTTGACAATGAGCAACGAATTTAATAGGCCCACTGCTATTCCTAATAAAAGCGGAACGAGAAGAGTGACCAAAATTTCTTGTCGATATAAAACGAGAGAAGCTGCACTCGCGATTGTGGCGAGACTGACCGTTGAACCGACGGATAAATCAAAGCCGTCGACAATAAGAGAAAATGTAATGCCAATGGCTACGAGTGTTACAATCGAAATGGACCGCAAAATATCACTAAAATTTTCATACGTCAAAAAACGATCAAGCGTAATGCTGAAATAAGCAATGACAACTAGAATGGCAAGCAATGTTCCGTGTTTATATAGAAAATTAAGAGGAGATCGCTTTACGGTTGAAAGCGTTGTTGTTTGTACTTGTGCCATTTTCTTCGCCACCTCCGCTGCTGTAATAGATCAGTTGTTCATATGTTGCTTCCTCTGCTGTAAAACGCTGTACAAGCTGTCCATCAACCATGACATAGATTGTATCAGCGATATCGAGCAGCTCTTGAAATTCATTTGTTAAATATAGAACGGCTTTCCTTTGCTCGGCCAGGGAGCGAATAATCGCAAATACCTCTGCTTTTGCGCTCACATCAATGCCTTTTGTTGGTTCATCAAAAATAAAAACCTCGCCGCCTGTTTGTAGCCATTTGCCAATGACAATTTTTTGCTGATTGCCGCCGCTTAGTTGCTTGACGATGGCTTGCTGGGAGGAAGGCTGGATATGGAGTGTATCGATGAGCTGCTGAGCCCTTTCTTTCTCCTGTTTTCTAGAAATCCATTGCCATTTTGCTAGTGATGATAGTAAACGGACAGTTAAATTGGTGCGAGT
This sequence comes from Anoxybacteroides rupiense, assembly GCF_014196195.1. Lineage (GTDB taxonomy): Bacteria > Bacillota > Bacilli > Bacillales > Anoxybacillaceae > Anoxybacteroides > Anoxybacteroides rupiense. The sequence goes on along the minus strand of NZ_JACIDF010000001.1, from coordinate 699,001 downwards.
CGTTTCGCTCATAAAGAGTCCTTGCTTTCGCCGTTCTTCAGGAATAAAGCACATGCCGGCAGCAATCGCTTCTTTTGGTGAAGAAAACGTATGACGCTTTCCATGAATCAACCATTCCCCGGTTGTTTTCGTATGGGCAAATAGGCTTTCGGCTAGCTCTGTTTTTCCTGCCCCCACCAATCCGGCAATTCCGACAATTTCCCCTTTGCGAATTTGCAGATCAATCATCGTGTTTGTTTTCGGAATTTGCAATTGCTTGACTTCAAAAAGGATGTCCTCGCCGTATGTGCGTCGCTCTCTTTCTTTTCGTTGCTGAGTCCGTCCAACCATATGATAAATCATCTCTTCGATTGACAGCTGGGCAGCATCACCTTGATGGACGACGGAACCATCGCGCAGGATGGTTACCTGATCGCAAATTTCCTTCACCTCTTTGAGCTTATGAGAAATATAGATAAAGGAAACGCCTTGATTTTTTAATTGTTTCATAATCGAAAAAAGGCGTTTTGTTTCTACCTCGCTTAAGGCGGCTGTCGGTTCATCCAGAATAATGTAACGGGCAGAAGAGAAAAGCACTTTCGCTAGTACAATAAGCTGTTTTTCATGCAGCGTACACTCGTGAATCCGTTTATCAAGCGGAAGCGATAGCCCGATTTGCTGCAGTACTTGGGCTGCCCGCTGCTTTTGCTTTTTCCATGAAAGGAATGGATGGCGGGCGGCATGGACCAAATCATCAGCCACAATATTTTCATAGACTGTTAAAAAGGGGAATAGCGCTGTGTCGACTTCTTGAACCACTAAGCCAATGCCGGCCTTCTTGGCGGCCGCCGGATTTGGAAAGTTGACGTCTGTGCCGTCGATCGTGATAGTTCCCTCATTGGGTTGAAGATCTCCAGCTAAAATTTTCATTAATGTACTTTTTCCGGCTCCATTCATTCCTAAAAGGGCGTGAACTTCCCCTTTCTTTACATGGAAATTCACGCCATTTAATACGGTCACGCGATCGAACGATTTATAAATATTGTTCATGAAAAGCCCGCTCATTTTGTTTTCCCCTGTTCTTCTAATGTTTTCATCCATGGAGAGAGAGCGACGTTGGATTGACCCCAGCCAGTAATGTATTGATGCAGATCTCCCATTGTTACTTGCTGATTAGGCAAGTCTGTCTTTTTCACCAGATGTGGCTCGAGAGAATAAATACTTGGCGTTTTCTCACCTGCAATTTTTTGATAAGCAAACCGTACTTGGACTCGGCCGACTTCGGCAGGGTCAGTCGCGGTTGTTGCTACCCATGGGCTGTCTGGCTGCTGAATCATTTGCAAATCTTCATCGCTTAAATCAATGCCGTATACTTTGATTTCGGTACGGCCCGCCTGTTGAATGGCTCGTGTGGCTCCTTTCGCAAATTCGTCCCATGTAGCGAATACAGCATCGATATCGCCTTTGTTCGGATATTTTTTCAAAATCGCTTCCATTTGCGTTTGTGTGTCTAATGCTGTATTAGAGCTGGCATTGCCGAATTTAGCAATTTCTTTAATGCTTGGATACCGTTTTTTAAATGCGTCATAAATGACATAACGCCGTTCCATTGGTGTAAAACCACCGACCCAGATGGTAACAATTTTTCCTTCGCCATTTAAATCTTCTGCTAATGTTTTTAATGTTTTCCAAGCAAGGCTATAGTCATCTTGGTCAATGACGGTTACGCCGGGAATATTTAAGTCGTTGTCAAAAGCGACAACAGGAATGCCTTTGGCCACCGCTTTTTCAACCGGCCCTTTTAATGCGTCGGCTCGTCCGTGGTCCAAAAGGATGGCATCGACATTTTGCGTGATCGCGGTTTCTACATATGAAGCCATTTTCGTTAAGTCGTTATCAGCATTGTAAACTTGTACTTCTCCGCCAAATTTCTGCACTTGATCTTTTACGCCAGCAATATATTGAGAGGAGAAGGTACCGATCGAAAATTGCATAATGGCCGCAATTTTAATGGGTTTTTTTAATTGATTTGGAATAGCGGCCTGCTCAGCGGAAGCGGATTCATTGGCTGTATTGTTCGTCGCCTTCTGTTCCGTGTTTTCTTGTTTAGCCGCTGGTTTAGAGCTTACAGCATCTTGTTCATTGGTACAGCCTCCGAGCATGATGCCGAATAACAATAGGATTGCCAACAAAAATGTGTGTCGTTTTTTCATCGCTTGATTTCCTCCTTAAACAAAGCTGTCAGCACGCTTTCATAATGGCCGCTTATGATTCCTTTTTCAGTAATAATGGCTGTAATCAGCTCGTGAGGCGTCACATCAAAAGCAGGATTGTATACTTTTACTCCAGGAGGAGCGATTCGTGTTCCTGCCAGCTCGGTTATTTCTTCAGACGGACGCTCTTCAATCGGAATATCTGCCCCTGTCTTAGTCGATAAATCAATAGTGGACAGGGGAGCCGCTACATAAAAAGGAATGTTGAATGCTTTAGCGAGCAATGCCAAGCCAAATGTACCGATTTTATTGGCGGTATCTCCGTTTGCGGCAATGCGGTCAGCACCGACGATGACAGCTGTGATGTCTTTTGTCTTTATAGTTTGTGCTGCCATATTATCAGTGATCAGCGTTACATCAACGCCTGCTTGCATGAGCTCCCATGTCGTCAGCCGCGCGCCTTGCAAAATGGGTCTTGTTTCGCAAGCATAGACATGCAGACGAATTCCGCGTTCTTTTGCCAAATAAAGGGGAGCAAGCGCGGTACCATACCGAGCCGTAGCGATTGATCCAGCGTTGCAGATGGTTAAAATGCGATCTCCCTCTTGAAAAAGAGAAAGGGCATGTTCACCGATGGAGCGGCATGTGTTCTCATCCTCGCTTTGAATACGGATTGCCTCATGAACCAATGCTTTTTTGGCATCGGCGACAGACGAAACGTTCGCAATGCTGGCCATCAAGCGGTCGAGCGCCCAAAATAAATTGACGGCTGTCGGTCTGGCACTTGCCAAATAATCACGATCCTTTTTCAGAAGGTTGCGAAAATCTTCGAGAGAATTCGTTTGATAGCTGTGTGCCGCTAAAGCAAGACCGTATGCAGCTGTGATGCCAATCGCTGGAGCACCGCGAACCTTCAATGTGGCAATTGCATCCCACACAGATTGAATATCTTTTAATTCTAAATATTCAGTCTCATTTGGAAGCTTTTGCTGATTTAAAATGGTCAAATGTGTGTGATTCCATTCAACAGAACGCGGAATGGAGAGCAATGAATCCATATTCTTCTTCCTTTCGTTTAATGAGTGGCAGCAAATGTTTGAAAGAACAAAGAGCGTATTTGTTGCACTTCATGGATCGTCTGGCGATGTAAAATCAGTTGTCGCCCGAGCTGAAGGGCAAGCTGTTTGGCATGGATGCGCGTAGGTTGATCTTCGATTCCGTCAAGATCGGCGACATGAGCTAAGCCGATCGTGCGCCGGATGATTTCACAACCAGCAAAACCGACCGCATCGATGAGCGTTTGCTGCAGCACGTCTTGCAACAATCCTTCGGTTTTTGCATACGGTTCTACATTATGCTGTTCCCAAAGGGCAGCAAACGTGTGCGTAAATACATTCCATGTTTTTTCGATGTGAGCCAATAGCGGCTCATGTTCTGAACGGGACAACGCATTTAGGAGTAAATTGGCAAAAAATTGGCCGATATCAAACCCAAATGGGCCGTAAAACGCAAACTCAGGATCAATGACTTTTGTTTCTGTGTCGCTTGCAAAAATGCTTCCAGTATGTAAATCCCCATGAATGAGCGCATCGGCTTCCGTTAAAAATTTCCGCTTGAGTTTTGCTACTTCAAGATGAAGCGCATCGTCATTCCAAAGAGCCTCTACGTCACGGCGCAACTCCTCTTCAAAATTATTCGTTTCATGGTCGAAAAACGGATCAGTAAAGACGAGATCTTCGGTAATTTTACATAACTCTGGATTGATGAAATTTTGCTGCAGCTGTTTTTTCTGCTGCTGGTTCATGCCAAAGTCCGATGTGTAAAATAACGTTTTAGCGATAAACTCTCCAATGTGCTGGGAAAGAAGCGGATATGTTTTTCCAGCAATGAATCCTTTTCGAGCAATTTGCAGATGCGATAAATCCTCCATCACGGTAATCGCTAATGACTCATCTGAGTAGTATACCTTTGGCACGTATTGCGGAACGTAGTCGGCAAACGTGCGCAACGCATTGCTTTCAATGACAGCCCGCTTAAGCGTAAGCGGCCAGCTTTCACCGACCACTTTTGCATATGGTAGCGCTTGTTTAATAATGACTCCTTTCTTTGTTTGGGGATCGAATACATGGAACACAAGATTTAAGTTACCATCGCCAATTTCTTGACAAATGAATGGTGTTCCTTCCGGAAATAAGCCTAATCGAGCAGCAAGTGCAACCGCTCCCGATTCCGTTAAAGGCTCGTAGACGGATTGTTTAGAATGTGTCATCATTTGTACCCTCCTTATCATTCACTCAATCAATGAAACAATGAAAAAACCTCCTTCGCTTTTCGAAAGAGGTTTGAAGTCGGCTTCTCCCCTCTTATCTCTCAGCGTGTTGCTGCAAGAATTAGCACCGTGCTTAACGTTGGTTAAGTCGGTTGCCGGGCTTCATCGGGCTCGTCCCTCCACCTGCTCTTGATAAGAGTTTGTTCGGTTTTATTCGAATGTTTTTAACAATGCAAAACTTTTTTCAATTCGCTTGATTCGAATCATACATTCGATTTGCCAGTTTTGTCAACTGTTTTTTTGAAAATTTTTTTCGGCCGAAATATAGTGCTCAGGTCGGCGGTCTTGGAAAATAGGAATTTGCTTTCGAACTTCTTTCACTTTTGACAGCTGGATTTCGGCCATAAGAGAGCATGGATGTTCATCGGCTTCGGCGAGGATGACTCCCCATGGATCAATGACAAGTGAATGGCCAGCAAATTGATTGTTCGGATCTTTTCCAGCACGATTGCAGGCGATTACATAGCATTGATTTTCAATCGCGCGCGCTTGCAAAAGGGTTCGCCAATGTTCAAGGCGGGGCTGTGGCCATTCGGCGACCACAAACAATAACTCTGCGCCTTGGGTTGTATGGGCGCGAATCCATTCAGGAAAGCGAATGTCATAGCAAATGACTCCCGCGCACAACGTTTGCTCCAAGGTAAATAAGCCGCTCGATTCACCGGATTGTAAATACAAATGCTCATCCATGAGCTGAAAGAGATGGAGCTTGCTATATTCTCCTACAATGTCGCCGTCTCGATTGACGATGTACATGGTATTGGTGATGCCGGCAGCGGTTTTTTTGGCAATGGAGCCAGCAACAATACAGACGTTGTGCAGGCGTGCGAGCTTGCTAATAAACGATTTGGTATCAGCGCCATTCTCATCAGCAATGTCGTCAAGGCGTGCGAGATCGTATCCGGTTGTCCATAGTTCAGGAAGGACGATGACGTCAACAGAGCTTTGACAAACTTTTTCGATCTCTTGTTGAACGTGGCGTTTATTTTCCGCAGGATTTCCGAAAGCAATATCGAGCTGAAGACAAGCAATTTTTAATGTCATAATTGTTCACCCCAAAAAAATGTCTTTACAATTTAATTTTTACGATATATGATGTTTGACTAGAATTTCAAGAATTTTTTGAGTAGGTGAAGCAATTGAAATCATTTGTCCAATCCGAGTTGTTGCAAAGTCTTCCGAAGCAGTTTTTTGCTTCGCTTGTCGACAAAGTAGGAAAAGTGGTGGCTCAAGGACATGATGTGATTAATCTTGGTCAAGGAAATCCTGATCAACAGACGCCTCCGCATATCGTAGAAGCGCTGCAAAAAGCGGCGGCTAATCCAAAATACCATAAGTATTCTCCGTTTCGTGGCTATTCGTTTTTAAAAGAGGCGGTGGCTGCTTTCTATCAGCGCGAATATGGCGTTACGGTTGATCCTGAGAGAGAGGTAGCTGTCTTATTCGGTGGAAAGGCAGGGCTTGTGGAAATTCCGCAGTGCTTATTAAATCCGGGCGATGTTGTGCTTGTGCCGGATCCCGGATACCCTGATTATTGGTCGGGAGTGGCATTAGCGCGTGCAAAAATGGAAATGATGCCGCTTTATAGCGAAAACGGCTTTTTGCCTGATTATCGTCAATTGGATGAAAAGGTGGTTGAGAAAGCCAAGCTGATGTTTTTAAATTATCCTAATAACCCGACGGGGGCTGTAGCGACAGACTCGTTTTTTGCAGAGACCGTTTCATTTGCACAAAAGCATGGAATTTGCGTTGTCCATGACTTTGCTTATGGTGCGATTGGATTTGACGGGCAAAAACCGATCAGCTTTTTGCAGACGGAAGGAGCCAAGGATGTCGGTATTGAAATTTATACATTTTCCAAAACGTATAATATGGCTGGCTGGCGCATAGGTTTTGCGATTGGCAATGAAAGTGTGATTGCTGCGATCAATCTTTTGCAAGACCACTTATATGTCAGCTTGTTTGGTGCGATTCAGGAAGCGGCAGCGGTTGCGCTGCTTGAGTCACAGCAATGCGTGACGGAGTTGGTAGCGTTGTATGAATCACGGCGCAATGCGTTCATTGGAGCTTTACAGGAAATTGGTTGGAACGTAAGTGCTCCAGCCGGCTCCTTTTTTGCTTGGCTGCCGGTACCAAAGGGCTGGACTTCGGAACGCTTTGCTGATTTATTGCTTGAGCAGGCGCATGTTGTGGTGGCGCCTGGGATTGGATTTGGCGAGCACGGGGAAGGATATGTGCGCGTCGGGCTGTTGACAAGCGAAGAACGTTTGACAGAAGCGGCACGGCGCATCGCTAAGCTCGATCTTTTTCAGCAAGCGGTAAAAAAATAATTGACAATCTGCATGATCCCTGTCATAATTCGAATTAAATTTGCAAAACGAAAATTTCAAAAAAATGAATAGAAGCTGTCATTCTTATCAAGAGCAGGTGGAGGGACGAGCCCAATGAAGCCCGGCAACCGACTTAACCAACGTTAAGCACGGTGCTAATTCTTGCAGCATTATGCTGAGAGATAAGAAGAGTTGAAACCAAAGCCTCTTCTTATGGAAGAGGTTTTTTTATTGGAATGGGAGGGATGAGAATGAGCCAAGTCATCGCCACGTATCTGCTTTATGATGAGGCTGATTTGGAGAAGAAGGCAGAGAAAATCGCGCTTGGCTTAACGATCGGTTCATGGACTGAACTGCCGTTTTTGGAAAAAGAACAACTGCGTAAACATAAAGGAACGGTTGTGCATGTGCAACCGTTTGAAGAAAGCGAACGTGCCAATCAATATTTCGGAAAACGTTTGAAGCGGGGAATGGTCAAGATCGCTTACCCAAGTGCCAACTTCAGCGCCGATTTGCCCGCTGTTTTGACGACGGTGTTTGGGAAATTGTCATTAGATGGCGCGATTAAGCTGATAGATTTAGAGTTTTCTGATGATCTAAAGAAAGCATTTCCCGGTCCTCGCTTCGGCATTAAGGGAATTCGCGCAAAGCTGGATGTTTATGGCCGCCCGCTGTTAATGAGCATTTTTAAAGGTGTGATCGGGCGCGATTTGTCCTATTTATCCAAGCAGCTGAGACAGCAGGCGCTTGGAGGAGTAGATCTTGTCAAGGATGATGAAATTTTATTTGAAAATGAACAGGCACCATTCGAAAAGCGAATTGCGGAAGGAAAAAAAGTCTTGCAGCACGTATATGAAGAGACAGGGCATAGAACGCTTTATGCGGTGAATCTTTCGGGAAAAACGTTTGAGTTAAAAGAGAAAGCGAAGCGAGCGGCGGAGCTTGGCGCCGATTTGCTGCTGTTCAACGTGTTCGCGTACGGGCTGGATGTATTGCAAGAATTGCGGGAGGATGAGGAGATTTCCATTCCGATTATGGCGCATCCGGCGTTTAGCGGGGCGTTGACCCCGTCGGAATTTTACGGTGTAAGCCATCCTTTGTTGCTTGGCAAGCTCGTTCGCATGGCAGGGGCCGATTTTTCCTTGTTCCCGTCTCCATATGGAAACGTCGCTTTGGCCAAGGAAGAAGCAAATGGCATTGCCTATGAATTAACGAAGGAAGATGTATTTTTACAGACGTTTCCTGTTCCGTCTGCCGGCATTCATCCAGGGCTGGTTCCGCTTCTTATCCGCGATTTTGGCATCGACAGCGTCATTAATGCAGGAGGCGGAGTGCATGGACACCCAGAGGGAGCGGCAGGAGGAGGAAGGGCATTTAGCGCCGCAATCGCGGCAGTATTAGCCGGAAAGCCTTTAAGTGAGGCGGCAAAGGAAAACCATTCATTGCAAAAAGCAATGGCTTTATGGGGCACTCAAGAGGTGAAAGTATGACGAAACCGATTATTTTTTGTGATTTCGATGGCACGATTACGAATAATGACAACATTATAGCGATTATGAAGCAATTTGCTCCGCCGCAATGGGAAAGCATCAAAGAGGATGTGCTCGCGCAACGCTGCTCTGTTCAAGATGGCGTCGGAGCGATGTTTTCGCTTCTTCCTTCCCGGCTAAAAGAAGAGATTACGAATTTTATTTTAGGGACTGCCCAAATTCGCGATGGTTTTCGTGAATTTGTCTCCTTTACAAAGGAGCGAGGCATTCCGCTCTATGTCGTTAGCGGCGGAATCGATTTTTTCGTTTATCCGCTTTTAGAAGGACTTATTGGAAAAGACGCGATTTTTTGCAATGGTTCGGATTTTAGCGGGGAAACGATTCGCATTACATGGCCGTATGCGTGTGATGACCATTGCCGTAACGGCTGCGGCTGCTGCAAGCCGTCGTTGCTGAGAAAGCTAGCAACACCAGAGGCAACGAAGATCGTCATCGGTGATTCCGTTACGGATTTAGCGGTCGCCCAGCTTGCCGATCACGTGATCGCCCGTGATTTTCTGTTGCAAAAATGTGCGGAGCTGGACCTTGCTCATACGCCGTTTACGACGTTCTATGATGTCATGGAATCTTTGAAAAGGATGGAGGTGAGCGCATGAGCGATTTATTGAAGAAATGGGCAGAGCTTGCTGATGTCAAAGCAGAACTGGCTTCCCGCGATTGGTTTTTGGGAACAAGCGGGAATCTATCGATCAAGGTGGCTGATCAGCCGCTGACCTTTTTCGTTACAGCCAGCGGAAAAGATAAACGAAAGCAAACAAATGATGATTTTCTTCTTGTCGACGCTTTGGGCAATCCGGCTGAGCCGACCCATTTAAAGCCATCGGCTGAGACCTTGCTGCATGTGGAAATTTATAATAAAACGAACGCTGGCTGCGTGCTTCATGTTCATACGATTGATAATAATGTCGTCTCTGAACTGTATGGGGATGATGGGGAAGTCATTTTTACCGGCCAAGAAATGATTAAAGCGTTTGGTCTTTGGGAGGAAGATGCGGTTTTTCGCATTCCGATTATTCGGAATCATGCGCACATTCCGACGCTTGCCGCTGAGTTTTCGAAGCACGTCTCGGCAGATAGCGGAGCGGTGCTGATTCGCAACCACGGTATTACCGTATGGGGAAGAAGCTCCTTTGAAGCGAAAAAGTTTTTAGAAGCGTGCGAGTTTTTGTTTAGCTATCATGTTAAGCTGCTTATGCTAAAAGGTCACAAAGTATTCACTTCATAGATTTTAAAATGACAATGGAGGGATGAAAAATGGCAGTTATTAAAATTAGAAACACGGGTGAATGGATCAAAGGTCATGAGAATGTAGGGAGCTTTTTAGAAAAGCAAGGCGTTCTGTATGAACATTGGGATGTTAGCAAGCTGCCAAGTCACTTAAAAGAAACGTTTGTTTTGAGTGACGAGGAAAAAGAGGAAATTTTAGCGATTTTTAAAGATGATATTGAGGATTTAGCAGCAAGAAGAGGCTATAAAGCGTGGGATGTTGTCGCTTTATCAGATGCTACTCCGAATTTAGAGGAATTATTGAAGAAATTTGAACAAGTGCATATCCATACGGAGGATGAAGTACGCGCCATCGTCGCGGGACACGGCATTTTCATTATTAAAGGCGACGAACAAACAGGATATTTTGAAGTGCAGCTGGAAGCTGGCGATGTTATTTCCGTTCCAGAAGGAAATCCGCATTTCTTCACATTAATGGAAGACCGCCAAGTGGTAGCTGTTCGTTTGTTTATTGATCCATCTGGCTGGGTTGCCCATCCTTATGAGGAAAAAGAAGAAGCTGTTCAATAACCAAAAAGCGCAGGAATCTTAAGCGATTCTTGCGCTTTTTGATGGATGGAATCGATTCGATTCGCCGAGAGGTTTTCTAGCACTGAAACGAATGGCAGAAGAACGTACGGAATGGACGACGTAGATCGGGGCGTTTCATTGACAAAGAGAGGATTTTTCGCTACAATGGCTTCGAATTCGACCGATAAAGGATTTGATGACAAGTGGCGGATAGAGAGGAAATTTTGCAATCATTAAAGCTATTTATTGTGCTGTCAAGAGCGTACCGTGCTGTTAATGATCAAGTAAATAAATCCATTCAGTCGTTCGGCGTGAACCCTACGGAGTTTGCTGTGTTGGAATTGCTATATCATAAGGGGGATCAGCCATTGCAGCAAATTGGCGGGAAAATTTTACTGGCAAGCGGCAGCATCACATATGTTGTCGATAAATTAGAGCAAAAAGGGCTGATTATGCGCAAAGCATGTGAAAAGGATCGCCGTGTAACTTATGCTTCGATTACGGATAAAGGAAAAGCTTTTATTGAAAAGGTATTTCCGGAGCATGAACAAACGATCCATGAAACACTTTCCGGATTAACGACTGAAGAGAAAGAACAGGTTATTGAATTATTGAAAAAAATGGGATACGGTGCGAAACAGCAATAAGTACGGATGGTGAAAGCGCCAGCGGATCAAAGATTCGCTGGCGCTTTTTTATAATGGGTGGCAGGCGCGCGTTCTTTTTTGATAAAGAGAGAGGAGGGACTATAGATAAAAGATAAAGAGAGGGAGAAACCCCTCTTTTTTGGATTAAGCTGACAGTCTTTTTTTCGCGTTTTTTTCTTTGTCTACTGCTTTTTTTACAAGCGGATAAAAAATGATGCCGCTTGCGAGCAACGCAACGCCAAGCATAAAGGTTTTGATGTCAGATGTTCCCGCGATAATGACCCAAATGGAATAAATAGTGGCCAGTGCTGCAATGACTCCATCCGTGATTCGCTGCTTTGTATTGGTTTCATATGTCTCTCCTGTCCATGTGAGCTTGAGCTGAAAGACAGAAGCGATAAAGTAAGGAACAAGATAAGCGAGTGTCGCAATATAAATGACAAAATCAAATGCAGCTGACATCGAATGAGAGATCGTTGAGAAAATGAAAATTTGCGCTAATCCATTTGACAAAACTAAAGCGAGTTTCGGCATTCCTTTTTTGTTTTCTTTTAAGAAGGCAGGGATAAATAATCCTTGCTTCGCGGCTTGATATGGAACTTCCGCGCTTAATAGCACCCAGCCGAGCGTCGAGCCAAGAAGGCTGATGAGGCCAAGTCCAGCTAAGATGTATGCGCCGCTTGGTCCTAAAATGGTTTGAATCGCATCCACTAAAGGCTTCTCTGAATGAATCAACTGTTTTTGCGGAAGCAAGCCCATTACAAGCACACTTATGCCAATGTAAATGATGAGAGCAATCAGCAAACCAAGAATGGTTGCCCGTTTGACATCTGTTTGCTTGCGTGCACGTGAAGCGAACACAATCGCAGATTCCACTCCGACAAATGCCCATAATGTCGCAACGGCCGCGCCGGTCACTTGCCCGAACAGGCTAACGGAATGGCCTGCTTCATCGTAACGCGGAGCGACGATAGAGCCGATGTTGCTTTTATCAAATGCAAATAAGCTTATGGCAATAAATAAAAAGAAGCCGAGTACCTTTGCCGAAGTGGCTATGAAATTTAGTTTTCCGGCTCCCTCGATGCCGCGCAAAATAATAAAGTGCATTCCCCATAACAGAGCGGTACAAACCATAAATGTAAGGAGGTTGCCGAGTTTGATCGGTGTAGCGCCTACCATAAATACGGTTTGTTTGCTTGTTAAAATCGGAAAGAATGTGGATAAATAACTCGTAAATGTCGTAATAATGGCCACGTTTCCAGCAAAATTTCCAATCCAATAGCCCCAGGAAGACATAAATCCCGATAAAACCGAGGCGTTTGATCTCTTTGGAAACAATTCCTTCGCGTAAATTTGCGGCCCGCCATTTAATTCAGGCTTGCGAATCGCTAAATTGCCAAAGACAAGAGCGGTCATTAGCACTCCGCCACCTGTTAATAGCCAAGCTAAAATGACCCCTAAAGGGCTCGCGGCTTCTGAAAGTGAACGAGGAAGCATAAAAATTCCTGATCCAACCATATTCCCAACGACAAGCGCCGTTAATACCCAGAGACCTAGTTTATTTTGCTGCAATATAACCCCTACTCCTTTCTGATTTGCGCATTTATCAAAAAAAAATACACCCTTAAGTTTTCAACGGGTGCATGTGACATCCGCATCTAACTTAATGTAGATAGCGCTCCATCGCTTCCATTAAGCGATGGCAGTCCTGACTCTATTCGAATGCAGGCCCAGCTTGCGGCGCCAGAGTACGCTGCAAACTTCGGCAATGAATCCTTTCATTTGAAGTCATCGGTTCCTCTGTCCCTCATTCAAACTACTTTTATCCATTGCAACCTCTATCTCATCTAAGTTGACGAGAAGAAAAAATATTCAATTACCTTGATAATCATACACGATTCGACAATATTCGTCAATATGCTTTTATCTGAAGCATGAACAGGAATTTTTAGCAAACAAGTGGAATATAACTAAGGTTAGAAATTTTTGAGGAAAAGGAAGGGATGGATTTGAAGTTTTCCGAGTTTCTATATAAACGCCCTGACATGGAAAAACTAAAGACAGAATTTCAAGCGGCATTGCAGGCGTTTCAGCAGGCCCTGCATGCGGAAGAGCAGGATGAAGCGATGAAGCAAATCAATAAACTGCGCAACGAATTTAGCACGATGGCGCAAATTTGCTATATTCGCCATACGGTTGATACAAATGATGACTTTTATAAGCAGGAGCAAGATTTTTTCGATGAGGTGGATCCGATTGTCAAAGGCTTTGTCAACGAATATTATGAGGCGCTCGTCGCCTCCCGATTTCGTTCAGAGCTCGAAAAACGCTGGGGAAAACAGTTATTTGCACTTGCGGAAACAGAGCTTAAAACGTTTTCTCCTGAGATTGTCGCGGATTTACAGTTAGAAAATAAGCTAGCAAGCGAGTATACGAAATTGGTAGCCTCCGCAAAAATTTTATTTGAAGGACAAGAATACACGTTGGCACAGCTGCAGCCGTTTGTGGAGTCGCCTGATCGGCAAATGCGGAAGCGGGCAAATGAAGCGCGATTTGCCTTTTTTGAAACGCATGAGGAACAATTTGACCATATTTACGATCAGCTTGTCAAAGTGCGTACAAGCATTGCAAAAAAACTAGGGTTTAACAACTTTGTTGAACTTGGATATGCAAGGTTGGGACGGACCGATTATAATGCTGAAATGGTTGCGCGATTCCGTGAGCAGGTGAAAGCTTATATTGTGCCGTTAGCAGAAAAGCTGTATGAACGCCAGAGGAAAAGAATTGGCGTCGAGAAGTTGAAATATTACGATGAAGCATTTTCATTCCCGACGGGCAATCCGACTCCAAAAGGGGATGCAAAGTGGATTATCGAAAACGGCCGAAAAATGTATGAAGAGCTGTCACCAGAAACAGGCGAGTTTTTCCGGTTTATGATTAAAAATGAATTGATGGATCTTTTGGCCAAAAAAGGGAAAGCAAGCGGTGGTTACTGCACATATATAGAAGAATATAAAGCGCCATTTATTTTTTCGAATTTTACTGGTACGTCCGGCGATATTGATGTTCTCACCCATGAAGCGGGCCACGCTTTTCAAGTGTATGAAAGCCGCCATTACGAAATTCCAGAGTATAATTGGCCGACGTTAGAGGCGTGTGAAATCCATTCCATGAGCATGGAGTTTTTCACATGGCCATGGATGGAGCTGTTCTTTAAAGAAGATACGAAAAAATATCAATTTCATCATTTAAGCTCGGCTGTGCTGTTTCTGCCATACGGGGTGGCGGTTGATGAATTCCAGCACTTCGTTTATGAAAATCCGGAGGCAACACCAGCGGAACGGAAGAGAAAATGGCGGGAAATCGAACGAAAATACATGCCAACAAGGGATTACGATGGCCATGATTATTTGGAGCGCGGCGGTTTTTGGCAACGGCAAAGCCATATTTATACAACGGCTTTTTATTATATTGACTATACCCTTGCGCAAATGTGTGCGTTTCAGTTTTGGAAGCGTTCAAGAGAAAATTATCAGGAAGCGTGGCGCGATTATTTAACGCTTTGCCGTGAGGGAGGAAGCAAGTCATTTACCAAACTTGTACAAGTCGCTCATTTAATATCGCCATTTGCAGATGGTTGCGTTCAGTCGGTTATGGAAGAAATTGAGCAGTGGTTGAACAGCGTGGACGACAAACAGCTGTGAAAAATGGGAGGATGTCCTAAAAGGAAGCGGTTTATATATGCCCAAATGATCGGTTGTTTTCGTTTGAAGGCTGACCATACTTTTTTGGTCAGCTTTTTTCTATAGAGGATAGGAAGCAACTGTTGTAGGTTTTTTTCCTTTTTTGTTGAGTTTATGTAGAAATACAAAGGGAATAGGATATGAAGAAAAGGAGAGAAAGATGAGGAACATTCGCAAAGCCACGAACGTTTAGGCGGAACGATGGTCGGAGAAGAGACGATCAACATTGGTGGCAAAGTTCTTAAAGAAATCTGTTGCGGATGGAGGGACTGGAATCGTTATTGTAGCGGAGAAAGGGGCTGTTTTCGGCCATGAGGTTGAACGGTCGAGAATAAAGTCTCTAAAAATTCTTTATTTGATGAGTGAGTACTCACTTTATTTTTATTCGAGAGCAAGTTATAATGAAGTGAGTAATCACTCATTTTTGGTGAGATGGAGGAATAAAGATGGCAGCGAAACCGTGCATTTGTGTTGAGCATGTGTCGAGAGTATTTGGAAAAAAGAAAGTTCTTGATGACATTGCCCTTGCTGTGGAGAGGGGAGAAATTTTTGGAATGCTAGGTCCATCAGGAGCGGGGAAAACGACTTTAGTGAAATTAATCGCGGGAATTGATCAAGCAACGGAAGGCACGATTCATGTGTTTGATGTCAAAATGCCTCATTTACAAGCGATGAAGCGCATCGGATTTATGGCGCAATCAGATGCATTATACGAAGAATTGACAGCGCTTGAAAACCTGCAATTTTTTTCTGCTATTTATGGATTGAGGGGAAAAAGGCAAAAGGAGCGCATTGAAGAAGTGGCGGAGCTTGTCCATTTAACAGAGCATTTGAAAAAAACGGTGCACCATTATTCAGGAGGAATGAAACGACGGTTGTCTTTGGCTGCTTCTTTGTTGCACGAACCAGAAGTGTTAATTTTAGATGAGCCGACAGTAGGAATCGATCCTGTGCTTCGCCAATCGATTTGGGCAGAACTTGAGCGCATTCGCCAGCAAGGAACAACGATTGTGGTAACGACTCACGTCATGGATGAAGCGGAGAAATGTCAAAGGCTGGCGATGATTCGTGACGGACGCTTGATTGCTGTAGGAAGTCCGAATGAATTAAAAGAAAAGACTCATTCCGAGACGATTGAACAGGCATTTTTATATTTTGGAGGTGCGCATCAATGAGAGTACGCGCGATTGTGATTCGGATTATCCGTCAATTTTTTCGTGATAAGCGGACGCTTGGACTCATGATTTTAGCGCCGATGTTTGTCCTATTTTTAATGAATTTAGTCTTTAATGGTGAAGAATATAAACCAACGATTGCAGTGGATCAAGCCGTCCCTGTGGCGCTTGCTGAAAAGCTGCAAAAAAATGATGCCCATATCAAGTGGATGGGCAAACAGACAGCGAAAGCTCAGTTAAACAAGCAACAAATTGACGCTTTTATTGAAATGAAAGAAGGAATGCCGCAAATGACATTGGAGGGAAGCGATCCGACGGCTAACAAAGCCGTTCTGATGTCTGTGCAAAAAACGCTTCAACAGCTAACTCCGCAGACAAAAACGATGAAGCTTGACACCATCTATTTGCACGGATCGGAAGAGATGGCGTTATTTGATAACTTTGGCCCTGTGCTGATTGGCTTTTTTATTTTCTTTTTTGTCTTTTTAATCGCTGGCGTTTCTTTTTTACGAGAACGGACGAGAGGAACATTAGAGCGTCTGTTGGCAACGCCGTTAAAACGATGGGAGATTGTGGTTGGTTATGTGATCGGTTTTGGCATTTTCACCACATTTCAAGCCAGCTTGATTTCGTGGTTTGCGATTCATGTGCTTGATATGATGATGGAAGGGTCGTTTTTGTATGTGCTGCTGATTACTTTTTTGCTATCGATGACGGCGCTAACGCTTGGGACATTATTATCAGCGTTTGCGAACAATGAGCTTCAAATGATTCAATTTATTCCGCTTATCGTTGTGCCGCAAATTTTCTTCTCTGGATTGTTTAATTTGGAAACAATGGCACAGTGGCTCCGCTCATTCAGTGTGATCATGCCATTGACATACGGAGCGGACGCATTAAGGGAGATTATGATTCGCGGCAATGGTTGGAACGAGATTGCCATAGACGTATATGTTTTGCTTGGATTTTCTTTGTTATTTATGATATTAAATGTAATAGCGTTAAAGAAATATCGAAAATTGTAAGGAGCAAATGAACATGAATGATGAGCAATGGCTGCAGGAGCTCTTGAAAATAAATGATGAGGAAGTAAAGCTAAGTGATAAGCAAGCAAAAATTTTAGAAGCGGCGATTGAAATGTTTGCAGAAAAAGGGTATGCTGCAACGTCAACAAGCGAAATCGCCAAGCGAGCGGGCGTTGCGGAAGGAACGATTTTCCGCCATTATAAAACGAAAAAAGAACTGCTGATGGCGATTGTGACGCCAACCATTATGAAAATTGCGGCCCCGTTTTTAGCGAAAGAATTTGTTAAAGAAGTATTTGAAAGCCAATATTCAAGCTATGAAGACTTTATTAGAGCGCTGATGAACAACCGTTATGAATTCGTGAAAAAATATTTGCCGATGATTCGGATTTTTTGGCAGGAAACTGCATTTCATTCAGATATTAAAGAGCAAATTCAAACGGTATTTATGGAAAATATCTATGGGAAATTTAAGCGAGTTATTGATCATTTTCAGCAGAAGGGAGAGCTTGCTGATTTGCCGGCGAATACGATTATTCGGATGACGATTACAACGATCGTCGGCTTTTTGCTCACTCGCTTCATCCTGCTACCGAACCTCCAATGGGATGATGAGCAGGAAATGGAGCGCACCATCCAAATGCTTATGCATGGATTAAAGAAGGAAGGCTGATGGTGTTGGCATCAGTCTCTTCTTTATCTTAATAAAACACTGTATAAAGATATATTGCTATAAAGAATGAACTCCCTTCTTTTGCAGATGTGCGCCGTTTTTATTCGCTTCGTTTCTACATGGCTGTTGATAAAAAGCGGACGATTAATTTCAAATTTTTCTACTACATCGAATACTTGTTTAGGGATGTGCTATAAAAAGCCTAAGCTGGGTTTGCAGCTCAGATCATCAACGCGCATGACTTGGCGTAATAAAAGATAAGGAAATATGTTCGTGCATCAATAGCGGGGGAACTGATCATTCGCAATCTAGCGAAGAAACGGAATAGGCCATTTTAAGAAGGGAGACGGGGAGAGGTGTTAAAATAAAAGATTGCTCATCATTTTTTACCTCGTGTTTATCCTTTCATTGACAAGACCGAGATGGTAGAAAAGGAAAGTTCAGCTGTTTTAGGGAGGGAAAAGCGGGGGAATTCGCTTATTCTGTAGTGATGAATTTTTCTATTATAACATTTGAATTTCATCCACCCTTTTGGAACCATAAATTCCAAGAAGGGTGGATTTTTATTAATAAATGGTTAATTTTGTGAATGTCCTATACAAATGTTTTAATTGAAGTTCTTCTTTTGTGTTACCTCAATATTACTAGGATAATTTTTTTATCACCTCTCTCTTTCCACTGATATTCATTATTGTTTTTTAAAAATCACGTTTATTAAACGTATTATATAAAAACGTTATATTAATAATCTATTGTATTGAAGGATGCTAGCTAAAAAACATAGAAATGAAGTCTTAGACCGTCATTATTTGTCGATTATTTTTCACCATTCGAAAATTTTTTGTTTTATCATTTTATAAAAACAAACAACTTTAACAACGTAAAAATAGTATAATTATTTTAATGTAATTTTCTAAAAATTCTTGACATTAATGATTGAAAACGCTAACATTTTCTAAAAAATAGATGACGATAAAAAAACGTAATATAAAAAAATGTAATAAATGTAAAAGGGGGAATTTGATATGGAGAATTTTTTACAGTTTTTCGTAACAGGGGCAACCATAGGAAGTATTTATGCAATTGTGGCTCTTGGTTTTGTGACGATCTACAGCGTTACAAAAGTGATTAATCTTGCCCAGGGTGAGTTTGTTATGCTTGGTGGAATGATCATGTTTACCCTTGTCAGCCGCGGTTTGCCATATTGGGTTGCGTTCTTTTTTACCATTGCCATAGTGATGGTGATAGGCTGGGGGATGGAAGTGACGATTCTCAGTAAAGCAAAAGGAGCAGATCCTTTAAGCTTAATCATTTTAACGATTGGTATTTCAATTTTTATCCGAGGAATGGCTGGGATAATATGGGGGAAAAATCCGGTTCGGATTGAACCTTTTACTGCAAATGAATCGATTAATGTAGGAGGAGCTGCGATCACCCCGCAAAGTATTTGGATCATCATAATCATGCTAGCTGTTGTCCTTGCACTGTATTTATTAATGAATAAAACCCTTGTCGGAAAAGCGTTTCAAGCCTGTTCAGTCAATCCTATAGCAGCTAGACTAATGGGAATCAACCCACGAAAAATGTCTTCCTTTTCGTTTGTGTTAAGTGCAATATTAGGAGCGCTGGCTGGACTGGCAGTTGCGCCGATTATGTTCCCCGCTTACGATATGGGAATTATGTTAGGCATAAAAGGCTTTTCGGCTATTATTTTAGGCGGGCTTGGCAGTGCTCCTGGAGCGGTACTCGGCGGATTAGTGATCGGGTTTTTAGAATCATTCAGTTCTGGATATATCAGCTCCGGTTTAAAAGATGCGATTGTTTTTACTTGCATTCTAGTCATTTTATTAATTCGACCAAGCGGTATTTTAGGAGAAAAAAGTGTTGGGAAAGGGGGATTATGATCGCATGAAGGAACAAACAAGCTCACGGTTATTTTTATCTAGGTTTCGAAAAAAGGGAAATTTGAAAGGGGTTCAACAAACAAACTGGATCCGTTTTTGCGGATTTTTAGCATTGGTGCTTCTACTTCCGATATTGGTCAATGAATCTTTTTATTTAACAAAAGCAACATTTGCCGGGATCTATTCCATTATTGCCATTGGGTTAGCTTTATTGATGGGATATGCAGGCCAAATATCGTTAGGGCAAGCTGCTTTTTATGGTGTAGGCTCTTATGCAACCGCCATACTAACAACAACTTACGGGTGGTCTCCATGGCTTAGCCTGCTCATCTCTATTCTTCTGCCAGCCCTGTTAGCTTTTATAATGGGTTACACTATGTCAAGGTTAAGCGGATATTACTTAGCCATGGCAACATTAGCGTTTGGCATCATTGTGCACGTACTTCTTTTAGAATGGCGGGAAGTAACAAAAGGAGCTTCTGGCTTTTACGGCATCCCATCCATGAGTTTATTTGGTTATACATTAAGTCAAGGCGTATCCTATTATTATTTCGTTTGGGGAATTGTATCACTTGTTGTGATGCTGTCCTTAAATATCGTCCATTCACATGTTGGACGAGTGCTCCGTTCCATTCATGACAGCGAAATTGCATCAAGTTCAGTGGGGGTAGAAACAGGAAAGTATAAAATGCAAATTTTTATACTGAGCGCTATGTTAGCGGGCTTGGCTGGATGGTTATTCGCTCATATGAGTTACAGTATTTCACCAAGCTCATTTTCACTAGACGCTTCGATCATTTTTTTAACAATGGTTGTTCTTGGAGGTAGCGGGAGTATATGGGGAGCGGTCGGTGGCGCCATTTTTATTACTTTTATTAGTGTTGTCGTTCATAATCTTGGAGAGCAATTTACTTTTATTACAAGTGATTTTGAACAAGTGATTTATGGATTGATTTTAGTATGTGTAATCATTTTTATCCCGCATGGTTTATCAGCATTATTGTACCGCCGTTCTAAAGGTTCTTACTAAAGGGGGAGGCAGAGATGTTGCTAGAAGTGCGAAATGTGACAAAAAAATTTGGAGGGGTAGTGGCTAATAAAGATGTTAGCTTTTCTATCGAGCAAGGACAAATTGTAGGGCTCATTGGTCCAAATGGCGCAGGGAAAAGTACGATGTTTAATATGGTTTCTGCGGTATTCCCTCCAACAATAGGAGAAATTGTTTTTGAAGGGAAAAATATCGAGAAGCTTCCTAATTACGAGGTAAGCCGTTTAGGGATTGCCCGTACATTTCAAAATATTAAAATTTTCAAAAACATGACAGTTATTGAGAATGTGATGGTTGGGCTCCACATTCATACAAGAAGCAGCATGCTTTCTGCCGCTTTCTTTTCTCCGAGAACGAGAAAAGAAGAACAAATTTTATACGAAACAGCTATGGAATATTTGAAATTTGTAGGGCTCGAAGGACTATATGATCAAATGTCGAGCAGCCTTCCACTAGGGGCTCTTCGACTTTTAGAGCTTGCTAGGGCATTGGCAACAAAACCAAAGCTGTTATTGCTTGATGAAATTGCGGCAGGATTAAATCATAAAGAGACAAAGGAGATGGCAAGATTAATCCAACAAATCAAAGAGAAGGGTATAACCGTTTTTGTCGTTGAGCACGACATGGATCTAGTGATGAGGATATGCGATAAAATTATCGTTCTTGATCAAGGAAGCAAAATTGCTGAAGGGACACCAAAGGAAATTCAAAATAATGAGGATGTTATCAGTGCCTACTTGGGAGCTGATATAGAGGAAAAAGCAGGGGAGGGAGCGTGATGGAACAACAGTCGGTTATTGATATTCAAAAGGTATCAGTGAATTATGGCCCCATTAGAGCATTAGACGAAGTATCTTTGACAGTGAATGAGGGAGAGATTGTGGCTTTAATCGGTGCTAACGGAGCGGGCAAGACAACATTGCTACAAACGATTTCAGGGTTGCTGACACCAGCTGGCGGAAAAATTTATTTTTACGGTGAAGACATCACCTCACTAACTGCCGAAAAGATTGTCAGAAAGCATTTGATTCATGTTCCTGAGCACCGGCAAATTTTTACTACTCTGTCTGTATTGGATAATTTGCATTTAGGTGCCTTTCATCATTATCGAAAATCAGGACGAAAAGAAATGGAGGAAAACTTAGAAAAAGTTTTTGCGTTGTTCCCTATTTTAAAAGAGAGACAATTACAATTAGCTGGTACGTTATCAGGGGGACAACAACAAATGTTAGCGATTGCTAGAGGCTTTATGTCTAAGCCGCGACTGCTTCTGTTAGATGAGCCAACTTTAGGATTAGCGCCAATTGTCGCAGCAGAGGTTCTTCGGCTGATTAGAGAACTGAAAAAAGAGTTCGGAACCACTGTATTGCTGATTGAACAAAACGTTGTTGCATCATTAAAAATAGCCGATCGCGGATACGTTATTTCGCATGGCAAAATTGTAAAATCAGGAATATCACAAGAATTGTTAAACGATAAGGAAGTTAAAGAAGCTTATTTAGGCCAAGCGATCTCATAAAAAATTGATAGGGGGAGAGGGAATGATGAAAAAAAGGTTTTTGCTCATATTCGTTTTGTCTGTGTTTCTTTTTATTGCTGCATGTAGCAGCAAAGAGGAGAATAGCGGTCAAGGAAATAAAAAAGCTTCTGAATATGTGATAGGGGCCATTTATTCTAAAACAGGACCCAATAGCCCTCTTGGCGAGCCGGAATGGAATGCAACACAATTAATCGTTGATAAAATCAATGCTGAAGGTGGAATTAACGGGGTGCCTATCCGCTTAATTTTAGCAGATGATGAATCAAATCAGGAAAAAGCGACTCAAGAGATGAATCGTCTTGTTCATGATGAACAGGCGCTAGTGGTTTTAGGATCGTCTGGAAGTGGCGAAAGCTTGGCGATGAAAGGAATTGCTATGCAGAATCAAGTTCCCATGATTTCAGCAGGAGCAAGTGTTCATATTATTGACCCTGTACAGGAATCTAAATGGGTCTTTAAAACACCGCATTCCGATGTTCATGCTGTTCAAAGAATTTATGAGTACCTTAACAAACAAGGCATTAACCGAATTGGTACGCTAACAGATTCAAATTCATTTGGAACTAGCGGATTAGAGCAATTGGAAAAATTGGCTTCAAAATACGATATTGAAATTACAGAAAAAGAAAGCTATAACACTCAAGATCCAGATATGAGTGCACAGCTGACGCGTATTAAAAGTTCAGGAGCGCAGGCGGTTGTAGTTTGGGGAACAAACCCAGGTCCTGCGGTGATTGCTAGTAATATGAAGAAGTTGAATATGGCAATACCGATGATCGGAAGCCATGGTATAGCAAATCAAAATTTCATTAATTTAGCGAAGGATGCAGCGGAAGGCGTTGTTATTCCCACAGGAAAGCTATTGTTTCCTGAGCAAATTCCTAAAGATGATGCTCAGTACGAAGTGATCACATCTTTCCACAAAGCGTACGTTGAAAAATATGGGAATGAACCAACCAACTTTGGAGCATATGGGCATGATAATATAATGCTTGTCATTGAGGCATTGCGTTCCGGTGCCACTGATCGCGAGTCTATTCGTGATTTCTTAGAAAACAAAGTGAAGAATTGGGTTGGGGCAACAGGCATGTTCACTTTTTCTCCAGATGATCACAATGGCTTAACTTCCGATAGCATGGTTATGGCTGTTGTCAAAGATGGAAAATGGACGCTGCTTGAGAATTAAGAAAGCGAATAATTTTATTATTGTGATGTAAAACATGGAGTTAGATGATATATAGTAAGGACCAATAAGTGCTATGCTTGAATCCGTGTTTAATGGGGATGAAAGAGGAGACAAGGAGCGTATGCGTAACTATATTTCTGATATTCAGGAATTTAATTGAAATTATAAATGAAATGTGAAGATTTGCTGAATGGTCTTTGAAAAGTTGCTAAATGAGAGAAAGCTGTGGATCTGCCTTTAGCTATGGATTCACGTGATAAAAGCTCGAACGACACCGCTTTCAGACTAATAAATGGGTCTGGAAGCGGTTCGTTGTTAGGATACAAAAACGACACGAGCTTCATATTGAAGATATAAAGGTTAAAAGGGTAAGTTTCATCTATTATAATTAGCGGGGTGAATAAAAAATGATGGAAGAACTTATAAAGAAGATGAAGGAGGACCCTTTCGCTCGATATTTAGGTGTTTCTATTGATGAAGTTAGACAAGGATATGCGCAAGTTTCAATGGAAATTAAAGACCATTTGTTGAATTTTAATGGAAGCACAAATGGTGGTGCGATTTTTTCTTTAGCGGATATAGCTTTTGCCTGCGCCAGCAATTCCCATAATCAAATCGCTGTTGGAATTACGATGACCATGCATTACATCAAAGCGAGCGTCGTGGGCGAAAAGCTGATAGCCGTTGCACAGGAAGAAACGGACCCACATCGTCTCGGATTATACCGGATTGTTGTTTTGAATGATAATGAGGAGATTATTGCTCTCGCCGAAGGGATGGTTTATAGGAAGAAAGGAACAGTTGTTTCTGTTCCTACACAATAAAATGAAAGAGAAATCCTGGATTCCACAGAGAAATAAAAAATAGAGACTAGTCTCAAAAAGGATGTTTGAATGCCCTTTTGAGACAGCCTCTTCTTTAATTTATTGATCGGGCGACGATGCGCTCGTTTTCAACTGTAATTTGAATTTTTTTCACTTCATCCTGATCAAGAAGTAAGTCAGCCACTTGATCTTCGATATGCTCTTGAATGGCCCGGCGTAACGGACGAGCTCCGAATGAAGGATGGTAGCCGATTTCAGCAAGCTTTTCCTTCGCTTCCTGCGATACTTCAAGCTGAATGCCCTCATCTTTTAAGGTTGTTTGCAGCTCAGCAAGCATTAACTCAACAATTTGTAGCATGTGCTCTTTTTGCAGCGCTTTAAATTCAATAATGGCATCCAAGCGATTTAAAAACTCCGGTTTGAAGTACGCGCTTAGAGAGTCGAGAATGCTTGTTTGGCCAACGCGATTTTCTTTTTCAAAGCCGACTGTAATTTTTTTATCGGTAACACCGGCGTTGCTTGTCATAATAATAACGGTATCCTTGAAGCTAACTGTGCGGCCTTGGCTATCTGTTAAACGCCCGTCCTCTAAGATTTGCAAAAAGATGTGTTGCACATCAGGATGGGCTTTTTCAATTTCATCAAGCAAGATCATGCTATAAGGATTGCGGCGCACCTTTTCTGTTAGCTGTCCCGCTTCTTCGTGTCCAACGTAGCCAGGAGGTGAACCGATTAATTTCGATACAGAATGCTTTTCCATATATTCGCTCATATCTAAACGAATCATGGTGTCTTTTGAACCAAATAGCTCCTCTGCCAGCGTCTTTGTCAGCTCTGTTTTACCGACTCCTGTTGGGCCGACGAAGAGGAAGGAGCCAATTGGCCGGTTTTTCGCTTTTAGTCCAGCCCGGCTGCGGCGGATCGCTTTAGCCACTTTTTTCACCGCTTCTTCTTGTCCAATGATCTTTTTCGCTAAGTTTTCTTCCAACTGCTTCATTTTTGTTTTTTCATCAGCTTGGAGCTTGCCGACAGGGATGCCCGTTTTTTCTTCGATTAATTGCTGAATATCAGCAACATCAACAATCGGTGTTTCATCAGCTTGCTGGTTTTGCAGCTGTTTTTCTAATCGGAGCTCTTCAGCCCGCAATTGAGCGGCGCGTTCATAATTTTCTTCCGCCGCTGCTTTTTCTTTTTCCTTCGCTAAAAAGGCCAATCGTTGTTGAATATTTTTTTCATCTGTTGCAGCAATGCGTAAATTGGCTTTTGAGCCAGCCTCATCTAATAAATCAATGGCTTTATCCGGCAAAAAGCGGTCTTGAATGTAGCGGTGCGATAAAGCTGCACACGCTTGAATCGCTTCATCCGTATATTTTACGCGATGGAATTGTTCATATTTTTCTTGGATTCCTTTTAAAATATGGATGGCTTCGTCCACTGTTGGCTCATGAACAATAACAGGCTGGAAGCGACGTTCAAGAGCAGCATCTTTTTCAATTTGTCGATATTCTTTTAATGTCGTTGCTCCAACAACTTGAAGTTCGCCGCGGGCAAGAGCCGGCTTCAGAATATTGCCTGCATCCATGGAGCCTTCAGCAGAGCCGGCTCCGACTAGCAAATGAATCTCATCGATAAAAAGAATAATATTTTTTCGCCGTTGCAACTCGGCAATGAGCTGCTTCATTCGCTCCTCAAATTGCCCGCGAATGCCAGTATTGGCTACGAGAGAAGCGACATCAAGCAAATATACTTCTTTGTTTAACAGTTTTTCTGGAACGCGTCCTTCCGCAATTTTTAAGGCTAATCCTTCGACGATCGCTGTTTTTCCGACACCCGGCTCTCCAATCAGCACAGGATTGTTTTTATTGCGCCGGTTCAAAATTTCAATGACTCGTTCAATTTCTTGGTCGCGGCCAATGACTGGATCGATCAATCCGGCCTTTGCTAACTGGGTTAAATTGCGACCAAATTGATCTAAAAAGCCGCCGCCTCTGTGCGATGGCGTCATTGGTATTGGATTTGCCGAAGAAGAGAATGCTGAATCGGCCGCCAGATTTCCTGAAAAGAACGAATCTAGCGGAATGGACGGAAATGTTCCGAATTCAAAATTCATTGGAATGGTCAATTCTTGTTTTTGTTTTGTATAGCACTCATGACAAAGCTGCAACTGCTTTTTTTCATGATTAATTTGCATCTGAACGAATACGGTTGCTTTGTGTTGCTGACATAATTGGCAAAGCATGAGGCATAACCTCCTTTTTTGACTTTGACTATATTTGACTTTAACTTTATTATAATTTGACCTTTTTTGACTTTCAAGAGGTTTTTATAAATTTTTTGTGCGATTGGTGAAATGTTTTTGAAAAAAATGTGAACAATGATTTGTAGCTAGAAAGAGGTGTGATATAGTGGACAATGAGAGAAGAAAGAGGGGGAACGTGAAGATGAAAGTTTATATTCGCTTGATGCTTGCCATGATGGTGGTGTTATTGATTTCGGCATGTGGCCAAACGAAAGATCAATCGGCTGATGAACCTGCCATTTTAGATGTAAAAATAGATGTGAAGTCGCCAATTGAGCTTCAGAAAAAAACAGAAATCGCTTGTATTGTTACATATGGAAAGGAAAAAGTGAACGACGCGGATGAGGTGAAGTTCGAAATTTGGAAGCAGGGAAACGACCAGCATGAAATGATTTCAGCCAAGAGCAAAGGAAATGGAAAATACGCTATTGAAAAAACATTTACCGAGGCAGGGACATATTCCGTTGTAGCCCATGTTACAGCTCGCAATATGCATAATATGCCCAAAACAGATGTGATTGTAGGTGACAATGCTGGTTCCGCATCGGAGCATGAAGAAAGCGGTTCTGACCATTCGCACCATGACGATGCTGCTGGTGTGGCTGTAACGTTGCATCCACAGATGTTTACAGTCAACAAGGAGGAACCAATTGTAGCCGATATTGCGTATAATGGCCAGCCACTTACGGCGGCAAAAGTTCGTTTTGAAATCTGGAAGGACCAGATGAAGCATGAGTTTATCGATGCGAATGAACAAGGCAGTGGAAAGTACCAGGCGAAAACGGTATTTAAAGAAAAGGGAACGTTTTCAGTTAAAGTGCATGTCGAAACGAACGAATTGCATGAACATCAAGTAAAGCAAGTGATAGTTCAATAGAAAGGAAGCCCCAAAGGCTTCCTTTTTTCTATTTTCTTTTCGTCTTTCTTTGTCCTTTTTTTCATATATATAACCAAGCATATTAGCGAACTGATCAAACCAAATCCACGGCTCATTCCACACTGTTCTGCCATTGCTTATAAGCAGCCTGCAATCGAAATGGAGATAGCGTTTA
The DNA here is from genome assembly GCF_014196195.1 of Anoxybacteroides rupiense. GTDB lineage: Bacteria > Bacillota > Bacilli > Bacillales > Anoxybacillaceae > Anoxybacteroides > Anoxybacteroides rupiense. The sequence continues at coordinate 671,687 of NZ_JACIDF010000001.1, read as the reverse complement.
GGGCGATGGCTAACGGCTGGATTGCTGGGCTCGAAGCTTTGATTGAGGAGAGGGGAGAAAAGCTCGGTGCTCAGCCTCGTGAGCTTGTATTTTCAATAAATAATGGATTGCCACGATAAGCTTAGGGAAAAGAGAGACAGGGGGAAGAAAATGATTAAAAGATGGCTGGCAGCTTGGCAGATTGCTGCTGTATACGTAGGAACTGTCGTTGGAGCGGGATTTGCGACAGGAAAAGAGATTATTGCTTTTTTTACACAATACGGAAAAATTGGAACGATGGGAGTTTTGGTTAGCGGTTGGCTGTTTGCATGGCTAGGAATGCGGATGATGATGATGGCGAGAGCGCTGCGGGCTTCCTCGTACAAGCAATTGAATGATTATTTGTTTGGCAAAACGGCCAGCACATTCGTTACGTTCATTATGACGATCATGATTGTTGGCGTGACTTCTGTGATGCTATCAGGAGCAGGAGCGTTATTTGAGGAGCAGCTCGGATTGCCGAAGCCTCTAGGGATGCTGGCGACGATCGTTCTTGTGTTTGCCGTGATGCTTTATGATGCAAAAGGCTTATTTGCCGTGAATGTGTTCGTTGTTCCGATGATGATCCTATTTAGCTTTGTGCTTTTAGGGAAATTACTGCTTGGGGGAGAATGGTGCGGTCCTTCTAGCTCCTCTCCTTCCTCTTGGAGTGCTTTTTTCTCGCCTCTTTCCTATGCGGCCTTTAATTTAGCGATGGCGCAGCCGGTTCTTGTTCCGCTCGCCTCTGAAGCAGAGGACGATCGAGTGGTCAAGTGGGGAGCGTTGCTTGGCGGGATATTGCTAACGAGCATTTTATTGAGCAGCCACTTTGTTTTGCTGTCTTTTCCGCATGTATTGCGTTATGAAATTCCTATGGCTGAAATTGTTCGCACGTTTTTTACGTATTTTTATTGGTTGTATTTATTCATTATTTATGGCGAGATTTTTACGTCCATCATTGGTGGAGTATTTGGGCTGCAGCGACAGTTTCAGGCATTCTCCTCGACGTTGTTTTTGGCGATTTTGTTTTTGATTTTGTATACGATCAGTTCATTTCGCTACGGATCTTTGCTCTCATTCTTATATCCTTTGTTTGGATATATCAGTCTTTTGTTTCTTGTTTTGCTTTTGTTTCGCAAAATTCCTCAGACGCCAAAATAGGATGCGGCAAAAATCTGCTTTTCAAAAAAATGAAAGGCTTGGCGGTGCAGCCAAGCCTTTTGGTTTTAAAAAAGATAGGGCATTTGTGCGATTCGCTCAGCTCAGATAATGGGCGTTTTTAGCCGTGAAGCGTTCGACAAACGGTTAGTATAAACTAGGAATGCTGGAAGCGGGTGACGATTTGTTGCAGCTGTTGAACAGAGGTGGATAAAACAGCGGCATCCTTGGCCAGTTCATGAATGGCAATGGTTTGCTGTTCCAATCCTGAAGTTGTTTCATGAACCATATTGGTAAAATCTTTAGCAATGCTATGCACTTCTTCGATCGTTTGTTTTAATTCATCACCATGGTTCGTAATCTGCTCCACATGATTTCGGCTACGCAGCAGCAGGTCATTCATTTGTGAAAAAACTTGCAAAAATGATTTCATCGCTTCATTTGTTTTTAAAAAGGAATGCATAGTGGTGGCAGCGGTTTGCCCGTTTTGCTGAACCGCTTCCACTGCACGATCCAGCAAATGCCTCATCTCTTGCAACGAAGATAAAATTTGTGCGGAAAAGGTGTTAGTGTTTTCCGCCAGCTTTCTGACTTCTTGAGCGACAATGGCAAATCCTTTTCCAGCTTCTCCAGCTCTTGATGCTTCAATCGAAGCATTTAGCGCAAGCAAATTTGTTTGCTTGGCAATCGCTGTAATGGCCGAAACAATTCCCACGGCTTGATTGGCTTCTTGAGAAGCGGAGTAGATGAGCGAAGCCGTCTCTTGCATATCATGCTGCATCCCATCCATTTGCTCTTTTGTCAATTCAAGCAAGCGGCTTCCTTGGCGCATCGATTCCGTTACTTCTCTCGCATGGTTAACAACGCTTTCAAACTCTTTTTGCATATCCCATACTTCTTCAAGCATTTTAGTGACAAATTGATTGGCATGTTCTACTGATGCGGTTTGCTGCTTCGCCCCTTCGCGGAATGTTTCCATCGCAGCGGCAATTTCGTCAAACGACTCTGAAAGGCGTCTCGTTTCATTTGTTTGCTGCTCGCCTACTTTGCTTACGGTTTGGGTAGCTTTGGCTAATTCTGCTAAAATCGTGCGCATACCTAGAATCATTTTGTTAAGCTCATACCCAATTTGATGAAATATCGTTCGTTTTTGAACTGTCTGTACTTGCGCGTCAAGATTTCCTGACGAAACGGTGCGAGTGACATAGTACCAGTGGCGGCATTCTTTGATGATCGCTCGATAAAGGAAGGTATGGAGAATAAGGCTGATTACGATCGTTAAGCTACAAATGAATAGTGGCGATAAAGAGAGCAGTTGAGCGATAAAAAAGCTGATGGTGGCCGGAATGGCCGATAGACATGCTAATTGAATTTGCAAAGTAGACTGATAAGATAATCTGCCCATTCGCAAATTTAATCGCTTGCCTGTGCTGTCTATGTATAGAGGGCAACTTGCATCGATGAGCAGCTCACCGGTATCACGCTTGTACGCTTGCAGAAGCGGTTCGGTTGTTTGAGCAGCTTTTTGACCAACTTCATCAGAAAACGTTCGGCCTTCGCGCAGCCGATTCGTGTGGACAATGGCATAGCCTCTTTCATCAACGATAACAAAATATTCATCATGCTGCAGCTGTTCATCAAGAAATGAGCGAATGCGATCCATTTGCTGTTCAAGAGGCTTGGTTTTGTCTATTTTTTGCCGAATTTGTTCAGACACTTGAACAACTTTTTTCAGTGCATCTTGTGCCTCTTTCTTTTTGAGTAGTCGATTCATTATGTCCCCCTCCGTTCTTATTTCTTTCAATATATACTGAAAATTTAGATTTATCAACCTAGGAAAAAGGATGTCTATGCATAAAACAACAAAATCAAGGGAGACTAGCAAATAAATGCTTGTTTGATTAATGAAGGCTTGAGGGGATGACCATGTCTATTTTTTCATTTATGTTTAAAAACGGTAAGCAGCAACAAGTAAAAACGCTGCCGCAATTATTGCAAATTTTTAAGCAATCGAGCGACTTTGCTACGGTTGAATTCCAGACAAACGGATATCATTTTTGCATTTCTTATTTTGATTCATTGATTGATCCAAAGCTCTTGCAACAGCAGGTGATTTGCCGGTTGCAGCGGGATTTATCGTCTTATGCTTCTCTTGCTCTCGAAGACTTGCAGCAAATTATCCCTGTACAGCGAATCGAGGTGACGGCAGATGTTGAGATGATTGAAGCAAAGCTGCTAAAGGGATTTGCGATGATTCAGCTGAAAGGAGTCGCGGACCACTGCGCCCTTGTTAATTTGGCCAGCGAAAATCTAGGATTACGGCCAAATAATGATTCGGAAAATGAGTTTAGCGTGGTCGGTCCAAAAGTAGGATTTGTCGAGAATATTGGAACTAATTTACATTTATTGCGCCGCCAAATTGTGACTCCTCATCTTGTCTTTCGGGAATTAACGATCGGTTCGATGTCACAAACGAAAGTCGTTATTGCTTATATTGATGGAATTGTTAATGAACAAACATTACAGACTGTCGTGCAGAGAGTAAGTGAAATCGAGTTTGATATTATGTTTGACACATCGCTATTTGAACAAATATTATCAGACAATTCTTCATCTCCTTTTCCTTCATTTGTATCAAGTGAACGGGTGGACAAAATCGTATATGCGTTAATTGAAGGAAGGGTTGCGATTTTTTCCGATGGCTCTCCATATGTCATCACAGGGCCTTCGACGTTATTTGATTTTTTTACCTCTCCGGAAGATTATTATTTGCCGTGGCTTCTTGGTTCATTTTTTCGCTTGATTCGAATGATCGGAGTCATGTTTTCTATTTTGGCATCCCCCATTTATGTGGCGGTTTTAACCTATCATTATGAAATGCTTCCGAAGGATCTACTGGGTCCGATTATTTTTTCTCGTTCCAACGTTCCTTTTCCGCCGATATTAGAAGTGTTGTTTCTGGAAATTACGATTGAGCTTTTGCGTGAAGCTGGGGCGCGCCTGCCTACAAAAGTAGCCCAGACCCTGGGGATTGTCGGCGGTATTGTCATTGGGCAGGCGTCCGTGGAAGCGGCGCTTACAAGTAATATTTTGCTGATTATCGTCGCATTAGGCGCCCTTGCTTCGTTCACGACGCCAATTTATAAAATGTCGAATACGATTCGGTTTATTCGGTTTCCGATTATTTTATTTGCTGCCTGCTGGGGAGGAATCGGCATTGTTTTCGCCGCCTGTTTGCTTCTGATTCATTTAGGCAAGCTACAGTCGTTCGGAAGTCCTTATCTCGTTCCTCTATATCCGTTTCGGGTTAAAGATTTTGCAGACAGCTTTATTCGTTCTCCTTATCATTTGACCGTAAAACGTCCAAGTTATTTACGGCCTTTGACATTATGGAGATATGATCCAAAAAAAGCGAAGAAGAAAAAAGATATTGATGAGTAGAAGAGGAGATGCTGATGAAACGAGCTCTCTATTTCATGTTGGTCGCTCTCTTAGTGCTTTCTGGATGTAAAAGCTCCCGCATCGTTGACCAAATTCAAATTATTCATGCGATGGGGTATGATGTGAAAAATGGCAAATACACAGGGACAGCCATCTATCCGACATTTAAGCAAGGACCGATGACGAAGCCGGACATTTTAACGACGGAATCATCGACGACGTATGATTTAATTCCGCGGCTTTCGTCGAAATCAGCCTTGCCGATTGAAGAAGGGCAAATACGGCTTGTGCTTTTTGGACAACAGTTTGCTAAGCAAGGCATTGCCGAAATCGTTCATAGCTTAGCAAGGAACAACAAGGTGGGGAGTCATTTGCAGCTGGCGGTCTCCAAAGGCGATGCGGAAGAACTGCTGCGCATCACCGCTGAAACGACATTGAGCGATACGCTCTATTTATCCAATCTCATTGAACAAAATATTCGTGAAATGAATTTGCCGAAGACGAATTTGCACATTTTTTTATACAATTACTTCGGCAAAGGACGCGATCCATTTTTGCCCTATTTAGAAAAAAAGGGAGATACCGTAAAGCTGGAGGGGCTGGCTTTATTCAAATATGGCCATTATGTTGGGAGAATTGATTTACGGAAATCGTTTCTTGTTAAGCTGTTATTGGATGAAACCAAAAACGGTGTTTATCAGCTGCCAATTTCACAAAATGAAAAAAAGGGGCGAGTTTTATTAGAAAATTTGTTTGCCCATAGTCATTATTCACTGAAAAAAGGCAGCTCTCCAGTGATCGATATTCATCTTCGCATTCGTGCCTCTATTCGCGATTATCCAATGTGGCTTGACCTTTCTGGACAGCGTTCCTTCCAGAAGGTGAGCGAGCAGATGGAAAAGAAGCTTAACCAAGATATTACGAATTTGCTTTCATTTTTCCAAAAGAAAGGTGTCGATCCGCTCGGAATTGGTGATTTTGTGCGGAGCAAGACGAGACATTGGGATGAAGAAGCCTTTTATAAGCAATATCGACACTTGCAAATTCGCCCGCATGTAAAAGTTGACATTGTTCAAACAGGCATTGGTGAGTGATTGCATTGGAAAGGGGGAGTGTCATGCAGCAGACAGAGCATGAACGCTTTCATATTTCTCCGTTTTTTGTATTTTTTACGATTCATTGCTCGCAAATAGGAGTAGGAATTTTGAGCCTTCCCAATCTTCTCAATGAAGAGACGGGACATGACGGATGGATGAGCGTCATCATCGCTGGAACGATCATTCATATTTTGATATGGATGATTTATAAAATTTTTAAATCGGCCGGGGAGAATAAAGATGTCATTCAAGTGAATGTACAATACTTTGGCAAATGGATCGGAAATATGGTAAATGTAGTCCTGCTCGTTTACTTTTTTTCGTTCGCTTTAATTGTGATGCGGATCTATACGGAAATTATTCAGGTGTGGGTATTTCCGTTGATGGGAGCATGGCAGTTCTGTCTCATCATTTTAGTGCTAACGTATTATACGGTTTCCGGTGGATTCAGAGTGGTAGTCGGCTTATGCTTTTGGGGAGTTATGATCCCTCTTCTTATCATTGTTCCTATGCTAGTATTTCCGCTTGAATATGCTCATTATCGCAATTTTTTGCCGATCTTTGACCATTCTGTGCTTGAAGTGATCAAGGGGGCCAAAGCGTCGACGCTTGATTATCTCGGCTTTGAAATGATCCTGATGTATTATTCGTTTGTAAAAAATGCTCCTCAATCACATAAATGGGCGCAATGGGGAAACGCATTCACCACCTTTCTTTATTTAATAGTGGTTTGTATTGCTATCGTTTTTTATAATGAAGAGCAAATTCGGCATATTATATGGCCAACATTGACACTAGCAAAAATCCCGGAAATTCCATTTATTGAACGGATGGAGTATATTGTCATTTCAACTTATGTCATGGTTATTTTTCCGATTATTTGCTTAGCTGTTTGGTCGGTCACACGCGGATTAAAACAAATTATTTCGTTAAAGCAACGCATCTCATTGCCGATTATTTTACTTTTGCTATTTATTTCCTCGTTTTTTTTCACTAAGCGGGCTCAGATCGATCAATTTAGCAATTTAGTCTCAACCGCTGGTTTTTATGTGTTGATGGCCTATATTCCATTTTTATGGATCTATGTGTCAATAGCCAAGTTGTTTAAATCTAAAGCTAGTGAAAAATAAAGAAATGTGGTATAGTATGAAAGGAAAAAATGATGGATAGAAGAAATCCGCCCGAATGTCGTATCGGTGCGGGAGAGGTTCTAGAACAACCCTCTATAAAAAACTAGGGAAGGCTATATCCTTAGGGGGTATGGCTTTTTTGTTTTAGAATGCTCTTTCTTCTTGAAATAAAGAAAGGAGAGCGAAACGAAATGAAGAAGGAAAAAGCTGTCGTTGTATTTAGCGGGGGGCAAGACAGTACAACTTGCCTGTTTTGGGCCTTACGGCAGTTTGCTGAAGTAGAGGCGGTTACCTTTGATTATCATCAGCGACATCGCCTGGAAATTGAAGTCGCTTCTGACATTGCACGGGATCTTGGTATCCAGCATACGGTGCTTAGTATGTCTTTGTTGAACCAATTGGCGCCGAACGCGCTGACGCGAAGCGATATGGCGATTGAACATCAAGAAGGAGAGCTTCCCTCTACTTTTGTTGATGGCCGGAATTTATTATTTTTGTCGTTCGCGGCCGTGCTCGCCAAACAAAAAGGCGCGCGTCACTTAGTAACGGGTGTGTGTGAAACGGATTTTAGCGGATATCCAGATTGCCGAGATGTTTTTATCAAATCACTTAACGTGACATTAAATTTGGCGATGGATTACCAATTTGTTATTCATACGCCGCTTATGTGGCTTAATAAAGCAGAAACATGGCAGCTTGCTGATGAATTAGGAGCGTTGGAATTCGTACAAACCAAAACACTCACATGCTATAACGGGATCATGGCTGATGGATGCGGAGAATGTCCAGCTTGTGTGCTGCGCAGGAGAGGATTGGAGCAATATTTGCAAGCAAAAGCCGGGGTGGAGCAGCGATGATGCATCAGCTTTATCCACAAGTATTTCATGATTATTGTTATGAACTTAATAAGGATATGCATATCGCTGCTGCTCATTTTATTCCGCATCAGCTGGCGGGAAAATGTGCCCATATTCATGGTCACACGTACGTCGTGAACATTACGGTAGCTGGGGATGCACTTGATGAGACGGGCTTTTTAGTGAATTTTCAAAAATTGAAACAGCTTGTTCACGGTAAGCTCGATCATACGCTTTTAAATGATCATCAAGATTGGTTCGATTCTAAAAATAGTGAACATTTCCCAACGACAGAAATTGTCGCACGAAAAATATACGAAGTGGTACAAGATTATTTGGATGCATTGCCTCACAAGCCAAAATGTTTGCAAGTATTTGTGCGTGAGACTCCGACAAGCTATGTTGTGTACCGCCCGAAAGCGGGTGACCGATAATGGGAAAGACGATTCCCGTACTTGAAATTTTTGGGCCAACGATTCAAGGAGAAGGAATGGTCATTGGCCAAAAGACAATGTTTGTCCGAACCGCTGGCTGCGATTATTCATGCCGCTGGTGTGATTCCGCTTTTACATGGGACGGAACAGCAAAGGAAGAAATTCAACAAATGACAGCTGAAGAAATTTGGCAGAGGCTTGCAGAAATAGGGCGTGACTGTTTTAGCCATGTGACGATTTCTGGAGGGAATCCCGCTTTACTTAAATCGCTTGGCGGGCTCGTTCGGCTATTAAAAGCAAAAGGGATCCGTGTAGCATTGGAAACACAAGGAAGCCGTTGGCAAGATTGGTTTTATGAAATCGATGATTTAACGATATCGCCAAAACCGCCAAGCTCAGGAATGGAAACCAATTTTGCGATATTGGATGAAATAATGGATAAGCTAACGGCCAACGGGCGTACCGTTCATATGAGTTTAAAAGTCGTCGTTTTTGATGAACGGGATTTTGCTTATGCGAAACATGTGCACCAGCGTTATCGCCACATTCCTTTTTATTTGCAAGTGGGCAACGACGATGTAGCAGGAATGGACGAGGCGATGCTGCGCACAAAATTGCTCAATCAGCTGCGATGGCTAGTAGAAAGAGTTGCTTATGATCCAGAAATGAACGATGTCCGCGTGCTGCCGCAGCTGCATACGCTTCTTTGGGGCAATAAGCGAGGAGTTTAATGAACAAACGAAAGGAGCATGAATGATGTCAGGAAGAAAAGAAGAAGAATTACAAGGTGTCACTCTCCTTGGCAATCAAGGAACCAAATATTTATTTGAATATAGTCCAGAAATATTAGAAGTATTTGATAACAAACATCCAGACCGCGACTATTTTGTGAAGTTTAATTGCCCAGAATTTACAAGCTTGTGTCAATGAGGGCACACTTCAGTGGTGACACTGTCGATTAAACCTTGTGAATTCAGGGGAAGAGAATAGGGGAAAACGATTTTGCAGGCAATATCATCAGCCGATAAAAGACTTTTATAGTTGATGAAAAAACGTCACTTGTATGTGAAGTTTCTCCCTGTTTCTCCAATCCTGAGCCAAGCCCTAAAAAGCAAACCATGCTTACTCGTGGTTTCAGATCCCATCGATTGATTGGTTGTCCCTGTGCTGTATCAATGATAAGCAAATGGACATGCAGGAAAGCAAGCTAGTGACTTGCCCCAGTCACGCCAAAGCGTGACTGACGCATCACCTATCCACAACGGGGACAATGCTGAAGCAGCCAGATAGTTAGTTGTGCGCTATGCTCAACAAGCACCACGGGTTAAACCATATTCTTTTTAGGGAAGGTGCAGAGACTATCGAAATCACTTCATCATGAAGCGACTGAAGAGTAGTGATGAAGGAAGAGAGTAGAGTACATCGTGAGTTTGACGATCACGGTGGAAGCGCAAGGGTTCTTATCGGATATCGCAGTCGGATAAGAATAAGATATAGTCCACCTACTTTTTTAAGTAGTTGCCGAAAACTGGGCAACCAGACTTCGCCACTATCTACATTAGTTATATCCCTGATAAAAAATGTGTGGAAAGTAAGTCGTTGAAGCTTTATTTATTTAGTTTTCGCAACCATGGGGATTTCCATGAGGATTGTGTGAACATTATTATGAATGATTTAATCGAAGCTATGGATCCACGTTATATTGAAGTATGGGGAAAGTTTACGCCGCGCGGCGGCATTTCGATTGATCCGTACTGCAATTGGGGACGTCCCGGAACAAAATATGAAAAAATGGCCGAGTATCGCTTAATGAATCATGATTTGTATCCAGAGAAAATAGACAATCGCTAAGCGAAAGCCTCCTCGCCTCCAAACGAGGAGGCTTTATTTTGCGCAGCGAAATGCCTAAGAGCGTACTGCCAGCATCCATTTGCCATACTATTTGCTTGTCAACTATGCTAGAAACGAGAGAGCCCCAGTCCTGTTCATTCGTTTTCATTGGATAATCAACATGTCAAATATGGGCCTGATCCTCGTTTGGATAGCTGGCGATCGTGGCGCCCGAATATTCATTGCCCAACTTAAACCGTTTTTGCTTTTCATTATGTCGATTGTTCCATTCCAATCGCTATAGACCAAATTATAGGTTGGTTTTAAAAAAAGTAGTAGTTTTTTTTCGGAAACTTATATATAATGACAATTGATTTTTTTATTTGGGGGGTTTAGTCTTGGGAGACAGGACGGCTCTATTAATCGGAGCGAGCGGGTTAATCGGAAGCGAGCTTTTAATGCTGCTTCTCCAATCCGATGATTATCAGCATGTGACGATTCTAGTGCGTCGAGAATTACCGATTGAGCATCACAAGCTGGAACAAGTGGTCATTGATTTTAAAAGCTTGGAGAAGTACGAACGCTATTTTTGTGTGGATGATGTGTTTAGTTGTCTCGGAACAACGATGAAAAAAGCCAAAACGAAGCAGAATTTTATTCAAGTGGATTATGAATATACGCTGCGGGCTGCGGCGTTAGCGGAAAAATGCCACGTCAAGAGCTTTCTGACTATTTCATCTGTCGGCGCTGATCCGCAATCTCCGTTTTTTTATAATCGTGTTAAAGGGGAAACGGAAGAAGCTTTGCAACGGCTCGCGATTCAATCATTGCACATCTTTCGCCCGTCTTTGCTGCTTGGCGATCGTCAGGAATTTCGGTTGTCAGAAAAGGCAGCGGAGTGGCTTTTAAGCCACATGCCATTTCTGTTTATTGGAAAATGGCGCAAATACAAGCCCGTTGAGGCCAAGAAAATGGCTTTGGCAATGTTCCAGGCAGCAAGATCTTGCCCGAAAGGAACGCATATTTATGAATCGGATCAAGTCGCCCATATTTCGTAAAAAACCGGCCATCTGCGGCCGGCTTTTTTATTCGATGATTTTATAGTTTTTATGGTTTACAACCGTCCGTTCTTGTAAGTCTAATTCTTTATAGTTTTCCATGTATGTTAAATCAACGATGACAGAGTTTTCATTCACCTTTTCGACAATACCGCGCAAGCCGTTTTTAAACTCGATAATATTGCCTATCTCTGCTTTTTGCACCATATACATTCTCCTTTTTCATGTATTTGTTATAGTTTGCCTCATTTTCTTTTATAAGTAAAGACCCTTTGTTCCTAATTTTGAAAAAAGATGGCCTTAGGCCATCTTACTTGGCAAATACGTGATTGCCAATGACAACGGTTACTTGTTTCGAGCGTAGCCAACTGCTTTTCGCCGTTTTTGGATTATAGAAAAATAAGGATCCAGATCCTAAACCGCGAAAAGCCAGGGCTTCTTCAACGGCAAGGTAGGATTCGCGATCTGCTGGTTCACGAATCGTTCCGTTTTGTACAGGAGTAAATGCATAATAGCCGCCTGAGCGCTCATAAATGACATCCTTAATGGTATTCGGGAAATCAGGATGGTCCACTCGATTTAATACGACTGTGGCTACCGCTACTTTTCCTGCGAATGGTTCGCCTTTTGCTTCAGCATGGACAAGGCGCGCTAATAAATCTTTGTCGCTGGCTGAAATGGTTGGAGGAATGAGCAGCCTTTCTCCTGGGAACAGCCAGTCGTTTTGTTTTTTATTTATATTTTTCAACTGGACAAGTGAAACACTATGTTGCTTTGAGATTTTCCAAAGAGTATCCCCGGTTTGAACGGTATAAACGGTTTGAGCCTGAGCATCTTTCGCAAACAACAATGCAGAAAAGCATGCAGCTGCTAAAGTGAAATGTTTAAGCTTTTTCATAAAATTACCTCCTTGTTGTTCGCTCGCTACTAGACTAACAAGGATTTTTATTCTGGTCATTATCTAAATGTTGGAAACATCCGTTTTTTGTTGATATAACAGCTGAAATAGCAACTTTGGAAATATTTTCACGGTCAAGTTCAGTTGATCTGTTCTCTCTGCATAGAAATGAGTGCGTCATTCCGCCTTTTCAATTTAGTGGTGTAATCTCGTGTAGCGATATAAAGAGGATGGAATGTATCAACATTTTCCTTTTTTAGTGGGCGGGTATGACGATCGGACGACCGATCAATTCGTTTGTCTAAAAGGGGCGGTTGTGCGGTTCTCAGTCACGCTTTAGCCTGAGGCAAGTTACCGACTTGCCTTCCGTCTGTGAGTTTTGACAAATACCGTCTGTTCATCATCTGCCATCATATGAATTTGGAGAAATGCCTTATTTTCTGATCAACGCCAAGCTAAATGTTCGATTTCTTACATTGATGCGGGTATTTTCTATATGGTTTGTTTCCTTTTTTCCGAATTTATCGGTTCGACGAAAGGGACGAAGCTTTTTATTGTTATAGTACCGCGGAATTTACGAAAGCGCGCTTTTGGGAAAGGGTTTTGTAGAAGAGGATGTCGTCCTTTGCAAAATTAGAAAAAACATATCGTCCAATGATTATTAGTATGATAAAAAAACTGCATGTCACAAAAGAATGGGATGAATATTATCAAATTGGCTTAATTGCGTTATGGGAAGCTTCGTGCCAATTTGAGAAGGAGAAGGGCAGCTTTTCATCCTTTGTGTACAAAAAAGTATATTGGGCCATGGTTTCCCATTTGCGTCGACAGTGCCATCGAAAAAAATGGGAATGTGCCTTGACGGATGGATTGATCCATATACTGTTTGACGATCGAACAATTTATAAGGAGGGAATAGTGGAGCAGGCGCTCAAATCATTGACAGAACGGCAAAAAAAATGGCTGATTGGTTACATTATCGAAGGGAAATCATTAAAAGCAATTGCTGAAGAGGAAGGAGTGACAGTTGGAACGGTTAAGCAGTGGCGGGTTGAGGCGCTTAAAAAATTGCGCAAGCAGCGATGGGAATAGTCAGTCGCCCTCCGGTAATCCATAGCCGGAGGGCGATTAACTACGCGGATGTTCTAGGTAATGGTAGATAACGTCTCCACCATGCTGGGCAATGCCGCGGAAATGCTTAAAATCGCTGCGATTGACAAGGATTTTGCGAAATAGTAAAAAGTCCTCTTTTTTGACAAGCAGCTCGGAAATGTTTCGATCTCGCAAATCATCCAGCAATTTTGCTGCAAGCTTTTCGTCCATACCTCCACCTCCGAAGGATATTGTAACGCAGCTGGAGAGGTTTTGGTAGGGTAAATACCCATTTTCCTTTCAGGCAAACACCCTTTACTTGTTCATTCATACAATATGATGGGTATGTATCATAGAACGTACCCATACTAAATGAATAAAAGGAAGGAAGAGAGAAATGAGTAATTGGAACCCATATGCGAATTATTCTGGTTTTTATGATAATGATTATGATGTCGAGGATGCATTTCGTCATGATAATAACGCGCCAGCTTTTCCGATGATGCCAACCAATAACGCGCCGGCTTTTCCGATGATGCCAACCAATAACGCGCCGGCTTTGCCAACGATGCCTCCAACACAAGTAATGCCTGTATCCCAAATGCCGATGCCAGTCGAACATGCATACATTCCTTCATGCGGTTGTCAACCAATGCCGACATGGTGCGGAACAGATCAATGGATGGGAGGATCTTATCCATTTGTTAATCCTGGACATGTCGAAGTGGGATCAGTCGTATCTCCGAATGCGGCGCCAATACCTAATATGCAGCCAATGCCAGGCATGCAAAGTGCGCCGATGATGGGAATGCCGTATCCGATGGGGGGAACGACCGGACCAATGGGTGGCTTTCCTTCAAGTTCAGGCTGCTGCGGAGCACCATACTATCCATATCGATAAAGCAAAAAAAGACCGCTGCACAATTGTGGCGGTCTTTTAACTATTTATCGTGTGTTCATGGATTCGATGATTCCACTGATTAAGCTAATATCGTTTGTTACTAAATAAGCAGGAAGCAAGGCGAGAATAAATAGCACCGTAATATAAGACATAAGTGCATTTTTGATAATTTTACTAATTGCCATTCAGATCACTTCCTTATTGCTTTTTTCTATTTTCACATTTTTAATAGTATTAGTCAACTATTTCTGAAAATTCTATATATTTCGTGTTCGGCAATTTTATATTTGAACGTTTGGAAACATTTTGATAAAATAAAAATATCATCAACAGCTGTTGAAGAGGTGGCAGCGTGAAAATAAGGAAGGCCAATATACTAAATGAACGGGAAACGACCAATGTTTACATTTATGAAAATAAAAAAGAAGAGCACATTGTTGTTGCGATTCCTCATATGGAATGGTCGTTTTTGATTCGCTATGAAGAGGAAACAGAATTGTTGCGAAGTAAACTGCTTTCATCGCTTTCGAAGAAAGTGGAGGGAGCACAAGCAGAACCATTAGTGGACAAGCTTTTATATTGGGTCCGTGAAATGTAAATAATACAGTTGTACCGCAGAACCAGACAGGGCGGTGGAGCTTCATAGCTTCGCCGCTTTTACGTTATGATTATAAGTTAGGGGTTCGATGCAAAAGTGTTTACAAAGCAAAAAGCCGTGGTTATTTATTTAATATTTAGTATCGTTTGGATTATTGTAACGGACTTGTTCATGCAGCTTCTTCGTTTCGATCACTCCATGCAAATGATCGTGAATATTGGAAAAGGCGGGCTTTTCGTCGTTTTATCTGCCGTATTTCTTCATCAAATGATTAAAAAGGCCGAACAATTGAAGAAAACAGTAGAAGAAGAGCAGCAATTGTCGACATTGATTAATTCGATGCCTGACTTTGTTTGCTTTAAAGACAGTAAGGGCCGCTGGCTGCGTGTGAATGATTTTGGAAGAAAATTATATAATTTAGAAAATGTGGATTATATAGGAAAAACAGATCTTGATCTTGGCGAAATGGTGCCATTTTTTAAAGAAACGTTTCGATATTGTGCGCAGACGGATGAAGAAACATGGAAAAAGGGAATGATGACGAGGACGGAAGAGTCGTTCATGACCACAAATGGGGAATTTAAGACTTTTGATGTCATTAAAGTGCCGCTCTTTCACGAAAATGGAGAACGGAAAGGGTTACTGACGATCGGGCGTGATATTACACAGCAAAAATTAGCAGAAACGTTATTGCTGAAAAAAGAAAAGCTATCGGTTGTTGGCGAATTGGCGGCGGGAATCGCCCATGAAATTCGCAATCCGCTCACTTCTATCAAAGGGTTTATGCAGATGATGAAAGAGGCGAAGAAAACGAATGAATGGTATATAGAAATTGTACTTAATGAACTTGAGAGAATCGATCAAATTGTAAGCGAGTTGCTTGTGCTTGCAAAGCCGCAAAGCCACTGCTATAAGCCCTTTTTGCTGAGCGACGCGACCGGTTACGTTATTCATTTAATTAGCCATGAAGCGGTGTTAAACAATGTGGATATTTCCATCGAAAATACAGCACCGCATGCACAAATTCACGGTGATAAAAACCAAATGATTCAAGTTTTAATTAATATTGTGAAAAATGCAATTGAAGCAATGCCTCAAGGAGGAAGGCTGCGTTTGCATATACAGGAAGAAGGCGAGAATGTACACGTCACCATTGCTGATACGGGTGTGGGCATTGCGAAAGATCGTCTGAAAAAAATCGGCGAACCATTTTTTACATTAAAGGAAAAAGGAATGGGACTTGGCTTGACAACAAGCATGAAAATCGTTCAAGAGCACAAAGGAACGCTGCGAATCGAGAGCGAACTTGGAAAAGGAACGACGGTCCATTTGCTGTTGCCCTTATACCAAGAGAAAAAAGAGGCTGATCGTTAACGATCAGCCTCTTAGATTGTGGGTAGATGCTCCCATTCTTCGTTACGGACCTTGCTCCGTTGAAAACAGTCTGAGTTAAGAAAGTTTGTTTAATCTTTTTCAGAGGCCATTTTTTGATCTTTAAACAATATTTATCAAATGAAAGGTTCTAACCCAGCTGCTGTTTTATTTTTCAATCCAAGTTGTTGTTACATCAACTGGAAGACGAGTGGAGCGGTGAGCTGGGGCTGTGCTTTTTCCAATCGTAACCAGCATTACTGGAATATAGCGCTCGGGAACTTGAAATTCCTTCATGAATTTTTCAGCATCAAAGCCGCCAATTGGACAAGTGCTCCATCCTTTTGCAGTCGCAACAAGCATAAGCTGCATAGCCGCAAGCGAAGCATTTGTGAAAGCAGCATCCCGTGCATATTGTTTATTTTCATAAGCACCAGCAATCTGTTTTGCTAGCGTTTCTTTGATTTCCTTCGTCATATGTCCAGCTTCGACTAATGGATCGTATACGCTGTCAGTATTGCGATTGGCTTCAAGATCCCCAAGTACAGCAATAACGGCAGAAGCATCGACAATTTGTTGCTGATTATAAGCGATAGGCAGAAGGCGTTTCTGAGCCTCTTCACCATGAAAGACTAAAAAATGCCATTGTTGTAAATTCCACGCGGATGGTGCTTTACCTGTTAGTTCAAGAATTTCTTTTAGTTCCTCTTTGCTGATAGGGAAGCTTGGATCATATTTGCGGACGGACTGACGCTCATTTATTACGGTCAAAAAATCTTTCGTTGTTGATGTTTGCGTTGCCATTGGTATACCCTCCTACATCTGATTGTTAAAAAAAGAAATTAACTAACTTTTGGTAAGTAATATAAACAATCCTATCATAAAATTACTATTTGTATTTGTCAAATATTTTAATATCATCCATTGATGAGTCTTCCCTTTCTTAACGGAGTGGAAGTGGGAGAGGCTTATTCGAATATATGCCCCCACTAAAATGCATATAATTTTCGCTTTTTACATAAATCCAGCTTGATTTTTCAACATGATCCAAAGCGTCCCCATACTAATAAGCGGAATGTCAATCTATCTAATGGATTTTTACGTAGTAAGAACACAAGTATTGATGATCCATTATTTTACTAAAAATATGGAATGATTGTGCTAGGAATCAAACAATGTCAATTGGTTTTTATTGGATAATAAACACGTCTGTGGTAAGAATTTAGTGGAATTCATGTAGAGGTTTGAATTTATAGCTGCTCGGAAAGAAGCGCCTCTTTTTTTAGATGGCCGAAAACAAAAAATGCATGTTCCACCTATCCTTTTTTCTCGTTGATGCGATAGTAGAGATGAAAGGAGGTGAACGGGGGATGGCACAATCCATCATTCAGCAGTCGCAGCTGCGTTTAGTATTTGAAGCGGGTGTTGATGAAGCAGGCAAACCTATTTATAGACGGAGACAATTAAACAATATAAAAGTAACAGCATCTCCAGAGCAGCTTCTTGCTGTTTCTCAAGCACTTGCTTCTTTGCAAAGCGATCCGCTTGTTCAGGTCGAGCGCAGCGATCTGCATTTGATTACAAATGAAGGAGGGATGAGAGATGGAAAAGTCGTTGGAGCTACAATTTATTAACCAGCAAGGGAATGTGTTCCGGATTGTGATTGATCGTCCTATTGAGCCGGTCAATGCGCAGCACATATCTTCTGTTATGGATACGATTATCGCGGCCAATATTTTCACTTCAAGTGGAGGGGACCTTGTGGGGAAAAAGGGTGCAAGATTGCTGCAGCGCAATGAAGAGGAGATAGCGTTACCATAATCGGATAGGCAAGTCCGCCCAATGTTGATCAACACTTTCATACAGTATCACTTGCCTCTCTACCCAATATTCTCAAGATCATTTGAGGAGAAAAACATGCGAAATGGCCGGCCGGCTTATAAAGCGACCGGCCTATTATTTAAACATGATTCCATATCAAATGGAGAGATTCATGTGGATGCGTATATGTCCCTTATTTCCGACGTTGGCTTTCCTGTCATTGTCACTCTTTATCTGCTTCATCGAATCGAGGCTAAATTGGATGGTGTTATTGAATCCATTCAACGTTTATCTGAACAGCTAGCTGCTGACTGGCGTGCTGAATAATGTAAAACAAAAACCTGATCCTCGCATAGGAGGATCAGGTTTTTGTTTTGGCTCATATTAAAACAGGCGATTTTTTGCCGAAATATAATAATGAGAGGGGATTGCAGCGTGAGATTAACATAAAGGAATGGAGAAGATGAAACATAATCAATTTGTTGAAAAGCTATTAGCGGATGAACAGTTATGGTTTACTGTAATGGATCAGCTGTTTGATATTGTCTTTCTGAT
The DNA here is from genome assembly GCF_014196195.1 of Anoxybacteroides rupiense. Lineage (GTDB taxonomy): Bacteria > Bacillota > Bacilli > Bacillales > Anoxybacillaceae > Anoxybacteroides > Anoxybacteroides rupiense. The sequence goes on along the minus strand of NZ_JACIDF010000001.1, from coordinate 653,428 downwards.
GAAAGTAGAAGAAGGTCCTCGATTTCGCTATGTTCATGTAAGTCCTAAAGCGCTTCATTTAGCCAGTTTGGCCGAAGAAGATATGGGAAAATGCATCGACGATATTTATCCAAAGTCGGTCGCTGATCATCTAAATTCTCGATATCGTAAAGTAGTTGAAACAAAGGGTGTTGTGACTTACCGCGATCGGATGAATGTCACGAATGAGAAACGCACGGCCGAATCAACACTGATTCCAATTGTTGATGAAACGGGTGCGGTGTCCTATATACTTTCATTGACGCGGGATGTCACAGAGCTGATGCGTAAAGAGGAGCAATATGACGAAATTTATCAGCTTTTTCATTCATTGTTTACACATTCTCACGATGCATTTATTATGTTCGATTTAAGCGGGCGCATTTTACGCGTCAATCGTGAATTGGAGCAATTAGTAGGCTGGAAGCAGGCTGAGCTTCTGGAAAAAGATATTGCACAGTTTTTACCAGAATACCGATTGGAACTAGAAAAAAGCTTACGACAGCTTCAAGCAGGGAAAAGTTTAACTTCTCTTCCATTATCGCTTGCGAATAAAAACGGAAAGAAAGTATATGTATCAGTAAATGTTACGCCGCTTTTTGGCAAAAACGGCGACGTGATAGCTGGTTTATCCATTATTAAGAACGTGACGGACTTAGTCGAAGTTCAGGAGCAGCTAAGGAGAAGCGAGGAGCTATATCGTAAAGTGGTAGAATTCCTGCCTGATACGGTCATGATTCAAGTCAACGGGATTATCACTTATATGAATCCCGCTGGATTAAAAATGGTAAACGCCAAACAGGTCAGCGAGGTAAAAGGGAAAAAAATAAACGATTTTCTTAAAAAGGCAGATAGCGATAGAGACGAATGGATCATGACCTCCTTGAATGGAGAAGAAAAAGTCGTGAAAGTGAACGAAATGACGATTCCATATTATCGGAAGAAGGCGCGATTTCTTGTGATCCACGACTTATCAGAGCAAAAAAGCAAAGAAAAAGAAATTGCATTTATGGTGCAATATGATTCACTTACAGGATTAGCCAATCGGAATTATTTAAGTGAAAAGCTAAAGGAGTTTATGCTCGCTTATAAAAATGTGGCGGTTTTATTGATTGATATTCACCGCTTTAAATTCATTAACGATTTTCTTGGATATTTAAACGGGGATGAATTGTTGCGGAAGGTTGCCAATCGCTTGAAGGAATTTGAATCTGAACGGACGTTTTTAGCAAGAATTAGTGAAGACGAGTTCGTGGTTGCCTTTGTTTATGATCAAAAGGATGAATTGAGACAGCTGCTTGACAAGCTTGACGCCTGCTTACAGGAGCCATATTTTATTGCCGGGGAAAAGCTGAATATTACGACGAATATCGGTGTAAGCTACGCAGCTGATGCCGAGCGATCGGTTGAAACGCTCCTTAGCAATGCTCATAAAGCTGTTTATTATGCGAAAATGAATGGGACGAATCGCATTGTTGAATATGATCCTCATATGCGCGATATTTTTGCCAAAAAGGTGCGCCTTGAGAATGATTTGCAGCAGGCGATCGAAAATGGGGAATTTTCTTTGTATTATCAACCGAAAGTGAATGTTGTAAGCGGCACTCTTAGTGTCGAATCGTTGATTCGTTGGAAGCACCCGCAACTCGGAATGGTCAGTCCGGCGGAGTTTATTCCGATTGCGGAGGAAACAAACAGAATCGATGAAATTGGGAAATGGGTGCTGCGCCAGGCGTGCCGCGATTTAAAGCGGTTGGAGAAAGCGGGATTTCCCCATTTAAAAATGGCCGTCAATTTATCAGCCCGACAGTTCCAAAATAAAGACTTGGAAGAAGTAGTATGCAGGATTTTGGCAGAGGAGAACATGAATCCGACTTCATTTATATTTGAAATTACGGAAACTGCTATTATGAAAGAGCCTTCGGAAGTAATCGCGATTTTGCAGAAATTTAAACAGCTTGGTATCACGATTGCGATTGATGATTTTGGAGTGAGCTACTCTTCATTAAATTATTTGAACCGGTTTCCGATTGATGCTGTAAAAATCGATCGTTCCTTTATCCGGAGCATTAGCGAAGGGCGAAAAAGCGAGGAAATTGTAGAGGCCATTATTTTGCTTGCACACAAATTAAATTTATTTGTCACGGCGGAAGGGGTCGAAACAGCAGAGCAAGTTCGTTTTCTGCTTGAAAAAGGCTGTGAGGAAATACAGGGATATTATTTCAGTGCTCCGGTTCCATTCGAACAACTGTTGGATACACTGGGGAAGGTACAAGAATTAATGAAGCCATGGCGCGTATGATGCTTATGATGCCGGTTTTTTTCTAATATTTTAGCCTGTATCCGTTGTCATGAAGGAGTTTCTGTCGTTACTAATAGACAAGCCATCTGATCGATAGTGGATCGCTTAATGGCCGTTCTTGTCGTTTTCGACGATGATCAAGCAGCCGATAACGAATCGCTTCCCAGCCCTGTTTATGGGCTGGAAGCGGCATCGTTTGGACCGCGGTTACACATGTTTGTTATTTTCTTCTAAATAATAAAAAATATGCTGTTTCTTTTTCTAACCGACTTAACCGTTATTCATTTCATTTTCCTCTCCACAAATCATTTCTAGTTTTCTCCCTGATTAAACTTCATGTTTTTTTAATCCAGGCTTAATAAAAAGGTCCTTGTTATAGATGAGGTGACATCATTCTTGTCGTATTGGGTTATCGTGTACACAGAGCTGTCCATGATTGGACTGTGAGAGAGTATAAGTAGCGATGTGATGAAAAACGAAAAAGTGCATCAATCATTTCGATATGCGTTCAGGCGGTTGATAAGCACTGCGTTTTTCCGTTATTGGCTTCACCCGTCCGCTCATAAACGACTTGATTTAATTTTTGTCTTTGCTTAGTTGTGTTTTCCTCGTTTGCTAAATGTTTTTATGATAGGGTGAGCCGGGAAAAATCAAAAGGAATAGACATGATGTTTAGTGAAACTGAAACCTTTGACGCACACTAATCGTATATAGTCCTGTTTGAACGTTTTAATAAGGGGAGTGAAAAATGTTTATTTTACAGTTGGCAGCTATTTTGTTTGCATCAAAGATAGCGGGGGATATTAGCGCACGACTTGGCCAACCAGCAGTGCTGGGAAAATTGCTGATCGGTATAATTCTTGGACCAACGGTATTAGGATTAATCAATGACACAGAAATTTTAAAAGAAGTCAGCCAAATTGGTGTTATATTGTTAATGTTTATTGCGGGGCTTGAGACCGATGTAGACCAGCTTAAACGAACGGGAAAAGCGGCTACCTATGTTGGGGTACTTGGAATCGTGGTACCGCTATTGCTGGGATATATGGCAGGAATTGCTCTTGAGCTCTCAACAATACAAGCGGTCTTTCTAGGGCTATTGTTGTCAGCCACAAGCGTCAGTATTTCCGTGCAGGCGTTAAAAGAGATGAACCAATTAAAATCAAAAGAGGGGACGGCCATTTTAGGAGCGGCTGTCATTGATGATATTCTTGTCATTATTGCATTAGCGTTTTTGATGAGTCTAGCTGGGGGAGACGTCCAGCTTGGTGCTGTGATCGTTAAGAAAGTGGTCTTCTTTGCGGTTGCCATTTTACTGGCATGGAAAGTTGTTCCGGTTGTATTGCGATTTTTTGCACCGCTTCGTGTTGATGAAGCTCTTATTTCCGCGGGATTAATCATTTGCTTTTCGTTCGCATATTTGGCAGAAGCGACAGGAGTTGCTGCGATTATCGGGGCTTATATAGCTGGACTAGGGATCAGTTTTACCGATTATAAAGAAGAAATTTTTCATAAGGTAGAAACCATTAGCTACTCGATTTTCGTGCCAGTCTTTTTTACTTCGATTGGTGTTGCTGTAGAGTTTTCCAATGTTGGCCAGCATCTTTGGTTGATTATCGGCTTAAGCGTACTAGCTATTTTGACAAAATTAGTTGGTGCTGCATTTGGAGCGAAATTAGCTGGATTTGAATGGAGAAGCTCATTGGCGGTTGGAGCCGGAATGGTTTCGCGTGGCGAAGTAGCACTGATTATTGCTGGTATCGGTTTGGAATCTAATTTATTAACGGCTGATTTATTTGCTGTTCTGATTGTTGTCGTCCTTATAACGACATTAGTGACTCCTCCGCTATTAAAAATGATTTTTAAGCGCGGCTCGATTTCTCAACCAGTCTGACGTGCAGCCCTCACAATCGATGAAGGAAATGAAAATGGTTGTAGACAAAGTCAATATTGACTTTGTCTACAACCTGAGACTGGTTACTGAAACGGGCTTTTTGTTTTTTGGCTAGCAGATATATTTTCCAACCTAAACCAATCGTTTTTTCGTCGATGACTTCCACGCCTTGCTTATGCCGGTTTATGGATAGGCATCATGACAAGATTGGGTTGATCGTTGACTCAAAAGCAAAGCTCTATTTTTTACTAATAGTCACTAAGCGCCGAACAATCAGCCACTTCCAGACAAATGAAACTGTTTAGAAGTGGTGTTGTTCGGTCGTCTAATTGGTGAAATTCCACTTGGAAACAAAGGTGGAAGCATGAGCGGTGTTTATATCGCTCGTCTTACGGTAAAAAATATGATGTTAAAATGGCATTCAGTTCATCAGCATGCCGTGTTGGAATTTGATGTCTAGCTTTATCAATATAGATGGCGCGAGCATGAGGGACGTATGTTTTAAAAATGGTTTCATAAGCATGGAGATAATAATCGCGATTGCCGTATATGATCAACAGAGGAACCGTTAGTTTTGCTAAATGCTCTGTGTTACGATCGTGCAGCATCGTTTTATACATACTGAATAAATCCTTTTGATTGGCGAGCCGCGCATATCGTTCGATTGCTCTTTTTTCGTCTTGGCTTTTTCCGTGAGCGGTTCCTAATACTTTAGCAAGTAACGAAATGGCTCCGATTTTCGCTGTGAAAATGCCTAATAAAAATTCGAAATATAGCCATAATGTGCGTACTTCGGGAAACCCGCCGATTAATACGATCGCTTCCGTTTGTTCTGGATAGCGAAGCGCAAAAGCTTGCGCAACAGAGCCTCCACTTGAGTAGCTGCAAATAATCGCTCGTTCAATTTGGAGAGAGCGAAGCAATTGATGAAGATCTTCCGTAAGCAAAGAAATCGTTATTGGTTTGTTTGAAGCGCTGCTTTTTCCGTTTCCTCTCATATCATAGGTGACAACGCGAAAGTTGGCTGTCAACGCTTGCTGCTGAGCAAAAACGTTGCTTCCCATTCCTGGCGGGTGAATAAACACCAGAGCTTTTCCTTCTCCTGCATCCGTATAATATAGGCGAATATCGTTTTCTATCGTCATGTATGGCACGTGTAAGGTCCTCCATTCATTGAAAAGTTTGTGCTTCATCCTATTTTTATCGTCGCTGTTGAAAAAGCTTTGCTAAGCCTTATATTTTCCATTTTCCCATGACATAATGGATACGCGTGGCGCCAGATCCAATCGGTTTCACTGATCGTTCTCGCGCGGTAATCCATATGATGAATGAACCGTATTGATTCAAACCTCACGGTCAGGAGGCAAACCATCGACTTGTCTCGGTCAGCCTAAGCGAGCGCGCGGCGATCAATAAGCCATTTGAAATGGATGGCATGTTCATTTCAATAGTATGGATCGAGGGGAAAAGAAATATCAGCTTTCGCTTTCGAGGAATCGATTATTTATACAGATAAGGAGATCCGTAATCCTCTGTCACATTCAAATCGGGATATTCTGATGTAAAATGAACAAGAATAGGACTAAAATCTAAAAATGGATACGCTTGAAACAGCTGTTGGTCTCCATGACGAATGGCTTCAAGCGCAAGCGGCAATTTTTTTTGGAAAACTTGTTTTCTTTGCTCATTCGTTTCTTTTCCGCTATTTTTGTTTCCTACGTATACATAGAGGAATAAAATGAGTGTTTGCTTCACTCGTTTCCACTCAGCTAACACTTCGTCGCGCATCGGATGAAGATGTTTGAAAGCAAATGATGATCCAACGTACAAATAAAGATCACCCGTGACGTCAGAATGGGTTAACGTGTATTTTCTTGTATTAGGTGGAATGTGCAGACTTGCGTTGTTTTCCCATTGCACGTGAAGTTTTTTAGGATTTAATTGATTCATCATTCTGTCTCCTTTTCTCTATAAATGAGTCTAGTTAACGATTGGTGGGACTTGAAAGTCTGAGCCGTTGCTCTTTCTGAAGTTGGCTATTGCTTGATCTCTGCTCATCAAATGGTATTTGTATGGTTTGGTTATATTGTATGTTTTGACAGCAAAAAAGCTCGCTTCGAAAAAAGTCGATTATTGACGAATGGTAAATCGTTGCGTAAGATGATAGTATTGTAAACGTCTAAATCAAAGGAGCTGGGCTTTTGTGGGAAAGTCCTTTCGGATTGAAAAAGTATTGAATAATAACGTATTGGTTGCTTCACACGAAGAGTATGATGAAGTGGTTTTGTTAGGAAAAGGGATCGGCTTCGGCAAGAAAAAGGGAGATTTCATTGAGCAAAACGCGGTCGAAAAATGGTTTATCTTGAAAAATGAACGTGAGCAGGAGCAATATAAAAAGTTGCTTCCAAGCCTTGACGAAGAATTCATCGGTGTCATGAATGAAGTGATGCAGCACATCAAAAATCGGGTCAATGCGCCATTGAATGAGCATATCCACGTTGCTCTGACCGATCATATTTCTTTTGCGATTAAGCGCATTCAGCAAGGACTTGATCTGAAAAATCCATTTTTGATTGAAACAAAAAGCTTATATCCTTTAGAGTATGAAATTGCCGGAGAAGTCGTTGACATGTTAACAGAAAAGCTGCACGTGCAATTTCCTGAAGGAGAGAAGGGATTTATTGCTTTACATATCCATAGTGGGATTTCGCATCAAAGTCTTTCGGAAGTAAATAAGCACTCACAATTAATTGCTCAACTGATTTCCATTGTAGAAGAACAGCTTCATATTGCCATCGACCGTGAAAGTATTTATTATTTGCGATTTATTCAGCATTTACGGTATGCGATCGAACGAATTAAAAAAGGTGAGCGTGTCGAAGAACCAAAAAAATTGTCGAAAATCTTGAAAGAAGAATATCCGATATGTTATAATGCTGCATGGAAGCTAGTAAAAATCATGCAGCAAACGCTGCAGATGCCTGTGGACGATGCAGAAGCAGTCTATTTAACGATGCATTTGCAAAGGCTTGCAAAAAAAAGTAAATAATTGTCTACATCTTTACGTGTTACTGATTCGATCAGGCATGAGTAAAGAAGGCAAAATGGGACAAGCAATTATGGATGGTTATTTTTTTATCCTGTTGCTATTCATGTTCAATTTTGTTTTTCTTTGCTCATGCCTTTTGTTTTTTCATCCTTTGCAAGTGCTTACAAATATCAGGCATTTGGTGAGAGGACTATAAAGAGAAAAAAATGTTTGCTGCCAATTTAGAATGAGAAGGGGGATTACACTATGAAAAAAGCGTTTGGAACGCTGCAAAAAGTCGGAAAAGCGTTAATGCTTCCCGTAGCGATTTTGCCGGCTGCAGGTATTTTGCTTGCTTTTGGTAACGCTTTACAAAATCCGGCGCTAACAGACAAAATTCCTGCACTTAAGGCAGACTGGGTCGTTCTTGTGGCCAAAGTCATGGAGCAATCAGGAGGTGCGGTGTTTGACAACCTTTCCTTGCTCTTTGCGGTCGGGGTAGCGATCGGATTAGCCGGAGGCGAAGGTGTTGCGGGCCTTGCTGCGATTGTCGGCTACTTAATTATGAACAAAACGATGAGCGTTATATTGGGCGTCACGGCTGATAAAATTGGCACAGATCCGTCGTTTGCGAATATTTTAGGGATTCCAACATTGCAAACAGGGGTATTTGGCGGTATTATCGTCGGTATTTTAGCAGCGTATATGTACAATAAGTTTTTCAATATCGAGCTGCCACAATATTTAGGATTTTTTGCCGGCAAGCGATTTGTACCCATTATCACAGCAGCATCTGCTGTTCTTTTGGGAATTGTGATGACATGGGTATGGCCACCTATCCAGCATGGCTTGAATTCATTCTCACATAATATGATTGATGCGAATAAAACGCTGGCAGCCTTTATTTTTGGCGTGATTGAACGCGCGCTTATTCCATTTGGCTTGCATCATATTTTCTATTCGCCATTCTGGTATGAATTTGGTGAGTATGTCAACAAGGCTGGAGAAGTTGTTCATGGTGACCAAAAAATCTTTTTTGCTCAACTAAAAGATGGAGTCGATTTAACGGCCGGAACATTTATGACAGGGAAATTCCCATTTATGATGTTTGGTCTTCCTGCAGCTGCACTGGCTATTTATCATGAGGCCCGCCCTGAAAATAAAAAGGTCGTTGCCGGAATTATGGCATCTGCAGCACTTACATCGTTTTTAACAGGAATTACCGAACCAATTGAGTTCTCGTTCTTGTTTGTCGCACCGGCACTATTTGCGATCCATACCATTTTTGCCGGATTATCGTTTATGATTATGCATATATTGCATGTGAAAATCGGGATGACGTTCTCCGGTGGTGTCATTGACTATTTGCTATTTGGAGTGCTGCCAAACCGAACAGCCTGGTGGCTTGTGATCCCAGTAGGTCTTGTATTTGCCGTTATTTACTATTTCGGCTTCCGTTTTGCGATTCGCAAATGGAATTTAGCGACTCCGGGACGTGAAAAAGTGACGGAAGAAAAAGCGGGCGAAGCAGCAAGCGCGGGAGATTTGCCGTACGAGATTTTAGCAGCGCTTGGCGGCAAAGAAAATATCGAACATTTAGATGCATGCATCACTCGTTTACGTGTATCAGTTCATGATATTCAACATGTCGATAAAGAACGGTTAAAAACGTTAGGTGCAGCTGGTGTACTTGAAGTAGGAAATAATGTACAAGCGATTTTTGGACCGAAATCCGACATCTTAAAAGGGCAAATTAAGGATATTATGGAAGGGCGCACGCCAGTTCGTGTGAAAGAAGAGCCAAAAACAGCAAGTGCTCAAGTCGCAGCGAGTGCGAGTGCAGATGAAATTATCGCTCCCCTAACAGGTAAAGTACTTCCGTTGTCAGAGGTGCCAGACCAAGTGTTTTCACAAAAAATGATGGGGGATGGTTTTGCCATCATGCCAACAGATGGAACGGTAGTTTCTCCTGTTGATGGAAAAATTATCAATGTGTTCCCGACGAAGCATGCGATTGGGATTGAATCGAAGAACGGCAGAGAAATTTTAATTCACTTTGGCATTGATACCGTAAAATTGAACGGACAAGGCTTTGAAGCACTTGTTTCGCAAGGAGACGAAGTGAAAAAAGGACAGCCGATTTTAAAAGTAGATTTGCAATATGTAGAAAATAATGCTCCTTCCATCATTACACCGATTATTTTTACAAACTTAAAAGCGAACGAGCAGATTCGCTTAGAGACAGAAACGACAGTAACAAAAGGTGAGCACAAAGTAGCTGTCATCGAATAACCAAAAGGTGATACAACGATCGACAAATTTCTTTTCTGTTGAATAAGAGCAGATATGTTTGTTATGATGACAAAAAAATATATTGTTAAAGGAGAATGGTTTAAATGGCTGAAAAAGTATTTAAAGTAACTGCTGAATCTGGTATTCATGCTCGTCCTGCTACTTTACTTGTTCAAGCAGCGAGCAAATTTAACAGCGACATTAACTTAGAGTACAACGGGAAAACAGTGAATTTGAAATCCATTATGGGCGTTATGTCGCTAGGTGTTCCACAAGGTGCTCAAATTAAAATTACAGCTGAGGGTTCAGATGCAGCAGAAGCGTTAGCAGCATTAACAGATACATTGGCAAAAGAGGGTCTCGCACAATAATGTCTAAGAATATTACAGGGATTGCTGCATCAAGCGGTATTGCCATTGCTAAGGCATACCGCTTAGAAACCCCTAATTTTACTGTTGAAAAATATGACATTACGGACCCACAGGCTGAAATTGAACGTTTTGAAGCAGCTATTGTCAAAGCAAAAGGCGAACTTGAGCAAATTCAGGCCCATGCATTACGCGAATTAGGGGAGGACAAAGCTGCCATTTTTTCTGCGCATCTTCTTGTGTTAAGTGATCCGGAACTATTAAATCCGGTAAAGGATAAAATTAAAGCAGAAAAAGTCAATGCAGAGTACGCATGGAATGAAACAACGTCCATGTTTGTTGCGATGTTTGAATCGATGAATAATGAGTACATGAAAGAGCGAGCAGCTGATATTCGCGATGTAGCGAAGCGCGTGCTTGCCCATTTACTCGGGATTGCGATTTCCAATCCGAGCTTGATTTCCGAAGAAGTGATCATCATTGCCGAAGATTTAACACCTTCTGATACAGCACAGCTCAATCGTCAATATGTAAAAGGATTTGCTACTGATATCGGCGGCCGAACCTCTCACTCGGCGATTATGGCTCGTTCTCTTGAAATTCCAGCAGTGGTGGGAACGAAATGTGCCACAGCGGAAATCCAAAATGGCGATGTGGTCATTATTGATGGACTGGATGGACAAGTTGTTGTGAATCCATCGAGTGATGTGCTCGCTCATTATGAAGAAAAGCGGGAGCGCTTTGAGAAGCAAAAAGCGGAGTGGGCGAAGCTTGTTCACGAGTCGACGGTGACAAGCGATGGCCATCATGTTGAATTAGCTGCAAATATTGGCACGCCAGAAGATGTTAAAGGTGTGCTAGCCAACGGTGCAGAAGGAATTGGCTTATATCGTACAGAGTTTTTATATATGGGCCGCTCTGAGTTGCCGACAGAAGAGGAGCAGTTCGAAGCATATAAAGTAGTACTGGAACAAATGCAAGGCAAACCAGTCGTTGTTCGTACGCTTGATATTGGCGGCGACAAAGAATTGCCGTATTTAGATCTTCCAAAAGAAATGAATCCGTTTCTAGGGTTCCGAGCGATCCGTCTGTGCCTTGAAATGCAGGACATGTTCCGAACTCAGCTTCGTGCGTTGCTGCGCGCAAGTGTGTATGGAAACTTAAAAATTATGTTTCCGATGATTGCAACACTGGAAGAGTTCCGGCAAGCAAAGGCCATCCTTTTAGAAGAAAAAGAGAAGCTTCAACATGAAGGAATTCCAGTAGCTGAAGAGATTGAGATTGGAATGATGGTGGAGATTCCTGCGGCCGCGGTGCTTGCCGATCAATTTGCCAAGGAAGTCGATTTCTTTAGTATTGGAACAAATGATTTAATTCAGTATACGATGGCGGCTGATCGTATGAACGAACGGGTTTCTTACCTTTATCAGCCGTATAATCCAGCCATTTTGCGCCTTGTTCATCATGTGATCGAAGCCGCTCATAAAGAAGGAAAATGGGCAGGAATGTGCGGAGAAATGGCAGGAGATGAATTGGCGATTCCAATTTTGCTTGGCTTAGGACTGGACGAATTTAGCATGAGCGCAACTTCGGTTTTACGTGCTCGTTCACAAATGAAAAAACTCTCAAAAACAGAAGCAGCTAGCTTTAAAGAAGCCATTCTATCCATGAGCACAGCAGAAGAAGTGGTGGCATTTGTGAAACAAACTTTCCATATTGAGTAAAAATATAAGCGGTGGCCGTAACCACCGCTTATTATTTAAAAGAGGCTTCCACTCCATTCATACAGTATGATTGCTGCTTTTGCGTCTTCTCCATCATTTTCAGCCACTGATCGAACAGCATGGCCCAAATGAAGCAAAAAGCTTTGATTTTGCTGGCTACATGATCTTTTTTTTGTCCATATTTAGTCGCTGAAAGGCGCTGGACATAATGGCCATAGTCTCACATTTTTCCTCTACTAAGCAGCTGATCAAGACGAACCGAACAACAGGCGTGTAGATCAATTATATCGCCTCATGATGAAAATACATACAGGGACCATTTATTCCATCTTTAATTCTATCGTACTTCTATTTTTATCTAGGTGTGTGATGATCCAATACAAATCAATGGACACTGCTTGATTCCTCGCTTTTCTGCCGTAGTCGGCAAGCGAAAAGCTTGTGTCTAGCTATATGATTCCATATTTTTAGTAAAATCATGGATCGTCAACAATTGGAATTTTTACCGTGATAAATGCGATAGCAAAAAAAGTTTTTCATTCATTTGGCTATGATTGAGAATATGCTACTATAGACGGCTATAGACCATGGTTTTATAATGGAAATGGCAACTCGACAAAATAGGATGAATTTTGACAAGGGGGAGAAAAAGCGAAGTGTTCAAAACATTAAGAACAAAACTGGTTGTCTTAATAGCTTTACTAATGGTCGTTTCTTTAGCCGTTACACAAATTGTCGGGGTCGTAGAAACAAAGCAGATGATTCGCAAGGATGTCAGCAGCCGCGGGCATGCGCTTGTTGAGCAGCTGATTGACGATATTCAATCAAGCTTTACAAGTGAAGTGAATAGTATGAAGCAATTTAGCGAATCGCCGGCGATAGTCCAAATGGCGAAAGACAATCAAGAATCGCCGACAGTTGAAAAGGAATTTCAAACGTTTTTAAAGATTCATAGCAATACACAGCTTGTTTATATTGGAACTGAAGGGAAAAAGATGTATACGACGCCGAAAGTGGACCTTCCGGCTGGCTTTGATCCGACTTCCCGTCCGTGGTATAAAAAAGCAATCGAGCATCCTGATGAGGTTGCCTGGACGGATCCATATGTAGATACGGTTACAGGAAAGTATGTGGTGACTCTTGCCAAGGCGGTGAAAGACGGTGCACAAGTAGTTGGTGTCATCGGGATGGACTTGTCACTTGATGCCGTTACAAAAATTGTGAATAAAATGGATGTAGGATACAAAGGCTATCCGTTTTTATTTGATCAAACAGGTATTGCTATCGTCCACCCTCAATACAAAGGAAAGAATATGGCAAACGACGCCACTGTGAAATACATGCTTGACCGTGACAGCGGCGTGTATGAGTATACGAGAGACGGCGAAAAGAGAATGCTTTATTTTACAACTATTCCCGAGCTAGGTTGGAAAGTTGGAGCGGTGTATAAAGAAAAAGATTTATTTGCGGTCAGTAATTCAATTGCAGCACAAATGCTCATGATTACGATTATCGCAGTACTTATCGGAATGATTGTCATTTATTTGATGGCTCGCTCCATTGTCAAACCAATCGTCTACTTGCAAGAGCAAGTAGAGAGGGTAGCAGAGGGAGATTTAACGGTTCAAGTGAAAGTAAAAACAAAAGATGAAATCGGGCAGCTGGCTTCTCATTTTAACCATATGGTTCATGAAATGCGGGCACTCATTCATCAAGTGAATCAGTCAGTTGCTGAGCTCGCTCAATCTGCCGATCATTTAAGCGCTGTTTCCGAAGAAACGATGACTTCAAGCGAGCAAGTAGCGACAGCGATTAATGATATTGCAAAAGGAACATCTGAACAGGCGAGTGACCTAGATACGATCAACGAACGAACAACCATGCTGTCAAGTCAAATTGAAGCAGTCGCTCAATCCGCTTCAGAAATGCAAACTTTATCAAATGATACAAAAGAAGCAAGTTATTATGGATTAGAAAAATTAAATGAGCTGCAATTAAAATCAGATGAAGCAAAAAATGAATTGCAGTCTGTAGAAAAAGTAATGGATGATCTCGTTGAAAAAATGAAAAGAATTGATGAAGTCATTCAAACGATTACAGCGATTTCCGCACAAACGAATTTGCTTGCGTTAAATGCGAGCATTGAAGCAGCACGAGCAGGCGAACATGGTAAAGGATTTGCGGTTGTGGCTGAGGAGGTTCGCAAATTGGCGGAACAATCTTCTCAAGCGACCGAGTTGATCCGTCAGACAATCGCGACGATTCAGCAACAAGCGGATTTAGCAATGCAAGCAGTTGGGCGTTCAAAAGATATGAACGAAGAGCAACAGCAAGCCGTTCATACGACAGGCGAATCCTTTATGAAAATTTCCGTCATGATGGAAGAACTGACAAACTCCATCTCTCATATTAGTGATGAAGTGAAGCATATGAACGAAAGTAAGGATCAAGTGGTTGAAGCGATGCAAAATATTTCCGCTATTGCTCAACAGGCGGCAGCTTCTGCGGAGGAAGTGGCAGCATCAGCCGATGATCAGCTGCAGGCGCTCAGCACGGTCACAGAGTCTGCTGAAAAATTAAGTGAGATGGGACAGCAGCTCAAGAAATTAGTTGAAAAATTCGATGCATAATCATTTAAGCGCGCGGGAAATCCGTGCGCTTTTATTGATGAGAAGGAGGAAAACTCAGCGGCTTTGCCGAATGGTATAGTAATAATAAAGAAAAGGAGTGAAGAAGGTGGAGCTTCAGTTAGAGGGAAAAACAGCGCTTGTTGTAGCGTCTAGTCAAGGGCTTGGTAAAGCGATTGCCCAGCGGCTGGTGCTGGAAGGTGCCAATGTGATGATTACGAGCCGCAATGAAGAAAAGCTGAAGGAGGTGGCTCAAGAGCTAAGCGAGTTACATAAAGGAAGGGTTGCTTACATTCGAGCGGATGTAACGAAAAAAGAAGAAATTCAGCGGCTTGTTGCTCAAACGGCAGAAACATATGGAGCTCTTGAACTGCTTGTCAACAATGCGGGAGGACCTCCGACGGGAACTTTTGAAACGATTACGGATGAGGATTGGTATCAAGCATTTGAATTAAATTTACTAAGCTATATTCGCCTCATTCGTGAAGCACTGCCTTATTTAAAGAAAAATGGCGGAAAAATTGTCAATATTGCTTCTTCTTCCATCAAAGAGCCCATTCCTGGCTTATTGCTATCAAATACATTCCGCACTGGAATTGTCGGCTTGACTAAAACGTTGGCTTCTGAATTTGCTCAATATAACATTTTAATCAATACCGTAGCGCCGGGAAGAATTGCAACGGAACGGGTGGCTTTTTTAGATCAGATGAACGCAGAAAAATTTGGAATCACAAAGGAAGAAATGGAAATGCGGATGAAAAGTGCCATTCCGCTTGGCCGCTATGGAACGCCGGAGGAGTTTGCCAATGTGGTGACCTTCCTTCTTTCAGCAGCCAATTCTTATATGACAGGCCAATCGTTTCTCGTCGATGGGGGGATGGTCAAAGCGATTTAACCAAAGGTGCTACTTTCTCATTTGGGTGAATATAAATAAAAGGACTTACCCCAGCGGAGAAAGGAAGAGGCATCGTGAAAAATAAGGTGGTTGTAGGTCTTTTAGCCATTTTGTTAGGTGGTCTCGGCATTCATAAATTTTATTTGGGAAAGCTTGGCCAAGGCATTCTTTATTTATTATTTTCGTGGACAGGAATTCCAAGCATCATCGGCTTTATTGAGGGAATCGTTTATCTCGTTAAATCCGATGAAGAGTTCAATCGAAAATATAATGTCGTGTTAGAAGATTAGCACCTTGGCCGCAAGCCAAGGTGTTTTATATGTGGAGGAATGAGTATGAAAACAATCGGCTTTATTGGTCTTGGTGTGATGGGACAAAGCATGGCGCGCAATTTGCTGCAAGCAGGATATGATTTGCTTGTGCACACGCGCACGAAGGAGAAAGCAGAGGAGCTATTAAGAGCAGGGGCGGTCTGGAAGGAAACGGTTCGCGAGCTTGCCCGCGAGGCGGATGTTGTTATTACGATGGTGGGCTATCCACAGGATGTAGAAGCCGTATATTTTGGCGAAAACGGATTAATTGAAAATGTGAAGGAAAACACGTACTTAATTGATATGACAACCTCTCCTCCGTCGTTGGCCGAGAAAATTTATGATGAGGCGAAGAAGAGAAAGGTATTTGCGCTAGATGCTCCTGTTTCTGGTGGAGACGTTGGTGCCAGAGAAGGCCGGCTTGCGATTATGGTTGGGGGCGATGAAGCGGCATTTCATGAGTGCAAGCCAATTTTTGAAGCGCTAGGAACAAATATTGTTTTTCAAGGAAAAGCGGGAGCGGGCCAGCATGCGAAAATGTGTAACCAAATTGCGATTGCTACCAATATGATCGGTGTTTGTGAGGCGCTCATTTATGCGAAACGTTCAGGTCTTGATCCTTATAAAGTGTTGGAAAGCATTTCACAAGGAGCTGCCGGCAGCTGGTCACTGAGCCAATTAGCCCCAAGAATGTTGGCGGGGGATTTTGCGCCAGGATTTTATGTAAAGCATTTTATTAAAGATATGAAAATTGCGCTGGAAGAGGCAGAAAAAATGAATTTGCAGCTGCCCGGACTGAGCTTAGCTAAAAAAATGTATGAAGAACTGGCGGCAAGCGGTGAGGAGAACAGCGGAACACATGCGTTATACAAGCACTATGATCATTCATAAACGCCCTCTAGCACTAAGAAAATGGCACCTTCTCTATTGCGCCAACTAAGAAGAGGGAACTTATAGACGTTTTCAAATTTTCGACTGTCAGAGGCCAGTCGATGGCATGACCAGCTGCCTCCTTGATAAAAAGGTGAGAAGCTACCCAAGCTCTCACCTTTTATGTTTTTGAACGTACTGTTCGATGCGATTCAGCCCCTCTGCTAGCGTTTCTAATGAATAGGCATACGAAAGCCGAACATATCCTTCTCCATATGCTGAAAAGGCGCTTCCAGGAACGACGGCTACGCCAGCTTTATCCACTAAATCAAGTGCGAATTCAAAAGAGGAAGTATGAAATGGTTCAATAGATGGAAATAAGTAAAACGCCCCTGTTGGCTTTTCCACTTGAAAGCCCATGTCAACAAGCCGGCTGTAGGCATATTCCATTCGCTGTTCGTATAGCTTCCGCATGTCGTTGGCGTCTTCTTTTCCCGCTGTCAAGGCGGCTAAAGCGGCTTTTTGCGAAATGGAAGAAGCGCATGAGACGCTATATTGGTGCACTTTAATCAGATGTTTTGTTAAAAACTCTGGGGCGAAGACAAACCCCACTCGCCATCCCGTCATTGAATGTGACTTGCTTAATCCGTTAATCACAATGGTTTGATTGCGCAGCCATTTGGCAATTGAAGCATGTTTGCCGCTATAAACAAGCTCGCTATAAATTTCATCCGATAAGATCCAAATTGGGTGATCCTTCAACAGCTCAGCCAGTTCTAGCAAATCCTGCTGCGCTAACGTTACACCAGTTGGGTTGGAGGGATACGGCAAAACGATACAGCGCGTTCGTTCATTTATGTACGGTTTAATCAAGTCGGCGGAAAGCCTAAATTGGTTATGGCGGGTGTCGACATATACAGGTTTGGCTCCGCACATGCGAATAATCGGCTCATAACCGGGATACACAGGGCCTGGTAAAATCACCTCGACTCCTTCCTCCAAAATGGTGCGAAAAGCGATGTCAATGGCCTGACTTGCACCAATCGTCACAATCACTTCGTTTTCATTATAGTGCAAGCCATATTTTTCGTTGACAAAACGGCAAGCCGCTTGACGCACTTCAAGCAAGCCTGCATTGTGGGTATAGACTGTGAAGTTATCAGAAATGGCTTGTTTCCCAGCTTCTTTCACATGTTCAGGAGTCGGAAAATCCGGCTGGCCAATTGTTAATGAAATGAGGTTTGGACGATCGGCAACCATATTAAAAAATTTGCGGATTCCTGAGATTTCAATATTTTTAATACGCGGATGAATGAGATGCTCCATAGTATTCCTTCCTTCCATACTCCATTTGTTTTATTTTATCACGGAAGTACAATAAAAGGTGAGCCTTCTTCTGCGTATAAAGACGAAGAAGTGGCTCACCTAATCAAACGATTCATGATTATAGTGCTGTGAGGCTTCGCATTCCATCATTTCGAAAAATCTCCCTGCCTATTCTCTGTGTTTTTTTAGCAATTCGTTATATTGGGTGGATAATTCTAAAAACAGCGCTTGATCTTTGGTAGCTAGCGCTTCATCAATCTTTTCCATTAATTTATTTTTTTGATAAAGGAAAATAGCTTGTTCCAGAATCATTTCAGCAAGCGGTCCGTAGCTGTTTTTTTCTTCCGGTTGCCCAAACATCATAATCCCTTCGTGAGGAAATTGTTTTTCGTACATGGAAACTCCCCCTTATTCGGGAACAAGATGTTCCCTTTTTTATATTATCGTCTTTTTTTATAAAAAAGTAAAGAAAATTTTGATAAATTCGAAGGTAGTAATTTTTACAAACAAGCGACTATTTTTCGGGTATTATATAGATAAATACAGCTTGAGAATGGAATAAAATTATTTTTGAAAAGCTGATGGCTGGGGAGAGATAAACTTTTTCGAGCGGAGTGAACCAATTGAACAACCACAATCGTCTGATATCAATGCTCCATCTATAAATTCGTGGTATGATATGGATACAGCTTGATGTGCCAATATTTCCTATTTCGATGAGCAGGTATGACGGTTGTTCGGTTCTTGGCAGCTGGGGCGTGACGGAGACAAGTCCGCGGCTTGTCTCCGACCGTCGAAAACATGCCATTTGGCTTTTGCATGAGCCATCTGCTCGATCTTCTCGTTGGATCTTGATCCTTCACAGATAGATCCAGTGCCAAAATCATTGATCGCCTATATAGCATGCTAGTCGTTAGCAAGAGGATTGCCGGCTATGGCAGAAAAGCCAAGAATTAAGATATGTCTTTAGCGAACGATGCGTTTGCTGCCTGTGAAAAAATGAAGCTAGAGGTGAAGGTTTTTCGTTCGTTCATCTACATGCCTATGTTTTGATACATTGACGTCGAAGGAAGGGGGAGAGTGATGATCCGAACTTGTGCGATTACTAAAGACTTTGAAGTAGTCTATGATGTACCACTGCCATTTTTAAAAAAACCTTCCGTTTCATGGTATTGGGTCGATTTCCACGAACCGACAGATGAAGAGGCAAAATTGTTGGCCGATTTTTTTCATTTTCATCCATTAGCGATTGAGGACTGTTTGGAATTTATTCAACGACCGAAGCTGGATTTTTATGATCAGTATTTGTTTATGGTTGTGCACTCTATTAATCAAGAAACATTGGAAGCGGAAGAAGTGGATTTATTTATCGGACAAAACTTTCTCGTTTCGTTTCATAAACAATCCGTATGGGGAATAAATCAAGTATGGGAAAGGCTGCAAACAGAAGAGCATTTTCAAGCAGGACCATTTCACGTGATGTATCATGTTTTAGATAAGCTTGTAGACGATTATTTTCCGCCGATGTATCGAATGGAAGATATGTTAAATGATCTTGATGAAAATACAAACGATCATACCATTCAGGAAATCCTCGAAAAAGTATTTGATATTCGCGGTGATTTATCCAAACTAAGAAGAACCATTGTCCCGATGCGTGATTTGCTTTATCGGATTATTAACTCTGATCGGCTACAGCGAATGAAGGAACAGCATATTTATTTTCATGATATTTATGATCATTTATTAAAATTGGTGGAAATGATTGAGGCGAATCGCGATATTACTTCTGATATTCGCGATAGTTATTTGTCATTGAACTCCAATCGGATGAATACAATTATGATGACATTAACGGTGATTACGACGATTTTTATGCCGTTGACGTTCATTGCCGGTGTGTATGGGATGAATTTTGACAATATGCCTGAATTGCATTGGAAATACGGGTATTTTGCTGTGCTAGGAATAATGGCACTCATTGCGGTAGCCATGTTTTTCTTGTTTAAGAAAAAAGGATGGTTTCGTTTTCATAAAGGAAATCGGTAAAACGGGAGAGACAACGAATGAAGCGAATTGCAGTCATTGGACAATCAGGGGATATTCCTGACAGCGTACGAAAAATTGCGGAGCAGGTAGGCGAAGAAATTGCGAAAAGAAAGGCGGTCCTATTAACCGGCGGAGGAAGCGGAGTCATGGAAGCAGCTTCTAAAGGAGCAAAGCAGGCAGGGGGATTAGTGATTGGCATTTTAGCCGGAGATCGCACAGATGTCGCTAATGATTATTTAGATGTACCGATTACAACAGGGCTTCATTTTGATTTTCGCAGCATGGTGCTCGTTCATTCATCGGATGCCCTTATTATGATCCGCGGCGGCAATGGGACGCTTGGGGAGCTGTCAGCGGCATATATGAATCAAAAACCGGTGGTTATTATTGAAACGACAGGCGGATGGGCGACAAAAATAAAAGAGGTGGCCTATGAAGGAGGGTATTTGGATGAGCGGCGCACGGTGGAGATTGCGTTTTGCAGTTCAGCAGAAGCTGCAGTGGATCTGGCTTTTAACCGCATTTCCGAGCCGCTTGATAGGGAAAGAAATACAGGGAGAATTGGCGATTAAAAAGAGAGGGTGTCCAACGAATAGTTTGGGCACCCTCTTTTTATTTCCGTTGGAAGAGGAGTAGCTCCTATGACTAATGAAAACAAAATGATAGCACGTGGCATCATGTTTGTTTATCCACCCACCATATTCTATATACATTAATCGAAGTCTTTGTACTTGCAACAAAAAAAGGACTATATAATCGGACAGCATCATACGATAAAGTGATGGGATCTTTGACAAAGAGGAGGGGATAGGATGGACCGTCTTGATCCGTATGGCATGTTTTCTGCCTATGTACCGGGATTTACTGAAATGTTAATCGATTATCATGACAGGGAAAATAGTGAAAGAAACCAAGAAATGGAGAATATATGGCGCATGATTCGTCCGAAGCTGCAGCCACTATATGCGAAGCTGCAACAATATTATGTTCCGCGCAATATATCACGCTATATGTTTCGTGTCATTGTCCAAACAGCGTTAGATCATAAGGAACATGTGGAAGGAACAATGGATCAAAAGATTGAGCAGCTGTTTCAGCTAACTAGAAGAAACTCCCCTTGGTTGTTTACTGTGTTGCAGGCGTATCGCGTTCCGGAAAATGAAATCGAGCAAATTGTAAGATCCGTCATTCGTTTGGTGCTAGAGAATATCGGATATAGGCCGGAACAGGATTGGAGCGCGTGGGAAAGTTTAGGAGGAACATTAACATCAGGACCGGCTGTGGCGTCTTGGGGACGAGATCGGCTGGATGTATTCGCAAGAGGTGAAAGGCATCAATTGCTCCATAAATGGTGGGACGGTGTGCGTTGGAGCGATTGGGAAAATCTCTCCGGTACATTAACTTCCTCTCCAGCTGCTGTCTCATGGGGGGAAAATCGCATTGATGTATTTGGTCGCGGGCCAGAACGGCAGCTTTTGCATAAATGGTGGGACGGTGTACGCTGGAGTGAATGGGAAGACTTAGGAGGAGTGTTAAGCTCAACTCCTGCGGTGGCATCATGGGAAGCCAATCGGCTGGATGTGTTTGTGCGCGGTGAGGATCGTCATCTGTATCATAAATGGTGGGACGGTGTGCGTTGGAGTGAATGGGAAAACTTGGGCGGCATTATTACATCCGCTCCCGGAGCTGTTTCATGGGGAAAGCAAAGAATTGATGTATTTGCGAGAGGAGCAGAGCGGCAACTTTTGCATAAATGGTGGGACGGCGTGCGCTGGAGTCATTGGGAAGATCTGAAAGGTATTCTTACTTCGAGCCCAGCAGCGGCATCTAGAGGAAAAAACCGCTTAGATATCTTTGCGCGCGGTGGGAATCATGAACTTCTTTATAAATATTGGGATGGCGCGCATTGGAGCGAATTTCTTCATCTTGATGGAAGGCGTATTACATCTGAACCCGCTGCTATTTCATGGGGAGGAAATCGTCTCGATGTTTTTGCGCGTGGAGAGCGTAACGAATTGCTTCACCGTTGGAAAAGATGACGAAAAAACACGCTGGCTATGATTACCTAGCCAAGCGTGTTTTTATTTTTGTAAAACTCATTCAAGAAATGAAAAGAGTATGATACAATGATGGGCGATGTATCGATGAACGGGGGAAATCAAGAATGATTTTCATGATTAAGCCTCTCATTGTCAATATTACGATTTTGCTCTCATTAACATTTAATGCGAATTTATTTTTCCCTTTTCGGGACCGTCTGACTTTAACGATGCGGCAGCAAGCCATTTATGGGCTATTTGCTGCGTTTGCTGCCATGCTGTGTATGTTTTATCCAATTGAGACCCTAGGGGAGACACATTTTGATTTTCGGATGATCGTCATTTTAATTGTGACGCTATATATTGGCTGGCCGGCCGGAGGCATATGCACATTGATTGTGGTGATTACGCGTCTGATTATTGGCGGCTCTTTTGCCGGAATCGGAGTGCTTGTTTCCGTTCTTTCGTTTATCACTGCTTGGTTATTTCGGCCTTTTTATTGGAAAGCAAAAAATAAATTATGGCATGCATTAATGATTGTGATGCTGTATTTTCTTTTTTATTTTACGATCATTGTTCAAACGGTTTCATTTTTGAATTGGGAATTTTATAGTACGTATTTTGCCATGTTTTTGGCGACTTACCTGTTGATTATTGTTTTAATTGAACGCTTAATTGTGTATAATCGCCAATTTGATGAGATGGTATATATGGATAAGCTGACGATGGTCAGTGAAATGGCGGCATCCTTTGCTCATGAAATTCGCAATCCGATTACGACGGTCCGCGGGTTTGTGCAATTGCTGCAAAAGGATGCTGGAAATTCACAATTAGAGCAATTTGCTCCCCTTATTCTAGAGGAGCTAGATCGGGCAAATAAAATCATTACGGATTATTTAAAATTGGCAAAGCCGGCTGATTTTCGCTTGCAGCCGATTGATTTAAGTGAAGTGCTGCGTGACTGTGTGGACTTGCTTCGCCCGTTAGGAGCGTTTGCCAATGTGTCTATCGAATGGGAGAATATTGAAAAATGTTACGTCTGGGGAGACGAGCAATATTTAAAGCAATCATTTTTAAATATTATCAAAAATGCGATTGAAGCAATTGATAATGGCAGCGGAAGTGTCTTTATTACGACACAATCTCTTATGCAGCAAAAGACTGTCAAAGTAGTGATTGAAGATAACGGAAAAGGAATGACAGAGGAGGAGTTAAAAAAGATTGGTCTTCCCTATTACACAACGAAGTCAAAAGGAACGGGGTTAGGGAGCATGATTTCCAATCGCTTAATCCGTGAAATGGGAGGAACCGTTCATTATATGAGCCATCCTGGAAAAGGAACGCGCGTAGAGATTACATTGCCTTTAATGAAATAAGACAAACCGTCTCAGTCATATGATAATATAAAGCAGCTATACGGAGCTCATGATGTTTTTCGGCGGTCAGGTAGCTACACGATGAATGGCTTCATAGATTCATGAATGGGTCTGACAGCGGGAGTATTTGGACCTTTGCTATACGAATGCGTGACCAATGCCAGTCTGCAAATATACCTTTGAGCGTCGATTTTCCAGATCTTCGTTCCATCGTTGCATTTTTCGTATAGAAAAAAGTGCAGAGAGAAAGGAATGAGAGAAATTATGGCGAGAACGGTTTGGGGAGTTGATTCCGCGGCAACAGTGACAGATCAATCGTTTTATTGCGTGAAAAATGAGCTTGGCTATCCAAAATTTTGGGGGCGTTACTTAGTAGAGGTGCCGAATGTCTCTGATGGATTAACAGCTCAAGAAATAGCTCGGCTACATAGCTATGGTATAAAAATATTGCCGATCTACAACGCTTTTCGCCAAGCAACAGGATATGCCAACGGACAAGTCGTTGCACGCAATGCAGTATTTCATGCGCGTCGGCTTGGGATTCCAAAAAATAAAATGTTGTTTGCCAATATTGAAGATTTTTTTGCTGTTGATGAGGCATGGATTCGCGCTTGGGTGGAAACGCTTCAGCCTACTGGCTATCGTCCTGGATTTTATGCAGATCCATCCAAAGGGGATTTCTCTGCAGCTTATTGCGAAGCAGTACAAAAAAATAACCAAGTGGCTGTTCAATCCGTTATTTGGAGTTCAGCACCGAGACCCGGAACGACATCCGAGCAAAAAGCTCCGAAATATTCTCCGGCTTCGCCAAATTGTAAAGCGAATGTATGGGCCTGGCAATACGGACGTGATGCCGAAGCATGCCCTGTCGACACCAACCTAGCTGACCGCCGATTGCTTGATTTTTTATATTAGAAAAGCTGCCGATAAGAAGGCAGCTTTATTTTTTAGAGAGGAATTTATAAAGAAAAAGGTTTCTTATTTGCTTAGGAAAAAATATAATAAAATTAGGACATTATACGAGGAAGGACGTTATCGAAGATGAATGAAAAACGGGAGATTTTGTTAGAAAGCGGAACCAATGAATTGGAGATTGTCGAATTTTTAATCGGTACAAACCAATTTGCTATTAATGTGATGAAGGTAAGAGAAATTTTAAATCCTGTCCCCATTACAAAAGTTCCCCATTCTCATCCTAATATAGAAGGAATTATCGAATTGCGGGGAGAGGTGCTTCCCGTTATTGATATGGCCAAGGCACTCGGCTTTCCTCCATCGGAAACGCCTCAGCAAGATAAATTTATTGTTGCTGAGTTTAATCAGCAAAAAGTGGTATTCCATGTACATAATGTTACTCGGATTCATCGAATTTCTTGGAGGCAAATCGAAAAGCCTTCCCAAATGTATCAAGGACTTGATGGTCAGGTAATCGGGGTTGTTAAGCTTGAAGGCAAAATGATTTTATTGCTTGATTTTGAAAAAATGGTGGTGGATATTAACCCGGAAACAGGGATTAACGTACAGCAAGTG
Source organism: Anoxybacteroides rupiense (assembly GCF_014196195.1). GTDB lineage: Bacteria > Bacillota > Bacilli > Bacillales > Anoxybacillaceae > Anoxybacteroides > Anoxybacteroides rupiense. Next base: position 628,779 of record NZ_JACIDF010000001.1, on the reverse strand, counting down.
AAAAAACTCGGAAAACGGGAACGCTCGAATAAAAAAATCGTGGTTGCCGAGGATTCCCCGCTTTTGCGTAAACTGTTGCATGACACGCTTGCTGAAGCAGGTTATGTGCTTGTTGAATTTTTCGAGGATGGAGAAGCAGCCCTTCATTATTTACAAGCAATTGTGAAAGAAGGGAAAGACATTGAGCAGGAAGTGCAGCTTGTGATTACTGATATTGAAATGCCGCAAATGGATGGACATCATTTGACGAAAAGAATCCGCGAGGATGAAAAACTAAGCAAGCTTCCTGTTATCATTTTCTCGTCGCTTATTACCGATGATTTGCGTCATAAGGGCGAAAAAGTTGGAGCGACGGCGCAAGTCAGCAAACCAGAAGTGGGCGAGCTTGTGAAAGTAATCGATAAATATATTTTATAATCCGTGGTGACAGATAAAACCGATTCATTTGCTGTCCTTGTCCTGGATAGAATGGCGGTTTTGAGAGCCTCCTGTTACCGTTGGACAGTCTCTGCAAAAGGCTGTCCATTTTTTTATGTAAATGCTATTTTTAGGTATGAAAAGCCTTAATGGTTCACGATGATCGGAAACAAGGGGCTTCTCGTCTAAAAGCAGGATGAATTTCATATAAAGATACAAACGAGAGAGGATTCCTCTTTTGCAAGGAACAACTGACAGGTCGATAAAGTGCTGAGGCCTTCATTAGAATAAGGGATAAAAGCAGGGGATTGATGAAAAATAAAAAAGAAAGGGACAAAAAAGATGGCTGTAAGAGAAACGGTTGAATGATAAAGTGTATTTGCTTGTTCATGAACCGAAATGACAGAAAAGAATAAGAATAGAAAAACGAGCGCCGGTTGCCGAAGGCGAGTAAACCCGACAACCGGCGCGAGCAAAAGCGCGTCTCGTTTTGCTTATTCTGAAATGACCAGATTTCAAAGAGAGCGGCTCCATTCCATCCTTAACGTTCACCGAGCCGTTTAAATACCGGCTTTTGGTATGTTCTTGGCGAAGGTTTGTTAGCTGGTGTTTCACTGATGCCGGCATATGACTGTAACAATGCTTTGGCTTGCGACAGCGGCATTTTTGCGACAGGATTGCGATAAACGCCATTTAAGGCCCCTAAGTGCGGAAGAGTTGCGAAGTCTTCTTTTGTCGGAGGAATATGAAAATAATAGTTGCCGACAGCGACAAGAACGTCAGATTGCTGTTGGCTGTTGCGCGGATTCGGCGAGAAATGAAGACCCACCTTTTTGGCTTTGCCCTCACTAATCAGCTTCTCAATCGTCTTTTTCTTTAACAGATATAAAAAAGATGGATTTAATGCTGTTTTCGCATGGCGATTAACAGTGAAAATCGCTTTCGCTAAGTTATCTATCGTTGGTTCTAAACTCTCCATGATTCGTCTCCTTTTCAATAGGCTTGTCTAGTACTTTTATTATACAGCATGAACATTTGTTTGCAACATATGATATGATTAATGAAAAATAAACGTAAGGATGAACAAGCATGAAAGAAAAGTACGGAATCATTGATATCGGATCAAATACGATTCGTTTAGTGATTTATGAACGGCAAAAAAGCGGTCGGTTGCGTGAAGTTGAAAATGTAAAAGTGGTGGCAAGACTTCGCAGCCATTTAACAGAAGACCAGATGTTGGCGGAATCGGGCGTGTCGCTTTTATTAAATACACTGCAAAGCTTTCAGGAAATTACCCGCTATCATCGTTTAGAACGCGTCAAATGTGTGGCTACCGCTACAATTCGCCAGGCGAAAAACCAACAAGAAATCGCTGAATGGATAGAAGCGAATACAGATTTTTGTATTCGGGTACTTACTGAAGAGGAGGAAGCCTATTACGGGTTTCTTGCCGTCGTTAATTCTACGCCCATTTCTGAAGCGATAACAATAGATATTGGCGGCGGTAGCACAGAAATCACTTATTATAAAGACAGGCAACTATATGAATTACACAGCTTTCCGTTCGGAGTTTTGTCATTAAAGCAAAAGTTTGTGGCGGGCAACGTTCCAACAGATGAGGAGTTAGAGCTTCTTGCCGAATATGTAGAAGAGCAATTTCACTCTTTGCCATGGCTGCTGCAAAGAAATGTTCCTATTGTTGCTATGGGGGGAAGTGCTCGAAATGTGGTACAAGTTCATCAACTTATGTGCCGATATCCGCTTGCTGGTGTTCATCAATACGAAATGAAACGAAAGCACCTGCTAGACGTTCGAAAGCTACTAACCTCACTTCCATTTGAAGACATTCAAAAATTAGAAGGTTTATCCAAGGATCGTGCGGATTTAATGATTCCTGCATTGGAGGTTTTTCGTGTACTGTATGATGTCGTAGAAGCTTCTTCGTTTGTGTTGAGCAGAAAAGGCTTGCGCGATGGCATTTTTTATGAAGAATTCACTCAACCGTTTGGGACTAGAGTATTTCCCAACGTTCTCCAAGAAAGCTTTTTCGAATTGGCACAGGATTATGATATTCGCTTAGACGATGTGGAATATGTGTCCCATCTTCTTTCGCAAATGGTGGAGCAAATTCGTTTGCTTCAATTATACCCGTTGACAGATGAAGATGTGCGGGATATGAAATGGGCTGCACGGGTGTTTTATTTAGGGCAGTATATTGATGAAGAATCAAGCAGTCAGCATACATTTTATTTATTGGCCAATCGAACCATTGATGGATTGATGCATAAGGACCGCGTAAAGCTTGCCCTTATGGCTTCTTACAAAAATAAACCGTTATTTAAACAGTATATCGCTCCGTTTAGCAGTTGGTTTACGAAAGAAGAACAAAAGCGCATTCGCTTTCTTGGTGCTCTTTTAAAATTTGCTTATAGCCTAAACGATACGAAGCGAAAGATTGTTCAGCAAATTAGATGGTCTGAGCAGAGCGACACCATTATCATGAACATCATTTGTAGCGGAGATTTTCGAGCAGAGGAGTACCAGGCGGAAAAAAATAAAAAACATATCGAGAAAATACTCAAACGCCCGATTGAATTGCATTTTCAGCAAAATGAATAAGGAAGGGAAGCACGATGGAGCTAAATAATCCAAATTATTATAATAATCGCGAATTAAGCTGGCTTGCTTTCAATAAACGTGTGTTGCAAGAAGCATTTGATGAGAGAAATCCATTGCTTGAACGATTAAAATTTTTAGCGATTTTCAGTTCGAATTTAGATGAATTTTTTATGGTGCGTGTAGCCGGCTTAAAAGATCAAGTAAAGGCAGGATTTAATAAACCTGAAAATAAAGCGGGGCTGACGCCGAAGCAGCAACTAAACAAAATTTCCGAAAAAGTATATGAGCTAGTAGCTGCTCAATATCGGTTTTATAATGAACAGCTTTTGCCCATGTTAAAAGCAGAGAAGATTTACTTGGCAGCTATAGATGAATGGACGGAAAAGCAGAGGGAGTTTTTGCAGGCGTATTTTACTGAACGGATTTTCCCTGTTTTAACTCCAATGGCCGTGGACGCGTACCGTCCGTTTCCGATGCTGCTGAACAAAAGCTTAAATTTAGCAGTTGTGCTTGATGCTGAAGAAGAGGAGGAAAGACGAAAATTAACGATTGTTCAGGTCCCCTCTGTGTTAAATCGCTTCATCCGTCTCCCATCGGAATCTGACCGCTTTGTATATGTGTTGCTCGAGGATGTCATTACGGCTCATATTCAAACGTTATTTACTGGATATGATGTGATTTCAGTGACTCCATTTCGCATTACGCGCAATGCCGATTTGACGATCCATGAAGAAGGTGCGCGCGATTTATTAAAAGAAATTGAAAAAGAGCTAAAAAAACGAAAATGGGGAGCTGCTGTTCGTCTGGAAATAAGAAAGGACGGGTTTGATCCATTTATTTTAAATTATTTATTAGAGGAATTAGAAATTGGTCATGATGACCTATATGAAATCGACGGACCGCTTGATTTGACCTTCTTTTACCGCTTTTATCAAGAACTATCTTTATATAAAGAGCATTTGGTATATGAGGCGCTTATTCCGCAGCCCCCAAGAGATTTGGATTCTGGGGAGGACATTTTTGAAAAAGCGGCAGAACAGGATATTTTGCTTCATCATCCTTATGAATCATTTGAACCCGTCATCGATTTTGTATCGGAGGCGGCAGATGATCCGCAGGTGCTCGCCATCAAGCAAACATTGTATCGCGTCAGCGGTGATTCTCCCATTATCGAAGCTTTGAAGCGGGCAGCGGAAAATGGCAAGCAAGTAACGGTTCTTGTTGAGTTGAAAGCTCGTTTTGATGAAGAGAATAATGTGCAATGGGCCAAAGAACTGGAGAAATCAGGATGTCATGTCATTTATGGCATTACGCATTTAAAAACACATAGTAAGATCACCCTGATTGTCAGGCAGCGAAATGGGAAAATCGAGCGCTTTATTCATTTAGGTACAGGAAATTATAATGATGCGACAGCCAAACTGTATACCGATTTAGGTCTCATAACATCCAACCGTGAATTTGGCGAGGATGCTACGAATTTTTTCAACTATTTAAGCGGATATATGGAAAAACCTCATTTTCACTATCTATCCGTTGCTCCATTCGATATTCGCCGCCAATTTATTCACCTCATTGATGAGGAGATTCGCCTGCATCGTCAACACGGAAATGGACGTATTATTGCAAAGATGAATGCGCTGACAGATAAAGAGCTGATTACGAAACTGTATGAAGCTTCGCAAGCAGGGGTGAATATTGATTTAATTGTTCGCGGAATTTGCTGCCTTCGCCCGGGCATCCCGGGAGTTAGTGATCGCGTTCGCGTCCGCAGTATTGTTGGTCGGTTTCTTGAACATAGCCGAATTTACTATTTCCAGCATAATGGAGCGGAGAAAGTGTTTCTATCATCAGCTGATATGATGACGCGTAACATGGATAAACGAGTGGAAATTTTATTTCCGATTTTAGCTGATCATTTAAAATCAAGAATTGTGGACATTTTGTCTATCTTGCTTGCGGATAATGTGAAAGCTAGGGAACAGGATAGGTATGGTGAGTATCATTATGTGAAAAAAGCGAAGGGGGAACGGGAAATTGACAGTCAATTGTGGCTATTTAATTTAGCCTATCGCGTCAAAGAAGATGAAGAATAGAAAGAGGAAGGTGGATAAACCCGTGATACTAGTTGAGGATGATGAGGCAACGATGGTCCATACTGCTTGAATTCTCAACCTTAAATCAGTGCATCAACCATCCGACGCCGACGATGGTTGATGCTTTAATGTAAAGATTGTTAATTCAGGAGGAGTTAAAAAGCGCAATGGCATTCGAGTTGTGCCTAGGCCTCGATTGACATAAAGCCTCATTTTCCCCACCTCATAAAATCCTTCATAATACTGAATGGCCAGTGGAGGTGTGATCAGAGGACCGATGAAAGGAAGCTGGATCTGGCCGCCGTGACTATGCCCTGATAACTGCAGATGGACAGGGTAATGCGCCGCTTGAATGGCTCCATCTGGTTCATGCAATAATAAAATGGTATAGGTAGATGGAGGAATTTGTTGAAAGGTTTGTTCAAAATGCGGGCGGCCAAGCATTAAATCGTCCATGCCCGCAATCGCGATTTTGCTTTTATCGACGAGCTGGATGATCGCATGTTCGTTCACAAGCATATGAAATCCGGCCTGATTCATGATATTTCGGTATAGATTCGTTCCATAACCTCCATGATCGTGGTTTCCATAAATGGAGAACTTCCCAAACGGAGCACGAATTCTGGAAAGGATAGGAATAATTTGATGAGCATGAGGATATTGATGAGGAGCATCGATCAAATCCCCAGTAAAAACAACCAAATCGGGCTTGATATCGTTGATTTGGCTAACAAGCTGGTTCAGCCGCTCGAGTGAATAATAATCTCCGAGATGTGTGTCGCTAAATTGTACAATCGTCATACCATCGAAGCTCTTGGGGATTAATGGATGAGTAATTGAATGTTTACTGATGGTCAGCCGGCTTGGCTCGATAAAACGAGCGTAGTAATACCCGAAGGAAGCGATAAACATGCCTCCGAGCAGGGAGCCAATACTTTTTTTGAGAAATGTTCTTCTGTTCATTTGTGGCGTGGTTTTCATGAATTATCTACGTCCTTTCCCCATTATTTATATTATAAATGGAGAATCAAAAACAGAAAAGTAATAGATCAAGCTCAGCTTTTCATTGGTTGTCTCTTGCAGGTAAAAATATCGGTTTTTCGTCGTGGAAACAGCCGATTTGTCTTTCCGTTTGTTTTATTTTCAAGAAGTATGGATATAGACCGATAAAAATGTTAGAAAATTATGTATATTTATAGTAAAATAAAAATGAATGAATAATCAGTCAGTAATTTAAGGGGGAGAAAATGTGCAGGGAAAAGTGATTATTGTAACAGGTGCATCCAGCGGAATGGGAAAATATATGGCCAAGCGGTTTGTGGCAGAGGGAGCTCGTGTTGTGATCACAGGAAGGAGATTAGAGGCGTTAGAAGAGGTGAAAAAGGAAATTGAGACAGCGGAAGGAATGGTGCTGCCGATTCAAATGGATGTGCGTGAACCTGAACTCGTCGCCGAAATGGTTCAGCGCACGGATGCGGAATTTGGGCAAATTGACGCATTAATTAATAATGCAGCAGGAAATTTTATTTGTCCAGCTGAAAAGCTATCAATTAATGGATGGAATAGCGTGATCAACATTGTGCTGAACGGAACATTTTATTGCAGTCGAGAAATAGGGAATTATTGGATCAATAAAAAAGCAAAAGGCACCATTATTAACATGGTTGCTACATATGCGTGGAATGCCGGTGCTGGCGTTATCCATTCGGCGTGCGCGAAAGCTGGCGTGTTAGCGATGACGCGCACACTTGCTGTAGAATGGGGCAGAAAATATGGGATTCGTGTGAATGCGATCGCTCCTGGTCCGATTGAACGAACAGGAGGAGCGGAAAAGCTTTGGGAATCCGAGGAAGCAGCGAAGCGAACATTGGCAAGTGTGCCGCTTGGCCGGCTTGGAACACCTGAAGAAATTGCTGGACTTGCTGCTTTTTTGCTTTCAGATGAAGCCGCTTACATCAATGGGGAATGCATTACAATAGATGGGGGGCAATGGCTAAACCAATATCCGTTTTAATTGATAAAAGAAGGCGGTTTCAATTATAGGAAACCGCTCTTTTTTTTAAGGCTATCCATGAACGAATAAACTGCTGCTTGTTTACTTGATGTGCTTTTTTTCCCCAGAGAGGATCGTTGATATAAACAAAATCTGAATCAAAACCGACAAGAACAACCGCATGCAAATCGAGCGGTGTACGAATCGTTTGCCCACCGTGTTTCCAGCTTTCCCAACGATCTGGAAGGCGATAATCTCCTGTTGTCCAAACAACAACGGGATGGCCATTGGAAACGTACCTAAGCAGCTCAGTGAAAGGTTGTCCAGTTAAATTAATGGCACGTTCTGGCAGATATTTTTCCATCAGCTCTACAATCGGTTCATCAAACACGGCATAACCGCTCGATTTTCCAGTCATATCTCCAACAAATCCGTCTGCCGGATTTCCCCATGAAATGATGTTTCCATGTCGATCTCTTATTTTCGGATCTAAATCCTTTTTTATTTGTTTGGCTAAGGTCAGTTTATTTACTTGGACTCCTGCATATTGCAGCACCATGGCTAAGCTTGTTACTTCACATCCATATTTCAACTCAGGAACTTGCTTAATTAATGGTACATGCAGAATCACTTTTTCGGGATTTTGTACCGCTTTCGGCTCATAACGGAAATGAGGGTTTTCTGCCTCTTTTGCCAAATGGGACGGAGGTGCTGCTTTTTTCTCTTCATTTGAGCAGCCAAGCAGCATAAAAAACGCTATTCCCATATAAAGATAGTTCATGTTCATCACCTAATCCAATCGAAATTCACTTTGAAGCAGTATATGATCTGAAACAGATATGAAGCTGAAACGAATGACAGACCTTATCATGAGAGCCTATATATTGGTATTGAACACATCCATTCGTTTGTTGTCTTTATGCTGTGTAATATGAATGAACGATATGTGTGAAAACTTATGGTTGGAAGGTAAGTCATCGACCTCCTTCGATCAAGCTAAACCGTGCCGTCGAAATCGGCTCATTCCTTTTTGGCATGGGAGGCACATGTTGAGACATCAAGTTGTATTTATATAGTTACAAACAAACTTTTCTGCCTCTTCCCTTAAACAGGAACGCCAGCGAGCAAAGGGATTGGCCCGTAAAAGCGTTCACTGTTCGACGAGCGCATGCCTTAAAGCATGTTCGGACTTATAGTATGGCAACGATTTTTTTCTTTATGAGGTAGGGGAATCGTGTGGTATAATATGCAAAATGACGAGTGCAAAAAGAGGTGAGCAGCATGGATGCGTTAGATATTGTAACTAATTTGCAACGCGTCATCCCGTATTACCAAGCGATCTTTAGCGCTGATGAGCATCGCGTCATCGGCTATGAAGTACTAGGCAGATATCGCTCTGAGGATGGAATTGTAAGCTTAGGCCCTTTTTTTCATGACGAAGCCATTCCGGAGGAATTTCGCTTAGAAGTCGATGAAGTCGTAACAAGAAAGGCGCTTGACCATTTTTTATTGAATGATGACCATTCGCTGCTTATTTTTCTTAATCAAGATGCTAATTTATTGATGATGGATCGGGCAGAGTCATTTTTATCTTTATTGTTTCAATATAAAGAGAAGGGCTTGTCCTTAGATCGTATTGTGCTGGAAATTAACGAGCCGTTTTTTAAAGGAGACTTTAATCAGCTTAGTCATTTATTAACCTATATTCGTACATACGGGATTCGCGTGGCTCTCGATCATATTGGGGAACACAGCAGCAATCTTGAGCGCATTAGCCTGTTGGCGCCAGATATATTAAAAATGGATTTGCATGAACTGCGAAAAATCTCGAGCAGCTACTCCTATCAGGATGTGCTTTATTCGATTTCTTTGCTTGCTCGCAAAATGGGGGCTACTCTTTTGTATGAGGATATTGAAACCTCTTTTCAGCTGCAATATGCTTGGCAAAATGGCGGCCGTTATTATCAAGGGTATTATTTGGCTGAACCGCAGTCTGCGTTGCTACCGGCTGATTTTCTAAAAGACCGTTTGCGTCAAGAGTGCCACGGATTTATTCAGCTGGAAAAGAAAAAACTGCAAATACTATACAATATTTCCGAACAGTTTCAACAGAGAGTCACAGCGCTGCTTTCCAAGTATAAAAAAACAGCAAGTTTTGATGAACTCATTTCGTCTCTAGCTGCTGAGCTGAGCGATGTATGCTTTCGCATCTATGTGTGTGACGAGGATGGATTTCAAAAATCAGCAAATATTTTCAAAAAGAGTCATGTTTGGGAACTGCAGCCGGAGTACTATATGAAGAATTGGAGTTGGCGTCCATATTTTTTAGAAAATATTGTGCGTATGCGTTCGCGTAAAAGGGGCATTTTATCAGACTTGTACGGAGATATCGAAACAGGAGAGACAATTCGTACGTACTCCTATCCGATTGATGAGTGCCACTACTTGTTCATTGATTTATCTTATAGCTATTTATTTGAGCACGATGCTCATTATTAGTATTGAATAAAATATAGGGGAAATGGGGGAAAGTAAGCACGAGGTGAAAATACGATGGCGCAAACTTCATTTATATTATCAATAATCGTATTACTTATCGCGATTATTGGATTTCTCTATACGTATTCACTTGGACGGCGCCAAAAATTGCAGGAACAATACGATGCGCCGGTGAATGAAAAAATACAAGAGCATCCGTATATTCGCAATCCTGTCCTGCTGGCATATGTGCTTGCTGGCTTGTTGGCTTTAGGCATGATTATTTATCTTGCTTTAAACAGAGGATAAACAAGCGGGGCGATCCATTAGAAGGGTTGCCCTTTTTGACGAGGGAGATTGACGAAAGAGGATACTTTACACGTTTTTTCTGATATAATCAATGGGGGAAACATGGGCATATGTTTATTTTTTTGAGAGCATCAGGCCTATACTATACATAAAGTGCCCTTTTCGTATAAAGGAGGAAGAGCTTATGTCTCAACTGCTAGGGATTATTCAACGGCTTATGCAGCTTCGTGACCAAGAGCCGAGTGGCAACGAGGCGCCGCAGCGAAATTTTGAAGTGAATGGAGAAAAAAAATGCAGTGTCACCTACCTAGCGAAAAACGATACATTTATGCTAGAGGTATATGAGAAAGGGAAGAAGCCAAATACTTACCAATTTGACAATATTGATATGATTGCGATCGAAATTTTTGAGTTATTAGATGAAAAAAAGTGAGGCGAAATCATGAAAAAAAAGCCGGTTGTTATTTGCCCTGTATGCCGAAGCCAAGCTTATTTAGAAGAGGTATTAACGGCACAATCCAATCAAAATGTGATTTATGCATGTCCTTCTTGTCAGTTTATGCTGCGCAACATTTATACAAGTAAAGGATAAAAGGTCTTCGAATAGCGAAGGCTTTTTATTTTTTTTTGGACTTTTTCATCGTATTTGTGAATATATACTAATGGATGTTGGCAAGGAGGATGAATCATGAGAAACGAATGGCTGGAAAGATTATCTTTAGATGAGCAGATGTTGCTGCTGGATGTGCTTTTTACTCAGCAGTATGCACTTGAAATTATTAGCTGCGAGCTCTCTGATATCGAAAGGGGCTACAAATATGTAGATGAAGCGCGTCATCAAAAATTAGTACAGCTGTATCATCGAATTCATGAAGAACTATCGCTTTAAAAGCGATAGTTATTTTTTTATCCAACACCGCTGAGTATGTTAAACTGAAAAGGGAAGAAGTATATGCGAAAGGCGGAAATAGGCATGATCAGTTTTGATAGCAAAGAATTTACCGGCAAAACGATTGCACAATTTTTAATTCCTTCAGAAAAAGTGGCTCATGTTCAAGTTGGAAATTACTTGGATCACGCTTTGTTAGTTTTAACAAAAACTAGATACTCCGCAATTCCTGTACTTGATATATCTTATAAGCTGCATGGACTTATCAGTACAACGATGATTATGGATGCTATTTTAGGACTAGAGCGAATTGAGCTTGAACGATTGGAGCGAATGAAAGTTGAGGAAGTGATGAATAAAGATATTCCACGTTTATCTTTAAACGACAATGTGATTAAGGGAATCGGACTGATTGTCAATCATCCTTTCGTTTGTGTTGAAAACGAGCAAGGCTATTTTGAAGGGATTTTTACAAGACGCGAAGTATTAAAACGGTTGAACAAGCAGCTGAGGCGCTTCAATCATTATAATGGATGAGGCTTCAGCGTGCTTTACCCGATCATTTTAAAAACAAGCTGAATAATCAGCAGGAATGTGACGATATTTAAAATGAGTGACAAGTGTTCTTGTTTTAGCTTTTGGGCAAGTCTGACAGACACTTGTGCACCAATGACGGACCCTAGCGCTAAAAAAGGGGCGATATGCCAGTTCACATGGCCGGCGTACAAATACGTGGCAAAGGCGCCAAAGCAGCTGATAAACGTTTGGAATCGCGTAAAGGCGATCGCCGATAAATAGTCAAGTCCTGTTGACAAATAAGTATACATTAATAACGTGGCTTGACCTGGACCGAACATTCCGTCGTAGACGCTAATTCCATAAAGCGGCGCATATAATTTTTTCGAAAAAACGGCTGACCGCTGCTGCGTCATCTTTTTTCGAAAAAACTGTAGGCTGAGAGCAAATGTCAACAACGCAATGGCGATAGCCGTCATGGTTTTTTCAGGCAGGGATGAAGCAAGCAATCCGCCTGTAATCCCCCCTCCTAAGCTGATCGGAACGATAAAAGCGGTTTGCTTCCAGCCGATTTTTCCTTCGCCAAGAAGTACAAAAAAGCTTGAAAATGAACTGATCATATTGGAAAATTTAGCGGCGGCGATCGCTTGATGGACAGGTACGCCTGTTAAAAGCAGGACAGGCATGCCAATTAAGCCACCACCGCCGGCCAGAGTTCCGACAAACGATGTTAATGCCCCGATGACGATAAATAAGGCATAGTCCATATGCAACCGTCCTCTCCTTGGTTTAGAATTTTCTACTATCATCATATACAATTTAATGGTATAAGGAAATTTCATAAAAATAAACAAGAATGATAAGCAAAACTTATCAGAAAGAGGCAATGGGTGCATGACTGAATATGAATGGCTTGTGATTTTAGCTGAGGAGCTGAACATGCGCAAAGCAGCGGCAAGATTATATGTAAGCCCATCAGCTCTTTCTCAACGTTTGCAGACGCTTGAAAATGACTGGAATACAAAAATTTTCGTTCGAACACCTCGCGGGCTGATTTTGACACCGGCTGGAGAGAGAATTGTCCAGCTGGCCAAAGAAATCGTGCAAGCGACTGAGCAAGTAAAAGAGGAAATCGAGCAAATGGATGGACGGGCGAGCGGGACGTTAAGGTTAGCAGTCGTTTCTATTGCTGCCCAGCACTGGCTTCCATCCATCTTAAAACGGTTTACCGAGCGATATCCGAACGTCAAAATTGCGTTAGTTACAGGATGGACAAGCAATATTATGGAATGGATGTATCAAAACGATTTTCATATCGGGATCGTGCGCGGTGTTCCCCATTGGAACGGCATCAAGCATTTTTTGTTTGCTGATCGGCTGTATTTAATCGATCAAAAAATTAACGGTCTTGAGCAGCTGCCCAAAACCGATCGACCGTTTATTCAGTTTAAAAGCGATTCCACCTATTTTCTCCATATTCAACAATGGTGGCATGAACAATTTGAAACACCGCCTGAACGGACAATGGTTGTTGATCAAATTGAGACGTGCAAACAGTTGGCTTATCATGGGATCGGTTATGCGATTTTGCCGGAAATAGCGCTTCATGATTTAGACGATTCTATGAACAAAATTCCGCTAAAGGATCGAACGGGGCGATTGATGGAGAGAGGTACGTGGCTTATCGGTGCAGATACCGCGTGGCAGCTTCCGCAAGTACAAGCGTTTTATCAAGTGGTCCGAGAGCTGATGGACTGAATTGGTGCTTGTCAGCGCAGGCTTTGTTTTGCTAAAGTAAAGGAATAAGAGAATAAAAGGAGGATGCTGACATGAAAATGATGGATGCAAATGAAATTATTGCGTTTATTCAAAATAGTAAAAAAGCGACGCCAGTCAAAGTATACATAAAAGGAAATCTTGAAGGATTAGATTTTGGAACCGGCTCAAAAGCGTTTATAACGGGAAATGCTGGAGTCGTGTTTGGTGAATGGCAGGAAATTCAAGCGGTGATGGAAGCGAATAAAGACCGCATTGAAGATTATGTTGTGGAAAATGACCGCCGCAACTCTGCTATTCCATTGCTTGATTTAAAAGGAATTAAAGCTCGCATTGAACCGGGTGCGATTATTCGCGATCAGGTTGAGATCGGCGATAATGCGGTCATTATGATGGGGGCTGTTATTAACATTGGCGCAGTTGTTGGCGAAGGAACGATGATTGATATGAATGCAGTGCTTGGTGGTCGGGCAACGGTAGGTAAGAATTGCCATGTTGGTGCTGGAGCGGTATTGGCAGGAGTGATTGAACCGCCTTCAGCGAAGCCGGTCATTGTAGAGGATGACGTAGTGATTGGCGCGAATGCCGTTATTTTAGAAGGGGTAACGGTTGGAAAAGGCGCAGTTGTTGCAGCCGGCGCGGTGGTAATCGATGATGTGCCTCCTTATTCTGTTGTGGCAGGGGTACCAGCTCGTGTGATTAAACAAATTGATGAAAAAACAAAAGCCAAAACAGAAATTAAGCAAGAATTGCGCCAACTATAAAAGTGGTGTTGTTCCGTTTTCAAAGGCTATCTATCAATATACCCGTTAAGGCGAAACAGCCAAGCGAAGCGTGGAGATGCTCCACGCTTTTTTACGAGGAGGAGAAAAGCATGGTAAGCCCATTTGTATCGATTCGCCGTGATTTGCATAAAATTCCTGAATTGGGGTTTCAAGAGTTTAAAACTCAGCAATATTTATTAAATTATATTGCGTCATTGCCGCAGGAAAGGTTGGAAATTCAAACATGGAAAACAGGTATTTTTGTAAAAATCAATGGCCTTCAGCCGACAAAAACGATTGCCTACCGCGCGGATATTGACGGACTTCCCATTCATGAAGAAACAGAACTTCCTTATCGTTCTCAACATGAAGGAAAAATGCACGCTTGCGGACATGATTTTCATATGAGTATTGCTTTGGGTGTATTAACCCATTTTGTGCATCATCCCATTCGTGATGATTTATTATTTATTTTTCAGCCAGCCGAAGAAGGTCCAGGCGGTGCGTTGCCGATGCTTCAAAGCGAGCCCATGCAGCAGTGGCGGCCAGATATGATTATCGCACTGCATATAGCACCGGAATATCCTGTTGGTACGATTGCTATAAAAGAAGGATTGCTATTTGCCAATACATCAGAACTGTTCATTGATTTAAAAGGAAAAGGTGGACATGCGGCATTTCCTCATCTAGCAAATGATATGGTCGTCGCCGCCTGCGCTCTTGTTACACAACTTCAATCAATTGTAGCGCGCAACGTTGACCCACTTGACAGCGCTGTTATCACCATCGGGAAAATTTCGGGAGGAACGGTGCAAAACGTAATTGCTGAGAATGCGCGTTTAGAAGGAACGATTCGCACACTATCAGCAGAATCTATGAAAAAAGTGAAAGAGAGAATTGAATCTCTTGTTAAAGGAATGGAAATCGCCTATCAATGTGAAGCATCGATTGATTATGGCTCCATGTACTACCAAGTATATAATAACGAAAAACTGACGAAAGAGTTCATGACATTTGTGCAGCAGCATTCTGATATTCACATGATAGAATGTCGAGAGGCCATGACAGGAGAAGACTTTGGCTATATGCTTGCCGAAATTCCAGGGTTTATGTTTTGGCTTGGTGTAGAATCAGAATACGGGCTGCATCATGCAAGGTTAAATCCGAACGAACTTGCGATTGATCAAGCCATTTCCTTGCTGGCATCTTATATTGGATGGAAAGGAAATAATTAGAATGGCATATTTTCCTCTCCGATAAGGCACATTATGTGAATGAGGAGGTGGATGAATGATGGCAAAGATTGGGGTAGAACCATCGTTAACAAATGTTCAACAAGCATTAAAAGAAAGAGGTCATGAAGTGATTGCACTTCAACAGGAAAGTGATGCAAAAGGATGCGATTGCTGCGTTGTGACTGGCCAGGATTCAAATGTGATGGGCATCCAAAATGCTGTATCCTCAGCTTCTGTTATTGAAGCGAGCGGTTTGACCGCAGACGAGGTTTGCCAAAAAGTCGAGGAGAAGTTACGCTAATCAAGCGTCTCGTAAATCAACAGCTTTTGAAAAAAGACTAGGCGCCTTCCTAGTCTTTTTCTGCTCTCAATCGTTTGCATGCAAGTGACATATAGATACCACTTGATGTGTCAGCATTTGTTTCCGAGTGACCTAGTGATCATTGATTCTGGCGCTTGGCCATGTTTTGGCGTGGTCGGGACAAATCGTTGACTTGTTCTCCAAACGACGAAAAGCGGGGCTTTGGAATGGGCTATAAGCCTAATCTTCTAATGGGATCTATGTATAAAGTCCACGATGCAAGCATGTCAATCGATTAGAAAACGATGATATGGATATAGAAAAAATAGTGAGCGAATTATAATCGCTAGAATAATGGCGATCAGTTTGATCAGCGCGCTATCTGTGTTTTGGCTCATAACATTTTCATGGAATCGTGAGTGTTTGGTCTGTTGTTAATGAATAGGGATGTTAAGAAGTCGCTCAACAGCTTTTCAGAATCGATTATTATATAATCTTTCATAACCATATAGCTTTTTGTATAATTTTTCCGCATATATGGTATACCATTGAGGAAATATATAATATTTTCTCAATCTAAAATGATGGAGGGATACATATGGCAGAGCGTATGGTAGGTAAGCAGGCTCCTCATTTTGAAATGAAAGCTGTTTTACCTAACGGAGATTTTGGCATGGTCAGCTTAGAAGAAAATATCAAAAATAATAAATGGACGGTTCTTTTCTTCTATCCATTAGATTTCACGTTCGTGTGTTCAACAGAAATCACCGCTATTTCTGAACGCTATGAAGAATTTGAAGATTTAGATGCGGTTGTCATTGGTGCTTCTACAGACTCTGTATATTCTCATAAAGCATGGATAAATATGTCGCGCACAGAAAATGGCCTTGGAAAGATTAAGTATTCATTAGCAGCGGATACAAATCATCAAGTATCCCGTGACTATGGCGTACTTATTGAGGAGGAAGGAGTCGCGCTTTGCGGTTTATTCGTTATTGATCCAGAGGGAGAGCTAAAATACGCAGTCGCACATCATAACGATATCGGTCGTAATGTGGATGAAGTATTGCGCGTTCTGCAAGCGCTGCAAACAGGCCAGCTTTGCCCGGCAAACCCGAGGCAAAAAACGCTGGAGGTATAATCGAAGAAGGTCTAACAACATCATGTTAGACCTTCGTTTACGAGGAGGGATATGATGAAATTACGTGAGACAATGCCTACATTGAACGGAGCAACAGCTTATGTAAATGGCACTGTTACAAACGAGGATTTGATCGGAAAAAAACCGACGCTTATTCATTTCTGGTCCGTAAGCTGCCATGTTTGCAAGGAAGCGATGCCGCAAGTCAATGAATTTCGCAATCGCTATAAGGATGTATTAAATGTGGTGGCTGTACATATGCACGCTCGGAAAGAGATTTAGATATTGATCTAGTCAGAAGAACGGCAGAAGAACATGGCATGACACAGCCGATTTTAGTAGACAATGAACACCATATTACGGATGCATTTGAAAACCAATACGTTCCTGCTTACTATGTATTCGATGCAGAAGGAAAACTGCGCCATTTTCAAGCGGGTGGAAGCGGAATGAAGATGCTGGAAAAACGCGTCAATCGAGTGCTGGAGGAAAAGCAAAAAGCAGAATAAAGCTCCAAAAGGAACGATACCGCTCGTTCCTTTTTGATTTGCATTTTTTGTCATAACGTATTACATTAACAAGAGAAGATCATGTTGCGATGTGAAATTGGAGGAATACATGTGAAAAAAAAGCAGTTTGCTGTAATTGGATTAGGTCGATTTGGCGGCAGTATTTGCCGTACATTAAGTGAACAAGGGATGGAAGTGCTTGCGATTGATATTGATGAGGATCGCGTCAATGAATATGCCTCCATTGCTTCACATGCTGTGGTAGGAGATTCAACTGATGAGGCCGTGCTGAAAAGCTTAGGCATTCGCAATTTTGACCATGTGATTGTTGCGATCGGCGACAATATCCAGGCAAGCATTTTAACGACGTTAATTTTAAAAGAGCTTGGGGTGCAAAATATTACCGTAAAAGCTACCAACGACTATCATGAAAAAGTATTGAAAAAAATCGGAGCCGACCAAATTGTTCATCCAGAGCGCGATATGGGAGAAAGAATTGCACACAGCATTATTTCGAATAATGTTCTTGATTATTTAGAGCTTTCTGATGTTCATAGCATTGTTGAAATTGCAGCAAGCCATCGCCTTGAGGGCCATTCATTACTGGAGTTGGATATTCGGGCGCGTTATGGGATCAATATTGTTGCGATTAAGCGAGGCAATGAAGTTATTGTTTCTCCGTTGGCCTCTGAAATGATTCGAAAAGGGGACATATTGGTTGTCATCGGCGCCGACGAAGATATTGACCGCTTTGAAGCAAAAGTGGTGAGCGGCTAAAAGCATAGGAGGAAACGAACCGCTGCTGTTTTGTATCAATACGTGGCATAAGACAATGATTTTCCTCGTTTTTCAGCCGCCCTTCATGTCTTGCTTATGGCGCTTTTTTAGATGTTAAGAGAGGCTGAAACGTATAGTCCATTCAAAAGCAGAAGGTTGTCTTTTCGCCGAGTGGTTGTTTCAAACCGGGAATATGGAAAGCAAAAAGCAGGGAGACTCTCCCTGCTTTTTGCTGTTTCTGATTAGATCTCCATAATAATTGGCAAAATCATCGGCTTGCGCTTCGTTTTTTCATACAAAAACGGCGCAAGAGTATCTGTGATTTCATTTTTGATTTCTGACCATTGATTGGTTTTCCGTTCAAGCACTTTTTCAAGATGTTTTGTAATTAATGCTTGAGCATCGCTAATTAAATCGCCAGATTCCCGCATATAAACAAAACCGCGTGAAATGATATCGGGACCAGCCGCGATTTTGAATTCTTTCATATTGATGCTGACAACGACAATCACAAGGCCTTCCTCAGAAAGAATACGACGGTCGCGAAGCACGATATTGCCGATGTCTCCAATGCCGCTGCCATCAATATAAACAGATCCGGACGGAACTTTACCGACGATTCCTGCTTCCTCTGCACTTAGACCAAGCACTTCGCCGTTGTCCATAATAAAGCAGTTCTCTTCAGGGACCCCGCAGTCAACAGCAAGCTTCGCATGCATTTTTTGCATTCGGTATTCTCCGTGAATCGGCATAAAATATTTTGGCTTCATTAAACGAATCATTAACTTTTGCTCTTCCTGCCCA
Source organism: Anoxybacteroides rupiense (assembly GCF_014196195.1). Lineage (GTDB taxonomy): Bacteria > Bacillota > Bacilli > Bacillales > Anoxybacillaceae > Anoxybacteroides > Anoxybacteroides rupiense. The sequence continues at coordinate 610,155 of NZ_JACIDF010000001.1, read as the reverse complement.
CCGTGACCGGATGTATGGATATCATTTAACGGTCCATGAATCACTTCGGCACCGGCTCGATACAGCATGTTAATCGTACGGTTCACGCTGACCGTGTTTCCAGGGATTGGGGAGGATGAAAAGACAACTGTATCCCCAGGAATAATTTGAATTTGCCGATGCGTGCCGTTGGCGATGCGAGATAATGCTGCCATTGGTTCTCCTTGGCTTCCTGTACATAAAATCGTGACGCGATGGGCTGGGAGGCGATTGATTTGTCCGGCATCAATAAATGTATCCTTTGGACATTTGATGTAGCCAAGTCCTTGTCCAATCTCAATGGCTGCCTCCATGCTGCGGCCGAATACAGCGATTTTTCGATTATTAAGTACTGCAGCTTCAGTTACTTGCTGCAAACGATGGATGTTAGAAGCGAATGTGGCAAAAATAATCCGGCCTTGAACTTTGCGGAAAATATCATGGATGCTTTCACCGACGCGGCGTTCTGACATTGTAAAATGTGGAATTTCGCTATTGGTGCTGTCGGATAGCAAACATAGAACACCTTCTTTTCCGATTTCAGCCATTTTTGTTAAATTGGCTGGTTCACCTACTGGAGTGAAATCGAACTTGAAATCACCTGTATGCACGATTTGCCCCGCTGGAGTTTTTACGACAATCCCATAGCTATCCGGAATGCTGTGAGTGGTCCGGAAAAACGTAACGGCTGTCTTTTGGAAACGGATCACATCATCCTCTTTAATTTCAATGAGCTTTGTTTGGCTTAATAATCCGTGCTCTTCTAGTTTATTGCGAATGAGTCCTAAAGCAAGCTTTCCACCGTATATTGGAACGTTCACTTGACGAAGCAAATAAGGGATACCGCCAATATGGTCTTCATGACCATGAGTGATAAATAATCCTTTAATCTTTTCTGCATTTTTGACTAAATAACTGTAATCAGGAATAACATAATCAATACCGAGCAGTTCATCTTCCGGGAATTTAATTCCCGCGTCAATGATAATAATTTCGTCTTGGAATTGTACGCCATATGTATTTTTTCCGATCTCGCCTAATCCGCCGAGCGCAAATACACCAACTTGGTTTTCTTTTAAAAACTTCATCATCTAAATCTCCAGTACATTAAAATTTGGGCTTTGTTTTTCATATTCTAAATGAGCGCCCTCAAGAGGCTGAATATATTCAATGTTGATTGCGCGATTTTTAAGTTTTTGGCGTACTTCCCGTTCTGATTCCGCTTCGATATACAGCGTGTTTGTTTTTTCTCTTACAGGCACTTCGTCAAGATTTTCTTGATAAAACACTTTAAAAATCATTGTAAAACCTCTCCTTACTAACCGATAATTTCCCTAACTTTTTTATTATATATAAAATATAGTTGATTTTCATGCTTTTTATTTTGGACACGGCACATGTTCCAAGCAGCGCTGCCTTTTACTTCTATCATCTTTGACGAAACTCCGAGCTTTCATTCATGTCTTTCATTTTAAAAGAAGCCCTTCTTTGTTCTTAAGAAGGGCTGTCCGGTTAAGCGATTGATTTTTTACGGAGCAAATCTTTCCATTGTTGGAGCAATTTTTTCTTGAGCTTCTTCAACATCTCTCATCACTCCCTACTTTTTATTGTACTCATTTCTTGTCGAAAGTAAATGTCCACTTTTTTTATTTAGTATATGAAGATTAAGAAGGGTTTTTCATGGTGAAAGCTGGAAGATTTTTTGTTTGACATTCCTGCTTTTTTTCATTAACGTAATGATGAACAAATGCAATGATTTTTTATAAAGGTGAGAAAACGATGAAGAAAATTGTATTTTTTGATATTGATGGCACACTGCTTGATGAAAACAAAGAATTGCCGGCTTCTACTGTGCAAGCTATTCAGAAGCTTAAAACATCGGGAGTGTATGTAGCGATTGCGACAGGAAGAGCTCCTTTTATGTTTGAAAATTTGCGGAAGAAATTAGGAATCGATTCCTTTGTCAGCTTTAATGGTCAATATGTCGTTTTTGAAGACGAGGTCATTTATAAAAATCCTTTGCATCGTTCTAAGTTGCATGAATTGAAAGAGCGTGCTCATGAGAATGGGCATCCGCTTGTGTTTATGGATGCCGAAAGGATGAGGGCGAGCGTTGAAGAACATCCATATATTCATGTAAGTATGGAAAGCCTAAAATTTTCTCATCCTCCATTTGATCCGCTTTACTATGAGCAGCGCGATATTTATCAAGCGCTTTTGTTTTGCAAACCAGAGGAAGAGCATGTCTATATCACATCGTATCCTGAGTTTCATTTTGTGCGTTGGCATAACGTATCTACAGATGTATTGCCGTTTGGTGGTTCGAAAGCGGAAGGAATTCGCAGGCTGATCGAACGAGTCGGCATTGACAAAGAGGATGTTTATGCATTTGGCGATGGGCTAAATGATATCGAAATGCTTCAGTTTGTCGGTACAGGTGTGGCTATGGGAAATGCCAATGAGAAAGTGAAAGAAGTGGCTAATTTTGTAACAAAGCGAGTGGATGAAGAAGGGATTTTATACGGACTGAAGCAGCTCGAGCTGATTAAGTAAAAAGAAGGGCGGTCCGCCCTTCTTTTTACGCTTTATCGTTCAATCGGAATCGCATTTTCTGGTGCTTTGAAAGGGTTTTCTTGATCGATGTGATCATAAAACATGATACCGTTTAAGTGGTCAATTTCGTGCTGGAAGACAATGGCCGGATATCCTTTTAAGCGCAAAGTGATATTTTCGCCTTCAAGGGTTGTACCGGTAACCGTAATTCGGGCATAACGCGGTACATATCCGGGAACGTTGCGGTCAACAGACAAGCATCCTTCTCCGCTTGTTAAATAGCAGAGCTGAACGGAATGGCTTATGATTTTTGGATTAAACAGACCATAGCTATATAGCGTTCCTTTTTCATCATGGGCATGAACAGCAATCATTCGTTTTAAGACGTTAATTTGTGGGGCTGCTAATCCAACGCCGGGACGCAGTCCATATTTTGCCGCCGTCTCTGGATCTTGGCTCATTTTTAAGTATTCCAGCATGCTTCGCAAAAGGTCCTGCTCTTCCTTAGAAGCAGGCAAAGCAACTGGTTCAGCAACGGCCCGTAAAGCCGGATGGCCTTCGCGAACAATATCTTTCATGGTAATCATCGCTTATCACTCCTTGTATAATGAAATCATATCAAGCGTGTTGATGATTGAATAAAAACAAATGAACAGTACTGAATTCCTCGCTTTTCTGCTTCAGTAGAAAAGCGGATGGTGAGCCATATCATCTGTTTTAAAGTAAAATAATGGACCATCAACACTAGTGAAATAATATCTGTGCAACTGAAAGATCAAAAAATGATCTGTGAACAATCGACGATTGGAGGCAAGCTTCGGACCTGTTTTCGCCACATATTCGCGTGACAAAGACGCGGAACACGCCGCTTTCAGACCCATTCACGGGGGTATGAAGCGACCCCCCACCGTCGAAAACAATACCATATTATATAGAAGAATTAAATGTTTTTCATCTATAATAGTCTATCAAACAAATTTGTGGATCGTAAATAAACATACGATAAAATGGGTCAGGAAAGAAGGGAATGAAAGATGAAGCAAGCTAAACTATTTTTTCTGATTCTTTGTCTGATGGTTTTCGTGCAAGGGTGCAAGGTGTTGGCACCTGAAAAAGAAGTGATGGATGCGTTGGAGAAAATGGCTAAATACGAGGACAAAATGAACGAAGAGCATGAACAGCTTGTTCGTCTCGAGCAGGAGCAGACAAAGCTGTACAACGAGATCATGGATCTTGGAATGAAACGATTTTCTGAAGTGTCCAAATTATCGCGAAAGGCTCAAGTGCTTATTGAAAAAAGAAACAAGCAAATAGAGGAAGAATATAAAAACATTGAAAAGGCTGAGGAACAATTAACCATCGTTAAGGAAAGCCTTTCGCATGTACAAGATGAAACAATGAAAAAACAGGCGAGTTCCTTGATAAAAATTATTGGTAAGCGGTACGATGCGTACAAGTCAGTATATGATCACTATCATAAAGCGTTAGCGCTAGAAAAGGAATTTTATCGTCTTCTTGAAGATGAGCATATAACGTTAGAAAAGCTGCAACACCAAACGGACCAAATTAATCGTGCATATAAAGAACTGCTTTCAGACAATGACCAATTTAATGATTATACGGAACAGTATAATCAAGAAAAGAAGCGATTATATCGTGAATGGAAATAGCTGTCGAAAAGGCAGCTTTTTTTAATGCCTTAATATACTATAACAGAATATAACACAACTTCATTTATATATTATAACAGATTATTTCATTTTACAATATATGTATGGGAGCGATTCGAGAAATCAAAGTAATTGACGGATGGATTAAGAAGGTGTAAACTTGAAGTTGCAAATAATCATTGTACTAATTTTATTTGTGAAAACATTGATACAGTTTTTTGATTCTCGTAATCCTGCCACATCATGTGCAGACGGCCGGCAAATATTGTCTGTTTATAGCGGAATTTGGGTAAATTAATGCTGTATGAAAGTGCTTGCAGATGCTTGGTATGGTTGATTTTACTTTATATACAAGAAAGGTAGAGGTGAATGGAATGGGTGCGAAAACATCCGTATTCAATTTGAAGAAGCAGCTCGAAAAAGTGGCTGAGCAATTTCCGACTTTCCAAATCTTAAACGAAGAAGGCGAAGTTGTAAACGAAGCAGCGATGCCGAATTTAAGCGATGAGCAACTAAAAGAATTAATGCGTCGAATGGTTTATACACGCGTGCTTGATCAACGTTCGATCTCGTTAAACCGCCAAGGACGCTTAGGATTTTATGCGCCAACGGCCGGTCAAGAAGCAAGCCAGCTTGCAAGCCAATTTGCGCTTGAAAAAGAAGATTTCATTTTGCCTGGTTATCGTGATGTACCGCAAATGATTTGGCATGGACTTCCGCTTTATCAAGCCTTTTTATTCTCGCGTGGCCATTTTCATGGCAATCAGATTCCTGAAGGCGTTAACGTATTGCCGCCACAAATTATTATCGGAGCGCAAATCATTCAAACAGCCGGCGTTGCTTTAGGAATGAAAAAGCGCGGCAAAAAAGCGGTAGCCATTACATACACAGGCGATGGCGGAGCTTCCCAAGGCGATTTTTATGAAGGAATGAACTTTGCCGGAGCGTTTAAAGCCCCTGCTATTTTTGTTGTGCAAAACAACCGTTTTGCGATTTCGACCCCAGTAGAAAAGCAATCAGCAGCAAAAACGATCGCTCAAAAAGCCGCAGCAGCGGGTATTCCTGGCATTCAAGTGGATGGCATGGATCCATTAGCTGTTTACGTAGCTGTGCGTGAAGCTCGTGAGCGCGCGGTTAATGGAGAAGGTCCAACGCTGATCGAAACATTGTGCTTCCGTTACGGTCCACATACAATGGCTGGGGACGATCCAACTCGTTACCGCACAAAAGAACTTGAAAACGAGTGGGAGAAAAAAGATCCGATCGTTCGCTTCCGCAAGTTTTTGGAGAAAAAAGGTCTTTGGAGCGAAGCTGAAGAAAACAGCGTAATTGAGCAAGCGAAAGAAGATATTAAAGAAGCGATCAAAAAAGCAGACGAAACAGCGAAACAAAAAGTAACGGATTTAATGAGCATCATGTATGAAGAGATGCCGTTTCATTTAAAAGAACAATATGAAATTTATAAAGAGAAGGAGTCGAAATAGGCCATGGCGCAAATGACAATGATTCAAGCAATCACGGATGCATTGCGCATCGAATTAAAAAACGATCCGAACGTGTTGGTGTTTGGGGAAGACGTTGGAGTAAACGGCGGCGTATTCCGCGCGACAGAAGGCTTGCAAGCGGAATTTGGGGAAGAACGTGTATTTGATACACCGCTTGCTGAATCTGGAATTGGCGGTCTTGCGATCGGTCTTGCGCTCGAAGGATTTCGTCCGGTTCCTGAAATTCAGTTTTTTGGCTTCGTATATGAGGTCATGGATTCCATTTCCGGACAAATGGCTCGTATGCGCTATCGTTCAGGTGGACGCTACCATGCTCCAATTACGATTCGTTCTCCATTCGGCGGCGGCGTTCATACACCTGAATTGCATGCGGACAGCTTAGAAGGATTAGTAGCACAGCAGCCTGGATTAAAAGTGGTTATTCCTTCTACTCCATATGATGCAAAAGGATTGTTGATTTCTGCCATTCGTGATAACGATCCAGTTATTTTCTTGGAGCACATGAAATTATATCGCTCATTCCGTCAAGAAGTTCCAGAAGGAGAATACACCATCCCGATTGGCAAAGCGGATATTAAGCGGGAAGGAAAAGATGTATCCATTATTGCTTACGGCGCAATGGTTCATGAATCATTAAAAGCAGCAACAGAACTTGAAAAAGAAGGGATTTCTGCAGAAGTGATCGATTTGCGCACCGTTCAGCCATTAGATATTGAAACGATTATCGGATCTGTAGAAAAAACAGGCAGAGCTGTTGTTGTTCAAGAAGCACAAAAACAAGCGGGAATTGCTGCGAATGTGGTAGCAGAAATTAATGAACGCGCGATTTTAAGCCTAGAGGCTCCGGTATTGCGCGTAGCAGCTCCAGATACGGTTTATCCATTCTCTCAAGCAGAGCCTGTTTGGTTGCCAAACTTCAAAGATGTGATCGAAACGGTGAAAAAAGTCATGAATTTCTAAGCGAAAGAGGAGGAAAATTCCTCCTCTAGCACATTGGAAACAATTAGGAGGTCGACAAACAGTGGCATTTGAATTTAAATTACCAGATATCGGCGAGGGCATTCATGAAGGCGAGATTGTCAAATGGTTTGTGAAGCCTGGGGATGAAGTCAACGAAGACGATGTGCTTTGTGAAGTGCAAAACGATAAAGCGGTTGTAGAAATCCCTTCTCCTGTCAAAGGAAAAGTGCTCGAAATTTTAGTAGACGAAGGAACGGTTGCAACGGTTGGTCAAACATTAATTAAATTTGACGCACCGGGGTATGAAAACTTAAAATTTAAGGGACAGGATCATGACGAACCAAAAGCAGCAGAAGAGCCAAAGCAGGAAGCTGCTCCAGCGCAGGAAGCCTCTTCAGCGGCGGCTGAAGCGGACCCGAATCGCCGCGTCATTGCGATGCCATCTGTACGGAAATACGCTCGGGAAAAAGGAATTGACATCCGTCTTGTGCAAGGGACAGGAAAAAATGGTCGTATTTTAAAAAGCGATATTGATGCATTTTTAGCGGGAGGTGCCGCAACGCCGAAAGCAGAAGCTTCTTCAACAGCTCCAGCAGAGCAATCAGAAGAAAAAGCGGCGTCAAAAGCAGCACCACAACCAGCTGTGCTTGAGGGAGAGTTCCCTGAAACACGCGAGAAAATGAGCGGTATCCGTCGCGCAATTGCTAAAGCGATGGTTAACTCTAAGCATACGGCTCCACATGTCACATTGATGGACGAAGTAGATGTGACAAAATTGGTGGCACACCGCAAGAAATTCAAAGATCTTGCAGCACAGAAAGGAATCAAACTCACATTCCTTCCTTATGTTGTAAAAGCATTAACATCGGCATTGCGTGAATTTCCGACGCTGAATACGTCGATTGATGATGCTACAGAAGAAATTGTCCACAAGCATTATTACAATATTGGCATAGCGGCTGACACAGATAAAGGCCTTCTTGTTCCTGTTGTGAAGCATGCGGATCGTAAATCAATGTTTGCAATTGCCAAAGAAATTAACGAGCTTGCAACAAAAGCGCGCGAAGGTAAGCTTCTTCCAGCTGAAATGAAAGGCGCGTCCTGCACGATTACGAATATTGGTTCTGCTGGGGGACAATGGTTCACACCGGTTATTAACCATCCGGAAGTAGCGATTTTGGGTATTGGCCGTATTTCTGAAAAACCTATCGTTCGCGATGGAGAAATTGTCATTGCTCCGGTATTAGCCTTGTCATTAAGCTTTGACCATCGCATGATTGACGGAGCAACAGCACAAAATGCATTGAACCATATTAAACGTCTGTTAAATGATCCAGAATTATTATTAATGGAGGCGTAAAACAATGGTAGTCGGTGATTTTGCAATCGAAACAGAAACTCTTGTCGTTGGCGCAGGGCCTGGTGGATATGTTGCTGCCATTCGCGCAGCTCAATTGGGCCAAAAGGTAACAATTGTTGAAAAGGCGAACCTAGGCGGTGTTTGCTTAAATGTAGGATGCATCCCATCCAAGGCTTTAATTTCAGCTGCTCATCGCTACGAAGCGGCGAAGCATTCAGAGGACATGGGAATTAAAGCGGAGAATGTCACAGTTGACTTCACAAAAGTGCAAGAATGGAAAGCTAGCGTTGTAAAAAAATTAACTGGCGGCGTTGAAGGGCTTCTAAAAGGAAATAAGGTTGAGATTGTCCGCGGCGAGGCTTATTTTGTTGATGCTAACACGGTGCGTGTGATGACAGAAAACAGCGCACAAACATATAAATTCAAAAACGCGATTATTGCGACAGGCTCTCGTCCAATTGAGCTTCCAGCATTCAAATTTTCGAAGCGCGTCCTTGATTCAACAGGGGCATTAAATCTCCCTGAAATTCCAAAATCCATGGTTGTCATCGGCGGTGGATATATCGGAACAGAATTAGGCACAGCGTATGCGAACTTTGGCACACAAGTGACGATTCTTGAAGGTGCAGATGAAATTTTATCCGGTTTTGAAAAATCAATGAGCGCCATTGTTAAACGCCGCTTGAAGAAAAAAGGTGTAGAAATCTTTGCGAATGCGTTGGCAAAAGGTGTTGAGGAACGAGAAGACGGTGTAACGGTTACATTTGAAAGCAAAGGTGAAACGAAAACAATCGATGCGGACTATGTGCTTGTAACCGTTGGAAGACGTCCGAATACGGATGAACTTGGCCTAGAACAAGTAGGCATCAAAATGACAGAGCGCGGGCTCATTGAGGTTGACAAACAATGCCGCACAAGCGTTCCAAATATTTATGCGATTGGCGATATCGTTCAAGGCCCGCCGCTTGCTCATAAAGCGTCCTATGAAGGGAAAATTGCGGCAGAGGCGATTGCGGGACATCCATCTGAAATCGATTATTTAGCGATTCCTGCTGTTGTCTTCTCAGATCCTGAGTGCGCTTCTGTCGGATATTTTGAACAGCAAGCGAAGAATGAAGGAATTGAAGTTCTAACCGCTAAATTCCCATTTGCAGCAAACGGACGAGCGCTCGCATTAAACGATACGGATGGCTTTATGAAGCTTGTCGTGCGTAAAGAAGACGGTGTTGTAATCGGTGCGCAAATTGTTGGACCAAATGCCTCTGATATGATTGCTGAGCTTGGTCTTGCTATTGAAGCGGGAATGACGGCGGAAGATGTGGCTATGACGATTCATGCCCATCCAACATTAGGCGAGATTGCGATGGAAACAGCTGAAGCTGTTCTTGGCAGTCCGATTCATATTATTAAGTAAAAGCATCAAAGGATATCCCAGCAGAAGGGATGTCCTTTTTTTATCTATTGACTGCGACTAATTTTTCTTTTTGCTTCATATCGTTATGGTATAAAGAAAAAAGGGGATCGTCCAATGAAAGAATATGTTGTTTTTTTGTCGCAGATGATGATTTGGAGCAGCTTTTCACTCATTGAATGGTTGTCTGGCCGCGATCGCCCGCTGTTCCGAGGTTTGTTGCTTTGCATATTTTGGTATTTTGCTTTTTTGCTGGCGAGAAAAATGGGATTGCGCACAAAGAAAGCCATATGGATTACCTTGCTGACGGCGATTATTTATTTTAGTTGTCAGCGGCTTGTCTGGGAAGCATGATCGTTTGTAAATATAAATGGTTGTTCTGACAGAAGCCCATTGATTTCCTTGTTCTTTTAGCCGACTTACAGGCTTTCTTAATCAGATCATAGATACGACAGAAGATGGACATACAGCTGATTCGAAAGCAGAATTCCCCTTTTGGACCGTTGGAGGAAAGGAGAGGCTGAAGCTCTGTTTCATCAATAAAGAAAACGATCGCTATTTGGCTATCGTTTCATTGATAAGCGCTTTTATATTTTGCGTCACTGGCTGCGCTTGTCTGCCCGTGAACAACTTGTTGATCAAGCAATGACAAGCCAGTCTGAAGTGGAATGAATGGGGGGATCAAAATGATAGGAGACAAACATAAAAGTGTGGATGAAAATACTAAATTATCTAGCTAAACGCAGGCTTTTCTGCCTTTGTCTTCAAACAGCGAACGCAAGTGAACGAGCCAGCTGGTATTCTGATTTGAGAAAACATGCGTAGTGGGCAAGCACATCGCTTGCCCACTACGGCACTAAGAATCAAGGGATGTCAATTAGACAATCAACATCCCTTGTACATAAAATTAAAATGGGATTTTCTCTATCATTTTATCGTTTATAAAAATACATGATGCGTCCATTAAATAAATGGAGTTCTCCTTCAAGCTTTTTGGCTAAAAATTTGCAAAATTCATTGGCCTTTCCTTTGTCTCCGTGAGTGGCTCCGTTAGGGAGGGTAATTTGAATAAAGGAACTTGCTTCTGTTTCATTTGGCTGCGTTTGACCGACAACGATGAAAATGGCTTGGTAGCGTCCATTTTTTCCTTTTAAATAAAGCCAAGAGCCGTTTTCGTTGTTCACTTCCATGATTTCATACGGAAAAGCAGCTTCTTTATATTCCCAACCTAATTGTTCTCCTGTCTTTTTTGTCATCTCTTGATATGAATCGAGCAGCTTTTTTACTTCTTCGAGCGTTACCGTCTTTTGCCGTGAAGCAGGAACGAGCTTTATGTATGCATGGGTTGACATAAATAATCACCTCTCTAATCGCATTTTAGCATTAGTAGAAAAAATTTTCTATTGATTTTTTAAATATACTGAATTATAATAAAATTCAGTATATTTAAAAGGAGGGGAGTTTATGGATTTAGTAGATAAGTTGTATGACGAACACGAACAAGTGAAGGTCCAATTTGTGGGATTTGCCACGAAGGACACACGCTATGATTTCGGAATCGTGTATACAAACTTGTTTTTTGGTAAACCGCTTGTCATTTGTATGCAAACTGGACGCTCCGCTCTCCTCGATCCAAGAGATGTAGAAAATCATGAATACTTACAGAATATTTTTCGTATTGATACAGCAAGTCAGACTGCCGATTTGGCTGATTTCTTTTCTGATCTTATTCCACCAGCACCGCTGCATCCCGAGTATGATTACTAAAACAGGAGAGAAAAAAAGCAGGCATTGATGCCTGCTTTTTTTGTATCTTTTTTTAAAAATGTGACATACAAAATAACCATTGACACCTTTAATGTGATATATTATTATTAAATCAGTCAGTCATTAAGTCATCATAAAGGAGTTGTATGGATGGGTACAATCGTTTGTCAAACGTGCAATTCGACAATTGGACATTTTGAAGATGAAAAAGTAACAACACTTTATGGAAAATGTGCAGAATGCACACATGACAAAATAGATGACAACCAATAAGTCACGGTCAAAAGATGGGGGAAGGGTTTCAAAATAAAGAAAACGCATGCGAACGGGAGAAGCATGCGTTTTTTTTGTTATAAAAAACACAGGCTGATCCATCGACTTGTGTTCTCAGGTTGTTGGCAAGTGCTTTCATTCTGCATCGATTGCCTGTCAGTTGTGTCAGACCGTTTGATATCGAAAAATATTGAAACGGCTGGATCTAAAAAAATAGTAGACAAAGTAAATCTCTACTTTGTCTACCACATGGTACTTTTTATAGGGATTGAACCTCTTTAATCACGCGCAATGTCTGCAGTGTATCATCTTCAGGCCCTTGCACCGGTAATCCTACTTCTAAATTCTTTTTAATGTAGGCTAAATTTTCTTCTGTAATAATTTCTCCAGGAATAAAAATGGGAATGCCTGGAGGATAAACCATCACAAATTCAGCGATAATTCTTCCAGCTGATTTTTCGAACGGTACGACTTCTGTGTCTGAATAAAACGCGTCGCGCGGCGTGAAAGCGAGAGAAGGAATATCCGGCAGCAATACTTTCGGTTTGATTCCTTTATCTGCTTGATGGCGAAACTCCTCTGATAAATGACGAAGAGCCGTTATCAAAATGTCTGCTTCCTTCTCCGTGTCTCCAGGTGTGATAATACATAGAATATTGTATAAATCAGATAACTCTACTTCGATATTATACATTTGGCGCAGCCAGTTTTCGACGTCATAACCGGTTAGCCCAAGCTCTTTAACAGAAATAATTAATTTGGTTGGATCATAATCGTATGTTGCGGTTGTGCCTAAAATTTCTTTTCCTACACAGTACAAATGAGGAATTTGATTAATTTGCTCCCGGATCATTTCAGCCAGCTGAATGGCTTTTTCAGCAAGCTCTCGTCCCTCTGTGGCTAAGCGTTTGCGTGCGACATCTAAAGAAGCGAGCAGCAAATAGGACGTAGAGGTCGTCGTGAGCATACTTAAAATCGCTTGAACACGTTTAGCGGATACAAGCCCTTCGCGGACATTTAAAATAGAGCTTTGCGTCATCGAGCCGCCGAGCTTGTGGACACTTGTTGCTGCCATATCCGCTCCCGCTTGCATGGCCGACATCGGCAATCTTTCATGAAAATGAATATGCACGCCATGCGCCTCGTCAACAAGAACGGGAACATGATAAGCGTGGGCGATGTCCACAATTTTTTTCAGATCGCCAGCAATGCCAAAATAAGTAGGGTTTATCACGAGTACTCCTTTTGCATCAGGATGCTGCCTTAAGGCACTTTCTACCGATTCTGGTGTAACTCCATGCGAAATGCCAAGCTCTTTATCAACCTCAGGATGAATGAAAATCGGAGTTGCTCCAGAAAAAACGATCGCGGACATCACCGATTTATGCACATTGCGAGGAACAATGATTTTATCACCAGGACCTGCTACGGACATCACCATTGTCATAATTGCCCCGCTTGTTCCTTGTACAGAAAAAAACGTATAATCAGCACCAAAGGCCTCAGCTGCTAATTCTTGGGCGTGTTTAATGATGCCTTTTGGCTGGTGCAAATCATCTAACGGTCCAATATTAATTAAGTCAATTGCTAATGCGTTTTCGCCGATAAAATGGCGAAATTGAGGATCCATTCCTGCTCCTTTTTTATGGCCGGGAATGTGAAATTGGATCGGATTTTTTTTCATATGTTCTAGCAGTCCGGTAAATAACGGCGTTTCATACTGTGACAATTCTTCCTCACACCTCTTTTTGCATAAAAATAAAACAAATGCATTATAGCACTTATTTATTTGTTTGCAAAGAATCATTTTTGACAAATCAGCCACCTTTTTTCTATAGGATTTTTGTCGCTTGCATCATGGCGTTTTTTCTCATGTATATAAGTAAAGGGTGATATGCATGCAGTCTAAAAATCTCTAGAGAGTCAACGGTCAGTCACGCCTTGGCATGATCAATTCAGCATGTGATTGATAAATAACAAACAGATAAACAGGAAAATCGCCAGCTTATCAAGAAAGATAGTATACTTAATATGAAAAATGCTTTTTGCATTTATAGGCTTTAGCGATCAGGACAGGCTGGTGATGGCTTGCGTTCATGCTAAAAGGAGGGCCGCAAATGCCTTTTTGTCGCTAGGACTATGATGAAAAAGGAGAAGAACTGGCTGCAATGAATGAACAGCCTTATCAAATGAGGAGGGAACAAGATGGGTTGGAAAACAAGAGTGACAGAACTGCTAGGGATTCAGTATCCAATTATACAAGGAGGATTGGCGTATTTGGCTTATGCTGACCTAGCGGCTGCCGTTTCTAATGCTGGAGGCTTAGGGCAGATTACGGCGATGTCTCTGCCGTCTCCGGATGCTTTGCGCGCTGAGATCAAAAAAGTCAAAGAAAAAACCGATCGGCCGTTTGGAGTGAATTTTGCGATTGGACAGCATGGACGGCCATTTTCGCACATGCTGGAGGCGGCCATTGAGGAGCAGGTGCCGGTTATATCGGTTACAGGCGGAAACCCTGCTCCATTTTTCGAACAGCTAAAGGGAGTGAATGTGAAAAAGCTAGTGCTTGTTGCGGCTGTGCGGCAGGCGGTCAAAGCGGAAGAATTGGGCGCTGATGCAGTGATGGTGGTTGGGCAAGAAGGTGGCGGCCATTTAGGAAAATATGATATAGGAACCTTTGTATTGATTCCAAAAGTCGTCGATTCTGTATCGATTCCAGTGATTGCTTCGGGAGGAATTGGAGATGGCCGAGGGCTCATGGCTGCGTTAGCTCTTGGTGCAGAAGGGATTGAGATGGGCACGCGCTTCATTGCGACACGAGAATGTATCCACGCCCATCCGTTGTATAAAGAAATGCTTGTTAAGGGATCAGAAAGTGATACAGTTGTTATTAAACGCAGCTTAGGCGCTCCTGGACGGGCCATTGCCAATGAGTGGACGGAAAAAATTTTACAGATTGAGCAGCAAGGCGGAACATATGAGCAATTGAAAATATACATAAGCGGAGAAGCCAATCGCCGATTTATTTATGACGGAAAAACGAGTGAGGGGTTTGCGTGGGCAGGACAAGTAATGGGGCTGATTCATGATGTTCCGACTGTGGCAGAGCTGTTGGAGCGGATGATTCGGGAAGCGGAACAAATTCGCAACAAATGGACAAACTAACAGCGGAGGTGAAAAAGATCGTGGATTACTCATACCCATTTTCTTATGATTGGACAACGCAAGAGGTTATTGATGTGATTAAATTTTTTGAAGCGATTGAAACCGCATACGAACGGGGAATAGAGCGGGAACAATTCATGAGCCTGTACCGTCGGTTTAAAGAAATTGTCCCGAGCAAAAGCGAGGAAAAAAAGCTTTGTGATGAGTTTGAAAAGGCGAGCGGGTATTCGTCTTATCAAGTGGTTAAAAAAGCAAAGGAAGCCAAAAATGGCGACTGGATTCAAGGAAATGAAAAATAATTAGACGAATACACAAATTTGTTGCATAGCCCCCTTTCTTGACATAAATATATATAAACAACAACTATCAGAAAATTTCGTTATTTGGGTCGAGAATGGACAAAAGAAAGGGGGACTGGTGTGAATGAAAAAAACAGTCAATTCATTAAAACGGTCGGATGGCGAAAGACGAATGGCGGTATTGCGCCTTGAACTTGATTATGAATTAGCGACTCTTTATGAGGCGATGGTGGAAAATGATGAAGAAAAAAAACAGGAATGCAAAAGAAAATTAGAGAGGCTACGCCAAGAGTTTATGCGTCTTCAATTATAAAAAGACAATCATATGGCGAACCACGCACGATGCGGTTCGTTTTTTCTTGCTGAATATACCAAATTGCACTATTCTAATTTATATTTGTACATACAAGCTTATGATTATTTTTTTGTTTAGGAGGAGTAAAATGAGCACAAATTGGGAGCATATCGACAAGTGCGCCAAGGAATGGATAAAAGAAGCAGGTGAACGCATTCATCAAGCCTTTCGGAAAACGCTAACGATTGAAACGAAATCAAGCCGCAGCGACTTAGTTACGAATGTGGACAAAGAAGTTGAGCAATTTTTTATTGAACGAATCAGACAAACCTTTCCTTCCCATCGCGTCTTGGGAGAAGAGGGATTTGGCGATTGTATATCCGCGCTTGATGGCATAGTTTGGATTATTGACCCGATCGATGGAACGATGAACTTTATTCATCAACGCCGCAATTTTGCGATTTCCATTGGCATTTTTGCAGATGGTATAGGGATGCTTGGATATGTGTATGATGTTGTGCATGATGAGCTATATTATGCTCAAAAAGGCAAGGGCGCTTTTTTAAACGATCGGCCGCTGCCAGTGTTGCAACCTGTATCCATTCCAGAAGCGATTATTTGCTTAAATGCATCTTGGATTATTGAAAATAAACAAGTCGATCCGAAACAATTGGCCCGGCTTGTACAAGAAGTCAGAGGAACGCGCTCATATGGTTCCGCTGCGTTAGAAATGGCATATATTGCTGCGGGGCGTCTTGATGCCTATTTGACAATGAGGCTATCGCCATGGGATTTTGCCGGCGGTCTTATCATTATTAAAGAGGTGGGCGGGCTTGTGACGAATATAGATGGTGAACCGCTGGATCTTCTCGGTCCGAGTTCTGTATTTGTATCGAAGCCAGGGCTCCATCGTGAGATTTTGCAGCAATACATCCGGAAATGAAACCGGGACAAGCTGTTGTTTGTCCCGGTTTATAATGTTCCCTTTTGCCGCTTTCGTTTTTTCACAGCAAATCCAGTCCCCATGATGATGATAAAGATAAGGAATGAAATAATGATACCGATCACGCTTTGTTCAGCGATAAAAATGCCAATAGCCATAATGGAGGAAGCTGCTAAGATTGCAAACAGCAAAAAGATCGGCTGAAACGATTTCATGAAAATCTCCCTTCTTCATTATCTTTTCTCTTCTTTATTCAGTCTACACGAAAATATTCCGCTTTTCTATGATCTTTATGATATAATAAACGAGCAATTTACACATAGGAGTGAAAAAGGTGAAACGGCGAGAAGATTTGCGAAATATTGCTATTATTGCCCATGTTGACCACGGCAAAACGACGTTGGTGGATCAGCTATTGCGCCAGTCAGGAACCTTCCGCGCAAATGAACAGGTGCAGGAACGGGCATTGGATCGTAATGATTTAGAAAGAGAACGCGGGATTACTATTTTGGCTAAAAATACAGCGATTCATTATAAAGATACACGTATTAATATTTTGGACACCCCGGGACATGCGGATTTTGGCGGAGAAGTCGAACGGATTATGCGCATGGTTGACGGTGTTCTGCTTGTTGTCGATGCATATGAAGGCTGCATGCCACAGACTCGCTTTGTGTTGAAAAAGGCGCTCGAACAGCAGCTGACACCGATTGTTGTTGTCAATAAAATCGACCGTGAATTTGCTCGGCCGGAAGAAGTGGTTGATGAAGTCATTGATTTATTCATTGAACTTGGCGCATCGGAGGAACAGCTGGACTTTCCGGTTGTGTACGCCTCTGCTTTAAATGGAACTGCCAGCCTTGATCCGGACAAGCAGGAAGCGGATATGTCGGTATTGTTTGAAACCATTATTGAACACATACCAGCTCCTATCGATAATCGGAACGAGCCTTTGCAGTTTCAAGTAGCGTTGCTTGATTACAATGATTATGTAGGAAGAATCGGAATTGGCCGAGTGTTTCGCGGTTCAATTAAAATGGGGCAGCAAGTGGCCTTAATGAAGCTCGATGGTACGGTGAAGACGTTTCGGGTGACGAAGCTATTCGGTTTTATTGGATTAAAACGAATAGAAATCACCGAAGCAGAAGCAGGAGATATTATTGCTGTATCAGGGATGGAGGATATTAATGTGGGAGAGACGGTCTGCCCTGTCGAGCATCAGGAGGCGTTGCCGGCACTGCATATTGATGAGCCGACATTACAAATGACTTTTTTAGTCAATAATAGCCCATTTGCCGGAAGAGAAGGAAAGCACGTCACGGCCCGAAAAATTGAAGAGCGCCTTCGAATGCAATTGGAAACCGACGTTAGTCTGAGAGTAGAAAATACAGATTCTCCTGACGCTTGGATTGTCTCAGGAAGAGGAGAGCTCCACCTATCCATTTTAATTGAAAATATGAGGCGGGAAGGCTTTGAATTGCAAGTATCGAAGCCAGAGGTTATTATGAAGGAAATGGATGGAACGCTGTCTGAGCCAATAGAGCGGGTACAAATTGATATCCCTGAGGAATATACAGGAGCGATTATAGAATCGCTTGGCATGCGTAAAGGGGAGATGGCGGATATGATTCATAACGAAAATGGGCAGGTCCGTTTGATTTTTATGGTTCCGGCTCGCGGTTTAATCGGCTATCGAACCGAATTTATGTCCTTAACTCGAGGATACGGAATTTTAAATCACTCATTTGATCATTATGCTCCTGTACAAAAAGGATTGGTCGGCGGACGGAGACAAGGTGTCCTGATTTCAATGGAGACAGGTAAAGCGACATCGTACGGCATTATGCAGGTCGAGGATCGGGGAACGATCTTTGTCGAGCCGGGAACAGAAGTGTATGAAGGCATGATTGTTGGCGAGCATACGCGCGAGAATGATTTAGTCGTCAATATCTGCAAAGTAAAGCACGCAACCAACATTCGTTCATCTACGAAAGAGCAGACGGTGACCATGAAAAAACCGCGGCTGATGACGCTTGAAGAAGCACTCGAGTACTTAAATGATGATGAATATTGTGAAATAACGCCAAAATCCATTCGTTTACGGAAGAAAATTTTAGATAAAAACGAACGGGAGAAGCTGGCCAAGAAAAAGAAAGCAGCCGAGCAAGCAAGATAAAAAAAGGGGGGGGGAGAAGGATGAATGTGATGGAGCGGCTTTCCTTTTTTGCTTCGTTATATCAGGTGCATGACAATCCCGAACGGGGAATGTGGCTTCTTTATATCACGGTTTTTATTTTATCGGCTATTGTTTATCGTCTTGGTTTTGCTAAACAGCTTCCTTTGTTAAAAAACGTCATTATTTATGTTCTGCTTGCGCTCGGCTGTACAATTTTAACATTTTTCGCTGTCTTTTTGCCGATTGCTGAAGGACTGGTGATAGCGGCCATTGTATTGATTATTTATAAGATTCGCTTGCGTCAGTCGCAGCAGCAAAAAATGAATGCCGGTGAGTAGGAGCGGTAAAATCATGAAATCATTACAAGATGCCCTGTACAATTGGTTGACGATTCAAGTGGTGGCGGATGCCCGGCCTGAAGACCATGCTGCACAAGACACGGCACAACTTTTTAAAAATATATTAAAGATTGACTTTCAAATCGAAAAGGTAGCTTTTGTAAAAGAAGAAGAAATGTACATTGTGAGTTACCAAAAAGGCGGAAAAGAGCAAGCCACACGGTTTCCGGTCGAATTCATTGAAGGGATGCTTGAGCAAATTCAAAGCGAGCCCGAAAAATATACGAACTATCCTAAGGATATATGAGAACTGACGCTTTATATGATCCGAGCAGAGAAAACGGATCGTCCGTCATTTGTTTGCTATAGAAATACAGATCGGTTTCCGCCGTAAGCCATGCTTCTTGTGTTTTTAGTCTGCTTCAACGCATGCATTGGATTTATAGCCCAGTTATAAAGTAGAATCCGCATTTCTTGACGGTCGAGGAAGAGACGATAATGAACTTTTGTTTTAGCGAAATAACAAAAAAGCACCGGCATCCGGTGCTTTTTACCATTCATCATGTGATTCTGATGAACGATAGATGCGGAATTTTCCTGTCGCAAGCCGCGCTTTTGTTTTTTCCGCAATCCGTTCGTGGCATTTTTCGCACATATATGTATGAATTGGACGGTTGCGCAGCCGTTTGGCAAGCAGGGATTCATCATCAATGGTATCCATTTGCTCACAGAGAACACATTTAACTCTCATCATCCACCTCGTTAGTTCAAGTCAGTCTTTTATTTGCATATCATCGGTAGGGAACGCAGTTGCGCAACAGAGAGGCTTTAATCCAAGCCATATTCCGATGCTTATCTTCGCGCTTTTATTTTCATTATATCATTTCTCTTTTCCTTTTTGGAGAAAATGGGTATGATTAAAACATAATGAACATTTGGGAGGAATTTTTCATGGCAAATGCAGTAGAGAAAAAGCTAATTGAACCGCTGTTTCAAGCACTGCAAAAGGAACGATTTGTCACGCTTGCGACAATCGATCACGAAACAGGAGGCCCGAATGTGAGTTCAATTTCTTGGATTTTCGCGCCGGACGAAGAGCGTCTTTATTTTGCTGTTGATAATCGTTCACGGATTGTGAAAAATATCCAGAAAAATCCTCTTGTTGTTGTAAATGTTATCGCGAATGAATCGACTTATGCCATCAGCGGCCGAGCGAGCATTAAAGCCGAGAAAATGGAAGGAGTGCCTCTGAAGCTTGCGTTAGTGGAGTTGGATATTGTGGAAGTGCGCGATGTTATGTTTTATGGCTCAAAAATCTCGGTGGAGCCGAAGTATGAAAAAACCTATGATGCGCAGGCTGCTGCCAAGTTGGATAATCAAGTGATGACAGCGCTACGGAATGCATAAAAAAGAGCTTAGCCAATTTCGGCTAGGCTCTATTTGTTTAAGTAATGGTTCGATTGCTTATCCTGACGCTGATTGAGCTGTTTTTCCTCCTGCTTGTTTAACTCGGAGTCATTTGTATTAGTCGGTGAAGGATTTTTCGTTTGCAATAAATCGCTTGGAATTTCTGGCATTACCCGACCTACAATAGCAGCAATTTCGTTCATAAAAGCTTGTACAGGCCGTCCATTGTCGACTTGGCGGACGATATTTTTTAATCGTGCATATAAATCGGGATCAGCAATAATAATCGAATTGGCCCCGTAAGGATCTTTTTGCAAAGCTTCAGCCACCGAATACTTAATTGTACCGACGCGTGAAGTATCCATATTATCATTAATATCGATCCCTACAATCGCATATTTTCCGACGATGAGAGCTGTTGCATCATTCACATTCGGAACGCGGTCTGCTAAATCGGCTAAATGATGGGCAATTTGCTGACCGGATTTATTTTCAATCTTTTCATTCGTTGTATTTTTCACATGAACAAAGGAGCGATTGGGTATTTCTTGTTTGTCATTACTCATGCTGCATCCCATCAGAACAAAAAAAGGAAGGATAACGCTGAAAAAAGAGCGAGCATTCATCATTTAAGCACCTCTAATGTTTTTAACTTTATTTTGTGAATCACCTTCTATCTTTATACATTGGCTCATAGTATATAACATCAATCCCGTCCAAAAAAATTTAACCAATATAATGAAATGGGGGCGTGGAAATTTGGGGAATAAAATATATGTACTTGATACTAACGTACTTTTGCAAGATCCTTACTCCATTTTTTCATTTGAAGACAATGAAGTGGTCATTCCTGCTGTTGTGTTAGAAGAAGTGGATTCAAAAAAGCGATATATGGATGAGGTTGGGAGAAATGCGCGGCAAGTATCGAAACTGATTGACCGCTTGCGAGAAAATGGAAAGCTGCATGAAAAAATTTTACTTGATAATGGAGGAGTGCTGCGTATTGAATTGAATCATCGCTCCTTTCATCAATTGCAAGAAATCTTCGTTGAAAAAACGAATGATAATCGTATTTTAGCGGTTGCGAAAAATTTATCTCTTGAAGAGCAAACAAAAGAAAATGGGCGTTTAGTGATTTTAGTAAGTAAAGATGCGCTTGTTCGCGTGAAAGCGGATGCCATTGGATTGCAGGCAGAGGATTTTTTAAGCGATCGTGTGGTTGATATCGATCACATTTATACAGGCTTTCTTGAACTGTATATCAGCATGGACCATTTAAAACGATTTTATGAAAAGGGCGAAATTGTTCTTTCGGAAATCGCCAACCATCCATTTTATCCAAACCAGTTTATTATTATCAAAGATGCGCTTGGCAGCTCAGCATCGGCTATTGGCATTGTTGATCACTCCGGAAAAAAAGTGAAGAAGCTGCTTTTCCATTATGATCATGTGTGGGGGATTCGTCCGCGCAATGTTCAGCAAACGATGGCATTTGAACTGCTCATGCGCAAGGATGTTTCGCTTGTCACTCTTATTGGCAAGGCTGGAACAGGAAAAACGCTCCTTGCATTAGCAGCCGGATTGATGCAGACAGAAGATTTGGGAACATATAAGAAACTGCTTGTAGCAAGACCAATTGTTCCGGTTGGCAAGGATATCGGATTTTTGCCGGGAGAAAAGCAAGAAAAATTGAGGCCGTGGATGCAGCCGATTTTTGATAACCTTGAATATTTATTTAACACAAAAAAGCCTGGAGAGCTTGATGCGATTTTAGCCGGCATGAGCTCCATTGAAGTGGAAGCACTCACGTATATACGCGGCCGCAGCTTGCCTGAGCAGTTTATTATTATTGATGAAGCGCAAAATCTAACAAAGCATGAGGTGAAAACAATCCTTACGCGCGTTGGTGAGAAAAGCAAAATTATTTTAATGGGCGATCCAGAGCAAATTGACCATCCATATTTAGATGAATACAACAATGGGTTAACATATGTCGTGGAAAAATTTAAAGAGCAAAAGATTGCTGGTCATGTTCGCTTAATCAAAGGGGAACGTTCTGGATTAGCGCAGCTTGCCGCTGATTTACTATGATATAAATACTTCATAAAATCACAAGTGCTGCTTATTCATTGTTTTACTAAAAACTGCTGATTGTCCTAGTTCAATCCCCAGCTTTTTCTGCCTCTTCTCCCGAACAGGAACCCCAGCAGGCAACGGAATGGCCCGCAAAGCGTTCGTTGTTCATAAAGGGCTTGCCGGCTTCGGCAGAAAAGCTAGGAAGCAGCGAGTGATATCCCTTCGTTTTTACTGGGGCATCAACACAAATCTAAAATCCATTCACTTATGTCCTTATGCTGGATAAAGGATGGTAGACAAATTCAAAATGGACTTTGTCTACCATCGCAGCTGTCCGTTGCTGACGGACAGCTGCGATGGCCGGTATCACTGAATGATCAACTCACGTACATGAGTGATGGGGGTGTTCTGGTTTGAGCCGTCTCCGAAATATACGTGGACAGGCCCATTTTCTTTTAAAGGCTTTCCATCTTTCGAAAAGCCGAGAACAAGTTGGTAGGCTTGTTGAAGCGGAATTGTGAATTCACCGTTGTCGGTGACAATCATTAGCTCTGTTGCATCATCTAGCACTTCGGCATTGTTTAAAAATGGAGCGAGCGGCATTCCGAATGTTCCAGTAATGATCTTTTCTTTGACAAATTTCTTTTCTGTTTTTAGGGTTGGCGGAAAATATGCGCCTTCTTGAATTTCTCGGTCCCAGTATGCCGATATTTTTTGAATTTCATCCTCTTTTTCGGCTTTTTCTGTCTGTCCTGAAAAGTAAGTATGCAAGTCAACTTTGCGGTCATCAAAAATCCATACACCGGGATCCAAAGTTATGGAAAACTTAACCTTACCTTTAATTGGAATAATACGATCCATAGCTGCTCTCTCCTCTTTCATCTTGTACTGTTTTTAGTATAATGATAAATGAATATTTTGTCATGTCCGATCATTTGTGACAAGTCTTTCATCTTGCAAAATTTTTCGATTCACGTTAAGATTTATAGAAGGATTAGGGGAGAACGGAGGGATCGATGTGACGGACGATACGATTAATTATCGTGAAAAAGCGTACGCGCTTCTTAAAACAGACGCGGATAAGATTGTTAAGCTCATTCAAGTGCAAATGGATAACTTGACAATGCCCCAGTGCCCTCTTTACGAAGAAGTACTTGACACGCAAATGTTTGGTTTATCGCGTGAAATTGATTTTGCGATTCGGTTGGGGCTGGTCGATGCAAAGGATGGAAAAGCGATTCTTGATACATTGGAACGGGAGCTTTCAATGCTTCATGAAGCTTCTACAAAAAAACGCGTACGATAATGATAAACATGAACTCAAACGGTTGAATTTGCGGCAATCGTTTGAGTTTTTGCGTTTTTGGAAGGAAAACACAATCTTATTACGAATGTTTCTTAGTAACTATAGTATAACATTTGGTAGGGAAGAGGAAAGATGAATAAACAACTCTTTAAGAATATTGTTAAATCATATGATTATCCGCTGATCATTGCCGTTTGGATGCTGGCGATATTTGGATTGGTTATGGTATACAGCTCAAGTATGGTCGCAGCGGTTACACGTTATGGAGTGGCAAGCGATTACTTTTTTCAAAAACAAAAAATGTGGTTGGCTGCCTCAGGAATTTGTTTTTTAATCACGATGCTTGTTCCTTATAAGGTATGGATGGGGAAAAAAGTCATTCAAGGGATCTTTTTTGCTTCTCCGATCCTTTTAATTGCTGTGGCATTTCTCGGCCATACTGCCAATAATGCCACAAGCTGGTTTAAACTCGGATTCTTTAGCATTCAGCCTGCTGAGCTTGTCAAGTTAAGCTTGCTTATTTATTTGGCAGCAGTATTTGCCAATAAGCAAAAAAAGCTGGCGGAACCGGTTAAAGGACAGTTATTTCCAATTTATTATACACTATGGATCTGCTTTCTTATTGCCATTCAGCCCGATTTTGGAACAGCCATGATTGTGTTGCTGATTGCTTCTTGTGTGATTTTATCGTCGGGTTTAAGCTTTCGTTTGCTGTGGAAGCAGCTGCTGTTTTTTATGATGGTGGCAGCGGTGGTCGCTCCTGTTTCGCTTCCGTTTATTTGGGATGAAATTTTTTCTCCAGAACGGTTGTCGCGGTTTTATAGCTTTGTTAATCCATTTAAGTATGCAGACGATGAGGGATTTCAATTGGTGAATTCATATTTGGCGATTGGCCTTGGCGGATTAAAAGGGCTGGGATTAGGGCAAAGTATTCAGAAGTATGGGTATTTGCCTGAGTCGCATACCGATTTTATTATCGCAGTGATCGCGGAGGAATTAGGTTTATTTGGGGTGGCTTTTGTTTTGCTGCTGCTAGCTTTTATTGTTCTAAAGGGATTCATGATTGCCAGAAAATGCAATGATGCGTTTGGCAGCTTGCTTGCTATTGGTATTTCTTCGATGATTGGAATTCAAACGTTCATCAATGTTGGAGGTGTAACAGGTTTGATTCCGATCACAGGTGTCCCTTTGCCTTTAGTAAGCTACGGAGGGTCTGCGCTCATTCTTTTTATGACATCGCTTGGGATTATGGTCAATATTTCGATGTTTGTTAAATATGAAGCGAAGTATAAACATAAAGAACAACACGTTGATCATGCAAAAAAACCGTTAAAAAGAGGTCTGACTTTTTAGAAAGCATATTTACAAATTTGCAAAACCGTTATAGTTTTATTAGAAAGGAGGAGAGGAACAAAAAAATGAGTACACGTCGAATTCAGAAAGTATTAGTAGCAAACCGCGGCGAAATCGCGATTCGTGTTTTTCGCGCCTGCAATGAGCTAGGCATTCGAACCGTTGCGATTTACTCAAAAGAGGATGCCGGCTCTTATCACCGCTATAAAGCAGATGAGGCCTATTTAGTTGGAGAAGGCAAAAAGCCGATCGAAGCCTATTTGGATATCGAAGGAATTATTGAAATTGCGAAGGCACATAATGTCGATGCGATTCATCCGGGATACGGATTCCTTTCGGAAAACATTCAGTTTGCCAAACGATGCAAAGAGGAAGGAATCGTTTTTATTGGACCGAATGAAGAACATTTAGATATGTTCGGTGATAAAGTAAAAGCCCGCCGTCAAGCAGAATTAGCCGGTATTCCGGTCATTCCTGGAAGCGATGGTCCCGTACATAGCTTGGAAGAAGTGGTTCGCTTTGGCGAGCAGCATGGCTACCCAATCATTATTAAAGCTGCTTTGGGCGGAGGCGGCCGCGGCATGCGGATTGTGCGTTCAAAAGCAGAGGTGAAAGAAGCTTATGAACGTGCAAAATCAGAAGCAAAAGCAGCATTTGGTAGCGATGAGGTATATGTTGAGAAGCTAATTGAAAATCCGAAGCATATCGAAGTCCAAATTTTAGGGGACTACGATGGAAATATTGTGCATCTGTATGACAGGGATTGTTCGGTACAGCGCCGTCATCAAAAGGTTGTTGAAATCGCTCCGAGCGTCTCGTTATCGGCCGAGCTTCGCCAACGTATTTGTGAAGCGGCGGTCAAACTAATGAAAAATGTTGCGTATGTCAATGCGGGAACAGTCGAATTTCTTGTTGCAGGAGACCAATTTTATTTTATCGAAGTAAATCCGCGTGTTCAGGTAGAGCACACGATTACGGAGATGATTACGGGAGTCGATATTGTCCAGTCGCAAATTTTAATTGCGGAAGGCCATTCATTGCACAGTGAACAAATCGGTATCCCTCAGCAAGAGGATATTCAAATTAACGGCTATGCGATTCAATCACGGGTGACGACGGAGGATCCACTAAACAACTTCATGCCTGATACGGGAAAAATTATGGCCTACCGTTCAGGCGGTGGCTTTGGCGTGCGGTTGGATGCCGGAAACGGGTTCCAAGGCGCAGTCATTACGCCGTATTATGACTCTTTGCTTGTGAAATTATCAACATGGGCGCTGACTTTCGAGCAAGCAGCCAGAAAGATGTTGCGCAACTTGCGCGAATTCCGCATTCGCGGAATAAAAACCAATATCCCTTTCTTGGAAAACGTTGTACAACATCCAAAGTTTTTATCTGGAGAGTACGATACATCGTTTATTGATACGACGCCAGAGCTTTTTGTCTTCCCAAAAAGAAAAGACAGGGGAACCAAAATGCTCACCTATATCGGAAATGTAACGGTGAATGGTTTTCCTGGAATTGGAAAGAAAAAGAAACCGGTTTTTGAAAAGCCACGAATTCCAAAAATTGATCCGTTACAGCCGCTTGCTCATGGCACAAAGCAAATTTTAGATGAGAGAGGCGCAGAGGGACTTGTCAGTTGGATTAAAGAGCAAAATCAAGTGCTGCTCACAGATACGACATTCCGTGACGCTCATCAATCGTTGCTTGCTACGCGCGTGCGGACTACGGATTTACTCCATATTGCTGAACCGACTGCGCATCTATTGCCTAATTTATTTTCGCTTGAAATGTGGGGAGGAGCAACGTTTGATGTTGCCTACCGCTTCTTAAAAGAGGATCCTTGGGATCGCCTATTAAAGCTGCGCGAGCGAATTCCGAACATATTGTTTCAAATGCTGTTGCGCTCAGCGAATGCAGTTGGCTATAAAAACTATCCGGATAATGTCATTCGCGAGTTTGTTGAAAAATCAGCACAAGCAGGAATTGATGTTTTTCGCATTTTCGACAGCTTAAACTGGGTCAAAGGAATGACTGTGGCGATTGATGCCGTTAGACAAACAGGGAAAATCGCTGAGGCTGCCATTTGTTATACCGGAGATATTTTTGATCCGAATCGACCAAAATATAGTCTTGGGTATTATAAAGAGCTAGCAAAAGAACTTGAACAGGCAGGAGCTCATATTTTGGCGATTAAAGATATGGCGGGGCTTTTAAAACCGCAAGCTGCTTATGCCCTCATTTCCGCTTTAAAAGAAACGGTTCATATTCCGATCCATCTTCATACACATGATACGAGCGGCAATGGCATTTATATGTATGCGAGAGCCATCGAGGCAGGAGTTGATATCGTCGATGTAGCCGTTAGCTCAATGGCAGGATTAACATCGCAGCCGAGCGCGAATACGCTATATTATGCGCTAGAAGGAACAGAGCGCGCTCCAGAGGTTAACATTGAAGGCTTGGAGCACTTATCCCGCTACTGGGAGGATGTGCGCAGCTTTTATCAAGAGTTTGAAAGCGGCATGAACGCTCCACATACAGAAGTATACAGACATGAAATGCCTGGCGGTCAATATAGCAATCTGCAGCAGCAAGCGAAAGCGGTGGGACTTGGTGATCGTTGGGATGAAGTAAAAGAGATGTACCGTCGTGTAAACGATCTGTTTGGCGATATCGTGAAAGTGACCCCTTCTTCTAAAGTGGTAGGAGATATGGCGCTTTATATGGTGCAAAACCATTTGACGGAAAAAGATATTTACGAGCGCGGAGAAGTGCTCGATTTTCCTGATTCTGTCGTTGAACTATTTGAAGGATATTTGGGACAAATGCCAGGCGGCTTTCCAAAGGAGCTACAACGCATTATTTTAAAAGGGCGCGAACCGATTACTGTCAGACCGGGCGAATTGCTTGAACCAGTGGATTTTGAAAAAATGAAGCAAGAGCTATTCCATATGTTGGGAAGACAAGTGACTGATTTTGATGCGATTGCTTATGCACTTTATCCAAAAGTGTTCGTAGAGTATACACAGACGGTTGATAAATTTGGCGATATTTCCGTTCTTGATACGCCAACCTTCCTTTACGGGATGAGACTTGGCGAAGAAATTGAAGTAGAAATTGAGAAAGGGAAAACGCTCATTGTGAAGCTTGTATCGATCGGACAGCCGCAGGCGGATGGAACACGCATCGTTTATTTCGAATTAAACGGTCAGCCGCGCGAGGTTGTCATACGCGATGAGAGTATTAAAGCTGCCGTTGCGGAACGGATTAAAGCAGATAAAAGCAATCCAAACCATATTGCAGCGACAATGCCTGGTACGGTTGTAAAAGTGCTTGTGGAGCAAGGAGAAAAGGTGAATAAAGGCGATCATTTAATGATAACAGAGGCAATGAAAATGGAAACAACTGTACAAGCACCATTCTCAGGAACAGTGAAAGATATTTATGTAAAAAATGGAGATGCGATTCAGGCAGGAGATTTATTAATTGAATTAACTAAATAAAAAAACAGGCGCTAGGAGGTTCTAGCGCCTGTTTTTTTTATGCCAATGACAGATTGCTTATGCAAGGATAGCTGTTGTTCGTTTCGTTTGCTTCTTGTTGCCAGAAGCAATAAATAGCTAAGGACACCGAATAAGCAGGAAATGAAAAATCCGTGAGCGAGCGCAATGTATAAATTTAATTGTGTAAAAATAATCAGTGCACCGGTGATCATTTGCAACAGGACAAGAACGAGAGATGCGATCCATCCCCAGTAAATCACACGTTGATGTTTGTGGTATCTAATCGCACGAATCGTAGCGAACAAAATCCAAATAATAATCAAGCCAGCGGCAAGACGGTGTCCCATTTGAATCCATTCGTGAAGCTGGACAGGAAACGGACGCGTTTTGGCGCAAAGCGGCCAGCTGGGACAAGCTAAACTTGCTTGTTTATGACGTACAAGCGCTCCTGTATAAACCACAATATAGCAGTAAGCGATAATGCCATAAATATGAACCTTCATTTTGCGATCAATGATCAAGGAATCGGCGTCAAACTTCTTATCGACCTCAAAAATAAGCAGCGTAAGTAGAAAAACAGAGGCGAACGAAATAAGCGAGATACCGAAATGAAGGGCAAGGACAGCAGCGGATTGTCCCCATACGACCGCCGCTGCGCCGATGAGTCCTTGAAGAACAAGAAAGATAAAAGAAACGCTCGCCAAAAATTTTGTTTCACGAATGTGGCCGATTGTTCGCCAAGTCCAAACCGAGAGAACGAGCACCATCACCCCGGCAAGGCCAGATACTAGTCGGTGACTGAGCTCAATTACCAGTTCTGGGGTAATCGTCGATGGAATGAGTTGGCCGTTGCAAAGGGGCCAGGAACGCC
The DNA here is from genome assembly GCF_014196195.1 of Anoxybacteroides rupiense. Lineage (GTDB taxonomy): Bacteria > Bacillota > Bacilli > Bacillales > Anoxybacillaceae > Anoxybacteroides > Anoxybacteroides rupiense. Next base: position 580,900 of record NZ_JACIDF010000001.1, on the reverse strand, counting down.
CGCAGCCCATTCCGGATTCTGTTTTTGTAACTAATGCCCCCCCGATTAATACAAATAGCATGGCAATCGTTGTTGTTGTAGCAAACCATTTTAAAGTGCGTTGCAAAATTCTTCACCCACTTGTATTAGAAAATATTGATTTTGTCAATAATCTAGTAAAGCATATGCTTATCTACACAAAGCAGATAAGTAAGAGCAATCTCGACAGGCAACACTATTGTACACCATAGCCGCATCGAAACACAAATGAATGCTTATTGAACAGCGAATGCAAAAAATATTGAATGTTTATCGTGAGTCTGTTAGAAATAATAATGGATGGATGTAAAAAGTGACATGACATTCAAAAATTTGACACAAATTATTCAAAAAAAATTCACAATTCGCTAAAAAAATGTGATTTAATATATAAAGAAATGATTAACAGTGAAAAATGTGTTAAAATACGTTAAGATATTTAAGATATTGCATAATGCTTGAAAACGTATTCATGTTGCCTGCGCTTCTAAAGTTGGAACGGGGAACGTAAGGAGGAATTAATAATGGCAAATGAAGCGGCCACTCAAGTTCGTGAAGAGGTAGAGGAGATAAAGGTCACTACTGTTTGGAAGGATTTCCTTTCGGTTATCAAAATTGGCATCGTGAATTCCAATTTAATTACAGCATTTACTGGACTGTGGTTAGCGTTTTATTTTACAGGAGAAGGTTTTTTAGAAAATCTTCAAACGGTCTTTTTTACTTTATTTGGTTCAGCTCTTGTCATTGCAGGAGCTTGCAGTTTAAATAACTTTATTGATCGCGATATCGATCATTTGATGGAGCGGACAAAGACAAGACCGACTGTCAAAGGCACAATGGAGCCCAAACGGGTTTTATGGCTAGGCGTTTTGTTGACATCTGTGGGAACGCTTAGTTTGCTAATGACGACATTGGCAGCGGCCGTAATTGGTTTAATTGGTGTAGCTACTTATGTATTTCTATATACAATGTGGTCAAAAAGGAACAACACCTTAAATACAGTGATTGGAAGCTTTTCTGGCGCTGTGCCGCCTTTAATTGGCTGGACAGCTGTCGATCCACACTTTCATGTTGTTCCATTTGTGCTGTTCTTATTGATGTTTTTATGGCAACCGCCACATTTTTTAGCTTTAGCGATGAAGCGCTGCGAGGAATATCGCGCAGCAGGCATTCCCATGCTACCTGTTGTTCATGGCTTTGCGATGACCAAGCGCCAAATTGTGATTTGGGTTGCTTGCTTGCTGCCGCTTCCATTTTATTTGTTTTCATTAGGAATTCCATTTCTTATCATTGCTACATTGCTAAATGTAGGATGGCTAGCGTTAGGACTTTATGGATTTAAAATGAAAGATGATTTGAAATGGGCAAAATGGATGTTTGTTTATTCTTTGAACTATTTAACTATCTTATTTGTAGCGATGGTTATTTGCGCAATCGACTAACACAAGTTTATAATTCTTTCTACTTTTATTTAGAGAAAGAATTCATATACTTTATCTAATATTGAAAGAGGGGTTTGATTAGGCTATGAAGAAATGGCTACTCAATTGGCGCTTATTTTCTCTTTTTAGTGTAATGGCGCTTCTGTTAGCCGGCTGCGGCAAGCCGTTTTTATCAGCGCTTCAGCCAGCCGGCGAAGTAGCAGACATGCAGTATTCGCTCATGCTGCTTAGCACAGCCATTATGGTGCTTGTTATTGTTGTTGTAACGATTATCTTCATCTACGTTGTGATTCGCTTCAGACGACGTAAAGGTGAAGAGAATAAGATTCCTAAGCAAGTAGAAGGAAGTCATAAGCTTGAAATTATTTGGACTGTTATTCCGATTCTCTTGTTAATTATTTTGGCGGTACCGACAGTTTCGGCGACATTTAAGCTTTCTGATGTAAAGCCGATGAACAAAGAAAAACGCGATAAGAATACTGTCGTCGTCAATGTGCGCGCCAATCTTTATTGGTGGGAATTCGAATATCCTGATTATGGGATTATCACAAGCCAAGATTTAGTCGTTCCGACTGATGAACGTGTATACTTTAATCTCAAGTCTTCTGATGTGAAGCACTCGTTCTGGATTCCTGCCGTGGGCGGAAAATTGGATACAAACGTGGAGAACAACAACCAATTTTGGTTGGAGTTTGATCAGAAAGCTGCAGACAAGGCTAAAGGGGTTTTCTATGGAAAGTGTGCCGAGCTTTGCGGTCCATCACATGCTTTAATGGATTTTAAGGTGAAACCACTTCCTCGAAAAGAGTTTGACCAATGGGTAGAAAAAATGAAAAATGCCAAACCAGCTGCAACAGACGCAGTCGCAAAAGAAGGCGAAGAAATCTTTAATAAGAGCTGTATTGGCTGTCATGCTGTTACTCCTGCTGACAAGCGTCCAGAACAGGCACGTACAGCGCCAAACTTGGCCAATTTCGGCGATCGCGAACGCATTGCTGGTATCTTAAAGCATGATGAAGAGAACTTAAAGAAATGGTTAAAAGACCCGGACAGTGTGAAGCCTGGCAACAAAATGACGGGTACATATGGAAAATTAACAGACGCACAGATTGATGCTCTAACCAAATATTTAATGAGCTTAAAAGTGGAGTAACATAAAGGGGATCTATATCGATAAGGGAGGTTAAATCGTGAGTACAGTAGCTCGCAAAAAGAGCCTAATATGGGACTACCTTACAACGGTCGACCATAAGAAAATCGCCATCCTTTATTTAATTGCCGGTGGTCTTTTCTTTCTTGTAGGTGGTCTTGAAGCATTATTTATTCGGATTCAGCTTGCTAAGCCGAACAATGATTTTTTAGTTGGCGGTTTGTATAACGAAGTGTTAACGATGCATGGTACAACGATGATTTTCTTGGCAGCCATGCCGCTTGTGTTCGCTATGATGAATGCGGTTGTGCCGATTCAAATTGGCGCTCGTGACGTGGCATTCCCATTTTTAAATGCATTAGGCTTTTGGTTGTTCTTTTTTGGAGGCGTGTTCCTCAACTGTTCGTGGTTTTTAGGCGGAGCGCCTGATGCTGGATGGACTTCATATGCATCCTTATCACTTGAATCACCAGGGCACGGTATTGATTTTTATGTGCTTGGATTACAGATTTCCGGTATTGGAACTTTGATAGGCGGTATTAACTTCCTTGTTACCATTATCAATATGAGAGCGCCTGGAATGACATATATGCGTATGCCGATGTTTACGTGGGCGACATTTGTAACATCTGCACTCATCTTATTTGCGTTTCCTCCACTAACAGTTGGTCTTGTTTTAATGATGATGGATCGCTTGTTTGGGGGTAATTTCTTCAATGCGGCGGCTGGAGGAAATACGATTATTTGGGAGCATTTATTCTGGATTTTCGGTCACCCAGAAGTATATATTCTCGTGCTTCCAGCATTCGGTATTTTCTCGGAAATTTTTGCGACATTTTCACGCAAACGCTTATTCGGATATTCTTCAATGGTATTTGCAACGGTGCTCATCGGGTTTTTAGGCTTCATGGTATGGGCACACCATATGTTTACAACCGGTTTAGGACCAATTGCTAATGCTATTTTTGCTGTGGCAACGATGGCCATTGCCGTTCCAACAGGTATTAAAATTTTCAACTGGCTATTTACAATGTGGGGCGGAAGCATCAAGTTTACGACACCGATGATGTACGCTGTAGCCTTCATCCCGTCTTTCGTCATGGGAGGAGTAACAGGGGTTATGAACGCGGCAGCTGCGGCAGACTATCAATACCATGATAGCTATTTCGTTGTTGCCCACTTCCATTATGTCATTGTCGGCGGGGTTGTCTTTGCCTTGTTGGCTGGTGCTCATTATTGGTGGCCAAAAATGTTTGGAAAAATGTTAAATGAAACGCTTGGAAAAATTACATTCTGGTTATTCTTTATCGGTTTCCATTTAACATTCTTTATCCAGCACTTCTTAGGACTGATGGGGATGCCTCGACGTATCTTTACATATTTACCGGGGCAGGGCTTAGAAACAGGGAACTTTATTAGTACTGTTGGAGCCTTTTTCATGGCCGCAGCAACGATCATTCTTTTGATCAATGTGGTCATTACATCTGTGAAAGGTGAAAAAGTGTCTGCAGATCCATGGGGAGATGGACGTACCCTTGAATGGGCTGTTGCTTCTCCGCCTCCAGAGTATAACTTTGCTCAAACGCCACTTGTGCGTGGTTTAGATGCGTTATGGATTGAAAAAATGGAAGGCAAAAAAGGCTTAACGCCAGCAGAACCTTTAGGCGATATTCATATGCCGAATTCTTCAATTTTGCCATTTGTGATCTCGCTTGGCTTATTTATTGCGGCATTTGGTTTTATGTACCATGCAAAATATTCATGGAGCCTATTTGTTGGAATAGGCGGCTTGTTAATTACCTTTATTTGTATGTTCTTACGTTCAGTTGTCGATGATCATGGCTTCCATATTCATAAGGAAGAAGTCCTTGAAACGGAAAAGGGGGTTAAGGCATAATGCATGTTGAAGAAAAATTGACTGCAGAAACGTTTCCTGCATCGCCTGAAAAAGCCACCCTTGAAGGGAAAAATAAATTTTTAGGTTTTTGGCTATTCTTAGGGGGGGAGACTGTTCTCTTCGCCTCCCTCTTTGCCACTTATTTGGCGCTAAGAGATAAAACAGCTGGCGGTCCATCTGCTGATGAATTGTTTAAAATGCCGCTTGTATTCGTTGCTACCATGCTTTTATTAACAAGCAGCTTAACGAGCGTGTACGCGATCTACCATATGAAAAATTTCGATTTTAAAAAAATGCAGCTTTGGTTTGGAATTACATTGCTCTTAGGTGCCGGCTTCCTAGGGCTTGAAATTTACGAATTTAATGAATATGTTCATGAAGGACATGTGTTTACGAAAAGCGCTTTTGCTTCTGCATTCTACACGCTAGTCGGTACACACGGTGGCCACGTTGCATTCGGATTATTGTGGATTTCAACATTGATGATCCGTAATGCGAAAAGAGGCTTAAACTTGTACAATGCGCCAAAATTTTATGTAGCAAGTTTATATTGGCACTTCATTGACGTTGTCTGGGTGTTTATTTTTACCGTTGTATACTTAATGGGAATGGTGGGGTGATTTTATGGCAAATCCTACAAATGCAGGCAACCCAAAGGTAGACTTAGCGTATCGTCGCAAAAAAAATGCTGCTGAAATGAAGCATCAGGTCATTTCGTTTGCTTTAATGATTGCTTTGACACTTGTGGCGTTTTTTGCAGTTGGTTATGATGAATTTTCACACTGGTTTTCCGTTCCGTTTATTTTGCTCCTTGCCGCTGTGCAAGTAGCGTTCCAATTGTATTACTTTATGCATATGAGTCATAAAGGCCATGAAATTCCAGCTTTGTTTCTTTATGGTGGTGTATTGGTAGCTTTTGTTACGATCTGGGCTTTTATGACAATTGTTTGGTGGTAATAGAAAAAGGAAATCAGCTTGGGCTGATTTCCTTTTTCGTGTCATAGGTGAAAGTTCGTGGACAAACGACAGTCGTGTAGTATAATAGTGAAGGAGGGGGAAGTATGCTATCATCATTGCAAATGTTTGGGTTTATGGCTTTGTGGAGCCCGTTTTTTCTCATCGCGCTATTATTGATCAGTTTATTTTATATATTGGCAGTTGGGCCGTGGCAAAAAAAATGGACGACAGAGGGCCCCACATCGGCAAAGCAAAAAACGTATTTTTTAATCGGAATGGCTCTGCTTTATATAATAAAAGGATCGCCAATTGATTTACTTGGTCATTTAATGTTTAGTGCCCATATGACGCAAATGGCAGTTTTATATTTAATTATTCCACCATGCTTTATTTTAGGTATTCCTAATTGGATGTATGAAAAATTGTTCAGTATGGCCATCATCAAAAAGCTGTTTTCCTTTTTTACAAAACCGCTTATTTCTTTGTTATTGTTTAATGGCTTATTTTCTTTTTATCATGTGCCATTGATTTTTGATGCTATTAAAACGAATGTGCTGTATCATGCAGCTGTGACTACCCTCATTTTTATAGCAGCGTTTTTTATGTGGTGGCCGATGCTGAACAAGCTGACCGAATGGCAAACTCTTTCAGGAATTAAAAAGGTTGGGTATATTTTCGCTAATGGTGTGCTGCTGACGCCTGCATGTGCTCTAATTATTTTTGCGGATGAACCGCTTTATCGAACATTTTCCGATCCGCAGGCATGGCTCAACGCTTTGCAGCTGTGTGTGCCTAAAGCAACGTTGGCATCTTTGCATTTAACGGGACCAGAAATGTTTCTATCGATGTCTCTTCTTCATGACCAACAGCTAGGCGGTGTTTTAATGAAAATTATTCAAGAAATTGTGTATGGAGCTATGCTGTTTTTTGTGTTTATTGAATGGTATCAAAAAGAACGCGAGAAGGAATCGATAGAAACAGTTGTACCACCACACCCTTCCGAATCATAATTCAAGACGAAGCGAGGAGAGGATATGACACATTCATTGCCAATTTTGCCCACTATCAGTACAAGCTGCATTGTTATTAGTGCTGCGCTGGTAGCGTATGGCTGGTATCTCATTCGAAAAAAAAGGATCGAAGCGCATAAGAAAACCATGCTTTGGGCAGCGATTTTTGCACTTGCCTTTTTTCTGATTTATTTGTCAAGAACTGTATTTATCGGGAACACAAGCTTTGGTGGCCCTGCTTCAGTAAAAGTTTATTATACTATTTTTCTCTTCTTCCATATCGTACTAGCGACTGTCGGCGCTGTTTTTGGCGTTGTTACACTTTTAACGGGATGGAAAAACAATTTGATTAAACATAAAAAATTAGGACCGATTACAAGTGTTATTTGGTTTTTTACGGCAGTGACAGGAGTTGTCGTTTACTGCCTTCTCTATGTCGTCTATCATGGTGGGGAAACTACCTCCATGATTAAAGCGATTTTAGGGTATTAGCGCTCCCCGCGGCAAATGCCGGGGGTTTTCTTTTATGAAGAAACAAGAGAGGGCAGGCAGCATATAAATATCATATAGCACTAGTGTTGAAGATCCGTTATTTTACTTAAGCATGAAGCCGATTTGCTCGCCAACTTCGGGGATTGGCTAATTAACACTCCTGATCATTATAGAAGCATGGCGTCAGGTAGAATCGATTCACTTTAGTGTTCTCATGCTGTATAAAGACAACGGAAAAGATGAAACGAACGGTATCTGCAAAATTTACGGTCGGAATGGAAGGATAATTGTGTAGCAAAGGATGAAACGACAACGTGTTCAGGCTCATGGCTGGTTTTGTGAATCAGCGCGGTTCGCTCACCTGACTATTGAGCCCCGTCTCCATGCAAATGGAGGCATGTCAAGTTATGTCTATATCGTTGCGCGTAACATTCCTCTAGCATCATGGTTATAATATATAAATAAAACTTGAGAGGGCATGAATCAGATCCGGAAAGTGAGAAGGTGGCAGCTGTTTTTGGCGCTCGAAGACAAGTTGTGCGACGCGAAGGAATTGATCAAAGTCTAATCAGTTGAAAGACATGCGGGGCTTTTATTCATACAAATGTTGAGGTGTTCAGCGATGGTATATCGGTCGCATGTTTGGATGTTAGAAAAGGTATGAATTTCTTCATATAGGTTCGGGTGATGAAAAATGAAAGGGGCCATTCGCTTGCGTCGACCGAATGCAGCTTATTCGACATTGATGACCGTTGCGATGATGTGTTTGCACGAACGGCAAGAAATCGTCATAGATGAAACAACGGTTGATATTTTGCTAAATGAAGGTTTTGCCTGTACGATTATAATCACTGCTGTGATGCGGACCAGTTCGTCCATTATTTCTGTGTGTGAGGAAATGCAGGAGCGAATTGCTCGTGAAATCGAAACAATGACTCCGTTCAAGGTCAAGCATGTCCATATTTTTGTAAAACGTCTAATAGATCATCAAGAAAAAAATGCATGAGATCGTGATCTCATGCATTGATTTTTGTTAATTCACTTTTAAGTTTTTCTAAAAGGGTTTGACATTGATTAATCAACGAAGTTGGAAAATTTTCTCCTTCCCCATACTCAACGCCGTGCGGATAATAGTGCTTGCCAAGAATCGGAGTGATTAATTTGATGAGCGCATAACGCGAATCAACTTCTCCTTCAACTGCATAGCCTTGTACTCGAAGATAGTATACATCGTTTTTAATTTCGAATTTGCGATCGTATGTAACACGTTCATAATCCCATTGTCCTGCACGTACAAATCCTAGATTTTCCATCAATTCGTCTAAATCAGATAATTCAGCTGTTTGGTTTTCAATTCCTGTATTTTCAAATTTCATTCTATATTCCCTCCTATGCACCAATTCCCGGTAAAGGAAAAATCCTTCTCCATTTATAATAGTATGAAAGCGTTCAACTTTCAATCAATAGTTTATTTTTGACGAAACAGTGTGAAAAATTTTATGATATTCGTCGTTTTTTATTTTTTTTGGTGAAACTAAAAAGCAAAGGAGGGAGATAAACACGGAAAAATCGGGATATCTTTACTGATGAGTATGTCGATTTTTACTATCAGTATACCACTTAGCGTTCATGAGCAAGGAACGACGACCTATGTGGTCCAACCGGAGGATAGTTTGTGGAAAATAGCCGTTCGTTACAAAGTTGGATTGTCAGAGAAGATGGCTGTCAATCCGCCATTTTTTCACCCGACGCTTATGGATCCCAGAGATATTTGCGTTTTAGATTGTGCCAAACAAACGGAAAGTGAAGTGATCCGTTTAACAAACGAGCAGAGGGCAAAATGCTGTTTGCGTCCACTGCAGACTGATTGGGAATTGGCTGGTGTCGCACGATATAAATCGGTGGACATGAGAGATAAAAATTATTTTTCATATGTGTGTAAATCATCATTTACGATGATCCATCATTTTGGAATTAGCGATCGATCAGCAGGAGAAAATGCTGCAGTGGTGATACTCGACTCGGTAAGAGGTCAGCGCTTAGATAGATAGTCTTAGGACTAATCTTTCCAACAAGGAGTATACACCGATTGGAGTGGGGGATGCAAAGGGCGGCCCGTATGGCTATTATTGGATGCAAATGTTGATTGGAAAATAGAAAATAGGAGGAGACGAAAACCATGAAAACGGTACGTGAAGTGATGACAACACAGGTGGATTATTGCACGCCTCTTGATAACGTGTTTGAAGCAGCGGTAAAAATGCGGGATCTGAATGTTGGAGCGATACCGATAGTAGAAAACGGTGAGATTGTTGGAATGGTGACCGACCGTGACCTTGTTGTTCGCGGGATCGCAGAAAAACGACCAGGATCTAGCCAAGTAACCGAAGTGATGACGCGAAATGTCATGGCAATATCGCCGGACCTATCTGTTCAAGAGGCAGCACAGCAAATGGCTAAGCAGCAAATTCGTCGCTTGCCGGTTGTTGAACATAATAAGCTGATCGGCATTATCTCTCTTGGAGACTTGGCGACAAACGAAGCTTCGGATGAAAGTGCTGGTCAGGCATTGACCTCTATTTCAGAGCAACATATTGTCGATTAAAAACGAAATCCCTTTTTCATAAGGGGTTTCGTTTTTTTTGCAGACAAAACAGGATATAATGTCAATAAGAGATTGTATGAAGGTGGGCTGCCTAGTGAAATGGTTTTTTCTGTTTTTTATCTTATTAATTAGCTTTTTGTATTTTTTCCCTACCCATATCCCTCCGTTAAATTCTTCATCATCACAAAAAGAAAGTCAGCAGCAGCTTGAAAAGCAACCGGTCATCATGACAGGAGCATTGTCTTTGATTGGCAAGACAGAAGAGCAAATAAAAAAGCAGTTTGGACAACCAACGCGAGTGGACGCCTCAGCTTATGACTACAAATGGTGGATTTACAACCAGCAAGCGAGTACGTATTTACAAATTGGCGTGCTGAATGGCCGCGTTGTCACTGTCTTTATATGCGGTGATCAGGTAGATGTCTCTCCTTTTCGAATTGGTCAGCCTGTGCAGCAGTTATTTAAGCGGATTCCCGTATCTTCAACGCTGGAAGTATCCCTCCGTACGGGAACATACCGTTTTGAACTATCGGAACAAGATATGACGATCCAGCCCATCGTTCGTTTAAATGATGTCTATGTGCAATTTTATCTTGATCATTTTAATGAAACGATTTCAGGCATTCGAATTATGGATGGGGAAACACTGGTAAAACTGCGACCGTATGAACTAGTGTACCGAGGAGAGCTGCCGACAGCACGCCCTTTATCTTTAGTGGAGCAAAAGCAAGTAGAGACGGCGAATGCAAGGCAAATTTTTGAGATTACCAATGTAATTAGGAGCCGCTATAAGGTTGCACCATTGCGTTGGCACGATAAAGCAGCGGAGGCTGCTTATGCGCATAGCCAGGATATGAACGAAAACCATTATTTTTCTCATCAGTCTCCGATTTATGGTGATCTAAAAAAACGCTTGTTAGCGGCTCATATCCCGTTTCAAATCGCTGGTGAGAATATTGCGGCCCAATATATAGATGGAATTGCGGCTGTTAAAGGATGGCTCAACAGCAAAAGCCATCGAGACACGCTGCTTAGCCCGCAATTTACTCATCTTGGTGTTGGAGTGTCAGGACAATATTATACCCAAGATTTTCTGAAACCATGGGAAGTCTCGACGAATTAGGCAATGACTTTATAATGCAAGTGATGGCTGTTCACTTTTTTTCTTTTTCACCCTAATTTTTATAAGGGAAGCGACGGTCGGAGTCCAGTCATCGACTTGTCCCGGATGATTGATGAGCGAACAACTAGCCGCTTCCTGACCAATTTATTGGTCAGGAAGCGGCGTTATTCGGTTGCCCGATCGGCAAAATCAAATCACGGCTCGCTCATTTGGGGACAAATGTTGGCGAATTAAAGTTGTATTTTAATAAAGGCCAGTTTCTTTTTCAACCTTCGAAAACCATTTTCAGTGGTTCTTTTCCGTTCATTAGAAACGTTTTTCATTCTGTCGATTTTTCAATCTAAATTTATAGAAAGCTCCAATAGGAAAAGGCTAAGTACCTTTCCGCTTGAACCAAAACAATTCAAAAAAGAAAAAGCATGGCGTAACCCGCATGTTGAACATACTCCACCGAGAAGCTCTCCTTTTAACGGGGGATAGGTGTGAGAGATCCATCTGTTCCATTAGATAAAAATGGGCGCACGCCGTATTCGCTTAGTCGAATAGTATATGTTAGGTAAGTAAAGGGGAGGTAGAAGGGATATGGAAAAGAATCTACATCCTTCTGTGGAACAGTTTAAACAGTTTGTAAAAAAGCATCCTAAAATCATTCAAGAAGTAAGAAACGGAAAAAAAACGTGGAAGCAGTTTTATGAAGATTGGTATTTGTTTGGCGAAGAAGATGAGATCTGGAATGAATACAAAGCGGAGCAAGTAAAGCAAGCAGAGGAAGACGGGGAGCATCATCCATTTATCAATAAACTTTTAGCTACGTTAAAAAATATGGATCCGAATGAGGTGCAGAAGCATATTTCAAGTGCTCAACAAGCCATTTCTGCTATTCAAAGTATGATCGGACAGTTACAAGGAATGAGACAGCCGTCGTCAACGGTTTCGCGCGAGCATCATCCGTTTTCATTCCGCAAAGATTAGAGGTTGCGATTGATGAGAAAAGAACTTGTTCAATACATTCATTCTAAAAAAATGCTTCAGGCATTTATTCGCGAGCAACCGCGATGGTACCGAACATTATCGCGTGATCCAAACCAAGTGGCAGCATTCGAAGCAGCAGCGAAAGAATATTATGAACAAACATTGCCGCAAAAAGTGGAGAAAATAGCTAATTCTCTGGAAATGGCGGCACTTATGTTCAATATGTTCCAAGGGATGCAAGAGTAATTTAAAAAAAAATGCAAAGACTACTCCTAAAGGAGTGATGTCTTTGCAACTAAAACAACTAGCGATGGTGTTGGCGATAGCGGCTTTGACCGCATGCGTTAATCATAAGCCGCAGCCTGAAACGATGCAGCAGGTCTCGGCTGCTGTTTCCATGCAAGCCCCAGCAGCTCAGACGATGCATGTTAAGCATGAAATGCGAGGAAAAGATGTATTGGTTGAATGCGTTGTCGATCATTTTTCCTTTACTAAAGGTGACAAAGCTCATGGCAATGGACACATTAATGTATATTTAAATGGACAGAAAATAAATGAAGTATTTACAGCTGCTTTTGTTTTAAGAGGGCTGCCATCAGGAAAGCATCAGATCCGTCTTGAGCTTGTTCGTGATGATGAAAGTAAATATGGTGTATCAAGCGAATTTGAAGTGAATATTCCATAATGGAAGGTCTGGCGGGTAAGTCAGACTATTTTTTTGTTCTGCGCTTTGCTTTTCTTCTAGACTGTTCTCATGATATGATGATAACATGGAGGTGCTTATACAAAGTGATGATTGCAACGCTCGAACGGCTCGAGATTTTAAATAAAGCCGAATCGTTAGGAAAAATGATTGTTCAGTCGGCGGCGGCGGAATATTACCGCAGCTGTTGGCAGCGTTTAAAAAATGACCGTGTGGCACAGCAGCTGATTAAGCAGTTTATAGCCATAAAAGAGCGTTATGAAGAAGTACAGCGTTTTGGAAAGTACCATCCAGATTACCAAACAGTGATGAAGGAAATACGCGAAATTAAGCGAAAATTAGACTTTCATGATAGCATTGCCGCATTTAAAAAAGCGGAAAATGAGCTGCAAGAATTGTTAGATGAAGTGAGTGTGCTTATTGGAAGAGCTGTATCGGAACAAGTGAAAGTACCGACAGGGAATCCGTATTTTACTGCTTTATCCGGCTGTTCAGGCGGATGTGGCACAGGAGGAAGCTGCGGCTGCCGATCGTAATCTGTCAAAGGGGAATTAAGAGTATGTTTCGGAAACGTCAAGGAATCATTGTTTGGCTATACTCATTGAAGCATAGTAAGCATTTACGCAAATTTGGCAACATTCATTATGTATCGAAGCGCTTGAAATATGCAGTGCTGTACTGCAATATGGAAGAGGCGGATGTTCTTATGAAGAAGATCGCTTCTTTGCCATTTGTAAAAAAAGTGGAACCTTCCTATCGTCCGTTTTTGAAGATGGAGTTTGAGTCAAAAGGAGACGGTGAGAAGGAAAAAGAACAAAGCTACAAGCTGGGCTATACGGTCGAATAACGGCTGACTTTGTACTTGAAGTCAGCCGCTTTTTATTGATTGACGTTGTAATTACTGCAGAGGCGGAATGAAACGATTCATTCGCATAATGCCAATCAAATGCTGATAATAGAGCTCTACCTCCGCGAAAAAAGTGGATGGTTTTACTTCAAGATGGATAATCTCAAGGTTGAGCTCTTTTGCTAACTCGGCAAACAGATCGTATCGCTTATTTGGTTTGACTGACGGATTTGGAATGCCTTCGCGGCAAATGTACAAAGGCTGAAAATCGCCTGGATCTGTTGGATGAAGCACAACGACTAAGGATGTAACCGGCTGTCCATGCTTAACGGTGTGAAAGGCAAAAAGTCCCGATAGGCGGTGCTGGTTGACTTTGGCTAATTCAATGAGCTCATAAATATCTGAATACCCTTCTCCAAGTTCAATAAATCGCTGAATCATGTAGGATTCCCCCCTTCCCTGTTTTTCTCCAATTTATTACTTTACCATTGTTTCCAAAAAAGATAAACAAATTTCGACATTTTTATACAAATTCTAGCGTTTTTTTGATATCTTTAATGTGTAGTAAATATTGTAAGAAACTAACCGAATGAGGGATCGCAGCATGGTACGAACGGCCATTTTAATGATGATGATCTTTTTAGGGATAAGCGGTGGCACTGCTTATATGCAATGGCGAGATTATGAAAAAAGTAATCAGGTCAACGATCACGCACCGCTGGTTCATTCCATTGATATTCGACATGAAGAGGGGAGTCTAGAAATTACGCAAACGGTTGATGGGCTAAAGAATCAATCGTATGAAATTGTTGTACCAAAGGAAGCGCAGCAATTTCGATATCGATTCGGAGATAAAGAAAACATGCAGAACGGCTTGAATGCTGGAGCGTCGTCTATTGAAGGAAAAGAACATGAACGGCTGATTATGCAATACATGATTCCGCTGCCGATATCGAAAACGATTTGGCTTGAACATTGGTCTGTTATGTTTGTGACAAAGCAAACACAGAAATTTCATGTGCAGTTTGTCGATTATGCGACGAAAGATGGAATGTGGATAGCCGGGGCTCCGCTCGAAGCGAAGATCAAGAAGCAAGCGTTCACCCTTTACTCTTGGTCGCAAGCGAATTTGCTATCATTTCCGCTTTATTTTTATCCTTCTGAGCTGCCAAGGCAAGTAGATGGTGACATTGAAGTATATGGAAAGCGTCCAATGGGGAATGGAAAGCTGCAAAAATGGGCAGACGTCCCATCCTTGACGATTGTACAATCGCCACAGAACGATCAGCACATATCCCCCGTGTTAGTTGTCATACCGGAATCGGGATCACTTTCTGCTGTTCGTGAACAATATATGTGGGCCTATTATGCTTCTTATTTTGCACCAAATGCTTTGATGAACGAGTGGCTCGCAGATTTATTGACAGCCCTCACCTTTCAGAAGCCAGCGACCACCTCTCGGGCAAAAGCGGTGCTGCAGCAGTTTCAGCAAAATCTAACGGAAGAAGAGAGACAAGAGTTTCTTTCCACTATTTTGCAGCATAAAGGAGAAAAACTGACTCCGGCTTTGCTGGATAAGGCGTTAACAAAAGCTCATTTAGGGAAGACGACTTATTTTGCTGATTTATTAACAGCCAAAAAAAATCTTGATCTCGTGTTTACTAATGAAGGAAATCTATATGTAAATGACAAGGTTTTGAAAGAAGGAAAAGCCGTTTTGCGAGGCGGTGAGTTGCTATTGCCGTTTAAAGAAGTGATGGAGAAACTTGGCTATCACGTTACTCAGTCCGGCGATGCTGTATTTATTGAAAAGGGCAGCAACCGTTGGCGTTTTTTTGTCAATTCACCTGTTTACATGAAAGAAAACGATCAATTTGGGATGCCCTCCATCATCATCCATGATTTAAATGGTACTTTATACATGAGTGCAGATATGATTCAGCACTGGTTTTCCATCGAGGTTTGGACAAGCTCTCAAAATATTTATGTGCATGGCTCATAAGAAAAGCGCTCACCGATGGCGCTTGGTTTCTTTAAAAAAGAGTCATATATCAATTCTCATATCATAAAAAAATCCCTGCAGTTTTCCTGCAGGGCCTTTTATGCTTATTTGTTCCTGCGCATCGAAAAGGAACGCATAAGCTAAAGGAAAAGGGAGAGGAGAAACCGGAGGAAGAACTTATGGGGAAACGTAAGTCTTCTCCGTGATTGGCAACAACACCCATATGGACGTTGCCATTAATCAGTATGACCAATGAATGAATTTGTATACATCCTATTTTATTTTTTGCAAAAACGCGGGGATAAAAACGACTGGAAACGGTCAGCACGTTTGTGATAGGATAGGGAAAGAAATGTTTGAAGTATGGTGAGGCATCATGAGAGTAATTTCTGGAAAGTGTAAGGGGAGAGTATTGCAAGCGGTTCCAGGCATGTCGACAAGACCGACGACAGATAAAGTAAAAGAAGCGATTTTTAATATGGTTGGCCCTTATTTTTCAGGAGGAATCGGGCTCGATTTATTCGGAGGAAGCGGCGGATTGGGAATAGAAGCGCTAAGCCGCGGTTTGCATTCGATGATTTTTGTCGATCATGACGCAAAAGCGGTCCAGACGATTCGCAAAAATGTAGAAGCGTGCGGGTTGAAAGAACAGTCAGAAATTTATCGCAATGACGCAGAGCGAGCATTAAAAGCGATTATAAAACGTCAGCTGCGATTTCATTTAATTTTTCTTGATCCACCTTATAAGAAGCAAAAATTGCAGGCGCTCATTTCCTTTATTGATGAGCATTCTCTTTTGGAGAAAAATGGGTTTATTGTTGCGGAGCATGCGCATGATATTGAGCTTCCTGACAGAATCGGAAACTTAGTGAGAATAAAGCACGAAGTTTACGGCATTACCGCTGTTTCTATTTACGCTTATACACAGAAGGGGGAATAGGTTTCATGGCGAGCATTGCTGTTTGTCCGGGCAGCTTTGATCCGGTTACATATGGACATTTAGATATTATTCGCCGCGGAGCGAAGGTATTTGATCAAGTATATGTTGCGGTTTTGAATAACTCGTCAAAAAAGCCGCTGTTTTCAGTTGAAGAAAGAATAGAGCTGTTGAAAGAAGTGGTCAAGCCTTTTAAAAATGTTATGGTCGAATCTTTTAACGGTCTTCTTATTGATTATGCTCGTACGAAGAAGGCTAACGCTATTTTAAGAGGGCTGCGGGCAGTCTCCGATTTTGAGTATGAGATGCAAATTACGTCGATGAACCGCGTACTTGATGAGAATATTGAAACCTTTTTTATGATGACGAATAGCCAGTATGCTTTTTTAAGCTCAAGTATTGTTAAGGAAGTGGCAAAATATAACGGCAACATTTCTGAACTGGTACCGCCAATTGTCGAAGAAGCGCTTCGCCAAAAATTTCATTCTTTTTTATCGCAGCAATAGTCTTGTAAAAAGAAAGCTGACTGAAAAGGAATTGTCCTTGCTTCAGTCAGCCTCTTTATTATGGCCGTAAAAAGCTGCTATGTCCATACAATCTTGAAGACGGATGGGAGATCGGTCGTCTGGGGCTAGCTTAGTTATAAAGGGACAAAGGCCCTATTTCGGTATAACTTGCCTCCAGTTGTCGAAAAAATGAGTGTCAGCCTTTGAATGGACGGTACGTTTCATCTTTATACATAGTTGCTTGTCATGCTTAACAGCTATATCGATATAAACCGAAAACGGATCATGATCGAATGCAATCGCTTTAGCTAGTAGACGAAATAGATAAGTTCCGATTGAGAAAGCGGCACAAGGGAGGCGACTTTCTCTATATAAATGCTCATAGCTTTTCTCTTGTTCGCTTATCATAGTAAAATAATAGAGAATTCTTGATGGATAGAAACGATATAAACACCTTAAAAATGAAACGAGCGGTAGCTGTAAAAATCCATAGTTGGAAGAATCCCGTGACTCGCTTTTTTGTCACACGGATGCGCGGCGAAGCTTGGAGCAACGCCAATTCCCTTCACATGTCAAGTTGCTCGATGTAGTTTTCGTATGGCGTAACGACGTTCAGAGAGCGGTTCGCTTGGCATACGGGATTTGCTGCTGTCCACAGGAAGTAAAGCGAGGCATATGGCGATGGAGAAATCGTTTCAAGATCAAAGCAAGTGGTCTCGACACATGAGCGATAAAAAGCATTTTTACGTATGATCGACATAAATTAAATATGCAAGGGGAAGCTGAGGCTGAAAGAGATGGAAGAGTCAAAAGGAGGAAAGGGGATGGAACCGAGAATTGGCTTAGCGCTAGGTTCCGGAGGAGCAAGAGGCTTTGCGCACCTTGGTATTATTAAAGTGTTGGAGGAAGAGCGGATTCCGATTCATTACATAGCAGGAAGCAGCATGGGGGCGCTTGTCGCGGCGTTATATGCGAGCGGATTAGGGGTCGAGCGCCTATACAAATTAGCAAAGGCCTTCCGCAGAAACGACTACATTGATGTGACGATTCCGAAAATGGGGCTTATTGCAGGAAAGAGAATAAAGGAATTTATTTGGTTGGTAACAAAAGGGAAAAAAATTGAGGAGTTGCAGATTCCGATTGCCATTGTAGCAACAGATCTTCAGCGCTGCGAAAAAGTGGTGTTTCGAAGCGGCGTGGTAGCGGATGCTGTTCGTGCCAGTATTTCGATTCCGGGAATTTTTGTTCCTGAAACCATCGATGGTCGGATGCTTGTCGATGGGGGCGTCATTGACCGCATTCCAGTTTCGGTAGCGCGCACGATGGGAGCGGATGTCGTGATTGGCGTCGATGTCTCTCATGTAAAGGTAACCGATGCCATCTCCTCGATTTTTGATGTCATTTTGCAAAGCATTGATATTCTCCAGGATGAACTTGTCCGTCATCGTGAATTTGCTTCAGATGTTATGATCCGTCCGCGTGTAGAGCAATATAGCTCTCGAGCATTTACTCATATTGAAGAAATTATTGAAATCGGGGAAGAAGAGGCGCGAAAGCAAATTCCTAGAATCCGTGAAGCAATTGCGAAATGGAAGGAGCAACATCATAAATGAAAAAAAGAGCAAGAGCCTATATTATTTCACTGTTAATTGGGGTAGCAGCTAGCCTGCTTTTTATTTTTGTGCAGCTTCCGTATTATGTGACGATGCCGGGTACAGCCCAAAAATTAGAACCGCTCGTTCACGTTGATCAAGGCGATGAGGATCAAGGGAGCTTTATGCTGACAACTGTGCGAATGGGGCGAGCGAATATCGCCTATTACTTGCTTGCTCATATCCGTCCATATTACGAGCTTTATCCATTGCAGGAAATCAAGCAAGAAGGGGAAACGGATGAAGAGTATACCCTTCGACAGCTCCATTTAATGAAGGAGTCAAAAGAATCTGCGATTGTTGTCGCCTATAAACATGCCCATAAACCTGTTTCTTATCGTCCGAATGGTGTTTATGTCATGAGCCTTGTCGATGGAATGCCAGCAGCGCATATTTTGCATGTGGGAGACCGCATTGTTCGTGTAGGTGGAAAAGAAATTGGGACAGCAGAACAATTAATCCAATATGTGCGGCAAAAGAAAAAAGGAGATTCCGTTTCGATTACATGGGAAAGAAATGGAAAAGAAAAGACAGCCTCGATTGCGTTGGCACCATTTCCGCAAGAACCAAAGCAAATCGGACTTGGTATCTCGCCAATGACTGATTATCATATTACGACGCAGCCCTCCGTTCGCGTTGATTCAGAAAAAATTGGCGGGCCGTCTGCAGGACTGATGTTTTCTTTAGAAATTTATAATCAGCTTGTTGATGAAGATATTACAAAGGGATATAAGATTGCTGGAACCGGCACCATCAACATGAATGGTGAGGTTGGCCCTATTGGGGGAATATCGCAAAAAATTGTGGCTGCTGATCAAGCTGGTGCCGATATTTTCTTTGCTCCAAACGAGAAGGGAGCGAAAAACTCGAATTATCGCGAAGCTGTCAAAACGGCAAAAAAAATCGGAACAAAGATGAAAATTGTTCCGGTCGACACGTTTTCTGATGCCCTTCGTTATTTGCAAGAGTTGAAATGAACAGGAGGTGTCGCATATTCCTCTTTAAGTGCTTGAATGCGAGTAGTCTCGGAAAAAATAGCGGTATAAGCAGCTACCGCTTTTTTTTCTTGCTGGTATATCACATCCTTTTGCAGGCGTGATACGGTTGTTACAAGCGGCAGCGAAAGCCGTTTTTTTATCATTTGCAAATAGAGGCGTCCGTTGTCACTCATGCCAAGCAGACGAATATAAGAGGGGCTTTTGATCCCATTCATTTGCTCTTTTTTAAAATGGGTTAGAATATGGACACACATTCTTTGTAAACGAGTCCATGTATATCGTTTGGTTTTGACAGAATGGAGAAATTGCTCAAATGTTTCGGCTTCTGTAATGGCCTGTTTGAGTCGATACTCAATGCCTTCATCTACGCCGACAATGCTTTGTAAATCGCTTTCTTCACTTGTCATGATGCGGTACTTCAAAAAGGGAAAATATGGATCCCAACGATGGAATGTGCCATATACTGCATAATATTTCTCAAGAGCCTTTTTGGTAGAGAAGGGAATATAGGGCGAAATGTGTTCAAGCGCTTCAATCGCTCCATTTAGTGCTTTTCTTAAGCTCGTTGCACTGGCGATCCACGGATGAGAAAAAACTTCATCGTGATATCCGGAAGCGATCCGTTGAATCGTTTGGGGAACCATCGCGCTCTTTTGCTCGATAATCGCTTTCACATAGGAAAAACCGAGAATATTATTTGGTTGAGCTAAATCGATTTCCTTCATTTCAAGCTGTCTACAAGCATATGTGACTGCTTGTGGATAGCTCATACCGTCTTTGAGAGCTTGCTGAATGGATTGGTTGTACCGTGATTGCTGCCATTTGATCGTTTGGACCGCTTGAAGAAACGGCTCAATTTCGCCATTTTCGCTCCCAAAACAAAGCTCGGCGCAATACAATGCATCAAGCAGTGCGACAGCTCCAGTGGCGAACCGTTCTGCTGATTGGACGGCAAATGTATAAGGAAGCTCGATGACGAGGTCGACACCAGCTGAGATGGCCATAGATGTGCGAGCCCATTTGGAAACGAGCGCTGGTTCTCCTCTTTGCAGAAAGTTGCCACTCATAACGGCAATGACACAATCAGCGCCTGTCTTTTTTTTCGTTTCTTGGAGATGATACAAGTGTCCGTTATGAAACGGATTATATTCAACGACGATTCCAACTGCCTTCATTTTTGCCTCCCCGCTTGAAATTTTGTTTTTTTGATCAAAACGTGATACATTGAATGTAAACTGACAATCATTATACTGTAAAGAAAAAATATTGACAAACAGGGAAACGAAACGTATAATTTTCTTTGTTGCCTTGAGGTGATTTTAATGAAATGGTCTATTCATCAGCTTCATCAGCTGCAAGCAAAAGGGCTTGTCATGGATGAAATGGTCGATGTTTCCGATTTAAAACAGATGGAGCCATCGATCCGCGATATTTCCCCTGTCCGTGTGAAAGGACGGGCAGATATCGGTGCTACTAAGTTTACTTTTCATTTAACGATTGAAGGGACAATGGTATTGCCTTGCTCCCGGACGTTGGTTGATGTTTCTTATCCGTTTGCGATCCATACGACCGAAACGTTTTTTTTAAACGACTATGATGTTCATCCGGATGAAGAAACGCACCTTGTTCAAGGAGATGCGGTTGACCTGCTGCCGATTGTGAAAGAGCTCATTTTGCTTGAAATTCCCATGCAAATATTTTCAGAGCAGGAAAACATTCAAGATGGAGCACCACAATCCGGAGCTGGTTGGGAGGTTATTACTGAGGAGCAGGCTAAAAACAAAATTGATCCTCGTCTAGCTGGATTGGCGAAATTTTTTGATAAAAAGGAAGAATAAGCGAAGAACCGGCTTGATCCGGCCTTCATCATAACTTCTAAATCCTGTTTAAGGAGGTGGAAAGAATGGCTGTACCTTTTAGAAGAACATCGAAAACGAAAAAAAGAATGCGCCGTACACATTTCAAATTGCAAGTTCCAGGCATGGTTGCATGCCCAAACTGCGGTGAAATGAAATTAGCTCATCGCGTCTGCAAGTCTTGCGGAACTTACAAAGGAAAAGAAGTTGTGAACAAATAATCATGAAAAAACAGGCATAAGGGTATCCTTATGCCTGTTTTTTCATGGAAGAGCATGGGGCACGTGGCTATTGTGAAATGCTTGCTTTGCCGGTGTTGTAGAAAAACGTAAAGTTAAGCGGTTACATAGGAATGGTGTGACAAGAGCCTCTTTTTTATATTCTCTCCCCCCTAAACAGAGTGTAGGTGGCAGAGGTTTATTGTGCAGAGCAGAAGGAAAATAAGAAAAAGTGGCTAACATAAATATGAGAGTAAAGGAGGAAGAAAAGTGAGTGCGGTTTTGCTAGAACGAGATGATGATGGCATCGTTTGGTTTACTATTAATCGGCAAGAAAAACGAAATGCCATTAATTATGAAGTGATGGATGCTTTACAAGAAACGATTCGCCTTGTGGAAGAAAATGATAAAGTAAAGGTGTTGGTGCTGACAGGTGCCGGCCAGCAAGCTTTTTGTTCGGGCGGGGATTTAAGTGAATTCCATCGTTTACATACAAAGGAAGAAGCGTATCAAATGCTTTCAAAAATGGGCGCGATTTTGTATTCCTTGTTAACGATTTCTAAACCGACAGTTGCTTTGCTTAATGGATCAGCTGTCGGCGGCGGGTGTGAACTTGCAACGGCCTGTGATTTTCGCTATGCAAAGACAGGAATCAAAGCAGGCTTTATTCAAGGAACGTTAGGAATTACGACGGGATGGGGAGGAGCGACGATGCTCTTCGAAAAGCTTCCTTATACGCATGCCCTCGATCTTTTATTAAAAGCGAGACGTATGCCTTCTGAGCAATTGCATGAATATGGATGGATTCATTCATTAATTTCGGAAAATAAAGAAATAAAAGAAGAGTGTCGGAAGTTGCTTGAGCCGTATTTGGCGCAGTCTGCCCCTGTTCTTCGCGCCTATAAGCAAGCTGCTGTTCAAAAATGGAAAACAGAAGAGTTTCGAGGTCGTTTTTTTGCGGAAATTGAACAATGTGCCGTGCTTTGGGAATCTGATGAGCATGAAGAAGCAGTGCGAACTTTTTTGAATCGATCGTAATATTCTTCTTCTATCTTTTCTACTAGTCGCATACATATATTGAAAAAAGCGACTAGGGGGAAGGAACCATGACGAGTGTAAGACAAGATGCATGGACGCAGGATGAGGATTTATTATTGGCAGAAATAGTATTGCGCTATATTCGTGAAGGAGGGACGCAGCTGCAAGCGTTTGAGGAAGTAGGCAGGCGTCTTTCGAGAACAGCTGCTGCTTGCGGTTTTCGTTGGAATTCCTATGTGAGGAAACAATATAAAGAAGCCATTGAGCTAGCGAAAAAACAGAGAAAAGAAGTAAAAAAGGAACGTACGCAGCTCGTTCAAAAGGAAGCGGGGCAAGGAGAGGATAAAACAGCGAAATTGACATGGCAGGATATCATTGCCTTTTTGCAAAGATATCAACAATCTTCCGCACAATATCAGCATGTGATGGATGAAAATCGCGCGTTAAAAAGAGATATGGAACAACTGCAGCAAATGATTACCAAATTGCAGCTAGAAAAAGAGCGTCTGCAAAAAGAATTAAAAGCGGTCCAAGAAGATTACAAAACGTTTATTGGAATTATGGAAAGAGCGAGAAAAATGGTGATACTTGAAGAAGAGCAAACATCGAAAGTAAAGTTCCAAATGGACCGAAATGGCAATCTCGAAAAAATTGAAAAGTAATAGAAAAAGCTGATCCTTTGAGATCAGCTTTTTCTATTAACGGGTCGATTCGTAATTTGATAAAATAGTCGCAGGAGTGTATGAATGGAAAGCGAGGAAAATCGAGATGAAAATAGGGATTATCGGCGGCGGAGCGATTGGGCTATTAATTGCAGCTTATTTATCGAGCACATGCGAGGTAACGATTTATACGCGTCGGAAAACGCAAGCGGATCTTCTTAATGAACGAGGCTTGCGAATGATAAAGAATGGCGATGAACGAATCGTGCCGATCCGTGCATGGGCAGCTGGATATGAAAAGATGCAAGCGGATGTTTTCTTTGTTACCGTTAAGCAATATGATATGGTTCATGCAATCGAGCTGTGCAATCAGTGGACAGATGGGGGGGCCTTTGTTTTTTTGCAAAACGGCATGGGGCATGTCTCTCTTTTATCTCAGCTTAAAGCACAGTGTATTGCCGTGGGCACCGTTGAACACGGAGCGTTTAAAAAGGATGACCGGACTGTTGAACATACGGGAATTGGAAAGATTTCCATTGCTTTATTTCAGGGGGATACCGGGCCGTTAAAGCAACTGTTGGATGTTTCTAGTTCCGATTTTCCGATCGAATTTGAACATAATTGGCAGCAGTTGCTGACGAATAAGCTCGTTGTCAATGCTGTCATTAACCCGCTAACAGCGATGTTACGTGTTCCAAATGGAGAATTGGTAAAAACGAAAGAATATAAAAAAATGATGGAATTGCTATTTTCGGAAATATGTTTAGCGTTGTCATTGCCTGATGAGAACGAAGCGCGGGAGCGGATTGTCCGGATATGCGAACGAACAGCTAATAACCGTTCCTCGATGCTGTGCGATCTCGAAAATGGGCGGATGACAGAAATTGAAGCGATTTTGGGATATGTGATTGCCAAAGGTAAAGAAAAAGGTGTGCAAACGCCCATTTGCCAATTTTTAATGAACGCCGTAAAAGGGATGGAAGGAAGGGGATTTAATGGGTAATTTGGTTGCTCATATAGCAGCAGCTTTTGTCACAATGCCACTGCTTGCTTTTTTTGTCGTTTATATGGTAACGAGAAAATTAACGAAAAAAAAGAAAAAGTCATTTTATACAGCGATCAATATCTCAACGATCTTTTTTATCATTGCGGTTCATTTCTTGATTCAAGCCATTTGGGGAAAATCATATTGGTGGCCTATGGTCATTTTGCTCATTATAATTAATATATTGTTTGCAGTAGGATATTGGCAGAAAAAAGGGGACTTACATATTGCCACTGTTTTTCGTTTATTTTGGCGATTTAGCTTTTTATTATTTTTCTTTGCTTACTTTGGATTGCTTGGATATGGAATTTTGGTAAGAATCGTCAACAACATATAAAATAGCTGTGAGCGCATATTTTTTCATTTGGAGAAAAGAATGCTATACTCATGAGTGTTCGCTTCTTAAAAGAACGAAACAAATCTCCTGATATAGCGAAATATCTTGATTTTTAGTGCTGATAAAACCAAGAAATAAGAAAGGAAGTTTTCAAGTATGGAGATATATGAATTTCCTTTACAAGCGACGACGTCGCTAGCATCGGATTACATAGCGGGAACGTTTCCAATGGATGCTGGATTTGCATACGACGTTCGCGCGGAGGACGTATTTGCAAAGCGCTTGAGCGATCTAAGCAGGCGAACGTACCCGCGCCAAAGATTGGTGGATCATTTGCTTTCTTATCATCAAGCGCTCCAGGCGAGTGAACGGACGATGGCCAATATTCAAAAACTGTTGAATCCATCTAGCGTAGTTGTCATCGGAGGACAGCAAACGGGGTTGCTAACCGGTCCGCTTTATACCATTTATAAAATGATGACCATTATTCAACTAGCGAAAGAACAGGAGGAGCAATTGGGAGTTCCGGTTGTGCCGGTGTTTTGGATGGCTGGAGAAGACCACGATATTGCAGAAGTGGATCATGTTTATGTAGTTGATCAAGGAAAAATCAAAAAGCATACATATCCGCATGCAGTGCGGGAAAAGCGAATGGTTGCTCAATTGCCGATTGATCGGCAAATCTGTATCGAATGGATTCAGCAAGTGATAGAAACGTATGGAGAGACAGAAACGACAGATAAACTGCTCCATTTTTTAGAGAATTGTGTAGAGCAAGCCAATACTTTTGTGGACTTCTTTGCCCAGATTGTTCTCCGGTTATTTGCTTCAGAAGGACTTGTAGTCGTAAATGCAGCTGATGAATCGCTAAGAGTCGTTGAAAGTGAATTTTTTGCATCGCTGATTGAACGCTACAGTGAGGTAACAGAAGCAGTCATATACCAGCAAAAACGATTGGAAGAACTGGGATATCGCAAGACGCTCGATATTCATCCGCGATCAGCCAATCTCTTTTACTATGACGGAAAGGAAAGATTGTTGCTGGAAGCAGAGGAGAATGGAGAATATTTCCGAAGCAAAAAAAATGAGATCGTATGGAAGAAGGAAGAGCTATTGCAAATGGCGAAACGCTCACCGCATCAGCTAAGCAATAATGTGGTGACGAGACCGCTTATGCAGGAATTCTTGTTTCCAACCCTCGCCTTTATCGCTGGTCCAGGGGAAATTGCGTATTGGGCAGAATTAAAGGAAGCGTTTTCGTTATTTGGTTATGCGATGCCGCCTGTTGTTCCAAGATTCAATATTACACTTGTCGAGCGTTCGATTGACACCGATTTGCGTGAAGTTGGAATGACCGTGTTTGATGTGTTGCAAGGACAGATCGAGCAAGCTAAATCAGAATGGTACGCGCGTCAAGTCCAATACCCGCTTGATGAGATGATTGCCCGTGCTAAAGAAGAAATTGAAGAAATTCATCGGCCGCTGAGGGAGATAGGGGTGGAGATTGATCGCGGTTTAACGGATGTATTGGCGAAAAATGCCGCTTTTATTCAATCACAGATCGATTTTCTTCACCAAACATTGCATCGCTCGATTGAGAGAAAATATGAGGTGGAACTGCGCAAATTTGCCCGCATTGAAATGTCGCTGTTCCCGAATCAAGCGCCACAAGAGCGAGTCTGGAACATTTTTTATTACATTAATAAATACGGATTTGATTTTGTCGAACGTCTGATGAATGTCAAATATAAATGGAATGGTTTGCATAAAATTGTATATCTATAACAGAAAGAGTCGAACGAAAAATCCTGTTTTGTACAGGATTTTTTTTTGGGGACAAGAATAGTACAGAGAAAAACAATTCAAGAAAATCAGGTGGAAAAGCGAACGATTGTTTTGATTGGAGGGGGGTTAGACGGAATGCGACAAAAAGATGCGGAAATAGACGTATTTTTACAGAAAAAGCCTAAAAAATTGTTTTGTTTTGTTGTATAATAAATAAACGGCTACTTACATAGAGCATACATCATGAAAAAGGTGGTGAGGCTGTGTTTAAGCATACAACAGTCTTATTAAAAGAAACAGTAGATGGCCTGCGAATCAATCCGGACGGCATTTACGTCGATTGTACGCTTGGCGGCGGCGGACATAGCGAATACTTGCTTTCGCAGCTTTCGACGCAAGGAAGGCTGTTCGCGTTTGACCAAGATACAACGGCGATTGAGCATGCCAAAAGAAAATTAGCGCAGTATGAGAAGCAGGTCGTATTTATTAAAAGCAATTTTCGCTTTTTAGCGGAAAAACTAGCTGAACACAGCATTTACGAAGTGGATGGAATTTTATTTGATTTGGGAGTATCTTCCCCGCAATTAGATACGCCAGAACGCGGCTTTAGCTATCATTATGATGCACCGCTCGATATGAGGATGAATCGAGAGGAGTCGCTCACTGCATATGAAATTGTGAATCACTGGCCATATGAACGGCTTGTACATATTTTTTTCCAATATGGTGAGGAGAAATTTTCAAAACAAGTCGCCAGAAAAATTGAAGCATTCCGGCAGCAGAAGCCCATTGAGACGACCGGGGAGCTGGTGGAACTCATAAAAGAAGCGATTCCTGCGCCAGCCCGAAGAAGCGGAGGACACCCGGCCAAACGAATTTTTCAGGCTATACGTATTGCGGTCAATGATGAATTGCAAGCATTTAAAGAAGCGATTACTCAAGCGATTGATCTGTTGAAACCTGGAGGACGAGTGAGCGTGATCACCTTTCATTCGTTAGAAGACCGCATTTGCAAAACGGCGTTTAAGGAAGCGAGTGAAGGGCCCAAGCTCCCTCCCGGATTGCCATTGATTCCAGAAGAATATCGTCCAAAATTAAAGATCATTACCAAAAAGCCTATTATTCCTTCAGAAAAGGAAATAGGGGAAAACAATCGAGCACGTTCTGCCAAGCTGCGCATTGCAGAGAAGCTATAAAAGGACAGAATTTTTAAGGAGGGGAAAATGTGAGTAATACAGCTGTCAAAGTTCAAGAGAAGCAACAACAGCATTCATCGGTCCGTCCGCAGGCGAAACCAAAACGAAAGTTGAAGCTTCGCCTCACGCTTGGCGAGAAAATCGTTTTATTCTCGTTCTTGCTATTTGCCTTTTATTCGTCTGTCAAAATCATTTCCAATCAAGTCACGATTTATCAAGTCAATAAGCATATTCAGCAACTTGAAGGGACAATGGATGAGCAGAAAAAGCGCAACAATGATTTGTATGTAGAAGTCCAGCAGCTTAGCACGTATGAACGGATTTTGGAGAAAGCCAAGGAGCTAGGCCTCACATTAAACGAAAATAACGTAAAGGTTGTACAGGAATGATGGACGATGGCTTACAAAAAGCATAAGAATACGCATAAAGGAGCGGCATTATTGTTTGGAATATTTAGCCTGCTCTTTTTTGTGTTACTTTTTCGGTTCGTTCAGTTGCAGACAACAGGCAAGGCAGACGGACAGGTCTTGGCAGTAAAGGCGGAGCAAAAATATGAGCAGAAGCGGACCATCGAGGCTAAGCGTGGCACCATTTTGGATCGGAATGGAGAAGTGCTGGCGGAAGATACCCCTTCATATACTCTTGTAGCGGTGCTTGATCCAAAGATGACGACCGATCCTAAAGATCCAAAACATGTAGTGGATCCTGATAGGACAGCGCAAAAATTAGCCCCGCTGTTACATATGGAGGTCAGCGAAGTTAAAAGCATCTTAACTAAAAAGGCAAAGCAGGTAGAGTTTGGGGCACAAGGGCGCAACATCAGTTATGAGCTCAAGAAAAAGATTGAAGCGCTCAAACTGCCGGGAATCGGCTTCATTCGTGACACGAAAAGATTTTATCCAAACGGCACATTCGCCTCTTATGTAATCGGTTATGCTCAAAAAGAAGAGGATACGGGCAAAACAGCAGGAGCAATGGGAATTGAAAAAAGCTTAAACCGCTATTTGCATGAAAAAGATGGTTATGTTTTTTATCAAAGTGATAAGGAAGGATTTCGGCTGCCGGATACAAAAGAAAAGATTGTTCCTCCGGATAATGGAGATGAGGTATATTTAACAATCGACCAAAAAATCCAAACGTTTTTAGAAGACGCCATGAATCAAGTCGAAAAGCAATACAAGCCGAAAAAAATCATTGCCATTGTCGTTAATCCGAAAACAGGAGAGGTTTTGGCAATGGGAACAAGACCAAGCTTTGATCCGAATAAGCGCAACATTACCAACTACTTAAACGATGCGATTTCTTATCCTTATGAACCGGGATCGACGATGAAGGTGTTTACTTTGGCGGCCGCTATTAATGAAGGCGTTTATAACGGGAATGAGCTCTATCGCTCTGGATCTTATCGAGTGGGAAAAAATGAGATTCGTGACCATAATAAAGTAGGATGGGGTGTTATTACGTTTAATGAAGGCGTTCAGCGCTCTTCAAACGTAGCCTTTGCAAAACTCGTTAAGGAAAAGTTGGGAGAGGATCGCTTTTTGCAATATTTGCATCGCTTCCACTTTCATGAAAAGACGGGAATTGACCTACCGGGAGAAGGAATAGGAAATATTCTGTATCGATATCCCATTGAAAAGCTGACAACCGCGTTTGGACAGGGAACATCCATCACTCCGATCCAGCAAATTCAGGCGGCTACAGCGATTGCGAACGACGGAAAAATGATGAAGCCGTATATTGTTGACCGCATTATCGATCCGGATACGAAAAAAGTGGTGATGCAAAATAAGCCAGAGGTCGTCGGAGAGCCGATTACGAAGGAAACTTCAGAGAAGGTGTTGGATATACTGGAGACGGTTGTGACATCAGAAAAAGGAACAGGCCGTCCTTATCAAATTGAAGGGTACCATGTAGCCGGAAAAACGGGGACGGCACAAATTCCATCTCCAAAAGGTGGTTATTTGACAGGCTATGAAAATTACATTTTCTCTTTCTTAGGAATGGCGCCGAAGGAAGATCCAAAGCTATTAATGTATGTAGCGGTTCAACAGCCAAAGCTTTCCTATACAGAAACAGGAGCCGCACCTGTTTCGATGATTTTTAACAGTGTGATGAAAAATAGTCTGCAATATTTAAATATCCGTCCTGCTTCGGAGGAAACAGAGAAAACGACTTCTAGTAAAAAAGGAATAGAACTTTCGTCGTATCATGGCTGGCCGGTGAATGAAGCCGTGCAAGATTTGAAAGCCAAGGGGCTGCAGCCTGTCGTGATTGGAAATGGAGAAAAAATAGCAGCCCAGCTTCCTTCAGCAGGAGACGAAACGATCATTCATGAACGTGTCGTTTTAAAAACGGATGGAACAGCTACGATGCCAGATTTAAATGGCTGGTCATTGCGTGATGTCATGAAAGCAGCCGAGCTGCTGCAGCTCAATCCGAGCATAAAAGGGAGCGGTTATGTCATTACACAAAGCATTCGACCAAAAACGGTTGTCAAAGCGAATGACTATTTAATTGTTGAGCTAGCTGAACCGGACAAATGGAAGGATCGGATCAACCAGCAAAAAGAGAAGAAGGACGAAAAGAAAAAGCAGCCGGTTGATTAAAAATGATGATGCTCAAGACAGTCGAAACTCAAATAGCTTCTCTTTCAGCCTGTGCAGTAAAGGTGTCATATCATCCATTTTCAAGCGTTCTATAAATAAACGTACAAGCATATAGTGGAACGAGCCTATTATAAGGGAGGTTCCCATCGTATGCGTGTTTCAAATGTTACGGTTCGCAAACGGCTTGCCATTGTGTTGCTGGTCGGGGTGCTGGTTTTTGCGATTATTGATACTCGCTTAGGGTATGTCCAATTATTCATTGGAGATGCATTGGCGCAAAAAGCCAAAAATTCATGGAGCCGAAATATTCCATTTGAACCGAAGCGTGGAGAGATTTTAGATCGCAATGGCGTTCCGCTAGCAACTAATATGAGCGCTCCAACTGTTTATGTGATACCAAGACAGGTTGAAAATCCATCAGATACAGCTCAAAAGCTGGCCAAAGCCCTAAATATGCCAGTTGAGGAAGCGTATAAGCATGTGACAAAACAAACATTGATCGAACGGATTCCTGAAGGAAGAAAAATTTCCAATGAGAAAGCAAAAGAAATTAGAGAATTGAATTTAAAAGGCGTTTATATTGCAGAGGATACGAAGCGGTATTATCCGTTCGGCAGCTACTTATCACATGTGCTTGGCTTTACGGGAATTGATAATCAAGGTTTAACCGGCCTTGAGCTGTATTATGATAAAGAACTAAAAGGCCAGGAGGGCTCTGTTGAGTTTTATTCGGATGCAAAAGGAAAGAGAATGCCGAATATGGCCGATCACTACACGCCGCCAACGGATGGATTAAATTTAAAGCTAACGATTGATTCGCGTATTCAAACGATTGTAGAACGAGAATTAGATATCGCTGAAACGAAATATAATCCAGATGGCATTATTGCGATTGTTATGGATCCTAATACAGGCGAAGTGCTAGCGATGTCGAGCCGTCCTACGTTTGATCCAGCGAACTATCGCAATGTGCCATCGGAAATTTATAATCGCAATTTGCCGGTCTGGAGCACATATGAACCGGGGTCTACATTCAAGATTATTACACTGGCAGCAGCTCTTGAAGAGAAAAAAGTGAATCTGTTAAAAGATCACTTTTATGATCCAGGTTATGTCAAAGTCGCCGGGGCCACATTGCGCTGCTGGAAAAAAGGGGGACACGGCTCTGAAACCTTTTTAGAGGTCGTGCAAAACTCATGCAACCCGGGTTTTGTCGAGCTTGGTGAGCGACTAGGAAAAGAGAAGTTGTTTGAGTATATTAAAGCGTTCGGCTTTGGAGAAAAGACAGGTATTGACTTACAAGGAGAAGGGACCGGCATTTTATTTGATTTAAAAAATGTAGGACCTGTTGAACAGGCGACAACAGCTTTTGGCCAAGGGGTTTCAGTTACGCCGATCCAACAAGTGGCTGCTGTTTCGGCTGCTGTGAATGGCGGTATTTTATATACTCCTTACATTGCTAAAGAATGGGTGGACCCGGAAACCGGAAAGGTGATCAGCCGTAATACCCCGAAGGAAAAAAGAAGGGTTATTTCCGAGGAAACATCGAAACAAGTTCGTTATGCACTGGAAAGTGTGGTTGCTCAAGGAACGGGAAAAGGTGCGTTTGTGGAAGGCTATCGTGTAGGCGGCAAAACGGGAACAGCGCAAAAGGCGAAAGATGGTCACTATTTGAAAGATAACTATATTGTGTCTTTTATTGGCTTTGCTCCGGCCGATGATCCAAAGCTGGTTGTATATGTAGCGGTTGACCATCCAAAGGGAACGGTTCAATTCGGTGGAGTGGTTGCTGCGCCAATTGTAGGGAAAATTATGGAAGATAGTTTGCGTACAATCGGTGTAAAACCACGGAAAGGACAAATTGAAAAAGAGCTTGCTTGGAATGATACAAAAATGGTGGAAGTTCCAGATTTGTCAGGTTTGACAAAAAATGACTTGCAACAACAGCTATTTGATTTAAAATTAGATGTTAGTGGAGAAGGCGATGTCGTCATTGATCAAGCACCGAAGCCGGGGGTTAAGGTGAAGGAAGGCTCAACGATTCGCGTATATTTGGGCACGAAATCTAGCCTTCGTTGAGCCGGTGAATAAGCGTATCGTTTGTGATTGGTATTTTTGCGCGAGGGAGTCAGCGAAACATTCATTTGTTTTTGCTGGCTGCTTGCATTCTTTGATCCGTACGTAATGACGATTTTGCCTGCCATTGATTAACTGGATATCAGCATGATGATGGCATACAGGACAAGGGAGGGACATCGGTGCTCCCTTCTTTTCCGTTTTTTGGCCAAATCGACTGACAATTCTCTTTATGAGGGAATTTAAACGAGAGGAATGAACAAGATGGAACTGCGAACATTGCTTTCTTATTTGCATCATTTAGGTACATATGTCGGCGAAAATCCGACTGTAACATCGATTGAGATGGATTCCCGAAAGGTAACAAAAGGTGCTCTGTTTATTTGTATTAAAGGATTTACGGTTGATGGTCACGATTTTGCCCAGCAAGCTGTAGAAAACGGGGCAGTGGCGATTATAGCAGAGCGTGAAGTTGATGTTTCCGTACCTGTGATTCTTGTCCGCGACAGCAAACGAGCGTTAGCAGTGCTGGCAGATGCTTTTTATGGTCAACCGACGCATAAGCTACATCTGATCGGAGTGACAGGCACAAATGGAAAAACGACGACGACTCACCTTATCGATTATGTGTTTCGAAAGGCGAGAAAGAAAACAGGTTTGATTGGAACCATGCATATAAAAATTGGCGATAAAACTTATGATGTGAAAAACACGACTCCTGACGCTCTTGTATTACAAAGAACGTTTAAGCAAATGGTGGAGGAAGAGATTGATACGGCGATCATGGAAGTGTCTTCGCATGCGTTGCATATGGGGCGTGTTCACGGATGCGATTATGATATCGCGGTGTTTACAAATTTAACACAGGATCATTTAGATTACCATCGTACAATGGAAGAATATCGCTTGGCAAAAGGTTTGTTATTTGCTCAACTCGGCAATCGTTTTGATCATCAACGGCCGAAATTTGCGATTCTTAACCAAGATGATCCGTCGTCTGAATACTATAAACATATGACAGCCGCTACGGTTATTACGTATGGGATTGATCAAGACAGCGATATTCTGGCGAAGCAGATTGAAATGTCGCCAAACGGAATGAAATTTGATTTAGTGACACCAGATGAAACGGTGCGAATTTGCACGAAGCTGATCGGCCGTTTTAATGTGTATAATATATTAGCCGCTGCTTCTGCCTGCCTTGCTTCGGGACTCTCGTTGTCTACGATTGCTGAGGCGCTAGAAGAAATATCAGGCGTTTCGGGGCGTTTTGAAACAGTGAATGAAGGGCAAGATTTTACTGTTATTGTTGATTATGCACATACTCCAGACAGCTTAGAAAATGTGTTAAAAACCATTCGGCAATTCGCTAAACGGAATATTTATGTGGTTGTCGGCTGCGGCGGGGATCGAGATCGTGCCAAGCGTCCGTTAATGGCTCAAATTGCCGTAAAATATGCGGATACAGCGATTTTTACATCTGATAATCCCCGTTCCGAGCGACCGGAAGATATTTTACATGACATGGAAAAAGGAGTTGCGGGCAAGCGATATATCTCAATCGCAGATCGCAAAGCAGCGATTCGTTATGCAGTAGAACACGCACAAAAGGATGATGTCATTTTAATTGCTGGAAAGGGCCATGAGACCTATCAGATCATTGGAAATCAAGTGCTGCACTTTGATGACCGCATCGTTGCCCGCGAAGCCATTAAGGAGCGAAATGGAGAATGCTAACTTATCAAATGGTCAAGCAATTATTTCCTTTAACAAGAGGGATTGTCGACAATGCGCTTGAATTTCGCACCGTTTTTACGAATCCTTATTGCAAGGCAGAAAAAGGACTATTTGTTCCGCTAGCAGGAACAGAATGGGAGCTAAAAGTGGCTATTGAGCAAGGGGCGATTGCTTCTCTTTGGAAAAATGGCGGAACATTGCCGTCTTACATTCCAAATCAGTTTCCAATTTTTTTCGTCCCTTCTGAGCTGAAGGCGTTAGCTTCCATATTAGAAATGTATTTGCCGTTAAAAAAAGCGGACAATAAAGAAACGCAATTTTTATTGACCATTGACGCTCCGCAGCATCATATTGAACAAAATCATTCATATGATATAGCGGTAATAAATGAATTACAGCAACTGAAACAAAAATGGTTCGGTGCTCAAGAGAAAGAAGGATGTGAGCCGTCATGTTAGAACAAGTGATGATATTTTCAATTGTAACAGCTTTTTTCATTACGGTGCTGCTATCTCCTTTTTTTATTCCGTTTTTACGAAGATTAAAGTTTGGGCAGAGCATACGTGAAGAAGGACCAAAAACGCACCACAAAAAATCTGGCACGCCGACGATGGGCGGAATGATGATTTTGCTCTCGATTGTGATTACAACGTTTTTCATGACGAAAAAATTTTCCCATATCACGATCGAGACCTATTTGCTTTTATTTGTTACCATAGGATATGGACTGCTTGGCTTTATTGATGACTTTATTAAAGTTGTCATGAAGCGGAATCTGGGGTTAACAAGCAAGCAAAAATTAACAGGGCAGCTCCTGATCGCCTTTGTGTTTTATATGGTTTATCACCAGCAAAATTTTTCCACAGCGCTACATATTCCAGGAACCCATCTATCATTTGATTTAGGATGGGGATATATCGTATTTCTTGTTTTTATGCTTGTGGCTGGCTCAAATGCCGTCAATTTAACGGATGGGCTCGACGGTTTGTTGTCGGGAACGGCAGCGATTGCCTTTGGCGCCTATGCTGTTCTTGCATGGAACCAGCAACAATATGATGTAGCTATTTTTAGCGTTGCTGTCGTTGGGGCTGTTCTTGGATTTCTTGTGTTTAATGCCCATCCAGCTAAAGTGTTTATGGGCGATACCGGCTCTCTTGCGTTAGGAGGAGCGATTGCCACTGTTGCGATATTAACGAAATTAGAGCTATTGCTTGCGATTATCGGCGGCGTGTTTGTGATTGAAACATTATCAGTGATTATTCAAGTTATTTCATTTAAAACAACAGGAAAACGAGTATTTCGCATGAGTCCGTTGCATCACCATTACGAGCTCATTGGATGGTCTGAGTGGCGCGTTGTTGTCACATTCTGGGCGATTGGCTTATTGTTAGCAATACTCGGAATCTATATCGAGGTGTGGATGTAATTGAAACAAGTAACGATGTATCAGGGGAAACGAGTGTTAGTGATTGGTTTGGCGAAAAGCGGTCTCGCAGCGGCTATGCTGCTTCATGAGCTTGGAGCAAGCGTGACCGTTAATGATCAAAAGCCGCTGGATGAAAACGAAACAGCAAAGCAGTTACATGAGAAGGGAATTCGTGTGATTTGCGGAGGGCATCCGCTTGGTCTCCTTGATGAACCATTTGATTTGGTGGTGAAAAATCCTGGAATTCCATATACCAATCCAATGGTAGCCAAAGCACTTGAGAAAGGACTGCCGATCATAACAGAAGTCGAGCTTGCCTATGCCATTTGTGAAGCTCCGTTTATCGGCATTACGGGCTCGAATGGCAAAACGACCACCACTACACTGATTTACGAAATGCTAAAAGAAGCTTGCAAAAAACCGTTGATTGCGGGTAATATCGGAATGGTGGCGTGTGAAGTAGCCAAAACGGCTCATGAAGACAATTGGGTTGTCACTGAGCTGTCTTCATTCCAACTGATGGGGATTGAAGCGTTTCGTCCCCGCATTGCTGTGCTTCTTAACATTTTTGATGCGCATTTGGATTATCATGGAACGAAGGAAGCATACGCACAAGCGAAAGGAAATTTGCTAAAAAATCAAACAGAAAGCGATTATGCTGTCGTGAATGCAGATGACGAATGGGTCATGAAGCTCGCTGAGGCATCGAGCGCAACGAAAATATTTTTTTCCACTACCAAACCATTAAATAGCGGCGCTTATGTGAAAGATCAGGCAGTCTACTGGAACAGCGAAAAAGTGATCGCCCTATCAGATATTGTGTTGCCTGGCAAACATAATCTAGAAAATATATTAGCGGCTGTAGCAGCAGCGAAGCTAGTAGGCGCAGATAACGCGGCCATTGCCCGCGTACTAACAACCTTTACTGGAGTGAAACACCGCCTCCAATACGTAGGCACTGTGAACGGTAGAAAATTTTTTAATGACTCCAAAGCAACCAATATATTGGCAACGCAAAAAGCGTTATCTGCTTTTAGTGATCAGCGAGTCATTCTTCTTGCGGGAGGATTGGATCGCGGCAATGAATTCGATGACTTGATCCCTTATCTTAAACAGGTTCAAGCCGTTATTTTATTTGGACAAACGGCACAAAAGTTAGAGCGGGTAGCGAAACAGGCAGGAATAGAAACGGTTTATCATGTCGATAATGTGGAAAAAGCTGTACCTGTTGCTTATGAGATATCGAAGCCTGGCGATATTATTTTGTTGTCACCAGCATGTGCAAGCTGGGATCAATATAAAACTTTTGAACAAAGAGGAGACATTTTTATAAGCGCAGTGCATAAGCTTGAATAGAAAGGACATACCGTTCATAAAAGCTGAGGTGTTGGGCAGTGTCTCAAAAAAAGTCTGCGCCTGATTTTTTACTTCTATTGCTGACGTTTCTGCTGCTAGCAATCGGGCTAATCATGGTTTATAGTGCCAGCGCTGTATGGGCAGAATATAAGTTTCACGATTCTTTTTTCTTTGCTAAGCGCCAGCTGTTATTTGCTTGTGTAGGAATTGCAGCGATGTTTTTTATTATGAATGTCGATTATTGGGTCTGGCGCGACTGGTCAAAAGTTTTGCTGATTATATGTTTTGTGCTGCTTGTGCTTGTGCTGATTCCAGGAGTTGGAGTAGTGCGCAATGGCTCGCGCAGCTGGATTGGTGTAGGGGCATTTTCCATTCAGCCATCTGAATTTATGAAACTGGCGATGGCAGCCTTCTTGGCCAAGTATTTGTCCGAAAATCAAAAAAAGATTACATTATTTAAAAAAGGATTACTCCCTGCTTTAGCCCTTGTCTTTTCAGCATTTGGCATGATTATGTTGCAGCCCGATTTAGGAACAGGAACGGTGATGGTGGGTACTTGTATTACGATGATTTTCGTTGCTGGAGCTCGCATCAGCCATTTTGTCGGCCTTGGAATGATAGGCTTGGCTGGCTTTGCTGGTCTTGTTTTATCGGCTCCTTATCGAATCAAACGAATCACCTCCTTTTTAAATCCTTGGGAAGATCCGCTTGGCAGCGGCTTTCAAATGATTCAGTCGCTCTATGCGATTGGGCCGGGTGGACTGCTAGGGTTAGGACTAGGACAAAGCAGGCAAAAGTTTTTTTACTTACCTGAACCGCAAACCGATTTTATTTTTGCGATTTTGGCGGAGGAACTGGGATTTATTGGCGGTTCACTCGTGCTGTTATTGTTTAGCTTGCTCCTTTGGAGAGGAGTGCGCATCGCTTTTGGAGCTCCTGATTTATATGGAACATTTTTAGCGATCGGAATTATTTCGATGATCGCAATTCAAGTGATGATTAATATCGGGGTAGTAACAGGACTGATGCCAGTAACGGGAATTACCTTGCCATTTTTAAGCTACGGCGGCTCGTCGCTGACTTTGATGCTGATGGCGATTGGAGTTTTGTTGAATATCAGTAAACATGCCCGATATTAATGAACGAGAAAAGGGGAGGTTCTCTAAGCTAATTTCTTAGGGAGGCGGCCCCTCTCGTTTTGTTTGTGGACAGTAGTGGACAGGAAAAAAGATCATGATGATCCATCATCAGGACAACAAGAAATACAGGAAAGGGGAGGAAATCCGTGGAACAGCTCATCAAAGAATTCACTCAAGCGAATATTGGAAAAGTGAGAGAAAAGGAGCCGCTTGCCCGCCACACAACGATTCGAATCGGCGGACCAGCTGATGTGTTTGTAGAGCCAGACAGCATCGAAAGCCTAAAAAAAGTAATGGAAATTATTCGAAAGCATCATGTAAATTGGCGAGTGATTGGACGTGGCTCTAACTTGCTTGTAGCGGATGAAGGGATTGAAGGTGTTGTCATTAAATTAGGAGACGGGATTGCTGAGCTGACCATTCATGAAGAGGAAGTAACCGTTGGTGGAGGATATTCTTTAATTAAATTGGCAACGACCGTCAGCAGGCAAGGGTTATCAGGCTTAGAGTTTGCTGGGGGAATTCCTGGTTCAGTCGGCGGTGCTGTTTATATGAATGCGGGGGCGCACGGCTCGGATATGTCGCATATTTTGCAAAAGGCACAGGTTTTGTTTCCTGATGGAACGATTGAATGGTTAAGTAAAGAAGAAATGGAGTTCTCTTATCGAACCTCCGTTTTGCAAAAGAAGCGCCCTGGAATTTGTATTGCAGCGGTATTAGAATTGAAAAAGGGAGAAAGGGAAAGCATTGTAGCGAAAATGCAAAAAAATAAAGACTACCGCCGCGAGACGCAACCGTGGGATTATCCGTGTGCTGGAAGCGTTTTTCGGAATCCTCTCCCACATTATGCGGGCCAGTTGATTGAAAAAGCGGGATTAAAAGGATATGCGATCGGTGGCGCCAAAATTTCTGAGCAGCATGGAAACTTTATTGTAAATGCCGGGAACGCGAAAGCTCAAGACGTATTGGATTTGATTGCTCATGTGAAAAAGACGATTCAGCAGCTATACGGCATCGAAATGAAGACAGAAGTGGAGATTATTGGTCGTAAGTCCTAGAAAATTAGATCACCTTATTTTCCAATATTGTGCTATAATAAAAACAGATTTGCTTCAAAAACTAACGGCATAGACAAATGCCGTTTGTTTTATTGTTTTGTAAGTGTCAGAAAGCGGTGAGCAAATTGGAAAAAGGTAAAGTCGTCGTTCTCGAAGAACGTGTTCCTAAACTAAAGAAGCGGCGCAGGCAAAAAGTCAATCGCCGATTAACCATTTACATTGTCTTCTTTTTTATGCTTATTTTATGTATTGTTTATTTTCAATCACCCTTAAGCTATGTCAAGCATATTGAAATAAAAGGAAATCAACATATTTCAAGTGAAAAAATTATTCAACTGAGCGGTTTAGCGAATGGGACAAGCTTTTGGAAAGTAAAAGAAGAAAAAATTAAACAGGCGATTGAAGAGCATCCGGAAATCAAACAAGTAGAAATGCAAAAAAAATTCCCCAATACAATTGTACTTTACATAAAAGAACGCAGACGGGTTGCTTACATTGAACATAAACAGACGTTCTTTCCCCTTCTTGAGAACGGTCAAATTTTAATGAAAAATGCTCCAAAAACGGTATTAAGCGATGCCCCAATTTTAGTGGATTGGAAAAGAGGAGAAGATATTCAAGACATGGCAGGTCAGCTAGCCAAACTGCCTCCATACATATTAAGCGCTATTTCTGAAATCCACTATGCGCCGAGCGATGAAGATCGCTATCACATTACCGTTTATATGAATGACGGATTCGAGGTAAGTGCGAGTGTCAAAAATTTTGCGGAAAAAATGCTTCTTTATCCTGAGATTGTTAAGAAGCTTGATCCGAATGTAAAAGGTGTAATTCATTTAGAGGTCAGCAACTACTTTAAAGCTTATGATCAACCAAAAAAGGAGGATGACGATGACAATGAAAGTAGTGCGCGGTAATTATGTCATCCTTTCCTTGGTCTGTCTTGTTTTAGGGTTTATGCTTTCCTTTTCCTACGAATATACAAAAAGTCGTGTTGAAAAACGGACGATCACTGATAAGCAATGGAATAAGGAATATGAATACAGACAATTGCTGATTCAATCGCAAAAAGAAAACCAAAAGCTGAAAGCAGAACTGATGAGCAAGCAGGAAAAAGTGCGGAAAATGGAGGCTTCACTTGCCGATAAAAAAAAGGCATATAGCGATTTAGCAACAGAAGCAGAACAATTGCGGATGTACATCGGAAAAGTGAAGGTCAGAGGAGCTGGGGTTGAAGTCACGCTTTCAGATGCTTCTTATATTCCAAGCGAACAAAGCGCGACCAACTACATCGTTCATGAGCAACATGTATTAAAAGTAGTGCATGAACTGCTCATCTCTGGGGCAGAGGCGATTGCCATCAACGGGCAACGGATTTCACACCGCTCCTATATTGTTTGCAACGGTCCTGTTATTGAAGTAGATGGGACACAGCATTCAGCTCCCTTTACCATTTCTGCGATTGGCGACTCCAACGTGCTTGCCTCAGCGCTTACTATTGCCGGAGGTGTGAAGGATCAATTAACAGGGGACCATGTTGTTGTTGATATTCAGCAAAAGGATGATATCACACTAGATCCGATTTTTCATACAAACCGTGAGTAAAAATAGAAAGTTTGGTGAAGCGCGTTGGTACGAAAAAAGCTGGTTCATTTTACAGTGATTATGGCGATTATCGGGTTTATGCTTGCGATTCAGGTGCAAACAACTAAGCAACCTGCTGTGCGCGATACGCGGGATATTTGGCAGCTGCGTCAAGATTTAAAAAAGGAGCAGCAGCTGGAGCAACAGCTTTTACTAGAAATTCGCCGCAATGATGAAAAAATTCAAAATTACCTGCAAAATCCCGCCGGAAACCAAGCAGCTACGCTTCAAGAAACGGTGGAGGAACTGAGGAAAGAGGCGGGATTGACGGAGACGACGGGGCCAGGAGTCGTTTTGACAATCGAACCGTTTTATCCGGAAGATTATGTGGGGCCTATTACATACACGATTTCTCCAGAGCTGTTAAAGAGGTTGATCAATGAGTTGAATATGTACGGCGCCAAGGAGATTGCTGTTGCTGATGAACGTCTTGCCAATACAACGGCAATTCGTGAAGTAAACGGTGTAACGAAGATTGGAAAGAAATCCATTTCTTCATTGCCAATACAGGTGAAGGTTATTTCCGATGATGTGACGACGCTATACAATCATCTAAAAGTATCCACCATTTATGATGATTTTGTTACAGAAAATTTGCAAATTACTGTTTCAGAGCCGATGCCAGCAGTCTCTATTCCTAAATATAACGGACAATGGCGCGTTCGCTATATGCAAACAGTAAAAGCCGAAAAGGAGGAAAAATAGCATGTGGCTTCCGGTCATCGGCTTCATTATTGGGATTGTGTTAGGATTTTCAACCGATTGGCGCATTCCTGCTGAATACGCAAATTATTTATCGATTGCCATTCTCGCAGCCTTTGATACACTCATTGGCGGCATTCGCGCTCATTTGCAAAATGTATATGATGAAAATGTTTTTTTTACAGGTTTCTTTTTTAATATTATTTTAGCCGCAAGTTTAGCTTTTCTCGGTGTTTATCTTGGTGTAGACTTGTATTTAGCAGCTGTGTTTGCTTTTGGGGTTCGATTGTTTCAAAACATCGCTGTCATTCGCCGGATTTGGCTCGCAAAATGGATGGAAAAACGAGAAAAATCCTAAAAAGTTCATTTTAATGAAAGGGAATGCTTCTTGATATGTTGAATATATGAAACAAAACTTGTTGCCAGCTGTTCAATTCGTCGATATGTTAGTTGTTAAAGGAGGTGCCAAAGAATGAACAGCAATGAAATCGTTGTTAGTCTTGACATCGGTACATCCAGTGTTAAGGTTATTATTGGAGAAATGCTAAATGAATCATTGAATATCATTGGCGTTGGAAATGTGAAATCTGAAGGGCTCAAAAAAGGTTCCATTGTTGATATAGATGAAACCGTACATTCAATTAAGCGGGCAATTGATCAAGCAGAACGAATGATTGGGTTAACAATCAACAGGGTCGTTGTCGGGGTCAACGGCAACCATGTGCAGCTGCAAGATTGTCATGGCATTGTCGCTGTTTCCAGTGAAAACCGGGAAATTACGGATGAAGATGTAGCTCGTGTCATTGACTCTGCCCAAGTTGTCTCGATTCCTCCAGATCGAGAAATCATCGGTGTCATCCCGAAGCAGTTTATAGTCGATGGTCTTGATGGGATTAGCGATCCTCGTGGGATGATCGGGGTGCGTCTTGAAATGGAAGGAACGATGATTACGGGAGCCAAAACAGTATTACATAACCTGCTTCGTTGTGTGGAGAGAGCAGGCTTGGAAATAAGTGATATTTGTTTGCAGCCGTTGGCGGCTGGTTCGCTTGCCTTATCAAAGGATGAGAAAAATTTGGGTGTCGCTTTAGTAGACATCGGTGGCGGCTCCACAACCGTCGCTATTTTTGAGCAAGGGTTTTTACGGGCAACCGCTGTTCTTCCTGTTGGAGGCGACCATATTACAAAAGATATTTCGATCGGTCTTAGAACTTCGACAGAAGATGCCGAAAAAATTAAGCTTAAACATGGACATGCTTTTTATGATCTCGCCTCAGAAGAAGAGATTTTCAGTGTCCCAATCATCGGCACGGATCAGCATCAGCAGTTTACTCAGCTTGATGTTGCTGATATTATTGAAGCGAGGCTTGAAGAAATTTTTCAGCTTATATTCCAAGAAACTCGTAAGCTAGGCTTTCGTGATTTGCCAGGCGGCTATGTTTTGACAGGTGGAGTCGCCAACATGCCGGGAATTTTAGAACTGGCCCAGGACATGCTGGGGAATAGTGTACGCATCGCGATTCCTGATTATATCGGCGTGCGCGATCCGCAGTATACAACGGGAGTAGGATTGATTAAATTTGCTTATCGGCATGCCAAGCTGCAGGGACGAGGAGTTCCGGTGGCTGCAACGGTGGAAACGCCAGAAAAACGGCTTCCTAAACAACAGCCTTCTAAAGCAAAACAAAAAAGTAAAGATGAAAATTTAGGACAAAAAATGAAAAAATTTTTCGGTTATTTCTTTGAGTAGAGATCGAATTATTAGGAGGATTTGTCATGTTGGAGTTTGATACTACTGTTGATCAGTTAGCAACTATTAAGGTCATCGGTGTTGGCGGCGGCGGAAACAACGCTGTAAATCGGATGATTGAACATGGCGTACAAGGTGTGGAGTTTATCGCAGTCAACACCGATGCACAAGCGCTCAATTTATCGAAAGCTCCTACTAAGCTGCAAATCGGTGCAAAACTGACGCGCGGATTAGGTGCGGGGGCAAACCCAGAAGTGGGAAAAAAAGCAGCAGAGGAAAGCAAAGAACAAATTGAAGAAGCTCTAAAAGGAGCCGATATGGTATTTGTGACCGCAGGAATGGGGGGCGGTACAGGAACAGGGGCTGCCCCAGTCATCGCCCAAATTGCTAAGGAGCTAGGAGCGTTGACAGTTGGCGTTGTTACACGTCCTTTCACATTTGAAGGAAGAAAGCGGGCTATGCAAGCTGCTAATGGAATTGCAGCCATGAAGGAAGCAGTCGATACCCTTATCGTGATTCCAAATGACCGCCTGCTTGAAATCGTGGATAAGAATACGCCGATGCTTGAAGCGTTCCGTGAAGCAGACAACGTACTCCGGCAAGGGGTGCAAGGCATTTCCGACTTAATTGCCGTTCCTGGTTTAATTAACCTTGACTTTGCCGATGTTAAAACCATTATGTCCAATAAAGGTTCAGCCTTGATGGGAATCGGTATCGCTAGCGGTGAAAATCGTGCGGCTGAAGCCGCCAAAAAAGCGATCTCAAGTCCGCTTCTTGAAACGTCGATTGACGGAGCGCAAGGAGTGCTTATGAATATTACTGGCGGCACGAACTTAAGTCTATATGAAGTGCAAGAAGCAGCGGATATTGTGGCTTCGGCTTCCGATCAGGAAGTAAACATGATCTTCGGTTCTGTTATTAATGAAAACTTAAAGGATGAAATTGTCGTGACGGTCATTGCCACTGGGTTCAATGAAAGCGAAACACCATCAT
This sequence comes from Anoxybacteroides rupiense, assembly GCF_014196195.1. Taxonomy (GTDB): domain Bacteria; phylum Bacillota; class Bacilli; order Bacillales; family Anoxybacillaceae; genus Anoxybacteroides; species Anoxybacteroides rupiense. The sequence goes on along the minus strand of NZ_JACIDF010000001.1, from coordinate 536,962 downwards.
CTTCTCGTCCGGTTCGCGCTGGTTTTGGCACCGCTCCAAAAGCGACAACGACCGTTAAGCGTGAAAAACGTGAAGAGCCCGTGCAAGACTATGGTTCGCTTCGCTCTTCACAGGTGGAAGATCCGCTTGATATCCCTGCTTTTCTGCGCAATCGCAACCGTCGCCGCTAAAAATGCAAAAGGGTAGGAACGTTCTTTTTCATTCTTGCCCATTCAATTGAAGCAAAAAGAAAATAAGCCAAAATGTAGCTTCACAAAAGAGCATGAACACTGTTTCATGCTCTTTTTGCTTTTCTGTGAACATATGAATATGACTTGGGCATTAGGTGGAAGATCTTAATTTTTTATGACAAAGTAAATAAGGCTTAGACAGGTGTTCATGCCTATATGAAGTTTAATCCTACGGCACTTTCTCGATCTGCTATTCGTTTTCCTTTGACAAAAAATTCACTTTTTCACCATCATAAATTGACAGACTTTCCAGTAAGATGTACTATATACTATTTTCAGATTGATTGTCGTGTTCCTTGTAAAAGGAGGCTAGCTGATTGACCGTTTATTTAGATGTTATTTGGTTATTAAATTTTTGCTTTGACGGATTGCTGCTCTGGTTAACAGCGATTATCCTGAAAAGAAATGCCGTATGGTGGAGGATAGTTGCAGGAGCTTTCATCGGCTCACTTCTTGTGATTTTGATGTTTACACCGCTTTCTTCATATGTACAAACACCGCTTGGCAAGTTATTGTTCTCATTGATCATCGTTTGGATATCATTTGGCTTTAAACGGTTTCGATATTTTTTCGAGAATTTATTTACGTTTTACTTCGCTACTTTTATGGTTGGGGGAGGGATGATTGCTGTTCACTATTTTCTGCAGCATGAGATCCAAGTGACCACAGGGATGCTCTCCACCTACTCGCTTGGAACGGGAGATCCTGTTAGCTGGTTATTTGTATTGGTTGGCTTTCCGCTTTTATGGTTGTTTTCCCATTTGAGGATTGCCGGAATTCGTGAGAAAAAAATACGTTTTGATAGCATTGTGGATGTTGTGCTTATCTTTGATGATGTTTCACTTTCACTGAAGGGGCTTATTGATAGTGGAAATCAATTGTATGATCCCATCACAAAAACGCCTGTGATGATTACCTGTATCCATGAAATGAAAGATGTATTGCCGCCGCTTATCCTTGAGCAATTTAAACGACAAGACGATTTTCAATGGTTAAATGATCCCATGTTTGAAAAATGGTCCAATCGCTTGCGAATCATTCCTTATCGTGTAATTGGAAAAGAGCAGAGATTTTTATTAGCTATTAAGCCAGATGAAATCATGATTCGCTATGAAGCACAATGGATTCGAGTGTCGAAGGGACTGGTTGGTTTAAATGAAGCAAGCTTATCGACGGACGGGGAATATCAATGCATTGTGCATCCGAAAATGATTCAAGCGGGCAAACGGTTAACCGCTTCATAGGGTTGTTACTATATCATACGCATCTTTATCTAAATTAGAAGGGGGATTTTTTATGAAACGATGGAAACTTCGAATTCTGCATTTATGGTATAAGTTGCTGATCAAACTCGGAATCAAGACCGATGAAATTTATTATATTGGAGGAAGTGAAGCGCTACCGCCACCACTCACGAAAGAAGAGGAAGAGGAATTGCTGCAAAAGCTTTCCTTAGGGGATGAAACGGCTCGATCGCTGCTGATTGAAAGAAATCTGCGCTTAGTCGTTTATATTGCGCGAAAATTTGAAAATACAGGAATCAATATTGAAGATTTAATTAGCATTGGGACTATTGGACTCATTAAAGCGGTCAATACATTTAATCCTGAAAAAAAGATTAAGTTAGCCACTTATGCTTCGCGATGCATTGAAAATGAAATCCTCATGTATTTGCGACGCAATAATAAGGTGAGATCAGAGGTATCGTTTGACGAGCCGCTAAACATTGATTGGGATGGAAACGAGCTGTTATTGTCTGACGTACTTGGAACAGAAGAAGATGTGATTACAAAAGATTTAGAAGCAGATGTGGATCGCCATCTTTTATTAAATGCACTCCGTCAGTTAAGTGATCGTGAAAAACAAATTATGGAGCTTCGCTTTGGTCTTTCTGGCGGAGAAGAAAAAACACAAAAAGATGTAGCCGATTTACTTGGCATCTCACAGTCTTACATATCACGTCTCGAAAAGCGAATTATTAAGCGATTGCGCAAGGAATTCAATAAGATGATGTAAAAAATTGCACATGTCCCATTTTTCCTTAATGGGACATGTGCATATTTTTTCTTCCTAAGGAGATACTGAACAATGACAGCATCTCCTGATAGGAGGGAAAGACTTGACAAGAAACAAAGTAGAAATTTGTGGTGTAGATACATCAAAGCTTCCGGTACTAAAAAACGAGGAAATGAGAGAACTGTTTAAAAAGATGCATGAAGGGGACTTAGAGGCAAGAGAGAAGCTTGTGAATGGCAATTTGCGTCTTGTCCTCAGCGTTATTCAGCGTTTTAATAACCGTGGAGAGTTTGTGGACGATTTGTTTCAAGTCGGTTGCATCGGTCTTATGAAATCGATTGATAATTTTGATTTAAGTCAAAATGTGAGATTTTCAACGTATGCGGTTCCGATGATTATTGGGGAAATTCGTCGCTATTTACGCGACAATAATCCGATTCGCGTATCTCGTTCGTTGCGCGACATTGCGTATAAAGCGCTTCAAGTGCGTGAAAAATTAATAGGGGAGACGCTAAAGGAACCGACAGCTGAGGAAATCGCCAATGTCCTTGGGGTTTCTCATGAAGAGGTTGTATTTGCTTTAGATGCGATTCAAGATCCTGTTTCCTTATTTGAACCGATTTATAATGATGGGGGCGACCCTATCTATGTCATGGATCAACTAAGCGATGAAAAAAATCGCGACAGCCAATGGATTGAGGAAATTGCATTAAAAGAAGGGCTGCGCCGTTTAAATGAACGGGAAAAAATGATTATTCGCAAACGGTTTTTCCAAGGAAAAACGCAAATGGAAGTGGCCGAAGAGATCGGTATTTCACAAGCACAAGTATCGAGATTGGAAAAAGCTGCGATTCGTCAAATGAATAAAAATATTCAAGTATAAGGGCTGTTCATTTTAGAACAGCTCTTTTTTTCGGAAAGCTAGGAGCCATCATATCATATATATTAGTGTATGATGTGGCTTCATCATTTATATGGATGGGGAGTTCATGTGAGGGCATGGATTTATACGTTCGTACGGCAAAGACAAAATATTATATTTACTCCCGACCTGCGAAACATTGCCCATTCTCTTTTCTTGATTGAACAGTTCCAATCTTTCAATTACTCGTGGCAGATTCCGTTATTGTCCTTACGGTGCATAAATGCGAACGGATGTGTAAAAGCCAGTCGCCCGATTGTTCGTGAAATCCGATGATCACTTGCTCAAGCTGTTGAGACATCTATTTTTGCATCATGATTCACTGGTTACATGGGGGTTAAGTTGTATTTATATATGATGAAGTTTGTTTTTTCAGGGTTCGTCTTTTTGATGTTAGGAAGTTTGTGGAAAAACCACAAGGAATTTTCGCTGATGGGCAGGAGCAGCATGACCGTTTTTTCACGATCAAAAATATGGATGGTTCGGATCAGCCTGTTTTTACCGAGGTGGCAATCTATAGAGATGATGAAAGCGGGGGACTCATATGATCAAAATTTCTGAGTTTCAAACAAAAGATGTTGTGAATGTCGCAAACGGAAAAAAGTTAGGGAATATCGGTGATATTGATATCAACTTACAGACAGGACAAATTAATGCATTGATTATTTTGGGATCAGGCAAAGTGCTCGGGTTATTCGGCCGCGAGGCGGAAACAGTCATTCCGTGGCAAAATATTGTGAAGATTGGAGCCGACGTTATTTTAGTCCGTTTAAACGAAAGTGAATAAATAAGGTTATCATCTATAAGCAAACTATGATAAAATAGGAAAAAAAGTGATAAAAATCTACAAAGAGGATGACACTCATGCCAGAAATTTTTCATCAAGATGGCGAAGAATTGCTGATGTTGACAGAATGGCAGAACGTGCTGGCGGGTTTTACGACCAAACAAGGAGGATTCAGCCAGCAGCCGTTTACGACCTTCAATCTTGGTTTGCATGTCGGAGATGTTCAGCCTGCTGTTGTACGCAATCGACAAAAGCTGTCAGAGCTTTTGCAAATTCCGCTAGCAAGATGGATATGCTGCGAGCAAACGCATGACTCACATATTGCCAAAATAACAAAGCAGGATGCCGGAAAAGGAGCAGTGGATATGGAAACAGCGCTTGCTCAGACGGACGGGTTGTATACGAACGAAGCGGAGTTATTATTGGCTCTCTGCTTTGCTGACTGTGTTCCACTTTATTTTGCCGCACCGAACTATGGGCTGGTCGGCGTTGCCCATGCGGGATGGAAAGGAACCGTAAAAAATATCGCCGGCAAAATGGTTCGTCTTTGGTGCGAGCGTGAGCATATTCCGCTTCAGGAAATCATGGTAGCGATTGGACCAGCCATCGGTTCCTGCTGTTACATTGTAGATGACCGCGTGTTGAATGCTGCACAAAATGCATTAGGGGAAAAAAGAGATCTTCCTTATCGAGAAGTCAGTCTAGGACAATATGCTCTTGATTTAAAAGAGCTAAATCGGCTATTGCTTATAAAAGAGGGAGTACTTGCTTCCAATATTCAAGTGTCCGATTATTGCACAAGCTGTGCCGAGGATTTATTTTTTTCCCATCGACGTGACAATGGACAAACTGGAAGAATGATGGCATTTATCGTCAGGAAGGAGGAATAGTGCATGGAATCTGTTCGCAACAACGCAGCCATAATCCGCGCTAACATTGAAACAGCATGCAAACGAGTGAATCGTGATCCTGCCTCCATCCGAATCATCGCGGTAACAAAGTATGTGAGCATTGAACGAGCGAAAGAAGCGCTGACAGCTGGCATAACCGATTTAGGAGAAAACCGTGATGATGGTCTGCTGCAAAAGTATGAAGCCATTGGGCAAAAAGCGACTTGGCATTTTATTGGAACATTGCAATCTCGCAAAGTAAAAGCTATTATCGATAAAGTAGACTATATTCATTCACTGGATCGCCTTTCTCTTGCCCGTGAAATTGAGAAGCGGGCCCTTCAGCCGGTCAGATGCTTTGTGCAGGTGAATGTTTCGGGAGAAGCAACAAAGCATGGGCTGTCTAAGGACGAAGTGCTTCCGTTTATCGAACAATTGCGCAGCTTTTCGAACATCGAGGTTGTTGGATTGATGACAATGGCTCCGTACACGGATGATGAGCCGTTTTTGCGTCAATGCTTTCGGCAATTGAAGCTGTTGCAACAGCGTGTACAAGCATTGGGGATTCCAAACGCTCCGTGCACAGAACTGTCAATGGGAATGTCCAATGATTACATGATTGCAATTGAAGAAGGAGCGACATTTATTCGTTTGGGAACATCGCTTGTTGGAAAGGAACAATAAGGAGGTGCTGAGAGATGGGTTTACTAAAGAAATTTAAAGACTATTTTTTAGAAGAAGATTATGAGGAATATGAAGAAGAATATGAGGAAGAGGAGGAGCTAAATCCTCAACCTGCCGGGAAAGGAACGGCGAAGCAAAATATCGTCAGCCTACAAAGCGTGCAAAAATCATCCAAGGTTGTGTTGATTGAACCAAGAGCTTATGCTGAGGCGCAGGAAATTGCTGATCATTTAAAAAACCGTCGCGCTGTTGTGGTTAATTTGCAGCGAATTCAGCATGACCAAGCGAAGCGAATTGTTGATTTTTTAAGTGGTACCGTTTATGCGATCGGCGGAGACATTCAGCAGGTGGGAACGAGAATTTTTTTATGCACCCCTGACAATGTAGATGTAACCGGCTCAATCTCTGCTGTTTCTGAAGATGAAACATCGATGAAAAGGTGGTAGTTTATGTATAGCTTGCTTTGGTTTTTAACAACGCTCATCGATATCTATTCGTACGCATTAATTGTGTACATTTTAATGTCGTGGTTTCCAAATGCTCGCGATACAAAGATCGGCCGGCTTTTAGCGACGATTTGCGAGCCATATTTAGAACCGTTTCGCCGCATTATTCCACCTATTGGAATGATTGATATCTCGCCTATTGCTGCGTTTTTAGTGTTAAATTTTGCAACGAGAGGCTTGCATGCTCTGTTTAATATGCTACATTTAGTGTAGGGAATCCATCATAAGGGTTCCCTTCTTTATGAGAAGGTGTCAGGATGATGAATTTATATCAGCATTTCCGCAAAGAAGAGCATCATTTTATCGATCAAGTGCTGGAATGGAAAGAGTTTGTCAAAAATCACTATTGTCCAAAGCTAACCGATTTTCTTGATCCGCGCGAACAAGAAATCGTTCGGATGGTGATTGGAAGCGATGAAGATGTGAAGCTGTCTTTTTTTGGAGGAGCGCCATTTACTGAAAGAAAAAGAGGCCTTTTATATCCCCCATACTTTCAGCCGGGGGAGGAGGATTTTGCGCTTACTCTATTTTCTATAGGCTATCCGAGCAAGTTTGTATCGCTGGAGCATCGGCAAGTGCTTGGATCCCTGATGTCTCTTGGATTAAAGCGAGGGAAATTCGGCGATATTTTAATGAAAAACGGCGATCTTCAATTTATTGCCGCATCGGAAATCGCTGACTATGTTCTCCTTCATTTGCATATGATCGGGGGCACGAAAATTTCTCTTAAGGAAAAACCATTCACCCAAATCATTGCTTTAGAAGAACAGTGGAAGGAAGCATCTATAACGGCTTCATCGCTGCGGCTCGATGCTGTATTAGCGCAGGCCTTTGGTGTATCCAGACAAAAAATTCAATCGCTCATTGAAAACGGTCTTGTAAAGGTGAATTGGAAAACAGTGGATCAAGCGCATTGGGAATGCAGGGAAGGCGATGTTTTGTCTGCCCGTGGATTCGGACGTCTTAAAATGATTGCAATCGATGGAAAAACAAAAAAAGAACGATGGCGCATTCAAGTGGGAATGCAAAAATAATGAAGCAATTGCAGGAAATCGCCGAAATGTGTCGAAAATGAAATATAACCTGTGGTGCTAGTTGGACATTACATGCAACGATGATCGATATCACTCGATCGCTCAACATTTGTTCCTGTGTGAGCAGGCGATGATCCGCTTTCGACGGTCGGCGCGATCACGCCAAGCGCAACCGAGGCAAGGAACCACCTTGCCTTCTGGTCGTGAGATTTAATAGGTACCGTTCGTTCATCTAGTATACATCACATCATAAGTGAATCGATTTGATCTAGCACTGCGAGTAAATATAAGGAATTATGCAGACGGAGGTGGCATTCGTGCCTTTAACGCCATTAGATATTCATAATAAAGAATTCAGCAAAGGATTCCGCGGGTATGATGAAAACGAAGTAAACGAGTTTTTAGATCAAGTCATTAAAGACTATGAAATGATTATTCGCGAAAAAAAACAGCTCGAGGAAAAGGTATCTGAATTAACGGAAAAGCTTAATTACTTTACAAATATTGAAGAAACGCTTAATAAATCTATTTTGATTGCCCAGGAAACGGCGGAAGAAGTGAAGCGAAATGCGCAAAAAGAGGCTAAGCTTATCATCAAAGAAGCCGAAAAAAACGCTGATCGCATCATTAGCGAAGCGCTTGCAAAATCGCGGAAGATTGCACAGGAGATCGAAGAGCTTAAACGTCAATCCAAAGTGTTCCGTACGCGCTTTCGCATGCTCGTGGAAGCCCAGCTTGAAATGTTGAACAACGGAGATTGGGACCATTTAATGGAGTATGAGGTCAAGGAAATTGAAGTGGAAGAACATGAAAAATTGAGCCAATCTTGACGGATTTTGTCCTTTTCGCATATAATCAAAATAACTATTGACCATGTGTATCTATAAAGAGGATCAAATGTGCTTTTTAACGGATTTCCGAAAGAAGTCTCCCTCCTCAAGGAACGTGAAGGACATAGCCCCTTGAGTAGGCGGGAGATGAATTTTGGTGGGCGTCAGCCAAAACGCATGATAGAATAAATGTATATCATGTTCTTTGTGAACGGGATATGAGGGGGCATGGAGAAAATCGCATACGAAAACCAAGCAAAGCCTTCCATGCGTAAAATATCCAAGGCACGAAAGAACCCCGACTAGGGTTGGAACGACCCGAAGTAACGCTCAGGAAGACGAAAGGTTCTTTTGTCGTAGAACTGAGAAGCTCCCACTTCAAGCGTTAGCTAAGTGGTGAGTAGTTTACCAGCTGTGCAGCTGAATGAAGGCGTATGAATGGATGACCATTCAAGTATAAGATACAATATTGTGATCAACGATGAAAGGGACAGTAGCTCTTTCATATGCTTATTGTAGCGAGCTGGGGACGGTGGAAGCCCGGCATAAGCGAAAGAGTGAAGATCACCCTGGAGTTCCCACGCTGAATTGGTGAGTAAGCGATGGCGCGTCATTCCCGTTACGAATGTAAAGAGGGCTATCATACATAGCCAATAAGGGTGGTACCGCGAGGCCGTTCTCGTCCCTTTTGGGAGAGAGCGGCTTTTTATATTTGATGATGATGAAGATGGAGGAATGTGGAGATGGACTATAAAGATACATTATTGATGCCGCAAACAAATTTTCCAATGCGTGGAAATCTCCCGCGGCGCGAACCGCAAATGCAAACAAAATGGGAAGAGATGGATATCTATCGAAAAGTTCAGGAGCGCACGAAAGGACGTCCGCTATTTGTGCTGCATGATGGCCCTCCATATGCAAATGGTGATATCCATATGGGGCATGCGCTCAATAAAATTCTCAAAGATTTTATCGTTCGCTATAAATCAATGAGCGGTTACTGTGCTCCATATGTTCCTGGTTGGGATACACATGGGTTGCCAATTGAAACAGCCTTGACAAAAAATAAAGGTGTCAACCGCAAGACAATGAGTGTTGCGGACTTCCGTAAACTTTGTGAAGAGTATGCTTATGAACAAATTGACAGTCAGCGTCAGCAATTTAAGCGTCTCGGGGTTCGCGGTGATTGGAACAATCCATATGTCACATTAAAGCCGGAATATGAAGCTCAGCAAATCAAAGTATTTGGCGAGATGGCGAAAAAAGGGCTCATTTATAAAGGCCTAAAGCCTGTATACTGGTCTCCATCCAGCGAATCAGCATTAGCTGAAGCAGAGATTGAATATAAAGATAAACGCTCTCCATCTATTTATGTGGCTTTCCCTGTTAAAGATGGAAAAGGCGTTCTTGAAGGTGACGAGAAAATTATCATTTGGACAACGACCCCTTGGACGATTCCTGCTAACTTAGGAATTGCCGTCCATCCGAACTTAGAATATAGCGTTGTTCGAGTCAATGATGAAAAATATGTAGTTGCTTCTGCTCTCCTCCCTTCGGTCAAAAAAGAAATTGGCTGGGAGGAAGCGGAGGTGATCAAAACACTGAAAGGAAACGAGCTTGAGTACGTCGTAGCGAAGCATCCGTTTTATGAACGTAATTCACTCGTCGTTTGCGGTGAACATGTTACAACCGATGCAGGAACAGGATGCGTCCATACAGCGCCGGGACATGGGGAGGATGATTTCCTCATCGGACAAAAATATCATCTCGGCGTGCTTTGTCCGGTTGATGAACGAGGCTATATGACAGAGGAAGCCCCGGGATTTGCAGGATTGTTCTACGATGATGCCAACAAAGCTGTGACAGAAAAGTTAAAAGAAGCGGGTGCATTATTAAAACTGCAGTTTATTACGCACTCATACCCACACGATTGGAGAACAAAGCAACCGACCATTTTCAGGGCAACAGCACAATGGTTTGCTTCCATTGATCAAATTCGCGATGAATTACTAAAAGCTGTTCAAGAGACTAAATGGATCCCTGCTTGGGGAGAAACGCGTTTATATAACATGGTTCGTGACCGAGGCGACTGGTGTATCTCGCGACAACGCGCATGGGGAGTACCGATCCCGGTCTTTTATGCAGAGGACGGTGAGCCAATCATCACGGATGAAACGATTGAACACGTATCCAACCTATTTAGACAATATGGTTCAAACATCTGGTTTGAGAGAGAAGCAAAAGATTTGCTTCCAGAAGGCTTTACTCATCCATCAAGCCCGAATGGCATTTTTACAAAAGAGACAGACATTATGGATGTGTGGTTTGATTCAGGCTCATCACATCAAGCTGTTTTAGAGGAACGTGATGATCTGCAGCGCCCAGCGGACCTTTATCTGGAAGGATCTGACCAATATCGCGGCTGGTTTAACTCTTCGCTTTCCACAGCTGTTGCTGTGACGGGAAAAGCACCATATAAAGCCGTATTAAGCCATGGCTTTGTGCTTGACGGGGAAGGACGCAAGATGAGTAAGTCACTTGGAAATGTCGTCGTTCCAGCGAAGGTCATGGAACAATTAGGAGCCGATATCCTGCGGCTTTGGGTTGCTTCGGTTGATTATCAGGCAGATGTGCGTATTTCTGATAACATTTTAAAACAAGTAGCGGAAGTATATCGAAAAATTCGCAATACATTCCGTTTCTTGCTTGGCAACTTATTTGATTTTGATCCGCAAATTCATGCGGTCCCATTGGCAAAGCTGCGCGAAGTGGACCGCTATATGCTGGCGAAATTAAATCAATTAATCCAAAAGGTAAAGCATTCATATGAAAGATATGAATTTGCTACCATTTATCACGATATCAATAATTTCTGTACAGTAGATTTGAGTGCGTTCTATCTCGATTTTTCAAAAGATGTTCTTTATATTGAAACAGCTGATCATCAAGAACGCCGCTCTATTCAAACGGTTCTGTATGAGACGCTCGTCGCCTTAACGAAGCTTATGGCTCCAATTTTACCGCATACAGCCGATGAGGTATGGGGACATATTCCGAATCGAAAAGAAAAGGAAGAGAGCGTCCAGCTTGTTGATATGCCGGAAGTGCAAGAGCTGGAAGGAGCCGATCAGCTGCTAAAAAAATGGGATGCGTTTATGAGTGTGCGCGATGATGTTCTAAAAGCATTAGAGATCGCACGAAATGAAAAAGTGATTGGTAAGTCATTGACAGCTAGCTTAATGGTTTATCCAACTCCGGAAACAAAGCAGCTGCTTGATTCCATCGCGGAAAGCTTGAAGCAGTTATTTATCGTTTCTGGATTTACGGTGGCAGGAGATTATGCCGAAGCGCCAGCAGAAGCACAAAAATTTGCGAGCATGGCGATTGTCGTCCAACAGGCAAAAGGAGACACTTGCGAGCGCTGCTGGGTTGTCACACCAGAAGTCGGCCAAGATAAAGAGCATCCGACTTTATGCCCACGCTGCGCGCAAATTGTTAAAGAATATAGCCAAGCATAAGAGGTCACGTTACAGCAAAAAGGCTGCCGTCACAGGCAGCCTTTTTTAGCTGATGCGCCGTTCGCGAAGCCTTTCGCTGTTGAACGACGTATATATAAGGGATTCATAATTCCGGCATTGACTCCATTTGCGAATGATCGAGATTAAACGAAAAGATGAAACATGTCCCCTATTCAAAAGCCGATTCGATTTTATGACGGTTGTCCGCCTGTCATATTGGTTCATTGGATCGGGGGTTTTGATATATTTATTGATATGGTTACCCGGGATTACATTGCGAAAATGGAAAGAGCGAAAGGTTCGCTCAATTGTATATAAGAGAAGAGCAATGTGTGCGAGGCCCGGCAGGTTTTGGACATATGCAAAAGCGTCTAAACATGCATTGTCTATTATTCGTCGGTTATGCTACAATTCATAAAGTACATATGTCAAGTTGTGGAGGGAGTTGCGTGTTTTATTATTTGATCGCCCTGATTGTCATTATCATTGACCAGTTTACAAAGTGGCTCGTGGCTACACGCATGCAAATAGGAGAAAGCATTTCAGTGATTCCGAATGTGCTTTATATTACGTCCCATCGAAATCGTGGCGCGGCGTGGGGAATTTTACAAGGTCAATTTTGGCTATTTTATTTAATTACGATCATTGTTGTGATCGGGTTAGTGTTCTATATTCGGCGTCTGCCGCGCGAAGAGCGTCTGTTTGGTGTCGCTCTTGGCTTTATGCTCGGCGGAGCGATCGGCAATTTTATTGACCGATTAGTTCGCAAGGAGGTTGTGGATTTTATTCATACATATATTTTTAATTTCCCGATTTTTAACATTGCGGATTCCGCCTTATGCATCGGGGTAGCCCTTGTCTTTTTACAAACCTTTATTGGCGGAGCGAAGAAAAAGGAGAATCAGTAATGGATGTAATACAGTTTCAGATTGAGGAAGCGTATGACCGCGAACGAATTGATAAAGTCATTGCTGCTTTAAATGGCGAATGGTCTCGCTCACAGGTTCAGCAATGGATCAAAGATGGACTTGTGACCGTCAACGGAACGGAAATAAAAGCGAATTATAAATGTTCTGTCGGGGATGAAGTAGCGGTGGAACTTCCAGAGCCAGAACCACTGGATGTAGAGCCGGAAGAGATGTCATTAGACATTTATTATGAGGATGCCGATGTTTTGGTTGTAAACAAACCGAGAGGAATGGTTGTCCATCCAGCACCAGGTCATATGAGGGGGACGCTGGTTAACGGTTTGCTTGCCCATTGCAAGGATTTATCAGGCATTAACGGCATACTTCGTCCTGGAATTGTTCATCGGATTGATAAAGACACATCTGGTTTGCTTATGGTAGCAAAAAATGATATGGCGCATGAAGCGCTGGTCAATCAGCTTGTTCATAAAACCGTCACGCGTAAATATAAAGCTATCGTTCACGGAGTCATTCCTCATGATTACGGTACGGTCGATGCTCCGATTGGCCGCGATCAACATGATCGTCAAAGCATGGCTGTTGTGGAGAATGGAAAGGAAGCTGTGACGCATTTTCGTGTTCTAGAGAGATTTTCTAATTTTACGTTTATTGAATGTCAACTAGAAACGGGAAGAACGCATCAGATTCGCGTTCATATGAAATATATTGGTTATCCGCTTGCCGGAGATCCAAAATATGGACCTAAAAAAACACTACCGATCAATGGACAGGCACTGCATGCAGGTGTACTTGGATTTACTCATCCACGGACAGGAGAGTATTTAGAATTCGAAGCACCGCTTCCGCATGAATTTGTCGAGGTTTTGGACATGCTTAGAAATAATCGTTGACAAAAGCTTTATCCGCTTTTACAATAAAGCTAAGTGAATAGTAGTCCTTTAAAATCAGTCCCGTGAGGCTGAGAAGGAGCCGGATCTAAATACAGCAAATGTGGTTGTTTTCTGCCCTCTCACCGATCGGTGGGAGGGTTTTTTGCGGAGGTGAAAAAAATGCAAAAGGCAGTAGTGATGGATGAACAGGCGATTCGCCGGGCCCTGACGCGCATTGCTCACGAGATTATTGAGCGAAATAAAGGAATTGAAAACTGTGTGCTTGTCGGCATTAAAACGCGCGGCATTTACTTAGCCAAGCGGCTGGCGGAGCGAATTGAACAGATCGAAGGCGCGGCGATGCCTGTCGGAGAGCTTGATATTACGCTATATCGCGATGATTTAACGGTAAAAACAGGCGATAAGGAACCGCTTGTAAAAGGATCTAATATTTCGTTTGATGTGACAAACCAAAAGGTTGTACTTGTAGATGACGTCTTATTTACGGGGCGGACGGTGCGTGCGGCCATGGATGCCATCATTGATTTTGGGCGTCCGGCGCAAATCCAGCTGGCTGTGCTGATTGACCGCGGTCACCGTGAACTGCCGATCCGCGCGGATTTTGTTGGCAAAAATGTACCGACCTCGAGTTCAGAAATTATTGTAGTAGAATTAAAAGAAGTGGATCAAGTGGATCAAGTCACCATTCATGAGAACGTGTAACCGCCCTTTTAAAGGCAGTCCTGAGAGACTGACAAAGGGGGTCAAATTGGTCTGCCGATTTTTTAGGCAACGATTGCACCCTCTTTGCATCATGTGGGCAAAGAGGGGTTTTTTTATGACTCAATCATAGTCGGAAGGAGATTGAAAAAACAATGAATAAGCCTGTATTGGGAATTAAAGATAGACCTTCGCCAGTTCAATGGTTGACGCTTAGTCTTCAACATCTGTTTGCCATGTTTGGCGCGACCATTTTAGTGCCTTATCTTGTCGGTTTAAGCCCTTCAATGGCTCTCATTTCCAGCGGTCTCGGAACACTCGCGTTTTTAATGATTACAAAATGGCAAGTTCCGGCCTATCTCGGTTCCTCCTTTGCCTTTATCTCACCGATTATTGCAGCAAAAGCGGCAGGAGGTCCTGGAGCAGCCATGGTTGGCAGCTTCTTAGCCGGTGCTGTCTATGGAATTGTCGCTTTAGTCATTAAAAGAGCCGGCTATCGTTGGATTATGAAATTATTGCCTCCGATTGTTGTCGGTCCTGTGATTATTGTCATCGGCCTCGGCCTTGCGAATACAGCCGTTGGCATGGCAATGAACGGTCCAGATGGAAAATATAATCTCACTTATTTTTCTGTAGCGCTTGTGACGCTTGCGGCAACCATTATCTGTTCCGTCTATTTGCGCGGTTTGCTTAGTTTAGTGCCAATTCTTATCGGGATTGTGGTTGGATATGTGTATTCTCTAGCAGTAGGAGTGGTGGATTTGTCTCCGATTGCTAAAGCTAAATGGCTTGAAATGCCAGATTTCTTGATTCCTTTTGTTGATTATCCTGTGCATGTAACGGGAAAGATTATTTTGCTGATGGTTCCGGTAGCGCTTGTCACATTGTCTGAACATATTGGCCATCAACTTGTATTAAGTAAAGTTGTTGGACAAGATTACATTAAAAAGCCTGGATTGCATCGCTCGATTTTGGGCGATGGAACAGCGACGATGATTTCTGCCTTAATTGGCGGACCGCCAAAAACGACATATGGAGAAAATATTGGTGTGCTTGCCATCACACGAGTGTATAGCGTGTATGTGCTGGCTGGCGCAGCGGCGTTCGCTATTATCTTTGGATTTATCGGAAAGGTGACCGCTTTAATCAGTACGATCCCAACCCCGGTTATGGGCGGAGTTTCGATCCTGCTGTTTGGAATTATCGCATCGTCCGGGTTGCGCATGCTCGTCGATAGCAAAATTGACTTTGGAGATAAACGAAACTTAGTGATTTCCTCTGTCATCTTGGTGATTGGCATTGGCGGAGCCATCTTAAAAGTGTCTGAGAATTTCCAGATTCAAGGAATGGCATTAGCGGCTATCAGCGGTGTTATTTTGAACTTGCTTTTGCCTGGACGCCCAGAAATAAATGAAAATATGTTTGAACTTGAAGAAAATAAAGATCATGTCGCGTAGTGCCGCCTTTTAATTAAGTCCTGTGAGACTTAAAAGGGTGTTGCTGTTCGCGCAAAAAAGAAATGAAAGTCATCATATGGCTTTCTTTCTGCACACCTTTTTGCGCCCAAAACTGTAGCACCCTGTCGAGTAAGGCAGGGTGCTTTTTTATAAAACAGGAGGGAATAAAATGAGCCATTTGCTTACCTTATCGGAATTGTCGCTCGATGATATACAAAATCTGCTTCATGAAGCAGAAAGGTTTCGACAGGGAGCCAGTTTTGCCAGTTCAAAACCGTTTTTTGTGGCGAACTTGTTTTTTGAACCGAGCACAAGAACAAAATGTAGCTTTGAAGTAGCAGAAAGAAGACTAGGACTCCATGTCGTACCATTCGATGCAGAAATGTCAAGCGTTCAAAAAGGAGAGACATTATATGACACGATCCGTACGCTGGAGTCGATTGGCGTGCAGACGGTCGTCATTCGCCATCCAGAGGACCGCTATTTTGAAACACTCCGCCATTCGATTCACATTCCAATCATCAATGCAGGGGATGGATGTGGCCATCACCCGACCCAATCATTGTTAGATTTGATGACCATCCAGCAAGAATTTGGAACGTTTCAAGGGATCACCGTTGCGATTGTCGGGGATATTCGCCATAGCCGAGTTGCTCGCTCGAATGCTGAAATATTGACAAGACTGGGTGCGACTGTCCTTTTTTCAAGTCCGGAGGAATGGAAGGATGAACGAAATGGTTATGGCACTTATGTTGATTTGGATGTGTCTGTAAAAGAGGCGGATGTCATCATGCTGCTTCGGATTCAGCACGAACGTCATGGAGAGAAGATGGGACTGACGAAAGAACAGTACCATCAACAATACGGATTAACGGTGGAACGGTCGCAAAAAATGAAAACGCGCAGCATCATTTTGCATCCCGCTCCTGTCAATCGCGGCGTTGAAATTGCTAGCGAGCTTGTCGAGTGCGAACGGTCGCGTATTTTTAAGCAAATGGAAAACGGCGTTTATGTGCGCATGGCGGTATTAAAAAGAGCTGTGGAAACTTGTGAAGGAGGAATCAAGCATGGCGGTTATTTTAAAAAATGCTCGTTTGCTTAATGAAGAAGGAGAGCTTGTGGCGACAGAGGTGAAAATGGTTGGGGATGTCATTACAGAGATCGCATCTCGCATTGATGCAGGAGAAGAGGATGAACAGGTAGATGTCGGCGGCCAGCTGCTCGCTCCAGGTTTGATCGATTTGCATGTCCATTTGCGTGAGCCGGGCGGTGAGCATAAGGAAACGATCGCATCAGGTTCATTAGCAGCGGCGAAAGGAGGATTTACAACGATTGCGGCCATGCCGAATACTCGTCCGGTTCCTGATACAAAGGAACAAATGGAATGGCTTCAAGAACGCATTCGCCAAACAGCCTATGTGAACGTCCTTCCATATGCTTCGATCACGATTCGCCAGCTTGGGAAGGAACGGACTGATTTTGCAGCGTTAAAGGCATCTGGGGCTTTCGCTTTTACGGATGATGGAGTAGGTGTGCAGAATGCGCGCATGATGTATGAAGCCATGAAGGAAGCAGCTGCCTTAGATATGGCTATTGTTGCCCATTGCGAAGAGGAAACACTTACATATAAGGGCTGTGTTCATGATGGGGAGTTCGCACGAAAATACGAACTCTTGGGCATCCCATCGATTGCCGAATCCGTTCACATTGCTCGCGATGTTTTATTGGCTGAAGCGGCTGGATGCCATTATCATGTTTGCCACATCAGCACAAAGGAATCTGTACGTGTGGTGCGTGAAGCCAAACGTGCTGGTATTCGCGTGACGGCCGAAGTGACGCCGCATCATCTCCTGCTTTGCGATGAAGATATTCCGGAGCTGGATGCCAATTTTAAAATGAATCCTCCGTTAAGAAGCAAAGAAGATCGCGCTGCATTGATCGAGGGACTGCTTGATGGGACGATCGATTTTATCGCAACTGACCATGCCCCGCATACGGAGGAAGAAAAGCGAGAAGACATGGAGCTGGCTCCATTTGGAATTGTTGGACTTGAGACAGCTTTTCCACTGCTCTATACAAATTTAGTTGAACCCCACATTTGTACGTTAAAGCAATTGATTGATTGGCTGACCAAAAAGCCAGCAGAAGCGTTTGGACTCCGGCAAGGAAAATTAGCGGTCGGCGCAAAAGCGGATTTGACGGTTATTGATTTGCAAACAGAGCATCCAATTGATCCAGATACGTTTGTGTCAAAAGGTAAAAATACCCCATTTGCTGGTTGGATATGTAAAGGTTGGCCAACGATGACGTTTGTGAACGGAAAACTTGTATGGCAGAAAGGGAGAGAGGAATGAAACGACAGCTTATTTTAGAAGACGGTACATTTTTTATTGGAGAAGCGTTTGGAAGTACAGCACAAAAAATGGGGGAGGTCGTGTTTAATACAGGAATGACAGGCTATCAAGAGATTTTATCAGACCCTTCCTATTGTGGTCAGTTTGTCACGATGACCTACCCTTTGATCGGTAATTATGGCATTAATCGTGATGATTTTGAAGCGATTGAACCGCATATTCATGGGCTGATTGTCAAGGAAGTATGCCGCACTCCTTCTAATTGGCGAAGTGAGATCACGATTGATGAATATTTGAAAGAAAAAAATATTCCTGGTCTTGCTGGAATCGATACAAGAAAGCTCACTCGCATGATTCGCCAGCACGGAACATTAAAAGGAATGATTTGTGATTTAGATGTCAGTGTTGCCGAGATCGTAAGCGATTTGAAGAAAACAAAGCTGCCGACCGATCAAGTGAAGCGGGTTTCTACGAAAAGCGCATATCCGAGCCCTGGACGGGGACATCGTGTTGTTTTGCTTGACTTTGGAATGAAACATGGAATTTTACGGGAATTAAATAAGCGGAACTGTGATGTCATTGTTCTTCCTTATCATGCAACCTCTCAGGATGTGCTAAACCTTCATCCTGATGGAGTGATGCTTTCAAATGGTCCTGGCGATCCAAAAAACGTTCCAGAAGCTATTGAGATGATTCGTGGCATTCTCGGTCGCGTTCCACTTTTTGGTATTTGTCTTGGCCATCAGCTGTTCGCGCTTGCCTGCGGGGCCGATACTGAAAAAATGAAATTCGGTCACCGCGGCTCGAACCATCCTGTGAAGCATCTTGCAACAGGAAAGGTGGCTATTACCTCGCAAAATCATGGCTATACGGTCATGGCATCATCATTAAAGCAAACACGTTTAGAAGTGACGCACGTGGCATTAAATGACGGAACGATTGAGGGGCTGCGCCATTTGGATTATCCGGCATTTACTGTGCAATATCATCCAGAAGCCTCTCCAGGCCCAGAGGATGCCAATCATTTGTTTGATGAATTTATTGCCATGATTGAACAGTTTAAAAAAGAGAGGGAGATCGTTCATGCCTAAACGTCAAGATATCGAAACGATTTTAGTGATCGGCTCTGGCCCAATTGTCATCGGACAGGCAGCGGAGTTTGACTATGCTGGAACACAGGCGTGTTTAGCCCTAAAAGAAGAAGGATATAAAGTCATTTTAGTCAACTCCAACCCTGCCACGATTATGACGGATACAGAGATTGCTGACAAAGTGTATATGGAACCATTGACGCTGGAGTTTGTTTCCCGCATCATCCGCAAAGAGCGTCCAGATGCGATCTTGCCGACGCTTGGGGGACAGACAGGCTTGAATTTAGCTGTGGAGCTTGCGGAAGCAGGCGTTTTAGAAGAATGTGGGGTCGAAATTCTTGGAACAAAGCTGGAGGCCATTCAGAAAGCTGAAGACCGGGAATTGTTCCGAGCGTTAATGAAGGAGTTAGGAGAGCCAGTTCCAGAAAGCGACATTATCCATAGTTTAGACGAAGCTTATGCATTTGTTGAAAAAATCGGCTATCCGGTTATCGTCCGCCCCGCTTTTACGCTTGGCGGGACAGGAGGAGGCATTTGTACAAACGAAGCAGAGCTGATTGACATTGTTTCCAGCGGTTTAAAAATGAGTCCGGTTCATCAATGCTTGTTAGAAAAAAGCATTGCCGGCTATAAAGAAATTGAATATGAAGTGATGCGCGATGCTCAAGATCACGCGATTGTCGTATGCAATATGGAAAATATCGATCCAGTAGGCATTCATACAGGGGACTCACTTGTCGTTGCTCCAAGCCAAACGTTAAGCGACCGAGAGTATCAATTGTTGCGCAACGCTTCCTTGCGCATTATTCGCGCTCTGGGCATTGAAGGAGGCTGCAATGTTCAATTGGCACTTGATCCTCACAGTTTCCATTACTATGTCATCGAAGTAAATCCGCGCGTAAGTCGCTCATCTGCGCTGGCGTCTAAGGCAACCGGTTATCCGATTGCAAAGCTAGCAGCCAAAGTTGCTGTCGGTTTAACGTTAGATGAGATCATGAATCCAGTAACAGGTCAAACATACGCCTGCTTTGAACCGGCTCTCGATTATGTGGTGACGAAAATTCCGCGTTTTCCATTTGATAAGTTTGAATCCGCGAACCGTCACCTTGGCACGCAAATGAAAGCGACGGGAGAGGTCATGGCAATCGGCCGAACATTTGAAGAATCGCTGCTGAAAGCTGTGCGCTCACTTGAGACAAACGTCCATCATTTAGAAATTAAAGAGGCTCGCCATGCTGACGATGAATTGATTGAAAAACGCATCCGCAAAGCGGGGGACGAGCGCCTTTTCTATATAGCGGAGGCTATTCGCCGCGGTATAGATATCGAGCAAATTCATGAATGGAGCCGAATTGACCGCTTTTTTTTACACAAGATTGCCCGCATTGTTCATTATGAAACGATGGTACGCGAGCATGTTGGAGATTTGGATGTGCTGCGAAAGGCAAAGCAAATGGGGTTTTCTGATGCAGCCATCTCAGAATTTTGGAACATGAATGAACGAGATGTATACCAATTAAGAAAACAAGCGGGGATTGTCCCTATTTACAAAATGGTTGATACGTGTGCCGCTGAATTTATGTCAGAAACTCCGTATTATTATGGAACCTATGAAGAAGAAAATGAATCGGTGGTGACGCAGAAGGAAAGCGTCGTTGTGTTGGGATCGGGCCCGATCCGCATTGGACAAGGCATCGAATTCGATTATGCGACCGTTCATTCTGTCTGGGCTATTAAAGAAGCAGGGTATGAGGCGATTATTATTAACAATAATCCGGAGACCGTATCGACAGATTTTAGTGTTTCAGACAAGCTCTATTTTGAACCACTAACGATCGAAGATGTGATGCATGTCATTGATCTGGAACAGCCGATTGGTGTCATTGTGCAATTCGGCGGGCAAACCGCCATCAATTTAGCTGCCGAATTAGCAGCGCGCGGTGTCCGTATTCTTGGCACCTCATTGGAGGATTTGGACCGCGCAGAAAATCGCGATAAATTTGAACAAACGCTGTCGCACTTAGGCATTCCGCAGCCGAAAGGAAAAACCGCTTATTCGGTTGAAGAATCGGTGCGGATCGCAGCTGAAATCGGCTATCCGGTGCTTGTTCGCCCATCGTATGTGCTCGGTGGCCGAGCGATGGAGATCGTCTATAAAGAGGCCGAGCTTTTATACTATATGGAACATGCAGTCAAAGTCAATCCGCAGCATCCCGTGCTAATAGATCGGTATTTAATCGGAAAAGAAATTGAAGTCGATGCCATTTCCGATGGAGAAACGGTATTCATTCCAGGCATTATGGAGCATATCGAGCGAGCGGGTGTCCATTCCGGCGATTCGATTGCGGTCTATCCACCGCAAACATTGACAGATGAGATTCAACAAAAAATCGTGGATTATACAATTAAACTGGCGAAGGGATTGCGCATTGTCGGACTGCTCAACATCCAGTTTGTCATGTACCAAAATGAAATATATGTGCTAGAAGTCAATCCACGTTCCAGTCGAACGGTTCCGTTTTTAAGCAAAATTACAAATGTGCCGATGGCCAACATCGCCACTAAAGTCATTTTAGGAGAAACGCTTGTTGAGCTTGGGTATCAAACAGGATTGAAACAAGCAAGTGAAGGGGTATATGTTAAAGCACCCGTCTTCTCATTTGCTAAACTGCGAAATGTTGATATTTCGCTTGGCCCGGAAATGAAATCAACAGGCGAAGTCATCGGAAAGGATGTAACATTTGAAAAAGCGTTATATAAAGGACTTTTAGCCTCTGGCATTCATATTCGTCCATATGGCGCGGTGTTGCTTACAGTGGCTGATAAAGATAAAGCTGAAGCGATTGAAGTAGCTCGCCGCTTTCATCATATTGGCTACCAGCTTCTTGCCACAAATGGTACAGCTGAAGCGTTGCGGGCCGCCCATATTCCGGTAACCATCGTGAACAAAATTCATTCGGAATCACCCAATATTTTAGATATTATCCGTCAAGGAAAAGCCCAAGTGGTCATTAATACGTTAACGAAAGGGAAGCAGCCAGAAAGTGACGGATTTCGAATTCGCCGTGAAGCGGTGGAAAACGGAATTCCATGCTTAACGTCGCTTGATACGGCAAAAGCCATGCTGCAGGTGATGGAGTCGATGACGTTTGCGATGACTGCGATGTCGGAAAAGAAGGTGCATGCATGAAAGTGGAAAAAATGACCATTGTTTATCATGAACCGATTGCCCGAAACATTTATCAGTTAATCCTAGGTGGAACACTTGTTCAAGAGATGAATGAAGCAGGGCAATTTGTCCATGTCAAAGTAGGAGAGCGTACAGATCCGCTATTGCGCCGTCCGCTTAGCCTTTGCGACATTAACAAAGAAGCAAGTGAGTGTACCATTATTTATCGAAAAGAAGGAGCGGGTACTGCGCTCCTTTCGGAAAAGAAAAAAGGAGAGGTCATTGATGTGCTCGGTCCGCTTGGAAACGGCTTTCCGCTTGAAGCCGTTCAAGCGGGACAGCGCGCGCTTCTTGTTGGGGGCGGTATTGGTGTTCCTCCTCTCTATGAACTGGCTAAGCAGCTTGTAAAAAAAGGGGTAACTGTGACGAGTATACTTGGCTTTCAAACACAAGATGTTATTTTTTATGAGCGAGAGTTTGCTTCGCTCGGTGAAATCTACATTGCTACTGCTGACGGTTCATACGGAACGAAAGGATTTGTGACCGATGTGATCGGCGGACGCGGGCTTTCGTTCGACGTGCTGTATGCGTGCGGTCCAAAGCCGATGCTAAAAGCGCTTGAGCAGAAGTTTCCGGATAAAGAGGTGTATCTTTCATTGGAAGAGCGGATGGGCTGCGGCATCGGCGCTTGTTTTGCCTGCGTTTGCCGCGTTCCTAACAATGAAACAGCCTACAAAAAAGTTTGTAGCGATGGTCCTGTATTTAAAGTCGGGGAGGTGGTGCTATGAGCCGTTTAGCGGTGGAATTGCCGGGGCTTTCCTTAAAGAATCCGGTTATGCCGGCTTCTGGATGTTTTGGATTCGGGCGGGAATACGCTAAGCTTTATGATTTAAGCCAATTAGGGGCCATTATGATCAAAGCAACAACACGTGAACCGCGTTTTGGCAATCCAACCCCAAGGGTTGCGGAAACGCCAAGCGGCATGCTCAATGCGATTGGACTGCAAAATCCAGGATTAGAAAAAGTGATCGAGGAAGAACTTTCATGGCTCGCGCAATACGATGTACCGATTATTGCCAATATCGCCGGCTCGACGATGGAGGATTATGTGGAAGTCGCCAAGCGGATTTCGCAAGCGCCGAATGTTCATGCTCTTGAGCTCAATATCTCATGTCCAAATGTAAAAAAAGGTGGCATTGCGTTTGGAACCGTACCAGAAGTAGCCGCTGAGCTCACTCGCCTCGTTAAGCAAGTATCCGCCGTCCCTGTCTATGTAAAGCTGTCGCCGAATGTGACGAACATTGTGGAAATGGCCAAGGCGATTGAAGCGGCGGGAGCAGATGGTCTGACCATGATTAATACGCTCCTTGGCATGCGAATCGATATAAAAACAGCTGAACCGATTTTGGCTAACCGTACAGGGGGACTTTCTGGTCCTGCGATTAAGCCGATCGCGATCCGCATGATTTATGAAGTAAGCCAAGCGGTATCCATTCCGATTATCGGCATGGGCGGAATTGCAACGGCTGAAGATGCTCTGGAATTTTTCTACGCCGGCGCCAGCGCTGTTGCGATCGGAACGGCAAATTTTGTCGATCCGTTTGTTTGTCCAACTATTGTGGCTGAGCTGCCGGTATTACTTGACGAGCTCGGATTTGACCATATTTCTCAATGTATCGGAAGGAGCTGGAACAAAGGTGGACCAACCGTTTATTGTGGCACTTGATTTTCAATCGCGCGAAGAAGTCGAAGCGTTTTTGCGTCCATTTGTCCGTGAGCCGCTTTTTGTAAAAGTTGGGATGGAACTGTATTATCAAGAAGGGCCTGACATCATCACCGCTTTAAAAAAGCAAGGACACCGCATTTTTTTAGATTTAAAGCTTCACGATATCCCAAATACGGTGAAGCAAGCGATGAAGGGGCTCGCCCGCCTTGGGATAGACTTAGTGAATGTTCATGCTGCTGGTGGGACCAGCATGATGAAAGCAGCATTAGAAGGATTGGAAGCGGGGACGCCAAGCGGAGCGCCTCGTCCAGCTTGTATAGCGGTCACACAACTGACGAGTACGAGTGAACAAATGATGCAACGCGAGCTTTGGATTTCACGGACGATGGCGGAAACAGTGCTTCACTACGCTTTGCTTGCCCAAGAAAGTGGCTTGGACGGCGTTGTTTGTTCCGCAAAGGAGGTACCGCTGATCCGTGAACACTGTGGAGCCTCATTTTTAACAGTGACTCCTGGCATCCGCTTTGCTGATGAGGAAGCGAACGATCAAGCGCGTGTTGTCACACCAAAAGAAGCTCGAAAGTTCGGTTCAAGCTTCGTTGTTGTTGGCCGCAGCATCACCCGAGCTGCTGATCCGCATGCGGCGTATGAGCGCCTTAAACAAGAATGGAATCAGGAGGAATCATCATGAACAAAGAAATTGCCACACATTTGCTGCAAATTGGCGCAGTTTCGTTACAGCCAAACGAACCGTTTATATGGTCATCCGGGTTGAAATCACCGATTTATTGCGACAACCGCCTGACACTTGCTTATCCACATGTGAGAAGCATAATCGCAGATGGATTGGCCCAGCTCATTCGCGCGCATTTTCCAGATGTGGAGATTATTGCGGGAACAGCGACTGCCGGCATTCCGCATGCGTCATGGACGAGCGAGCGTCTTGGGTTACCGATGTGTTATGTGCGTAGCCAAGCAAAAGCACATGGAAGAGGAAAACAAATTGAGGGGAAAGTAGAGAGGGGACAAAAAGTCGTTGTTGTTGAAGATTTAATTTCTACGGGCGGCAGTTCGTTAACTGCTGTTGGTGCCTTAAAAGAAGCCGGATGTGATGTATTAGGCGTTGTTGCTATTTTTACATACGGCTTGGAAAAAGGAAAGCAAGCGTTTGCCGAAAGCGATGTACAAGTGCATACGTTGACGGATTATGACAGCCTCATTGAAACGGCGGTGGAGCTCGGCGTTGTGGGCGAACAAGACCTCGCGACGCTGCGCGATTGGCGAAAACAGCCGGAGGCATGGGGGAAATAAACATATATGTGGAGTGCGAATGATACGATCATTCGCGCTCTTTTTTTATTATGGCTTATGGTGTGAAAGAGTATTGAATTGTCAATCCGATGAAAGAGGCTGTGACGGTCTATGCTTTGAATGAAGAAGAGCTATATGAGCAAGCGGATATTCAAGTGCAGACAGGAACGGTGCAGTCTGCGTGTTTTCCTGACTTGCGCATCGATTTACAAAGAAACAACCGCCAATTGGCGGTTGCTGTTTATTTGAGGGAAATGATATCTTGTCAAAAGAGGAATAATCGTTGTATTTACGAGAGGAGTTACTTTGCTTTTAATGCGCGAATGGCATTTTCGTGCTCAAGCGAGCGAAAGGCAAGCGATTGGAGAACAAGCTCTTGACGTGCTTGTGAAGCGATAACATCATCCAGCTTTTGCAACGCTTCGGCGAGCGTTTGCTTTATCGTTGGAATTTCTTTAACCGTTTCCTGCATCTCCAGCACGGCTTGTTTGATAAACGGAATATCTTTTATATCTTCTTTTGTGGCCATTGTTTGTTCAATATGCTCGATCCGTTTCTCCATAGCGACCATATCGTCTTTGGTGGCCATGCGCCGTTCAATGCTGTTGAGATCGTCTTTGGTGGCCATGCGCTGCTCGATGCTGTTGAGATCGTCTTTAGTGGCCATGCGCTGCTCGATGCTGTTGAGATCGTCTTTAGTGGCCATGCGCTGCTCGATGCTGTTGAGATCGTCTTTGGTGGCCATGCGCTGCTCGATGCTGTTGAGATCGTCTTTGGTGGCCATGCGCCGTTCGATGCTGTTGAGATCGTCTTTGGTGGCCATGCGCTGCTCGATGTTGTTGAGATCGTCTTTGGTGGCCATGCGCTGCTCGATGTTGTTGAGATCGTCTTTGGTGGCCATTGTTTCCTCAATTTGCTGGATCCGCTTGTCCATTGCAGCCATGTCCTCTTTCGTCGCCATGGCATGTTCAACTCGATCAAAGCGCTTGTCGATGACAGTCAGATCGTCTTTTGTCGCCATGGTTTGCTCCACACGCTCGATCCGTTTGTTCATGGCAGCCAGATCGTCTTTTGTCGCCATGGTTTGCTCCACACGCTCGATCCGCTTCTCCATAGCAGCCATGTCCTCTTTCGTCGCCATATGATGACGCAAAAATGACAGCTCGTCAAAAATCCTACTCAATATCTGATCCATTTCATTTTTTCACCTCCTTTTTTGATTACGAGATTATTATAGCATCCTTTTATTGATGTTCTCTATCAATTTTAGAAGACTTCTCAGTAGATAAAAAAACATGAAACTTGTTTAACTTTATCCAGTTGAGAAGTCCCCCATTTCTAAGTCTTGTGCAACTTGATGAAAGTGGGAGACGAATTGACTTCGGGCAAGGACAGGCTTTTGCCTGTTTAACGTAATTTCCGAAAGAAGTCTCCCGCCTCAAGGAACGTGAAGGGCACAGCCCCGTGAGTAGACGGGAGATGAATGTCGGTTGGCGTTAGCCAAAACGCATGATAGAATACGTGTATATCAGGTTCTTTGTGAATGGGATATTAGGGGGTTGCATGGAGAAATCAAATGCGAAAACCGAGCCGAGCCTTCCATGCGTAAAATATCCAAGGTACAAAAGAACTCCGAATCGTCGGACATCTAGGGTGGGGACGACCCCAAGTAACGCTCAGGGAGACGAAAGGTAGCTTTCGTTGCGGAACTGAGAAGCTCCCACTTCGAAGCGCTAGCAAAGTGGCGATTCGTTCACAAGTCTGCTTTATGCAAGCCATTCCTTTTTCATGCCAAGATTCCAATAAAGCAAAAATTCCCTGTAATTTGAGTTCAAACCGTCTGTTCATCAGACGGTTTTTTTCATTTGAATTACCAATTCCTCATCCGGCGTGACGTATATGGTTTGTTGGTTTTCATAGATCACAAAGCCAGGCTTTGCTCCATTTGGTTTTTTGACATAGCGGATCCGCGTGAAGTCGACAGGCACGGAGCTTGATTGCCGCGCTTTGCTGAAATAGGCAGCAAGGTTAGCGGCTTCCGCAATTGTTTGTTGGGACGGATTTTTGCTGCGAATGACGACATGGGAGCCGGGAATGTCTTTTGTATGCAACCAAATTTCATCTTTTTGTGCGAGTTTGTTTGTCAAGTAGTCGTTTTGTTTATTGTTTTTACCAACGAGAATTTCCGTGCCATCGCTTGCTACGTAACGTTCGAGTTCAATCGTGCGCGGCTTTTGTTTTTTTTGTTTCGTAGCTTTTGCTCGTAAATAGCCTTGCTCGATCAGCTCATCACGAATTTCTTCGATATCTTTCGGTGCAGCGGTGTCGAGCTGCTGCAATAGCGTATCAAAATAAACGATTTCTTTGTTTGTCTGTTCGATTTGCTCTTGAACGATGTGAATAGCATTTTTCGCCTTTTGATATTTTTGAAAATAGCTTTGTGCATTTTCTGACGGTGACTTTTGTGCATCAAGCGGAATCATGACGGTTTCCCCGTTTGCATCGTAATAGTTGATGACCCCGATTTCTTTCATCCCTCGTTTGACTGCGTACAGATAGGCGGTTAACAGCTCCCCGTAAAGCCGATATTGCTCGGCTTGTTTTGCTTCTTCTAATGTTTGTTCCAATTTCAAAAGCTTTTTCTCATTTTTCGCCTTTTCATTGGCGACAAACCGTTCTAAATCGTGTGCCTGCTGTTTGACGCGGTCGCGCTCAGCCTTGCCAAAATAGAAGCGGTCAAGCATTTCTCCGAGCGTGACGAACGGCTTTGCTTCCGCCTGTAAATGCATAAGTGGCAGAACGTAAAACCATTCCTTTTGTCCATTTGTATATATACAAGGAGAAAAATGCCCGCTCTTTACTTCTTCCATAAGCGATATAAAGCTTTTTGGCAAAGTGGAGCGATTGGCGAGCCCTGCGCGGAAAGCCACCTCATTGGCAAACAGAGGCGAGAGGCCGGAAAAGGAAGCGACAAGCTGCTCTGGCAGCTTTCCAGCGTGAAAATCAAGTATTTTCATGATCATTTCTTCAGTGGCTTTCAGCGGATTGAGTTTACCGTGTGACGGTGGCGCTACGTATGGCTGGCCGGGAAGCACCGTGCGATAGCGGTTGATAGCCGGCGATAGATGCTTAATGCTGTCAATGATCCTATTTGTTTCTTTATCGATCAAGATGATGTTACTATGCCGTCCCATAATCTCTATCATTAGCTGCTTAATGGAGAGATCGCCAATTTCATTCCGTCCCTTTACTTCAATCATGATCACCCGATCAAAATCCATTTGCCGAATCGATTCAATGACGCTCCCTTCTAAATGCTTGCGTAAAAGCATGCAAAACATCGGCGGTTCAGCAGGGTTGTCATATCCTTCATTTGTAAGGTGAACACGTGCATAGCTAGGATGTGCCGATAGCAGCAATTTGTAATTTCGCCCATGGGAGCGGATGTAAAGCAACAGCTCGTGCTGAAAAGGTTGGTAAATTTTTGTGATTCGTCCTCCTTCAAGCATTTTCTTTAATTCGTTCGTCATAGCATATGTAAATATTCCGTCAAAAGCCATATGAAACACCTTTCTCATTTTTTATTTCTGCAATTATCATATCATTTTTTTGGACATGTCTGAATAAGCTTTCATAGAAAAGCGACAAGGGAGGAGGAGTAAGGATGCAATGGCATACGCTCGCGCCAAATGATGTAGCAAAGGAGGCACATACTGATCTTGCTAAAGGTTTAACAACGGAAGAAGCAACAAAACGGCTTAAGCGGTTTGGCTATAATGAACTAAAAGAGGCTAAAAAGCAATCGGCTCTCATTGTATTTTTGAATCAATTTCGCGATTTTATGGTTCTTGTTCTACTTGCAGCCACGATTATTTCCGGTTTTCTCGGAGAGTATGTTGATGCGATCGCGATTATTGTAATTGTGATTATGAATGCCTTTTTGGGCTTTTTTCAAGAACGACGCGCTGAAAAATCATTGGAAGCTCTCAAGCAGCTATCTGCTCCGCAAGCGACCGTATTACGCGACGGAGAATGGATGAAAATCCATTCTCAAGAGCTTGTTGTTGGCGATGTCATTAAATTTACCAGTGGTGATCGTATCGGTGCCGATGTAAGGTTAATTGATGCAAAGGGCTTAGAAATTGAAGAATCGGCATTGACAGGGGAGTCGGTGCCGACTGCAAAATTGGCAACACCGCTTGCAAATGAAAACACTGCAATTGGTGATTTGCATAATATGGCTTTCATGGGTACTCTTGTAACGCGAGGAAGTGGAGTGGGAGTTGTGATTGCCACAGGAATGAAAACCGCGATGGGGCAAATTGCGAACCTGC
Organism: Anoxybacteroides rupiense; assembly: GCF_014196195.1. Classification (GTDB taxonomy): domain Bacteria; phylum Bacillota; class Bacilli; order Bacillales; family Anoxybacillaceae; genus Anoxybacteroides; species Anoxybacteroides rupiense. The sequence continues at coordinate 507,585 of NZ_JACIDF010000001.1, read as the reverse complement.
TACAAGAGGCGGAGACGGTCACGACTCCATTGCAGCGAAAATTAGAGCAGCTCGGTAAGATTTTGATTATTGTTGCTCTGCTGCTTACCGTTTTAGTTGTCGTTGTCGGCGTTATTCAAGGTCATGAACTGTATGAAATGTTTTTAGCGGGAGTGTCACTGGCGGTTGCCGCTATTCCGGAAGGGCTTCCTGCTATTGTGACCATTGCCTTGGCGCTTGGTGTACAGCGGATGATTAAGAAAAACGCGATCGTTCGGAAGCTCCCTGCTGTAGAAACGTTAGGTTGTGCATCTGTCATTTGCTCTGATAAAACAGGAACAATGACGGAAAACATGATGACAGTAACAAACATATGGGCGAGCGGAAGGATGTGGACAGTCAGCGGAACGGGGCTTGAACTGAAAGGAGAATTTTATGAAAATGAACGGCCTATCAATATCAAAAAAGAAGCGGTACTGCAGCAGTTGCTGACATTTAGCGTCCTTTGCAATAGCTCGCAAATTAAGGAAAAGGAACATCGACGGTATATCGACGGGGATCCGACGGAGGGCGCGCTGCTTGTGGCAGCGGCAAAGGCAGGATTAACAAAAGCACAGCTAGAATCAGAGTTTACGGTTGAGCAGGAATTTCCGTTCGATTCGGAACGAAAAATGATGACAGTCATTGTGAAAGATAAATCAGGGAGAAGATGGATTATTACGAAAGGGGCTCCCGATGTACTTCTTGAAATTAGCGGACATATATGGTGGAACGGACGCACACAACCGATGACAGCGGACTGGCGAAAAACGGTGCATCATGTCATCCATGCAATGGCCGGTAAGGCGTTGCGTACGATTGCTGTAGCCTACCGTCCGCTAACTGCAAAGGAACAGATTCCATCGGAAAAAGAAGCAGAAAAAGGCTTGACGTTGATGGGGATTCAAGGAATGATTGATCCACCGCGTCCGGAAGTAAAGAAAGCCGTACAGCAGTGTAAAGAGGCGGGCATTAAAACGGTGATGATTACGGGAGATCATTTGTTGACAGCAAAAGCGATTGCGAAACAGCTCGGTATTTTGCCACCAAAAGGAAAGATCATGGATGGTCCAACATTATCCCGGCTTTCGGTTGATGAGCTTGAAGAAGTCGTCGATGACATTTATGTGTTTGCGCGCGTGTCGCCGGAGCATAAACTAAAAATCGTGAAAGCTTTACAGAGAAGAGGACATGTGGTTGCTATGACCGGAGATGGAGTGAATGACGCTCCTGCGATTAAGGCAGCAGATATCGGGGTAGCGATGGGGAAATCCGGTACGGATGTAGCGAAGGAAGCGGCATCTCTTGTATTATTAGATGACAACTTCGCGACCATTCAATCGGCCATTCATGAGGGAAGAAACATTTACGAGAACATTCGCAAATTCATTCGCTACTTGCTTGCATCAAATGTTGGCGAAATTTTAGTGATGCTGTTTGCCATGCTGTTAGCACTGCCACTTCCGCTTGTACCGATTCAAATTTTATGGGTAAATTTAGTGACAGATGGGCTGCCAGCTATGGCCTTAGGGCTGGATCGTGCTGAAGAAAATGTCATGAGACGGAGACCAAGGCATCCAAAAGAAGGAGTGTTTTCTAGAGGGCTTGGCTGGAAAATCGTTAGCCGCGGGGTGATTATTGGGATTGTAACACTAGCCGCATTTATGACGGTTTATGAACGAAGTGGGAATAATTTGGCGTATGCGCAAACAGTGGCGTTTGCGACATTGGTGATGGCTCAACTTATTCACGTGTTTGATTGCCGTTGTGAACGATCCATTTTTGACCGCAATCCTCTCGGAAATATGTATCTGGTTTGGGCTGTATTGCTCTCCCTATTGCTGGTGCTTGTGGTGATTTATTATCCTCCGCTGCAACGTGTGTTCCATACGGTTTCAGTTGAGCTGCTTGATTGGATTTTAATCGTTGGGCTCGCGGCGCTGCCGACATTTTTGTTTGCTGGGTCGTTTTTAACAAGAAAATCACGAACAAATATGTTATAATATGCAAGGTGATAGAGAAGTTTCTCTATGGCCTTTTCTTTTTGTATGTTAACATAATGGGTGTGATAGTATGGTATACAGCATGACAGGCTTTGGAAGAAGCAAAACAACAAATGGTTCAATGGGAGTAACAGTCGAAGTAAAATCTGTGAATCATCGCTTTTGTGAAATTTCTGTTCGCATGCCTAGACAACTATTTATCTTTGAAGATAAAATAAAAAAAGTGATTTCGCAGTATGTACACAGAGGAAGAGTAGAAGTTTTTATCGCCATTGAAGGAGAAGGATGGACAAATCGCAAGCTCCAAGTCGATTGGCAGCTGATGAGCGATTATTACGAACAGCTAAAAGAAGCAAATCATCGTTTCTCACTTCATGATTCTATTACTTTATCGCATTTATTCCAGCTTGAAGGAGTAGCTGAGATCATTGAAGAAGGAGCAGGCAATGAAGAAATTGAACACCTGCTCATATCGGCTGTCAATGAAGCGGCTCAGCAGCTGAAAACGATGCGTGAAAAAGAGGGGAAGGCATTGCTTTCCGATGTACAGGAGCAATTGGCGACGCTTAAACAATGTGTACAAAATGTGCAGCATCTTGCTCCTGAAGCTATTGAGCAATATCGGGAGCGATTGACGAAACGCATGAAGGAATTGGTGCAGGGAGACGTAGATGAGGCTCGCCTTTTAACGGAAGTCGCCATTTTCGCGGAAAAAACGGATATTAATGAAGAGCTCAAACGAATTCGTAGCCATATTGAGCAGTTTGTCCAAACATTGCATCATCAAGAACCGATCGGGCGAAAGCTGGATTTTTTAATTCAAGAGCTCAATCGTGAAGTAAATACGATTGGTTCAAAAGCTAATGATAGCCGCATTGCTGTACAAGTTGTTGAAATGAAGAGCGCACTTGAAAAAGTAAAAGAGCAGGTACAAAATATAGAGTAATCGTTTATAATGGCTAGGTTGCGGCAACAATAATTTTTATGGTAGGTGGAGTTCGGTGGGAGTTAAACTTGTCAATATCGGCTACGGAAATATGGTTTCAGCCTCTCGAATCATATCGATTGTTAATCCCGATTCCGCTCCGATTAAGCGGATTGTTCAAGATGCGAGAGAGTGCGGCAAACTTGTGGATGCCACTCATGGCAGAAGAACCCGAGCGGTCATTATCATGGATAGCGATCATGTTGTTTTATCATCGGTGCAGCCAGAAACCGTGGCACATCGATTATATGAGCGTGAAGATTTATCAGAGGAAGGGTAGGTTTCTATATTTTTATGAGCGAAAGAGGGTTATTAATCGTATTATCAGGACCATCCGGCGTTGGAAAAGGGACGGTGCGCAAGGCGTTATTCTCGCAAGCCGATATTAATTTGCATTATTCGATTTCAGTGACGACGCGAAAGCCGCGTGAGGGAGAAGTAGACGGGATTGACTACTTTTTTACAACACGCGAAGAGTTCGAGCAAATGATTCGCGACCATAAGCTGCTTGAGTGGGCTGAATATGTCGGCAACTATTATGGTACGCCGATTGATTACGTTGAGAAGACGCTGCAGGAAGGCAAGGATGTCTTTCTTGAAATCGAGGTGCAGGGAGCGCTGCAAGTACGCAAGGCATTTCCGGAAGGATTGTTTATTTTTCTTGCCCCGCCAAGCTTAAATGAGCTAAAAAATCGAATTGTTACTAGAGGAACTGAAACAGAAGAGCTGATTAACGACCGCATGAAAGCGGCAAGAGAAGAATTAGAAATGATGGATGCCTATGACTATGTCGTAGAAAATGACCGGGTCGAATTAGCGTGCGAGCGCATTAAAGCCATTGTCACAGCTGAACATTGCAAGCGCGAGCGCGTGGCACAACGGTATAAAAAAATGTTGGAGGTTGAATAAACGATGCTTTATCCTTCCATTGATCTTTTAATGGAAAAACTTGATTCCAAATACACGCTTGTGAGCGTTGCTGCAAAACGGGCGCGCCAACTGCAGGAAAAAGACGATCTTACAATTGAAAGGCCTGTATCAAAAAAATTCGTTGGAAAAGCGTTAGAAGAAATTGCGGCAGGCCATATTGAACTTGTAAAAGAAGAGTAAAAATAACAACCTAGGTTTTAGGTTGTTATTTTTTTACAAAAGTGAGAGGGGAGCTCCAAAAAATGATTGAACAAAAAAATATTTTATTATGTGTGACGGGTGGAATTGCTGTGTATAAGGCAGCCACATTAACGAGCCGATTAACACAGCGTGGAGCCAATGTGAAAGTGATGATGAGCGAGGCAGCGTGCAAATTTGTAACGCCGTTAACCTTTCAAGCATTGTCACGCCATGATGTTTATGTCGATACATTTGAAGAGAAACACGCTGAAGTAATAGCGCATATCGATTTAGCAGATTGGGCTGATCTTGTATTAGTAGCTCCGGCGACAGCCAATACCATTGGGAAGCTAGCGAATGGAATAGCGGATAATATGATCACGACGACGCTTTTGGCCACAAGGGCGCCTGTGTGGCTTGCCCCTGCTATGAATGTCCATATGTATGAACATCCGACTGTCTGTGAGAATATGGAAAGGCTTGCCCGTTTTGGCTACCAGTTTATCGAACCATCCGAAGGCCATTTGGCTTGCGGTTACGTTGGAAAAGGAAGACTAGAAGAACCAGAAAATATTGTCACATTGATTGAACAATATTTTTCTTCCTCTCCTTCATCTCTATTATTGAAGGGCAAGAAAGTGCTTGTGACGGCAGGGCCGACGCGTGAAAAAATAGATCCTGTCCGATTTTTCAGCAATCGGTCGACAGGGAAAATGGGATATGCCATTGCGGAAACAGCGGCAGAGCTAGGGGCAGAGGTGACGCTCATTTCCGGGCCTACCAATCTGCCATCACCTCGCAATGTAGAAACAATCCGAATTGAGTCTGCGCAAGAAATGTACGAAGAAGTGATCAAAAGATTTTCTTCTGCTCATATTGTTATTAAATCAGCTGCTGTCGCCGACTACCGCCCCAAATATGTATTTAACGAAAAAATGAAAAAAAAGCCTGGGGATCTTGTGGTTGAACTGGAAAGAACGATTGATATTTTAAAAGCGCTTGGAGAGCAAAAGACAGAGCAGTTTTTAGTCGGATTTGCTGCGGAAACAGAGCAAGTGGAAGAGTACGCTCTTCAAAAACTGCAAAGGAAAAATTTGGATATGATTGTCGCTAACAATGTTGCCCAAAAGGGAGCGGGATTCGCCAGCGACACGAATATTGTCACAATTTTTAAACGGGATGGATCCATTACGAAGCTTCCGTTGCTAACGAAAAAGAAAGTAGCTGAAGAAATTTTAAAAGAGATTGCCGAGGCGATTGGATGAAAATTGCAGCAGTTATCGTTGATGTGCCTTCACGGCAAACAGACCGGCCGTTTGACTATAAAATACCGGAGAAATGGGAGGATGTCCTGCAAATTGGCATGCGAGTCGTTGTTCCGTTTGGAACGCGACGGCTACAAGGATTTGTAGTAGATATTAAGACTTATTCTGATGTCAAGTCATTAAAAGCGATTGAAGCCATTTTAGATGTGGCTCCCGTATTGAATGAAGAACTGTTGCGTTTGGGCCAATACTTAACCGAAACGACGCTCTGCTTTGCTATTTCCGCTTACCAAGCGATGCTTCCGGCTGCGATGAAAGCGAAGTATGAAAAAGAGATACGCCTTGTAGATGAAAAATATCGCGATCGTTTGCATCCAAATGTCCAGCCTTTCTTTTCTAACCGCTCTGCGGTTTCGTGGAAAGAGCTTGAGAATACCAATGTGTTATCTCGCTTACAAAAGGACGTTCAAAACGGCTATTTGGAGGTTATTTATCATCTTAAGGACAAAGCAGCGAAGAAAACGATCAAATACGTTGCTTTTTCCGTGCCAGAAGAGCAGCGAAAGAAGGCGATTGAATCACTTCCGGCCAATGCTGTTAAGCAAAAGCAATTGTTAGAGCTGCTGCTTTTCAATGAGCACTTGCCATTAAAGGAGGTGCTCGAGCGAAGCGGTGCCTCGCACGCCTCAGTAAAAACATTAATTCAAAAAGGAATCATTTGCGAATATGAGGTTGAAGCTTATCGCGATCCCTATGGACAGCACCATTTTGCAGCCACTCAACCGCTTATGTTAACGGAGGAGCAGCAGCAAGCGCTCGAGCCGATCGTTAACAGCATCAAGGAGAATGAGCATCAAGTCTTTTTGCTTTATGGTGTGACAGGGAGCGGAAAAACAGAAGTATACATGCAAGCGATTGAGGCCGTATTAAAGCAAGGGAAGGAAGCCATTGTACTCGTTCCAGAAATTTCGCTCACGCCACAAATGGTTGAGCGATTTAAAGGGAGATTTGGCTCGCAGGTGGCCGTGCTTCATAGCGGATTATCGATTGGTGAAAAGTATGATGAATGGCGCAAAATTCATCGCAAAGAAGTCAAGCTTGTGGTTGGAGCGCGTTCTGCTATTTTTGCCCCATTTGAAAATTTAGGTATGATTATCATTGACGAGGAACATGAATCGAGTTATAAACAGGAAGAAACACCGCGCTATCATGCACGTGATGTGGCTATTTACCGGGCGCGCTTTCATCAATGTCCCGTTGTGCTGGGCAGCGCTACTCCGTCTCTTGAATCATTTGCTCGCGCCAAAAAAGGAGTTTATCAGCTTCTTACTTTAACCAAAAGAATGAGCGAAAATGGTCTGCCTGCTGTGTCCATCATTGATATGCGTGAGGAGTTGCGGAGTGGAAACCGCTCGATGTTTTCGCGGACGTTATTTGAAAAATTGCGAGAACGTCTTGATAAAGGTGAGCAATCTGTGTTGTTTTTAAATCGTCGCGGATACTCAACCTTTGTGATGTGTCGGGACTGCGGTCATGTCATCCGCTGTGCGCACTGTGATATTTCGCTTACTTATCATCGTGTGCAGCAGCGATTGAAATGCCATTATTGTGGGCATGAGGAACCGCTTGCTTACAGCTGTCCGTCATGCGGCAGCGAGCATATCCGTTTCTTTGGCACAGGCACGCAAAAAGTGGAGGAAGAACTGACTAAACTGCTTCCACAAGCCCGAGTCATTCGCATGGATGTTGATACGACGAGCCGCAAAGGGGCTCATGAGCGGATATTGTCGGAGTTTGGCGCAGGAAAGGCAGATATTTTGCTTGGAACACAAATGATTGCTAAAGGGCTCGATTTTCCAAAGGTGACGCTTGTGGGAGTGTTGAGTGCTGATACGATGCTCCACCTTCCAGATTTTCGAGCTTGCGAAAAAACATTTCAGTTGCTGACGCAGGTCAGCGGGCGAGCAGGGCGGCACGAATTGCCGGGAGAGGTCGTCATTCAAACGTATACGCCGGAGCATTATAGCATTGAACTAGCTGCTCGTCACGATTATGAAGCTTTTTATCAGAAAGAAATGGCACTCCGCAGGTTTCACGGTTATCCGCCGTTTTATTATTTAACGCTTATTACCGTTTCTCATCCCGAATTAATAAAAGCGGTTTCGGTTACAGAGAAAATTGCGGGTTATTTACGTGCGCAGTTATCGAAAGAGGCCATCATTCTTGGCCCGGTTGCTTCCCCTATTGCTCGTCTCCATGATAGATATCGCTATCAATGCATGATAAAATACAAGCGAGAGGCTAATTTTACTAAAATACTAAAGAATGTGGTCGACCGCTATCAGCAGGAAATGTCACAAGGAGAACTGTTGATTACGATCGACACAAACCCGTATATGATGATGTAAAATGGAGGAAATTGCATTGGCTAAGTTAAATATTGTCACATATCCAGCAGAAGTGTTAGAAACCGTTTGTGAAAAAGTCATAGAGTTTGACCGCAAACTTGTAAAATTACTGAATGATATGTATGAAACGATGCTGGAAGCAGACGGTGTCGGATTAGCGGCTCCGCAGGTAGGCATCGCCCAGCAAATCGCCGTTGTAGATGTCGGAGATGAGCATGGAAGAATTGAGCTCATAAATCCTGTGATTCTTGAGCAGAGAGGCGAGCAAATCGGACCTGAGGGCTGCTTAAGCTTTCCTGGGCTATTCGGAGAAGTGAAACGAGCGGATTACGTGAAAGTTCGGGCGCAAGATCGCCGCGGGCGCGCATATACGCTTGAAGCGACCGGTTTTTTAGCCCGCGCTTTACAGCATGAGATTGACCATTTAAACGGTGTTTTATTTACGTCCAAGGTCATTCGTTATTATGAAGAGGAAGAATTAGAAGGGTAGATGATGGATCATATGGTAAGAATCGTTTTTATGGGAACTCCGGATTTTTCTGTTCCAGTATTGCGGCAGTTAATCCATGATGGATACGATGTTGTTGGGGTTGTTACACAGCCGGACAAACCAAAGGGACGGAAAAGGGAGCTGACGCCGCCGCCAGTCAAAGTTGAAGCAGAAAAGCATGGGATTCCAATTTGGCAACCGACCAAAATTCGTGAGAAGGAACAATATGAAAGGGTGCTAGCATTTAAGCCGGATTTAATTGTCACTGCAGCCTTTGGTCAGATTTTGCCGAAGGAGCTGCTGGAGGCGCCTCCATATGGCTGCATCAACGTTCATGCGTCTTTGTTGCCGGAATTGCGCGGAGGTGCGCCAATTCATTATGCGATTTTACAGGGAAAAACAAAGACGGGAATAACCATTATGTACATGGCAGAAAAGCTTGATGCAGGCGATATTTTAACACAGGTAGAAGTCCCGATTACGGAAGACGATACCGTTGGCACCCTCCACGACAAATTAAGTATGGCCGGAGCCAAGCTGCTATCCGATACTATTCCGCTTTTACTTCAAGGAAAAATTACACCAATCCGCCAGGATGAAGAAAAGGCGACATTTGCTTATAATATTAAGCGTGAACAAGAAAAAATTGACTGGACCCGTACAGGAGAAGAAATTTATAATCATATCCGCGGTTTAAATCCTTGGCCCGTGGCTTATACCATGTATCAAGGGCAAGTTTGGAAAATCTGGCGTTCAGAAAAAATTCGCGCTTCTTCACAAACACAGCCAGGGACGATTATGGAAGTGGTGAACGACGGCATTGTCGTAGCCACTGGCAATGATGTCGCCATTAAAATTACCGAATTGCAGCCGGCTGGGAAAAAGCGGATGAGCGCTGAACAATTTTTGCGCGGCGCCGGGGCAGCGATAGCAATCGGAACGAAGCTAGGAGATGAAAATGAAACATAAAAATGTAAGAGAAGTTGCCTTAGATGTACTTTTAGCTATTGATGAAAAGGAAGCCTATAGCAACCTATTGCTCAATCAAACGATCCGTTCCACAAGGTTGCCAGAAAGAGATACCGGTTTATTGACAGAACTTGTATATGGAACGGTTCAAAGACGTGATACGCTCGATTACTATTTGCAGCCATTTATTAAAAAATCACATAAGCTGCAAAAATGGGTGCGGATGCTGCTTCGCTTATCGCTCTATCAAATGCTATATTTAGATCGTATTCCTGATCGCGCCGTTATTTTCGAAGCGGTTGAAATTGCTAAAAAACGCGGCCACCGTGGCATTTCGTCGATGGTCAATGGCGTTTTGCGTGCCGTTCAGCGGGATGGCGTTCCTTCTGTCGATGAAATTCAAGGTGATGTTGAACGACTAGCCGTGAAAACGAGCCATCCGTATTGGCTTGTCAAACGCTGGGCATCACAATATGGCCTTCAAGAAACCGAAAAAATATGCATGGCTAATTTAACCGCACCAAAACAAACAGCGCGAGTCAACACAGTATTGGCGACCGTTGATGAAGTGATTGCCATGTTGGAAGAAGAAGGAACGGAAGTCGAACGGGGAGAATTGGCAGAAGAAGCGATTCGAGCGAAAAAAGGAAACTTGGTGGATACGAAAGCTTTCCGAAACGGGTATATGACCATTCAGGATGAAAGCTCGATGCTTGTGGCCAGAGCGCTCCATCCTAGCGAACATGAACGAGTGCTGGATAGTTGTGCGGCTCCAGGAGGAAAGTCGACACACATCGCAGAGCTTATGAAACGGACGGGACAAGTTATTTCGCTAGATGTTCATGAGCACAAAGTAAAATTGATTAAGCAGCAAGCTGAGCGTCTTCATCTGCCCAACATTGCTGCATATGTATTAGACAGCCGGCAAGCTTCGCAGTATTTTGCTCGTGAATCGTTTGATAAAATTTTAGTAGATGCCCCTTGTTCGGGATTTGGAGTGATACGGCGCAAGCCGGATATTAAATATGCCAAAAATGAGAAGGATCTTCGGGAACTTGCTCGTTTGCAATTGGCTATTTTAAGGGAAGTGGCTCCGCTGTTAAAACGAGGTGGAACGATCGTTTATAGCACATGTACGATTGACCACGATGAGAATGAGGAGGTAGTGGCTGAGTTTTTGCGTCTTCATCCCGAGTTTACCGTCGATGATACGCTTTCGGAAAGATTGCCAGAAAAGGTGCGTCCCTATGTAGCAAATGGGCAATTGCGCTTGCTGCCTCACTATTTTGATTCAGATGGATTTTTTATCGCATCATTACGAAAGAAGGTGTAACTTCATTGAGAAAAGCAAAAATTCAAACGAGCCATCAACGAGCAACCGATGCGTCTCAGCCATCCATCTATTCTTTCACATTGGAGGAACTGCGAGAATGGATGGTAGAGCAGGGAGAAAAGCCATTTCGCGCGACGCAAGTTTATGAATGGCTTTATCAAAAGCGAGTCACCTCCTTTGAGGATATGACTAACCTGCCAAAAGTGTTGCGGGAAAAGCTCGCAGCCCATTTTACGATGACAACCTTAAAAACGCTTGTTCAGCAAACCTCAAAGGATGGAACGATCAAGTTTTTATTTGAGCTTCACGACGGCTTTTCAATTGAAACGGTATTAATGCGCCATGATTATGGCAACTCCATTTGTGTCACAACACAGGTAGGCTGCCGTATTGGCTGTACCTTTTGTGCCTCTACACTCGGTGGTCTAAAGCGTCATTTAGAAGCAGGAGAAATTGTGGCGCAAGTCGTAAAAGTTCAAAAAGCGCTTGATGAATATGCGGAGCGAGTGAGCAGCATTGTCGTAATGGGAATAGGTGAGCCATTTGATAATTACGATGCATTGATTAAGTTTTTACACATTGTGAATCATGCGAAAGGATTGCACATCGGCGCACGCCACATTACCGTATCAACAAGCGGCATTATTCCGAAAATCTATCAATTTGCCGACGAGGGGACGCAAATTAATTTTGCGATCTCTTTGCATGCACCAACGACCGAATTGCGTACAAAACTCATGCCGATTAATAAAGCCTATCCGCTTCCTAAACTAATGGAAGCCGTTCGCTATTACGTTGAAAAAACAGGAAGGAGAGTAACATTCGAATATGGACTGTTTGGTGGAGTGAACGATCAAATAGAGCATGCCGAACAATTGGCAGAGCTGCTCAAAGGTCTTAAATGCCATGTGAACTTAATTCCAGTCAATTATGTGCCAGAACGAAATTATGTGCGAACACCACGCGAGCAAATTTTTGCCTTTGAGCGCACGCTAAAGCAACATGGAATTAATGTCACGATTCGCCGCGAACAAGGACATGACATCGATGCCGCATGCGGACAGCTTCGCGCGAAGGAGCGAAAAGAGGAAACGAGGTGAAACCATGAAAGTCGTTTTTCAAACCGACGTTGGCAAAATTCGTCCTCATAACGAAGACTGCGGCGGTATTTTTAAAAATAAAGATGGCCACTACTTAGCGATGGTCGCAGATGGAATGGGAGGTCATCGTGCTGGTGATGTAGCAAGCGAAATGACGATTTCCTATTTAAAAAAGCAGTGGGAAGAAACCGAAAACATTACATCACCAGAAATCGCCGAGCGGTGGTTAAAAGAACAGATTGCAAGCATCAACCGCTTGCTGTTTGACCATTCACTGCGCCATATAGAATGCCAAGGAATGGGGACTACGATTGTCAGTGCGATTTGCACGGATCAGTTTGTGACAATCGGCCATATCGGCGATAGCCGCTGTTATTTGTTCAACCAACATGGATTCCAGCAAATCACAGAAGATCATTCTCTTGTTAATGAATTGGTGAAAACAGGGCAGATTTCTAAAGAGGATGCAGAGCATCATCCGCGCAAAAATGTGTTATTGCGCGCGCTTGGGACCGAAAAGAGCGTCAAATTAGATATTAAGACGATTGAAGTGGAGGAGCGCGATCGACTGCTTTTATGCTCAGACGGTTTGTCTAACAAGGTGTCTGAACAGTCGATGATGGACATTTTAACATCGGAACAATCGCTTGAAGAGAAAGCGCAAGCGCTAGTTCATTTAGCGAATGAGCATGGTGGAGAGGACAATATTACGTTAGTAATTGTTGAATTTTCATCGGAATGTGAAAGTAGGTGATCACACATGCTCATTGGTAAACGGTTAAATGGGCGCTATAAGATCATAAGTTTGCTTGGCGGCGGAGGAATGGCGAATGTTTATGTCGCGAGAGATATGATTCTGGAGCGCGAAGTAGCCATTAAAATTTTGCGTTTTGATTTTTCAAATGATGAACAGTTTATTAAACGATTTCGCCGTGAGGCCCAGGCAGCGACAAGTTTAAATCATGAAAATATTGTTAGCATTTATGATGTGGGTGAGGACGAAGGAATTTATTACATTGTGATGGAATATGTGCGCGGTTTTACACTTAAGCAATATATCCAGCAGCATGCTCCATTGCACGTTGCCAAGGCATTGGATATTATGGAGCAACTCACGTCAGCGATCTCACACGCCCATGCCAATGGCATTATTCATCGTGATATTAAGCCGCAAAATATTTTGATTGACGAAGAAGGAAACGTAAAAATTACTGATTTCGGTATTGCTGTTGCATTAAGCTCGACGACGATTACCCAAACGAATTCCGTGCTCGGTTCGATTCATTATTTATCTCCGGAACAGGCACGAGGAGGGATTGCGACCGAGAAATCTGATATTTATTCGCTCGGAATTGTCATGTTTGAATTGCTTACAGGCCATTTGCCTTTTTCAGGGGAGTCAGCAGTATCCATTATATTGAAACATTTGCAGACAGAAACTCCTTCGCCAAAAGCTTGGAATCCTTCTATCCCACAAAGTGTAGAAAATATTATTTTAAAAGCAACAGCAAAAGATCCGTTTTATCGTTATCAATCGGTACAGGAGATGAATGAAGATATTCGCACAGCCCTTGATCCAGAACGGGTGAACGAAAAAAAGTTTACGCTTCCGGCTGATGATGAACCGACAAAGGCGATTCCTATTGTGAAGGATCATGAGTTAACCAAGCAAACTATTATACGGGAGGAAGCGAAAGAGAAAAAGGAAGAAGACAAGCAGCTGCCTGATGCTGAAACGAAGAAAAAGCGGAAAAGAAAATGGCTTGGCTGGATGATTGCTCTTTTTTTATTCCTAATTGCGGCTGGAGTCAGTGCCGCCATATGGGGACCGACGCTCTTCTTTCCAAAGGATGTGACGGTTCCGGATGTAACGAACAAAAATTATGATGAAGCAGTAGAAAAACTTTCTTCCTTAGGCTTTGAAATTAAAGATACGATTGACATGGAAAGCAATGATATTGCCGAAGGAAATGTCATTCGGACAAAGCCAGAAGCAGGACGAGTCGTCAAAGAAGGAACAGAGATCACGATTTATAAAAGCATCGGGAAAAAGAGAATAGAGTTTGGAGATTACGTTGGCGAAGATATTGAGACAGTAGAGCAGCAATTGAAGGATGAACATTATTTAGCGGTGAAGCGCATTGAACGTTATAGCGATAAACCGGTTGGCACCATTCTTGAACAATTTCCTTCTCCAGGTGAACAGGTCGTTCCAGAGGAAACAGAAGTGGAATTTACCATTAGTGTAGGGGTGCCCAAAATTGTGCTAAAAGATTTGACGGGATATACAGAAAAAAGCGTGCGTGATTATGCGCAAGAGCAGCAGCTTAATGTTGTAGTGAAGCATGAATATTCTGATCAAGTCCCGCAAGGAATCGTGATTTCGCAAACACCGGGCGCTAATACAGAACTGCAAAAAGGTGATACCGTTACTGTTGTGATTTCGCAGGGAAAAGAACCGTTACCGAACAAGACAGTTGTAAAGGAAATTGAAATTCCATATGATGCGGAGGAGCCGGGACAAACGGTAGAGGCTCAGCTCTATATTCAAGATGCCAACCATGACATGACGAAACCGTATAAAACATATCGCCTTACAGCACCAGTTAAAGAAACGGTTGAATTTGTTATTCCTTATAATGGTCAAGGATACTATCGTGTCATTGTTAATAATATTGTAAAACAGGAAGGAACCATTCCTTATCCAAAGGGGTGAAGCTATGGCAGAAGGAAAAATTATGAAAGCATTAAGCGGATTTTATTATGTGTTAAGCGATGGAGAAATCATTCAATGTCGAGGAAGAGGGGTATTTCGTAAGCAAAAGATTACTCCTCTTGTCGGTGATTATGTCATTTTTCAAGCTGAAAGCAAAACAGATGGATATATTATGGAAGTATGTGAACGAAAAAACGAACTGATCCGTCCCCCAATTGCTAACGTCGATCAAGCGATTCTTGTATTTTCTGCGGTGGAGCCAGATTTTAGTACGATGCTTCTGGATCGTTTTCTTGTGCTCATTGAGGCGAAGGACATTCGTCCGATTATTGTCGTTAATAAAATGGATTTACTTAATGAGAAGACAAAGCCGATTGTGCAAGGGTACATCAGCGATTATCGCCGCATCGGGTACGATGTCATCGAAACATCGATCGTCACAAAAGCTGGTCTTGAGCAACTGCTTCCTTATTTAGAAGGAAAGATTTCTGTCTTTGCGGGCCAGTCTGGTGTGGGAAAGTCATCACTTTTAAATGCGCTTCGTCCAGATTTACAGCTGAAAACGAATGATATTTCATTTCATTTAGGTCGCGGAAAACATACGACAAGACATGTTGAATTGATCGAAATTGGCGATGGGCTTGTGGCGGATACACCTGGCTTTAGTGCATTAGAGTTTCAGGATATTGAAGAGGAACAGTTACCGCTTTGTTTTCCGGAGTTTCGCCAACGCAGTCATGAATGCAAATTCCGCGGCTGCACCCATATGACAGAACCAAAATGCGCGGTAAAAAGCGCATTGGAAGCAGGAGATATTCCGGTCTATCGCTATAATCACTATCGCCATTTCATGGAGGAAATTAAGGAAAGAAAGACGAGGTACTACTGATGATTAAAATTGCGCCTTCCATTTTATCGGCAGATTTCGCAAAGCTCGGAGACGACATTCGAGATGTTGAGCAAGGTGGGGCCGATTATATTCATGTTGATGTCATGGATGGCCATTTTGTGCCAAATATCACGATTGGTCCACTGATTGTGGAGGCGATTCGGCCCATTACCACATTGCCTTTGGATGTCCATTTGATGATTGAACACCCGGATCGTTATATTCCGGCTTTTGCAAAGGCGGGAGCTGACATTTTATCTGTGCATGTAGAAGCTTGTCCGCATTTGCACCGTACCATTCATATGATTAAAGAATTGGGGGTAAAAGCAGGAGTGGTTTTAAATCCCCACACTCCAGTAGCAATGATTGAGTCTATTTTAGATGATATCGATTTAGTACTGCTCATGACGGTCAATCCAGGGTTTGGAGGACAAAAATTTATTTCTTCTGTATTGCCTAAAATTCGTCAGGTTGCGCAAATGGCAAAAGAACGGGGATTACAGCTTGAGATTGAAGTGGATGGCGGGGTGAATCGCAAGACTGCTCAGCTTTGCGTGGAAGCGGGGGCGAACGTACTTGTCGCTGGATCGGCGATTTACGGTGAAATCGACCGAAAAGCGGCTATTCAAGCGATTCGAGGCCACTAATAAAACGGAAGGTTGCATACCTTCCGTTTTTGTTAAAAGCGTATAGAAAGGAAGAGGAACAGGTGTTGATTCATATTGTAGGGGGAGGTCCTAAAGAATTTCTCCCGTCATTTCAGCCATACAAGCAGCAGGAAATTCAATGGATTGGCGTAGACAGAGGAGTATTGACATTATTGCAAGCAGGTATTCGTCCTACTAAGGCATTCGGTGATTTTGATTCCATCAGCAAGCAGGAGCTAGAGTATATACAGACGATGCTGAAAGATTTGGATATATGGCCATCGGAGAAAGATAAAACAGATATGGAAATTGCTTTAGATTGGGTGGCAGAGCAACAAGCCGATCGGATTCGAATTTTTGGAGCGACCGGAGGAAGAATTGATCATTTGCTTGGAAATATTCAGCTTTTAGCAAAATATATCGCTCAACCCATCGAAATCGTCGATAAACAAAATGTTGTGACCATTCATTTGCCTGGGACTTATTCTGTTGAAAAAGATAGGCACCATTATATTTCATTCATTCCGATTTCCTATGAAGTAAAAGGCATTACTTTAAAAGGCTTTAAATATCCGTTAGAAAATTGTCATATTCAGCTTGGCTCTACACTATGTATTAGTAATGAACTCATCCAATCTTTTGGTACTTTTTCTTTTTCGGAAGGCATATTAATGATGGTAAGAAGCAAAGATTTAGAAGAGGCCTTTTAGGTACTATTTTTCATGAGTCGAATATACTTAATAAGGAAATGAGGCAAAGCTCGTCACGATAGTTTGGGAGGGATCGGAATGAAGTTTTATACAATTAAGCTGCCAAAGTTTCTTGGCGGAATTGTCCGGGCGATGTTGAATTCGTTTAAAAAAGGATAAAAAAAGCACCAGTACTGGTGCTTTTTTTTTTGGAAAAAACTCCGTTTTTCTTTTAAGACGCCAGACGCATGCCGGATTATGCGCGTTCGATTTTACCTGATTTAAGCGCACGCGCAGAAACCCATACACGCTTTGGCTTGCCGTCTACTAAAATGCGCACTTTTTGTAGATTCGCTTTCCATGTACGTTTATTCGCATTCATCGCATGTGAACGAGAGTTTCCGAAAGATTTTTTCTTTCCAGTTGCAAAGCATTTCGCCATTTTTTTCCCTCCTTACTTGCCAAACAAATTCAGTCATGGACTGCGTATACCCAAAATACTACTATAATTTATCATACAAAATAGCAGATTGCAATAGTCCATCCACTGCCTTTCAAGAAAATCTCCTTGACATCTATTTTGATTTTAGGCTAAATAATACTAGTGGACGATGGACTTTTAAAATGAAGGCTGTTGTAGTAAAATGGCTGTAGCTATGCGAACATTTCCGAAGGGGGAACCGATATGTCCATTGAAATGCAAACAACGTATGGACGCATTGAAATTTCAAATGATGTCATTGCTACGATCGCGGGTGGAGCAGCTGTAGATTGCTATGGAATTGTCGGAATGGCGTCAAAAAATCAAATTAAAGACGGGCTTTCAGAAATTTTGCGCAAGGAGAATTTTTCAAAAGGTGTCATTGTACGTGAAGAGGATGGAGAAGTACATATTGATATGTACATCATCGTCAGCTATGGAATCAAGATTTCAGAAGTGGCTCATAATGTGCAAACGAAAGTGAAGTACACGTTAGACAAGACACTAGGACTTGCTGTGAAATCAATTAATATTTATATTCAAGGAGTTCGCGTTACGAACTTATAGGACTGTAAGGAGGAATTTATCGGTGGCAATCCGGACGTTAGATGGAAGACGTTTTGCGGACATGGTGTTACAAGGAGCGCAGCATTTATCCAACAATGCGAAGTCTGTGGATGCGCTGAACGTCTTTCCTGTCCCAGATGGCGATACAGGTACTAACATGAATCTATCGATGACATCTGGGGCTAAAGAAGTGAAAAATCACATTTCTGATCATATTGGAAATGTGGCAGGCGCTCTTGCCAAAGGGTTATTAATGGGCGCGCGCGGAAACTCGGGTGTGATTTTATCGCAGCTATTCCGCGGTTTTGCAAAGGCCATTGAAGGGGCCTTAACCATTAACAGCATGGAATTTGCGGCTGCGCTGGAGGCAGGAGTGACGACAGCCTATAAAGCGGTGATGAAGCCGGTTGAAGGTACCATTTTAACGGTGGCAAAAGACGCGGCTAAACGTGCTGTTGCTGTAGCAAAAAAACAGACGGACATTGTGATAGTGATGGAAGAAGCAGTGAAAGAAGCAAAAGCATCGCTGCAGCGTACTCCTGATCTTCTTCCAGTTTTAAAAGAGGTTGGCGTCGTTGATAGCGGCGGGCAAGGTCTTGTCTATGTGTATGAAGGATTTTTGGCCGGTTTAAAGGGAGAAAATGTCGAGGGATTAAAAGCAGCGAGCCTCTCGATGCAGGAACTTATCAATACAGAACATCATAAAAGCGCACAAAGCCACATTCACACAGATGAAATTGAGTTTGGTTATTGTACGGAATTTATGGTTCGATTTGAAGAGGAAAAGCTTCGCCAATCTCCATTTTCCGAGGAGACATTCCGAAAAGAATTAAGCCAGTTTGGTGATTCGTTATTAGTTGTTGCTGACGATGAACTTGTAAAAGTCCACATCCATGCCGAACATCCTGGAGAAGTGCTCACTTACGGACAGCGTTATGGGAGCCTGTTAAATATAAAAATTGAAAATATGCGTGAACAGCACGCTCATATTGTGAATGAAGCAGCATCAGCAGTTCCTAAGACTGCAAGGCAAAAGCAACCATACGGAATCATTGTGATTTCAATGGGAGACGGCATTGCCGATTTATTCAAAAGCATCGGAGCGCATGCTGTCATTGAAGGTGGACAAACGATGAATCCGAGCACGGAGGATATCGTCACTGCTATTGAAAGCGTTTATGCTGAAACGGTGTTTGTGTTGCCAAATAATAAAAATATTATTATGGCTGCAGAGCAGGCGGCTTCTGTAGTGGGCAATCGTGTCATTGTGGTTCCAACTAAAACAATCCCCCAAGGTCTATCGGCGCTTTTAGCGTTCAATCCATCCGCGTCTCCAGAACAAAATGAGAAAGCGATGGCGGCAGCGCTATCTCAAGTAAGAACAGGACAAGTAACGTTCGCGGTGCGCGATACAGCGATTGATGGTATTGAGATTGCTAAAGGAGATTATATGGGGATTGCTGACGGAAAAATTGCTGTGTCAGAAAAGGATAAGCTACAAGCGGCTAAAAAGCTGTTAGATGAGCTTTTAAGTGAGGATGCAGAAATTTTAACCATTTTGTACGGTGAAGAAGCAACAGAAGAAGAGGTTCAAGAACTGGTTGATTACATTGAAGCCACATATACAGATATTGAGGTAGAAGCGCATAATGGAAAACAACCATTGTATCCATTTATCTTTTCGGTCGAATAATATGTTAGAATAACAGAAGGGGGGATCCCCTTCTATTTTATTGGGTATTCAAGGGAGAGAGGCAGCATGAAGTATAAAAGCGTATTTGATATTATTGGGCCAATTATGATTGGGCCGTCAAGCTCTCATACGGCAGGAGCGGCAAGAATCGGAAGAGTAGCACGAAGCTTATTCGGAAGACAGCCAAAGTGGGCCCATATTTCATTCTATGGCTCATTTGCGCAAACATACAAAGGCCATGGGACAGATGTAGCCATTGTTGGCGGACTGTTAGATTTTGATACATTTGATGAGCGAATTAAATCATCGCTTGACATCGCAAGACAAGAAGGAATGGAAATTGTGTTTTATGAGGAAGATGCCGTCCCAACTCATCCGAATACGGCTAGAGTTCGAATCGGTGATGAACAAGGGGAACTAGAGCTTGTCGGCATTTCCATTGGCGGCGGAAAAATCGAAATTACAGAATTGAACGGATTCGAGCTAAAATTGTCAGGCCATCACCCTGCCATTCTTGTTGTTCATAACGACCGTTATGGAACAATTGCTTCTGTGGCAAATGTGTTGGCGAAATATGCTATTAATATTGGACATATGGAAGTTTCTCGAAAAGAAAAAGGGAAGGAAGCGTTAATGACCATTGAAGTCGACCAGCCGATTGATCCTGCAGTAATTGAGGAACTTTCACAGCTTCCCCATATTATTCAAGTAACCAAAATTGTCGAATAACAAAGAAAGCGTTTTCGTATATAAAGGAGGCATCTTAGATGTTTCGGAATGTTGCAGAATTAGTACAGCTAGCCGAGAGTCAGAACATTAAAATTGCTGAAGTTATGATCCGGCAAGAAATTGAAATAACAGGAAAAAGTAGAGAAGAAATTTTCAGCCAAATGGACCGCAATTTGCAGGTAATGGAGCAGGCGGTCATGAAAGGTCTAGCCGGTGTTTCTTCCTATTCTGGATTGACAGGCGGCGATGCCGTACTGTTGCAAAATTATATTAAGCAGGGCCGTTTTTTGTCAGGAGAAACGATTCTAGATGCTGTTAGCAAAGCAGTGGCAACGAATGAAGTGAATGCTGCCATGGGAACCATCTGTGCTACTCCAACAGCTGGATCGGCAGGGGTGGTTCCAGGAACACTATTTGCAGTGAAGGAAAAACTGCATCCAACCCGTGAAGAAATGATTGAATATTTATTTACGGCAGGAGCATTTGGTTTTGTGGTCGCCAACAACGCTTCGATTTCCGGAGCCGCAGGGGGCTGCCAAGCTGAGGTGGGATCCGCAACAGGAATGGCGGCGGCAGCTCTCGTAGAAATGGCGGGCGGTACGCCAAGCCAAGCAGCAGAAGCAATGGCCATTGCGTTAAAAAATATGTTAGGATTAGTATGTGATCCAGTAGCTGGATTAGTCGAGGTGCCTTGCGTTAAACGAAATGCCATGGGAGCGGCAAACGCGATGGTAGCAGCGGATATGGCGCTGGCCGGCATTAAAAGCCGCATTCCTTGCGACGAGGTCATTGATGCGATGTATCGCATCGGGGAAACGATGCCAACGGCACTCAAAGAAACTGCACAAGGGGGGTTAGCGGCGACGCCGACAGGCCGCGCACTAGCGGCGAAAATTTTCGGCGTTCCTACCAATCACCGTGAATAAAGAATTGCAACAACCAGTCACACAAATTAAAGGAATTGGAGAAGAAACAAGCGAAGCGCTGCGGGATATGGGAATTGAGACGATTGAAGATTTGTTGATGTATTTTCCGTTTCGCTACGAGGATTATGAAATACGCGACCTTGCAGATGTCAAGCATGATGAGAAGGTAACCGTACAAGGGAAGGTTCATAGTGAGCCTTCTCTTATGCATTATTCCCGCAAAAAATCTCGTCTGACATTCCGATTGCTTGTTGATCGCTATCTGATTAACGTCGTGTGCTTTAATCGTCCCTATCTGAAAAACAGGCTCAGCATCAATGAAACAGTCACTGTCATTGGAAAATGGGATCAGCATCGCCAAACGATTACCGCTGTTGAAATAAAGATAGGAACGCAATCGGAGGCATGTGAGCTAGAACCGGTGTATTCTGCGCGAGGAGCCTTGACGGTTAAAGGAATCCGCAGATTTATCAAACTGGCTCTTGAGCAATATGGGGGAGCGATACATGATCCGCTACCCGCTTCTATTCGTCAAACCTATCGCTTGATCTCAAAACATGCGGCGATTTCAGCCATTCATTTTCCTCGCTCTCATGAAGAGCTGAAGCAAGCACGTCGCCGGCTTGTATACGAAGAATTTTTATTATTTCAATTAAAAATTCATGTTTTGCGCAAAATTCAGCGTGAACATTCGAGTGGCATTTCCCATCGTTTTTCGATGGAAAAGCTGGAGCAATTCATTCAGCAGCTTCCATTCTCATTGACCCATGCACAAAAGCGGGTCATCCAAGAGATTATGAAAGATATGAGATCCCCGCATCGAATGAATCGACTGTTGCAAGGAGATGTAGGTTCGGGAAAAACAGTCGTCGCTGCGATTGCTTTATATGCCACCGTTTTATCGGGATATCAGGGGGCGCTGATGGTGCCAACCGAAATTTTGGCAGAGCAGCACGCATACTCACTGAAGCAGCTGCTGGCGTCTGCTGAGGTGTCGGTTGAGCTGCTGACAAGCTCGGTAAAAGGAAAGAGGAGAAAAGAACTGCTTACCAATCTTGCTGCAGGCCAAATTGATATCGTCATTGGCACACATGCACTCATTCAGGATGAAGTCAATTTTCATAAACTAGGGCTCGTTATTACCGATGAGCAGCATCGCTTCGGCGTAGAGCAACGCCGGATTTTGCGTGAAAAAGGAGAATCTCCGGATGTTTTGTTTATGACCGCGACTCCCATTCCGCGGACGTTGGCGATTACAGCTTTCGGTGAAATGGATGTTTCGATTATTGATGAAATGCCCGCGGGACGCAAAAAAATTGAAACATATTGGGTAAAACATAACATGCTTGAGCGCGTTCTTGATTTTATAGAGAAAGAAGTGCAAAAAGGCAGGCAAGCCTATGTCATCTGTCCGCTCATTGAGGAATCGGAGAAGCTTGATGTGCAAAATGCGATTGACGTCCATAGCATGCTTGTCCATTATTATCGGGGAAAATATCGAATCGGCCTCATGCATGGCCGCCTCTCTTCGGAAGAGAAAGATGAAGTCATGAAAGCCTTTAGCCAAAACGAGGTGCATATTTTAGTTTCGACAACGGTTGTGGAGGTCGGAGTCAATGTTCCAAACGCGACGGTCATGCTGATTTACGATGCCGACCGGTTTGGTCTGGCGCAGCTTCATCAGCTAAGAGGACGTGTAGGCCGTGGCAATGAACA
The DNA here is from genome assembly GCF_014196195.1 of Anoxybacteroides rupiense. GTDB lineage: Bacteria > Bacillota > Bacilli > Bacillales > Anoxybacillaceae > Anoxybacteroides > Anoxybacteroides rupiense. The sequence goes on along the minus strand of NZ_JACIDF010000001.1, from coordinate 484,851 downwards.
ATCGTACTGCATTTTGTTAGCCGATCCTAAATCAGAAACCGGAAAAGAGCGAATGCGGATTATGACAGAAACGAATGACGGCTTTGTGTTGTCAGAAAAAGATTTGCAGCTGCGAGGTCCCGGTGATTTTTTTGGAACAAAGCAGAGCGGACTGCCAGATTTTAAGCTTGGCGATGTCGTGCATGATTATCGAGTACTTGAAGTAGCGCGAAGTGATGCGGCTAAATTAATTGAATCTCATGCATTTTGGCACGACGAGGCGTATCATTGGCTACGCCTTTATTTAGAAGAATCCGGTGCATTAAGCGGTGAAAAACTAGATTAAAAAACAGATTGCAAACTTAGTCTTGCAATCTGTTTTTTTTAATTATATACTACTATTAGTACCTAGTCATAAAATTGGACGGTGTATGCATCATGCGAAAAACAAAGCGGGAGCGGCAGCGGATGCTGAAAGAAACGATTGAAAAAAATCCATTTATTACAGACGAAGAATTGGCCGAACAATTTTCTGTCAGCATTCAAACAATTCGTTTAGACCGACTAGAGCTATCCATCCCTGAATTGCGCGAACGAATTAAGCATGTTGCCGAGAAATCATTTGCCGATAAGGTAAAATCACTGCCGATTGAAGAAGTCGTCGGCGAAATTATTGATATTGCTCTAGATAAAAGTGCGATCTCTATTTTTGATGTCAAGGCTGAGCATGTGTTTAGACGGAATCGCATTGCGCGCGGACACCATTTGTTTGCGCAGGCCAATTCGCTGGCGGTTGCCGTGATTAATGATGAACTAGCCTTGACTGCTAAAGCGAATATTCGATTTACGCGTCAAGTGAAAGAAAATGAACGGGTCGTGGCAAAGGCAAAAGTAAAAGGAATCAATGAAAATGGAAGAACGATGGTCGAAGTGAATAGTTATGTTGGACAAGAGCTTGTGTTTTCAGGAGAATTTGAAATGTATCGATCAAACATCGCAAAAAAGGATGGAGTAGATGATGAGAATAGCGATTGATGCCATGGGGGGAGATCATGCCCCAAAAGAAATTGTGCTTGGGGCTGCGAAAGCAGTTCAGCATTTTCAGGACATAGAAATCATTCTCTTTGGCAACGAACAGCAAATTCGCTCCTATCTTCCCGCTGCTGACCGCATTGACATTGTACATACCGATGAAGTAATTGAAGCAACGGATGAGCCGGTTCGAGCCGTCAGACGAAAAAAACAATCATCCTTGGTATTAATGGCAGAAGAAGTGAAACAAGGTCGTGCCGATGCCTGCGTTTCAGCGGGAAATACAGGAGCATTGATGGCTGCTGGCCTATTTATTGTCGGAAGAATCGAAGGGATTGAGCGTCCAGCATTAGCACCAACGCTGCCAACCCTAGGAGGCGAAGGATTTGTATTTTTAGATGTCGGCGCAAACGTCGATGCACGTCCTGAACATCTGGTGCAATACGCGCTAATGGGCTCTGTTTACGCTAAAAAGGCAAGGGGAATTGCGAAACCGCGCATCGGTCTATTAAATGTAGGAACGGAAGACCAAAAAGGAAATGATTTGACTAAACGCGCTTTTCTTCTGCTGCAAGAGGCGAATGTGAATTTCATCGGAAATGTTGAAGCGAGGGATTTGCTTCAAGGAGTGGCTGATGTGGTGGTAACGGATGGTTTTACCGGAAATGTCGCGCTAAAAACGATTGAAGGTACGGCTCTTTCCGTATTTTCGATGCTAAAAGAGGGGTTGACGAGCAGTTTTTCTAGCAAACTGGCAGCCGCTGTGCTGAAGCCGAAGCTTTTAGAAATGAAGCGCAAGATGGATTATTCTGAGTATGGCGGTGCTGCTTTGTTTGGATTGAACGCTCCTGTCGTGAAAGCGCATGGTTCCTCTGATGCGACAGCGATTTTCCACGCCATTCGTCAGACGCGCGAAATGGTGATTACGGATATGATTGGCACGATTAAGCAGGAAATGGAACATATTCACTCATAAAGGAGGGAATGATAGATGGGAAAACTAGCTTTGATTTTCCCGGGTCAAGGCTCGCAAACAGTAGGGATGGGAAAAGAATTAGCAGAAACGGATGCAAAAGCAGCCTCCATTTTTCAACAGGCTGATGAACGTCTGGGTCTTTCCCTTTCTACGATTATTTTTGAAGGACCGCAGCAAACATTGACGCTTACATATAATGCGCAGCCCGCTTTATTAACAACGAGCATTGCGCTGTTTGAAAAAGTAAAAGAGGCCGGTCTAACGCCTGACTACGTTGCTGGACATAGTTTAGGAGAGTACACGGCGCTTGTGGCAGCAGGAGCGATGTCATTTACAGACGCAGTGTATGCTGTCCGAAAAAGAGGAGAGTTTATGGAGGAAGCGGTACCTGCCGGTGAAGGAACGATGGCTGCTGTTCTTGGGATGGAAGCGAATGAACTTGCAGCCATTACGAAGCAGATTACTGAAGAAGGCCAGCCTGTTCAGCTTGCTAACTTGAATTGTCCAGGGCAGATTGTTATTTCTGGATCGAAAGAAGGAGTAGAGCGAGCAGCACAGCTTGCGAAAGAAAAAGGTGCCAAACGTGTTATCCCTCTTGAAGTAAGCGGTCCTTTTCATTCATCGCTTATGAAGCCAGCGGCTGAAAAATTGGCAAAAGTGCTAAACGAAGTAGCAATTCATGATGCGAATGTGCCTGTCATCGCGAACGTAACAGCGAAGCCAATGACAGAAAAAGAAATGATTCAAACGCTTTTAATTGAGCAGCTTTATTCTCCTGTTCGTTGGGAGGAGTCCGTAAGAACGATGATTGAGTTCGGTGTCGATACGTTTGTAGAAATTGGGCCAGGAAAAGTATTATCAGGTCTTGTGAAGAAAATTCATCGCGATGTGCGCGTTTATGCGATAAACGATACGGCTTCTTTTGAAGCGACAATCGCAGCGTTGAAAGGAGAATAAACATGTTGCAAGGAAAAGTAGCGCTTATAACCGGGGCATCGCGCGGAATTGGAAGAGCGATTGCTTTAGAATTTGCCCGTCAAGGAGCGAAGGTAGCTGTCAATTATGCCGGAAGCGAAGCGAAAGCAAAGGAAGTAGTGGATGAGATTTACCGTCTTGGCGGCGAAGCACTGGCAATTCAAGCGGATGTGTCGAATACAGAAGCGGTTGAGCAAATGGTGAAAGAGGTGATCGATCGCTATGGCCGCGTGGATATTTTAGTCAATAACGCCGGAATTACCCGTGACAATTTGCTCATGCGCATGAAAGAAGAAGAGTGGGATGATGTCATCAATATTAACTTAAAAGGCGTGTTTAACTGTACAAAGGCGGTTACACGTCCAATGCTCAAGCAGCGTTACGGCCGCATTATTAATATCGCTTCAGTGGTTGGTGTAATGGGGAATCCAGGGCAAGCCAATTACGTAGCTGCTAAGGCAGGTGTGATCGGCTTAACGAAGACAGCCGCTAAGGAATTGGCAAGCCGTAGCATCACGGTAAACGCTATTGCTCCGGGATTTATTGCGACGGATATGACAGATCGTTTGAATGAAGAGATTCGGACAGAAATGTTAAAGCAAATTCCACTTGCCCGTTTCGGCAATCCAGAGGACATTGCCAATATGGTCGCATTTTTGGCATCGGATGCAGCGAGCTATATTACCGGACAGACGATTCATGTCGATGGCGGAATGGTCATGTAACGAATCTGGATTATCCGCTAGTATTTTGCCGATAAATTTACTATAATCATGAGAGGAGGTGAATTGTCGTGGCAGATGTATTAGAGCGCGTAACGAAAATCATCGTTGACCGCTTAGGCGTGGAGGAGTCTCAAGTAACACTTGAAGCTTCTTTCAAAGATGATTTAGGTGCTGATTCATTAGATGTGGTTGAACTTGTCATGGAGCTAGAAGACGAGTTTGATATGGAAATTTCCGATGAGGAAGCAGAAAAAATTGTCACAGTAGGAGATGCTGTGAACTACATAAAAAGCCGCATGTAAGTAAACGATATAATGCAGAAAAGTCCCGTTGCTCTAACGGGGCTTTCTATGCTTTTGATGAATTGCCGAATACTTTGATTGAATGAAGTCCCGGAGGTCCTTATTTATGTCGAAGCAGAAAGACAAAGAGCAGCGCATGAGCGAAAAAAAACGAGTAAAATTTAAACAGTTGCAGGAGAAAATCGGCATATTTTTTCTGGATGAAAAGCTGCTAATTCAGGCTTTTACCCATTCATCGTATGTGAATGAGCATCGCAAACGACCGCATGAGGATAATGAGCGTCTTGAGTTTTTAGGAGATGCTGTACTGGAACTGACCGTTTCTCAATATCTCTTTCGTCATTTTCCAAATATGACGGAAGGTGAATTAACGAAATTGCGTGCAGCGATTGTATGTGAGCCATCTCTTGTAAAATTTGCAAATGACCTTTCATTCGGCCAGCTTGTTTTGCTCGGCAAAGGAGAGGAGATCACCGGCGGGCGAATGCGGCCATCGCTTCTAGCAGATGTATTTGAGGCGTTTATCGGTGCTCTTTACTTAGATCAAGGAATTGATGCGGTCATTCGGTTTTTGGAGCAAACCATTTTTCCGAAGATCAATGAAGGTGCTTTTTCTCATGTGATGGATTATAAAAGCCAGCTGCAGGAACTTGTTCAGCGGGATGGTAGTGGCGTTATCGAATATGCCATTTTGCAAGAAAAAGGACCTGCGCATAACAAAGAGTTTGTTTCTCGCGTTTCTTTAAATGGTGAAGAGCTTGGAGTTGGTGCTGGAAGATCGAAAAAGGAAGCGGAGCAAAAAGCTGCACAAATGGCGCTGCAAAAGCTAAAAACGCCGAAACAGGAATAAGAAAAACAGTGCTGTGAAAAAAGGGTTGGCTCATTCGAAAATAGTCGGCCCTTTTTCTTCTCTAATGACATACAGACAAGCGATGCTTTAGTCTAGATAGGAAAGTGGAAATACAAACATCGCCCGTTCCATTTAGATAGCAGCTTCGTGTTTTTAAGCTTTTTCTGCTTTGCATTTGCAAAATTGAAGAAAAAGTTCTATATAGGTTTGAGCAAGTAGTTATGATACAATAATGAAGATTTAGATGAAAGATAGCGAGGCGGGGTACGGATGTTCCTCAAACGATTAGATATTGTTGGATTTAAATCATTTGCCGATCGGGTCTCGATCGAATTTGTGCCGGGTGTGACGGCTGTTGTCGGCCCGAATGGCAGCGGAAAGAGCAATATTACGGATGCCATTCGCTGGGTATTAGGCGAACAGTCAGCCAAATCGCTTCGCGGTGCGAAAATGGAAGATATTATTTTTGCGGGAAGCGACTCACGCAGGCCGCTAAATATTGCTGAGGTTACTTTGACACTCGATAATGAAGATGGGTTTTTGCCGCTTGATTATCAGGAAGTAAGTGTCACGAGACGCGTCTATCGCTCAGGAGAAAGTGAATTTCTTATTAATCAGCAGCCATGCCGTTTAAAAGATATTATTGATCTATTTATGGATTCAGGATTGGGAAAAGAAGCCTTTTCAATTATTGGACAGGGGCGAATCGAAGAAATTTTAAGCAGCAAACCGGAGGAAAGACGGACGATTTTTGAAGAAGCGGCAGGGGTGCTCAAATATAAAATTCGTAAGAAGAAAGCGGAGCATAAGCTGAATGAGACACAAGAAAATTTACATCGCGTCAATGATATTTTACATGAGCTAGAAAGCCAGCTGGAACCGTTGAAAATCCAAGCTTCTATTGCCCAGGACTATCTTGAAAAACGAAACGAGCTGGAAACGTTTGAAGTGGCGCTGATTGCCCATGAAATTGAAGAGCTGCATCGCCAATGGAATCATTTACGCGATCAGCTGACAGACCACCAGCAAAAGGAAATGGCCTTATCAGCGGCGTTGCAAAAAGAAGAAGCAACAGTGGAGCAGTTGCGTGACCAAATGACCGCACTTGATGAATCGATTGACGGTCTTCAGCAAGTGTTGCTTGTTGTAAGTGAAGAACTGGAAAAGCTTGAAGGGCGAAAGGAAGTATTAAAAGAACGAAAAAAAAATGCGGCACAGTATCAGAAGCAGCTTGAAGAGACGATCTCCTCCCTTTCTGAAAAAAGCGGAAAGCTATGCTCAACTTTGGAAAAGGAGAGGGAGCAGCTAACCCGCATACGCGAAGAGCTTCATGCGCTTCAAACGGAGCTGAAGGAAAAGCAGCGTGCTTTTGCCTCCTATGATATCAGTGTTGAAGAGCAAATGGAAAGGTTAAAAAGCGATTATATTGAGCTTGTTCATGAACAAGCTTCGTTAAAAAATGAGCGCACTCATTTGCAGGCTTTGCTTGAAAAATTGGAAAAAAAGCAGAGTGTGCTAACGAAAGAGAACGAAAAACATTTAACAGAGCGAAATCGTATAAAAGAACAATATATCGCTTTGGAAAGCAAATATCAGCAAACGGAGCGAAAGCTGAAGGAGCAGGAAACACAGCTTCAGCAAAAAAGCGCTCAGCTTGCCGAGCTGAAACAAGAAATTGAGCAGAAGGAATCAATGCTTTATCAAGCTTATCAATATTTACAGCAAACCAAGTCAAGAAAAGAAATGCTGGAGGAAATGCAGCATGATTATGCTGGATTTTTTCAAGGAGTTAAGGAAATTTTAAAGGCGCGTGAACAGCTTTCAGGAATTCACGGAGCCGTTGTCGAGCTTATTCATGTATCCAGCAAATATGAAACGGCGATAGAGATTGCGCTCGGAGGAGCGATGCAGCATATTGTGGTTGCTGACGAAGAAGCGGCACGCGCAGCCATTCACTATTTAAAAAAGCATTCATATGGACGAGCGACTTTTTTGCCGATGAACGTCCTCCAGCCTAAACAACTTCCATCTGAACAGCTGGCCATTGTTAAAAATCATCCAGCTTTTGTTGGCGTAGCAAACGAACTGGTTTCCTATGATTCCATCTATCAAACAGTACTGGCCCATCTGCTTGGCAATGTGATTGTGACGACAAATTTAAAGGGAGCGAATGAGCTAGCTCGGCTTCTTCATTATCGTTATCGTCTTGTCACCCTTGAAGGAGATGTTGTTAGCCCTGGGGGAGCGATGACTGGAGGGGGCGTAGCTAAGAAAACAAATTCTTTACTTAGCAGAAACCGAGAGCTAGAAACGATCACTGATAAGTTCCGAGACATGGAAGCAAAAACAGAGCAGCTTGAATTATTTGTACAGTCGAAAAAAAAGGAAGCGGCCCAGCGCGAGGCAGAAATGGTGGAGCTGCGGAAGCAAATAGAGGAAAGACGCTTTGCTTTGCAGGAAATAAAAAGTGCTTGGCGCGAAGTAGAGTGGCAGGAAAAGAATACGAGCGAACGCTTGGCTTTATATGATGAAGAAAAAGCGCATGACGAGCAGGAAATGAGGCAGCTGCGCGAAAAAATCACAACGGTGGAACAAAAGCTCTACCAAATGGAAGCCAAGCTTGCTGAAATTGACGAGCAAATGCAGCATCTTACGCTGCAAAAGCAGGATGAGCAAAGCTCGAAAGAAGCGTTGCAAGCTGCGATTACGGAGCAGAAAGTAGCGGTTGCTGAAAAGCAGCAGCTGTTGAAGCATATTCAGGAGAAGATCGCGCAGCTGACCCTTGAGCAAGAGGAAACAGAGAAGCAGCTTCAAGCGGCAAAAGAAGATTTACTGACACTTACAGACGAAATGAATTCCAATGTTTCTGGAGAGGAGCAGCTGGATCAGTTGCGTCAACAAAAAGTGCAAGACAAACAAGAAACGCTTGAGCTCATAGCTAGCCGACGTGAACAAAGACTTCAATATCAAGAAATGCTCGAAAATAGTGAGCGCGAGCTAAAAGAGAAAAAACGACAATATAAACAATTAACAGAGATTATTAAAGATGAAGAAGTCAAATTAAATCGTCTTGATGTGGAGCTTGAAAACTTGCTTAGCCGCTTGCGTGAAGAATATATGCTTACGTTTGAAGCGGCGAAAGAAAAATATCCACTGCAAATGGAAGCGGAGGCTGCTCGGAAAAAAGTGAAGCTCATTAAGCGGGCGATTGATGAACTTGGAACGGTAAATTTAGGCGCTATTGATGAGTATGACCGCGTATCGGAGCGCTATCAATTTTTAACAGAACAAAAAAGTGACTTGCAGCATGCAAAGGAAACGCTGCATCAAGTGATTGACGAGATGGATCAAGAGATGAAAAAGCGCTTCTTGACGACATTCCAACAGATTCGCTCGCATTTTGGTGATGTATTCCAGCAGCTGTTCGGCGGAGGGCGCGCGGATCTGCAACTTACAGATTCGAATGATCTATTAAATACAGGGGTGGAAATCGTCGCACAACCACCAGGGAAAAAATTGCAAAATTTAAGCCTATTGTCTGGCGGCGAGCGAGCGCTAACGGCGATTGCGCTATTGTTTTCCATCTTAAAAGTACGGCCGGTGCCGTTTTGCGTTCTGGATGAGGTGGAAGCCGCTCTTGACGAAGCCAATGTCCATCGTTATGCTCTGTATTTGAAACGATTTAGCAGTCAAACCCAATTTATCGTTATCACCCATCGCAAAGGAACGATGGAGGAGGCGGACGTGCTTTATGGCGTCACGATGCAAGAATCAGGGGTGTCAAGGCTCGTATCTGTCCGCTTGGAAGATTCTAAACAACTTGTGAAATCGTAAGGCAGGAAAGGTGATTAAAACGATGAATTTTTTCAAGAAGCTAAAAGAAAAAATTACCCAACAAACAGATGCAGTCACAGAGAAGTTTAAACAAGGTCTTTCAAAAACACGCGATTCCTTCACGGGACGGGTCAATGATTTAATTGCCCGTTATCGAAAAGTGGATGAAGAGTTTTTTGAAGAATTAGAGGAAATTTTAATTTCCGCTGATGTTGGCGTTACAACCGTCATGGAGTTAATTGATGAGTTAAAAATGGAGGTAAAGCGGCGGAACATTCAAGAGACGAAAGAAATGCAAGCTGTTATTTCGGAAAAGCTTGTCGATATTTATCGCGGGAGCCATGATGAATTGGCCACACTGAATATGCAGCCAGATGGCTTAACGGTCATTTTGTTTGTCGGCGTCAACGGTGTCGGAAAAACGACGACGATTGGCAAATTGGCGCATAAGTTAAAATCAGAAGGGAAAACCGTCATGCTGGCAGCGGGGGATACGTTCCGCGCTGGGGCGATTGAGCAGCTAGAAGTATGGGGAGAACGAGTCGGGGTTGAAGTAATCAAGCAATCCGCTGGCTCCGATCCAGCCGCTGTCATGTATGATGCCATTCAAGCAGCTAAAGCGCGCAAAGTCAATGTTTTGCTGTGTGATACAGCAGGACGCTTGCAAAATAAAGTGAACTTAATGAAAGAGCTTGAAAAAGTAAAACGTGTCATTGAACGAGAAATCCCGGGGGCGCCGCATGAAGTATTGCTTGTTTTAGATGCGACAACCGGACAAAACGCAATGAGCCAAGCGAAAATTTTTAAAGAAGCAACAAACGTGACAGGCATTGTGCTGACGAAATTGGATGGAACAGCGAAGGGAGGGATTGTCTTAGCAATCCGCAACGAGTTGGACATCCCGGTCAAGCTTGTCGGCCTTGGCGAAAAGATGGATGACTTACAGGAATTTGATCCGGAACAATACGTATACGGTTTGTTTGCCAACTTGGTAGAAGAGTAAAAGAGCAAAAGGATGTCTCAACAAGACTTTGAGACATCTTTTTTTATCAAGAAGGAACCCACAGTGTCTGCGACAAACACTTAGTATGTCAAGTGGCCCCTATATACAAAAACAAGAAAGGCGCTATCTTTGCAAATACAAAGCTCTGTTTATACTAGACAACAACAATCGTTGGGACCGGCGAACTTTTACAACGGACTGTTGGATTTTTACAAAAAGCGATTTTGAGCCTGTTTTATTACTCAAGCAAAGAAATGAAACAAGCTGAAAGCTCAACACTTGACACCGCTGTGAAAAGACGCTAAACTAATCATTTGTAAAGGTATTTTACTTAACAAGCGAGGAGGGAGTCTCGTGCTTGAAAAAACAACGAGAATGAATTATCTATACGATTTTTATCAATCGTTGTTAACTCCGAAACAGCGGAGCTACATGTCACTTTATTATTTAGATGATTACTCCCTCGGCGAAATTGCAGAAGAGTATGAAGTAAGCCGTCAAGCGGTTTATGATAACATTAAACGAACGGAAGCGATGCTCGAGGAATACGAGGAAAAACTGCTGCTGTTTCAAAAATTTCAGGACCGGCAAAAGCTGATTAAGCAGCTAAAGCAGCGGACCTTGCAGCAGTATGCCGATGACCGAGAGCTGCTTCAGATGATCGAAGCGTTAGAGAAATTAGAGTAGGAGGCGGTAATGGATGGCATTTGAAGGATTAGCCGACCGTCTGCAAAGTGTCATGAACAAAATCCGCGGCAAAGGAAAGGTAACAGAAGCCGATGTTAAAGAGATGATGCGAGAAGTTCGGCTTGCTTTGTTAGAAGCGGATGTCAACTTTAAAGTTGTCAAGGATTTTGTCAAGCGTGTCAGCGAGCGAGCTGTTGGACAGGAAGTCTTAAAAAGCTTAACTCCGGGCCAGCAGGTTATTAAAGTGGTGAAAGAAGAATTAACCGCGCTAATGGGAGGAGAGCAAAGTAAAATTGCGGTCGCCAGCCGCCCGCCCACGGTGATTATGATGGTTGGCTTACAGGGAGCCGGAAAGACGACAACAACGGGCAAGCTTGCAAATCTGTTGCGCAAGAAGTACAACCGCAAGCCGCTTTTAGTTGCGGCTGATATTTATCGCCCTGCAGCGATTAAGCAGCTTGAAACACTCGGTAAGCAGCTGAATATGCCAGTATTTGCGCTCGGTGATCAAGTAAGCCCGGTCGAAATCGCCAAACAGGCAATTGCCAAAGCGAAGGAAGAACATCATGACTATGTTCTAATCGACACAGCCGGCCGGCTTCACATTGACGAGACGCTCATGGATGAATTAAAGCAAATTAAAGAATTGACAAATCCGGATGAGATTTTTCTAGTCGTTGATGCGATGACGGGACAGGATGCGGTGAATGTTGCGCAAAGCTTCAATGAACAGCTCGGCTTAACAGGGGTTATTTTAACGAAGCTTGATGGCGATACGCGCGGCGGTGCCGCATTGTCCATTAAAGCTGTAACAGACACGCCGATTAAATTTGTCGGGATGGGCGAGAAAATGGATGCGCTGGAACCGTTTCATCCTGAAAGAATGGCTTCGCGTATTTTAGGAATGGGCGATGTGCTGACGCTCATTGAAAAAGCCCAGGCCGCTGTTGATGAAGAGAAAGCGAAAGAGCTTGAGCAAAAAATGCGCACAATGTCCTTCACATTCGATGATTTTCTTGAACAGCTTGGTCAAGTGCGTAAAATGGGGCCGCTTGACGAAATTTTAAAAATGCTTCCAGGAGCTAATAAAATTAAAGGATTAAACAATATTCAAATTGACGACAAGCAAATTGGCCGCGTGGAAGCGATTATTCGTTCGATGACAAAAGAAGAAAAAATCAATCCTGAAATCATTAATGCAAGCCGCAAAAAGCGGATTGCAAAAGGAAGCGGTACATCCGTTCAGGAAGTTAACCGCTTGCTTAAGCAGTTTGATGAAATGAAAAAAATGATGAAAATGATGACAACCATGCCAAAAGGAAAGAAAAAAGGGTTTAAATTCCCTTTTATGTAGGGGATAATGTGTTAAGAAAAAAAACTTTACAAACTAGATGATTATTGCTAATATACTATCTTGTGTGAACTATTTACGGAGGTGCTAGAAAAATGGCAGTAAAAATTCGTTTAAAACGCATGGGTGCGAAAAAATCACCTTTTTATCGTATTGTAGTAGCGGACTCTCGCTCACCGCGCGACGGCCGTTTTATTGAAACAATCGGCACATACAACCCGGTTGCAGAGCCAGCTGAAGTAAAAATCAATGAAGAGTTGGCGTTAAAATGGCTACAAAACGGCGCGAAACCATCTGACACAGTTCGCAATCTTTTTTCTAAGCAAGGAATTTTAGAGAAATTCCATCATTTAAAATACGGCAAGTAATGGCCGTGATCGTAGATGAAAGCGTTAATTGAGACGATTGTACGGGCGCTTGTCGATTATCCTGAAGATGTAGTGGTAACGGAGTCTTCGCATGAAAATACGGTTACCTATGTTTTATCGGTGCACGAAGAAGACATCGGAAAGGTGATTGGAAAGCAGGGCCGCACGATTCATGCCATTCGGACGGTCGTGTACGCTGCTGCGTCCGATCAGCCAAAGCGCGTGATCGTGCAAATTAAAGATAAAGGGTGAGGACAAATCCTCCCCTTTTTTTATATAATAAGGAAGCATCAATGTTTGGATGACCTAGGCTTTCATCGCCTCGAGAGGAAGCCTCTTTTTCAAAGCTGGTGCGCTCTGTCCTAAGAGACAGGAGTGCTCCCTTGTTTGATTACCGCTTTAGGGGTGGGGCTATGAAAATTATTCAGACCGTCGAAATCAAGCAAATTTTAACGAATAAAAGCAAAAAAGAGCTATATGATCGATTCCTGAAAAGAAAGCGGCAGCTCCAGCAGGAGTGTGATCAGCTGCGTTTTGAGCAAAAGCGGCTTGAAAAGAGCACAAAGCAACCGTCTCATGCATTAAAGCAATATTTTATCAAAGAACTAAATGAGAGATTAGAAAAAATTAAGCTTCTTGATTTCCAAATCGAACAATTGCAAATTCTTCCGTTAGGGAGCGAATTGAAAGAGCGGGAAGTGCAAGCGTTAATTGAAGTGAACGTAGGAGACCGCTGGGAAGATGTGGCCGTGAAACGAACGATCGTGATCGAAGATGGATTTGTAAAAGAAATTCGTTGAAAAGAGGTGAGGATCAAACATGACAAAATGGTTTCATGTAGGGACAATTGTCAATACACATGGTATTCGCGGCGAGGTGCGAGTCGTTTCCAAAACGGATTTTGCCGAAGAACGCTATAAAATTGGCAACCTTCTCTACGTTTTTATGGACCACTCATCGGAACCGATCGAAGTGAAGGTGAAAAGCCATCGCGTCCATAAATCGTTTGATTTATTGTCTTTTGAGGGATATGATAACATCAATCTTGTAGAAAAATTTAAGGGAGCGGCTTTGAAAGTCCCTGAGAGCCAGCTTGGCCAGTTGGGAGAGGGAGAGTATTATTTCCATGAAATTATTGGCTGCACCGTGATCACAGAAGAAGGTGAAACGATTGGCATCGTCAAGGAAATATTGACTCCTGGCGCCAATGATGTATGGGTAGTCAAGCGGAAACATGAGAAAGATGCGCTGATTCCGTACATTGATGATGTCGTCATCCGCGTCAATCCTGAAGAAAAGAAAATTACGATTCGTCCGATGGAAGGATTGCTTGAATAATGAAAATTGATATTTTAACATTGTTCCCAAATATGTTTGCAGGCGTGTTTAATGAATCGATTTTAAAAAAAGCGCAGGAAAAGCGAGCAGTAGCTATTAATGTGGTGAATTTCCGCGAATTTGCTGATAACAAGCACCAGACGGTGGATGATTATCCATATGGAGGCGGTGCAGGAATGGTATTAAAGCCGCAGCCGATTTTCGATGCCGTTGCTCATTTAACGCAGCATTCGCCAAACGCGCGCATTATTTTGCTCTGTCCGCAAGGCGAACGGTACACGCAACGAAAAGCGGAAGAGCTGGCTAAGGAATCTCACTTAATTTTCGTTTGTGGGCATTATGAAGGATATGACGAACGGATTCGTGAGCATTTAGTAACCGATGAAATTTCGATTGGCGACTTCGTCCTAACAGGAGGAGAACTAGGGGCAATGGTCATCGTCGACAGTGTGGTCCGCCTGTTGCCGGGAGTCTTAGGAAACGAAGCTTCCTCTGTACACGATTCATACAGCTCGGGTTTGCTAGAGCATCCTCATTATACACGCCCCGCCGATTTTCGCGGCTTCAAGGTGCCAGAGGTCCTGTTATCAGGAAATCACCGCTTAATTGAGGAATGGAGGCAAAAAGAATCACTGCGCCGTACTTTTTTGCGCCGTCCGGATTTGCTTGAAACATACGAATTAACGGAACAACAAAAAAAGTGGTTGGAGGAATTTCAAAAAAACGAACGGTAACTATTGCATACAATACCCCTTTATGCTAGTATAATCTTTGTGACTTAAGCCTGCTTAAGTCGTTTAGAACGATGTTCCGCTGCAATGATGGAAAAGCATTGGTATGAGCATCTGTTGGAAGGAGTTGAAGATGATGCATCATTTAATTCAAGAAATCACAAAAGAACAATTACGTACAGACATGCCTGAGTTTCGCCCTGGTGACACAGTGCGCGTTCACGTAAAGGTTGTCGAAGGAAACCGTGAGCGTATTCAGGTGTTTGAAGGCGTTGTGATCAAGCGTCGCGGTGCTGGCGTGAGCGAAACATTCACTGTTCGTAAAGTTTCTTACGGTGTAGGTGTAGAGCGCACGTTCCCAGTTCATACGCCAAAAATTGCGAAGCTTGAAGTTGTTCGCCGCGGTAAAGTGCGTCGTGCAAAACTTTACTACTTGCGTCAACTTCGCGGTAAAGCTGCACGCATCAAGGAAATCCGCTAGTTGGTCCGCTGTATTCGCCGACCGAACGGCAGCGGGTCGAAGCGTACAACATGGACATGTCAATGATGAAACAAGGAGCTTGGTGTTCAAGCTCCTTTTTTCTAATCAAATTAGACGTAGGTGGGAGAAAGAAATGGCAAAACAAAAAAGTGAGACATGGGAATGGTTAAAAGCGATCGTGATTGCGGTGTTGTTGGCCGGAGGCATTCGCTATTTCATTTTTGCCCCGATTGTCGTTGACGGCCAATCCATGATGCCGACTCTTCACGATCGTGATCGCATGATTGTTAATAAGCTGTCTTATAAAATTGGTGAGCCGCACCGTTTTGACATTATCGTTTTTCATGCTGAAGAGGGGAAAGATTATATTAAGCGGGTCATCGGCTTGCCTGGTGATCGCATCGAATATAAAGATGATACATTGTATGTAAACGGAAAGCCTTATAAAGAACCGTACTTAGACCAATATAAAAAACAAGTGATTGATGGGCCATTAACAGAGCCGTTTACGTTGGAGGACATTCCAGGAGGGCAAGCAACCGTGCCAAAAGGTTATTTGTTTGTGATGGGCGATAACCGCCGCTTCAGCAAAGATAGCCGTCACATCGGCTTTATTCCGATGGAAAAGGTAGTGGGAAAAACCAATATTGTATATTGGCCGCTTTCTGATGCCCGTATTATTAAGTAAGTAGGTGGAAGCAATGACAATCCAGTGGTTTCCGGGCCATATGGCAAAAGCGAAACGCGAAGTGCAGGAAAAACTAAAATTAATTGACATCGTTTTTGAATTAGTGGATGCGAGAATCCCTTTATCTTCAAGAAATCCGATGATTGATGAGATTTTAGCGAATAAACCGCGCATCGTTTTGTTAAACAAGGCAGATATGGCGGATGAAGCCATTACTGCACAGTGGATTTCCTATTTTGAACAGCAAGCCTTGCATGCGTTAGCCATAGACTCTCAAGGCGGAAAAGGAACCAAACAAATTGTGGCTGCAGCTAAAAATATGCTGAAAGATAAATTTGCTAAAATGGCAGCCAAGGGAATTAAAAACCCGCGACCGATGCGCGCGCTCATTGTCGGCATTCCCAATGTCGGAAAATCAACCCTCATCAATCGACTAGCTGGCAAACATATCGCCAAAACAGGGGACAAGCCAGGCGTGACCAAAGCACAACAATGGATTAAGGTTGGAAAAGAAATGGAGCTGTTAGATACTCCGGGAATTTTGTGGCCGAAGTTTGAAGAGGAGGAGGTAGGGCTAAAGCTCGCTGCCACAGGAGCGATTAAAGATGCGATTTTAAATTTGCAGGACGTGGCGGTTTATGCCCTTCGCTTTTTAAACCAACATTATCCAGATCGTTTAAAAGAGCGCTATTCTCTTCAAGAAATTCCCGAAGATATCGTTGAGCTATTTGATGAAATTGGCAAACGCCGCGGTTGTTTAATGGCCGGTGGGGCCATCGATTACGATAAAGTAGCAGAGCTTGTTCTGCGTGATGTCCGTACAGAAAAGTTAGGACGTCTCAGCTTTGAAAAACCATAACGTTCGAAAAACAGGAGGTCAGATTGTAGACAAAGTCAAAATGGACTTTGTCTACAATCATTTTAGGCCCCCCCTTCTTTACCTCGAACTGTTTTGAATCCCCTTGTCAAACAAGGAGCAGCGCGGATGAACGAAGCAAGTTACGCAGGATGAAAGAGCGAATCAACAGTTTGAAAGCCCCAAAAACAGGCTTTATTTTTTAGAAAGCGCGCCGATATAAAAGATATAAGAGAAAGGAACGAATCATGACATGAAGCGTACAGCAAAAGAGATCGAACAGCTATTGCAAACGATTGACGACGCCCAGCATCCGTTGTTTCAGGAATTTATGAACGACGAGCGGGTTAGCGTCCAAAAGCTTATTGCTCGCTGGCACAAACGAAAACAAGCAGCGGAAAAAGAGCGTCGTCTTTGGGAAAAGATGTCACAGCATGAGCAACAGCTCTATCGCCAAGGAATTTCGTATATCGCTGGCATTGATGAGGTGGGGCGCGGTCCATTAGCGGGTCCGGTTGTAGCTGCAGCTGTTATTTTGCCAAAGGATTTTTATTTGCCGGGATTAAATGACTCTAAAAAGCTGTCAGAAGCAAAGCGCGAACACTTGTTTGTCCATATTCAGCGCCATGCTATTTCTGTCGGAATTGGGATTGTTTCCGCAGCGGAAATCGATGAGCTGAATATTTATCAGGCAACGAAAAAAGCGATGATACAGGCGGTCAAGATGCTTGATCCAGAACCGCAATATTTGCTGATTGATGCAATGGAACTACCATTGGCTATTCCGCAGCGAAGCCTCATTAAAGGAGATGCTGCCAGCATTTCAATTGCTGCAGGCTCCGTAATGGCCAAAGTGACGCGCGATCGCATCATGAAAGAGCTTGGCGCTAAATACCCGCAATATGGATTTGAAAAGCATATGGGGTATGGAACGGAGCAGCATTTGCAAGCCATTCGCACATACGGAATTATGAACGAGCATCGACGTTCCTTCGCGCCAGTAAAAGAGGCGCTTAAGCAGAACTGATGTCCCACAGGCACATCAAGCAAGGGGGAGGAGCAAAATGACATCGATTCGGCAGACGGATGGATGGGGAAAATTTCATCGCATGGAATCAGCAAAATCGCTGCCGTTTCGCAGCGGCCAGGTCATATATGGGAGTGTGGAAAAAATCAATGATCAGCATCGCGCGCTCGTAAAAATTGGACAGGAAACGGTTCTGGCGGAGATGCAGACGCCATTATCAGAAGGAGGACGTTACTGGTTTCAGCTCTTAGCTGAACATGAAACCGTTCGCTTACAGCTCATTGCAAAATCAGAGACAGCAGGCGATGAAGCAGGAATCAATCACGCCGTATTACATTTGACAAAAAGCTGGGGGCTTCCGCGTGAGGCTCAACCGCTTCTCCGTTTTTTGTTGCAAAAGCAGCTCCCTGTTGTGAAAGAAGAGGTGCTTCAAGCAACCAAATGGCTTATAGCAACAAAAGAGACAGAAATGAATTTACGGGCAATTCAATGGATGTACACAAACCAGCTTCCGCTCACCGAAGACGTCTTTCAAGCGATAAAGGCGGTTCAACAGCCCGATTTATTATCAAATCAGCTGCTAAAACTGCAAGATTTGCTCGCCTCCATGCCAGATGACCAAAAACCGGACGCCATTCGTACGCTATTAACAACGCTGCAGCGCATGACAAGCCGGATGGACGACATCGATCAAACCCTCTTTTTTTTGCTAAAAGATTGGATTCAGCAGGGAGACCGGGAGGCATATCGAACTTTACAAAAAGTAGGAGGATGGCCGCAGGAAGTAACAGAAAATTCATGGAGTTGGTTTGCCAAGCAAATTCAAATTCACGGCAAGACATTTTCCCTTCCGCTGTCGTCTGCCTTTCTTGAGGAGCATGATGCAAAGAAGCAGCTTTCTGATTGGATTGCACAACTGCAGCACGATTGGCAAACAAATCGAAGCAAAGCAAACGAGCAGGTGCGCGCTTTTATGACCGCTCTCAACGATGGAGAGCTACCTTCTCGGCTTTCGGATTTTTATGAAGCTTATTTAAAAGGGGAGCTACCGGACCAGCCGCTGTTATCTTTGGACGATGAAGCGGCTTCTGTGGTGATTGCTCACCATATGAAAAAGATCGGGCAATGGCTCGGGCTGAATTATGAAGCGGAATTAAAAAAATGGATGAAAGCTGATTCTCCCGTCCATTTTGACGAGCTAAAACCGCTTCTGCTGCGCGTGTACGACGAAGTACAGCTCCCTGCTTTAAAGGAACAGCTTGAAGCGCTGATTCATCGCTTGACAGGGCAGCAGCTCCTTTCTCAATCACAAGGACCGATTCAGCAGTTGTTTTGGCAGTTTCCGCTCCGCTTCGCAGATCACGTAACGGATGTAATCGTGCGCTGGCAGGGAAGAAAGAAGAGAAGTGGAGAAATTGATCCGCACTATTGTCATATCTTGTTTTATTTGCAATTAGAGCAGCTGAAGGAAACCATAGTAGATGTTCGCATTCAAAACAGTATTCTTCATGTAACCTTATGGAATCATACACCGCAAATCGAGCAGCTGGTGTCTCGAATGCAGCCGTTATTAAAGGAACGATTAGAGGCATGCGGATATGTGTTGTCAGGAATAAAGGTAGCAGCAGCCGAGCAGCAGCAGAAAAATGATTGGCTGTTCTCGCGTATTTTGATGAGCCATTCAGGGGTGGATTATCGAATATGAAAGAAGAAAAAATGAAACAAGCGGTTGCATTGACGTATCGTCCTCATGAGCAATCAGCTCCTACCGTTATTGCTAAAGGAAAAGGAAAGGTAGCAGAAAATTTAATTGCGACGGCCAAAGAGCATAGCATTCCGATTCAAAAAGATCCATCGCTTGTCGAGTTGTTAAGCGAACTAGAGATTAATGAAGCCATTCCTGAACAGCTATATCAAGTCGTTGCAGAGCTGTTTGCTTTTGTCTATCAAATGGATCGCCAATTAGATGCACATGATTAAAGGCTGCTTTGCTCAACAGCAAAGCAGCCTTTTGTCAGAGAGGATTTTTCTGATTTTGTGTCGAAATGGTAGACAATATGGAAAGTAACATTATACAATGAAAGCGCTAGTACTTTTATTTTTATACATAGGAGGATGGGATATGAATATTCATGAGTATCAAGGCAAAGAGATCCTCAGAAGCTACGGAGTTGCCGTGCCAAACGGGCGCGTAGCATTCTCTGTTGAAGAAGCAGTCGAAGCGGCTAAAGAATTAGGAACCTCTGTTTGTGTCGTAAAAGCGCAAATCCACGCTGGCGGCCGCGGAAAAGCCGGAGGGGTAAAAGTAGCGAAAAGCTTAGAGGAAGTTCGTACATATGCAAGCGAACTGCTAGGAAAAGTGCTTGTCACTCATCAAACCGGACCTGAAGGAAAAGAGGTCAAGCGCCTTTTAATTGAGGAAGGATGCGATATCAAGAAAGAGTATTATATCGGCCTTGTTGTTGATCGTGCAACTTCTCGCGTTGTGCTGATGGGCTCTGAAGAAGGCGGTACAGAGATTGAAGAAGTAGCCGCAAAAACACCGGAGAAAATTTTTAAAGAGTATGTTGATCCTGCGGTAGGTTTGCAAGCGTTTCAAGCGCGCCGCTTGGCATTTAACATCAACATTCCGAAAGAGCTGATCAATCAAGCAGTCAAATTTATGATGGGCTTATACCAAGTATTTGTGGAAAAAGATTGCTCGATCGCCGAAATCAACCCGCTTGTCGTCACGGGCGACGGCAAAGTCATGGCGCTTGACGCGAAGTTAAATTTTGATTCCAACGCGCTCTATCGCCATAAAGATGTGC
Source organism: Anoxybacteroides rupiense (assembly GCF_014196195.1). GTDB lineage: Bacteria > Bacillota > Bacilli > Bacillales > Anoxybacillaceae > Anoxybacteroides > Anoxybacteroides rupiense. Next base: position 464,838 of record NZ_JACIDF010000001.1, on the reverse strand, counting down.
TTGAATACCGCGACTTGGACGAAGAAGATCCAAAAGAAGTGGAAGCATCTAAATTTGATTTGAACTACATTGCGCTTGATGGCAACATCGGCTGCATGGTAAACGGTGCTGGCCTTGCGATGGCAACAATGGATATCATTAAATACTACGGCGGCGAACCGGCGAACTTCTTAGATGTCGGCGGCGGCGCGACAACGGAAAAAGTAACAGAAGCGTTCAAAATCATCTTGTCTGACCCGAAAGTAAAAGGCATTTTTGTTAACATTTTCGGCGGCATTATGAAATGTGATGTCATTGCAACTGGAATTGTTGAAGCAACGAAACAAGTCGGCTTGGAGCTTCCGCTTGTTGTTCGTTTAGAAGGCACCAACGTTGAACTAGGGAAGAAAATTTTAGAGGAGTCTGGCTTAAACATTACAGCTGCTGAATCGATGGCAGACGGCGCACAAAAAATCGTGGAATTAGTACGTTAAGAAGGCGAGGGAGAAGAATGAGCGTTTTTGTTAACAAAGATACAAAAGTCATTGTTCAAGGGATTACAGGATCGCAAGGATTATTCCATACGAAGCAAATGCTTGAATACGGAACGAAAATTGTTGGCGGTGTAACGCCAGGAAAAGGCGGTACAGAAGTCGAAGGAGTTCCGGTATTTAATACGGTTTCTGAAGCGGTTGCAAAAACAGGAGCAAATGCCTCTGTTGTTTATGTTCCGCCTGCATTTGCTGCGGAAGCGATTATGGAAGCAGTTGATGCGGAATTAGACCTTGTTGTCTGCATTACAGAAGGCATTCCTGTGCTTGATATGGTCAAAGTGAAACGCTACATGGAAGGAAAGAAAACGCGTTTGATCGGACCGAACTGCCCTGGCGTGATCACACCAGAAGAATGCAAAATCGGCATTATGCCTGGCTACATCCATAAAAAGGGCCATGTCGGTATCGTATCTCGCTCTGGCACATTGACATACGAAGCGGTACATCAGTTGACGCAAGCAGGAATTGGGCAATCTACAGCAGTTGGTATCGGTGGCGACCCTGTCAACGGTACAAACTTTATCGATGTTTTAAAAGCATTTAATGAAGATGAAGAAACATATGCAGTCATTATGATTGGTGAAATCGGCGGTACAGCAGAAGAAGAAGCGGCTGAGTGGGTCAAAGCGAACATGAAAAAGCCGGTAGTCGGCTTCATTGGCGGTCAAACAGCGCCTCCTGGAAAACGTATGGGCCATGCTGGTGCGATCATTTCCGGCGGCAAAGGGACAGCAGCAGAAAAAATTAAGAAAATGAATGAATGCGGCATTAAAGTAGCGGATACTCCTGCTGTGATCGGCGAAACATTAATTGCCGTGTTAAAAGAGCAAGGGCTTTATGAAAAATGTAAAACACATTAATCAATAAGGAGCAACCGTCCCGCATGCAAGAGCCCGTCCGCTCAGTGCGGGATGGTTTTTTGCTTACAAAGGATAACTGACGTCCTTTATTGTGTGAGAGCGGTTTTTTGACAAGGGGCATAAATGGGTAAACGAAAATTCAACATGTGTGATTGTTCTCAGTCATTCGACAGTCGAAATCAAGCCGTTGTTTCAGCGAAAAAGTGAAGCGGTTGATATGCCAAGTTGCAGCTCAAATAGATAACTTGAAAAATCGCTATGTTATTTGTGCCAATGAAGAAATCACCTCCATGATTGCCTCTCTCCTACATCATGGATCAAACTAGGTAGGTGTCTCCATCAAGATCGTTTGCTTTTCTCCTGTCACCATTTACGATTCGCATGCGTTTCCCCGATCATGATATTGCTAGTTTTATGAGGCATTAGCCCATCAACACACTTGGATAGAGATCGAATAAAAAGACGGAACCATGAGTCTATTCAGAGGTAGAATCCTATTTTTTTCGACGGTCTTTGACCGTCATAGATACTGACGGACACCTCCGATTGGATTGATAGAATTCAAATCAGCTAGACTGGATGGCGCCGCTAAAAAGAAAGGCTGACAGGTGAGCTCAGCTCTATATAAATCGCTGGTCAAGCGGTGTTCTTGTTCCAGAAGAAGAAAATTTGTGGTCATGTGTTTCCGTATATGTGTCTGATGCAGCTGTGTTTGAAAGGATTTTAAGAGAGGAGAGACGAAATGTATACCTCGCTTCGTGAACGTCTGATTCATCTTCATCATTGTCGCGGTGCAGGCTGGAAAACGATTCATCGCCTCTTGCAACAAGATCCATCGCTTTCTTCGATTTTTTCACTCTCTTATTCAACTCTTGCTTCCTCCATGTCGATTTCTCCCGAACAATATTCTTTGTTTTTCCAAGATTTACATTCCATTGATATTCAAAGTATGATAAAAACATATAGGGACAAAAATATTCATATCGTTACTGTTTTTGATGACATTTATCCGAAGTGGCTCAAACACATCTTTGCCCCGCCTTGGGTGTTATATGCCAAAGGGAATATTGAATGGCTTTCATCTTGTAAAATGATCAGTATGGTTGGAACGAGAAAGCCGACCGAGGAAGGGATTCGTGCTCTGCGCCTTTTAGTGCCGCCGTTGATTCAGCATGACTGGACGATTGTCAGCGGCCTTGCTTTAGGAATTGATGCAGCTGCGCATCAAACGGCTGTCCAATCCGGGGGAAAAACGATTGCCGTCATTGCCGGAGGAGTCGAGCATATTTATCCCAAACAAAATCGCTCACTGGCAGAAAAGCTAATGAATGAACATTTAGTGGTTTCAGAATATCCGCCGCACACAAAGCCGCAAAAATGGCAATTTCCGCTGCGAAATCGGATTATTAGCGGCTTGTCGCTTGGAACGGTTGTCGTTCAAGCAAAAGAGAAAAGCGGTTCACTCATTACTGCTTCCCTTGCCTTGGAAGCGGGAAGAGAGGTGTTTGCGGTGCCGGGCTCCATTTTTCTTGAGCAGGCAGATGGAACCAATCAATTGATTCAGATGGGCGCAAAGCTTGTCCGTTCTTCGTGGGATATTATGGAGGAATTCTCCGCTATTTTTCCATTAAAATAAAAAATTTTTTTACATCTTGTTTGACAAATGTCATAAGAATCATTAATAATAATGAAGATTTTAAATATAACCTCTTAAGGGAGGAAACGGTATGTCAGATTATCTCGTCATTGTTGAATCACCAGCAAAAGCAAAGACGATTGAACGATATTTAGGAAAAAAGTATAAAGTAAAAGCCTCGATGGGACATATTCGCGATTTGCCGAAAAGCCAAATGGGCGTTGACATAAAAAATAATTATGAACCAAAATATATTACCATTCGCGGCAAGGGGCCAGTCATTAAAGATTTGAAAACAGCGGCTAAAAAAGCGAAAAAAGTCTTTTTAGCGGCTGACCCGGACCGTGAAGGAGAAGCGATCGCTTGGCATCTAGCCCATATGCTTGATCTTGATATTCATTCCGATTGCCGTGTGGTCTTTAATGAGATTACAAAGGATGCGATCCGTGAATCCTTCCAGCATCCTCGGGCGATCAATATGCATTTGGTGGATGCCCAGCAAGCTCGACGTGTTCTTGACAGACTTGTAGGCTATAATATTAGCCCGTTGCTTTGGAAAAAAGTAAAAAAGGGGCTAAGCGCGGGAAGAGTGCAATCCGTTGCTTTGCGGTTGATCATTGATCGCGAAAAAGAAATTAAAGAATTTCAGCCTGAGGAATATTGGTCCATTCAAGCGGAATTTGTGAAGCAAAATGAAGTGTTTACGGCGTTTTTTTATGGATTGGATGGACAAAAACTCGATTTAAAACAGGAAAAGGATGTCAAGCTCGTTTTAGAACGCCTCAAAGGCCAATATTTTACGGTGAAATCGGTAACGAAAAAGGAGCGAAAGCGAAACCCGGTGCCGCCATTTACGACCTCATCTCTGCAACAAGAAGCGGCGCGTAAGCTGAATTTCCGCACCAAAAAGACGATGATGCTCGCTCAGCAGCTCTATGAAGGGATTGATCTTGGAAGCGAAGGAACGGTCGGTTTAATTACATACATGCGCACGGACTCAACACGTGTCTCTGAGTCAGCGCAAAATGAAGCGCTTTCGTATATTGAAAAAGCATTTGGAGCAGAGTACGTAGCACAAGAAAAGCGAAAAGAAAAGAAAAATACAGCAGCTCAAGATGCTCACGAAGCGATTCGCCCTACATCTGTATTTCGCGATCCTAGCTCGGTAAAGCCATATTTGAGCCGCGATCAATTTCGGCTTTATAAACTGATTTGGGAACGATTTGTCGCCAGTCAAATGGCTCCTGCGCTTTTGGACACGATGAGTGTCGATTTAGAAAACGGGGGAGTGATTTTCCGCGCTAGCGGCTCCAAAGTAAAATTTGCTGGATTTATGAAAGTATACGTGGAGGGGACAGATGACCAGACGGATGAGCAAGATCGTTTACTTCCTGACCTTCAAGAAGGAGAAAAAGTGATTGGAAAGGACATAGAACCGAAGCAACATTTTACACAGCCGCCTCCGCGCTATACGGAAGCTAGATTAGTCAAAACGCTGGAGGAGCTTGGAATCGGTCGCCCGTCGACTTATGCTCCAACCTTGGACACGATTCAAAAGCGCAATTATGTTGTGCTGGAAAATAAACGATTTGTGCCAACGGAGCTTGGGGAAATTGTCTTGGAATTAATTTTAGAGTTTTTCCCAGAGATTTTAGACGTCGAATTTACAGCGAAAATGGAAAAAAGCTTAGATGAGATTGAAGAGGGGAAAATTCAATGGATTCAAGTGATTGATGAATTTTACAGCGGATTCGAAAAAAGCTTGCAAATTGCGGAAAAAGAGATGAAGGAAGTCGAAATCAAGGATGAACCGGCTGGGATTGATTGTGAAGAATGCGGAAGCCCGATGGTTTATAAGATGGGAAGATTCGGCAAGTTTATTGCCTGCTCCAATTTTCCGGATTGTCGTCATACAAAGCCGATCGTGAAAGAAATCGGTGTAAAATGTCCGCAATGCGGCGAAGGAAATCTTGTTGAACGAAACAGCAAGAAAAGGCGAATATTTTATGGATGCGATCAGTTTCCAGCCTGTGATTTTATGTCGTGGGATAAACCGCTTGCGCGCCCTTGTCCAAAATGTGAAGGATTACTAGTAGAGAAAAAATTAAAAAAAGGCATACAAGTTCAATGTAATCAATGTGACTACCAAGAGAAACCGCAAGCATGATCGGTGGGCGACCGTCAGTCCTCACCGTTTTTATGCGTAACGAAGGAGGAAATGAAGCATGATTGTCAATGTTATTGGTGCAGGATTAGCAGGAAGCGAAGCCGCGTGGCAGCTTGCTACCCGCAACATTCATGTCCGTTTATACGAAATGCGTCCTGTGAAACAAACGCCAGCCCATCATACGGATAAATTCGCTGAGCTGGTTTGCAGCAATTCACTGCGCGCCAATTCGTTAACGAATGCCGTTGGCGTGCTCAAAGAAGAGATGAGAATGCTCAATTCGGTCATCATCAAAGCGGCAGATGAGTGCTCTGTGCCTGCTGGAGGAGCACTGGCGGTGGATCGGCATGAATTTGCGGCCCGTGTCACCGATTTCGTTCAAAACCATCCAAATGTAACGGTCATCCGTGAGGAAGTGACAGACATCCCGACTGGGCCAACGATTATTGCCACAGGACCTCTTACGTCTCCTACATTATCTGAAAAATTAAAAGAGCTGACGGGAGAAGAGTATTTGTATTTTTATGATGCAGCCGCCCCTATTGTTGAAAAAGAAAGCATCGATATGGAAAAGGTGTATAGAAAATCTCGCTATGATAAAGGGGAAGCCGCCTATTTGAATTGCCCGATGACGGAGGAAGAATTTGACCGCTTTTATGAAGCGCTTATTTCAGCAGAAACAGCGCCGTTAAAGGAATTTGAAAAAGAAATTTATTTTGAAGGATGCATGCCGATTGAAGTCATGGCGAAACGCGGAAAGAAAACGTTGCTATTTGGTCCGATGAAACCGGTCGGCCTCGAAGATCCGCGCACAGGAAAAAGACCGTTTGCGGTAGTTCAGCTTCGCCAAGACGATGCAGCAGGAACGTTATACAATATCGTTGGTTTTCAAACTCATTTGAAATGGGGAGCACAAAAGGAAGTATTCCGTTTAATTCCAGGGCTTGAAAATGCGGAAATTGTTCGCTATGGAGTGATGCATCGCAATACGTTTATTAACTCGCCAAAACTTCTCCGTCCGACTTATCAATTGAAGGAGAGAGAGGATTTATTTTTTGCTGGACAAATGACGGGAGTCGAAGGATATGTAGAGTCGGCCGCCTCCGGATTGGTAGCAGGCATCAACGCGGCGCGCCTTGTGCTCGGCCAGGAGCTGATCGTTTTCCCGCCCGAAACAGCGATTGGCAGCATGGCTCACTATATTACGTCGACAAATCCGAAGCATTTTCAGCCAATGAACGCGAATTTCGGCCTGTTTGCCCCTCTTGAAGAAATGATTAAAGATAAAAAGCGCCGTAATGAAGAGTATGCTAAGCGAGCATTGGACACTATTCAGAATTTTATAAAAAAATAATTGCAAGGGCTGCTAAATCTATGTTAATATTTAGTAGCCCTTGTGAGGTGTTAAGAATGGAAAATTTGAAAATTTCGTTACAATTATTCGTAGAATATTTACAAATCGAAAAAAACTATTCACAATATACTATTGCGTGCTATACACGCGATATTGAGCAGTTTTTCGAGTTTATGCATGAACAGGCGCTGGAACGTTTAGATGAGGTAACGTACAGCGATGTTCGATTATATTTGACGAAGCTGCATGCCGAACAACTGCTGAGCCGTTCAATTTCCCGAAAGATTTCGAGCTTACGAAGTTTTTATAAATTTTTAATGAGGGAAAAGAAAGTAACGGAAAATCCGTTTGCTCTCGCATCATTGCCGAAAAAAGAGCAAAAAATCCCCCGTTTTTTATATGAACAGGAATTAGAAGCCTTATTTCATGTCAATGATTTAAATACAGCGATTGGTCAGCGAAATCAAGCGTTAATTGAACTGCTTTATGCGACGGGCATCCGTATTAGTGAATGTTGTCACATTCACTTGTCTGATATTGATTTTTCCCTTGCAACCATTTTGATTTACGGGAAAGGGAACAAACAGCGCTATGTGCCATTCGGTAGTTTTGCGAAGCAAGCGCTGGAACGGTATGTACAAAAAGGGCGGAATGAGCTTTTAGCCAAAAGCAAAACAGCGAATCATTCTTTGTTTTTAAACTTTCGGGGAAGTCCTTTAACACCTCGAGGGGTGCGTTATATTTTGAACGAAGTTGTGGAGAAGGCTGCATTAACGCAAAAGGTAAGCCCGCACGTATTCAGACATACATTTGCCACCCATTTGCTTAACGAAGGGGCGGATATGCGCACCGTTCAAGAGCTATTGGGACATGCGCATCTTTCATCGACGCAGGTATACACGCACGTGACGAAAGATCGTCTCCGCCACGTTTATTTGCACACGCATCCGCGTGCTTAGACTTCCATAAAGGAGGGTTTATATGGAGCAATTCCATGCTACAACAATTTTTGCGATTCAACATAACGGCGCCTGCGCCATGGCTGGAGATGGCCAAGTGACTTTTGGGAATGCGGTGGTCATGAAACATACAGCTAAAAAAGTTCGGAAGCTTTTTAACGGAAAAGTATTAGCGGGATTTGCTGGTTCCGTTGCGGATGCGTTCACATTGTTTGAAATGTTCGAAGGGAAATTAGAAGAGTTTAATGGGAACTTGCAACGTGCGGCGGTTGAACTGGCGAAGGAATGGCGCAGCGATAAAATATTGAGAAGACTGGAAGCGATGCTGATTGTGATGGACGAACGCCATTTGCTTCTAGTATCAGGAACAGGTGAAGTGATCGAACCGGATGATGGCGTTTTAGCGATTGGTTCAGGAGGAAACTACGCGCTTGCTGCTGGTCGGGCCTTAAAGCAATACGCGGGCGGACAAATGACGGCTAAGGAAATTGCCAAAGCCGCTTTAGAAATTGCTTCTGATATTTGCGTGTATACCAATAGCCACATTATTGTGGAAGAACTGTAGCGAGGGGGAGAAATGATGAACCTAACACCTCGACAAATTGTAGAAAAGCTGGATCAATTTATTGTCGGTCAAAAAGAAGCCAAAAAAGCAGTCGCGGTTGCGCTAAGAAATCGCTATCGGCGCAGTTTGCTTGATGAAAAGCTGCGCGACGAGATCGTACCTAAAAATATATTGATGATCGGTCCCACAGGAGTAGGGAAAACCGAGATTGCGAGAAGAATCGCTAAGCTTGTCGGGGCGCCGTTTGTCAAAGTGGAAGCAACGAAGTTTACAGAGGTTGGCTATGTTGGACGCGATGTTGAGTCTATGGTGAGAGATCTTGTTGAAACATCTGTTCGTTTAGTGAAAGAGCGGAAAATGTATGAAGTGAAAGATCGCGCTGAGCAGCAAGCCAATAAACGTCTCATCGAGCTTTTAGTTCCTGGAAAACCGAAGCAGACGATCAAAAATCCGCTTGAGATGCTATTTGGCGGCCAAACATCACAGCAGGATTCGACGACTTACGGCCAAGATGACCAACATATCGAGCAAAAACGGAAACAGGTAGCTGCCCAGCTTGCCAATGGTGAGCTTGAGGACGAATTGGTGACGGTGGAAATCGAAGAGCAGCAAACGACTGTTTTTGATTTTTTGCAAGGGGCCGGCATTGAGCAGATGGGCATGAATATGCAGGATGCTTTAAGCAGTTTGATGCCAAAACGGCTCAAAAAACGAAAATTGAAGGTAAGTGAAGCACGAAAAGTGTTAACCAATGAAGAAGCGCAAAAGCTGATCGATATGGATGAAGTGACACAAGAGGCGGTGCAGCTGGCAGAACAGTCTGGTATTATTTTTATTGATGAAATCGACAAAATTGCCAGAAAGGGCCAGAGCGCTTCTTCAGCCGATGTATCACGTGAAGGGGTGCAGCGCGACATTTTACCGATCGTAGAAGGCTCAACGGTGATGACAAAATATGGTCCTGTCAAAACAGACTATGTTTTGTTCATTGCTGCTGGAGCGTTTCATATGTCGAAGCCGTCCGATTTGATTCCTGAGTTGCAAGGGCGCTTCCCGATTCGGGTAGAACTATCCAAGTTGACGGTAGATGATTTTGTGAAGATTCTTATTGAGCCTGACAATGCTCTGATTAAACAATATATGGCTCTTCTTGCTACAGAAGGTATACAACTTGAATTTTCTGACGATGCTATTCGTAAGATTGCTGAAGTGGCGTTTGAAGTCAATCAAACAACAGACAATATCGGGGCAAGACGGCTTCATACAATTCTGGAGAAGCTGCTTGAGGATCTATCATTTGAAGCGCCTGATATTGCACTAGAAAAAGTGGTAATTACACCGCAATATGTTGAACAAAAATTAGGTAATATTGTAAAAAATAAAGACTTAAGCGAATTTATTTTGTAAATGAATTTGAATAGGAGGATATAGATCATGAATTTGTTACAGAAAACACGAACGATTAATGCGATGTTACAGAAAGCAGCCGGAAAGCCTGTAAACTTTAAAGAGATGGCAGAAACTCTTTGCGAAGTGATTGAAGCTAATATTTTTGTCGTCAGCCGCCGTGGGAAGCTATTAGGCTTTGCGATTAAGCAATCGATTGAAAATGAGCGGATGAAAAAAATGCTTGAGGATCGCCAATTCCCAGAAGAATATACCAATAGTCTGTTCAATATTACGGAGACCTCTCCTAATTTGGATATTAACAGCGAATATACGGCGTTTCCAGTAGAAAACCGAGATTTATTTAAAACCGGGTTAACGACGATTGTGCCGATTAATGGGGGGGGAGAACGCCTGGGCACGCTGATTTTGTCCAGACTTGACCGCCAATTTGAGGATGATGATCTCATCTTGGCTGAATATGGAGCTACTGTCGTTGGTATGGAAATCTTGCGTGAAAAAGCAGAAGAAATTGAAGAAGAAGCAAGAAGCAAAGCGGTTGTACAAATGGCGATCAGCTCGTTATCCTACAGCGAGCTTGAGGCAATCGAGCACATTTTTGAAGAGTTAGAAGGAACAGAGGGGCTGCTTGTTGCCAGCAAAATCGCTGACCGAGTGGGCATTACGCGTTCGGTCATTGTCAACGCGCTTCGCAAGCTTGAGAGTGCAGGCGTCATTGAATCTCGTTCTCTTGGTATGAAAGGAACGTATATTAAAGTATTAAACGATAAGTTTTTAACAGAGCTTGAAAAATTAAAAACAAACTAATGCAAGAGCTGCTTTTTTGGCAGCTCTTTTTTATCTATCTCGAACGAAGCTAACCATTTTGCTTCGGAAGTGCAATCCAATGCAACTATATTTCTTCTTCAAATAAGCAGGTAAGGATCAGACGGACGATTGAACAACATCGCTTCCATGTTTTTTAGTCAACATTCATGTTTAGCTTATGTCGATTTTTCAATCCGAATCTATAGAGATGAAAAGAAAGGAAAGAGGCATTTACGCTATTGTGCGTATGTTTAATAACGATACAAGCTAATATCAATTCCTATGAAAAAATAGTACAATATTCCGGCTATACATCATTTAGGCGTTATTTTAAAATATAGAATATCAAATATTGTCGAAAAAAGAAAAAAAGAGGGGATTACGCTTGGAAATCTTTTCACCAACATTTGCGCGCTTAGAGCAAGGATTGGACTATGCGTCGCTAAAGCAAAAGGTGATTGCCAATAACATTGCGAATGCCGATACGCCAAATTACAAAGCAAAGGAGGTTCGTTTTAAAACCGAACTAGATCAGGCTATGTCTTCGTTTGAAGCTTATCGAACGAATCCGAAGCATTTTGCATTTGCTAGTAAAAATACTGGCAATTTTTTAGTGACGACAAGAAGTGATATGGTATACAATCATAATGGAAACAGTGTCGATGTAGATAGAGAAATGTCGGAATTAGCGGAAAATCAAATTTATTACAACGCATTGATCGAGAGATTAAATGGGAAGTTCAATTCTTTAAAAACGGTTATTAAAGGAGGGAAGTAATGTATGTCCATTTTTCAAAGCCTAAATACCACGGCTTCTGCATTAACGGCGCAGCGTTTGCGGATGGATGTCATTTCCTCCAATATGGCGAATGTGGATACAACGCGTGCCCAATTTGTCGACGGACAATGGCAGCCATATCGACGCAAGATGGTCGTATTGGAGCCGAATGAAGGCGGTTTTTCTTCTTATCTTCAAAAGGCAATAGATGGACAGGCGTCGGTTGGAGGGGGAGTAAGGGTCGCCAAAATCGTCGAAGATGAAACGCCTTTTAAGCTTGTTTACGACCCGACCAATCCGGATGCTAACCAAGATGGATATGTACAGCTCCCAAATGTCGATCCTCTAAAAGAAATGGTAGATTTAATGAGCGCAACCCGTTCTTATGAAGCCAATGTGACAGTGTTCAATGCAACAAAAGGCATGTTAGTCAAGGCTTTAGAAATCGGAAAATAAAGGAGAGTAAAAAATGATTAACGGGATACAGAACAGCTTTTTTTCGACTGCAGCGCCCTCTTCGTCTATAAAGGCAGCGGATGTGCAAAAATCGTTTGCTAACTTTTTGAAAGATGCGATTCAGCAGGTAAACGACCAGCAGGTTGCAGCCGACCAACTAACCGATAAGCTAGTTAAAGGAGAAAACGTTGATCTGCATCAAGTCATGATCGCTGCTCAAAAAGCCGGCATTTCTTTGCAGTTAGCAGTGGAAGTCCGAAATAAAGCTGTTGAGGCATACCAAGAAATGATGAGAATGCAAGTATAATCAACGCGCTAACAAACTGGCAATCTATTATCGCAATAATCGGGGGAATATTATGTATGAATGAAAGAGTGAAAGAATGGCTCAACCGATCCACATCGTTTTGGAGGGGGAGAACGAAGGCTCAAAAAGCCATGGCGCTAGGTGCTCTTCTTCTTTTTCTTGTCATTGTTGGGGTTGCGTCATTTTTTGCCACAAGAACGAGCTTTGTACCATTATATAGCAACCTTTCGCCGCAGGAAGCTGGACAAATTAAAGCGACGCTCGATCAAAAGGGAATCGATTCCCAAGTGACCGATAACGGAACCACGATTGAAGTGCCGGAGAAAATGGCGAATACACTGAAGGTGGAATTAGCGGCCGAAGGGATTCCGAACAGCGGAAGCATCGACTACTCCTTTTTTGGAAAAAATGCAAGCTTTGGGATGACAGATAACGAATTTAATGTAGTAAAACTCAAAGCGATGCAAACAGAATTGGCCAATCTGATTAAAAATATTGATGGGGTCGAGGATGCCAAAGTCATGATTAATCTTCCCCAGCAGTCCGTATTTGCGTCAGAGGATCAAGGAGAGGCGTCCGCTTCAGTCGTTCTTAAAACAAAGCCAGGATACAAATTTACAGATGAGCAAGTTAGAGCGCTCTATCATCTCGTGTCAAAAAGTGTTCCGAATCTTCCTACTGATAATATCGTCATGATGAATCAATATTTTCAGTATTTTGATCTAAAAAATAATGAAGAAAATTCGACAGCTACGGCGTTTACGCAGCAAAACGAAATCAAAAAGCAAATTGAACGCGATATCCAGCGACAAGTCCAACAAATGTTAGGCACGATGATGGGACAAGACAAAGTGGTTGTATCGGTTACAGCGGATGTTGATTTTACGCAGGAGAACCGTGAGGAAAATTTAGTGACCCCGGTTGATGAGCAAAACAATGAAGGAATTGCTGTCAGTGTGCAGCGGATTAGAGAAACTTATTCTGGACAAGGTGCCCAACCAGGAGGAGTGGCCGGGACCGGTGAAAATGACATTCCAGGCTATCAAGCAGCAACTGACGGCTCAAATGGCGATTATGAAAAAACAGAAGAAACGATCAATAATGAAGTAAACAGAATTAAAAAGAATATTGTTGAAAGTCCATACAAAGTAAGAGATTTAGGGATCCAAGTGATGGTTGAACCACCAAATCCCCAAAATCCTAACTCTTTATCGCAGCAAACCATTGATGATATTCAGAAGATTTTAGGTACGATCGTTCGAACTTCGATTGATAAGCAGGATGGTCAAACGTTAAGCGATCAAGATATCCAAAACCGCATCGTCGTATCTGTGCAAAAATTTAATGGGAAAACCGATTTTGCACAGCCGCAGCCAACCATTCCGACATGGGCGTATATTGCAGGGGGAATTGGTGCTGCTGCTATTATCGGCTTACTGATTTACTTCTTGCTGCGCAGACGGAAAAGGGTGGAGGAAGAAGAGGAAGACTTTATTGAACAGCCTCCTTTATCCGATCTTCCTGATGTGACGGAGGAACGGGAAACAGAAGTGACAATTCGACGCAAGCAGCTTGAAAAATTGGCACGAGAGAAGCCGGATGAATTTGCTCAATTGCTAAGAACGTGGTTGGCTGAGGACTAGGAGGAATGAAGATGGCCAAAAAAGAGAGAAAAGGAGAATTAACAGGCAAACAGAAAGCTGCCATACTCCTCATTTCTCTTGGACCAGATGTATCAGCATCTGTCTATAAGCATTTATCGGAGGAAGAAATTGAAAAGCTCACACTTGAGATTTCTAATGTTCGCCAAGTAGCGACGCAAGAAAAAGAGGAAGTGCTGGAGGAGTTTCATCAAATTGCTTTAGCGCAGGATTATATTGCTCAAGGCGGCATTGCTTACGCGAAAGAAGTACTTGAAAAAGCGCTTGGCTCGGAAAAAGCGCTGAACATTATTAACCGTTTAACATCCGCTTTAATGGTGCGGCCGTTTGACTTTGCTCGCAAAGCCGATCCGGCTCAGCTGTTGAACTTTATTCAAAATGAACATCCACAGACGATCGCTCTTGTGCTTTCCTATTTAGATCCGGCGCAAGCTGGCCAGATTCTGTCGTCGCTGCCGCAGGAAATGCAGGCGGATATCGCGCGCCGAATTGCGCTGATGGACAGTACGTCGCCTGAGGTGATCAACGAAGTTGAGCAAATTTTAGAACGGAAGCTTTCAACGACCGTTGTCCAAGATTACACGCAAACAGGTGGCATCGAAGCGGTGGTGGAAGTTTTAAACGGTGTAGACCGAAGCACGGAAAGAACGATTTTAGATGCGCTTGAAATTCAAGATCCAGAGCTTGCAGAAGAAATCAAGAAACGAATGTTTGTCTTCGAAGATATTGTTACCCTTGATAACCGTGCGATTCAGCGTGTCATTCGTGAAGTTGATAACAATGATTTAATGCTGGCACTGAAAGTTTCAAGTGATGAAGTGAAAGAAATCGTCTTTCGCAATATGTCGACGCGTATGGCGGAAACCTTCAAAGAGGAGATGGAGTTTATGGGACCGGTTCGCCTCCGCGATGTGGAGGAAGCACAATCGCGTATTGTTGCGGTCATTCGCCGTCTTGAAGAAGCTGGAGAAATCGTTGTAGCGCGCGGCGGAGGAGATGATATTATTGTCTAATGTGATCAAAGCTCCTTTTACAACAACGTCCCATGGCAGCAAAAAAGTAATTGAAGTGAAGCATTATTTTCCGCAGCCAGCAGCCTCAGCCGTTTCGCAAGAAATAGATGGACATGCTCACGCTCAGTTCATCATTGAGCAAGCAAAGGAAGAAGCGAAGCTGATGAAGCAAGAAGCAGAACAATATTGCCAGTCTTTGAAAGAAAACATATGGCAAGAGAAGGAAAATTGGTTGGCCGAAAAACAGCGGCTTATGGCGGCAGCGCAACAAGAAGGATATGAAGCCGGATATAGTCAAGGAAAAAATGAAGCGCTTCATGCTTTTCAAGAATTAATGAATGAAGCAAGAAACATCGTGCAAACAACCAACCAACAGTTTTATGAACAAATTGAATCATCAAAAGAAACCATCCTGTTGATCGGCTTAAAGGTAGCGGAGCGAATATTGGGGGAAAAGCTGGCGGAAAATCACGATTCCTTCCTTCATCTTGTGCAAAGAGCGATCAAGGAGGTTAGGGAACAATCAGAAGTGAAGCTATATGTTCATCCATTGCATTATCAAACACTTGTTCAGCAAAAGGATGAATTAAGGGCGATTTTTAGTCAGCCAGTAGACATTTTTATTTATCCTGACGAACGGTTAGCAGAGGGCGGCTGCATGATTGAAACGCCTTTTGGCCGCATTGATGCAAGTGTTGACACTCAATTGCAACAAATCAAACAAAAGCTGCTTAAGTGGCTTGAGGAGGAGTAATTTTTTGAATTGGCCAGCTCTTTTTCAAGAGATCGAAACCATTGATTCGTATAAGCGATTTGGTAAAGTAACGCGCGTGATTGGATTAATGATTGAATCAAAAGGTCCTGAAAGCTCCATTGGCGATGTTTGCTTTATTCATGTGGGCGGAGGAAGAAAGAAGCAGAAGATTGCTGCTGAGGTGGTAGGATTTCGCGAACAGCATGTGCTTTTAATGCCTTTTTCAACCGTTCAAGATATTTCGCCGGGATGCATAGTGGAAGCGACAGGCCAGCCGCTGCAAATAAAAGCGGGAATGGATCTAATCGGCAAGGTTCTTGATTCGCTTGGCCAGCCTCTTGATGGTAGCCTTCTCCCTAAAGGGCTGCGCTCCATTTCGATTGAGCAAGAGCCGCCTAATCCGCTGTCAAGACCGCCGATTGATGAACCGGTGGAAGTAGGAGTCAGATTGATCGATAGCTTGCTGACAGTAGGAAAAGGACAGCGTGTGGGCATATTTGCTGGTTCAGGAGTAGGCAAGAGTACACTTCTTGGGATGATTGCCCGCAACACAAACGCAGACCTAAATGTGATTGCGCTTATTGGCGAACGGGGACGTGAAGTGCGGGAGTTTATCGAACGAGATCTCGGCCCTGAAGGCTTGGCTCGTTCCGTTGTGGTGGTTGCGACATCAGATCAGCCTGCGCTTATGAGAATTAAAGGCGCCTATACCGCAACGGCTATTGCCGAATATTTTCGCAATAGGGGAATGAATGTCATGCTGATGATGGATTCCGTGACACGTGTGGCCATGGCGCAGCGGGAAGTGGGACTAGCGATCGGTGAGCCGCCGACAACCAAGGGCTATACTCCTTCTGTTTTTGCCATTTTGCCCAAATTGCTGGAACGGACAGGAACAAATGAACACGGAACCATTACGGCTTTTTATACGGTTTTAGTAGATGGTGACGATATGAATGAACCGATTGCTGATACGGTCCGAGGAATTTTAGATGGGCATTTTGTTCTTGAGAGAAGCTTGGCGAATAAAGGTCAGTATCCAGCTATTAATGTTTTGAAAAGCATCAGCCGTGTCATGAATTATATTATTGGGCCAGAGCATAAAGCGGCAGCTGAACGATTCCGTCATCTTCTTTCAACCTATATAAACGCGGAAGATTTAATTAATATCGGTGCGTATAAAAGAGGTTCTTCTAAAGACATTGACGAAGCCATTCGCTACTATCCAAAGCTGCTTGCATTTTTAAAACAAGATACTCACGAAAAATTGACAAAAGAAGAGAGCATTCAAGAACTGCTTCAGCTTGTACATTCGGGGTGAATAAAACATGGAGCATGTGTTTAAATTTGAAAAAATATTGACCATTAGAGAAAAAGAAAAAGAGAGAGCGCTAGGAGAATATAACGAAGCGGTGAAGCGCTTTGAAGAAGCAGCGGAAAAGCTGTACCATTTTCTGAAGCAAAAAGAAGATTACGAGGAAATGTACAAGCAAAAATTAAAAAATGGATTGCCCATTCAAGACATTCGTCATTTTCGGCAATTTGTCATGAATTTGGAGCGCACCATTTCTCATTATCAGCAGCTTGTGATCGAAACGCGTGAGCAAATGTTTCTCAAGCAAACAAAGGTAGCTGAAGCGAATATTGAAGTAAAAAAATATGAAAAAATGAAAGACAAGCATATAGCAGCTGTGCTTCAAGCTATTCAAACTATGGAAAATCACTGGATGGATGAAATCTCAATTCAACAATTTGTGAATCGCAGAAATTAGGTGAGACGATGAAGGAGCAAGAAATGGAAAAAGAAGAAAAAGTAAGCAAGCTGCAATGGTTCTTGTTTGTCATCATCATCCCATTATTGTTTACAATCACATTGGCACTGATTATTACCACGATTGCAGGAGTGAATGTGTTTGACATCGCCAAAAAGTACGGTGCTGATCTTCCAGGGATTTCACAGTTAGTCGGTAGCAAGCAGCCATCATCTGAGCAGGCTTTAAAGGAGAATATGTTGGAGAAGCAAGCTACGCTCGAAGAAAAAACGGCACAAGTGAAAAAGCTTGAAACCGAAGTCAAAAATAAACAGAGTGAAATTGAAGCACTAAAGAAAGAAATTGAACGGTTAAATGCCCAACTGGAATCCCAGCAGCAGACCGACACATCACCAACAACCGAAGCAAAAAAACTCACTGTTCAAGATGTTGCTCAAATGTATGGAGAAATGTCACCGAAAAATGCCGCCGCCATCATTCCGAAAATGTCGGATCAGGAGGCGCTTAACATTCTTGCGATATTAGGCAGCGAGAAGGCCGCCGCTATTCTGGAAAAAATGTCTCCGGAAGAAGCAGCTAAATATACGGCGCTACTAACGAAAGCAGCCCAAGCGGCTAATAATTAGGAAAGGAGGGGAGATCATGAGAATTGGCACTTATACTCAATCGCTTTTTCCGTCTTCTTCGGTTTCTGGGGATAAGGCACAAACGTTGAACGCAAAAGGACAAACACAAGAAGGAAGTTTATTTCAGCAGCTGCTTCAATCGGCGACGTTTGATTCTGCAGATTCCAGCATGAAAGCAAATGAGATGGCAACAAAAGACCATATAGAACGAAATGAACACCAAGACGATCTGTTGACCAAATGGGTGGATTTGCTCTTGCTGCTGCTGCCGGCTGATATGCAGCAGACGTTGCATGAGCAGTTTGAAACAAACCCAGCTTCTCTTCAGCCATCCAGCGTTCCGCAAACGGCTGCATGGATAAAACAAATGCTCTCAGAACAAATGACATGGATGCAGAACAATAGCGCGCAGGGCGCAGAGCCAATATCGTTATTGGAGGAATGGCTGTCATTGCAGCCAAATCGCGATGAGTTGGGACCAATGATCAATGTAGAAACATTGGTAAATTTCTTGCAAAACAAAAAGGCTCAGCAAGCGAGCAGTGATCCTCGGAATGGCCGTTTTTCGGCGCTTTTCAATGGAGGAGCAGCCGCAGCTGTCAACACCTATCGAAACGGGAGCTATCCACATCAGCTGACCTTTCCACCTAGCAGCTTTTCTTCAGCCTTCAGCTCGACTGCCGGATATCATCCGGATTCGCTGGCTCAGTTAACGAAGGCCGCGAATCACAAGCAGGGGGATGTTCAAACAATGGCTCAGCCGTTTTTCAATCAGGCTCAACCAACGCTGTTTTCGCAAAATACAGAGCCGGTCATTTCACTGCCTGAGAACACCTCGGCTAATGGTAGCAGCGAGCAACTAATCCGGCAATTTACAAGTATTATAAAATCGAGTAAATTCACCAATTTAGGAAATGGACAATCACAGCTTGTGATTCGCCTTCATCCAGAACATTTAGGAACGTTGACAGTAAAGCTTGTTCAGGAAAACGGACAGATGATGGCGAAAATCATCGCCTCAAGCCGTTCGGCAAAAGAACTAATAGAAGCAAACATCCAGCAAATGGCTCATGTGATACCAGCTCAGCACGTTACAATCGAGCAATTTGATGTGCGCGCACACTCACCGTTGCCTTCTTATGAACAATCATTCAGTCAGCACGAGCGAAACAGAGAGGGACAACCTGATCAAGAACAGCGCCAGCCGTTTGAGCAAGACAAGGAGCTTCCATTTCAGGAGTCTTTTCTTCATGAATTGTTAAATATTGAAGCATAGGAGCGGTCAAAGATGGCAAATACCATTGATCCCAACTTATTGTTAAGCAATTATACGCCTCCGGAGCGGCAGACGGGAGACAGTGTTCTTGGCAAAGACGATTTTTTAAAAATTTTGCTGGTTCAGCTGCAAAATCAAGATCCATTAAATCCAATGGAGGATAAAGAGTTTATTGCGCAAATGGCCAATTTCTCCACGCTGGAGCAAATCACGAATCTGGCAGCTGCCATGCAAGGATTTATGCAAATGCAAAGCGATAACGCGATTTTGCTTTATAGTGAAATGATAGGCAAAAAAGTGTATTGGATGGATACCAGCGATGAGGCCGATACGTCGGAAAATCCAGCGAGCGGTATGGTGAAATCAGTTTCCCAAAGAAACAATGAAATCTTTTTAGAGCTTGATAATGGTCAGGAGATTTCCAACAAGCAAATTATCAAAGTAGAAACTCCATAATGGATAAATCTGAACAAGGGAGAGGGATTATATGCTTCGTTCAATGTATTCTGGAATTAGCGGAATGAAAAACTTCCAAGTGAAATTAGATGTGATCGGAAACAATATTGCGAATGTGAATACGTATGGGTTTAAGAAGGGCCGTACCATTTTTAAAGATTTAGTTAGTCAACAAATCGCGGGTGCAAGTGCTCCAACAGCGAACAGCGGCGGGGTGAATCCAAAACAAGTCGGATTAGGGGCGCAGCTTGCGGCAATTGATACTGTTCAGACGCAAGGAAGTTTGCAAACTACTGCTCGTGTGCTTGATTTGGCCATTTCAGGAGATGGATTCTTTGTTTTAGGTGATAACTCTGGAAATAACAGACTATACACAAGAGCAGGAAATTTTTATCTTGATTCTCAAGGCTATATTGTTAGCGCTGATGGACGTTACTTGCTCGGCAATGGTAACACTCGCATTCAAATCCCAACAACAGCGCAAAGTCTTAGTATTGGTTCAGATGGCACAGTAAACTACGTCGATAACACAGGAACTTTGCAGGTTGCTGGTCGAATTGAATTAGCGAAATTTGCAAATAACGATGGATTAGAGAAGGTTGGAGACAATCTTTTCCGCTCAACAACGAACTCTGGTGCGGAGACGTTAACTTCTCCGGGAGTAGGCGGAGCAGGCAAAATTGTTCCTGGTGCGCTTGAAATGTCCAATGTCGATCTATCGGAAGAGTTTACGGAAATGATTGTCGCGCAGCGCGGATTTCAAGCGAATACACGCATTATTACAACATCGGATGAGATTTTGCAAGAGCTTGTCAATCTAAAGAAATAATTAAGGGGGGAGGGCACTAGGCTCTGTCTAGTGCCCTAATACATATGATCACATTAACGCGGCTGAATGGAAAATCGTTTACCTTAAATGCGATATACATAGAACAAATCGAAGCTTTTCCGGATACAACGATTACGCTGACGAATGGTAAAAAATTTGTTGTCCGTGAGTCGGAAAAAGAGGTAGTAGAGCTGGTAAAAGAATTTTATCAGCAAATTTCGATTTTAGGGGTTTCTAAAAATGTGGAGGGGCAGGACCATGAGTAAGCTATGGAAAGTGACATTGATGATATTGGTGACGATTACGTTAGTCGCCGCTGTGGCTTTAGTCATCATCTTTAAATTTACAGGCGATAAACAACAAACGGCGCCGACAGCAGATGAAATTTTAGAAAGCTCTGTCGACGTACCGGAAATTACAACCAATCTAGCAGATGGAAGCTTTATTAAAATCTCCTTTAAAATTCAAATGAACAATGAAGACGCAAAAGCAGAGGCGGAGAAGCGAGATTTCCAAATGAAAGATATCATTATTGAACAGCTATCGCAAATGAAACCGGCGGATTTTAACGGAGAGCAAGGAAAAACCCATTTGAAGGCTCGATTAAAAGAGAAAATCAATCAAATTATGCAAGATGGAAAAGTGGAGCAAGTTTATATTACTTCCTTCATCCTCCAATAACTTGGGCTAGGAGGTGAAAACAGTGTCTGGCGAAGTACTATCACAAAGTGAAATCGATGCCCTTTTGGCGGCGCTATCAACGGGAGAAATGGATGCAGAGGAGCTAAAAAAAGAAGAAGAGGACAAACGGGTAAAAGTATACGACTTTAAACGCGCCCTTCGCTTCTCCAAAGATCAAATACGTAGCCTTACGCGCATTCATGAAAATTTTGCAAGATTATTAACCACCTTTTTTTCCGCTCAGCTGCGGACATATGTACAAATTTCGGTGGCATCAGCCGATCAAATTCCATATGAAGAATTTATTCGTTCCATTCCTAAAATGACGATTTTAAACGTTTTTGAGGTGCCGCCGCTAGACGGGCATATCGTCATGGAAGTCAATCCAAATGTTGCTTACGCCATGCTTGATCGTGTCATGGGGGGACGCGGGACAAGTATTAATAAAGTGGACAATTTGACAGAGATTGAAATGCGGATTATGTCTAATTTGTTCGAAAAAGCGTTCAGTCATTTGCGGGATGCATGGGAATCCATTATCGAGATCGATCCGATTTTAGCGGAGTTTGAGGTGAATCCTCAATTTTTGCAAATGGTTTCGCCGAATGAAACAGTGGTGGTGATTTCACTTAATACGCAAATTGCTGAAACGAGCGGAATGATCAATATTTGTATTCCACATGTTGTGCTTGAGCCCATTATTCCTCGCCTGTCTGTGCATTATTGGATGCAGACGCAAAAAAAAGACAGAGTGCCTGAAGAGGTAACATCGCTTGAGCAAGGAATTAAAATCGCCCAAATCCCGGTCATTGCTGAGCTAGGGAAGGCGATGATTACAATCCAGGAATTTTTGCAGCTTGATGTTGGGGATGTGATTCAATTAGATCAAATGATCCAGCAGCCTTTAATCATTAAAATCGGGGATGTTCCGAAATTTATCGGTCAGCCAGGAAAAGTCAACAAGCGATTGGCAGTGCAAGTGTTAGATACATTGAAAGGGGGAGAAGACAACAATGATGAGTGATGATATGTTATCCCAAGATGAAATTGATGCCTTGTTGCGCGGAGCGGATGGAGCCAATGACTCTCCAACGATTGATGAGGTACTCTCAACAATGGAACAAGACGCTTTGGGGGAAATTGGGAATATCTCGTTTGGCAGCTCTGCAACGGCTCTTTCCGTTTTATTAAATCAAAAGGTGGAAATTACGACACCCAACGTGTCCATCATTCATCGCGAGGATGTCGAAAATGAATTTCCGCATCCGTACGTGGCGATTCAAGTCAATTATACAGAGGGTTTTTTAGGAACGAATTTGCTTGTCATTAAGCAATCAGATGCGGCGATTATTGCGGATCTTATGCTAGGCGGAAACGGGCAAAACCCGATGGATTTATTAGGAGAAATCCAATTAAGTGCTGTGCAGGAAGCGATGAATCAAATGATGGGGTCAGCGGCCACCTCTATGTCCACGATTTTTGGGAAAAAAGTAGATATTTCTCCACCAAGCCTTCATTTGCTAGATATTAAAGAGGGAGAGGGGCTTGAGTATTTACCGCCAGAAAGCGTTCTAGTGAAGGTATCGTTCCGTTTGAAAATAGGAACGTTAATTGATTCAAATATTATGCAGCTATTACCGATTGATTTTGCTAAGGAGTTAGTGCAAAATTTATTGCAAATGTCTAGCTCCAGTGAGTCGGTATCCGATAAAATCGAGACGAAAACAGCTCCGGCCAGCAGCGTTGTGTCACCATCAGCTGCGGGATCTTCTCAACTGCCAGGATCTGCATATGATCAGCCGGCTGCATCGGCTCAACCAGAGATCGCTCAGCCTTATCCGCATGCGGCACAGCCGGCAGCGTATGCGCCCAACCATTTTGGCACATATGTATCGGCTGGACAGCGTCAGGTTCAGCCTGCTGATTTCGCAAGCTTTGAGCCAGCGCCGTTGGCAGAAGCCGAAGCGCGGAATTTAAACATGCTTCTTGATATCCCGCTGCAAGTCACCGTCGAGCTAGGCCGGACGAAGCGGTCGGTACAAGATATTTTAAATCTTTCCTCCGGATCCATTATTGAGCTGGATAAGCTGGCAGGCGAGCCGGTAGATATACTAGTCAATAACAAACTCATCGCCAAGGGTGAGGTCGTTGTTATTGATGAGAATTTTGGCGTACGCGTGACAGATATCATTAGTCAAAGTGACCGCTTAAAAAATTTAAGATAATGTAGGAGGTAGTTGGAAATGGCCAAAATATTAATTGTAGATGATGCAGCATTTATGAGAATGATGATTAAAGATATTTTAACGAAAAATGGACACGAGGTGGTAGCGGAAGCGGCAGACGGACTTCAAGCGGTAGAAAAGTACAAAGAAACGCGCCCAGATCTTGTGACAATGGATATCACGATGCCAGAAATGGACGGAATTACAGCATTGAAGGAAATTAAAAAAATTGACGGCAATGCGAAAGTGATTATGTGCTCGGCTATGGGACAACAAGCGATGGTCATTGATGCCATTCAAGCTGGTGCTAAAGACTTTATCGTCAAGCCGTTCCAAGCGGATCGCGTCATTGAAGCCATTAATAAAACGCTGGGCTAAGCGCAAGAGGTGGAACGAATTTGTTTCGAGTTCGAGTCATGTTATTGTTTGTATGGTTTACTGCTATGATTGCTTCGCAAACAGGAGCGCCTGTATTTGCGGAGCAATCTCCGACTGTGAAGCAATGCTTGGAGCATCCGGAAAAATGTCAAGAGGACAAGCAGCCTGCCGAATCGAGCGGCGCAGGCAAACCATCATCGCAAGCAGCGGCAGCATCCCCTATTACGGTATGGGATGTGTTTAAGCTCATTTTTGCTACACTATTTGTTCTTTTGCTTATTTATGGGCTATTGCGATTTATGAATCAGCGCGGGCGTTTACTATCCAGCCGTGGCGGTTTAATTGAGAATCTTGGCGGAACAAGCGTTGGCACCAATCGTTCAGTGCAAGTGATAAAAATTGGCAAACGCATTTTAGTGGTCGGGGTTGGAGAATCTGTTCAGCTATTGCAGGAGATTGAGGATGAAAAAGAAATCAAGGAGCTATTATCTCTACACAATCAATCATTGCAGCAATTGCTGGAGCCAAACGCGAAGATTTTTCAGCTGTGGAATCGTCTGATAAGAAAAAAAGAATCTTCTCCTTCCGGGGAATCATCGTTTCGTGAGTTATTTGCTAAACAAATGCAAGAAGTGGCTCGTGAACGCCAAAAGCTGTTAAAGCAGATTGAACAGAAGGGAACAACGTCCGATGAATGAATTTATGCAGTTTTTTAATCAAGTTGCTCCTGAAAACGTCTCAATGTCTGTCAAACTTTTGTTATTGCTGACGGTGCTGTCGATTGCCCCGGGCATTTTAATCATGATGACATGCTTTACCCGCATTATCATTGTTTTATCGTTTGTCCGCACTTCGCTGGGGACGCAACAGATGCCGCCCAATCAGGTGTTGCTTGGATTGGCGCTCTTTTTGACCTTTTTTATTATGGCGCCGACGTTTAAGCAAGTAAACGATCAAGCGCTTCAGCCGCTGTTTGCGCAAAAAATCAATTTAGAGCAAGCATATGAACGGGCTTCTGTGCCGATTAAAGAGTTTATGAGCGAGCATACGCGGCAAAAGGATTTGGCATTATTTTTATCATATAGCGGTGCATCCAAACCGAAAAATGTTCAAGATATTCCATTAACAACTCTTGTGCCTGCGTTTGCGATCAGTGAAATAAAAACGGCCTTCCAGATGGGATTTATGATTTTTATTCCATTTTTAGTGATTGATATGGTCGTGGCAAGCGTGCTGATGTCGATGGGGATGATGATGCTTCCACCGGTGATGATTTCACTGCCGTTTAAAATTTTATTGTTTGTTCTTGTTGATGGCTGGTATTTAGTGGTGAAGTCATTATTGGAAAGCTTCTAAAAATAAAGTAGGTGAGCGAATATGAATGCAAATGTCGTCATTCAACTTGCTGAACGAGGAGTATACATGATTTTAGTGGTTTGCGGCCCGCTTTTGCTGCTTGCGCTTGCCGTTGGACTTTTCATCAGCATTTTCCAAGCAACAACGCAAATTCAAGAGCAGACTCTTGCATTTGTCCCCAAAATTGTCGCGGTGCTGCTCGGTCTTGTTTTTTTCGGACCATGGATGCTGTCACGTTTAGTTTCCTATGCGTATGACATCTTTAATAATTTAACAAGATTTATAGGCTGATAAATATGGATCAGGTATTGTCTTATTTTCCATTATTTTTACTGATATTTGCCCGTGTGGCTGCTTTTTTTACGACATTGCCGCTATTTTCGTACCGAACGATTCCTAATGTGCATAAAATCGGCTTATCCTTCTTTATCAGCTGGCTAATGTTCTTAGGAATGAAAAAAGAGCCGATTGCGCTAGATGAAATGTATGTACTGCTTGTTTTAAAGGAAGTAGCCGTTGGCCTTTTTATCGGTTTGGCCGCTTATATGATGATGTCGGCGATTCAAATTGTAGGTGGCTTGATCGATTTTCAAATGGGATTTGCCATTGCCAACGTTATTGACCCGCAAACAGGAGCGCAAAGCCCATTAACCGGGCAATATTTGTACACCTTTGCGCTGTTGTTGCTGCTAGCATTAAATGGCCATCATGTTTTGCTAGATGGTGTGTTTTATAGCTACCAGTGGATTCCGATTCAATACACATTTGCATTCGATCAAGGAAACGTCGCGGAGTACATTTTGAAAATATTCAGTGAAATGTTTATTATTGCTTTTCAAATGTCGGCTCCTATCGTTGGCTGCTTGTTTTTAGTGGATATTGCGTTAGGAATTGTGGCAAGAGCTGTACCTCAGCTTAATATTTTTGTCGTTGGATTGCCTGTGAAGATCATTGTGAGCTTTCTTCTGTTAATGGTCACGATGACCGCTTTGTTTGTCGCTGCCCAGCATTTGTTTGACGCCATGTTTGTTGCCATGCGTGACTTAATGAAGCTAGTAGGGGGCAGGTAAATGAGCAGCTTGCGCTTAGATTTGCAGTTTTTTGCTGAGGAAAAAACAGAGAAAGCGACGCCTCGCAAGCGTCAAGAAGTTCGGCAAAAAGGCCAAGTAGCCAAAAGTGCAGATGTGAATACGGCCATTGTGCTGTTGCTTGTGTTCGTTATTCTGCTATTCTCAGGGGAACTGTACAAAGAAGCGTTTTTGCGTCTTTTTCGTAATTCGCTTCAGCACTATATGTTGGAAGATGTGACGGTAAGCTCCATTCAAGCGCTGTTTTTTTCCATATTAAAAAATTTGGCCGGGATTATGGCGCCGATTTTTTTAGTAGCGTTGGCTGGAGCATTTTTAGGGAATTTTTTGCAGGTGGGCTTTTTATTTACCGCAGAGCCGCTGCAAATGAAGCTGAGCAAGCTAGACCCCATTCAAGGCTTTAAGCGAATGCTGTCATTGCGCTCAATTGTAGAGCTGTTAAAATCCATTTTAAAAATCGCCATTGTCGGTTTTGTGACCTTTTTTGTTTTATGGTTGAAGCTTGACCAAATTTTGCTGCTGACTACTAAATCGCTGGAAACGACATTAAGCTCGTTAGCTAGTTTGGCTGTGCGCATGGGGCTTTACGCATCGGCTGCTCTTTTGTTTCTTGCCTTTTTGGATTATTTGTACCAGCGGTTTGATTTTGAAAAAAACATCCGGATGTCAAAGCAAGAAGTGAAAGATGAGTTTAAGAAGACCGAAGGGGACCCCCTTATTAAATCTAAAATAAAGCAAAAACAACGGGAAATGGCGATGAAGCGAATGATGCAAGAAGTGCCAAAAGCGGACGTAGTCATTACCAATCCTACCCATTATGCTGTTGCCTTAAAATATGAGGATGGGAAAATGGATGCTCCCGTTGTCGTTGCCAAGGGCGTCGATCATCTTGCGCTGAAAATCAAACAACTAGCGAAAGAGCATGATGTCGTAACCATAGAGAATCGGCCGTTAGCTCGAGCGCTGTATAGTCAGACGGAGATTGGCGATGTGATTCCTGAACCATTTTTTAAGGCTGTTGCCGAAATATTAGCATATGTATATCGTTTAAAACGGAAGATTTAAGAGATTGTTATTTAAGTATCCAAGGAGCGAAAGATTATGCCAGCAAGAGACTTGTCTGTATTATTAATGGTTGTCCTGATTGTAGCTATGCTCATTATTCCGCTGCCAACGTGGCTTCTGAGCCTGTTAATTATGATTAATATTTCTCTTGCTTTGCTCGTCCTCCTTACTTCAATGAATATGCGCGAGCCGCTGCAGTTTTCTATTTTTCCGTCGTTGCTCTTGCTGCTTACGCTATTTCGTTTAGGATTAAACGTATCGACGACCCGTTCGATTCTAAGTAAAGGCGAGGCCGGCGGTGTTGTTGAAACATTCGGAACGTTTGTCGTTGGCGGAAACGTTGTTGTTGGCTTTGTTGTATTTTTAATTTTAATTATTATTCAGTTCATCGTGATTACGAAGGGGGCAGAGCGTGTTTCAGAGGTAGCAGCCCGCTTTACTCTGGATGCCATGCCCGGAAAGCAAATGAGCATTGATGCCGATCTTAATGCCGGAATGATTTCTGAACAGGAAGCGCGTCAACGTCGCGAAAAGGTAGCACAAGAAGCCGATTTTTATGGAGCAATGGATGGAGCGAGTAAGTTTGTCAAGGGCGATGCGATCGCTGGTATTATCATTGTTATTATTAATATGTTATTTGGTATGGTTGTTGGTGTTGTACAGCAAGGGTTAGATGTATCAGAAGCAGCGCATCGCTATACATTACTAACAGTTGGAGACGGTATTGTCAGTCAGATTCCCGCCCTTCTTATTTCTACTGCGACCGGCATTGTTGTAACAAGAGCAGCATCAGATAGCAATCTTGGCGCGGATGTTATGAAGCAGCTATTTGCCTTTCCAAAAATGCTGTATGTGACTGCTGGAACGATTTTTTTACTCGGCTTGTTTACTCCGATTAACGATGTGTTAACCATTCCTATTGCTGGCCTGCTCGCTCTTGGCGGCTATCGCTTCTCCACAAAAGCGGAAAAGGAGCAAGAAGCGGCGATGGGAGAGCAAGCGGAAGAAGTGGAAATCGATCAAATGAAGAGTCCGGAAAGCGTGGTCAATTTATTAAGTGTTGATCCCATTGAATTCGAATTTGGCTATGCGCTCATTCCGTTAGCCGATGCGAGCCAGGGCGGGGATTTGCTTGACCGCATTGTCATGATTCGGCGACAACTGGCATTAGAGCTAGGCCTTGTCATCCCTGTTGTGCGGATTCGTGATAATATCCAGCTGCAGCCGAATGAATATCGTCTAAAAATAAAAGGCGATGAAGTCGCTAAAGGCGAACTGTTGCTCGATCATTATTTGGCTATGAGCCCTGGGGTCGAGGATGATTCTGTGCAGGGGATTGATACAATTGAACCTGCATTTGGTTTGCCAGCAAAATGGATTTCCGAGGAAATGAAAGAACAAGCGGAGATGTTTGGCTATACGGTTGTTGATCCGCCGTCTGTTGTTTCCACTCATATAACAGAGGTGTTGAAAGCACATGCGCATGAGCTGCTTGGAAGACAGGAAACGAAACAGCTTATCGATCATCTAAAGGAATCGTATCCTATTTTAGTCGAGGAAGTAACACCGACTCCTCTTTCCGTTGGAGATGTACAAAAAGTATTAGCAAAGCTGCTGCGGGAAAAGGTGTCGATTCGCAATTTGCCTGTGATTTTTGAAACATTGGCTGATTTTGGGAGAATGACAAGCGATGCCGATTTATTAACGGAATATGTGCGTCAAGCGCTGGCACGACAAATTACGAGCCAGTATGTCGTACAAGGAGAACCTTTAAAAGTCATTACGGTGTCAGGAAAAGTAGAAAAGGCCATTGCTGAAGGAGTGCATCAAACGGAGCACGGAAATTACTTATCGCTTGATCCATCTTTGTCACAAGCCATTATAGAAGCGATAGGGGTTCAATTCGAACAGCATGCTTTTACGAGTCAGACGCCAATCTTACTTTGTTCCCCTGCTGTCCGAATGTATGTACGTCAATTGACTGAGCGATATTTTCCCCATATTCCAGTGTTGTCCTATAATGAATTAGAGGCAAATGTAGAAGTCCAAAGTGTTGGGGTGGTGGATATTGAATGAAGGTCAAAAAATTTATTGCTCCATCAATGCCGGAAGCGATGAAAATGATTCGGGCAGAGTTAGGGAAGGATGCCGTCATTTTAAATTCGAAGGTAGTTCATAAGGGAGGATTTTTCGGGCTGTTTACCAAAAAAAACATCGAGGTGATCGCAGCCGTTGATCCGAAACCAGTCCGATTGGCTGGAAATGAAAAAAAGCACAAGCACGTTCAACTGAACTCTGGAGCGTTTAAATCGATGGAAACAAAAACTCAGGATGGCGCGTTGCTGCATGAGCTAAATGAAATGAAGGAAATGCTGAGGCAGTTATCAACAAATGTCACCACTCATTTCGCGGTGTATCCGCAGCCGTTAAATGAAGTAAATGAAAGGCTAGCTCAGCAGGAGTTATCCAGTGCGCTTCGGCAAGAGATCATGGCTGAAGCCGTTGAAAAATGGTATTTGCATCGTGAAACAGCTACAAAAAAGCAAGCGATGATATGGGTGAAGGAAATTCTACAGAACAAACTTGAGCATCTATCATTCGGGGGTCTCTCTTTTCAGCGGAAATATGTAAATGTAGTGGGGCCGACTGGTGTCGGGAAAACAACGACATTAGCGAAGATCGCTGCCAATGGCGTGTTGAAGCACCATAAGAAAGTAGCCTTTATTACGACTGATACCTATCGTATTGCGGCGATCGATCAATTAAAAACATATGCCAAAATTTTAAACGTGCCGCTTGAGGTTTGTTATAACATGGAAGATTTTCGGAAGGCGAAAAATAAATTTGCTTCATATGATCTCGTATTGATCGATACAGCGGGGCGTAATTTTAGAAATCGCCAATACGTCCAGGATTTGCAAGAGGTGATGGATTTTGATGAAGAAATGGAAACATATCTTGTCCTCTCGCTAACAGGAAAATGGACGGACATGAAAGAAATTTGCGAGCAATTTTCGCTTATTAAAATCCATCGTTTTATTTTTACAAAACTGGACGAAACAAGTCACTACGGGGCGATGTATAATTTAATGACAGATTATCAAATTGGGGCTGCCTACTTGACAAATGGTCAAAACGTCCCAGACGACATTATTGAAGCATCGCCTGAAAAAATTGTCAATATGTTGCTTGGGGTCGAGTCATCATGAGAGATCAGGCAGAAAGCTTACGCCGATTGTTGAATCATATGAATCAAAAAAAAGCGATGAAAGCAATTGCTGTAGTGAGCGGAAAAGGCGGCGTTGGAAAATCAAACTTTTCATTAAATTTTGCTCTTACTCTATCGAAGCGTGGATTTCATGTGCTGTTGTTCGATATGGACATCGGTATGGGGAATATTGATATTTTACTTGGACAATCCACTTCCACAACGATTATTGATTTATTTGAACGCCATGTTTCGATTGAAGAGCTTATTAAAAAAGGAACAGGCAATCTATCATTTATTGCTGGAGGAACGGGTTTAACCAAAATTTTTACAATGGATCAAGAGAAAACGGCTTATTTTATAGAACAGCTCCAGCTGGTTTCCGAGCAGTACGATTATTTCATTTTTGACATGGGGGCGGGGATTTCGGAGGATCGCTTACAGCTGCTGATGGCGGTTCATGAGATTTTTGTCATTACAACACCTGAGCCGACTTCCATTACTGACGCTTATGCAGCCATGAAATATATTCATTTACAAGAAAAAGAAATTCCGTTTTACTTAGTTGTTAATCGTGCCCAGACAGACCAGGAAGGCCGAGAAACACTGCAACGCCTAAAAAATGCGATGAAGCGTTTTCTCAGGAGAGAGGTGACGGGCTTGGGAGTGTTGCCGGAAGACCGTATCGTTTCTAAAGCGGTAGCAAGACAAACCCCTTTTTTGTTATTGGATCCTTCCACCAAAATAAGCCGTGCAATGGTGGAGCTTACAGATCGTTATTTATCTGACCAGACGGCTGACGAATCGAGCGTTTCTCGCCCAGCAAGCTTTTTTACCAAGCTTAGACAACTTTTTTTAGAAAGGTAGAGAGTTTATGGAGAAAATCAAGGTACTAGTTGTCGATGACTCCGCCTTTATGAGAAAGGTCATTGCGGACTTTTTGTCGGAACATTCACAAATAGAGGTCGTTGGTGTGGCGAGAAATGGTCAAGATGCGCTTCAAAAAATTCAATCATTAAAACCAGATGTTGTGACTTTAGATGTTGAAATGCCAATCATGAATGGACTTGAGGCGTTACAGCAAATCATGAAACATCACCCGCTTCCTGTTGTTATGCTGTCAAGTACGACAAAAGAAGGAGCTGAAAGCACGATTGCTGCTATGCACTACGGTGCTGTTGATTTTGTTACAAAGCCGTCTGGCCATATCTCTCTCGATCTTTATAAAGTAAAAGAGCAAATAATTGAAAAAGTGATCCTCGCCAGCCGTGCTAATTTGCACGGAATGAAAAATCAAGAGATTATTCCAATAATCGCTAGTTTCCAACAAAGTTCGTATAGTAAAATGGATATAAAGACATCATCGCAAAATCATAGGAAAAAAATCATCTGTATCGGTACATCGACAGGGGGACCGCGAGCCTTACAGCAGGTGCTGACACAACTTCCAGCTCATATTGAGGCACCGATTGTCATTGTTCAGCATATGCCAAAAGGATTTACAAAATCGCTTGCTCAGCGGCTTAACTCGCTTTGCGCCATCTCTGTCAAAGAAGCGGAGCATCAGGAAGTGCTCAAGCAAGGAGTGGCCTATATTGCTCCAGGTGGCGCGCATTTTTCAGTCGTGTCATCAGGCAAAGGACTTGTCGCTCATATTGATGATTCTCCACCGAGAAATGGGCACCGTCCTTCGGTTGATGTGTTATTTGAATCCGTTAGCATGTTAAGTGAGTATGAAAAAATTGCTGTGATCATGACAGGAATGGGGTCTGACGGAACGGCAGGATTAAAGCAATTGAAAGCCGTTGGACATACAAAAGCGATTGCTGAATCAGAGGATACAGCAGTGGTGTTTGGGATGCCTAAATCTGCTATTTCCACCCGTTTAGTCGACGATGTTGTTCCGTTAGAAGAAATTGCCGAAACCATTATGAAATATGTAGGCAGGCAAGGGGTGTAGAGCCATGGATATGAGTCAATATTTAGAGATTTTTATCGATGAAAGCAAAGAGCATTTGCAAACGATTAATGAACAGCTATTAGAGCTGGAAAAAAATCCGGAAGATCTTTCAATTGTCAATGAAATTTTCCGTTCTGCCCATACTCTTAAGGGAATGTCGGCAACAATGGGGTTTGAAGATTTAGCGAATTTAACCCACCAAATGGAAAATGTGCTTGATGGAATTCGCAACCATAAGATTGTCGTGACAGCGGATTTGCTTGATGTTGTTTTTTCAGCTGTCGATGATTTAGAGGCAATGGTGAATTCCATTGCGGAAGGAGGGGATGGAAAGCGGGATGTCCATGAAGTTGTACAGCAGCTCAAACAAATTGAAAAAGGGGAAGTGCCATCCTTTGCTTCTGAAACAAAACAGGAAGCTGTGAATACCGCTCCAGCTCTCGTTCAAACCTATGGAGAATTTGAATACAACATTCTTCAGCAATCGAAAGAACAAGGATTTTATGCATATGAAATTCGTGTCAAGTTGCGCGCGGATTGTTTGCTAAAGGCGGCGCGCGTGTTCATGGTATTTGAAGTGCTCAATCAAGCGGGAGAAGTTATCAAATCGAATCCTCCTGTCGAGCAGCTAGAGGAAGAGCAGTTTGACCAAGAATTTATCGTTACGGTTGTTACGAAGGAACCGACAGAGCAAATCTATGAGCGGATTATGAAAGTGTCTGAGATAGAAGAAGTAGTTGTTCATGCGATTGATGTCGATCAATTCAAGTCGGCTCAGGAGGCGGTTCCTAAAGAGACAGAAGTGGTAGCCGCACAGGAATCAGAAGAGGTGGCTGTGACTGTTG
Organism: Anoxybacteroides rupiense; assembly: GCF_014196195.1. Taxonomy (GTDB): domain Bacteria; phylum Bacillota; class Bacilli; order Bacillales; family Anoxybacillaceae; genus Anoxybacteroides; species Anoxybacteroides rupiense. Next base: position 431,816 of record NZ_JACIDF010000001.1, on the reverse strand, counting down.
AAAAAACGGAGCAAAAAGAAAAGGAAACAGCGCATAAGCAGGCGGCGGCCAATAAAACGATCCGAGTCAACATTGAGCGCTTGGATATTCTCATGAATTTATTCGAAGAGCTAGTCATTGACAGAGGGAGATTGGAGCAAATTTCTCGTGAACTGAATCACCCAGAGCTCCACGAAACAGTAGAAAGAATGTCGCGCATTTCAAGCGATTTACAAAATATTATTTTGAATATGCGCATGGTTCCGGTCGAAACGGTCTTCAATCGTTTCCCGCGCATGGTTCGGCAATTGGCGCGCGATTTAGGTAAAAAAATCAACTTGGAGATTATCGGAGCGGAAACAGAATTAGACCGCACCGTTATTGATGAAATTGGCGATCCGCTTGTCCATTTGCTGCGCAATGCGATTGATCATGGCATCGAAATGCCAGAGGTGCGCCGTGCCAAAGGCAAGCCGGAGGAAGGCACCGTGAAGCTGAAAGCGTATCATAGCGGAAATCATGTGTTTATTGAAATTGAGGATGATGGAGCTGGCATCAATCGCGAAAAAGTATTGCAAAAGGCGATCAATAAGGGAGTTATTTCTAAGCAAAATGTCGCCAATTTAACAGATAAACAAATATGTGAGCTTATCTTTGCATCTGGCTTTTCCACGGCGGATAAAATTTCCGATATTTCAGGACGCGGCGTCGGTCTTGATGTTGTTAAAAACACAATCGAATCGCTTGGCGGATCTGTAACCATTGATTCCGAAGAAGGCAGCGGCTCGATTTTCTCCATTCAACTGCCTTTAACATTATCGATTATTTCTGTCATGCTGGTAGAAATTCAGCATGAAAAATATGCGATTCCGCTTTCTTCGATTATTGAAACAGCGATTATTAAAAAAGAAGATGTTTTGCATGCGCATCATCAAAAGGTGATTGATTTCCGCGGAAAAGTTGTCCCGCTCTTATTCTTAAAAGATGTGTTTGAAGTGCCTGCTGTGAAAGAAGAAGAGGATTTTCTTTCCGTCGTTATTGTGCGCAAAGGAGAAAAAATGGCAGGTCTTGTGGTGGATTCATTTATCGGTCAGCAAGAGGTCGTTTTAAAGTCGCTTGGCAATTATTTAACATCCGTGTTTGCCATTTCAGGCGCTACCATCTTGGGAGATGGACAGGTTGCATTAATTATTGATTGCAATGCATTGATCAAATAGACCTGTTATAGAGATGCCGCATGGTCCTAAGGAGGAATGGAGAAAATGGTGGAAGTTCGGGAAACGGAATTAAAAGTGATTGTTTTTCAATTGAAGGATGAAGAATACGCAATTCCTGTACAGCAGGTTCGTTCGATTGAAAAAGTTCAGCATATTACTCGCGTTCCAAGAACTCCTAAGTTTGTAAAAGGAGTGATTAATTTACGTGGGGTTGTGACTCCGATTATTGATTTGCGAGAGCGGTTTGGTATTGAATCACAATCGTTTAATGAGCAGACCCGAGTGATTATCGTTGCGCTTGGCGAAATTGAGGTCGGTCTGATCGTGGATGCTGCAAACGATGTGTTGGATATACCAGTCAAGAGCATCGAGCCCCCTCCAGAAGTAATTGAAGCCATAGAGGCTGATTATATTAACGGAGTGGCGAAGGTTGGCAAGAGATTATTAATTTTATTAAACTTAGAAAAAGTACTGGATGCCGAAAAATCAGTTTTAGCGTAAATAGATAGAGGGGACGTTTAACCATGTCAAATGTCAATCGCTTAAATGCGGATCATATGGATATTTTGCGAGAAATAGGCAATATTGGCGCTGGAAATGCAGCTACGGCACTCTCCAAGCTGTTAAATAAAAAAATTGAAATGAAGGTGCCGAATGTTCAGGTTGTCTCATTTGATGAAATGATGGACTTAGTCGGGGGAGCGGAACAGGTTGTAGCTGCTGTTTTTCTAAGAATTGAAGGCGAAGCGCCGGGAAATATGTTTTTTGTTTTATCGTTGCCGCAAGCGGAACAATTTATAAAGCAAATGACGGGTGATCACCAATTTTCGTTTGCCTCGCCACAGTCCGATCTTGGCCTATCTGCTTTGCAAGAATTAGGAAATATATTAGCAGGGTCGTATCTTTCTGCTTTAGCTGATTTCACCCATTTAAAGCTGTATCCGTCAGTGCCGGCACTGACCATTGATATGATCGGAGCGATTTTGCAATACGGGCTGCTGGAGCTGTCACGGGTTGGCGATTATGCAATCGTGATTGATACAGCCGTTCATGAAGAACACCAGCCGCAAGATAGCGTGAATGGCCATTTCTTTCTTCTTCCTGATCCTGATTCATTTACCCCTATTTTTCGTTCACTAGGTGTCGAACTGTCATGAATGAAATTGTGAACGTCATAAAAGTAGGGATTGCTGATATGAATGTCGTTCAGGTGCCTTATCTTATTCGTACATCTGGATTAGGGTCTTGCGTTGGTGTTGTCGTTTTTGATTTGATGAAAGGAGTTGCTGGATTGGCGCATGTGATGCTGCCTAGTTCATCGCTGGCAAGGTCGGAAAGCCTAAATGTAGCCAAATACGCAGATACGGCAATAGAAGCGCTTATATCGCTTGTTGTAAAAGCGGGCGGCAGAAAAAGCGCCCTTAAAGCGAAAATGGCTGGCGGAGCACAAATGTTTCAGTTTCATTCAGCCAATACGGACATGATGAGGATTGGACCAAGAAATGTTGAAGCGGTCAAGCAGCAGCTGCAACGCTTCCATATTCCGATCGTGGCCGAAGATGTGGGAGGAAACAGCGGAAGAACGATTGAATTTAATCCGCAAACAGGTCTTTTATTTATTCGCACAGTTAACCAAGGAGTAAAAGAAATATAGATGGTTCGTGCATTGACGGGTCGGGTATTATTCGGAACAGCTGGATTTATGTTGGTGTTTTTCTTATCGTTTCCTGCCCATACAATAGCTACGACGCTTTTACGCAGCGCGGTCTCTTTTATCGCCTTCTTTGTGAGCGGCTATGTGTTTCAATGGATGTTTGCCTATATTAGTAGAGAATCGGTCCAAGCAAAGAAAAAGCCTTCACATTCGCTGGATGCCAACGAGCTGCAACCATTAACGGAAGGACTTACAAAAGAAGAAGCACAGCAGGTTGCCGCTTACATTCGGCATATGCTCCATGACGAAAAAGACGGTTAATGAACATATGCCATCAAGCAGTTTCAGGATGAACGGGGAGGAGTATCATGACAAACGCCTCAGCGCGCAAGGAGCAAAATTATTGGGACAATTGGATTGATAAGCGTGATCCACAAGCGGGAGATGAGCTTGTACAAAGATACATGCCGCTTGTGTATTATCAAGTACAACGAATTGCTGTATCATTGCCCAAAACTGTAAACAAACAAGATTTAATCAGCTTTGGATTAATGGGGCTTTACGACGCGCTTGAAAGATTTGATCCTTCTCGCGACTTAAAATTTGATACGTATGCTTCGTTTCGAATTCGCGGCGCCATTTTAGACGGATTGCGGAAGGAAGACTGGCTCCCTCGCAGCACAAGAGAAAAGGCGAAAAAAATTGAAGCCGCCATTGCGAAAATGGAGCAGCGGCATATGCGGACAGTGACTGCCAAAGAAGTCGCAGATGAACTAGGCATGACTGAAGAAGAAGTATGTTCAGTCATGAATGAGGGGTTTTTTGCTAATATTTTATCTCTTGATGATTGGTCGAAGGAAAACGAAGAAGAAGAAAACAGCCCGCTAACGCTGCGTGATGAAAAAACGTCGTCGCCCGAAGAGGCGGTTCTAAGACAAGAAATGTATGAGCAGCTTGCTGCTGTTATTAAGCAGCTAAACGAAAAAGAACAGCTTGTGATCAGCTTGTTTTATAAAGAGGAGTTAACCTTGACCGAAATTGGACAAATTATGGGATTATCGACATCGCGGATTTCACAAATACATTCAAAAGCGATTTTTAAACTGCGAAAAATATTAACACAAGTGTTATAATGAACTCATCAGCCAGTTGAGCGCCGTTGGTGAAAGCTGTTTTCATCATCTAAAACATGCAGATGGGTTTTCGGGCAATTTAGCGTGCTTGAACCAATATAGATAAGGTCAAACCGACAAGCTGTCTGTTTGTCGGCGGTGACAAAAATAAGGAATGAAAGCAGTTTGCCATAAGGATGTGTGGAGGGAATACAGGACGATTTGGTTAGATCATAGCAGAGACGAGCCTTTCGATAGCGGTTTCCTCTTTATATGATCGCTCTTTCTTTCGTCTGAGTTTCCCCAGACTGACAAACGTCTTCAAAAACAGACAAGGTTCATTGCTAATGATGCCAGAAAATCGGTCTGTGCAAAGGAAGTGAAAGCATGAGTTTGAAATTAGTAGAATTGCAAGTAGCACTTCCGAGAATGAACGAAATCGGAAAGATCCAAGAACAGCTTCAGCAGCAATCTGGGCTTGCTCAAGCGCAATTAGCAGCAGCTATGCAGAAGCGGCAAGAACGCGCGAAACGGCAGGTGACAAGCAAACAGACCACCCAAAGCGCCTGTTGGGAAAAGGAAAAGCATGGGATACAGCATAAACAAGTTCATCCATATAAAGGAAAAAATATCGATTTAATGGGGTAGAAGAATTCAATGATCGCATTTTTATTGACTGTAAGCTTTGCCTTGCATGCTCTCTCTCTTTTTATCATCATTTTATTGTATTTGCAGCTGTCAAAGGTAAAAGAGGTTGAAAAAAAGCAATCACAGCTTATTCAAGAGATGGAAGAGACGATTTCAGCTTATTTGTTGGAATGGAAAGAGGAAAATGAACGCTTTTTGCAAGCGTTGTCGCAAAGGATGAGAAGCCGCGACAGTGTGCAAACGAAGCCATCGCCTGTTCCTAAACAGCATTCTGCTCCAGTAAAGGATGATGAGTGGCTGCCGCCGATGGAGCAGGTTGACACTATCAAAGACAGAATAGAAATCAGCGAAACGAACCAGCAGCAAAAGGAAGTTCCATCCCCTCCTTCCTCTATTGCAGAACAGGCAGAACAGCTGCAAAAAGAAGGAAAAACGATTGAAGAAATCGCTAAATTGTTAAATAAAGGAAAAACAGAAATTGAACTGCTGCTCAAATTTCGGCAAATGTAGCGAAATACAGCTTGATTGTCGTTTTTAATTGTGATATATTTTTACATGGTGTGAATACACACGCTTATGGATTTAAGCAATGGTGCTGATGTCTCAGTCTTGCTTAAGGATGAAATAGGCGGAGGAAAGAAACCATTTACAGGAGGAAAAGATCAATGTCAGTGATTTCAATGAAACAATTGCTTGAAGCAGGTGTTCATTTTGGACATCAAACGCGCCGTTGGAACCCTAAAATGAAAAAATATATCTTCACTGAGCGCAACGGCATTTATATTATCGATTTGCAAAAAACAGTAAAAAAAGTTGAGGAAGCTTACAACTTTGTTAGAGAATTAGCAGCAAATGGCGGAAAAGTTCTTTTTGTAGGTACAAAGAAGCAAGCACAGGACTCTGTTAAAGAAGAAGCAGAACGTTCTGGTATGTTCTATGTAAATCAGCGCTGGTTAGGCGGTACATTAACGAACTTTGAAACCATTCAAAAACGGATTAAACGCTTGAAAGAGATTGAAAAAATGGCAGAAGACGGAACATTTGATGTATTGCCTAAAAAAGAAGTGATTGGCTTGAAAAAAGAGCTAGAGCGTTTAGAGAAATTTTTAGGCGGTATTAAAGAAATGAAGCAGCTTCCAGATGCGTTATTTGTTATCGATCCTCGCAAAGAGCGCATCGCGGTTGCAGAAGCGCGCAAATTAAATATCCCGATCGTTGGTATTGTTGATACAAACTGCGATCCAGATGAAATTGACTATGTCATTCCGGCAAACGACGATGCGATCCGTGCCGTAAAACTTCTCACAGCAAAAATTGCAGATGCTATTTTAGAAGCAAAACAAGGCGAAGAAGCTGTTGTAGCCGCTGAATAAACAGGCTTCAAAAAAGTTTGGAAAGGTGATAAGAGGGGAAGTGCCTTTTATCACCTTTTTTTGAGACAGAAATTCTCCCTTGTTTGGCTATACTAAAAAGGGCGGGAGCAAACAAAATTTGCGCTGCGAATTTTGTTTACATATATGCGTATACACTAGAAGGAGGACATGATTCTTATGGCAATTACAGCTCAAATGGTAAAAGAGTTACGTGAAAAAACGGGCGCAGGCATGATGGATTGTAAAAAAGCGCTCACAGAAACAAACGGAGATATGGAGAAAGCAATTGACTGGCTTCGCGAAAAAGGAATTGCGAAAGCAGCTAAAAAAGCGGACCGAATTGCTGCGGAAGGAACAACACTTATTGAAGTGCAAGGCAATACAGCTGTTATTTTGGAAGTAAACTCTGAAACTGACTTCGTAGCGAAAAACGAAGGGTTCAAAGTGCTTGTAAAAGAGCTTGCTGCTCATCTATTAACGCACAAGCCAGCAACAGTAGAAGCAGCGCTTCAGCAAACAATGGATAACGGTACAACTGTAGAAGAGCATATTAATGCCGCTATTGCCAAAATCGGTGAAAAACTAACGCTTCGCCGCTTTGAAATTGTTGAAAAAGGAGACAATGCAGCGTTTGGAGCTTACCTTCACATGGGTGGACGCATCGGCGTATTGACGGTGCTAGAAGGAACAACAGATGAGGCGATTGCAAAGGATGTAGCTATGCATATTGCAGCGCTTAATCCAAAATATGTATCTCGCGATCAAGTGTCTCAGGAAGAAATTAACCGTGAGCGCGAAGTATTAAAGCAACAAGCTCTTAACGAAGGAAAACCAGAAAATATTGTAGAAAAAATGGTAGAGGGCCGTTTAAATAAATTTTATGAAGACATTTGCTTGCTAGAGCAATCGTTTGTAAAAAATCCAGATATGAAAGTTCGTCAATTTGTTGAAACAAATGGTGCGACAGTAAAAAGCTTCGTTCGTTATGAAGTGGGCGAAGGAATCGAAAAACGCCAGGATAACTTCGCTGAAGAAGTAATGAACCAAGTTAGAAAGTAATGAGCGAAGCGGAATAGGGAACACAACAGGTGTTCCCTATTTTTAAAGATTAGCTTACACGGAGGAGTAACATGAGCAATCCAAAGTATAAACGTGTTGTGCTGAAGTTAAGCGGCGAAGCTTTAGCGGGGGATCAAGGATTTGGAATCAATCCCGCGATTATTAAATCCATTGCCAAGCAAGTGAAAGAAATCGCAGAGCTGGGTGTGGAAGTGGCTGTTGTAGTTGGGGGAGGAAATATTTGGCGCGGAAAAATTGGCAGCGAAATGGGGATGGACCGGGCTACTGCTGATTATATGGGCATGCTTGCAACCGTCATGAATTCGCTGGCGCTTCAGGATAGCCTTGAGCATCTCGGGGTGGAAACGCGCGTACAGACATCCATCGAAATGCGTCAAGTCGCAGAACCATACATAAGAAGAAGAGCGATTCGCCACCTTGAGAAAAAACGTGTCGTCATTTTTGCTGCTGGCACCGGTAATCCTTATTTTTCCACTGATACAACGGCTGCGCTTCGTGCCGCAGAAATTGAAGCAGACGTTATTTTAATGGCGAAAAATAATGTAGACGGCGTTTACAACGCTGATCCCAAAATCGATCAAAATGCAGTGAAATATGACCAGCTTTCATATCTTGATGTCATTAAACAAGGGCTAGGCGTCATGGATTCAACAGCTTCCTCTTTATGTATGGATAACGATATTCCGTTAATTGTATTTTCGATTATGGAGGAAGGCAATATAAAACGCGTTGTTCTTGGCGAAAATATAGGAACAATTGTAAGGGGGAAATAAACATGGCAAAGCAAGTATTAACAACAACAAAAGAAAAAATGGATAAAGCCGTCCAGGCTTTTAGCCGCGAATTAGCCGGAATTCGCGCAGGAAGAGCGAATCCAGGGCTGCTTGAAAAAATTACAGTCGATTACTACGGGGTATCGACGCCGATCAATCAATTGGCGGGCATCACGGTCCCAGAAGCGCGTTTGCTTGTTATTCAACCATACGACAAATCGATCTTAAAAGATATTGAAAAATCTATTTTGGCTTCTGATTTAGGATTAACTCCATCCAATGACGGCTCGGTCATCCGCATTACGATTCCGCCGTTAACAGAAGAGCGCCGCCGCGAGCTTGTCAAGGTTGTCAAGAAATATTCAGAAGATGCGAAAGTAGCCGTTCGTAATATTCGCCGCGATGCAAACGATGACTTGAAAAAGCTAGAGAAAAACGGCGACATTACGGAAGACGAATTGCGTGGCTATACAGACGATATTCAAAAAATAACCGACGAGCATATCGCTAAAATCGAAGCTCTGACAAAGGAAAAAGAAAAAGAAGTAATGGAAGTATAATCTTCTTGCTGGCTGATGCAAAAAACCCTCTATGTGCAAAGAGGGTTTTTTTGCTATAATGAAAAAGCGAAATGAGGTACATGTTTGACGAATGTTTTGTTTCTTGATTACACTAGCCTCATAGTATGTTGAAAATATCGAAAAAGCGGAGGACTAGGATGTTTAATAAGATTTGGAAACATAAAGAGCAATCGAATTTTTCGATTGAGTATACAAAAGAAAATATTTTGCAGCAGCCTGTTCCTGAGCATGTTGCTATCATTATGGATGGCAATGGCCGCTGGGCGAAAAAACGGGCATTACCGCGGGCTGCGGGACATTATGAAGGGATGCAGGTTGTTCGCAAAATTACTCGCTTTGCCAATGAACTGGGAATTAAAGTATTAACACTTTATGCGTTCTCCACTGAAAACTGGAAGCGACCCAAAAGCGAGGTTGACTATTTAATGAAGCTTCCCGAGCAGTTTCTAACCACCTTTTTGCCGGAATTAATTGAAGAGAACGTAACCGTTCGTGTTATCGGGGACTGCAATCAGCTTCCGGAGCATACGCAGACCGCTGTTAAAAAAGCGGTGGAAGACACGAAGCATAATACAGGTCTTATTTTAAATTTTGCATTAAATTACGGCAGCCGCGCTGAAATTACGCACGCAGTAAAAGAAATCGCAAAGCAGGTGCAGCAAGGGTATTTATCTGCGGAGCAAATCGATGAAGAAGTAGTGGCTTCTTATTTAATGACTAGAAATTTAAAAGATCCTGATTTGCTGATTCGTACAAGCGGAGAAATTCGGTTAAGCAACTTTATGCTTTGGCAGCTTGCTTATACCGAGTTTTGGTTTACTGATGTACTTTGGCCAGATTTTACAGAACAGCATTTATTAGAAGCGATTGCGGAATTTCAAAAGCGTGGTCGCCGGTTTGGAGGAATTTAAACAAGATGAAGCAGAGAGTGATTACAGGAGTTATAGCCGCCGCTCTTTTTTTGCCAATCGTTATTTTTGGCGGAATTCCGTTTATAATAGTAACATATGTATTAGCAACGATTGGGCTGTTTGAGCTTTTGCGCATGAAGCGTGTGCAGCTGCTTTCGCCTGAGTCTGTTGTGAGCTTTCTTTTATTATGGGGACTGCTTTTGCGCAGCTCATGGCTTGACAATGTTCATCTCGAAAAAATGGAGCTGTTGCTGCTTGCGGTTCTTTTCGTGCTCATCTACACAGTCACGACAAAAAATCGTTTCACGTTTGATGATGCAGCTTTTTCGCTGCTTGCTACATTATACGTCGGCTTTGGTTTTTATTATTTTATGGAGACTCGCTTAGCCGGATTGCATTATATGTTTTATGCCTTATTCATCATTTGGGCAACGGATACCGGCGCCTATTTTACTGGCCGGGCGTTTGGAAAACGGAAGCTTTGGCCGGAAATCAGCCCGAATAAAACGATAGAAGGCTCCATTGGCGGCACGATTTGTGCGCTTGTTGTGGCCATCGTCTACCAGCTGTGCACTCATTTTTTTGCAAGTATCCCATGGCTCCTTGTGGTGACGGTGGTTCTGTCGATTGTTGGACAACTGGGCGATTTAGTAGAGTCAGCATTTAAGCGGCATTATAACGTGAAGGATTCCGGTAATATTTTGCCGGGACATGGCGGTATTTTAGACCGATTTGATAGTTTATTGTTTATGTTGCCAATTTTGCATTTGTTTATGAGTATGGTGTTGTAAAAGGTTAGGAGTGAAGATGTTGAAGTATATTAGCTTATTAGGAGCAAGCGGATCCATCGGTATGCAAACGCTTGATGTGATTCGTTCCCATCCGGATCAGTTTTGCCTTGTGGCGATGTCCATAGGGAAAAATCACGAAGCAGCCCGGGCCATTATTGAAGAGTTTCATCCTGAGCTTGTGGCGGTTGCCGACTCTGCTGTCTACGATGCCCTTTATCGTGAATTTCATGGATCCGTTAAAATCATTTTTGGAGATGAAGGACTCGTTGAGGCAGCAACCTACTCGAAAGCTACGATCGTCGTCAATGCATTGATGGGAAGCATCGGGCTGATTCCGACATTAAAAGCAATTGAAGCGCGTAAAACCATTGCTTTGGCGAATAAAGAGACATTGGTCACGGCGGGGCACATTGTAACCAAAGCTGCGCAAAACCACAATGTTGCATTGCTTCCGGTTGATAGCGAGCATTCTGCGATTTTTCAATGCTTGCAAGGAGAAAAGCACAACAATGTCGAAAAACTTATTTTAACAGCTTCAGGAGGAAGCTTCCGGGACTGTACGCGCGAACAGCTCCACCATGTGACAGTGGAGGATGCGCTACGCCATCCAAATTGGTCGATGGGGGCCAAAATTACGATTGATTCGGCAACGATGATGAATAAAGGACTTGAAGTGATTGAAGCCCATTGGTTATTCGGATTGCCGTATGAACAAATTGATGTTTTGTTACATAGAGAAAGCATCGTCCATTCCCTCGTCCAGTTCCATGATAGCAGCGTCATCGCGCAGCTTGGCACACCGGATATGCGCGTACCGATTCAATATGCGCTTACGTATCCAGATCGCTTCAGGCTGCCAGACGCTAGGAAGCTAAATTTGGCGGACATCGGAACACTGCATTTTCAACAGATCGATTTCGAGCGCTATCGTTGTTTACAATTTGCTTACGAGGCAGGACGAGCAGGAGGCTCCTTGCCGACCGTATTAAACGCCGCCAACGAAGAAGCAGTTGCTGCTTTTTTGAGCGGGCGCATCCGCTTTTTAATGATAGAAGATATGGTGGAAAAGGCGCTTGAGAAACATGAGGTGATTAAGAATCCGTCACTTGACGAGATCCGCGAGGTAGACCGCGAAACGCGGCGCTATATCCAGTCACTATTAACTTAAAGGGTGGTTGAAAATTTGAATACATTACAAACAGTGGTTGCATTTGTTGTCATCTTTGGTGCGCTTGTTTTTTTCCATGAGCTTGGACATTTGATTTTTGCGAAGCGTGCAGGAATCTTGTGCCGTGAATTTGCCATTGGATTTGGTCCTAAAGTATTTTCGTTTAAACGAAAGGAAACCGTATACACCATTCGTTTACTTCCGCTTGGAGGATTCGTGCGCATGGCCGGGGAAGATCCGGAAATGGTAGAGGTCAAGCCGGGACAGCTTGTCGGTCTTGAATTCAATCATGAAGGACATGTGCAGAAAATTATTGTCAACCATAAAGATGAATATCCAAACGCTAAAATCATTGAGGTCGAGCAAGCGGATCTGGAACGCGAGATGTATATTGCCGGCTATGAGGATGAGACCGGGGAACGGCTCGTTCGTTTTCCCGTAGCTGAACCAGCCTTTTTTGTTATGGACCATCAAGAAATTCAAATTGCCCCATATCATCGCCAATTTGCTTCCAAAACACTAGGACAGCGAGCCTTAGCGATTGTGGCGGGACCTTTGGCGAACTTTGTATTGGCGTTTATTGTGTTTGTACTGATCGGTCTTTTGCAAGGATACCCCATTGATAAACCGATTCTGGGGGAATTGACAAAAGATGGGGCAGCCCGTCAAGCAGGGCTGAAGCAAGGAGATGTCGTGCTTTCGATCGACGACACGCCTGTGACAACTTGGACGCAAGTAGTGGAAACGATTCGCGCTCATCCACAGGAGAAGCTTGTATTTAAAATTAAACGCGGCGATCAAGTGCTTGATGTGCCTGTCACACCGAAGGCACAGACGGTCGAAGGACAGACCATTGGGTTGATAGGTGTTTACAGTCCAATGGAAAAATCGATGATCGGCTCTTTCAAGCAAGGAGCATTAGAAACCTATTATTGGACAAAGCAAATTGTGGTTGGTTTAGGACATCTTATAACAGGAGAATTTTCTCTTGATATGCTATCTGGACCGGTTGGCATTGCTGTATCGACCAATAAAGTGGCACAATCAGGGATTTATTACTTGATGAAATGGGGCGCCATTTTAAGTATTAACCTTGGGATTGTTAATTTATTGCCGCTTCCGGCCCTTGATGGCGGCCGACTTCTATTTTTTGCAATTGAAGGATTGCGCGGCAAACCGATTGATCGACAAAAAGAAGGAATGGTACACTTTATCGGTTTTGCGCTTTTAATGCTTTTAATGCTAGTTGTCACATGGAATGATATTCAAAAATTTTTCCTGTAATATCAAATGAAGAGGTGCAATGAGATGAAACAAAGTCAATCGTTTATTCCAACGCTACGCGAAGTTCCAGCAGATGCAGAAGTGAAAAGCCACCAGCTTTTACTGCGGGCGGGGTTTATACGCCAAAGCTCAAGCGGAGTATATACCTTTTTGCCGCTTGGACGGCGCGTGCTGCAAAAGGTAGAAGCGATTATTCGCGAGGAAATGAACCGGGCGGGGGCAATTGAATTATTGATGCCTGCTCTTCAACAGGCTGAGCTTTGGCAGGAGTCAGGCCGCTGGTATTCTTATGGACCGGAGCTGATGCGGCTAAAAGATCGACATGAACGGGATTTTGCGCTTGGACCAACTCATGAGGAAGTGATTACAGCGCTGGTGCGCGATGAAGTAAAAACATATAAGAAACTTCCTTTAACACTCTATCAAATTCAAACAAAATTCCGCGATGAGAAGCGCCCGCGATTTGGTTTGCTGCGCGGTCGCGAGTTCATTATGAAGGATGCTTATTCTTTCCACACTTCTAAAGAAAGCCTGGATGAAGTATACAACAAAATGTATGAAGCTTATTCGAATATTTTCCGGCGCTGCGGCTTAAATTTCCGCGCGGTAATTGCTGATTCAGGAGCGATTGGCGGAAAAGATACGCATGAGTTTATGGTGTTGTCTGATATTGGGGAAGACACAATAGCTTATTCAGATGCTTCGGATTTTGCTGCCAATATTGAAATGGCACCAGTTGTTGCTACGTACGAAAAAAGCACAGAACCGCTGAAAGAATTGAAAAAAGCGCATACTCCAGAGCAGAAAACAATTGAAGAAGTAGCAGCATTTTTGCAGGTAGCTCCGGAAAAATGCATTAAATCCTTGCTTTTCAAAGTCGATGAAAAATATGTGCTTGTGCTTGTTCGAGGCGACCATGAGGCCAATGATGTCAAAGTGAAAAATCTGCTGGAAGCCTCTGTAGTAGAGCTCGCCTCTCCTGAGGAAACAAAGGCGGTAATGAATTGTCCAATCGGATCTCTCGGACCGATTGCTGTAGATGCATCAGTCACAGTCATTGCCGATTATGCGGTTGAGGCGATTGTCAACGGTATATGCGGCGCAAATGAAGACGGCTATCATTATACAGGAGTGAATCCTGGCCGCGATTTTACTGTTTCACAATACGCCGACTTGCGCTTTATTCAAGAAGGAGATCCTTCCCCAGATGGAAAAGGAACGATCCGATTTGCCCGGGGAATTGAAGTTGGCCATGTTTTTAAATTAGGGACTCGTTATAGTGAAGCAATGAACGCTACTTATCTTGATGAGAATGGACGTACGCAAACGATGATCATGGGCTGCTATGGCATTGGTGTTTCCCGCTTGCTTTCAGCTATTGCTGAGCAATTTGGCGATGAAAACGGTCTTGTTTGGCCAGCCTCTGTTGCTCCGTTCCACATTCATTTAATCCCGATCAACTTGAAAAACGAGGAGCAGCGTCAGCTTGCAGATGAGTGGTACGAAAAATTGGGACAGGCCGGTTTTGAGGTGCTTTATGATGATCGCCAAGAGCGACCAGGCGTGAAATTTGCCGATAGTGATTTGATCGGCATTCCTGTTCGTGTGACTGTCGGTAAGCGTGCAGGTGAAGGAGTCGTGGAAGTGAAGGTCCGCCAAACAGGAGAATCAATGGAAGTGCCTGTTACGGAATTAATTGAAACAATGAAACGTCTTTTACAATAAGGATTGTAGAATGTTGGGGCTGATTCCTGTCGGTAGGGCAGCCCTTCTGCTATTCACTTTCATTGAACAAGAGAGGAGAAACGATCGGCGTCATGTTAACGAACGAACAAAAAGAACGGTTTCAAGTATTATTGCAGCAACTTGACTTGACGGCTGACGAGATGGTTCCCTATTTTTCGGGGGCAGAGATTCAAAAGCTTGTTGTAGAAAAAGGAAACAAGTGCTGGCATTTTTATTTCTTGCTGCCGAAAATTTTGCCCCACCAAGTTTATCAGCTGTTCAGCACAAAGCTCGTTCAGACATTTCAACATATTGCCCATGTTAAACATACGATTCAAACGCTAGACTCTCAGTTTGCTCCTGAAGATGTTCAAGGATATTGGTCCACTTGCTTAGAGCAGCTGCAAGGAATCTCTTCGCCGCTTCTTGCTTTACTGCACGAGCAGCTTCCGTCTGTGACTGGAAACAAATTATATGTTACAGCTCGCAATGATGCAGAAGCGATTGCATTGAAGCGCCGGTTTGCTGCTAAAATCGCAGAAGTATATCAATCGTTTGGTTTTCCGTTTTTGCAGCTCGAGACGGACATCAAGCAATCGGAAAGCGAGTATGAGCAATTTTTGGCGCAAAAGCAGCAGGAAGATGAGGCAAGAGCCTTAGCGGCATTAACAGAAATGACAGCTAAGAAAGAAGCACCGGCTGAGACGGCTCCTGAAAGCTCTGGACCGCTTGTGCTCGGCTACTCCATCAAGGAGGAAGAGGTACGCACCCTTGACAGCATTACGGAAGAAGAACGTCGTGTTGTGGTGCAGGGATATATATTTGATGCTGAAGTAAAGGAGCTAAAAAGCGGCCGTTCCTTGCTGACATTTAAAATGACGGACTATACCAACTCTATTCTTGTGAAAATGTTTTCGCGAGATAAAGAAGATGCTAGTGTAATGGGAAAAGTGAAAAAAGGAATGTGGGTCAAAGTAAGGGGCAGTGTACAAAACGATACGTTTGTACGCGATCTCGTATTATTGGCCAATGATGTCAATGAGATAAAGCCAAATGAACGGAAAGACACAGCCAACGAGGGAGAAAAGCGGGTTGAACTCCATCTTCATACACCGATGAGCCAAATGGATGCCGTCACATCTGTATCGAAACTGATTGAGCAAGCGAAAAAGTGGGGACATCCTGCGATTGCCGTCACTGATCATGCGGTTGTTCAGTCGTTTCCAGAAGCTTATAGCGCTGCGAAAAAGCACGGAATGAAAGTGCTGTACGGGGTGGAGGCCAACATTGTCGATGATGGAGTGCCGATTGCCTATAATGAAGCGCATCGGCCGCTATTGGAGGATACGTTTGTTGTATTTGACGTCGAAACGACAGGACTGTCGGCCGTTTATAATACCATTATTGAGCTGGCAGCTGTAAAGGTGAGAGATGGAGAAATTATTGACCGTTTTACTTCATTTGCGAACCCTCACCATCCACTATCTGTAACAACGATTGAACTGACCGGCATTACAGATGATATGGTAAAGGACGCTCCTGATGCGGGAGAGGTGCTGCGCCAGTTTCATGAATGGATGGGAGACAGCGTCCTTGTTGCGCACAACGCGAGTTTTGATATTGGTTTTTTAAATGTTGGATTGAACAAAATTGGATTGCAAAAGGTAACCAATCCGGTTATTGACACACTGGAGCTGGCCCGCTTTTTATATCCGGAGCTAAAAAATCACCGTTTAAACACACTTTGTAAAAAATTCGATATCGAATTGACACAGCATCACCGTGCCATTTACGACGCTGAAGCGACGGGTCATTTGCTGATGAAAATGCTGAAGGATGCCCATAACAAAGGCATTGTTTATCATGATGAGCTGAACTTGCATTCAAAACAGGAAACTTCTTATCAGCGGCCGCGCCCATTTCATGTTACGCTCTTGGCGCAAAATGATGTGGGGTTAAAAAACTTATTTAAGCTTGTTTCGCTGGCGCATATCCAGTATTTTTATCGTGTTCCTCGCATTCCGCGTTCGGTTTTGCAGAAGTATCGCGAAGGTATTTTAGTAGGATCTGGCTGCGACAAAGGAGAAGTGTTTGACAATATGATCCAAAAAGCTCCAGAGGAAGTCGAGGAAATCGCAAAATTCTATGATTTTCTTGAGGTTCACCCGCCAGAGGTCTATAAACCTTTGATCGAAATGGATTATGTCAAAGATGAAGCGATGCTTCGAGAGGTCATTAGCAAAGTGGTCGCGTTAGGGGAGAAGCTGAACATACCGGTTGTGGCTACAGGAAATGTCCATTACTTGAATCCGGAAGATAAAATTTACCGCAAAATATTAATTCACTCGCAAGCTGGGGCGAATCCGCTTAATCGTCACGAATTGCCGGACGTATATTTTCGAACGACGAACGAAATGCTCGAGTGCTTTTCGTTTTTAGGAGAAGAGAAAGCCAAAGAAATCGTCGTAACCAATACACAAAAAATCGCCGACTCTGTTGAAGAAGTAAAGCCGATTAAGGACCAGCTTTATACGCCGCGGATTGAGGGAGCAGAGGAAGAAATTCGTGAAATGAGCTATCGCCGGGCGAAAGACATATATGGAGATCCACTGCCGGAGATTGTTGAGCAGCGGCTGGAAAAAGAATTAAAAAGTATTATTGGCCATGGCTTTGCGGTTATTTATTTAATTTCTCATAAGCTTGTAAAAAAATCTCTAGATGACGGCTACCTTGTTGGCTCACGCGGGTCAGTCGGCTCATCGTTTGTAGCGACGATGACGGAAATTACGGAAGTGAATCCGCTCCCGCCTCATTATGTTTGTCCAAGCTGCAAGCACTCAGAGTTTTTTAATGACGGTTCCGTTGGATCCGGATTTGATTTGCCGGATAAAGACTGTCCAAAATGTGGAGCGAAGTACAAAAAGGACGGACATGACATCCCGTTTGAAACATTCCTTGGATTTAAAGGGGATAAAGTTCCGGACATCGATTTGAATTTTTCCGGTGAGTATCAGCCGCGCGCCCACAACTATACAAAAGTGCTGTTTGGAGAGGATAATGTATATCGCGCGGGAACGATTGGTACGGTGGCAGATAAAACAGCCTACGGATTTGTCAAAGGATATGCAAGCGATCGTAATTTAACGCTAAGGGGCGCTGAGGTGGATCGGCTTGCTGCGGGATGCACAGGGGTGAAGCGTACAACAGGACAGCATCCGGGCGGAATTATCGTTGTTCCTGACTATATGGATATTTATGACTTTACTCCGATACAGTATCCAGCTGATGATACAAGCTCGGAGTGGCGGACTACACATTTTGACTTTCACTCTATCCATGATAACTTATTAAAACTCGATATTCTCGGGCACGATGATCCGACCGTGATTCGGATGCTTCAAGATTTAAGCGGCATTGATCCCAAAACGATTCCAACGGACGATCCGGAAGTCATGAAAATTTTTAGCGGAACAGAATCGCTTGGAGTGACACCGGAGCAAATTATGTGCAATGTCGGAACATTAGGCATTCCGGAATTCGGCACCCGTTTTGTGCGGCAAATGCTTGAGGAGACGAAACCAAAAACATTCTCTGAGCTCGTTCAAATATCGGGGCTGTCTCATGGGACAGATGTTTGGCTTGGTAATGCGCAAGAATTGATTCATAATGGCATCTGTACGTTATCAGAAGTGATTGGCTGCCGTGATGACATTATGGTTTATTTGATTTATCGAGGGCTGGAGCCGTCGCTAGCGTTCAAAATTATGGAATCCGTCCGCAAAGGAAAAGGATTAACGCCAGAATTTGAAGAAGAAATGCGTAAACACGATGTGCCAGAATGGTATATCGAATCGTGCAAAAAAATCAAATACATGTTTCCGAAGGCGCATGCTGCTGCATACGTGCTAATGGCGGTAAGGATTGCCTATTTTAAAGTCCATCATCCGCTGCTCTATTATGCATCGTATTTTACAGTCCGCGCAGAGGATTTCGATCTTGATGTCATGGTCAAAGGTTCTGCTGCCATTCGCAAGCGTATTGAGGAAATTAATGCGAAAGGTCTCGATGCATCTGCTAAAGAAAAAAGCTTGCTGACTGTACTAGAAATTGCTTTGGAAATGTGTGAGCGCGGTTTTTCATTTCAAAACATTGATCTGTATCGTTCGCAAGCAGCTGAATTTGTCATTGATGGAAACTCGCTAGTCCCGCCATTTAATACGATCCCAGGTCTTGGGACTAACGTGGCCTTGAGTATTGTGCGAGCTCGAGAAGAGGGCGAATTTCTCTCAAAAGAAGATTTACAGCAACGCGGAAAAGTATCGAAAACGATTCTTGAATATTTAGAGAGCCGCGGTTGTCTCGACTCTTTGCCTGACCATAACCAACTTTCCTTATTCTAGTCATCGGTTGCAAAACATTTTCCAATATGTTATAGTTTTAGGGGAAATGGCAAAGATAAGAGGTAAGAAAAGAGTGGGGAAACCCACTCTTTCGTATTGATTATAGCTTCCTGTCGATAAAGTGAATGGCGTTCTTAGGACGGCGAGTGAAGGATTTTTCGGTTTAGGAGGGACAAAATGAGCAAAAAAGTTACAGAAGTGGTGGGAGAATTAGTAACACCAATTCTTAACGACATGAACCTCGAATTAGTGGATATTGAGTACGTAAAAGAGGGGAAAAATTGGTTTTTGCGTGTGTTTATTGATTCAGAACAGGGAATTGATATTGAACAATGCGGGATCGTTAGTGAGAAACTGAGCGAAAAACTAGACGAGGTTGACCCGATTCCATACAATTATTTCCTGGAAGTGTCATCTCCGGGAGCGGAACGTCCGTTAAAAAAAGCCGCTGATTTTGCGAAGGCTGTCGGAAAAAATGTCTATATAAAAACATATGAACCGATTGAAGGAGAAAAGGAATTCGAAGGCGAACTTACTGCTTTTGATGGCGAGACAGCCACCATAACGGTGAAACAAAAGACGCGGACAAAAACGATCGATATCCCGTATGAAAAAATTGCCAACGCAAGGCTTGCCGTCATCTTTTTCTAATGTGCAGCTAAATGTAAAGGGGGATTTTCGTTTCATGAATACGCAACTATTGGATGCTTTGGCGGCTCTTGTAAAAGAAAAAGGCATTAGCCAAGAAGTGTTAGTCGAAGCGATTGAAGCGGCGATTATTTCCGCATATAAGCGCAACTTCGGACAGGCGCAAAATGTGCGCGTCGATTTTAATATGGATACAGGATCTATTCGAGTGTTTGCACGCAAAGAGGTCGTAGAGGAAGTATATGATTCTCGTTTAGAAATTTCCATCGATGAAGCGCGAAGCATCAACCCGAACTACCAAGTCGGGGATATTGTCGAAATAGAAGTGACGCCAAAGGATTTTGGCCGCATCGCTGCCCAAACAGCGAAGCAAGTCGTAACCCAGCGGGTACGCGAAGCAGAGCGCGGAGTGATCTATTCCGAGTTTATGGATCGTGAAGAAGATATTATGACTGGAATTGTTCAGCGTGTGGATCCTCGCTTTGCTTATGTGAGCTTAGGGAAGGTTGAAGCATTGCTTCCGGCAAGCGAGCAAATGCCAAATGAAACTTACCGTCCTCACGACCGTTTAAAGGTATATATTACAAAAGTTGAAAAAACAACAAAAGGGCCGCAAATTTTTGTATCTCGCACACATCCAGGCCTTCTTAAGCGCTTGTTTGAGCTTGAAGTGCCAGAAATTTATGACGGAACGGTTGAGATCAAATCAATCGCTAGAGAAGCGGGGGACCGTTCTAAAATTTCCGTGCATTCTGATCAGCCAGAAGTCGATCCTGTTGGAGCATGCGTGGGACCAAAAGGACAGCGTGTCCAAGCGGTGGTCGACGAGCTTAAAGGTGAAAAAATTGATATTGTCCGCTGGTCTGAAGATCCAGTAGAATTTGTGGCTAATGCGTTAAGCCCAGCGAAAGTGCTTAGTGTCATCGTCAATGAAGAAGAACGGGCAACAACTGTTATTGTCCCTGATTATCAGCTGTCTTTGGCAATCGGCAAGCGTGGGCAAAACGCTCGTTTAGCCGCTAAATTGACGAATTGGAAAATCGACATTAAAAGCGAATCAGAAGCAGAGCAGTTAGGGATCGCATACGTTCCGAACCGTTCGCTTGATTCTTTTGACACACCATTAAATAATGAAGATGAGCATGACCAAACATTCGATTTACCAAAAGAAGAAATCGAGTGAGAGGTGAGCAAATATGGCGGTTCAAAAAAAAATTCCGATGCGCAAATGTATTGTGACTGGAGAAATGAAGCCAAAAAAACAAATGATCCGCATTGTCCGCTCAAAGGAAGGGGACGTTTCCATTGACCCGACCGGCAAAAAAGCGGGACGGGGAGCCTATATCACGTTGGAAAAGGAATGCATTTTACTTGCGAAAAAGAAAAATGTTTTAGCCCATCATTTGAAAGCAGAAATTGCGGAGTCTTTGTATGATGAGCTGCTTGAACTAGCAGAAAGGGAGAATGAAGCAAAGAATGGGCAATAAACAATGGACATCATTGCTTGGATTAGCAAACCGAGCTCGTAAAATTGTTTCTGGCGAAGAGCTGGTTGTCAAAGAGATTCGTAGCGGAAGAGCGAAACTTGTCATTTTATCAGAAGATGCTGCCGCTAATACAAGAAAAAAAATTCAAGACAAATGCACATCATATGAGGTTCCTTTATGCCAAGCGACTGATCGCTATGAGCTTGGAAGGGCGATTGGCAAGGACGCTCGTGTAGTCGTCGCCGTCATCGACGAAGGGTTTGCAAAAAAGTTAATGACGATGTTCGACGTATCATTGTGGGGGTGAATCTATGTCTAAAATGCGTGTATATGAGTACGCAAAACAAAATAACGTTTCTAGCAAAGACATCATTCATAAATTGAAAGAAATGAATATTGAAGTTTCAAATCATATGGCTACACTGGAGCCAGAAGTGGTTGAAAAATTGAACCATACGTATAAGAAAAATGAAGAAAAACAAAAAAACGCGGCAAAAGAAACGCAAAATGTAGCGGTGAAGCCAAAAGGGACCATTCGCGATTTTGATGACGAAGAAGCCGTGGCAAAGAAAGTGCCAATTAAAAAGGCAGTCGTGAAAAACAAAGAAAGCAAAAAGCATGATTTACAAAGCCAGCAACAGGAGAAAAAGGTGTTTACACATAAAAAAAATAAAAAACAAAAAAGCTATGAAGCTCCTCAACAAGAGGTGCAAAAGAAAAAAGAAAAAGAGCTTCCGCAAAAAATTACATTTGAAGGTTCTTTAACCGTTGCTGAATTAGCGAAAAAGTTAGGAAGAGAGCCGTCAGAAATCATTAAAAAGCTGTTTATGCTTGGAATTATGGCAACTATTAACCAAGACCTAGATAAAGATGCGATCGAATTAATTTGTTCCGATTACGGTGTAGAAGTTGAAGAGAAAATTGTGATTGACGAAACGGATTTTGAATCATTGGAAATTGTCGACGATCCAGCTGATCTAGTAGAGCGTCCGCCGGTCGTGACGATTATGGGGCACGTTGACCACGGAAAAACGACGCTTCTTGATTCGATTCGCAACTCAAAAGTAACAGAGCAGGAAGCGGGCGGCATTACGCAGCATATCGGAGCATACCAAGTGCTCGTCAATAATAAAAAGATTACGTTTCTAGATACTCCTGGCCACGAAGCCTTTACCACGATGCGCGCACGGGGAGCGCAAGTGACAGACATCGTTATTCTTGTCGTGGCTGCAGACGATGGCGTGATGCCGCAAACGGTCGAAGCGATTAACCACGCGAAAGCGGCAAACGTGCCAATCATCGTAGCGGTTAATAAAGTCGACAAGCCGACGGCTAATCCAGATCGCGTCATGCAGGAGCTGGTGGAATACAATCTTGTGCCGGAAGAATGGGGCGGCGATACAATTTATTGTAAGCTGTCTGCTTTAACTGGCGAAGGAATCGATAATTTATTGGAAATGATTTTGCTTGTTAGCGAAATGGAGGAGCTAAAAGCAAATCCAAAACGCCGGGCGATCGGAACAGTGGTTGAGGCTAAGCTTGATAAAGGAAGAGGTCCTGTTGCCACGTTGCTCGTGCAAACAGGTACGCTGCATATCGGCGATCCGATTGTGGTCGGAAACACATATGGACGTGTACGGGCGATGACCAATGATGTCGGCCGCCGTGTAAAGGAGGCAGGTCCTTCCACTCCAGTGGAGATTACAGGCTTAAATGAAGTGCCGCAAGCGGGCGATCGCTTTATGGTATTTGAAGATGAGAAAAAAGCGCGACAAGTGGGAGAAGCAAGGGCGCAAAAACAATTACTTGAACAGCGAAGCTCTAAAACCCGCGTCAGCTTAGATGATTTGTTTGAGAAAATCAAGCAAGGGGAAATGAAAGAGCTCAATATCATTGTAAAAGCAGATGTTCAAGGATCTGTTGAAGCGTTAGTGGCTGCGTTGCAAAAAATTGATATCGAAGGCGTTCGCGTGAAAATCATTCATTCAGGCGTTGGGGCCGTTACGGAATATGATATTATGCTTGCTTCGGCGTCCAATGCTATCGTGATTGGCTTTAACGTTCGTCCTGATGCAAATGCAAAACGGGTAGCGGAATCGGAAAAAGTGGATATTCGCTTGCACCGCATTATTTACAAAGTAATTGAAGAGATTGAAGCAGCGATGAAAGGAATGCTTGATCCGGAATATGAAGAAAAAGTCATCGGTCAAGCGGAAGTTCGTCAAACGTTCAAAGTATCAAAAGTGGGGACGATTGCAGGATGTTATGTCACGGACGGCAAAATCACGCGCGATAGCAGCGTTCGTCTCATTCGTCAAGGCGTTGTCGTATACGAAGGGCAAATTGATACGCTTAAGCGCTTCAAAGATGATGTGAAAGAAGTTGCACAAGGATATGAGTGCGGGGTTACGATTAAAAACTTCAACGACATAAAAGAAGGCGATGTTATCGAAGCCTATGTGATGCAGGAAGTCGAACGGAAATGATTGGTTACCTCCAATGCGAGTGCGTCATTTACGATGCCCAATCACTAAAAGAAAAAAGAGCCGTGTTGCAACGAATAATCACACGGCTCAAGCAAAAATATAATATATCAGTAGCCGAAATCGATTACCAAGATTTATGGCAGCGAACGAAGCTTGGGATTGTAGCGATTACAGCTGACCGATCCGCAACTGAAAGAGAGCTTCGTTTCGCGCTGCAATTGATCGATTCATTTCCAGAAATTGAACGGACGGTTACAACATTTGATTGGCTTTAGTCGAGGTGATAAAAATGAGTTTGCGGGCTACGCGTATTGGTGAACAAATGAAAAAAGAGTTGAGCGATATTATCGGTCGCAAACTTAAAGATCCGCGCATCGGTTTTGTAACCGTAACAGATGTGCGCGTGACGGGCGATTTACAGCAGGCCAAGGTATATATTAGCGTGCTTGGCGATGAAGAGCAGCGCCAAAATACGCTAAAAGGGCTAGCGAAAGCAAAGGGCTTTATTCGCTCGGAAATCGGCCAGCGCATTCGTTTGCGGAAAACACCGGAAATTTATTTTGAAATTGACGAATCAATCGATTATGGCAACCGCATTGAATCGTTAATTCGGGAAATTTCTCAAGAAAATAACGATGAGAAATAATGGATAGACGCGCGGTCTATCCATTTTCATTATGTGCAAAAAAGAGGTGGCAAAAATGGACGGGGTGCTTTTATTACATAAACCAGCGGGAATGACATCACACGATTGTGTTTTTCGGATTCGCCGACTTTTGCAGGTCAAAAAGGTAGGACATACAGGTACGCTAGATCCGGATGTGTCTGGCGTGCTGCCTATTTGCATCGGCAAAGCAACAAGAATTGCCGAATTTTTGACTGCGGATCAAAAAACATATGAGGGAGAAGTTACGTTAGGGACAGCGACGACAACAGAGGATGCTTCTGGTGAAATCATAGCTGTCAAAAAAGTGGATCGTCTGATTCGTCGTCCGGAAATTGAAGATGTTTTTCAACAGCTGACAGGAACGATTAAGCAAACGCCGCCCATGTATTCCGCTGTGAAGGTAAACGGAAAAAAATTGTACGAATATGCGCGGGCGGGAATGGAAGTGGAGCGGCCGACGCGCATTATCACCATTCAAGAACTTGTCTTATTGGACGAAAAAGATACATTTTCCGGAGATGCGGTTTCGTTTCGTTTCCGTGTCACATGCAGCAAAGGAACGTATGTCCGTACGCTGGCCGTAATGATCGGGGAACGGCTCGGATATCCGGCTCACATGTCCCATTTAGTGCGGGTTGCTTCCGGACCATTTTTATTAGAACAATGTGTGACATTTGCGGAAATTGAAAAGCAACTAGCCGCTGGACGTATCGATAAACTGCTGTTGCCTATCGAAAAAGCGCTTTTTCATTTGCCGAAATATCAAATTAATGATAAAGTAGCAGAGAAAGTAAAAAACGGTGCGGTTTTACCGCTTCCCGACAGGCTGCAATCGGTAGATGAGCCAGTGCTTATGGTAGACGAGCAAAATCAAGCGCTCGCCCTTTACTGCAAGCATCCGGCTAAACCGCAAATGATTAAACCGCTCAAAGTGTTTCACTGAGCAAGAGAGCGAAAGGCAGAAGGTGAAGAACAAGCATGGAAACACGATTCATCACATATCCCCATTATCAAAAAAGAGAAGATTTTCCGCCAACGGTGATGGCTTTAGGTTATTTTGATGGTGTTCATCTTGGGCATCAAGAGGTCATTCGAACAGCTGTTCATTTAGCGGCGGAAAACGGATATAAAAGTGCTGTGATGACGTTCCATCCGCATCCCTCCATCGTGCTAGGAAAAAAAGAGCAGCACGTACAGCTGATTACTCCCTTGAAGGAAAAAGAACGGCAAATGGCTCGTCTAGGTGTAGATTATTTATACATCGTAGAATTTACACCTTCATTTGCTGAACTGCTTCCACAGCAATTTGTTGACGAGTACATTATTGATTTTCACGTGAAACATGTCGTAGCAGGCTTCGATTTTACGTATGGACGGCTGGGAAAAGGGACGATGGAGACGATCCCTTTTCATTCTCGGGAGCAATTTGCCCATACAGTGATTCCAAAGCTAACCCGAAACGGGGAAAAGATTAGCTCCACCTATATTCGCCGCCTTTTAAAAGACGGAGAAGTTCAGCAGCTTCCTGAACTGCTTGGCCGTTTTTATACGATCGAAGGAACGGTGATTGATGGCGAAAAGCGGGGAAGAACGATTGGTTTTCCAACCGCAAACATTGAACCGGAAGATGATTATCTTTTGCCGGCGCTAGGGGTTTATGCGGTGAAAGTGAGGATAGGAAACGAAACATTTGCAGGGGTTTGCAATGTAGGATACAAACCAACATTCCATCGTGACCGCCAAGGAAGGCCTAGCATCGAAGTCCACATTTTTCATTTTTCCAGAGAGATTTATGGAGAAACAGTCACAATTGAGTGGCATAAGCGGTTGCGGAGTGAGCAAAAATTTGCAAGTGTGGAACAATTAGTAGAACAAATCGAACGAGATAAGGAAAGAGCGGAAGATTATTTTCGAAAAATCAAGGAAAATACTTGCATTTTACCGCGAAAAGATGTATTCTAATAAAGGTATGTAAAATAACCATTGCTTGGCAGAGCGTATCACCGGCGCTTGCTAGGTAATTGGGGTTTCATAATGAGGAGGTGAACAAGGATGGCATTAACGCAAGAGCGCAAAAATGAAATTATTACCCAGTACAAAATTCATGAAACAGACACTGGTTCTCCAGAGGTACAAATTGCTATCCTTACTGAGCAAATCAACAACTTGAATGAACATTTACGCGTTCATAAAAAAGACCATCATTCACGTCGCGGACTGTTGAAAATGGTCGGTAAGCGCCGTAACCTGCTTACGTATTTACGTAATAAAGATGTTACGCGTTATCGTGAACTAATTAACAAACTTGGATTACGTCGATAAGGAAAAAGCGGGAGCATTCCCGCTTTTTTGCTAGTTATATAAAGGTTGTTGATAACGGGATAGTTATTCGTTCATACTATTAAAGAGGAATCATTTATTTTGATTTGTACATAGAGAGGAGTACTCATCTGTATGGAGCAAGAAAAACAAGTATTTTCCATAGATTGGGCGGGGCGGCCGCTTGTCGTGGAAATAGGTCAATTAGCAAAACAAGCAAACGGTGCTGTGCTTGTTCGTTACGGTGATACCGTCGTATTAAGCACAGCGACCGCATCGAAAGAAGCAAAAAGTGTAGACTTCTTTCCGTTAACCGTGAATTATGAAGAACGCCTCTACGCAGTCGGAAAAATTCCGGGAGGATTTATTAAGCGTGAAGGTCGCCCAAGCGAAAAAGCGATTTTGGCAAGCAGGCTGATCGATCGTCCGATTCGTCCGTTATTTGCGGAAGGGTTTCGTAACGAAGTGCAAATTGTCTCAATGGTGATGAGCGTTGATCAAGACTGCTCTCCAGAAATGGCTGCCATGTTTGGATCTTCGCTGGCGTTGATGGTTTCGGATATTCCGTTTGAAGGACCGATTGCCGGCGTCACGGTTGGTCGTGTCGATGGAAACTTTGTAATTAATCCGTCTGTTGAACAAACAGAAAAAAGTGACATTCACCTTGTTGTGGCTGGAACAAAAGATGCGATTAACATGGTTGAAGCGGGAGCTGACGAGGTTCCGGAAGAAGTGATGCTGGAAGCGATCATGTTCGGCCATGAAGAAATTAAACGGCTGATTGCTTTTCAAGAAGAGATTACGGCACAAATCGGCAAAGAAAAAATGGAAGTTGCATTATATGAGCTAGATTCCCAGCTGGAGGCCGATATCCGCGCGCTTGCCGAGGCGGAAATTAAACGGGCTGTTCAGGTTCCGGAAAAACTTGCCCGCGAAGCAGCAATTGATGAAGTAAAGGCGGGAGTAATTGCCAAATATGAAGAGCAAGAGGCCGATGAAGAAACATTAAAACAAGCCAATGAAATTTTACATAAGCTTGTTAAAGAAGAAGTACGCCGTCTCATTACAGAAGAAAAAATTCGTCCGGATGGCCGGAAAATTGATGAAATTCGCCCGCTTTCTTCAGCAGTAGGGCTCTTGCCTCGCACGCATGGTTCGGGACTGTTTACGCGTGGACAAACACAGGCGTTAAGTGTTTGCACTTTAGGCGCGCTTGGCGATGTGCAAATTTTAGACGGGCTCGGCATTGAAGAGACCAAACGATTTATGCATCACTATAATTTTCCGCCATTTTCTGTCGGGGAAACGGGAGCGATACGCAGTCCGGGGCGCCGTGAAATCGGACATGGAGCTTTAGGAGAACGGGCGTTAGAGCCAGTGATCCCGTCTGAAAAAGAGTTTCCATATACGATTCGCCTTGTTTCAGAGGTCTTGGAATCGAACGGTTCTACCTCTCAAGCCAGTATTTGTGCTAGCACATTGGCAATGATGGATGCAGGGGTACCGATTAAAGCGCCAGTGGCAGGTATTGCGATGGGACTTGTCAAAAGCGGCGATCATTATACCATTTTAACAGATATCCAAGGTATGGAAGACCATCTTGGCGATATGGACTTCAAAGTGGCGGGAACGGAAAAAGGTGTAACCGCTCTGCAAATGGATATTAAAATTAAAGGATTATCGCGTGAAATTTTAGAAGAAGCCTTACAACAGGCGAAAAAAGGCCGCATGGACATTTTAAAACATATGATGCAAACCATCAGCGAGCCAAGAAAAGAGCTTTCTAAATATGCACCAAAAATTTTAACCATGCAGATCAATCCTGATAAAATCCGCGATGTCATTGGACCAAGCGGCAAGCAAATTAATAAAATTATCGAAGAAACAGGAGTTAAGATCGATATTGAACAAGACGGAACCATCTTTATTTCTTCAGTGAACGAAGAAATGAATCAGAAAGCGAAGAAAATTATTGAGGATATCGTGCGCGAAGTAGAAGTGGGACAAATTTATTTAGGAAAAGTGAAACGCATTGAAAAATTTGGTGCATTCGTCGAATTATTTAGCGGCAAAGACGGTCTTGTCCATATTTCTGAGCTGGCTGAGGAACGCGTTGGCAAAGTAGAAGATGTCGTCTCCATCGGCGATGAAGTTTTAGTGAAGGTTACAGAAATCGATAAGCAAGGCAGGGTCAACTTGTCGAGAAAAGCGGTATTACGTGAACAAAAGGAGAAGCAGAATCAATAAGGGAGCCTCAGGACCAGCCTCAGGCTTCTTTGTTGTTTATAATCAGTTCTATCTTGTCCTCTCTCGACATATTTGTAATAAAAAAAGAGGGGGGGGATGAGCGATTTATAAGCGCTACGTAGTTTGGCTGATAGCTGCTTTTTTATTTGCGTGGGGCATTGCCAGCCAGCCGTCTGTCAATCAATATATGAATTCGTTAAAAGCAGGTAGCACAGAAGTAGCAAAAATGCGGGATAAGCTTTATATGGAAATTCAAACGAAGGCAAAGCGGTATGAAATCCCTCCGCAAGATGCTGTAATTGATCGAGTCTGGAAGGCGATTCCTGGGTATAATGGGTTAAAAGTGAATGTGGAAGCTTCTTATCAGAACATGAAAAAGGATGGTACTTTCGACAAACGCAAGCTTGTATACGAACAAATTTCTCCGAAGGTACACTTAAAGGATTTACCGCCTGAAGCTATTTATCGCGGCCATCCAGAAAAACCGATGGTTACCTTCTTGGTGAATGTCGCATGGGGAAATGAATATATCCCTAAAATGCTAGAGGTTTTGAAAAAATATAACGTTCAGGCGACCTTTTTTCTTGAAGGGCGTTGGGTAAAAAATTATCCGGATATGGCAAAAATGATTGCAGATGCGGGTCAGGAGATCGGCAATCATTCGTATAGCCATCCTGATTTAAAAACTATGAGCAATGAGGCGATTCGCCGAGAGCTGAAAAAAACAAACGAGGTTATAGAAGCAACGACAGGGGTAAAATGCAAATGGTTTGCTCCTCCAAGCGGAAGTTATCGAGATGATGTCGTAAAAATTGCCCACGATTTAAAGATGGGAACCATTATGTGGAGTGTTGATACAATTGATTGGCAAAAACCATCGCCATCTGTTATAGTGGAACGGGTAACATCTAAACTTCATCCTGGCGCCATCATTTTAATGCATCCAACATTATCAACAGCAGAGGCCTTAGAACCGCTCATTAAAGCCATTAAACAAAAATATGAAATTGGTAACGTATCAATGCTGCTAGATGAAAAAAGAATTGTACAAAAATAGGAGGAACGCTGATTTGATTAACAAGTACACATGCCAAAATGGGGTACGTATTGTACTAGAACAAATTCCAACAGTGCGTTCAGTTGCGATTGGCATATGGATTGGAACGGGCTCTCGCAATGAATGTGAACAAAGCAATGGGATTTCCCATTTTTTAGAACATATGTTTTTTAAAGGGACCAAAACGCACACAGCGCGGGAAATTGCTGAAGCGTTTGACAGCATTGGGGGACAGGTCAACGCATTTACTTCAAAAGAGTATACGTGCTATTACGCAAAGGTCTTAGATGAGCATGCTCAGTTTGCCCTTGATATGCTTGCTGATATGTTTTTCCATTCCACTTTTGTCGACGAAGAGCTGCAAAAAGAGCGGAATGTCGTGCTTGAGGAAATTAAAATGTATGAAGACACGCCAGATGATATAGTACATGATTTATTAAGCAAAGCATGCTATGCTTCTCATCCGCTTGGCTATCCGATTTTAGGAACGGAACAAGCCTTGCGCACATTTACAGGCGATTCCTTGCGCAAGTACATGGCCGATTACTATACTCCTGACAGAATCGTTATTTCTGTAGCAGGAAATGTGAAAGAGAGCTTTATCCAAGAAATCGAAGCATATTTCGGTACGTTTACAGCGAAGCAGCGCACTGAACGTCCACTTGTGCCGACGTTCCATCCGCAGAAATTAGCTCGCCAAAAGGAGACGGAGCAGGCTCACTTATGCATCGGGTTTAATGGCTTGCCAATTGGCCATTCTGATATTTATAGCTTAATTATTCTTAATAATATTTTAGGGGGGAGCATGAGCAGCCGCCTCTTCCAAGAAGTGCGTGAACAGCGCGGCTTGGCCTATTCTGTTTTCTCCTACCACTCTTCCTACGAAGACGGCGGGCTTTTAGCGATTTATGGCGGAACGGGAAGCAGCCAATTAGATGTTCTTTTTGAAACGATTCAAGAGACGGTTCGGAAGCTGAAAGAAGATGGAATTACGGCAAAGGAGTTGCAAAATAGCAAAGAGCAAATGAAAGGAAGCTTAATGCTTAGCTTGGAAAGCACAAACAGCCGAATGAGCCGCAATGGTAAAAACGAACTTCTCCTTGGCCGCCATCGCTCGCTTGATGAAATTATTGAGGAGATTAATCAAGTCAGCGCAGATGATGTTAATGAGATGGCACAGAAAATTTTCAGCGAAGATTATGCAGTGGCGTTAATCAGCCCAAGTGGACAACTGCCAGCGGCGCTGCAAAGCTAATAAAAATGCCTGCAAAAATCAATTGCAGGCATTTTTTTATGAATGACAACTTACAATGATAAAAAGGCATGAAAAAGGAGTGCATAGGCAATGAGGCTAAGCGAGCTAAGCGGAAAGGAAATTGTTGATGTCAGAAGGGCGGAACGATTAGGGGTGCTTGGGCAGACAGATCTTGAAATTAATGAGCAAACAGGGCACATTCAAGCGTTATTAATTCCAACAGGAAAGTGGTTTGGATTTCGAAAAGAAGGCAATGAGATTCGGGTTCCTTGGAACTATATTAGAAAAATTGGCACAGACATGATTATCATTGATTTTCCCGATGAATCATGATGTGCATGACGATTTATAGAGGTTCGGATAAAAAATCGGCATCAATAAAAAACGAAAATAGTTCAATCAATGAGAAGAAACACCACTATATATAAATGATTCATGATTTAGGCATAAGATTTATTTGCCAATGATAGAAATCCACTAGCCTCAAGAGCAAGGGCCCTTTTTGACGGCTGAAAACAAGTCCGTAACTTGTATTAGTCATGTTACATCATGATCGTGCACTGGCCGTCATCGCGGACTCTTTACCTGCTCATTTGCGAGGAATTGTTGACACAACCAATGGAATTGATTATAAGCTACACTGGATTACGCTGTTAAATGGAAAATGACGAAAAGGAGCAGGGCGAATTCTCGCCATGCTCCTTTATTATTTGCTCTATTCACCTATTTTTATCTTTTACATAAGATGTGAAAGAGGCATTGTCAATCAATATGAGTTTTTATAAAGAAGGTGAAAATGCATGATGCTGACAGGGATGCACGTAGCTGTCATTGGCGGAGATGCGAGGCAGCTAGAAGTGATTCGCAAATTAACAGAATTGGATGCAAAATTATCCCTTATTGGCTTTGATCAGCTTGCCCATAGCTTTACTGGTGCTACGAAAACGTCGATTGATGAAATCGATGTTTCTGATTTAGATGCAATCATTTTGCCTGTTCATGGCACAGGTTTAGATGGAAAAGTCAATACCATTTTTTCCAATGAACCGATTTTTATTACAGAGGAGCTTCTCTTACAAACCCCGAAACATTGTACCGTTTATACCGGGATCAGTAATAGCTACTTAGATGAACTTATGGAAGCAACTCAGCGAAAGTATGTGCAGTTGTTTGAGCGGGATGATGTGGCGATTTACAATTCCATTCCCACCGCTGAAGGGACGATTATGATTGTGATTCAGCATACAGATTTTACGATTCACGGTTCACGCGTCGCCGTTTTAGGATTGGGGAGAGTTGGCATGACCGTTGCCCGCACATTCGCTGCATTAGGAGCGAAAGTGAAAGTAGGCGCACGACGAAGCGAGCATCTTGCACGAATAAGTGAAATGGGGTTTGAACCGTTCCAGTTGCAAGATATTGAAAAGGCAGTGCAGGATATCGATATATGCATTAACACGATTCCGACGATGATTGTGACCGCCAGTGTCATATCGAAAATGCCCGCCCATACACTCATTGTCGATTTAGCCTCAAAGCCTGGGGGAACGGATTTTCGTTATGCTGAAAAACGAGGAATTAAGGCGTTATTGGCACCGGGATTGCCAGGTGTAGTCGCCCCGAAAACGGCAGGACAAATTCTGGCAAATGTTTTATCACAGCTATTATTAAATGATTTAACGAAACGAAAGGAGAAAAAATAAATGAGTGTAAAAGGAAAGCGCATCGGCTTTGGTTTAACGGGCTCTCATTGCACATATGATGCTGTCATACCGGAAATTGAAAAACTTGTAAAAGAAGGGGCAGAAGTGTTGCCAATT
Source organism: Anoxybacteroides rupiense (assembly GCF_014196195.1). GTDB lineage: Bacteria > Bacillota > Bacilli > Bacillales > Anoxybacillaceae > Anoxybacteroides > Anoxybacteroides rupiense. Next base: position 399,134 of record NZ_JACIDF010000001.1, on the reverse strand, counting down.
ATTACTTACACGGTGAAAACAACAGATACAAGATTCGGAGAAGGGGAGGAGTGGGTAAAAAAGCTAGAAGAGATAACAGGGAACAAAGTGATTGATACCATTGTTAAAGCGGAGCCACTCGGCCCCAAAATTCCTCTTGATTGTATGGTCATTGCCCCGTTAACAGGCAACTCTATGAGCAAGCTCGCTAATGCATTGACGGATTCTCCCGTGTTGATGGCCGCCAAGGCAACAATGAGGAATCATCGTCCGGTTGTAGTGGGGATTTCAACGAATGATGCCCTAGGATTAAATGGAGTCAATTTAATGCGACTTATGGCAGCCAAAAACATCTATTTTATTCCATTTGGCCAAGATGCACCATATACGAAGCCGAATTCGATGGTGGCTAAAATGTCGCTGTTGCGTGATACAGTGGTTGCTGCACTTGAAGGAAAACAGCTACAGCCAGTGATCATTGAAAAATATCGTGATGCAGATTAATAAATAATCAATAAAAAGAAAATTTATGCATATAAATAAAAAGTTTCTCTCCTTTAAAGATGAATATGTTAAAATAAAAACTATCGAAATGGATGCAGCTTATTGACTAGTTGGAAGGAGAATGAATGAATGGAACAAAAAAATTTGCATGTAGCAGTGGTCGGAGCTACTGGCGCAGTGGGCCAACAAATGATTCAAACATTAGAAAAACGAAATTTCCCGATTGGTACATTAACGCTGTTATCATCGGAACGTTCGGCAGGAAAAAAAGTCATGTTTAAAGGTCAGGAAATTGAAGTGCAAGCGGCAAAACCGGAAAGCTTTGAAACAGTTGATATCGCACTGTTCAGCGCTGGTGGTGCGGTGTCAAAGGCCCTCGCTCCAGAAGCTGTGAAGCGCGGTGCTATTGTCGTCGATAATACAAGCGCATTCCGCATGGATGAGAATGTGCCGCTTGTTGTGCCGGAAGTAAATGAAGAAGATCTAAAATGGCATAATGGCATTATCGCCAATCCAAATTGCTCGACGATTCAAATGGTGGTGGCGCTTGAGCCAATCCGTCAAGCGTTTGGGCTTAAAAAAGTCATCGTCTCTACCTATCAAGCTGTTTCTGGTGCAGGAGCACAAGCGATCACGGAATTAAAGTCACAGGCGAAAGCGATTCTTGAGGGGGCCTCATTTACACCGGAAATTCTGCCTGTAAAATCAGATCGCAAGCATTATCAAATGGCATTTAACGCGATTCCGCAGATTGATAAATTTCAAGACAACGGCTTTACGTTTGAGGAAATAAAAATGATAAATGAAACGAAAAAAATCATGCATATGCCTGAACTGGAGGTAGCTGCAACATGCGTGCGTATTCCAGTGATAACAGGACACTCTGAGTCTGTTTATATCGAAGTGGAAAAAGACGCCGTCAGCGCTGAAGAGATCAAGCATGTGCTTAAAGAGGCTCCGGGTATCGTTTTGCAGGATGATCCAAGCGAGCAGTTGTATCCGATGCCGGCGGATTGCGAAGGCAAAAGCGAAGTATTTGTCGGACGCATTCGCAAAGACTTAGACCGCGATCATGGCTTCCATTTATGGATCGTATCTGATAATTTATTAAAGGGGGCGGCGTGGAATTCCGTCCAAATTGCAGAAAGCCTCTTAAAGCTAGGACTTGTTAAATAAAGAGCGGAGAAGCATCGAGGTGTTAGCATGAAAATTATTGTACAAAAGTTTGGTGGCACATCGGTTCGCGATGAACATGGGCGTGACTGGGCGCGCAAGCATATTGCAAGAGCCCTTGACGAAGGATACAAGGTAGTGGTTGTCGTGTCGGCGATGGGGCGAAAAGGAGAGCCATATGCAACCGATACGCTGCTAAGCTTAATCGATGGCAGCCATACACATGTCAATAAGCGAGAGCAGGATTTGCTGATGGCTTGCGGAGAGATCATTTCTAGCGTCGTCTTTACCAACCTGCTTAACAAGCACGACATCAAAGCCACTGCTTTTACAGGGGCTCAGGCAGGGTTTTGTACAAATCATGATTATACAAATGCCAAAATTATTGAAATGCGTTGCGACCGCCTGTTGAAGGCTTTAGAAGAATATGATGTCGCCGTTGTTGCCGGCTTTCAAGGAGCTACCAAAGACGGCGACATAACAACGCTTGGCCGCGGCGGCAGCGATACATCAGCTGCGGCCTTAGGAGCGGCCCTTAATGCTGAATGGGTTGATATTTTTACCGATGTCGAAGGAGTGATGACAGCTGATCCACGCATCGTGGAAAACGCTCGTCCGCTTGATATTGTCACATATACAGAAATTTGCAATATGGCCTATCAAGGGGCGAAAGTCATTCACCCTCGCGCCGTGGAGATTGCCATGCAGGCGAAAGTTCCGCTGCGGGTGCGCTCAACCTATTCAGATTCTTTAGGAACGCTTGTTACATCCAGCGTAAAGCCGAATAAAGGAAGCGATGTTAGAGAGCGTCTTGTAACGGGAATCGCTCATGTTGCGAACGTGACACAAATCAAGGTGCAAGCAAAAGAAGGGCATTACGAGCTCCAGTCTGATGTGTTTAGTGCAATGGCAAACGAAGGAATTAGCGTCGATTTTATTAATATATCACCGAATGGCGTGGTATACACAGTAGCTGGTGACATGACCGATCGCGCGATTTCAGCATTGCGGAAGATTGGCTATGAACCTTCTGTAACAAGAGGGTGCGCAAAGGTGTCGACCGTTGGTGCAGGAATCGCTGGGGTGCCAGGGGTTACAGCGAAGATTGTGACCGCCCTTTCTGAAAAAGGAATTCAAATTTTGCAATCGGCTGACAGCCATACAACGATTTGGGTGTTGGTTAAGGAAGAAGATTTAAAGAAAGCCGTTAATGCGCTTCATGACGCTTTTCATCTTTCGGAAGCCGAACCGATGAAATATGATGATGAGGAGTGAAAATATTGGTTTCATTTGGAAAAGTTGTCACAGCGATGGTGACACCATTTGATCGCAAAGGAAACATTGACTTTGATAAAACGACTCAGTTGATTCAATACTTGCTTGAAAATGGCACCGATTCTCTTGTTGTGGCAGGGACGACGGGAGAATCTCCGACGCTGACAACTGAGGAGAAAGTCGCCCTGTTCCGCCATGTTGTTTCTGTGGTTAATGGCCGTGTTCCCGTCATTGCAGGAACGGGAAGCAATAATACGCGCGCATCCATTGAGCTGACAAGAAAAGCTGAAGCGGTTGGTGTCGACGCCATTATGATTGTGGCTCCATATTATAATAAGCCGAATCAAGAGGGACTTTACCAGCATTTTAAAGCGATCGCGGAAAGCACGAGCCTACCTATCATGGTATATAACATTCCAGGTCGTTCCGTTGTTAATATTTCGGTTGATACGCTTGTTCGGTTAGCAGAGATTCCAAATGTTGTGGCTCTTAAGGATGCAAGTGGCAACCTTGATGCGATGGCTGAGGTTATGGCACGTACAAAGGAAGAGTTTTTGCTGTATAGCGGTGATGATGGACTGACGCTTCCGGTGATGGCCATTGGAGGTGCTGGTGTCGTGTCTGTTGCCTCTCATGTTATTGGTCATGAGATGCAGCAAATGATTTCGGCATTCGAAGCTGGTGACCATAGCAAGGCAGCCAAGCTGCATCAAACGTTGCTTCCAATTATGAAAGGGCTATTCGCGGCGCCAAGCCCTGTTCCAGTTAAAACGGCGCTGCAGCTGAAAGGTCTGGATGTCGGTTCTGTCCGCCTGCCGCTTGTTCCATTAACAGAGCAAGAGCGGAACGAACTGATGGGCTTGCTCCAGAATATTTAACAGCTTTCCAAAAGAAGTCTCCCATCCTCAAGGAACGTGAAGGCGACAGCCCAGTGAGTAGGGGGGAGATGAATTTCAGTTGGCAATCGCCACTGGATAGGATACTCTATTGTTCGAACGGACCCCTTCGGAACGAAGGGAAGCGTAAAGGGTTCTTGTGTGTGGCTTACCGTTCAGCGAACACGCACAAGTCGCTTAAAGCCCCCTCCTCTAAGCGAAGCGCAGGTGGCGGGTAGTTCACTATATCTGCTTAAGAAACTTCCCGTCTTTAAACAGAGTGTAGGTGGGGAAGATGTATTCAGAGCAAAGTGGCCAATTCGCTGTATGGGCGGATTGGCCGTTTTTATTCCCATGAATGGTGACGAACAAATTAGCTTGTATTTAAAATCTGCCATCAGTTATAATAATGTCAAGTGACTTTGAGCGGGTTAGTTTGACATTAGGAGGACGTGCCATTGAGGACAAAAGTAGAAAAGATACGCATATTTTCCCTTGGAGGAGTAGGAGAAATCGGGAAAAATATGTATATTATCGAATTGGATGAAGATATTTTTATGGTTGATGCAGGCTTAATGTTTCCAGAGGATGAAATGCTTGGGATTGACAAGGTCATTCCCGATATTTCCTATCTTGTTGAGCGAAAAGAACAGATTAAGGGGATCTTTTTAACACATGGTCATGAAGAGCACATTGGCGCTATTGCCTACGTGTTGAAAAAAATTACAGCTCCTGTATATGGAACGAAATTGACGCTTGGATTAGTTGAGGAGAAGCTAAAAGAGCAAGGAATAAGCGCTAGCGCTCCATTAATCGAAATTCGTTCTGATTCCGAAATTGCTTTTGACAAAACGATCGTCACATTCTTTCGGACGATTCATAGCATTCCAGATTCTGTTGGAATTAGCTTCCATACGTCGCAAGGAGCGATCGTATATACCGGAGATTTCAAATTTGATCAAACTCCGTATGGGGCCAACTACGCTGATTTAGGGAAAATGGCGCAAATAGGCGAGAAAGGAGTTTTGTGTCTTTTATCGGACAGCACGAATGCGGAAAAGCCGGGATATACCGGATCTGATATGAGTGTTGCTGAAGCGATATCAGATGTTGTTTATAATGCAACGGGAAGAGTGATTGCTGCCTGCTATGTGTCCAACATTACAAGAATACAGCAGGTGCTGAACGCGGCTAAAAAACACGGAAGAAAGGTAGCGATTGTTGGAAAGAACATACATAAAGTGATGGATGTGGCAGTCCGCTTAGGCTACCTGCAGCTTCCAGAAAAAACGATCATTTCTATTCATGATCTCCAACAATACGAAGATCGTGAGCTTGTCATTTTGACGACAGGCGGGCGAGGAGAGCACATGGGAGCTCTTGTACGAATGGCGAAGCAAACACATAAGCATGTAAGCATCAAGGAAGGAGATACGGTTATTGTTGCTGCTTCGCCAATGCCGGGGCATGAGCTGCTGCACTTAAAGACAATGGATGCCTTATATCGTGCAGGAGCGCATGTGGTCTATAAAAATGTACATGTATCCGGCCATGGGTGCCAGGAAGAGCTCAAACTGATGCTCAATTTAATGAAACCAAGCTATTTTATTCCTGTTCACGGAGAATATCGCATGCAGAAAGCTCACGCTAATCTAGCTAAAGCTGTCGGTATTTCCGAAGAACGAACATTCTTAATTGATAAAGGTGAGGTCGTTGAATTCCGTAATGGTCAAGCGCGCTTTGGCGGCAAAGTTCCGTGCGGAAACATCTTAATCGACGGCTTAGGAATTGGGGATGTTGGCAACATTGTCTTGCGCGATCGCCGTCTTCTTTCCCAAGACGGCATTTTAATTGTCGTCGTAACATTAAGCAAAGAAGCGAAAAAAATTGTGGCTGGACCTGAAATTATCTCTCGCGGCTTCGTATATGTGAGGGAATCAGAAACGCTGCTGGATGAAGCGACGAAAATGGTAACAAATATTGTAAATAAATGCCTGCAAGATTATGTGATTGAGTGGTCTTCATTAAAAATGGGCATGCGCGAGGCGCTCAGCCAATATTTATTCGAAAAAACAAAACGCAAGCCAATGATTTTACCCATTATTATGGAAATTTAATGCAATCATGCTCAAAGTCGAATGTTGCTGCCGATGGGAGGAGAATCCTTCCATCGGCATTTTTATTTAATAGATAGAACATACTAATGGTATGATGATAAGAAAGGAGCATGCTGATGGAGAAGGAGCGATACATAGCATTTGAGTCAGAATCCGATCCAAATCGTGAAAAAAATGAACAGGTTGCGGAAAATATTCAACAGCTTGGCCAAACGAATGTACCGCAAATGACTCAGGATACCAATATACATTGTTTAACGATTGTTGGGCAGATTGAGGGGCATATCCAGCTTCCTCCGCAAAATAAAGCAACAAAATATGAGCATGTCATACCACAAATTGTAGCCATTGAGCAAAATCCAAATATCGAAGGCCTGCTTGTGGTGTTGAATACGGTTGGTGGCGATGTAGAAGCGGGGTTAGCCATTGCTGAAATGCTTGCATCACTGTCTAAGCCGACTGTTTCGATTGTTTTAGGAGGAGGACACTCCATCGGGGTGCCGATCGCTGTTTCGTGTCATTATTCATTCATCACCGAGACGGCAACAATGACGATTCATCCGATTCGCTTAACAGGGCTTGTCATTGGTGTACCACAAACATTTGAATACTTAGATAAAATGCAGGAACGAGTGGTTCGTTTTGTGACAAAGCATTCAAAAATTACCGAAGAAAAATTTAAAGAGCTTATGTTTTCCAAAGGAAACTTAACACGTGACATCGGTACAAATGTGGTGGGACCGGACGCCGTACAATATGGATTAATTGATGAGGTAGGCGGCGTAGCTCAAGCAATGAAAAAGCTGCGCGAAATGATTGATGCGAAAAAATCAGAGGGGACGATGCTGCAATGATCTTATATACGATGATGCCGGAGCATCTCATTTTTCAAACAGACAGCAGCGAGTACACGAAGCAAAAAGTGATTTATTATGACGGCATTCCATTTCTTGTGGAGGAAACAGAAACAAAGGAATGGCAGATTGTCCGCAATTTAAGCACAAATCCTGCTGATTTTTTGCAGCAAAAATATGCACCTGGTGAGAGATTTCCTTCGTCGTTCGAAACTTAATGAATTCTAGATCTAAGCATGATATAATAAATACAAGCGAAAAAAGCAGCCAGTCTTGGCTGCTTTTTTCGACATTTCCAGTTTTGTATCGGAGTGAGTAAATATGGCAAAACGTAAGCGTCAGCAAAAAAAACAAACAAAAAAACAAGCAAAAAACCAAACATGGAAAACAACTTTTCGTTTTGAACTGACAGGATTGCTTATGCTTGCTCTATCCGTTATTGGAATGGCGCGGCTTGGATTAGTAGGTCAGACGCTTGTATCGTTTGCCCGCTTTTTTCTTGGTGAGTGGCATATCCTCCTATTGCTCGGCTTGCTTTTAGCTTCTATCTATGTCATTTGGAAACGTATGTGGCCTCCGCTTGTTAACCGCTGGCTGCTCGGCGTTTATACGATGGCTGCTGCTCTTTTATTGCTAAGCCATCAAACGTTGTTTCATTTATTGTCTCGGCAAGGAAAGTTTCAAGATCCTAGCATTATCCGCACGACATGGGAGCTTTTTTGGCAGGAAATGAAGGGGGCATCCTCCTATCCAGATTTAGGGGGCGGGATGGTAGGTGCGCTTTTGTTCGCTGCAAGCTACCAATTGTTTGATGAGCTCGGCACAAAATGGATATGCCTGATTCTTTTCGTGGCTGGTGCGCTTTTAGTTAGCGGAAAATCGCTGAATGAAACGGTCGGAAAAGTCATTGCTTGGATCGTTTCCTTTGTGCGCGAGCAATGGAACGAGTTTATCATCGATATCAAAGGCAGCTGGAAAAAAAGAACAAAAACGAGACGGAGATCGGATACGGCCAGTTCAGATACATATCAAACAAAAGAAGAAGAGAGTGAACAAGCGGCTGATGAGGAAGAGGAAATATCATTGCCCCCCATTATTTCTGATTTTAGTGCAGTAAGAGCAAATGAACAGACTGCAGATCCGATTGAGCAAGAAGAGGATGACGAGGAAGGACAGAATCCTCCTATGTCGTTTACGGAAATGGAAAATGTCGATTATCAATTGCCGCCGCTTGAGCTTCTTCGGCTTCCGAAGCCGGCAAATCAAGCAAAAGATCATGACAATATTTATGCAAATGCTCGGAAGCTTGAAAAGACTTTTCAGAGCTTTGGAGTCAAAGCGAAAGTCACGCAGGTTCATCTTGGTCCCGCTGTTACAAAGTATGAAGTATATCCTGATGTCGGTGTGAAAGTGAGCAAAATTGTCAACTTAAGCGACGACTTGGCTCTTGCCCTCGCTGCAAAGGACATTCGCATTGAAGCGCCGATTCCCGGAAAATCAGCGATCGGCATCGAGGTGCCCAATGAAGAAATAGCCACTGTTTCATTGCGGGAAGTATTGGAAGCCACCGAGAATTACAAGCCCGATGCTAAGCTTGTCATTGGCTTGGGAAGAGATATCTCAGGGGAAGCCATCGTGGCAGAGCTTAACAAAATGCCTCATCTGTTAGTCGCTGGGGCAACAGGAAGCGGAAAAAGCGTCTGTATTAACGGAATGATTACCAGTCTGTTGATGCGTGCTAAGCCGCATGAAGTCAAAATGATGATGATTGATCCGAAAATGGTGGAGCTTAGTGTATATAACGGCATCCCGCATTTATTAGCTCCCGTTGTGACAGATCCGAAAAAAGCGTCACAAGCATTAAAAAAAGTGGTGAGCGAAATGGAGCGACGATACGAGCTGTTTTCGCATACGGGAATGAGAAATATTGAGGGATATAACGAGTATATTCAGCGGTATAATCAACAATCGAGTGCCAAGCAACCGCTGCTTCCATATATCGTGGTGATTGTTGATGAGCTCGCCGATTTAATGATGGTCGCTTCATCCGATGTGGAAGACTCGATTACACGGCTTGCGCAAATGGCCCGAGCGGCTGGCATCCATTTAATTATCGCTACCCAGCGTCCTTCTGTAGATGTCATTACAGGAGTCATTAAGGCGAACATCCCATCGCGAATTGCCTTTAGTGTTTCTTCGCAAACGGATTCGCGCACGATTTTAGATATGGGAGGAGCGGAGAAGCTGCTAGGCCGAGGTGACATGCTGTTTTTGCCAATGGGAGCCGCTAAGCCGATTCGCGTACAAGGCGCTTTTGTATCAGATGAAGAAGTCGAGGCGATTGTGCAGTTTGTCGTTTCACAGCAAAAAGCGCAATATCAAGAGGAAATGATTCCAGATGACACGGTAGAGGAAGAAGCCGATTTTGACGACGAGCTTTACGAGGAAGCGGTCCAGCTTGTTGTGGAAATGCAAAGCGCTTCTGTTTCCATGCTGCAGCGCCGCTTCCGCATCGGATACAACCGTGCTGCCAGATTGATTGATGCGATGGAAGCAAGAGGAGTTGTCGGCCCTTACGAAGGAAGTAAGCCGCGCGCTGTTCTCGTGGCAAAAGAAAACGCGAAAACATCGTAGCATAATGGATAATTCAAGCAAATCTTAAATGATTTGCTTGAATTATCATGTCATATTGAAAACGCTTACGTTAATGATATTTGCTTTTTTCGACAAAATTTTTATTCCCTATTTATTTATGAGCGAAAAAGTGTTATAGTAATGTCGATTAGGTTAATTTGTCTTACGTCAGAGGTCTGATATCTGCAAACTATTGAGTGGAGGCTTTTCGAATGTCGATTAAATCTGATAATCGCCATCTATATTTGCAAGTCATTGATCGTATCAAACAAGATATTGAAACAGGCGTTTACAAGGAAAAGCAAAAGCTCCCATCAGAGTTTGAGCTGTCGAAGCAGCTCGGAGTTAGCCGAGCTACATTGCGTGAAGCGCTTCGAATTTTAGAGGAAGAAAACGTCATTATCCGCAGACACGGAGTCGGCACATTTGTGAATGCAAAGCCGATGTTCACCTCCGGCATTGAACAGCTAAGCAGTGTAACGGATATGATTAAACAAGCCGGCCGAAAACCGGGCACGATTTTTCTTTCCTCTTCTGTTCAAAGTCCGACAGAGGAAGATGTACGTCGGTTTCAATGTTCGCCTTCTGAAGAAATTTTGCTTGTGGAACGGGTACGGACAGCTGACGGTGAGCCAGTCGTGTACTGTGTTGACAAAATTCCTTGTAAATACTTGCCGAAGGGAATTTCTTACGAACACGAATCATTGTTTGAAAATTTACAAAGTCAAACGAATCATGATATTGCCTATGCGGTAGCGCATATTGAACCGGTCGGTTATCATGAAAAGGTGTCGCCAACGTTGCAATGCGATCCGGAAACAGCTTTGCTTGTTTTAAAGCAAATGCATTTTGATAAAAACGATGAACCCATTTTGTATTCCATTAACTATTTCAAATCTGATAAATTCAGCTTTCATGTGCTGCGAAAACGGGTTCATTTTTAAGGGGGTGACATTTCATACATAGAACATCGACATCTATTGGATAATATAAAGGGGTTTTAGTTACTATTTTTACTAGGGGGTAAAAGTGATGAAGAAAAAACGCATGGGTCTTGCTCTTTCTCTTGTCCTTGCGGCCGGCACGCTGCTTAGCGGCTGTGGAAACGATGAGAACGCAGGAGAAAAGAAAGACAGCTTTACAGTAGCAATGGTAACGGATGTCGGCGGAATTGACGACAAATCGTTTAACCAATCTGCTTGGGAAGGATTGCAAAAATTTGGTGAAGAAAATGGCATGAAAAAAGGCAAGGATGGTTACGATTATTTGCAATCGCAAAGCGATACCGACTATGCCACAAATTTAAACAAGCTTGTTAGAAGCGACTACGATTTAATCTATGGAATTGGTTATTTAATGACAGATGCGATTACGAAAATCGCTGAGCAAAAGCCAAAAAATCATTTTGCGATCGTAGACAGCACAGTGGACAAGCCAAATGTAGCGAGCATTACCTTCAAAGAGCATGAAGGATCGTTCCTTGTAGGAGTTGTCGCTGGATTGACAACAAAAACCAATAAAATCGGTTTTGTTGGTGGTATGGAAATCCCATTAATTGAGAAGTTTGAAAGCGGATTCCTTGCAGGCGTCAAGTCTGTAAACCCAAATGCGAAGGTAGAAGTGCAATACGCTGGAGCATTTGACCAAGCGGATAAAGGAAAAGCGATCGCATCTAGCATGTATGCTTCTGGCATTGACGTCATTTACCACGCAGCAGGCGCAACAGGTAATGGTGTCTTCTCTGAAGCAAAAGACTTAAAAACAAAAGATCCAAACCGTGAGCTTTGGGTCATCGGCGTTGACAAAGACCAGGCTCCAGAAGGTGAAGTCACAGTAGGCGGAAAAACGTACAATGTGACATTGACATCGATGGTTAAGCGCGTTGATGTTGCGGTATACGATGTAGCGAAAAAAGCGAAAGAAGGCCAATTCCCAGGCGGCAAAACGCTTGAGTATGGTTTGCCTGAAAATGGGGTAGGAATCGCGCCAACTCAAGATAACATCAAGCCGGAAGTGTTAAAGGCCGTTGATGAATGGAAGCAAAAAATCATTAATGGCGAAGTTAAAGTGCCGTCTACTCGCGACGAATACAAAAAATTTGAAGCAAGCTTAAAATAAGGGGTTAAATTGAATAAAAAGGCTAGTGCTTACTAGCCTTTTTATTCGCCCAAAATCATTAAATAAAAAGTTACAAACACAAATTTGTAGCTTTTTATTTAATGATTTTAACATGCTCATTTAAGAGGAGTGAATTTGTTTGGAATACGTAATTGAAATGTTAAATATCCGAAAGGTATTTGGAAACTTCGTCGCTAACGACAATATTACTCTCCAATTAAAAAAAGGCGAAATCCATGCTTTGCTTGGAGAAAACGGCGCTGGAAAATCGACGCTGATGAACGTGCTGTTTGGGCTGTATCAGCCAGACGGCGGAGAAATCCGAGTAAAGGGGCAATCTGTTAAAATCGCGAATCCAAATGTCGCTAACGATCTTGGCATCGGAATGGTGCATCAGCATTTTATGCTTGTCGATACATTTACGGTAACAGAAAATATTATTCTAGGAAGCGAACCGACAAAGGGTGGAAAAATTGATATCAAGCATGCGGAGCAGCAAGTGCGCGAGCTGTCGGAACGCTATGGATTAGCGGTTGATCCAACGGCGAAAATCGCTGATATTTCTGTCGGAATGCAGCAGCGCGTAGAAATTTTAAAAACGTTATATCGCGGTGCGGAAATTCTTATTTTTGACGAACCGACTGCTGTTTTAACACCGCAGGAAATTCAAGAGCTCATTCAAATTATGAAAGCACTCGTCCGCGAAGGGAAATCGATTATTTTAATCACGCACAAATTAAAAGAAATTATGGAAGTATGCGATCGCGTGACGGTCATTCGCCGCGGAAAAGGCATTGATACACTCAATGTTGCCGATACGAATCCAAATGAACTCGCCGCGCTGATGGTAGGCCGTGAAGTGCAGTTTAAAACCGATAAAAAACCGGCACAGCCTAGCAAAGAAGTGCTAGAAATCAAGGATCTAGTCGTAAAAGATGCTCGGGGAGTCACCGTCGTTGACCATTTGAATTTAACTGTTCGTGCGGGGGAAATTGTCGGCATTGCCGGAGTGGATGGCAATGGACAAACCGAGCTCATCGAAGCCATTACAGGTCTTCTGAAAGCGGAATCCGGATCCATTCTTTTAAATGGACAAGATATTTTCAATCTTTCCCCGCGTAAAATTACAGAAGCTGGGGTAGGACATATTCCACAAGACCGGCATAAGCATGGGCTCGTTCTTGATTTTCCGATTGGCGAAAATATGGTATTGCAAACCTATTACAAAAAACCGTATTCCAAGAATGGTGTCTTAAACTTTAAGGCGATTTATGACAAAGCACGCCAATTGATTGCCGAGTTCGATGTGCGTACACCAGACGAATATACGCCAGCTCGCGCTTTATCTGGCGGTAACCAGCAAAAGGCTATCATCGGCCGCGAAGTGGATCGCAATCCGGAGCTGTTGATTGCTGCACAACCAACACGCGGACTGGATGTCGGAGCGATTGAGTTTATTCATAAACGCTTGATTGAGCAACGGGATCAAGGGAAAGCGGTGCTGCTTGTTTCTTTTGAATTAGATGAAGTCATGAATGTCAGTGATCGCATTGCTGTGATTTACGAAGGAAAAATCGTTGCCATTGTCGATCCGAAGGAAACGACAGAGCAAGAGCTCGGTTTGCTAATGGCAGGCAGTAAACAGAAGGAAGCAGGTGTTTCTTCATGAATTCAAGTCGTCTAACGAAATTTCTTATTCCAGTATTTGCTGTATTGCTTGGAGTGATCGCCGGATCCATTGTCATGCTTGTAAGCGGGTATAATCCTATTGCGGGATATTCAGCCCTTTTATATGGATCGTTTGGCGACAGCTATTATATTGGGGAAACGATTCGTCAAACCACCCCTTATATCCTTGCAGGTTTAGCGGTAGCCTTTGCTTTCCGCACAGGACTTTTTAATATTGGAGTAGAGGGACAACTGATTGTTGGCTGGCTTGCTTCAGTATGGGTAGGGGTTTCGCTCGATTTGCCAAAAGTGATTCATTTACCGCTGGCAATTTTGGCAGCGGCAGCGGCGGGAGCGCTATGGGCGTTCATCCCCGGGTTTTTAAAGGCACGTTTTAAAGTGCATGAAGTCATTATCACGATTATGATGAACTATATCGCTTTGCATGTAACGAATGCCATTATTCGTTCTGTGCTTTCTGATAAAGGATTTAAATCAGAGACCGTTCATCCATCGGCATCATTGCAATCAGAATTTCTTCAATCCATTACTGATTATTCAACGTTGCACTATGGAATTATTATTTCCTTAATCGGTGCAATTATCATGTGGTTTTTGCTTGAAAAAACAGCAAAAGGATATGAATTGCGTGCTGTCGGCTTTAACCAGCATGCTTCTCAATACGCAGGAATGAATGTTCCGCGCAACATTATTTTATCAATGGTCATTTCCGGTGCGTTTGCCGGAGTTGCTGGAGCGATGGAAGGGCTCGGCACGTTCGGAAATATCTCTGTAAAAGCAGGCTTTACCGGCATCGGTTTCGATGGGATCGCGGTTGCGTTAATTGGAAGCAATAACGCGTTCGGAATTATTTTATCTGCGCTTTTATTTGGGGCACTGAAGGTAGGAGCGCTCGAAATGCCGTCAAGTGCGGATGTACCTACAGAGCTTGTCGATATTGTCATCGCGTTAATTATTTTCTTCGTAGCATCTAGCTATCTTATTCGTCTATTATTATCTCGTTTTAAAAAGGAGGGAAAATAAGTGGGCGTTTACGAAATGTTACAAATTATTATTCCTTCGGCGCTTTTCTTTGCCGCTCCACTTATTTTCACTGCGCTTGGCGGTGTATTCAGCGAACGTTCCGGTGTTGTTAATATCGGATTGGAAGGCTTGATGGTAATTGGAGCATTTACGGGGATTGTCTTCAACTTGACCTTTGCCGATTCGTTCGGCGAGCTTACTCCTTGGCTGGCGCTTATTGTAGCGATGATTGTGGGTGCCATCTTTTCGTTGCTTCACGCTGTCGCATCCATTACGTTTCGTGCTGACCAAGTCGTGAGCGGTGTGGCGATTAACTTTTTGGCAGTGGGCTTATCTTTGTTTTTAGTAAAAAAAATATACGGGAAAGGTCAAACCGACCAAATTCAAGTGGGATTTGATAAAATTGATATTCCCGTGTTAAGCCATATTCCGATTATTGGCCCGTTATTTTTCTCAAACGGATATATTCCGTCCTATATCGCAATCGTCCTCGCTTTTGTTGTCTGGTATATTTTATTTAAAACACCGTTTGGCCTTCGCCTTCGCTCTGTCGGCGAACACCCAATGGCAGCAGATACAATGGGAATCAACGTCGCGAAAATGCGTTATATTGCCGTCATGATCAGCGGTGCGCTCGGCGGACTTGGCGGTGCCGTCTATGCGACAATTATTTCCCGTGATTTTAGCCATGCCACCATTTCTGGACACGGTTTTATGGCGCTTGCCGCGATGATTTTTGGTAAGTGGCATCCGCTTGGTGCGATGGGGGCTGCGTTGTTTTTCGGCTTGGCCCAAAGCTTAAGTATTGTGGGACAAACCATCCCGTTCTTAAAGAACGTGCCAACGGTTTATTTGCTCATTGCCCCATATGTATTAACTATTTTAGCTTTAACGGGATTTATCGGCCGCGCCGATGCTCCAAAAGCGCTCGGCACACCGTATGTAAAAGGGAAGCGATAATCCTATTTAGAAGAACTCGATTGATTCGATCGAGTTCTTTTTTTGTTTGTTATTTGCATTTTATTTTGGCAAAAATGTATATTGGTGATAAGGAAAAATAAGCTAGAATGATTCGCAAAAAATACAAATGAAGAGGAGGAGTTTTTTTGATCCGTGAAAATACGATCACTACTCAAGGCTTCCGCACGCATTTCGTTCAAACGGATAAATATAAAACAAGCACGCTCGTTTGGAAGATGAAAGCCCCTTTATCTAAAGAAACGGTAACATTGCGCGCTCTTTTGCCATATGTGCTGCAAAGCGGCACAAAGACGCATCCAAGCATGAAAACGCTTAGAACTTATTTAGATGAGCTATATGGAGCCATGCTCAATGTCGATTTGACAAAAAAAGGAGAATTTCATATTATCACGATCCGGCTCGATGTGGCGAATGAAAAATTTTTAAAAGACGCCTCTCCTCTCTTGAATAAGGCGATTCAACTTTTAAGTGAAATCATCCTGCACCCAGCGTTAGAAAACGGGCGCTTTGTTTCGCAGATTGTTGAACAAGAGAAACGGGCGTTAAAGCAGCGGATTCAATCTGCATATGATGATAAAATGCGCTATGCCAATTTGCGGCTAGTGGAGGAAATGTGCAAAAATGAACCGTATGCGTTGCCGTCTCATGGCCAACTCGAAGATGTGGAGGCCATTACGCCAGACACATTATTTACTTATTACAAAAAGGCGTTACAAGAAGATGAGGTGGATCTATACATTATCGGGGACATTGAGGAAACCAGTGCGCTTGAAGCGGTTCAACAGCATCTTCAGCTTCCTGGACAGCTTCCGAGAACAGCTGAGAAACCGCATGTCGAGCCGAAAAAAGTGGCAAATGTCCATGAAGTTGTAGAAAAGCAGGATATCAAGCAAGGAAAACTGAACATCGGCTATCGGACCCAGATTACGTATGACGATGATGACTACTATGCCTTACAGGTATTCAACGGCATATTCGGGGGATTTTCGCACTCCAAGCTCTTTATTAATGTTCGCGAAAAAGCGAGCCTTGCTTATTATGCTGCTTCTCGGTTGGAGAGTCATAAAGGGCTTTTGATGGTGATGTCAGGAATTGAGCCAGCCAATTACGAAAAAGCGATGCAAATCATTCATGAGCAAATGAACGCGATGAAGCAAGGGGAATTTAGCGACAACGAAATCGAGCAAACAAAGGCGGTCATTCGCAACCAGCTGCTTGAGACGCTTGATACGCCAAGAGGGATGGTAGAAGTGCTCTACCATAACGTGGTTTCAGAACGAAAACGGCCTATTGACGAGTGGCTTTCTGGAACCGAAAAGGTACAGCGCGAAGATATCGTTCGTGTTGCTAATCAGATTGAGCTTGATACGATTTACTTCCTTACCGGAATGGAGGGGGAAAAGTAATGGAAAAGATTGTGTATGAACAGCTACAGGAGCAGCTTTATTATGAAAAAATGCCCAATGGCTTAGATGTATACATTTTACCAAAAAAATCCTTCAATAAAACATACGCAACATTTACGACTAAATATGGATCAGTGGATAATCAATTCGTCCCGCTTGGCACAACAGAGATGAAGCGCGTGCCGGACGGGATCGCCCACTTTCTTGAGCATAAGCTGTTTGAGAAGGAAGACGGCGATGTGTTTCAGCAATTCAGTAAACAAGGGGCTTCAGCCAATGCGTTTACATCGTTTACCAGAACCGCTTATTTATTTTCAAGCACGGCAAATGTTGAGAAAAATTTAGAAACGCTGATGGATTTCGTTCAAACTCCTTATTTTTCTGAGCAAACGGTCGAAAAAGAAAAAGGAATTATCGGCCAAGAAATTCGCATGTATGACGATAATCCGGATTGGCGTGTCTATTTTGGATTGATTGAAAGCATGTATCAGCAGCATCCGGTCAAAATCGATATTGCTGGAACAGTGGAATCAATTGCTGATATCACAAAAGACTTGTTATATGAGTGCTATGGAACATTTTACCATCCAAGCAACATGCTGCTGTTTATTGCCGGACCAGTCGATGAGAAAGCGATGATGGAGCAAATTCGTCGCAATCAAGCAAAAAAATCATTTCCAAAAGCATCTGAAATTCAACGATTTCACTATCAAGAACCAGAGGAAGTGGCCAAGGAAAAGCATGTGCTTCCAATGCATGTTCAAACGAGTAAATGTTTGGTCGGCATTAAGGCAAAAGCCGTCAAGCAAAAAGGGAAGGAAAAATTAAAACATGAGCTAGCGATGAATGTCCTGCTTGATTATTTATTCGGAAAAAGCTCACAGCATTATGAGCGATTATACCAGCAAGGGTTAATTGATGAAACGTTTGCTTACGACTATACGGAGGAAGAACAGTTCGGTTTTGCCGTTATTGGCGGTGATACAAATGATCCTGAGAAATTAGCTACGGAAATTAAGCAGGTGATTTTAACATTTCAGGACTCGCCGTTAGCGCAAGAGGATTTAGAACGGGTGAAAAAGAAAAAGATCGGCGCGTTTCTACGCTCTTTGAACTCTCCAGAATATATCGCCAACCAATTTACGCGATATGCCTTTCATGAGATGAGTCTATTTGAAGTCGTGCCGGTACTGGAGTCATTGACGATTCATGATATAATGAAAGTCGCTAACGAATGCTTTCATCAGAAGCAGTTGGCGGTTTGCCAGGTTGTTCCGAAAGAATAAAGCAAAAAAGCATCCTTTTGCACAAAAGGATGCTTTTTTAGGGGGATCTTGATGAAATATGCACTTATTACGGGAGCGAGCGGTGGCATTGGCGCGAGTATTGCTCAAGAATTAGCTGCTAAAGGGTACGGGCTTTTTTTGCATTATCACCGACATTATGAAAACGTTCAAGCCCTGCAACAGCAGTTGTCTAACGTTTATACTGCTGCGGTGCAAGCAGATCTTTCTCGGCAGGATGGCGTGCAGACGCTACTTGCTCAAATTGACCGCCCGCTCGATGTTATGATTCATAATTGCGGTATCAGCTACTACGGGCTAATAACGGATATGAGTGATGAGCTTGTACAAAGAATGGTACAGCTTCATGTGACAAGCCCTGTTCTATTAACGAAAAAATTGCTTTCGCCGATGATTAAGAAAAAACATGGAAATATTATTATCATTTCATCCATATGGGGATTGACAGGTGCTTCGTGTGAAGTGGTTTATTCAATGGTTAAAGGGGGACAGAACGCGTTTGTTAAAGCGCTGGCAAAAGAATTGGCGCCAAGCGGCATTCGCGTAAATGCTGTTGCTCCAGGGGCGATTCGTACAGACATGCTTGAGCCATTTAGCGAAACAGAGATAAAGGAATTAGAAGAGGAAATTCCGCTTGGAAGAATTGGAATGCCAAGTGAAGTAGCGAAAACCGTTTCTTTTTTACTCTCGGAAGACGCCTCCTATATTACAGGGCAAGTGATTAGTGTAAATGGAGGATGGTATTGCTAACACGTAAGTATATTTTTACGTCAAATAGATAAACTATTGGTGAAACTGAATAGGAGGAGGAAACAAACATGTCTGTACTCGATAACTTCGAACAATGGAAAGATTTCTTAGGCGAACGCCTTGAGCAAGCAAAGCATCAAGGACTTGGTCAAGAAGTGATTTCGGATGTTGCTTATCAGATTGGCGATTATTTAGCGAAGCAAATCGATCCGAAAAATCCTGAAGAGCGCCTTCTTTCCGATTTATGGAGCGTAGCTGATGAGCAAGAACAGCATGCGATTGCTAATATGATGGTGAAATTAGTACAGAGACACTAAGAGAGGGCTTTCCTCTCTTTTTTCATGAATAAATGAAATGGTTGTGTTTGCTTTCCTTTTCTATTGCGTTTCATATTGATATTATAGTAGTATGAATTTATCACCTCATACATGTGTCTCCTTAAGCGCGAGGGGAGGAAATGCGATGGAAAAACAAGAATGGTATTTAGAATATGAAATTCATATTAATCGTCCGGGGCTGCTAGGAGACATCGCATCTCTTTTAGGAATGCTGTCCATTAATATCGTTACAATTAATGGTGTTGATGATTCACGGCGCGGCATGCTTCTTCGCTGTCGGAATAACGAGCAAATTGAGCGGCTTTCCTCTATTTTGCGGACGATGGACAATATCACGATTATCAAGCTGCGGCAGCCAAGGCTGCTTGATCGTCTAGCGGTAAGGCATGGGCGCTATATCCAACGCGATGTAGATGACAAAAAGACGTTTCGGTTTGTGCGTAATGAGCTTGGCTTGCTTGTTGATTTTATGGCTGAAATTTTTAAGGAAAAAGGCCATAAGCTGATTGGTATTCGCGGCATGCCGCGCGTTGGAAAAACCGAGTCGATTGTTGCGGCGAGCGTGTGCGCCAATAAGCGGTGGCTGTTCGTGTCATCAACATTGATTAAGCAAACGGTTCGCAGCCAGCTTATTGAAGATGAATACAGTGAAAACAACATTTTTATCATGGATGGCATCGTATCGACCCGCCGAGCTAATGAGCGGCATTGGCAGCTTATACGCGAGCTGATGCGGCTGGAAGCGACAAAGGTTGTTGAGCATCCAGATATTTTTGTTCGCCATACGGAGTATTCGCTGGATGATTTTGACTATATTATTGAATTGCGGAATGATCCATCCGAGGAGATTACATACGATGTTGTGGATCAGCAGACGCTGTTTTCCCACGACGGTTTTTCTGAATTTGATTTTTAAGAAAAAGGTGGAAGGTGTTATCGTTGACGGAATTAGGTAAACGATTAAAAGAGGCGAGAGAAGCGAAAAAAATTAGTTTAGACGAATTACAGGACATCACGAAAATCCAAAAACGTTACTTACTTGGCATTGAAGAAGGAAACTATGCGATTATGCCAGGCAATTTTTATGTTCGGGCATTTATTAAGCAATATGCTGAGGCAGTAGGGCTGGATCCCGAGGAGCTTTTTCATGAATACGAGCATGAAATCCCTTCGTCGCAGCAGGAAGAATTTTCAGAGCAGCTTTCTCGCGTAAAAAGCAGGCAGCAGGTTTCGATGAAGCATGACAAGTGGCTGTCCATGCTTCCAAAACTGCTTATCGCGGCTGTTATTGTGGCATTGGCAGTCGTGCTGTGGATTTTCTTGCAGCGCGGCGGTCAAAAAGCAGAACAGCAGCAACCAATGACCAGCGAAGCGACAGAAGTCGAACGTCCTAAAAATTCACCGCTGGAAAAAGCAGTGGAAAAAGAAAAGAAAAGCAGCAAAGCTGCAAAAGAAAAGACACAGAAAGAAGCAGATAAGGATGATTCGAACGAATCCACTTCTGCTCCTATTTTCCATGTGATAGAAAAGACGGGGAATACGTCTACCATCGAGGTGACCGCCAACGAGCTAAAGCTTGAGCTCACATCGAAGGGAGCTTCTTGGATCGGAGTATTCAACGGAAAGGGCCACAGCTTTTTCCAAGGGAACTTGACAAATGGACAAACCCAAACGTTTGATCTAACGTCGGAATCGGAGGTTTTAGTAAAAATCGGTCGGACATTAGATGTAGACATGAAGGTGAACGGACAACCGGTGACTTATCCGATTGATCCGAAAGAAGAGGTATACCAAAAAATTAAACTGATATTGAAAAAGCCTGAGTCATCTATGTCGTAGATGGCTTTTGCATGTTCAGCAGCGGAGGTATGGATTGTGAATTTACCGAATAAAATTACGATAGCACGCATTATGCTCATTCCTCTCTTTTTGATTGTGATGCTCGTTCCTTTTCGATGGGGGAACATTGAAGCAGGAGCCTATTCGCTGCCTGTAACCCATTTGGTCGGTGCGGTCATTTTCATTATCGCATCAGCTACGGACTGGATTGATGGCTACTATGCCCGTAAATATCAGCTTGTAACGAATTTGGGAAAATTTTTAGACCCTCTTGCGGATAAACTACTTGTTTCCGCAGCTTTGATTGTGTTAGTGGATTTGAATTATGCGCCATCTTGGATGGTGATCGTCATTATTAGTCGAGAGTTCGCGGTTACAGGACTTCGTCTTGTGTTGGCAGGAGAAGGAGAAGTGGTGGCGGCCAACATGCTTGGAAAAATTAAAACATGGACACAAATTGTCGCGATCGCCGCACTTCTCCTCCATAATTGGCCATTTGCGTTTATTTCTTTTCCGTTTGCCGATTTAGCTCTTTGGGTAGCGGTCATCTTTACGATTTGGTCTGGCTGGGACTATTTTTTGAAAAACAAGCATGCTTTTTTACATTCCAAATAACCAAGAAGAAAGGGGAAGCGGCCATTGAATGCTGAAATTATTGCGGTCGGCTCAGAGCTGCTATTGGGGCAAATTGCGAATACAAACGCTCAGTTTTTATCGCAGCAGCTTGCTGAATTAGGGATTAATGTTTATTTTCATACCGTTGTCGGCGACAATGCAACGAGGCTCGAAGCGGCGGTCAAAGCAGCCCAAAAAAGGGCCAATCTGATTATTTTTACAGGTGGGCTTGGACCGACAAAAGATGATCTGACGAAGGAAACGATCGCTCATCTCTTGCAGCGGGAGCTTGTGATGGATCAGGAAGCGCTTCGATCAATTGAGGAGTATTTCAAACGAACCAAGCGAACGATGACGGAAAATAATAAAAAGCAGGCGCTTGTATTACAAGGAGCAGAAGTGTTGAAAAATGACTACGGAATGGCTCCAGGCATGGCTCTGACGATTGCGTCGATTACCTACATGCTTTTGCCTGGCCCTCCAAAAGAAATGAGGCCTATGTTTATTCAATATGGCCGCCCCTTTCTTATGAGCAAGCTGGAGCGTCATGAGCGCATTGAATCAAGAGTATTGCGTTTTTTTGGCATTGGCGAATCTCAGTTGGAAACAGAAATTGCCGATTTAATTGACCAGCAATCCAATCCGACGATTGCGCCACTTGCAGGTGATGGAGAGGTCACATTACGTTTGACAGCCAAACATGAATCATCTTTGGAAGCAAAAAAACTGCTTGATGAGACGGAAGCCGCCATTGCCCGCCGCGTCGGTCAATATGTGTATGGATATGACAACGATACGTTGTTTTCAAAGCTAGTCGAGCGGCTAAAGGAGCAAAATAAAACAGTGGCGGCTGCTGAGAGCTTAACAGGCGGTCGGTTTACTGCCGAGCTGACGGCTATTTCTGGAGCTTCTCAAATAGTAAAAGGCGGGGTTGTTTGCTATACAAACGAAATAAAGGAGCAAGTTCTTTCTGTCCCTGCTTCTGTGCTGGCAACAGACGGAGCGGTGAGTGAACCATGCGCGAAGTTGCTAGCGGAGCATGTCCGTTCCTTTTGCAAAGCGGATATTGGCATTAGTTTTACAGGAGTGGCAGGGCCTGATCCTCTAGAAGGAAAGCCGGTCGGAACGGTGTACGTAGGAATATCGATCAGCGGACAAGAAACGGAAGTGCATGCATTATTGTTAAGCGGAGACCGTGAAACGATTCGCACGCGTACCATCAAATATGGTTGTTTCGCTATTTTAAAAAAACTGACAGCTTCCTTATGACACAGCTGTCAGTTTTTGTGGCTTCCGTTTTCCTTTAAATTTTTTGATAATGTCCCCACTTATTTCTTACAGCGGAAATTCATTTATTCTTCTCCTTTACTTTCCCTGTTTACCAGCAAAAATAAAAAGAAAACGAATGAACGTTCGATTTTTTTCTTGGCAAAGCAGCAAAAAAACGTTATATTATTAGATAGGTAATGCATAAGGAGGAATGGCGAGTGAACCAAGATCGTCAAGCAGCCTTAGAACAGGCGCTAAAGCAAATTGAAAAGCAGTTTGGTAAAGGATCGATTATGAAGCTAGGAGAACAGACGGATCGGCAAATTTCCACCGTCTCAAGCGGGTCTTTAGCATTGGACATCGCGTTAGGTGTTGGAGGGTATCCGCGCGGCCGGATCATTGAAATTTATGGGCCGGAATCTTCAGGTAAAACAACAGTAGCCCTTCATGCCATCGCGGAAGTGCAAAAACTGGGCGGTCAGGCAGCCTTCATCGACGCGGAGCACGCTCTTGACCCTGTTTATGCACAGAAGCTAGGAGTCAATATTGATGAACTGTTACTTTCTCAGCCAGATACAGGGGAGCAAGCGCTTGAAATTGCGGAAGCTCTTGTCAGAAGTGGTGCAGTAGATATTGTTGTCATTGACTCGGTTGCGGCGCTTGTGCCAAAAGCAGAGATTGAAGGAGATATGGGGGACGCCCATGTCGGATTGCAGGCGCGCCTTATGTCTCAAGCGCTTCGTAAGCTATCGGGAGCGATCAATAAATCTAAAACGATCGCCATTTTTATTAACCAAATCCGTGAAAAAGTAGGGGTTATGTTCGGAAATCAACAAACGATCGCTGCTTAATCTTTGCCTTTTTATGCATCATCTAGAGATTAAGCTGCTGCTATTCTGGGTTTCCCTTGCTAGCGATAGCAAGAAAAAAACCTTGTGAACCCGATTGCCTAGGGGTGTGCGAGAAAGCTTCTCGTGCTAACGGTGGAGCCCTCCAATTTTTAATGGGGTAATACCGTGCCAAGCCTTACCATTCGTAAGGAAGGTGTAGAGACTACCGAAAAGAACAACGGTTCGAAGTAGGGTACAGCAGAGGATAGGCTACTGCTGGAAGCGCAAGGCTCTCCTATGCGGAGATGAAGAGATAGTCCAAGCTATAGAAATGGTAAATCTATAGGTATTGCCAGAAACCACCCCTGGTGGTCGCGCGTTGAAATTCTATGCGTCTGTGCGTCTAGAAGTGCGCCGTGCTGAGCAGATTAAACAAGGAAATGATATGGTCGGTAATAAGACAAAAATTAAAGTGGTAAAAAACAAAGTGGCTCCTCCATTCAAGACAGCAGATGTGGATATTATGTATGGAGAAGGGATTTCGCGTGAGGGAGAAATTATCGACATGGCCTCAGAACTTGATATTATCCAAAAAAGCGGTTCTTGGTATTCTTACAAGGACGAGCGTCTTGGCCAAGGTCGAGAAAATGCGAAACAATTTTTGAAAGAAAATCCGCAAATCATGGAGGAGATCGCTCAAGAAATTCGCCAGCATTACGGTGTGGACGAGCTTGGCGGCAACGGTAGCGCTTCGGTGGATCAGCAAGAAGAACTAGGCTTTTTGGACGAATAGCCAAAAAGGGCCGTGGTTTGATAGCCACGGCTTTTTCATTTTTTAGTACAATGATGCCAAGCACATAACGTACGATACGAAAGCCAAAATGTCTTATTCAAGCAGTCTCTATTAAGCATTATTCTCTGATAACAGTCGAATCTTTATAAAGATGGAACCAATGAGGGTTTATAAACACCTGCGATCGGAAGAGTTCTGTAACTTGCCTATTGATGGCGCCATTTGCATGACGAAGAGCCGAACCGTGCCGCCTTTATAGTCCGTCCATGATTCTGTGAAGCCGTGTTGCTCAATCACTTCACTCAATTGTTGAACAACCGTTCAGACTTGATATCGATACAAATGTTGACATGTCAACATAACATGATGATTATTACACATTTCCCCACAGTCCATGCGCAAAATGTTTGAAGTAAGAGCAAGTTACCCTATTGCACGAATGTCACACATTATATTCAAACGAAAAATTTGTGCGGATGGAATATCTAGATGACAGGAAATTTACTTCCATTTTATCGTATTCCAATTAGTTTTTGAAACATTCTGTCATATTGCGATGCTTATTATCTTGACAACAAATGTTACCACCTTTAAAATTAACATGTATATTTTACAAGAAAAATGTAGAAGTCCGCACTTTCTCTCCAAGAGGGGGACATGCTGAATAGGGCGGACAAAGCATGAGTGGATCATGAAAATTTATAGCTGAAGGCCTTTTGTCGGAAATGCATTTGATCAGACAAGCTGAAAAAGCCTTTGCGCTGTATGTTGAATTTGTAACAATGTACACGCCGACATTCATGAAACAGCAAACCAGTTTATAGCAAGAGGAGGTGAAAAGGATGGGGGTCAGTACAATCATCTCCGCTTTGCTTGGTCTAATCGTTGGTGCAGTTGTTGGCTTTTTTGTTCGTAAATCGATTGCTGAGGCGAAAATTGGCGGCGCACAAGTAGCTGCGAACCAAATTCTTGAAGAAGCAAAACGTGAAGCGGATGCGTTGAAAAAAGAAGCGCTTCTTGAGGCGAAGGATGAGATTCATAAACTTCGAACAGAGGCTGAGCGCGAGATTCGTGATCGTCGCAGTGAATTACAAAGACAGGAAAACCGCTTGCTGCAAAAGGAAGAGAATCTCGACCGCAAGGATGAAATGCTGAACAAACGCGAGACGCTTTTAGAGAAAAAAGAAGACACTCTTAACCAAAGACAACAGCATATTGAAGAGATGGAAAGCAAAGTGGAAGAACTCGTGAACAAGGAACAGGCCGAATTGGAGCGTATTTCTAGCCTAACGCGCGAAGAAGCACGCCAGATTATTTTAGAGCGTGTTGAGAAAGAGCTATCCCATGAAATTGCTGTCATGATTAAAGAGGCCGAGATGCGCGCGAAAGAAGAAGCAGATAAGAAGGCTAAAGAAATTTTATCGCTTGCAATTCAGCGCTGTGCAGCTGACCATGTGGCAGAAACGACTGTATCTGTTGTAAACCTGCCAAACGACGAGATGAAAGGTCGGATTATTGGCCGTGAAGGGCGCAATATTCGCACGCTCGAAACATTGACAGGAATTGATTTAATTATTGATGATACGCCAGAAGCGGTCATTTTATCAGGGTTTGATCCGATTCGCCGAGAAACGGCCAGACTTGCTTTGGATAAGCTTGTTCAAGATGGCCGCATTCATCCGGCGCGAATTGAAGAAATGGTGGAAAAGGCGAGACGTGAAGTGGATGAACACATTCGTGAAGTCGGGGAACAAACGACTTTCGAAGTGGGTGTTCATGGGCTGCATCCAGACTTAATCAAAATTTTAGGTCGTCTTAAGTTCCGGACAAGCTACGGACAAAACGTGTTGAAACACTCGATGGAGGTGGCTTTTTTAGCTGGGCTGATGGCTGCTGAACTGGGCGAGGATGAGATGCTTGCAAGAAGAGCCGGTTTGCTCCATGATATTGGAAAAGCTATCGATCATGAAGTGGAAGGAAGCCATGTTGAAATTGGTGTTGAACTGGCAACGAAATATAAAGAACATCCGGTGGTAATTAATAGTATCGCTTCCCACCATGGCGATACGGAACCAACTTCCATTATCGCCGTTTTAGTGGCGGCAGCAGATGCATTGTCTGCAGCAAGGCCTGGAGCGAGAAGTGAGACGTTGGAAAATTATATACGCCGTCTCGAAAAGCTTGAGGAAATTGCTGAATCGCATGAAGGAGTTGAAAAATCCTATGCGATTCAGGCAGGACGCGAAGTGCGGATTATGGTGAAACCAGATGCCATTGATGATCTTGAGGCGCATCGTTTAGCTCGCGACATTCGCAAACAGATTGAAGAAGAGCTTGATTATCCAGGACATATAAAAATTACCGTTATTCGTGAGACAAGAGCGGTGGAATATGCAAAATAAAGTGGCGGTATTGCCACTTTATTTTTTTTTGGTTTTATGACAAACTTGAACTAGTGAGACTTCTAATATTAGAAAGGGTTATAAGATGAAACTGTTGTTTATTGGAGACGTCGTGGGATCGCCAGGAAGAAAAATGGTCGAACAATATCTTCCGAAATTAAAAGCAAAGCATAAGCCGAGTGCCATTATTGTCAACGGAGAAAATGCAGCAGGAGGAAAAGGAATTACCGGAAAAATATATCGCAGTTTTCTTGATCAGGGGGCTCATGTGATTACACTTGGAAATCATGCATGGGATAACCGCGATATTTTTGAGTTTATAGATGAGGCGAAATCGCTTGTTCGTCCTGCTAATTTTCCGGAAGGGACCCCAGGAAAGGGACTTGTATACGTACAGACAGAGCATGGAGAGGTGGCTATCATTAACTTGCAAGGACGAACGTTTTTACCGGCCATTGATTGTCCTTTTAAAAAGGCGGATGAATTAATTGCAGAAGCGTTGCAGCGAACGCCAATGATTTTCGTAGACTTTCATGCTGAGGCTACAAGCGAAAAACAAGCGATGGGCTGGTATTTAGATGGCCGTGTTTCAGCAGTAGTAGGTACGCACACACATGTTCAAACAGCTGATGCCCGTATTCTTCCGCGAGGAACAGCATATATGACAGATGTTGGCATGACGGGCTTATACGACGGTATTTTAGGAGTAGATCGTGAAGCTGTGTTGCGGAAGTTTTTGACCTCTCTTCCTGTCCGATTTGAAGTGCCTGAAGGAAGAAGTCAGCTGAATGCTGTATTGATTCATATCGAACCGAAAACGGGAAAAGCCAAAGCGATTGAACGGGTTATGATCAACGACGATCACCCTTATTTTGAATAATGGTTGTTTTGAGAATTTTAAAAAAATATTTTTGATTCTAGCAGGAATACTTGAGAAAACAGTGAATATAGTAAAAATGGAACGAAATTTATAACGAATGAACTTATGTGGAAATTAAGGAGGAACCAGGAATGGAAATATTAAAAGTTTCAGCAAAATCGAACCCTAACTCTGTAGCTGGTGCACTTGCTGGAGTATTGCGTGAACGCGGAGCTGCCGAAATCCAAGCGATTGGCGCAGGTGCATTAAACCAAGCCGTTAAGGCCGTAGCGATCGCACGAGGATTTGTGGCACCGAGTGGAGTAGACCTTATTTGTATTCCTGCATTCACAGACATAATCATTGATGGCGAAGAGCGCACAGCGATTAAATTGATCGTCGAACCTCGCTGATGGGTCCAATCATATCATAACCTGTTTGCTCTCAAACAGGTTATTTTTATTTTGCTTCTGGGAGGGTTACAGATGATTTTTGATGCACATTGTGATGTTCTGATGAAGCTGTGGCTCAACCGGACTTTATCATTTTATGATAGCAAAGAACTCCATGTAACACTGCAATCGTTAATGAATATAAACAGCAAGGTGCAATGCTTTGCGATCTATGTTCCTGAGCGTGTGCCAGAAGAAATTCGTTTTACTGCTGCGCTGGAAATGGTGGACTTGTTTTTTGAAAAGATTGTTGCCCGTTTTCCAAATGTGAAATTTGTTCAGTCCAAGGCGGACATCTCGGCGTTGGCAGATGATGAGATCGGAGCGATGCTTACGCTTGAAGGCTGCGAGGCGATTGGAACAAACCTTATCAAACTGAAAACCCTTTTGCGACTTGGTGTGATGTCAGTTGGATTAACATGGAACTGGGCTAATGCTGTTGCCGATGGGGCATGGGAAAAACGGGGAGCTGGTTTAACTCAGTTTGGAAAAGAAGTCATTCAACAATTAAATGAAATGAAACGATGGACAGATGTTTCTCATTTATCGGAAAAAGCGTTTTGGGATGTGATGGAGATCGCCCAATTTCCAATTGCTTCTCATTCGAATGCTTACCTTTTGTGCCCACATCCGCGAAACTTGCGTGATGAACAAATTCAAGCGCTCATTCGCAAAAATGGTATGATCGGTCTCAGCTTTGTTCCATATTTTTTATCTGAAAACGCAGAGCAGGCTGCTGTTTTGGATGTTCTCCGCCATCTTGAGCACGTTTGCTCGCTTGGCGGTTCGCGCCATGTCGGCTTTGGTTCTGATTTCGACGGCATCGAAACAACAGCGGCGGGATTGGAGAATGCAAGAGGTTATGAAAATTTAATTAACGAGCTGCAAAAGCGCTATTCTGAAACAGATGTGGAACAATTTCTTTTCCGCAATTTTTATGAGCATTTGCCGCAATAGCTGTCATAATAAATGAAAAAACGGTTGTTTCACACTTAGCGGGCGCGGGGAATCAAACGTTTCGCCTCGGCGCCTTGCCCTTCGTTCGTGAATGATTGGATGGCATCTCTCTATGACCGAGAGCCCTATAAAATAAAACGTGAAATGCTAACACACTAAATTGGATTGATATCCTTACGCTAGATTACACCGTTAAAAGAAAGATGCAACGATGTTCCATGTTGTCGCAAATGTTAACATATCAAGTTACCTCTATATCGGATGAGGTTTATAAAGAGGAGCGGTCGATTCATTCCTATCTGTTGGATCGCTTAAAACACTTAGATTCTACATAAGAGGCTTGTTCTCGTTGATAAGCCGAATAGACTGCCTCATCAAGCTTTTTTGTGAATCGATTGCATCATGGGAAGAAGGGGACAAATTTTCAGAGAAAGGGTTGCATTTTTTTTTCGATGGGTCTAGAATGTAATCGTTTAGTATAAGATGTATGCTAAATTTTTTGAAAAAATCACAAGCTGAAATGGTAGTGATTTCATTTGAAAAGTGCTACACTTATGGATAGCAATGTATATGCTATAATCGATGGAAGCTAAAGGGGTGTAAGAAATGGTTAGTCAGCTTTCGTGGAAAGTTGGAGGACAACAAGGGGAAGGGATCGAGAGTACAGGCGAAATATTTTCTATTGCATTGAACCGTTTAGGTTATTACTTATACGGTTATCGCCATTTTTCTTCGCGGATTAAAGGGGGACATACTAATAATAAGATTAGAGTAAGCACGACCCAAGTTCGTTCCGTTGCTGACGATCTTGATATATTGGTAGCTTTTGATCAGGAGAGTATTGATTTTAATTTCCACGAACTTCGCGATGGCGGCGTTGTGATTGCAGATGCGAAGTTTAATCCAGTCATTCCAGAAGGATCTCATGTCACGCTGTATGCTGTGCCATTTACAGACATAGCGACTAACCTAGGGACCTCTCTCATGAAAAACATGGTGGCCGTCGGCGCTTCCAGCGCGGTTCTCGGTCTTGATATAAATGTATTCCAAGAAGTAGTAGAGGGAATTTTTGGTCGCAAAGGACAGCAAGTAGTTGAAAAAAATATGGAGGCAATCCGGGCAGGAGCTCAATTTATGAAAGAACAGCTTGGAGAAAACCTCCAATTGATGAAGCTGGACCAAGCAGACGGCAAAAAGCGGATGTATATGATTGGCAATGATGCTATTGCGCTCGGTGCGCTTGCTGGTGGTGCTCGCTTTATGGCCGCTTACCCAATTACTCCGGCATCGGAAATTATGGAATACTTAATTAAGAAGCTTCCAGCATTAGGCGGCACAGTCATTCAAACAGAGGACGAAATCGCAGCATGTACGATGGCCATTGGTGCGAACTATGCTGGTGTGAGAACATTAACAGCTTCAGCTGGTCCTGGTCTTTCATTAATGATGGAAGCCATTGGGCTTTCCGGCATTACCGAAACACCATTAGTCATTGTCGATACGCAGCGCGGAGGTCCAAGTACGGGGTTGCCGACAAAACAAGAGCAGTCAGATTTAATGGCGATGATTTATGGAACGCACGGAGAAATTCCGAAAATCGTTATGGCGCCAAGCACTGTTCAAGAAGCTTTTTATGATATGGTTGAGGCCTTTAATTTAGCGGAAGAGTATCAATGCCCTGTCATTGTCTTATCTGATTTGCAGCTTTCTTTAGGAAAACAGACGGTGGAACCGCTAGAGTATGAAAAAATCCAAATTCGCCGCGGTAAACTTGTAGCGGACGAGCTCCCGCCTTTGGCAAATAAAGAGAATTTTAAACGCTATGAAATCACAGACGATGGCATTTCCCCACGCGTACTTCCTGGAATGATAAACGGCATTCATCACGTAACTGGGGTGGAGCACGCCGAAACAGGAAAACCGTCTGAAGTGGCTTCTAACCGTAACGCACAAATGGACAAGCGCTTACGGAAATTAAAGCAGCTCAAATTTCAAACACCAGTTCACAAAAATGCGAAACATGAGGAAGCAGATGTCTTGCTGGTTGGCTTTAACTCGACGCGCGGAGCGATTGAAGAAGCGATGGAGCGGCTTGAGCGGGATGGTTTGAAGGTTAACCATGCCCATGTTCGTCTCATTCATCCGTTTCCGACAGATGAAATGCTTCCGCTTGTACAAAAAGCGAAAAAAGTGATTGTCGTTGAGCATAATGCAACAGGCCAGCTTGCCAATCTGTTAAAAATGAATGTCGGACATGCTGAAAAAATCTCAAGCATCTTAAAATATGATGGCAATCCGTTCTTGCCAAATGAAGTTTACACAAAAAGCAAGGAGTTGTTATAATCATGGCGACATTTAAGGACTTTCGTAATGATGTGAAACCGAACTGGTGTCCAGGATGTGGCGATTTCTCTGTGCAAGCGGCGATTCAGCGTGCTGCAGCCAACGTTGGCCTAGAGCCGCACCAATTGGCTGTTATTTCCGGAATTGGCTGTTCGGGACGGATTTCTGGCTATATTCATTCCTATGGCTTCCATGGCATTCATGGACGGGCGCTGCCAATCGCTCAAGGCGTCAAAATGGCCAATCGCGATTTAACCGTAATTGCAGCTGGAGGAGATGGTGACGGCTTTGCGATCGGTATGGGACATACGATTCATGCCATCCGGCGCAATATCGATATTACGTACATTGTGATGGATAACCAAATTTATGGGTTAACGAAAGGTCAAACATCGCCGCGGAGCGATGTAGGCTTTAAAACAAAAAGCACGCCGCAAGGTTCAGTTGAGCCTGCTTTATCCATCATGGAAATGGCGCTAAGTGCAGGAGCTACATTTGTTGCCCAGAGCTTTTCCAGCGATTTGAAGGAATTGACTCACTTAATCGAGGAAGCGATTAAACATAAAGGCTTCTCCTTAATTAACGTATTCAGCCCGTGCGTGACCTACAATAAAGTCAACACATATGACTGGTTTAAAGAGCATTTAACGAATTTAAGCACAATTGACGAATATGACCCATCTGACCGTACAATGGCTATGCAAACATTAATGAAACATAAAGGCTTGGTAACAGGTCTTATTTATCAAAATAAAGAACAAAAATCGTATCAAGATTTAATTCATGGTTATAGCGAAACACCGCTTGTCCATGCAAACCTTCAATTGAGCAGAGAAAAATTCGATGAATTAGTGGCTGAGTTTATGTAACGAATCATAAGCTCCTAGACGGGCGGTTGCCTGTTTAGGAGTTTTTTGTTACTATAAATAGTCTGGCATGTGGCCAGACAAGAAAATAGGAAAGGTTGCATCACGCTATTGTTTAACTTTGCGACAAATTATATACTATGATAGTGTGTAATATGGCACAGATAGAGTAGAAAGGAGATCGTTATGAACGAAAAACAACGTCTTGAGCAAACCAATCATATTCAAACGGCAGATCATCCAACGGACAAAAAATCCGCTTTGGATGAATTGAAGAAAAAAACAAGCAAGGATTATGAAAAATATTTTTCTACTGTTTTTATTCCGCCAAGCTTAAAAGAGGCCAAAAGACGCGGAAAAGAAGAAGTGAAGTATCATGAAGATTTTGCGATTCCGGAAGAGTTTCGCGGCATGGGGAATGGTCGTAAGTTTTACATTCGCACATACGGCTGTCAAATGAATGAGCATGATACAGAAGTGATGGCCGGTATTTTTATGGCGCTTGGATACGAAGCGACAGACCGTCCAGAAGATGCTAATGTCATTTTATTAAATACATGTGCGATTCGCGAAAATGCTGAAAATAAGGTGTTTGGAGAAATCGGCCATTTAAAGCCGTTAAAGCAAAACAATCCTGATTTGCTTCTCGGTGTATGTGGCTGTATGTCACAGGAAGAGTCGGTCGTTAATAAAATTTTAAAGCAATACCAATATGTTGATATGATTTTCGGCACACATAATATTCATCGTTTGCCTCATATTTTGCATGAAGCGTATATGTCAAAAGAAATGGTTGTAGAAGTATGGTCCAAAGAAGGGGACGTAATTGAAAACCTGCCGAAAGTACGCAAAGGAAATATTAAGGCATGGGTCAATATTATGTATGGCTGCGATAAGTTTTGTACGTACTGCATCGTCCCATATACGCGCGGAAAAGAGCGCAGCCGCCGTCCAGCCGATATTATTCAGGAAGTGCGCCATCTGGCAGCGCAAGGGTATAAAGAGATCACACTGCTTGGCCAAAACGTCAATGCTTACGGGAAAGACTTTACGGACATGAAGTACGGCCTTGGCGATTTAATGGATGAGCTTCGCAAAATCGATATCGCTCGTATTCGCTTTACGACGAGCCATCCGCGCGATTTTGATGACCATCTAATCGAGGTGCTCGCGAAAGGCGGCAATTTAGTGGAACATATTCATTTGCCTGTGCAATCTGGAAGTTCGGCTGTGCTAAAAATGATGGCCCGCAAATATACAAGAGAGCAATATTTAGAGCTTGTGCGCAAAATTAAAGCAGCCATTCCGGATGTAGCGTTGACAACAGATATTATCGTTGGCTTCCCGAATGAAACCGATGAACAGTTTGAGGAAACGTTATCTCTATATCGTGAAGTTGAATTTGACTCCGCCTATACGTTTATTTATTCACCTCGCGAAGGTACACCGGCCGCTAAAATGCAGGACAATGTGCCGATGGAAGTGAAAAAAGAGCGCTTGCAGCGTTTGAATACTCTCGTCAATGAAATTTCTGCGAAGAAATTGAAGGAATATGAAGGGCAGGTTGTCGAAGTATTAGTAGAAGGTGAAAGCAAAAATAACCCTGATGTCCTTGCAGGTTATACCCGCAAAAATAAGCTTGTCAACTTTAAAGGTCCAAAATCAGCAATTGGCCAGCTTGTCAAAGTGCGGATTACCAAGGCCAAAACATGGACATTAGATGGTGAAATGGTAGAAGAAGCGATTGAGGTGAAATAGGATGGCGAAATATACAAGAGACGACATTTTAGCTCAGGCGAAAGAGTTAGCGAAAATGATCGCCGAGACAGAAGAAGTTGATTTTTTCAAGCGCGCGGAAGAAAAAATTAACCAAAACGAAAAAGTGCGCACGATGATTCAGCAAATGAAATCGTTGCAAAAGCAGGCTGTCAACCTTCGTCATTATGGCAAGCATGAAGCGTTAAAAAAAGTAGAGGCAGAGATTGATGACATTTACGAACAGCTTTCTCAAATTCCGATTGTTGATGAGTTTCAGCAATCCCAACTGGAAGTGAATGATCTCCTTCAGCTAGTCGCTTCTACCATTTCTAAAACAGTGGCTGATGAAATTATTACTTCCACTGGTGGCGATTTGCTCAGCGGAGAGACAGGAGCGCAAATGAGAAATCGTAGCTACGGCTGCCATTAAGCAAAAAGGAGACTCTAAAATGAACCGAACTCCAATCGTTTTGTCTAACTTTGGGGGGTTCAGTTCAAAAAGAGTCTCTTTTTTCTATATAGTGAGAGAAAGACACCATGCTTATCGTACTCTATGTGTCGAAATCGGCTCCTCGCTCTGTTCATTTTTATATAAATATTGGAATATTTGTAATTAAATAAGTAAGTTATTGTAATTTGAAAAAATAGGCACATATTCGAGCAACCCCGCATACAATGAACTATACGGATTTATTGATAACTTTATGTGCACATTAGGCGCAAAGATGCATAGGATGAATTGAAGATTTATTTGAGGAGGGTTTGCTCGTATGTCTGAATACAGAGAAATTATTACAAAATCAGTCGTCGGAAAAGGGCGCAAATTTTCACAGTCGACACATACGCTTGCTGCGCCAAATCATCCGTCAAGTATTTTAGGATGCTGGATTATTAACCATCGCTATGAAGCAAAGAAAAACGGCCGAACCATTGAAATTCATGGACGCTATGACATTAATGTGTGGTATTCGTATCATAACAACACAAAAACAGAGGTAGTGAATGAAACAGTTTCTTATACAGATATTGTAAAATTAAAATATCGCAATGACGATGAAGTGATCAGTGATGATAGCGACATCATTGTTCGTGTGGTCCAGCAGCCGAATTGCTTAGAATGCACGATTTCTGCCAATGGCAACAAGATTGTAGTGCAGGCGGAAAGAGAATTTGTGGCAGAGGTGATCGGAGAAACAAAAGTATGGGTGGCGATTCATCCAGATGGCTATGGCAGTGAAGAAGATTTTGATTATGATGTAGATGATGAATTAGAAGACTTAACCCCAGATGTTCTAATTGGGGATGACGAGTAAGCTAGGAAAGCGATTTTCCTAGTTTTTTCTTTTATCCCTTGTTATAATAAAAAGCGTGAAATCGTAACGGTTGGAGGAGAGCAATGGCTACATACACACCGATGATACAGCAATACTTACAGATCAAGGCACAATATCCAGATGCCTTTTTATTTTTTCGTTTAGGGGATTTTTATGAAATGTTTTTTGAGGATGCGGTGAAGGCGGCTCAAGAATTAGAGATCACGCTGACAAGCCGCGACGGTGGAGCAGAAGAACGGATTCCAATGTGCGGTGTCCCCTATCATTCGGCGCAAGGATATATCGAGCAACTCATTGAAAAAGGTTATAAAGTTGCCATTTGCGAACAAGTGGAAGATCCGAAGACAGCTAAAGGAGTCGTTCGCCGCGAGGTCGTTCAGTTAATTACGCCGGGAACGGTGATGGAAGGAAAGCGGCTGCTTGAGAAAGAGAACAATTATTTGGCAACTGTATCGGCTTTTCAAGATGGAACATACGGATTGGCTTATATGGATTTATCGACAGGAGAAAACAGAGTGACACTGCTTTACTCGTGGGAAGAGGTGATGAATGAGCTCTATGCGATTGGTGCGAAGGAAATCGTTATTTCACCAGATTTTCCAGAAACGTTGCGCCAGTTATTGAAAGAGCGTTACGATATGACCGTGTCTGAGGAAGAAAACACGGTACTCCCAGAAACATTTTTTACCGTTGCGGCAGTTTTGGAGCAGGACAAGCTAAAAATGACGTTTGCCCGGCTCGTCCATTATATTGTGCGGACACAAAAACGGAGTTTGGATCATTTGCAGCCGGCTCAAGTCTATCAAGTCGATCAATACATGAAAATGGATGTGTATTCGAAGCGCAATCTAGAGCTGACGGAAACGATTCGGTCAAAAGGGCGCAAAGGCTCACTGCTCTGGCTTTTGGACGAAACAGTGACAGCCATGGGCGGCCGTTTATTAAAGCAGTGGCTTGATCGTCCTTTGTTGGATCGCGAAGTGATTGAATGGCGATTTAGCATTGTGGAAACATTGCTTCAGCAATATTTTGAACGCCAAGAACTGCGCACGCTGCTGCGCGAGGTTTATGACTTAGAGCGGCTTGCTGGACGTGTCGCCTATGGCAATGTCAACGCTCGTGACTTTGTTCAGCTCAAAAAATCATTGCAGCAAATTCCTGCTTTAAAGGAAGTGGTTCAACGTTTAAACCATCAAGAGGCGGAGCAGCTGGCTGAACGTCTTGACCCTTGCTTTGAGCTTGTGGAGCTGTTGGAGCGAGCGATTCAGGAGCAGCCGCCGCTATCGGTTAAGGAAGGGAATATCATTAAAGACGGTTATAACGAAACATTGGATCGCTTTCGAGATGCCAGCCGCAATGGCAAGACATGGATTGCCCAGCTGGAAAGCAAAGAGCGCGAGATCACGGGCATTAAGTCGCTGAAAATCGGCTATAATCGCGTGTTCGGATACTATATCGAAGTGACGAAGGCCAACCTTCATTTACTGCCGGAAGGACGTTATGAACGAAAGCAAACGCTAGCCAATGCAGAGCGGTTTGTCACTCAGGAATTAAAGGAGAAAGAAGCGCTCATTTTAGAAGCGGAAGAAAAAAGCATGGAGTTAGAATATGAGCTATTTGTACAAATTCGGGAACAGGTTAAACAGTTTATTCCTCGCTTGCAAATGCTGGCCAAAATGATCAGCCAGCTTGATGTGCTGCAGTCGTTTGCTACAGTAAGTGAAGAGCGTCATTATGTAAGGCCGCGCTTTTCTCATGAGCGTGAGCTATGGATTCAGGCTGGACGCCATCCTGTCGTCGAAAAGGTGCTAGGATCACAAACGTACGTTCCAAACGATTGTATGATGAATCGTGAGCGTGAGCTTTTGCTTATTACAGGGCCTAATATGTCGGGGAAAAGCACCTACATGCGTCAAGTGGCGCTCACAGCGATTATGGCGCAAATCGGTTGTTTTGTACCCGCGGATCAAGCGGTGTTGCCGATTTTTGATCAAGTATTTACCCGAATCGGAGCGGCTGATGACCTTGTATCTGGGCAAAGTACGTTTATGGTTGAAATGTTAGAAGCACGTAACGCGATTGTCCATGCAACGCAAAACAGCTTAATTTTATTTGACGAAATCGGGCGGGGCACTTCCACTTATGATGGCATGGCATTGGCACAGGCGATTATCGAGTATGTTCATCATAAAATTGGGGCGAAAACCCTGTTTAGTACACATTATCACGAATTGACGGTATTAGAACAAGCGCTTCCACGATTAAAAAATGTCCATGTTAGAGCCATTGAAGAGGATGGAAAAGTCGTATTTCTTCACAAAATCGAAGACGGCCCAGCTGATCAAAGCTATGGCATTCACGTCGCGGAATTAGCAGAACTTCCAGCCGAATTAATTCAGCGTGCAAAAGAAATTTTAGCGGAGCTAGAGCAGCCGGGACAAGAAAAAACAAAACCATTTGAGCAATTAAGTTTATTTGCTGAAGAAGCGCCAGCGAAATCAAAGGATGTATCGTTGTCTAAAAAAGAAAAAGAAGTAATTCGTTTGCTTGAATCGTTGAATTTACTAGATATGACGCCGCTTCAAGCGCTTAATCAATTATATGAGATACAAAAAATGCTTAGATAGCGAGGGATAAGTCATGGGAAAAATTCGCAAGCTCGATGATCATCTTTCCAATAAAATTGCTGCCGGCGAAGTGGTAGAACGCCCCGCTTCTGTCGTCAAGGAGCTTGTTGAAAATGCGTTGGATGCCAACAGCACAGTAATTGAAATTGATTTAGAGGAAGCTGGGCTTGCGAAAATCCGTCTCATTGACAACGGAGATGGCATGGAAGAGGAAGATTGTTTGCTTGCTTTTGAACGCCATGCGACAAGCAAAATTAAAGATGAGCATGATTTATTTCGCATTCGCACACTCGGTTTTCGCGGCGAGGCGCTTCCAAGTATCGCTTCCGTATCGGAGGTGGAGATGAAAACAAGCACAGGTAGTGGACCAGGGACGCTCATTATGCTTAAAGGGGGCCAGCTTGTCAAACATGAGCGCACAAATAGCCGCAAAGGAACGGAAATTACTGTATCGCATTTGTTTTTCAATACACCGGCACGATTAAAATATATGAAAACCATTCATACAGAGCTTGGACATATCACGGATATTGTGAATCGTCTGGCGCTGGCTCATCCTGATGTTTCGTTTCGCTTGCGCCATCATGATAAGCAATTGCTTTATACGAGCGGAAATGGCGATGTCCGTCACGTGCTCGCCGCCATTTATGGAATGGATATAGCGAAAAAAATGATTTCCATTCAGGCGGAATCATTAGATTTTACTGTGAAAGGCTACATTTCGTTACCGGAAGTGACGCGCGCTTCGCGGAACTATATCTCCTTGATTGTGAATGGGCGATATGTGCGCAATATTCCATTAATGAAAGCCATTGAGTCAGGATACCATACATTGCTGCCGATCGGCCGCTATCCCATTGTTTTGCTTGCGATTGAGATGGATCCCATGTTAGTGGATGTGAATGTGCATCCTGCCAAACTGGAGGTGCGCTTTAGTAAAGAGGCTGAATTAAATCAATTGGTGGAATCCGCGATTCGCCAAGCCTTCCAATCGCGAACGCTGATTCCAGAAGTGATCGTGAAGCGGCCGGAAAAACCAAGAAATGAGCAAGCTTCTTTTGTATTTCAGCATACGGTTGACAAAACGGCGGAAGCACCTGCCGAAACGAGTGGTCAAGAAGAGACGCGCCGTGAATGGTCAACCGTTCGCGAGGAAGCGCCGTCCATCGAACGTTCAAAGGCTGCATGGATAGAAGAGAACCAAAGGGATATAGAGAAGCCTATGGAATCAGCAGCGGACATGCCGGTGGAAGGTAGTGTAAAAGAGCAGTCTGTCGAAAGAATTCCGCCTCTTTATCCGATCGGCCAGCTGCATGGAACTTATATTTTAGCGCAAAACGAGAATGGTTTATATTTAATTGATCAGCACGCTGCTCAAGAACGAATTAAGTACGAATATTTTCGTGAAAAGGTGGCGCATGTAACAAATGAGGTGCAAACATTGCTTGTGCCGCTCACGTTACAATATGCCGCTAATGAATATGTATTAATCGAGGCACATCGAGAAGAATTAGCAAGCTGCGGGATCTTTCTTGAGCCGTTTGGCCACCATACCTTTATAGTGCGTGAGCATCCCGCTTGGTTTCCGAAAGGAAAAGAAACAGAAATTATTGAAGAGATGATTCAGCAAGTGCTCGCCATGAAAAAAGTGGATCTTAAACAATTGCGCGAGGAAGCGGCCATCCTTATGAGCTGCAAACAGTCGATTAAAGCGAATCAGCATTTGCGCGATGAAGAAATGTTCGCGCTGCTGGAAGCGTTGCGCAAAACAACGGATCCATTCACTTGTCCGCACGGAAGGCCCATCATGATTCATTTTTCTACCTATGAACTTGAAAAAATGTTTAAGCGCGTTATGTAACCCCATCCGCGCAGCTTCCTTATCATGGGAGCTGCGCTTTTTGTTTGGCGTTTGATCACATGGAACATGCGATCTTGTGGAAGATAGGTGGAATGAAATAAAAATTCAGAGAAACCATGGAATGTTGCAATAAAGTTTCAGATGCGGAGTATACATAGTGTGAAGGGAGGAAAACAAATTGAAAGGAGGCTTCATTAGTATTCAGGAGGCGCTTGATTCGTTAAAGCCAGCAGAACGAAAGGCAGCTGAGTATATTTTAACGCATGCTGAGGAGGTGGTTCATCTTTCAATCCAAAAGCTGTCAGAGCAAGCGAATGTGAGTGAAGCTACGATTATTCGTTTGGCACGAACGTTGAATTGTAAGGGCTTTCGTGAACTAAAGCTAAAAATTGCTGTCGATTTGGCCAAACAAAATGAGCCAAGCGGATCATCTTACCAAGAAATCCCGATTGATGGTTCAATGGCCTCTATCATCGCTTCTGTGTCGAACAACAATATTCAATCCATTCAAGATACATTGTCAGTTTTATCGATAGATGCTGTAGAAAAAGCCGTTCATGCTTTAAGCAGAGCGCGTAAAATTGCTGTATATGGCATAGGGGCTTCAGCGGTGATCGTTCAAGATTTAAAGCAAAAGCTAACAAGGATCAATCGCTGGTGTGAAGCTGCATTTGACTATGATACACAAGGAATGATGAGCGCTAATTTGACCGAAGCGGACGTTGCCTTTGGCATTTCTTATTCTGGACAAACGGAAGGGATTATTGAAGCATTAGCATTAGCGAAAGCAAACGGAGCCACTGTTATTTCTTTAACAAAATTTGGAGTGAATCCAGTGTCTGAGCTGGCTGATATTTCGCTATATATAAGCTCATTAGAAAAAAGCATCCGCAGCGGAGCTATGAGTTCAAGAATTTCTCAGCTTAACGTGGTTGATATTCTCTATGTCGGCATTGTCAGCCGAGCTTATGAAGAAAGCATTGCCGCGCTAGACCGAACGCGGGAAGCGGTCAAACGATTGAAGCGAAGCGATCAATAACTGCGCATTCACAAACGCCAATTTCTCTTTTTGACGGGTTGTTCTTGGTTTAGGCATGAAGAACAAGGAGGAAAAATAATGGAGAAATATGAACGGCTGGCAAAGGAAATTGTCGAAAAGCTTAGCGGCTATCAAAACATTGATCGTCTGTCTCATTGCATGACACGATTAAGAATCACGCTTGTGGATCACAGTAAAGTGGATATCGATGGATTGAAAAACATTGATGGTGTACTTGGTGTAGTTGAGCAAGAAACACTGCAAATTATTTTAGGACCAGGAATTGTGACAAAGGTGGCCGAGGAAATCGCCAAACAAAGTGGAACAGATATTCAATCATTGAATGCCAATGAATGGGCTCATCTTGCCGAACAGACAAAAGCCGACTTAAAGCTAAAAAACGCAACGCCATTTAAGCTGTTTTTGCGAAAAATCTCAAGCATTTTCATTCCGCTGATTCCAGCAATTGTTGCTTCAGGTTTAATCGCTGGAATCACGAATGTCTTTATTCGCGCAGGAGCCGATCCAGATTCAGCCATCATCTCGATTTTAAATTTTATCGGCTGGGGGCTCTTTAGCTATCTTGGCATTTTTGTCGGTATAAATACGGCGAGAGAGTTTGGCGGAACTCCTGCTCTTGGCGGTATTGCCGGCATTTTAATTATTAATCCGGCGCTTGCGGATCTCACGCTTTTTGGCGAAAAGCTGGTGCCTGGACGCGGAGGATTAATCGGGGTGATGCTTGCAGCTGTTTTCATGGCTTGGATAGAAAAGAAAATTCGTCGCTTTGTCCCTACCTCTATCGATATGATTGTAACACCGACTATTTCTGTCCTCATCACGGGGATCGCTACTCTCATCGTTCTTCAGCCTGTTGGAGGTTGGATTTCCGATTTGATTACGAAAGGATTAGTCAGTTTAATTGACGCTGGTGGCATTTTATCAGGAATCATTCTGGCTGGAACATTCCTTCCTTTAGTCGTTACCGGTCTTCATCAAGGGCTGACGCCTGTGCATATGGAGCTGATTCAATCCATCGGCGACGATCCTTTGTTGCCGATATTGGCCATGGGGGGTGCCGGTCAGGTAGGAGCTGCATTTGCGATTTATTTTAAAACAAAGAATGCTCAGCTTCGCAAAATTATTAAAGGGGGACTTCCTGTCGGCATTTTAGGAATTGGCGAACCGCTTATTTTTGGCGTTACATTACCTTTAGGAAGACCGTTTGTTACCGCTTGTTTAGGTGCAGCGGTAGGAGGCGCTTTTCAAGCTTATTTTCATGTAGCAACGATTGCTATCGGCGTATCTGGTTTGCCATTGGCCTTTTTAGTTCATGCCCAGCAAATCGTCTATTATCTCATCGGTTTGTTGATTGCTTATTTATTCGGCTTTATTTTTACTTATTTATTTGGATTTAATGAGGCCATGACAAGGGATCTTGGAAAAAGCGGACAGACGAATGCAACACTTAACTAATCATAAGTTCCGCTGATGAAGGAACCTCTCCTTTATTCCGTTTAGCCAATAGAAATTTTAACGAAGCAGATTCAAAGCGGTCTCCAATGCTGAAGCAGTGCGATCAGGAAATTCGCCCATTTTGAGACCGCTTGTATCGTTTAGAAGAGGTGGAAGCATGCTTGGGATTTCTGTATATTTAGGCAATGATCCACGTCATATGGAACCGCTTGTGGCGAAGGCCCAATCCTATCAACTCCAATCCATTTTTACTTCGCTTCATATTCCTGAAGATGATCCAGCTGTGTATAGAGAGCGGTTAAAGCGACTAGGGATGCTCGCCAAACAATATAATATGTTATTATTTGTTGATGTATCTTCTCAATCGTTGGCATATTTGAACATGGATCAGCCAACAGAGCTTGTTGCATGGGGCGTGACAGGGCTTCGCTTAGATGATGGTTACAATGATCAAGAAATCGTAGAATGGTCAAAGCAAATGAAAATTGGCTTAAATGCTAGCACGGTCAATGAAGACATGCTGAAGAGATGGATCGGCTTAGGGTTAAACATTCAAAATGTTGAGGCTTGGCACAATTTTTATCCAAGGCCGGAAACGGGCCTTGATGTTCGTTTTTTCGTTGCGCGCAATCAAATGTTTCAGCAATACGGTATTGCGACAACAGCATTTATTCCTGGCGATCATAAGCTGAGAGGCCCCCTATATGCAGGACTGCCGACATTGGAGAAGCACCGGAAGCAAGCACCACATCTTGCGTGTGCCGAACTGTTATTTCAATATCATGTCGATCACGTATTGATTGGTGATATTTCGGCTAAAGACTGCACATTATCGTTACTGGCATCGTTAGCCGAAAAAATCGTTCCACTTAGATGTGTGATGAAGAATCAAGACGATGAAAACCTGCGTTTGCTTGTTGAAGGCACTCATACGAATCGGTTAGATCTGGCCAGGGATGTGATTCGATCGCAAGAGTCTAGACTTTATGCACAAAAGAATGGCATGAAGATTATGCCGTCATCTGTGATCAGTCGCACAAAAGGCTCTGTTACGATTGACAATGATTTATACAACAGATATGCAGGCGAGCTGCAAATTACGAAACGAAGCTTGCCGAAGGATGCGAGAGTCAATGTAGTAGCAAAGGTGGTAGATGAAGATATTCCGCTTCTAGAATGCATTGGTCCAGGTCAAAAGTTTCGCATAATCGTACAGTCATCAGTTTCATGAATATGGATGTGTTTATTTAACATGATGA
Source organism: Anoxybacteroides rupiense (assembly GCF_014196195.1). Lineage (GTDB taxonomy): Bacteria > Bacillota > Bacilli > Bacillales > Anoxybacillaceae > Anoxybacteroides > Anoxybacteroides rupiense. The sequence continues at coordinate 355,535 of NZ_JACIDF010000001.1, read as the reverse complement.
AAGGGTTGGATCAGAAAGGAAGATGGCATCATGAACCTTCGGCAAATTGACACAGAAAAAAGAAACGTCCATACGCTGGATATCGATACGTTATCTAGTCTAGAGATTATAAGACAAATGAATAAAGAAGACCAATCTGTTCCAAAAGCTGTGGAGCGGGTTTTGCCTGTCATTGCGGAAGTGATCGATCGGGTCGTCGCAGCATTCGGTAGCGGCGGACGCCTTATCTATGTCGGGGCCGGTACAAGCGGGCGTTTAGGAGTGCTGGATGCATCAGAATGTCCACCGACTTATGGTGTTCCAAAGGAGCAGGTAATCGGTGTGATTGCTGGAGGCGAAAAAGCTTTGCAGTCTGCTTTGGAAGGAGCAGAAGATAACATTGAGCAGGCTATAGAAGATATGAAGCAAATTCATGTCAATCAAAAGGATGTCGTCATTGGAATTGCCGCCAGCGGAAGAACTCCTTATACATTGGCAGCGATGAAATATGCCAAATCTGTCGAAGCTACGGTGGCGGCTATCACTTGCACGAAAAATTCGGAAATGGAGAAGATAGCGGATTATCCAATTGTCGTTTTAACAGGTCCAGAGGTAGTAGCAGGATCGACAAGACTGAAAGCGGGTACCGCACAAAAGCTTGTTTTAAATATGATTACGACCGCTGCCATGATTCGCAGCGGTAAAGTATACAGCAACCTCATGGTCGATGTCGTTCCAACGAATGAAAAACTGTTGATGCGGGCTAAGAATATGATTATCGAAATCGCCGATGTAAGCGAAGAAGAGGCAGAGCAAGCACTCAAAACGTATCAATCTGCCAAAGCGGCGATTTTAGCGCTGATGACCGGTTTGACGGGTGAAGAAGTATTTCATGTGCTTCGCCGTCATAACGGTCATTTGCGCAGCGCGATTCAATCGCAGCTGAAATGAAAACGCTGATCGTATCATTACTCTCTCCTGCCGATAGAAAGGCGGGAGTTTTTTATTAAAAATGAAACGAATGAGGCTTTGAAAGAAACGTCAAGGATGTTTCACTCATTGGAGCAGGAGTCGGCTTGCTTTTTAGGAGTGGACGGCAAGAATTCGGACCGCTTGCTATATCAAAAACGCAAATATGAAAAAGATACGTTTCTGTATGATCCATTTAAAATGATGATTTATTCAATAGGATGAAAAGACTTCTGATACGTTGTTATTTTAGAAGCGAATTTCCTTGTCATTGATCTGGATGGATATTTCTTGCTCGCTCCATTGTTTTTGTTTCGCCTTCCTTGGAACGAAGCGGTCTCGACTGGAAGAAAGACTATCTTTGTTTAACGAATGGCTTTCCGAAGGAGGACCGATAACGACGGATTCTTTAATTGGTGAAAGAGCATCGGCGATTTGATTGACATCAAGCCCGTAAGCCAGCTTGAAAACTTCAGGTGGCGTGAGACGTAGCGTATCGGAGCCTTCTGCTGTTTCGAATTGATCATTGTTAAAAAAGAGATGAAGATGTACTTTTTCTGATGCTGGCCTGATCCAATGCCACCAAGCCATTGGAATAAAGACAATTTGACCCGCCTTCGCTTTATAATGATGGAGCTTATTTGTATCAGGATCGACAATCGAAATCAGTGCTTCGCCGGAAACAACTACATCCAGTTCCCACGCATTCGGATGCCAATGCGGTTCGCGAATATGTCCCTTTGTGAGATAGAGATCGACAAAAGCTCCTCCTACCATTGCTGGTATTTGTGTCGAGGTGACCTCATAGGCAATATTTTCATCATCTCGTTGAAAAAAGATGTTATCTCTTGAGTCGAAAAAAAGATTGGGAGTGCCACTTGTTTTTTTGATATTTGTGTTGTTGGGAACAAATCCGGATTTTCTCATAAACGATTCCTCCTATTGTCGAGAAGAGCCATTTTCTCTTAAGTACGACGGATATTGGGGAATATAAGAGATTGGCTGATGCTGGTACGGCTGCTGGTAAGGATAGGGATGAGATTGGTTTGCTGTCCCACGATGGCAATTTTTATATGGGCCGATATAGGTGGATGGTTGAACAGGTGCAATGGTCTGTTTCCATTGATTTTCGTCCATACAATAGGTATGGGCCATCATATAGGAAGGAGTAAGTTTTAGAATGTCGGAACCGAGAATCACTTCTGGAGTGGATGCATTAAAAATAGCGAGAAGATGAGTGCGGTCTACTGTAGCGATTTCATAATGCCACCATCCTTGAGGAATGTTGACCACCTGTCCGGGAGTAATCGAGTAGCTAAGAACTTTTTTTGTAAATGGATTCAGCATGGAAATGGTGACAGCGCCAGAAATGCAATAAACTAATTCGGCTGCGTTTTGATGATAGTGCGGTTCTACTACATGATCGGTGCTGAGAAAAATATCAAGAAGCGAAATATTTTCTAATGTATTTAATTGCTTGATGCCTAGCACATTAATATAATTGTTTTGGTCCAATTTAAACAATGGACTTTGGTTGACATCAAAGGCGTATTGAGCAGATGGAGACGTATAATCAACTGATGAAGTCATAATAGTGATTCCCCTCTTTGATTTGGTGTTCAGACTGTATAGGCATGTTATGCAGCCGTAGCTTGTTTGGTGTGCTTTGATGGCTGCTCGTTTTTGAAAAGTTGGTGGAATAAACACAAGAAGCTCGCTCTTAGATCATGAAAAATGAAAAGGAATATCTCAAGTAAGATACTCGTGTGCGAGATCCAATCCGTTAACTGATTGTCCATGCTATATACAGATGAATGGTATCTGTAAAAATTCACGGGTAGAAGTGAAGCTTTATCTGATTACATACGAATGTGAGGATCGAGTGATATCGGTCGCCGCTGCCTATCATGCTCAATGAACCCCTATATTTTACCAGTAAGAAAATTGTAAAATAAAAGGGATCGTTGTAATAAGCGTGTAAAAAATGTTAACGAACATCTTCTTCAAAAATATTGTCAAGACTTATTTTTACGGAAAATAATAAAAAGTGATTATGAATTAGGTATAGAAGGTTTTCATAGGAATGAAAGATATTTTTTTGAAACTCCTGTTGTTTCATGAACGATCCAAGATTTTTTTAATGAAAACATAGGTTTTTTTTGGAAAATAAAGCTGGAGATTTTTAGTTACCTTATTTATCCATAAATATTACAAAAAGTCCATGTTATCATGAAGATGCACGCAAGAGATGAGATTGAAGGAGGAGAAACGATGAATAAAAAAATCGTACTTTCACTTGCTGCATCTTTAGCGATTGCAGGAGTAACGTTTACGGCGAAGACGGAGGCGGCTGGGATGACTCCATGTCCAGCAGCTAACGGGAAAGAAGTTAAATATACTGTTCAAGTATCCAACTTTCAAGAAATTGAAAAATGGCTTCAAGGGAAAATTCCATTCACCTTATATAAAACAGAGAAGACAAAAGTGAATGCACCACAGCAGACAACTGTTAAAAAACCAGCCGCTTCTGGGCAAAATACTTCTGCAACTCCGTCGACACAAAATCAAAATACCAAGTCGACACAAAATCAAAATACTAAAACGACGGAAACGGGATTAAAGGCATATGAACAACAAGTAGTCGATTTAACCAATAAAGAGCGAGCAAAATATGGGCTACCGCCTTTACAAGTGGATTTAGCACTAAGCAAAGTGGCACGTGAAAAATCAAGAGATATGGCAGTCAATAATTATTTTTCACATACTAGCCCAACATATGGTTCTCCATTTGATATGATGAAAAAATTCGGTATCTCTTATACAGCAGCTGGGGAAAATATTGCGAAAGGTCAGCGTACCCCTCAGGAAGTTGTAACAGCTTGGATGAACAGTGAAGGGCATCGTGCCAATATTTTAAATAAAAATTACACTCATATCGGTGTCGGCTTTGAAGAAAATGGATATATCTGGACACAGCAATTTATCAAAAAATAAGGTGTGTGGATACGTCCTTAATAAAGAGCAGTATGATTCTTCATTTCTTTGCCGTACGTAGCCGGCAAGTCATATATTCATTGCACCCAGTGCCTATTCGAGGCACTGGGTATTTTTGTGTGTGCAATTTTCTAAACTAAGAAAAGTGGTAGTGAGCTGAATGAGGGACAACAGGGTAGATTATGTATTTTTTACTGAGAGAAATTGGATAGGAAACAACGAACATTAGGCGTTTATCTTCTATGTGGAAGAAGACAATTTTATGGAATTTACTTGGATTAGAGTGAGATAAAAACAATGATATTTTTAATAAAGATGAATGATGTGCAGTTTTTGATATCGAACGGTTTTCAACCCATTCGTTTTTAAAATTTAAAAAACAAATGGACTCACCAGTCAATTTTCTATATAATGGTATTGACTAACCAGTCAATCTGTGCAAAGCCACCTAAAGGAGGCGGAAGAATGAACATTGTAGATGTCAAACATTTGACTAAAATGTATAAGAAGAACAGGGGAATTACCAACTTAACCTTTTCCATTGAAAAAGGGGAAATTTTTGGATTTATTGGACCGAATGGAGCAGGTAAGAGCACAACTATTCGAACGCTTTTAAATTTCCTCTATCCGACCAGCGGGAGTGCGACAATTTTCGGGAAAGATATTGTGAAACAATCAAAAGAAATTAGACAAAAGGTGGGTTACCTGCCATCTGAAGTTCATTTTTACGATGATATGAAAGTGGTTGATTTATTAAAATACTCCGCAGGCTTTTACAAAACATTCAACCCAAAAAGAATGAAAGAACTGGCAGAAAGACTCGATCTTGATCTCCATAAAAAAATGGAGGATCTTTCCTTTGGTAATCGAAAAAAAGTAGGGATTGTCCAAGCACTTTTGCATGAGCCAAAACTTTTGATCTTGGATGAACCGACAGGCGGACTCGATCCGCTTATGCAAAACACCTTTTTTGAACTTCTTAAAGAGGAAAGAGAAAAGGAAGCAACCATTATTTTTTCCTCTCATATTCTTTCTGAAGTGCAAAAGATGTGTGACCGGGTCGCTATTATTAAGGAAGGGCAGCTTGTGAAAGTCGAAACGATTGAACATCTTACGAAAAACAATTTAAAAAAGATTACCATTACATTTGAACAAGCGAATGCGATGGACTTCAATCTCGAAGGAATCGCGAAAAAAGAAATCAACGGCAGTGAAATGAAGCTGCTTTACAGCGGGGATATAAAGGCGCTTCTCCATCAGCTGAATACGATGCCGATTCAAAACTTGCTGATTGAAGAGCCGTCTCTTGAAGAAGTATTTATCCATTACTATGAGAAGTAAGGGAGGGATCGATATGATTTTTAAAAGGGAACTGAAACGAAATTTCAAGTCGTTGATGATTTGGAGCGTCGTCCTTAGTGGCCTCATTTTATTGACGTTAAGCATTTATCCGCAATTTGCTGAACAGCAAAATGAAATGAACAAGCTGCTAGAGGCTTATCCGGAGCCTATGAAAAAAGCGTTGGGAATGAATGAATTAAGCCTAGGAGATCTGATGGGGTTTTACGGGATCGAAATTTATATGATGACGACTCTTTTAGGAAGCATATATGTGGCTATTCTTGCCTCTAATATCCTAGCGAAGGAAGAAAATGAAAAGACGATCGAATTTTTGCTGTCAAAGCCGGTTACAAGAAACCGAATTGTGACCGAAAAACTTTTGGCTGTTTTCGTCAATATTTTGATCTTTAACGGAGTCATAACAATCATAAGTATGATCGGGTTTCAATTTGCAGATGATCCGGAAGTTCCGGCAGGCATCTTTAGCCTACTAATCGTTGCCACCATTTTGCTTCATTTGACATTTGCTGCTGTCGCGTTTATGTTGTCATCCATGTTGAAAAAAACAAGGAGCATTCTTTCCATTTCACTAGGAATTGTCCTAGCGGCTTATTTTATGAATGTGATGGCAGGGATTTCGGAGGACTTAGAGATTTTAAAATATTTCAGTCCGTTTAAATATGTAGACGCTGCCCAAATTATTCGTGATCATCAACTGGAGCCTCTTTATATGTTTATCATGGCCGCTGTTATTTTCATTAGTTTATTCGTTTCCTTTATGGTATATAGAAAGAAGGATATGGCAGTTTGATAAAACATTGAGGTGTTTAAATTGTATTCAGCATTTGAAAAGCAGCCACAGGAAAAAAGAGCTTTGATTATCAAGGTGGCTATTGAGGAATTTGTGAAGAATGGCTATGAAAAAGCTTCCACAGATGTTATTACGAGACGGGCGGGAATTTCCAAAGGACTTCTGTTTCATTATTTTAAAAGCAAGAAAAACTTATACCTTTATTTAGTCCATTATGTAAAGGATCTGCTTACGAAAGAAGTAACAGAAGCCTTCAAACAAGTTCAGGCTGATGATTTTTTTGAACGAGTGAAAGAAATAGTCCTATTGAAACGTAAAGTGATAGAGAAGTATCTTCAAGAAGCGTATTTTGCTATGAACGCGCTCACTCATCCGCCTGTTGCTGTAAAAAAGGAAATGGAAGAGATCATAAAGGAACACTACGAAACGTATCAGGAAGGCTTTATGTTGGAGCGTGTTTATATGAAAGACTTGATCCAAACGGAAAAACTGCGAGAGGATATTTCCGTCGATACCGTAGTAAAAATAACGATGCTTATTAGTGAACAGCTAGCTACGAAATACTTAACTCTATATAAAAATAAACCAATCGACATCGCTCATATCATGGATTCCTCCATCAAAGAACTGAATGAATATCTCGAAATTATAAAATATGGAATTTATAAACCAGGATAAACCTTACACTTTTTCCACTGGTTTTCGTTGCTCCGAGCGCGATTTTCAGCGTGTAGATAACATCTCTGGATCGACTGTCGAGGATCTCTTTCCATAAAAAAGATTAGGGCTTGTTACATGGCTATAGAAAAGAACAGCAGCTATGATGAAATAATGGCCTTTATTCACTAAAGAGCATGTTATTTACTAATTTCACACCATCCACCGAGAAGTTCCTCACCTCTAAGCGAAGTGGAGGTGGAGGGAGGTTTATAATTTATCGAAATGTATGTGAAACATAACTGAAAGGTGAAATAAAAATATGGTCGGAAGGCAAGTCTACAGGCTTGCCTTTTCGCCATGCATCCGCGTGGTGAACATTGGAACAACGCTGCTTTCTTTAGGAAGCTGCTGCTTTCAACTAACTGACCATGGACAAACGGCAAAAGTTCCATCATACAAATGTTACCATATCCAATTGCATGTAATAAATTAAATACTATGTAGGGATACCAGAAAATATAACATCATGTTGAAGTATGAAAAAAGAGGTGAGGTCCTTACTTTTGAAGGAGATGTAAATTACATGATTTTTTTTCTTAACGTACGGATGGAAACGTCATGTTCGCCGATGATTTCGTAGACAGATTTAAAGCTTTCTTGGAGGTTTTTCACTTCTTCGTTTGTTTCCATTACAGCTTGCTTCATTAATTTTTGTTCCTGTTCAACCCGATCTAATCGCTCTTCAACATGACTTAATCTTGCTTCAACTTGATCTAACCGTGTTTCCACTTGATCCAGCCGCTTTTCAACTCGGTTCAATCGGTCATCTATCTGTTTTAATTGTGTTCCGATATCATCTAATCGATCATGGACATTTTTTAGCTCATTGTCAATCGACGTCATTTTTTCTAAAATGAGGTCAAGCTTTTGTTCCATTTTTTCACTCCTTTCCAAAATCACTTTGTCTTTATTCTATTCGAATGAGACGGTTCTGACAAGTATGGATTCATGGATCAAGTGCAGTATTCAGTCAGCATACTTCTGTGTTGATGTAGGAGAAAAACTATGGAACGATAGAGAGATTCAAAAGCAATGAATGAACGTGTTGAAGAGCCTGTTTGTCTATTGCGATCGCTTTCACGACAAGGAAATTTTTTATGATTCGTTACCCGAAGCGCTCATTGGACATGGTATGCAAGGATGACGAATATGGCTCGCCTCCTCAATATTCGTTGCCTTTGACTAGGTAATAATCCACTTTTGACCGTGAGTTTTGATAGATACCATTTCTTTCATTGTCTGTATACGGCGCGAGGATCATACATAAGTGAATGGATTGGACAAGCGCCACAGGTTATTCTTCATAACAAACTTTTAGGTCTTCAAAAAGTGATTTCGGATTGTTCGATTGCTTGATCACCAAAAAACGTTCCCCTTTTCGCTTACCGAATCGGCCCAGAAGGCTTTTCCGATCCTCCTATCAAGCAGGAGAAGCCACTTTCTTTTGCGCTGAAGCTTCTTGGATTGAGTGGTAAAAAACTCCTCTCTCTTAACGGAGGGGAGATGGGCGAGGTTCATGAATGTCAAAAAATAAAAAAACTCATACACTGATACAAAATTCAAATTTTTATCTGGAGATGGTTGGATGGCGCGTTGGATCGATGTCTCGACAAGTAAACATCAATTAAAGCTTTACGATGGACAGCGGCTCATTAAGGTGTATCCCATTGCTGTTGGTAAAATGTTGACACCAACCCCTTCAGGAACGTATACGATCATTAATAAACAGCGTCATCCTGGAGGCGCTTTCGGGGCTATGTGGATGGGACTCTCTAAGCCACACTATGGAATACACGGAACGAATAACCCTTCCTCTATAGGAAAAAATGTATCCCATGGCTGCATTCGTATGCATAATCAAGATGTGGTGGAGTTAGCTGCACTTGTGCCAATCGGAACACCTGTCCATATTCATAAGTGAGAAGCCTGCTTTGCTATATAACGCTGATAAAGCAAAAAACACAGAGATGTTTCGGATTGTTTTATTTTATGTGGTTTGTCTTCTTTTTTGGAGAGGCTCAGGCAAAATGACAGGATCAAAACATCACAAGTGTTGATGATCCATTATTTTACTAAAAACATGGAGTGATCTAGCTAGGAACCAAGCAATGACCATTAGTTTTTATTGGATAATCAACACACCTGTAAAAACATGTTAAAATTAGCTATCCATTTTTTGGACTTTTATTGTTAAGATGATGTGAAAGAAAATTTTCTTCCCATTATTCTAATGGAGAGAAGAGGGGGATATGAAAAGAAAGGGAGTTCCGTTTGGACGGAACTCCCAGCGGCAATGAAGAAGAGGGTGAAAACGGGCTGTTAATAGTTAATTAACGATGCACCAACGATAATTAATAAGATAAACAATACTACGATTAACACAAAGCCATTATTATAAGATCCGCCGTATTGAGACATGGAATTTCCCCCTTTCATCCGAAGGATACTATTAGTGTATGAAAAAGTTTGTATCATGTTTTGGACAAACATGGATTTTATTGAAATTTGATGAATAAAAACTATCATAAATCCAACTGAAAAATGGAACGAAAGAAGTATGTAGAAAAATTTCTATGCTCAAAAAAGTCTTTCGTCACGTATTCGTGGGACAAATACCTGCATAGCGCGTTTATGGTTCTGTGGAGAAAGTTTTTCACCACCTAATCACTGAAAGAGGGGCGTCACCTGCCATACAAGGAATAAATGTGGATGAATCAAGTTGTATCTAACAGAAGGGATAACCCGAGCCCCCAACTCTTGACGTCAGCATAGGGAGAGAATATCACAGTGCATGATATGCGTCATATTCATCGTTTTTTGATATAATAAAAACGAAGAAGAACTAACGTGCGAGTGATCTAATGTGAGAAAGAGATGGCCAACTTGCCGATTTGCCCCTTCTCTTAGCGTAGGCTATATTTTCACTTATATAATGAAGCAATCCCATTTTATCTATATGTATGCTATCATTTAGCAAAACCAAACAATTTTATTTAGGAGGCATTGGATCATGAGCGCTGTTTATCAAGAATAAGGGGGAGTAATTTTGTCAGAAATCTTATCACAATCAGCTAAAGTATCAGTTCAACATCAGCAATTATCTAAAACAAAAATTCTTAAAAGGGCAATCGGCATTTTTATTGGCGCTGTTGCAATGGCTGTGGGACTTGAGATCTTTTTAGTTCCCAATAAAGTCATCGATGGAGGCATAACAGGCATTTCCATTATGCTTTCCCACATTACAGGTTATCGCCTCGGTATTTTCATTTTCTTTTTAAACCTTCCATTCTTTTTTATGGGATATAAGCAAATCGGTAAAACCTTTGCTATTTCCACATTATTTGGAATTGCTGTTTTATCTGTTTTTACCTCTTTGTTTCACCCTGTTCCTGCTTTTACAGAAGATATTTTGTTGGCCACGATTTTCGGCGGCATGATTTTAGGCATGGGAGTAGGACTTGTTATTCGCTGTGGCGGTGCGTTAGATGGCACGGAAATATTGGCGATACTGATCAATAAAAAGATTCCTTTTTCCGTTGGCGAAATTATTATGTTTTTTAATATTTTTATCCTTGGTACGGCTGGATTCGTATATACTTGGGATCGCGCGATGTACTCGATTTTAGCCTATGTTATTGCCTTTAAAACCATTGATGTCGTGATTAAAGGATTAGATGAGTCGAAATCAGCCTGGATTATTAGTGATAATTCGGAAATGATCGGCAGCGCCATCATGAATCGACTTGGGCGCGGCGTTACCTATTTGAGCGGGGAAGGCGCATTTTCCGGAGATGATAAAAAAGTAGTGTTTTGTGTGATTACACGCCTTGAGGAGGCAAAGCTGAAAGAAATTGTAGAAGAAAATGATCCCAATGCTTTCTTGGCGATTGCCGATATTGCTGAAGTGCGCGGCGGACGTTTTAAGAAACGGGACATTCATTAATCCATACTTGTTTGTAGCTAGTTCAGCAGCCGTTGATAAAGACGGCTGCTGAAGCGGATATGCTTGTTATTCAACGTTTAGGCGAGAGGATGAAAGGCGAATCAAGGGCTAGTTTAACCCGTATACACGGGTTTATTTTTTTGCTCTCATAGCGGATATCATGTGAAAAAAGTGTCATACATCCTTCACACTTTTTTCACAGTGTTTATCTAATATAAATACATATCGAACTTTTCCGGGCGAAAAAGGAGAGTTTGTCCGACATGGGGGCTTTGATTAAAGCGGATACAGCTAGACATAGCCAAACGTGATCGATCAGAAAAACGGAAAGTACAGTCACAAGGAGGGAAATCGTTGCTTCGTTTGCACAAAGTACTGCTATGGGGATTGGTGGGTATATTCCTGCTCAACCTATTCCCTGGCCGCTCATTTGCCCATGCTTATATTGTTCGCTCCACGCCGTCAGAAAATGAAACATTGGCTCGCGCTCCGAGTATGATTCGCATCGAGTTTAATGAAGAAATTCAAGACCATTTTTACTCTTTGAAGCTAATCAATGAAGCAGGGCAATCGATTACATTAAACCAGGTACGGATTGATAAGAATCATCCAAAAATACTTGAAGCGAATTTGCCAAACGCTCTGTCGCAGGGAACGTATATGATCCAATGGAGGGTCGTTTCCAGCGATGGCCATCCGGTCAAGGGAACGATTCCGTTTCAAATTGGACAAGGAGGCAAAACGGAAACATCGATTTTGCCTAAAACCAAAAACTATTTGCCACAGCTGGATATGGTATGGATTCGCTGGCTGTTTTACGTAAGCTCATCTTTGTTTGTCGGAATGCTTTTTTTTAAACAAATAGTAGAGCCGAAGCAGGAGACTTTTTCTTTTTCATTCAGATATAATGCTTTGTATTGGCTCGCTTACATTGGAATGAGTCTTTCAATTTTACTGAGTCTGCCTTTACAAATTACAGTCGAAGCAGATGTACCATGGTCTAAAGCATGGAGCGTATCCTTCATAAAAAAAATGATTACGGATAGTTCATTTGGCTCTGTCTGGCTCATTCAGATCGCATGCCTTGGATTATTGCTGATAACGGGCTCTGCCATTACATATTTCCATCAGCGCCAAGAGAAGCGGCTTAAACGTTGGGTGTCTTTGTCATTCATTATCGGAATGGGGCTTTTGTTTACGAAATCGTTACTTGGACATACAACAGCGTCTCCTCATCGCATGATTTCTGTATTGATAGATTTTCTGCATCTTCTTGCTGCGAGCCTTTGGCTGGGGAGCTTATGCATGATAGCCATTATTTTGCCGCTAGAGCTATTGGCGAAGAAGGAAAAAGATTGGCATCGGTATTGGGCCGCGATTAAAAGATTTTCTTACTGGGGGGCGATTTTTGCTTGTGGGGTCATGATGACGGGTGCATACATGAGCCTTCAACAAGTTCCGACCTTTTCTGCTCTTCTTTCGACCATGTACGGGAAGTTCTTGATGGGTAAAGTCATGTTATTGATGATGATGCTGCTGCTAGCTTCCATCCATATATGGGCGAGAAAGAAAGGAAGAAAATTAGGGCTTTCAATATGGGGAGAATGGGGGATCGGAATCATCGTGCTGCTTCTTGCTGCCGTTTTGACGAATCTCCCTCCCGCGACAGCGGCTCCGGGCCCTTTTCAGCAAACAAAAGAGGTTCACGGGTATACGATTGGCTTAAAAGTGACTCCCAATATATTAGGAACCAATCATTTTACGATCCATATTAAAAATCAAAAAGGGCAGCCGGTCCAGGATATTGAGCAAGTGACAGTCACACTTGCATCTAAGGAAATGGATATGGGAGAAAATGTTTTACAAGTTCGCGGAAATCAATCCGGCACTTATCAAATCCAAGGAATGATCAGTATGGCTGGCCGCTGGAACATTCATATTCATGCATTAACCACATCTTTACAAAGCATTGATGCAGATTTCGAATGTTTTGTGGGTAGTCAATAAAAGGAGGAAATGGATTTATGAAAAAAGCCGTTCTCAGAGTATCAAGACTGACTATTTTTGCTATGACCGCATTTTTATTATTTTCAGGAATAGCAAGTGCACATGTGACAGTGAAGCCCAATATTTCTGCACCGGGCTCTTGGGAAACGTATACCATAAAAATTCCTGTCGAAAAAGAGATACCGACAACAAAAGTCACGTTAAAAGTTCCAGAAGGAGCAGAGTTTGTATCCTATCAGCCTGCTAGTGGATGGAAGGTAATCACGGAGAAAGACGCATCTGGAAAAGTGAGAACAGTTACGTGGGAAGCAACAGGAGAGGGCCTTTTGCCAGGAGAGTTTCAGCAATTTTATTTTATGGCTAAAAACCCAGAACAGGAAGGAACATTAGCTTGGGATGCTTATCAATACTATAAAGATGGCTCTGTTGTCGAATGGACGGGCGATGAAAGCTCACAAACCCCTCATTCTGTAACTGAAATCAGTCAATCAGCCGCAGCTTCAGACAGCCACAGCTCTCATCATGGCCAGCAAGCTGTTACAGAGACAAAAAAAGAAAGTGACAAAGAAGAGACAGAGAACAAAAAAACGGAAGCAAACGGTGTGCAAACAGCTACCCTGATTGTCTCAATTCTTGCTCTCATTCTTTCCGTTGCTGCGTTTTTGAAAAAGAGAAAATAGGATAACATCCAGTCAAAAAGCACCTTTACCAAGGTGCTTTTTTATCGCGATTGATAGGGTGTTATTTTGTTGGTGTGGAAGGGAAGCGAGAAAGGGTCATCAACAATGTTTTTCTCGAGCTCCTGAAAAAAATGATCGTTCATCGAGTGAAAAATGAATTTTTCGTTATACTAAAATATTGTGAGCAAATCATTTGAAATCCTATTTAAAATTTAATAAGATTACTTCGAATCAAAAATGTATTGATTCGAAATTTATAACCAAACAAAATTTACAACAAGAAAGGAAAGAATGAATATGGCAAAAGTCTTGTACATTACAGCCCATCCTTATGACCACACACAATCTTACAGCATGGCAGCTGGAAAGGCGTTTGTTGAGGCTTACAAGGAAGCTAATCCTGATCATGAAGTCGTTCATATTGACCTTTATAAAGAATACATTCCGCAAATTGATGGAGATGTATTGAACGGTTGGGATAAATTAAGAACAGGAACAGATTTTAGCGAGCTTTCTGCTGAAGAAAAAACGAAAGTAGGGCGTCTTTCAGAGCTATGCGAGCAATTTATTTCCGCTGATAAATATGTGTTTGTCACACCGTTCTGGAATTTCTCATTCCCTCCGGTGATGAAAGCATATATTGATGCTGTTGCGATGGCAGGCAAAACCTTTAAATACACAGAGCAAGGCCCGGTTGGGTTATTAACAGATAAAAAAGCGCTACATATTCAGGCGAGCGGTGGTATTTATTCAGAAGGCCCAGCTGCTCAATTGGAAATGGGGCATCGTTATTTAAGCGTCATCATGCAATTTTTTGGCATTCCATCCTTTGAAGGGTTGTTTGTCGAAGGACACGCTGCGATGCCTGATAAAGCACAAGAGATTAAAGAAAATGCCATTGCGCGGGCAAAAGATTTAGCTCAAACATTTTAATTAAAAAGAGCCGATCAGGAATGGTCGGCTCTTTTTTCGTGCGCAATCAATGCTTTGCCAATCGTATTTCATACCTGAGGCGTTAATGGAGACTAACGCGCATTATTGATTTTCCAAGTTTTGCAGCTCATTTACCGTGACAAACTGATAGCCTTGCTTGGATAAAGAGGCTAATATACCTTTAATGGTTTGCAGCTCATGATCTGTATCATCGTACATTGGATGCAGTAAAATAATGGATCCCGGCTTTACGTGCTGGTTGACATAATTTACTTTATCGGAAACCGAAGAGTAGTATGTGTCAGGCTCAAGATTCCACATCACCGTTTGGATATGCTGCTCTTTTAAATAATAGGGCAGCCCGATGAGTTTTTTCCCGTTTGGAGGACGAAAATCGATTTCTCCTTTGTATCCGGTTTTGCGAATCCAATCGTTTGTTTGTTCAATTTCTTTTTGAATAAAAGAAGAAGACTTAAAAACCATACGTTGATGAGAATAAGTATGATTTCCAAGCTGATGTCCCGCCGCCACCATTTTTTTGCCAAGCTCTAAGTGTTTCTTTAATTCGTTTCCGATGACGAAAAAAGTGGCTTTTGCGTGATATTGCTCTAAAAGGGGCAATATCTTTTCCACATTTTCCGTAGGTCCATCATCGAAGGTAAGTGCCACTACCTTTTTTGTCGTATCGACATGGCTGATGAGATCTCCAAACAGCTGATATGTTCTTGAATTCATTAGCTTATATAGACCAGCTAATAAAAGGCATATTGAGATGAGACAAATGATTCCATATGTAATCATCCGTTTTTTGACCATTGATTGTCATCCTCTTTTATTTAATTAGTCAAATGGCTTGTTCTTGGACATTTTATCAGTTCGCACTTATTAATACAAGCTCATTTCATGTATATGCCGAGATCAAAGAAATGAATGCTTCTTTTGTGTACAAGGCAGTCCAAGAGAAATAAATGGATTTCTGAGGGAGAGGCTACGTCTTCATGTGAGGCAAAGGGAAACATCGCTTTCGGCTTCACTTGTCAGTCTTTGAAGCAAATGGCCGTTCGCTCACTCAACCGTTAAAAATATCCCGAGATGAAGGGGGAAGATGACGTTTCATCGGTTTAATGGACTGTCTATTGCTCCAATCATGATCATAAAAATGATTTTTATTTACAACGTAACATTGTTATGTTACATTAATGATATGATAACGAAGGAGGTGCTTGAGTGTGGAGCAAGAGTTAATTTCGAAAAAGGAATTGCTGGAACTCACAAATATTTCATACGGACAGTTATATAGATGGAAGCGCAAAAAATTAATTCCTGAAGAATGGTTTATTCGAAAGTCAACATTTACGGGACAGGAAACATTTTTCCCAAAAGAAAAGATATTGGCGAGAATTGAAAAAATTAAACAAATGAAAGATGATTTATCACTTGATGAATTGGCAAGTATGTTTTCACCGAATCCGACTACAATTGCCCTTCATAAAAATGATATTATAGAACGTAACATTGTTTCGGAATTAGCGCTTCATTTTTATATTGAACAAAAGGGCGAGCAGCATGTATTTTTGTTTGACCAACTCCTTCAATTGTACGTATTTGATCGGCTGTTGCAGACAGGCGAAATGAGTTTGGGAGAAGGAAAAAGCGTATTTGATGTATTTGAGCGCCATTACAAAAAAATTCAAGGAAAAAGCTGTGAACTGCTCATCGTGCGAAAAATGGGCATTTCAACATGCCTGCTCTCTACAAATGGAAACGAGCTATATTTTGAGGACGGAGCCAAGGTGGTGGCCCGTTTACATGTGCCTAGCTGTATAGAGGAGTTAAAAATAAAGGTGACGGAGGGGATGGATAAATGGAGCGAAAAGATTTAGTGATTGCTGGCGTCGGCCATGCTTCGGGTGGAATATACAATATGGTCAAGGTTTCAGGAAGTGGAAAGCTTTTTGGTGATGTGGATTGCAACGATTTGAGCATTCAAGGAAATGCCACCATCGAAGGAAATGTGAAAGCGGAAATGGCTCATGTATCCGGAAGGGTTCATATGACGGGGGCGCTGCATGCTGAACAGGTAAAAATTAGCGGAAATGCTAGTGTTGGCGGGAACATAGAGTGTAAAGTGATTCGCTTTCATGGAAACGGGAGCGTAAAAGGAACGTTGAATGCCGAAGAGGTGTATATCCATGGAGAAACAGATGTCGCAGGGGATTGCGCTGCCGAAACATTTGATGCACGGGGCAGCTTTACCATTGGTGGATTATTGAACGCGGGAAACATTCAAGTGAAGCTGTATGGTCATTGTCAAGTGAAGGAAATTGGCGGGGAAACGATTGAGGTTCGGCAACCAGGAGTTCCATTTTTGAAAAAACTATTTTTTCATGTCGGCTTAACAGCTGAAATGATTGAAGGCGATGAAATTTATTTAGAACATACCAATGCCAAAGTTGTGAGAGGAAACAAAGTAACCGTCGGCCCTGGGTGTGAGATTGAACGGGTGGAATATCAAAGTAGCTTTGAATGTGATAAAGGAGCGAAAGTAGGAACATATCAAAAAGTATGAGGAGGAAAGTCATGAGAAACTTGACAGTCAATGGTTCTGCTTTGACATCAGGAGGAACCTTTCGTAATGTGACCATTCGTGGTGATGCGACAATTAGCGGCGATGTACAATGTGCGAAATGGAAAGTATTTGGGAACGCGGATGTGAGTGGAAATATGACAGCCGAATGGCTAAACATTTTTGGACAGGCGAATATAAGAGGAAACGTCCATGTGAAAACGATCAAGCTATTTGGGCAGGCGGACATTCGCGGAAATACCAATGTTGATGACATGCGTCTTCGCGGGGCTGCGCATATTCAAGGGAATATTACAGGCGGAGCGATTCACGGGTATGGAGAGATGAATGTTTCCGGTGATTGTGAAACGGAATCGTTTTCGGTTAAAGGGGTTGTACAAATTGCTAATACATTAAATGCAGAGCGAGTCGACCTCTCCCTTTATTTTGCGGATAGCCGCATTTCGGAAATCGGTGGAAAAACGATCCGCGTGAAACGAAGCAAATGGAACGTGATGAACCTTTTTAAAGGGATGGCGAACACGTCAGCAAGGCTCATGACCGAAATCGTCGAGGGAGATGAGATTTATTTAGAGCATACAAGTGCCCAAATTGTCAGAGGAGACCGTATTATCATCGGCCCGGGCTGCGATATTGAACTGATCGAATATCAAACAAGCTTGCAGCAAAGCGAACGAGCCGTTGTAAAAGAGAAAAGAAAAATATAAAAAGGAGAATCGGTATGGGAAGAAACGATGCGAGAATCGGTTGGGTAGTAGCAGGATTACTGCTCGGGATTTTTGTTGCATCCATGGATAACACGATTGTTGCCACCGCTATGGCAACAATCGTGGCTGATTTAGGCGGAATTGAACAATTTGTATGGGTGACATCTGCTTATATGGTGACAGAAATGGCAGGTATGCCGATTTTCGGAAAGCTCTCGGATATGTATGGAAGGAAGCGGTTTTTTATTTTCGGTATCGTTGTCTTTTTACTTGGCTCTATGCTATGCGGAGTGGCGCAAGATATTGTCCAGCTTAGTATTTTTCGTGCGATTCAAGGAATTGGGGGAGGAGCTTTAGTTCCGATTGCTTTTACGATTATGTTTGATATTTTTCCGCCGGAAAAACGCGGGAAAATGGGTGGGCTTTTTGGAGCTGTATTCGGTTTATCAAGCATATTCGGGCCGCTCTTTGGAGCGTATATTACGGATTATTTAAATTGGCGCTGGGTGTTCTATATCAACATTCCTTTAGGTCTTTTAGCGTTTTTATTCATCGTCTTGTTTTATCATGAATCTCCGAAGCATGCAAAGCAAACGATTGATTGGCTTGGTGTGATGACGCTTGTACCGGCCATCGTCTGCTTAATGTTTGCGTTAGAGCTAGGCGGCAATCAGTATGACTGGAATTCAGTCGAAATTATTGGGTTATTTGCCGGATTTTTTGTGTTATTTTTGTTATTTCTATATGTCGAAACAAAAGCGAAGGACCCGATTGTTTCTTATCACATGTTTCGCCGCCGTTTGTTCGCGACAGCGAATCTTGTCGGTCTTTTCTCAGGCGCTACCTTTATTGTTGCCACCGTTTATATTCCGATTTTTATACAAGGTGTTACAGGGGGATCAGCGACTAATTCAGGGTTGATCTTATTGCCGATGATGCTGGCGACGACAGTGTCAGCCCAATTAGGAGGATTTTTGGCAAGCAAAACAAGCTACCGCAATGTGATGATTTTGTTTACTACGGTATTTGTTATCGGCATGCTTTTATTAACGACCATTACCTCTGATACATCCCGGCTTACAGTGACATGGTATATGATTATTGTAGGATTAGGGGTTGGGGCTTCTTTTTCAGTCCTAGGAATGGCCGCGATTCACCATTTTTCGGAAGCCGAACGAGGTGCGGCAAGCTCTACTAACTCTTTTGTACGTTCGTTGGGAATGACAATAGGGATCACGATATTCGGGATTATTCAACGAAATGTTTTTAAAGAACAGCTAACGCCGCTGTTTAAAGGCACTGCATATGGAGCGGCAACAGCGAACATTCATGATCCGCGTGCGATTCTTTCACCGGAAGCGCGAGCACATATTCCAGAAGATCTGCTTGATCAAATGACAACAATATTGGCTTCTTCCATTGCTCATACGTTTATGTGGAGCTTGATTCCGGCGGCTCTTACCTTATTGTTTGTTTTTTTGATGACAAAGGAACGGTTGCTGCTCGCTTATCCGAAAAAAACGCAGCCGACACAAAAGGTTTAGCATAACGATGATATCAACAATAAAAAGCCGCGGAGCATGATCGTATATCATGCTCCGCGGCTATATGCATCCCAAAAGATTCTAAGAAAAAAGAGGTAGGCAAGTCTAGTGATAGATATGAGAGCTTGCGTTTATTTTAGTGACGGCATTTCTTCCTTAAAAGAACGAATCAATGAACTTACCATTAAAATTATAATGATGGTGAACGGAAACGCTGCGATAATGGATGCGGTTTGCAGTGCTTGTAATCCTCCAGTCCAAAGTAGTATAGCAGCAGAAGCAGATTGAATGATTCCCCAAATAAACTTAATGGAGTTAGGAGGGAATAAGCTTCCATTTGTTGTTTGCATACCAAGGACAAATGTTGCTGAATCTGCCGATGTAACAAAAAAAGTGCAAATAAGTAAAATAGCAAGCCCTGACAAAATCATCCCGAACGGGAAGTGCTGCAGTACAAAAAACAGTCCTGCTTCCATGCCGTCTGCCTCCATGACTTCCATAATTCGAACATGATTGAATTGTTCTAAATATAGTGATGAGCCGCCGAACACAGAAAACCATAGAGCGCTAAATACGGTTGGGACAACAAGCACGCCAATGACAAATTCACGAATGGTTCTTCCTCTTGAAATTCGGGCAATGAATGTTCCAACAAATGGGGCCCAAGCGATCCACCATGCCCAATAAAAGATCGTCCAAGCTCGAGGCCAATCGCTTTGTTCAAAAGGGCTCAACCGCAGGCTCATAGAAGGCAAATTTTGCACATACGTTCCAATTGTTGTAGTAAATACATCCATAATAAAATTAGTTGGGCCAACAAACAGCAAAAACAGCATCAATAGAAGTGCCAAAACAATATTAATGTTACTTAATATTTTAATTCCTTTGTTTAAACCGGATTGCGCTGATAGCATAAATAAAATCGTGACTGCGCCGATAATAATTAGTTGGGTGGCTATATTATTTTTTACGTATGGGAATAAATGGGATAAACCGCCGCTAATTTGAATGGCCCCTAAGCCTAAAGAAGTAGCAACACCAAATATGGTCGCATAGACAGACAATGTATCCACTGCAATTCCCACCGCTCCGTCTACTTTGTTTCCAAACAAAGGACGCAGTACGCGGCTAATTACTCCAGGCTCTTTTTTGCGGAATTGGAAATACGCCAACGCCAATGCTACAACTCCATAAATAGCCCATGGATGCAATCCCCAATGAAAAAAAGAATAGCGCATCGCTACGCGCGCAGCTTCCGTTGTCTTGCCTTCTCCAACAGGCGGATTGTAATAATGAGAGACTGGCTCCGCTACTCCCCAAAACACTAACCCGATTCCCATTCCAGCACTAAATAGCATAGCGAACCATGCGCGATAGCTGTATTCGGGCTTTTCGTGGTCTTGCCCAAGCCGGATACTTCCGTACTTTGAAAAAATTAAAAACAAACAAAACCCAAGAAAAGTGGTGGCAGCTAACAAATAAAACCACCCAAATTTATTAATGAGAAATGAATGAACGGACACGCTAACCGCATTTAAGTTATAATGCGGAAGCATACTTTTGGGAATCATTCCCCAAATGATAAAAAATAACGAAATCAATACAGAACAATAGAAAACCTTTGTTGCTTTGTTCATCAGACTCCTCCTTCTTCATCAATTGATGCCGATGAGGATCGTGTTAGTGTTTTCGGTTGTTAGAGGAAGCAAAGACAAATCTATCGTAACAAGGGGATTGCATAAAAAGCAACCAATTTGCTTTTTACAAAGGAATAAAGCATTTTTTTTTAGAAAAACAATGGAATCATGTAAAATAAAAAGTATTCTTCAAAAATTATGTGTGCACAAAATGCTGAAGCGGCTGCAGCGAAAAAGTGCGTAGTGAACAGAGGAATGATGAATTTTTAAGAAGAAAAAGGGGGGGAGCGTCAGTATACGAGCGCATTCGCTTCTCATTCAAAAAGAGGAGGGGCGATGACATGCTAGATTCAGGGAATGGCAGGATATAGAGGCAACTTGGCGTGTCCACAATTTCGTGTCTTCAATGAAGGGGCTGTTTGATTTCGACAGTCGAAAAAGATCGCTGATTCTTGCTAATCAGCTATACGTTCAATCTTCTTGTATATAGATAGATGGCATGAGTATTTAAAAAAGGGGGATATACATGAGTAGTAGGACATCTGTAATGATTAGCATCGTTTTAGCTATGCTAGTAGCATCTATGGACACGACGATTATGAATACAACGATGCCGATTATTTCTAAAGAACTTGGCAGCTTTTCACTTTATGCGTGGTCATTTGCCTCTTATATGATTACAACGACGGTTCTTTCTCCTATAGCAGGAAGGCTGTCAGATATTTTTGGTAGAAAGAAAGTGTTTAGCTTTGGAATTGTTCTTTTTCTTGCCGGATCACTTTTGTGCGGAATGTCGCAGAATATGATTCAGCTTGTTCTATTTCGTGCTATTCAAGGAATTGGCGCAGGATTTATGATGCCGTTTCCAGCCATTATTGCCGGAGATTTGTTTCCAGTCGAAAAACGAGGGAAAATTCAAGCGTTTTTTACAGCCATGTGGGGAATTTCCGCTGTACTTGCACCGCTGCTTGGCTCCTTATTTGTGGAGTATTTGTCATGGCGTTGGATCTTTTATGTCAATATTCCTGTTTCTTTGCTTTCATTATTGACGTTGATCCCATATAAAGAAGTATATGAACCGAAGAAAGCGGCTGTCGATTATATCGGTGCGGTTTTATTTGCGCTGGCGATCAGCTCCCTTTTACTTGTGACAGTTGTGAACAGCGGGCAGTTTTTGTATGCTGCTGGAGGGGTATTATTGCTTATTGTTTTTTATTGGTATGAGAAGAAGCAAACTTCACCGCTCGTTCCATTAACATTAGTTCGCCATCAAACATTAAAATGGATGAATATTAATGGCTTTATCAGCTGTGTCGCTCTATTTGGAACATCAAGCTATATTCCATTATTTTTGCAGCAAATAGCTCATCAAACCGTTTTTATGAGCGGTGTAGCATTGCTCGGGACATCCATTGGCTGGATGCTGGCAGCTGTTCCGGCAGGAAAATGGATTTTACGATATGGTTATCGTCGTCTGCTTATTATTGGCAATATTTTGCTTGTGGCAAGCGGAGGACTACTTGCGCTGTTGAATGAACAGCATGGCTTTTTTTATGTATTTTTCGCTATGTTTATTCAAGGACTGTCCTTTGGTCTTATGACAACAGTCGGGGTGATTGGTTCCCAACAGCTGGCGGATGCGCATGAAAAAGGAATTGCGACTTCATTTTTTATGTTTTGCCGTAATATCGGAACAGCTATTGGGGTAACGGTGATGGGAGCGCTATTAACGAAAGCCGCTCATTTTATGACAGGGATTCATGATCTGTTTTTATTCGGTTTTGCCGGTAGTATTGTTGCCCTTCTTACCTCCTTTTTCATACGGGAAGAAGTGCAGCATGAGCCGTTCAATGAAATAAAAGAAGGAAAAATGGTGTAGATTCATATAAAACTTCTGCTCATAGAATCCGATAGAAAAAGTGAGTATGACAGAGGAACCATCGTTTTTCCATCATTTGTTATAGTGGTAAAGCGGATGGAGAAAAAGGGGGCTTTTATCATTGAAAATGACCGTTAGAAAAAAATTGTTTGCTGGCTTTACAGCCGTGTTGGCCATTTTAGCCATCATTGTTGGAATTGCCTATTATGAATTGAGAGGCATTGATCAAACGTATACGAATCTATTGAATGAAAAAGTGCAAGCTTTATCGCTCGTTCAGCAAATGGAGATCGCGGCAAAGAAAGAGCAAACGAGCGCACGCGGCTATTTAATTACCGGAGATAGCACATCTTCCACAAATTTTGAAAAAGCGCATGAAGAGTATGGCGAACTAAGCAGCGACGTAGCTAAACTAATCACTCAAGCGGAAGCGAAGGAGCTGCTGTCACAGCTAAATCAACTGGAGGAAGACTACTATCAATTCGGCAAACAGCTAATACAGCTCAAGCAACAAAATGATGTCGAGCAGTATACAGAGTTAGTTGCCACAAAAGGCAGAGAGCTTTCCCAGCAGTTTGATGAAGCGGCGGAAAAATTGGTTCAATTCGAGCGGCGCTTATTAGATCAAGCTAGCCGTTCCACTTCTGCAAAATCGGATTCTGCGCAAATGTGGATGATGATTTATGGAGCGATTGCTGTGCTTGTTAGTGTTGGGGTAGCCTTTTCTATTAGCCAGATGATTTCACGCCCTGTTACTGCGCTATCGCAGGCGGCAAAGCGAATCGCTTTGGGAGATCTTGCAGGGGATAAAATTCTCGTGAAAAATAAAGATGAAATTGGTGAATTAGCCGCCTCTTTTAACGAAATGGCGGGAAATCTACGAGAGGTGATTCAGCAAGTAGCGAGCAATGCTGAACAGGTAGCCGCATCATCGGAACAACTAACAGCAAGCGCGGAGCAAACGAGCAAAGCGACTGAGCAAATTACGGCAACGATGCAAGAGGTGGCATTAGGTGCGGAAAAACAAGTGCAAGGTGTTGAAGAAACACTTGAAACCGTTCAAGAAATGTCCAATGGCATTCATCATGTAGCACAGCGCGCGCAAAATGTAGCCGAAATTGCCGGAGATGCCTCTCAGCGGGCATTGGAAGGCAGTGACACAGTTCGAACGGCTGTTGAGCAAATGAATTCGATAAACGAAACGGTAACGAGTTTAGCTAATGTCATTAAAGGATTAGGGGAACGTTCAACGCAGATCGGCCAAATTATTGAAGTGATTACCGGAATTGCTGAACAAACGAATTTGTTAGCGCTCAATGCAGCGATTGAAGCAGCAAGAGCAGGAGAACAAGGGCGCGGTTTTGCTGTAGTGGCTGACGAGGTTCGAAAGCTTGCAGAACAATCGGCACAATCTGCCCAGCAGATTTCAGCATTGATTGCGGGAATTCAACAAGAAACAAATGCTGCTGTCCAGTCAATGGAAAAAGCAACAGCAGAAACGGGCAATGGAATCGATGTGATTCGGGCCGCTGGGCTATCGTTCAAACAAATCAAAGATGCCGTGCAGGAGGTAGCGGGCAATATTCAAGAGGTGTCTGCATCTGTTCAGCAAATGTCTGCTGGTGCGGAGCAAATTGTCCAATCGATACAGCAAATGAATAAGCTAGCCGAAACATCGGCTTCGGGAACACAGGAAGTGTCTGCAGCCGCTGAGGAGCAGCTTGCTTCTATGCAGGAAATCTCTGCTTCTGCTACAGCATTATCAACGATGGCCGAAGATTTACAGGAAATGATTCGAAAGTTTAGAATATCATAGCGTACAGCATGGGATCTTGCATGGCGGCGAGATCCCTTTGTTCATCTTGAAATAACGACGCTTAGTGTTTATATAAGGACCCTATTGTTAACACATCCACCGAGAAGTCTCCCATCTCTAAACGGAGTGAAGGCGGGAGAGGAAGCTCACATCCTTTCATTTTCGTTTGTCTTGTGAAAAGAAGCAATGAAACTCTTTTTTCTTCCTGCAAAACGTGATAAAATTTCCTTCGCTTGGATATAATAAAACAATGTGGCATAATGACACAGAAGGTAGTGATGTCCGTGGGAGAGAAGCTTGTTGTGTTAATCGGGCCAACCGCTGTGGGGAAAACAAAAATGAGCATTGAACTGGCTAAACGGCTCAATGCAGAAATTATTAGCGGTGACTCGATGCAAATTTATAAAGGAATGGATATTGGCACAGCTAAAATTACTAAGCAAGAAATGGACGGAATCCCGCACCATTTAATAGACATTAAAGACCCAGCCGAGCCATTTTCTGTCGCCGAATTTCAACAGCTCGTTCGACCGTTGATTCAAGAAATTACTGACAGAGGCAAATTGCCGATGATTGTTGGCGGGACCGGGCTTTATATTCAATCGGTTATCTATGATTATCGTTTTTCTGACGCTCCTTCCGATCCAGCATATCGAGAGGATCTGCGGCGTATGGCGAAGGAAAAAGGAGCGGAGGCGTTATATGAAGAATTAAAGAGGATTGATCCAGAAAGCGCTGAACGCATTCACCCTCATAATCTGCGCCGTGTCATTCGTGCGCTTGAAATTTATCGATGCACCGGAAAAACAATGGCGGAATGGCAGCAAACGCAAACCCATGAGCTTCTTTATCAAGCGGCGATTATTGGTTTAACAATGGAAAGGGAGCAATTATATCGTCGCATTAACGAACGCGTCGATCAAATGGTGGCCCAAGGGCTGCTCGATGAGGTTAAAGCCTTGTATGAGCGCGGCTTGCGCAACTGCCAATCGATTCAGGCTATTGGCTATAAAGAAATTTATGCATATTTAGATGGCGAGCTTTCATTTGCTGAAGCCGTTGAACAGCTCAAACAAAATTCACGTCGCTATGCTAAGCGTCAGCTCACATGGTTTCGTAATAAGATGCCTGTACGCTGGTTTGATATGACAGATTTATCTCGATTTACCGAGAAACGCGATGAAATTTTGCGATACATAGAAGGAAAGCTTCAACAAAAGACGAATATATAAAAATAGGTAGAGAGAAAAAGAGGAGGCCAGTTCATGAAAACATCGATTAACATTCAAGACCAATTTTTAAATCAATTGCGCAAAGATGGCACACAGGTAACCGTATTTTTATTGAATGGATTTCAACTTCGCGGCTTGGTGAGAGGCTTTGACAACTTCACTGTGCTTTTAGAGGTGCAGGGGAAGCAGCAACTCATTTACAAGCATGCGATTTCTACATTTGCACCTGAAAAAAATGTTCAGCTTGATATCCAATAAACAAGCAACAAAAAATCGCCCGCACGACACATGCGGGCGATTTTGTTTCGTAAAAAGGCGGGGAGATGAATATACTATAATAGCTATGGGAATGCAGTGCTCGTTTACACATGATAAAAGGCGATGCTTCTGCACCTTTAGAGCAGTGAAAGCTTGCCTGCTGGTGAGCATTTATTTGATTTTTTACGAAAACAATATAAATACAAATGAAAGATTGAACCAGTTAGCTTCTGGAAAGGTAGGTGACGCATTTTTGAACGGCCAGAGAAACAGAATTTTTCCTTTATTGCGCGAATGTTTGACAGGGGATAAACAACGATCGGTTTTACGAGACTTATGAGTAAATCTGAAAACGGTTTGTTTAGACATCCTGGCTGTCTAAAGAGACGAATTCCACATAAACGATGAAGAGAGCAAACGTTAAATTCGAATGAAATGGGACCGCATCATGGAGCAAATAGAGGGGTAAAGGGAGAAGTGCATCGGATGATAGGCATTTGTCACAAATAAATGTCGCTAAACGTATACTGGAAAAAACAATACTACTATTCATCAAGCGAAAGGGATAAAGCGAGGTGACAACCGTTGTCAGAAGTAACGATGAATAAGGCGAAAGGACAAATTAACATTGTATTAAACTCTAAAAATACGAATCATTTAGTGAAAGAGGAACGCATCGAAGGAATTGATTACGAGCAACATGCGATATTAAGAAGCATCCAAACAGAGCTTGACCAACTGATCGGCTTGGAAAATGTCAAAAAAATTGTCAAAGAAATTTATGCGTGGCTATATATTAACAAAAGGCGCAAAGATCAGGGACTGAAATCGAATAAGCAGGCACTTCACATGATTTTTAAAGGCAATCCGGGAACGGGAAAAACAACAGTCGCTCGCCTGTTAGGAAAATTATTTTTTGAAATGAACGTGTTGTCAAAAGGGCATTTTATCGAAGCAGAACGAGCGGATTTAGTCGGCGAGTATATTGGGCACACAGCCAATAAAACACGTGATTTAATTAAAAAGGCGCGAGGCGGTATTTTATTTATTGATGAGGCGTATTCGTTGGCACGCGGGGGAGAAAAGGATTTTGGAAAAGAAGCGATTGATACGCTTGTAAAAGGCATGGAGGATTATTGTGAAGATTTAGTCGTCATTTTGGCTGGTTATCCGGCGGAGATGGATTATTTTCTATCCTTGAACCCCGGTCTCCCTTCCCGCTTTCCACTTATGATTGAGTTTCCTGATTACACGGTAGACGAATTAATCCATATTGCCAAACAAATGCTGCGAGAGAGAGAATACGAATTTACGTTCGAAGCAGAACGAAAGCTGTATCATCATATTGAAGAGCTTCTTCACACAAAGAAGGAACGAAAATTCAGCAATGGCCGCTACATTCGTAATTTAATTGAGAAGGCGATTCGCAAACAAGCTGTTCGTTTATTATATGAAGGGCGTTATGACAAAAAAGAATTAACGTTGATTCGTGATCGTGATTTAATCATCGGTTCTTAATCAAGCGGAAGCAGCAGCTTCCTTATTTTTTTGCAGAGAGGCAGGAGTTTTATTGCACAAAAAGAATACATAAGATTATTAATTGTCTTAATATTTTAATAAAAGAGGAGGAGAAGAATGTCTATTACGATTGGCGAAGTATTTTTACAAACGGTAAGGAAATTTCCAAAAAAAGAAGCGCTTGTCGATATAAGAAGAGGAATTCGCTATACGTACAAACAATGGGCAGACGAAGTCAGCCGTCTTGCTAATGCCTTCATAGGTATGGGAGTAAAAAAAGGTGATCGTGTTTCCACCATATTGTTAAACACTAGCGAATTAGCAACGGCATTTTTTGCATGCGCCCAAATTGGGGCCGTCTTCAATCCGGTCAATTTTCGTTTGAGCCCGAAAGAAATCGCTTACATTTTAGCGGATGCAGCTCCGAAAATTGTTTTGTTTGAAAAGGCCGTAGAACCGCAAATATCACATATTCACCATGAATTTCCTCATATTTCCTTCTGTTATATTGATAACGATACACCACCCTATGCGATGAATTACTGGGAACAAGTGAATATTGCTTCATCACAACCTCCTCGCAGCGATGTATCAGAAAATGATCTTTACGCCATTATGTATACGAGTGGAACGACGGGAAGACCAAAAGGCGTTATGCACCGGCATCGCGAGATGGTTGAGCAGAGCTTGATTTGTAACTCGATTATGCGCATTCGTGAAACCGACCGGGGACTTGTTGCTGCTCCCATGTTTCATTGCGCTGAATTACATTGCTGCTTTTTGCCGCGCGTGCATGCGGGAGCCACGAATGTCATTATTCATCATTTTGATCCAAAGCAAGTGCTTGAGGTCATTGAAAAAGAGCGGATTACTTCTCTATTTGCTGCACCGACCATGTGGAACATGATTCTTCAGGAGAATATAAGCGCCTATCATTTATCCTCTTTTCGCATTGGCTTATATGGTGCCGCCCCAATGGCTCCTGTGCTTGTGAAGGAGTGCAAAGAAAGATTGGGAATTGATCTGATTCAAGCGTATGGAATGACAGAAATGGGACCGGCCGTAACGTTTTTGCTAGAGGATGAGCAACTAACGAGGGCTGGATCAGCTGGCCGTGCTTGCTTAAACCATGAAATTCGCATTGTGCAGCCGAAAGAAGATGGTCCGTCCGACCCCGATCACGTGCTGTCTCCAGGGCAGGTTGGCGAGATCATCGTGAAAGGCCCGTGCATGATGATGGGCTATTACAACCGCGAAGAAGCAACAGAAAAAGCGATGTATAAAGGCTGGTACCATTCGGGGGATTTAGGGTATATGGATGAGGATGGATATTTATATGTGGCAGATCGCGTAGATGATATGGTGATCAGCGGCGGTGAAAACGTTTACCCGCGCGAAGTCGAGGATGTGCTCTATGAGCATAAAGGGGTGCTGGATGTTGCTGTGCTTGGGGAGCCGGATGAAAAGTGGGGAGAAAAGGTTGTGGCTTTTATTGTTAAAAAAGATCCCAATTTAACAGCAGAGGAGCTTGAGCGATTTTGCAAAAACAGCGACCAGCTAGCTCCATACAAACGACCGCGCGCCTACTATTTTGTTGATGCGCTGCCGAGAAATGCAAGCGGCAAAATCCAAAAATTTTTACTTCGCGAACAAATGAACCAATCAGCAAAATCATAGGGAGATGAGAAGATGGCAGCAAGCTATTTGCGTGAAGAGCATCGCATTTTTCGCAGCTCCTTTAGAAAATTTTTGGAAAAAGAAGCGGCGCCCTATTACTTAGATTGGGAAAAACAAGGTCTCATTCCGCGTGGTTTTTGGGAGAAAATGGGTGATAACGGTTTTCTTTGTCCGTGGATTGATGAGAAGTACGGCGGCTTATCCGCTGATTTCGGTTATTCTGTGGTCATTAATGAAGAATTAGAAAAAATAGGATCAAGTCTGATTGGGATTGGCCTGCATAATGACATTGTCATTCCATATATTGAATCTTATGGAACAGAGGAACAAAAGAAAAAATGGTTGCCAAAGTGCTTAACAGGAGAAATGATTACGGCCATTGCGATGACCGAACCGGGGGCAGGATCTGATTTAGCGGATATTTCAACAACGGCGATCAAACATGGCGATTACTATGTTGTCAATGGACAGAAGACGTTTATCACGAATGGCATTCATGCCGACTTAGTCATCGTTGTTTGCAAAACCGATCCGCAAGCCGTGCCGCCTTATAAAGGAATAAGCTTATTGGCTGTGGAACGAGGTACGCCTGGATTTACCCGGGGCAGAAAACTGGAGAAAGTGGGACTGCATGCACAGGATACAGCGGAGCTCTTTTTTAGCGATGCAAAAGTTCCAGCAGCCAATTTGCTCGGCAAAGAAGGACACGGTTTTTATTACTTAATGGAAAAGCTGCAGCAGGAACGCTTGATTGTGGCGATTGCTGCGCAAACGGCAGCGGAAAGAATGTTTGAGCTGACCAAAGAATATGTTAAAAACAGAAAGGCATTTGGACGAGCGATCAGTCAATTTCAAACAATCCAGTTTCGACTGGCTGAGATGGCAACCGAAATTGCTTTGGGTCGGACCTTTCTTGATCATGTCATCGAACAGCATATCGACGGAAGGGATGTGGTCACATCTGTCTCGATGGCGAAATGGTGGATTACTGATATGGCCAAGCGAATAGCGGCAGAAGGAATGCAGCTGCATGGAGGCTATGGCTATATGGAAGAATACGAGATTGCGCGGCGATATCGTGACATTCCAGTCAGTGCGATTTACGCGGGAACAAATGAAATGATGAAAAGGATCATTGCTAAAAATCTGACCCTTTCATAGAAAAAGGAGGAACATCATTTGCTAGAAGGAGTAAAAGTTATTGATTTTTCCCATTATCTTCCTGGTCCATTTGCCAGCCTTCGCTTGGCCGATTTAGGAGCAGAAGTAGTGAAGATCGAACCGCCAACGGGCGATAAGATGCGCGAGCTGGCTGATGAATGTATATTTGCAGCCAATAATGCCGGCAAGCAAAGCATTTCTCTCAATTTAAAGCTGGAGGAGGATGTGCGGATTGCAAAATCGTTAATAAAAGAGGCTGACGTGATCATTGAAAGCTTTCGCCCTGGCGTTATGAAAAGACTCGGTTTGGGCTACGATGAGATCAGCCAAATAAATCCTGCCATTATTTATTGCTCCATTAGTGGCTATGGGCAGAATAGCCCTGCTTCTTTATTAGGAAGCCATGATTTGAACTATATGGCGCTTACCGGTGTATTAGCTCAGCTAAAGGATTCTCAAGGACGCCCTGTCCATCCGACGATTACGATGGCGGATTTCATTGGCAGCCTTCATGCTGTTGAGCAAATGATAGCTGCTTTATATGCACGTGAGCGGACAGGAAAAGGGAGATATCTCGATCTTTCGCTAGTGGACGGACTACTTTCATTGATGACTAACCATTTTGTGCAGGAACACAAAACGAAAAGCAAAAATGGCATTCAGCTGCTTGCAGGTATCATTGTTTCGTATTATTTGTACGAAACAAAAGATGGGAGATACGTGTCGTTAGCCGCCCTTGAACCGAACTTTTGGAAAAATTTCTGTTCGGCTGTAGGTCACCCTGAATGGTGCGAGCACCATATCTCTCCGGCGAATGATGATAACGTCATCTTTCGGGAGATCAAGCAGCTGTTCCAATCGAAAACACTAGAGCAATGGGCGGAGTTTAGTATGCAGATTGATTGTTGCCTTACTCCTGTTTTCGAAACAGATGAAGCAAAAATCTTATTTTCGAGCGAACGGTATCGAAAAATGATTCATATAGAGGAGGATCGAATAGAAGTGGCGACTTGCTATGATCGCGAGTTGCTCAAAAAGCGGTCACATGCACCAAAAATCAATGAGCACAAGCAGGATTTCATTTATTCAATAGGAGAGTGATGAACGATGATGAATGTGCCATTAAATATCGCGACGATGCTGGAGAGAGCGGAAGCACTTTTCCCAAAAAAGCAGGTTATTTCCCGGATGAAATCTGGTATTGTTCGCCATACCTATAGAGAAATCGGTGAAAGGACGCGAAGGCTTGCAAGCGCTCTAAAACAGCTAGGCGTGGAAATAGGGGATCGCGTCGGTACGCTTGCTTGGAATCATCATCGGCATTTGGAGGCGTATTTCGCTATTCCGGGAATTGGAGCTGTGCTGCATACGATTAACATTCGGCTGTCTCCAGAGCATATTGCCTATATTATTAATCATGCAAATGACCGTGTGCTGCTGATTGATGAAGATTTTCTTCCGGTCATTGAAAACATAAAAAACGAGATTCCTAATGTTCAAGCCTTTATTGTGATGACAGAAGAGGACAGCGTGCCAGAGACGTCTTTGTCCCCTGTCTATCATTATGAAAATCTGCTGCAAAAAGGAGAGGCTCATTTTGCCTTTCTTAAAAATATGGATGAAAATAGTCCTTCGGGCATATGTTACACCTCGGCAACGACGGGATGGCCGAAGGGGGTTGTTTACTCGCATCGCGCGACAGTGCTGCATAGTATGGCGCTGGGGCTTGCCGATAGCGCTGGTTTATCCGAAACCGATGTAGCCATGCCGGTGGTGCCGATGTTTCATGTGAATGCGTGGGGACTTCCATTTGCTGCCGTGTGGTTTGGAACAACGCTTGTGATGCCTGGTGCAGCCTTTACTCCGAAAATTTTAGCGGAACTGATGGGAGTGGAAAAAGTGACTCTTGCTGCCGGAGTGCCGACGGTGTGGCTTGGCTTGCTAAAGGAGTTGGAGAAAGAAGACTATGATTTAAGTAGTGTGAAGCGTATTTTATGTGGAGGGGCGGCAGCTCCAAAAGGTCTGATTCGCGCTTTTGAAGAAAGAGGGATTCCGTTTGTCCATGCATATGGTATGACAGAAACAAGCCCGCTTGTCGTGCTTTCTCGTCTCAAAAGCTATCAGCAGCATTTATCTAAAAATGAGAAACTGGATATTCGGGCTAAGCAAGGCTTTCTCGTTCCTGGAGTCGAAATGAAGGTGATTGGCAAGGACGGTGATGTATCATGGAACGGAACAGAAATGGGGGAGCTATGTTTGCGTGGACCGTGGATTGCTAGCGAGTATTATCATGATGAACGAAGCAAGGAATCGTTTCGCGATGGCTGGCTTTATACAGGAGATGTCGTAACGGTTGATGAAGAAGGCTTTATTAAGATTGTCGACCGTACGAAAGATGTCATCAAAAGCGGTGGGGAATGGATTTCTTCGGTAGATTTAGAGAATGCCTTAATGGCCCATGAGGCCGTATTTGAAGCAGCCGTGGTCGCCGTGCCTCATCCAGAATGGCAGGAACGTCCGGTTGCCTGCGTGGTTGTCAAAGAAGGGAAAACAGTCACAAAAGATGAACTGTACGATTTTTTGCGTCCGCAGTTTGCTAAATGGTGGCTTCCAGATGAAATCGTGTTTGTCGATGAAATTCCCAAAACAAGTGTCGGGAAATTTTTGAAAACGAAATTGCGCGAGCAGCTGCGTAGTTATTTTACCAATACAAATTAGGAGGGAAGGGCATGTTGCAATCCGTTGCGGTTATCGGCTCCGGTTTAATGGGAAGCGGAATTGCTCAGTCGCTGGCCATGGGTGGGAAAACTGTATATTTATACGATATTTCCGACTCCGCTCTTGAGAAAGGAAGAGATTCGATTCGCAAAAGTCTAGCGCGATTTGTGAAGTCTGGTAAATGGAGTGAGCAGCAGGTGGAGGATGTGCTGAATCGAATTCAGACAGGCACGAATCTACAAACGGCTGTAAAGGATGTGGATGTGGTGATCGAAGCGGTTCCAGAGCAGCTAGCACTAAAAAAAGAGGTGTTTAAACAACTGGATCGCTATGCGAAGCAGGAAGCCGTGTTGGCCACGAATACCTCTGAGTTAAGTGTGACGGCGATTGCTTCAGCCACGCAACGGCCGAGCCAGGTAATCGGCATGCATTGGTTCAATCCTGCGCCGGTGATGAAGCTGATTGAAATCGTGAAAGGAGTCCCTACATCTGAGAAAACGATTCGAATCATTGAGCAATTGTCTCAAGAGATTGGAAAAGAAACGGTAGTAGTGGAAGACAGGCAGGGGTTTGTCACTACACGAGCCATTGCTGCTCATATGATTGAATGCATCCGGATGTATGAGGAGGGAGTCGCTTCCGCAGAACATATTGATAAAGCGATTTGTCTCGGCCTAAATTATCCGATGGGACCACTCGAGCTTGCTGACTTAGTCGGCTTGGATACCATGCTATTTGTCAGTGAAAACATGACAGAGGCATATGGAGATCGCTTTCGCCCGCCGCAAATACTTCGAAAGCTTGTTGAAGCAGGTCATTTAGGTAGAAAAACAGGAAAGGGATTTTACACATATCACGAATGAAAGAAGGGAAAATGTTGTGCGAGAAGTGGTAATTGTCGAAGCAGTGCGCACGCCTGTCGGCAAGCGTAATGGAGTATTTCGTGAGGTTCATCCTGTTCATCTTGCCGCCGCGGTGCTTGCTGAAGTAGTCGATCGTGCGGGAATTGACAAGCCTCTCGTTGAGGATATTGTTATGGGATGTGTGACTCCTATTGGTGAGCAGGGGTATAATATCGGGCGGCTGGCGGCACTGGAAGCAGGCTTTCCTGTCGAAGTGCCCGCTGTACAAATTAACCGGATGTGCGGATCGGGCCAGCAGGCCATTCATTTCGCTGCTCAAGAAATTCGTTCAGGGGATATGGAGATTACGATTGCTGCAGGAGTGGAAAGTATGACAAAAGTTCCGATTTTAAGCGACGGAAACGACCAGACCATTCCACCATCCTTGCATGGAAAATATGAATTTGTGCATCAAGGCATTTCTGCAGAGCTCATCGCTGAAAAATATGGGCTTACACGCGAGGAGCTTGATGCCTATGCATATGAGAGCCATCGTCGGGCGCTTCAGGCACAAGAAAAGGGGGTATTTGCCCAAGAAATTGTACCTGTGCACGGGCGGGACCAAGAAGGAAACGAGATCGTTGTTATAAAAGATGAAGGGCCGCGGCAAGATACATCGCTGGAGGCGCTGGCTTTATTGAAACCGGTATTCAAGCAAAAAGGAAAAATTACAGCCGGAAATGCAAGTCAAATGAGTGATGGAGCAGCTGCTGCGCTATTAATGGACGCAGGGACCGCCTGCCGCCTCGGAATTGTGCCGAAGGCAAGAATCATCGCGCAAACCGTTGTTGGCTCTGATCCCACATATATGCTGGATGGGGTGATTCCAGCAACGAAAAAAGTCTTGCAAAAAGCGGGTCTTACCATTGATGATATGGATCTGGTCGAGATTAATGAAGCGTTTGCACCTGTTGTGCTAGCATGGCAAAAGGAAATCGGCATCCCGCTTTCGAAGGTAAATGTCAATGGAGGAGCGATTGCCCTCGGTCATCCGCTTGGCGCAACTGGAGTTAAACTGATGACCTCTCTTGTTCATGAGCTTGAACGCAGACAGAAGAGATATGGTTTGTTGACGATTTGTATTGGACATGGGATGGCCACTGCTTCGATTATTGAGCGATGGAATGCATAAAGGGGATGGCCCAAAACGCGTTAGTGTTTTGGGCCATCCCCTTTTTATGATGCTTTTGCTTTTAATGATTTATTCGGCAGCTTCCAATTATATGTATATGATAGAATACGAAGGGCGGCAACGATCATAAAGAGAATATATAATCGAATAGGAGAGTGAGCTGCCCCAATTCCAACGGCTAATCCCGCTAAAATAGCCCAAACAGCATAAATTTCGGCACGAAGCACGAGCGGTTTTCGCCCGGCTAGCAAATCCCTAATGATCCCGCCTCCACTGCCTGTTAAAACAGCGGCTACAATGACAGCGCTCAGCGGATGCCCCATTTTGGCTGCATATAAAGCTCCTTGAATGGCAAATGCAGATAATCCGAGCGCATCAAAAAAATTCCCCCATCTTTGCCAGTGGGGCAGCATTTTTTGCGGGAACAGATAAATAACGGTCATAGCAAAGAGGGCTATATGAAACAGCATGCCTTGATCCCATAGTGCTGATACAGGAACACCGATCAGCAAATTGCGAATCGCTCCACCGCCAAAGGCAGTCACAATTCCGAGAATATAGACGCCCAAAATGTCATACTCCTCTTCCATAGCGACAATAGCGCCACTAATGGCAAAAGCAACCGTACCGATAATACTCAATATTTCCCAGGTCATACGGCAAATCCCTTTCTTCATCGTATTACGGTAAACATTTTAGGCGGAATAGATAAGAAAATCAATCATCATTTTTTGGCCGTTTCCTATAAGGGGATTTTGAGAATGAGATATGATTTCATGACAAAAACATAAGAAAAAAGCTTGTATATGGTATTCTACCATAAGATAAATTTCTATCGCTGAGAATTTGTATCCTTCGTCATATCTAATGAAGCAATATCCATAAACGGCTTCTAATCACCCTATGTCCATTTGACGTCCCGATTTTCCCAGTCTGTTTCCATCGTTTTTATGAACAAGTGATAAAGGACTATATAAATGTAACCTAACGTGTTAATATTTGTATGGATATGAAGTTCCGTCATTTTTGGATGATCAGGATTCTGTCACGCGTGAGGAGCAAAGGGGAAGTCAAAGTGTACCTCTGGTTGCCCAAAACAATGGAGCCTTTTCTTTTCTGGATCCGTCGTTCCATCTTTAAGGTGCCATCATGTCATTTCTTGAGTAGATGGGGGACAAAATCATTATAGTAGAAATATAAGCAGCCGAAATCGCCTAAGGGCTGTGTGAAAGTTGGCTTGAACGGATATAAACAATATAATGAGAGTGTTTTAAGGATGAAAAATCAGCAAAGCCAAAGACAACATGATCAAGTTTATAAGTTAAAAAAAGCGACGGCATGGTTCGTCATAAAAGATCTAAGAAAAAGTAATGACCAGCCGTTGCTCAGAAAGAGGGGAGCATATTGCAGGAGATTCAAAAAAGCGATCGAGAAAGAGTCATCATTGTTGGTTGCCAGCTTGCCGATGAAGATGATGATCGGTTTTCATATTCGATGGAGGAGCTTGCTTCGCTTGTTCATACAGCGCACGGAGAGGTGATCTTGCAGCTTTCACAAAAGCGGGAAGCGGTCCATCCAGCGACATATATCGGAAAAGGAAAAGTTGAGGAGCTTGCTCGACTTGTGGAACAGCTTGAGCCAGATGTAATTATTTTCAATGATGAGCTATCGCCAAGCCAAGCCCGGAATCTTTCTAAGCTGTTGGAAGCAAGAGTAATTGACCGTACCCAGTTGATTTTAGACATATTCGCGCAGCGAGCTCGCTCGAAGGAAGGAAAGCTGCAAGTCGAACTTGCCCAGTTGCAATATTTATTGCCGCGTTTAAGCGGGCAGGGTGTACAGCTTTCTCGTCTAGGCGGCGGAATTGGCACAAGGGGACCGGGAGAAACGAAGCTAGAAACCGACCGTCGTCATATCCGTCGCCGCGTTGATGAGATTAAAAATCAGCTAAAATGGGTAGTGGAACATCGCGTGCGTTATCGTGAACGCCGTAAGAAAAACAGGACATTTCAAATCGCGCTTGTTGGCTACACTAATGCTGGAAAATCAACGCTATTTAACCGTTTGACCAACGCTGATTCATTTGAAGAAAATTTACTGTTTGCTACGTTAGATCCTCTGACACGAAAATTCATCTTACCAAGCGGCTATACAGCGTTATTGACCGATACGGTCGGTTTTATTCAAGACTTGCCGACAACTCTTGTGGCTGCTTTTCGATCGACATTGGAAGAAGTGAAAGAGGCTGATTTGATTTTGCATGTCGTTGATTCTTCAAATTTGGATTATGTTCAGCATGAACAGACGGTTTACGATTTGCTACAAGATCTTGAGGTGTCAGCTATTCCAATTGTCACGATTTACAATAAGAGAGATCTTGCTGATAAGAATTTTATCCCAAGCTCGAGAACAGATTCGATTTTTATTAGTGCTTTAAATGAAACCGATCTGCAACAGCTTCGTCAATTTATTGAAACAGCAATGATTGAAGCAATGGAGCCTTATGATGTGTCAGTGTCGGCGTGTGATGGAAAATTGCTTGCCCAATTAAAGACAGAAACCATTTTACAAACATTGCATTACCATGAGGAGAAAGAAATGTACGAATGCCAAGGGTTTATTTTGCCAGAACACCCGCTGTATCCACAGCTTAAAACTGCGCAACTCTAGCATGTATACGGAATTGAGCAATGGGGCTAGTTTCGGACAGGTTGGCCCCAGTGCGCTTTTTCCGCAATGTCTCCGAACGTTCTTATTGGGAAATTAGGTGGAAAAGCATGGCTTTCGTGCTCTTTGCCGACTGGCTTCAAATGGGGCTTTCAATGGGCGAATGGCACGGGTCAAAGGGCTTTCCGCAGACCTTGGCGCAAAATAGGAAAAGCGATAAGAATATCATAGACCATTGAGAAATTCAGCATAGAAAGGGTTTGTTTTATGTTTCAGCATTTAAAATACGGCAAAGAAATTGCAGTACTTGTTCAAGAAGTAGAGGAGCGCATAGCTCCAATGCATAAAGAAATCGAGCAGCGAATCGATTATAACCAGTATCGTGTTCTCGAAAGCTTTCGGCGCCATCAAGTCAGCGACGCTCATTTTATTCCTACAACGGGATATGGATACGATGATATCGGGCGCGACACACTTGAAAAGGTGTATGCAGATGTGTTTGGCGGAGAAGCGGGGCTTGTTCGGCCGCACATTATTTCTGGAACACATGCTATCTCGATTGCGTTATTTGGGATCCTTCGCCCTGGAGATGAGCTGCTCTACATTACGGGAAAGCCATATGATACGCTTGAGGAAATTGTCGGCATTCGTGGAGACGGCAGCGGATCGCTAAAAGAATTCCATATCCGTTATCGAAGCGTTCCTTTGACCGCAGAGGGGAAAATAGATGTTGAGGCTGTGAAAAACGCTATTCATGAGCGTACGAAGATGATTGGGATACAGCGCTCAAAAGGGTATGATCCTCGTCCTTCCTTTACGATTGCTGAGATTGAAGAAATGATCCGTCTTGTCAGATCGATAAAACGAGATGTAGTTGTATTTGTTGATAATTGCTACGGAGAATTCGTCGAAGAAAGGGAGCCTTGCCACGTGGGCGCCGATCTTATTGCTGGTTCTCTTATAAAAAATCCAGGAGGGGGGCTGGCGAAAACGGGAGGATATCTTGTCGGCAAAAAAGAATATATAGAAATGTGCTCTTACCGAATGACCTCTCCTGGTATTGGTGCAGAAGCGGGCGCTTCTCTTTATAGCCTGCAGGAAATGTATCAGGGCTTTTTCTTGGCGCCGCATATTGTCGGGCAAGCACTGAAGGGAGCGATATTTACGGCTGCGATGCTTGAGCGTGTCGGCATGAATACATATCCAGCATGGGATGCAAAGCGTACAGATCTTATTCAATCGGTGCAGTTTGATGACCCAAAGAAAATGGTTGCATTTTGCCAAGCTATTCAATTTGCCTCACCGATCAATTCTCATTTTATGCCATATCCAAATTATATGCCTGGGTATGAGGATGATGTGATTATGGCAGCTGGAACATTTGTTCAAGGAGCAAGTATTGAACTGACAGCAGATGGTCCGCTTCGTCCTCCATATGTAGCCTATGTACAAGGAGGATTAACGTACTCCCACGTAAAAATTGCGATTTGTACAGCACTTGATCACCTGATAGAAAAAGGTTTGATTTCTTTGTGAGAAAATATAACATTGTATTGACATATTACCTGACATTGTAATAAAATAAAAATATATGATTAAAGGAGGCGTTTGACATGAGTAGCAACATTCGACGTTCTATGCCGTTGTTTCCAATCGGCATTGTCATGCAATTAACAGAGTTGTCTGCTCGTCAAATCCGCTATTATGAGGAACATGGACTTGTTTCTCCTGCAAGAACGGAAGGAAATCGGCGTCTTTTTTCTTTTAATGACATCGACCGACTTCTTGAAATAAAAGATTTGATTGACCAAGGGGTAAATCTGGCTGGAATCAAGCAGATTTTTGCAGCGCGTCAGTCTGAAGCGAACCGTGAGCCGGCGGGAGAGAAAGTGGAAAAGGTTGTTAAGCAACAATTGTCAGATGAAGAACTGCGAAAAATGTTGAGAGCAGAGCTTATGCAAGCTGGACGCTTTAATCGCGCATCGCTTCGCCAAGGCGACATTGCCCGCTTTTTTCATTAAGTTAGTTTATTTTATGCTTTATATAAAGAATAATAGGGAGGATTTGGCATGGCGAAATATACAAAAGAAGATATCATCCGCATTGTCCAAGAGGAAAATGTCAAGTATATCCGTTTGCAATTTACGGATATATTAGGAACCATCAAAAACGTAGAAATTCCAATTAGCCAGCTACAAAAAGCGCTAGATAACAAGATTATGTTTGATGGTTCGTCCATTGAAGGATTTGTTCGCATTGAGGAATCTGATATGTATTTGTATCCGGACTTGGATACATTTGTGATTTTCCCATGGACAGCAGAAAAAGGGAAAGTGGCTCGTTTCATTTGTGATATTTACAATCCAGATGGTACTCCGTTTGAAGGATGCCCTCGTTATAATTTAAAACGCATGTTAAAGGAAATGGAAGCGTTAGGCTTTACGGCTTTTAACCTTGGTCCCGAGCCAGAATTCTTCCTATTTAAGCTTGATGACAAAGGAAATCCGACACTTGAATTAAACGATAATGGTGGCTACTTTGACTTGGCGCCGACAGACTTAGGGGAGAATTGTCGCCGCGATATTGTGCTTGAGCTTGAAGAAATGGGATTTGAAATCGAAGCCTCCCACCATGAAGTAGCACCTGGTCAACATGAAATTGATTTTAAATATGCTAACGCGGTAAAGGCGTGCGACGATATTCAAACATTTAAACTTGTGGTGAAAACAGTGGCTCGCAAGCATGGCTTGCATGCGACATTTATGCCAAAACCGCTCTTTGGCGTGAACGGATCAGGAATGCATTGCAACTTGTCATTGTTCAAACACAATGAGAATGCGTTTTTTGACCCAAATGGCGATTTACAATTGAGTGAGGTTGCCCGTCAGTTTATCGCTGGTGTATTAAAGCATGCACCGAATTTTACAGCTGTGACAAATCCGACGGTGAATTCTTATAAACGTCTTGTGCCTGGATATGAAGCGCCATGCTATGTGGCTTGGTCTGCGCGCAATCGCAGCCCGCTGATCCGCATCCCTGCTTCCCGCGGCATGAGCACACGGATTGAGGTTCGCAGTGTCGACCCTGCAGCTAACCCATATTTAGCAATGGCTGTGCTGCTTGCGGCTGGCTTAGACGGAATTAAAAACAAATTAACTCCTCCAGATCCAGTTGATCGCAATATTTACGTCATGACAAAAGAGGAGCGCCTTGAAGAAGGAATCGTTGATTTGCCGTCAACATTAGCTGAAGCACTGCAAAATTTAAAATCCGATGAAGTGATGATTCATGCGCTAGGAAAGCATTTATTTGAACATTTCGTCGAAGCGAAGGAAATTGAATGGGATATGTTCCGCACACAAGTCCATCCGTGGGAACGAGATCAATACATGGCCCTTTATTAATCGTAAAACCCCTTGACCCTCTAGGTGTTGAGGGGGTTTTTATATCGGGCATTTTTCGATTGTGAATATGCGTTTTATCAGCTGCCCGATTTTAGTTAATAAATGTCGATTCACTTTGAAGTGTTGTTTTTTAAAATCGTTGATATAATGCGGTTATCGCTCTAATTTTAATCTCATAACCTCTCATGCAATTTGATTTTCTCCCACGTCTTGAGTAGGTTTTTATTCTCCGCTGCAACAAAATCAGTCTCTAATTTCAAGACAATCTTCTCATCTTTGTGTCTAGGTATAATATGAAAATGAATATGTTTAATATCTTGCTGCGCCCAATATCCGTTATCTTGAAGTACTGTAAAGTCTTCGCAAATACTCGATTTAATTAATTTTTTTGACACTATTATCAAGGAATTCATTAAAGCATTAGCGATTTGATTGTCTTTTATATCATCAAGCCTCTCGATATGTTTATTGGTGACGATTAAGGTATGACCAATACTTACCGGATTGATGTCAAGAAATGCTGTTACATAATCATCTTTATAAACCTCATAGCAGGGAGACGTACCATTAACGATTTCGCAGAATACACATTTTTTCATTTTACTCATTTACACTTTACCAAGTGTTCCTCTCTTTCTAACAATTTTTTCACAACTCACAAAAAATAACACTCCTATACAAAACGTTGCTAGCGTTAAGAATTTTATGTAAATAAGAATATCCTTTGCTTGTAGAAATTAACTTACGTGTTGCTTTTAAACATGGCTTGCAGTTCTGTGCGGGCTTGATCAAAGCCAATGTGACAGCGTGTGGCAAAGCGCTGGTTGTAGTCTTCAAACTGTGAAACTAAGAACTTTTCTAGTGCTTCTTCGTGAGGAAATTGCTCTTTCCGCTTGGTGTATTTCTTGATCTGCTTGTTAAAGGATTCAATAAGATTAGTAGAGTTTTTCTCGATCAGATCAGCGATTTCAGCCATGGTTACGCCTTTTTGGAATATGTGAATAACAAAAGATTCTAACGTGTCGTTAGATCGTTTGTTGGGAGATACGGCCTGCTGCTTAAAATCTCCATTACGATCGCGAGAAATGTGGAGGTGTAAATCGCCGTATTCCGTATGGAGTGTACATGTATCGTTCCCATTACGAGAATTACCTGAATGGAATCCTGCACGATCATACTTTTCGTAATCGAGGAAGGCTGTTAACTCGGTTCCAGCAACTGATTCATTGCTTTTTCCAGATGGATACGGAAAATTTCTGTTGTGTCTTGTGTGTCTTGCTTCGTGATCTAGAGCTTGAACTAAATCTGTTGTAAAATGATTCATAGGGGAGGCCTCTTTTCTGTGAGTGGTTGTGTGGTAACTCAATTCTACAAGAAAAGGTCTTCCTTTTCTATTTATCTATTTACACAAAATATTTTATACTCCCTTGGTGGCGTTTTTTAGTCAGATTTATTTGAAATATTAAACATTATAGAAAGTATTTTCTGTTTATGTGGTTGATCAAAATAAAATTTTAATAGAGAAAATATAGTAATATGTTGACACAAATTATAGAAATTTGGTAGTTTTAGTAATGTATACATAAATAAACTTATTAGGAGGAGAGTATGAAAAAAGCTTTTTTTAAAAAAATTTTAGCATTATCTTTAGTCAGTATTTTGGGATTAACTCTTTTCCCATCTTATGAAAGGCCTGTAAAAGCTGATGATTTTACTTGCCAACCTTATAAAATGCCCACCCAAGGTACAATATCATCATATTACGGCTGGAGAAATGGTAGTTTCCACCATGGCATAGATATTGCCAAATCAGGAGATGTACCTGTTTACGCCGCATATGCTGGTATTGTATCAAGGGCCTATTATTCTAGTTCTTATGGAAATGTTGTCTTTATTAAACATCGTGGTGGAACAGCTGAAACGGTTTATGCTCATCTAAAAAGTTTTAGTGTAAAAGCTGGAGATGCGGTTTCCCCTGGACAGCAAATTGGATATATGGGTGACACAGGAGATGCAGATGGCCAACACTTGCACTTTGAAATCCACAATCCAGAATGGAATAGCTCAAAATCAAATTCAACAGATCCAATTCCTTTATTACCAGATGAAACTACTTCCCCTATATGTTGGGATGGGGACTTAATGAAAAAAGGTCAGATTGGTAGAATTACAGTCTTAAAACCTATTAATCTTTGGAAACGCGATGCTAATGATAAGCTGACTTTTGTTCGCGTCTTAAATCCTGGAGAAGTTTATCGAGTTTATGGATATGATGATCTGTATGGTGGACAATATAATGTTGGCTCTGATCATTGGATTACAAAAATGGATGGTTATATCAAATATGAAACTCCAAGTAAATGGAGATTAGATGAACTAAAACGTATTTATCCATAATCGATAAAGCATCCTTCGGGGTGCTTTTTTATTTGATAAAAAATGGGTACCTAATTGAGATAAATGGTATAAAAAGTTGTTTTTTGCCGACAATTAATCATCCAATCATGTAGGAATGTATCTTTTGTTATCGAATGATTCTAAATGGAGAGGATGGGAATGATCGACCTGCATGTCCTAGTTGTGGTACAGGTGGGATTGAAAATATTGTATCAAGCAATAGTGTGAGAAGAGATAAAAAAGGCGATAAAAGGCTGAATGAAGTATACTGCCTGCTATGCGGATATATTTATGGAGTGTTTGGGAAGATTGAGAATATCATGTCATCATAAATTTAAAAAGAACTCTTGTGGTGCTTTTTATTTTGCGAAAACATCAAATTAAACTTTCGTGGAGGAGTGAAATCAAAGAAAGAATTTTATGTTAAAGGATGGATCATGGATGAATAATAGAGTACAACAATTCTGGAATGATTTTTGTATAGCAACTCATCAGGAGGGGATTGAATATAAAGATGCCTTTCAATTTGGAGCTTCTGCTGATTGGTTAGCCGATTTAGTTGTTAGAGGAAAGAAAACTGCGACAACTTCCGGTTTCGTGTTTTATGAGTTAGAAAAAGAAGCTATACCTAAAGTTGGTGAATATTATATTGTTTTAAATGGTCAGGAAGAGCCAGTCGCAGTCATTCAAATTCAATCCGTTGAAGTTGTTCCGATGAATGAGGTGACAGAGGAATTTGCTTTAGCGGAAGGCGAAGGTGATTATCGTTCTTGGTGGAATGCACACGAAAAGTTTTTTACCAAATCATTAAAAGAATACGATATGGAATTTTCACCAACTATGTTAGTTGTATGTGAACGGTTTGAAAAAGTGTATCCAAAATAAAGAAGTTAATTTAAAAAAGGAATTGATTTAAAGCAGCCGAATAATCGGGTGCTTTTTATTTAGAGTGTGAAGGAAGCTCTCTCTCTTTGTCGAATTAAGTAGGCAAAGGGGGGATTACGCAT
This sequence comes from Anoxybacteroides rupiense, assembly GCF_014196195.1. Classification (GTDB taxonomy): domain Bacteria; phylum Bacillota; class Bacilli; order Bacillales; family Anoxybacillaceae; genus Anoxybacteroides; species Anoxybacteroides rupiense. The sequence continues at coordinate 310,915 of NZ_JACIDF010000001.1, read as the reverse complement.
GAGAAAAGATGCTTTTGAATCCTCAAAATCAATCGGATTTTCAACGCGGGCTGCTGGTTTTTCGAAAAACGTTATTGAACCACCAAAGCTGAATTTTTCCGACGTTGCACTTACTAACCCTAATTTAGCAAGTGAGTTCTATAAAAGATTAATCGAAATGATTAATGATTTTGAAGGAGATTTAGACGAAGAACATGAAGTTGGGATAAGACTGGTTTCATTTGGGCAAACATTGCAATTTCATATTGAAAGTATAGGTTATTGTAATCCTAGTCTAATCACGTTTCAAGGCAGATTACAGAATGGCGCGCGTGTAGAGCTAATACAGCATGTATCACAAATAAACTTTTTGTTAATGGCATTGCCAAAAATGGATGAAAGTGGTCCACCAAGACGCATTGGATTTAACTTAGATGAAAATGAGTAACATATATCAGGGGATTTCAAACATCAAACACCTGTAAAAAAATTCTACTTGAGTGGAAAGACAGCGGGAAGATATAGAGTGCGCCGTTTTTTGGTGTCCTTTATTTTTCATTGAGGTAAAATATGAAATTTGCTATAGTATGTAAAACTAATAAAATTCATATTATAAAGAGGGGTCTGCCGTTGAGAAAACTTTTTGTGGTTTTTGGATTACTGCTGATTGTGGTCTTAGGAAGCGGATTTTTCGTACTCAATAAGACACCTGCTAAAAATACGGAATCTCAACCTAAAAATCAAATGGAAGCTATAAAGCCAGAAGTATTACAAAGGGGAGTGGACCCCAATACTTATCCTAAATATGAGTCTAATTTCAATCTTTATTTTGCTCATCTGAATGCGTCTATTTTTGTAGACAAATCCAAAGTCAACAACGGCGGAAAGCCTCTTAGTGCTGAGGATTATAAGTCTATTTTAAACGAAATGAAAAAGAATTTAAGTGAAATTAAATACGATAACAATGGAGAAAAGAAAGCTGAATTAGATAGAGCAATTAAATTAGTGGATCAAGCCATTCAAAGTAAGGCGAAAAAAGGCGATCCGATTTTTAATGAAATTCATCAAACGATACATGATCTGGACGTCTATTTTAACACGACGCACTTTGTCGATGAATGATCTGTAAATACCTTTCTTTAAAAACGCATTTTTAAAATGCGTTTTTTATTTTTGCAAAAGGAGATGATCGAATGGAGTTCATTCAGGAAATCGCGTCGTATGCACAAAGAATTCAAGAAAAATACAACATCCTTGCATCGCTCGTGATCGCGCAAGCCTGTTTAGAAAGCAAGTTTGGCCAAAGTGGACTAGCTCAAAAGGGAAAGAATTTGTTCGGGATAAAGGGCACATATAATGGACAATCGATCACGATGAAAACAGCGGAGTATCACGGAGGCAAAGCATATCAGACAGACGCAGCATTCTGGAAGAAGACTTGGCGAAGCTCTATACAATATAGTGTTTTTTAGGATCGGAATAAATATAAATCGACTAACTTAATTCTAGCCGGACAAATTTTAAAAATGCCTGTTAAAACAGAAAAAGCTGAGTATTACGTCGTCAAGAAGGACGACACCCTGACTAAAATTGCAAAGAAGTACGGAACAACCGTGCAACAGTTGGTACAATTAAATAAAGTTAAAAATCCTGATCTGATTTTGATCGGCCAAAAGTTACGTGTAAAATGTCGTCGACCTCCAATCGTGCAAAAATCCCGGGGGATCGACGACATTTTCTTATTAGTCAACAATCCTGCAATGGTAAAGGAAAGAAGAGGTTGCTAGAGTTTTTAGATAAGTTTATAATAGCATTGTATCCATTTTCCAAATGCTGATTGAATCATGGATGTTGGGGTTTTTATCTTACCTATGAGGGATTGAAGCGCCAGAAACAGGCATCAGACATTTTAGCTTTAGCACTGTTTTTATCTTACCTATGAGGGATTGAAGCAGCAAATTCGAACGGTGAATGACTTCTTCAACCGTCTCGTTTTTATCTTACCTATGAGGGATTGAAGCTAAACCGTCATAAATAGCAATTGAATGTCTGCCCTCTGTTTTTATCTTACCTATGAGGGATTGAAGCATTTCTATATCTGCTCCGGCAAAACCGAAGCCCCCGTTTTTATCTTACCTATGAGGGATTGAAGCAAATAACAAAGTCTAGCCCACGTTTGACCATTATCTGTTTTTATCTTACCTATGAGGGATTGAAGCAAAATTCTTGTTCTGACATTATCGATCACCTCACAGTTTTTATCTTACCTATGAGGGATTGAAGCAAGGTTTTCAGAACGTAATTCCATATTGCGACTTCATGTTTTTATCTTACCTATGAGGGATTGAAGCCTTGGCAAACCGAAGGTGCTTGTCCGGCATGATTTGGTTTTTATCTTACCTATGAGGGATTGAAGCAAAATCGAACTATTATGTCCGATGTTTCCAGCACTGTGTTTTTATCTTACCTATGAGGGATTGAAGCTTATAAATACGCATCTGCAGCCGACCACGAGTACCGTTTTTATCTTACCTATGAGGGATTGAAGCACTCATGGGTTCAATGAAGTATTTTCGCAGCTTCAGTTTTTATCTTACCTATGAGGGATTGAAGTAAACTCATTTCTTTTACCGTTTTCATTTTAGACAATTGTTTTTATCTTACCTATGAGGGATTGAAGCCGTTCCTTGCTGTTTGACAGTTTTTTGTATAAAACCGTACATTTGTTCTTGTTTTTATATTCTGCAATCGGGGAATTTTTAAAATATGTTGAATTTTTTGGTTAAAATTATAAAAATTTTCATAATGAAGTCGATAAATAGTATAGGAGTTTATTCCACTTTATTTCTTAAAAAAGAAGGAAGAGTAAAAGATGAAAAAATTTATACTGGCATTCTTTACTTTATGTTTGAGCTTGGTAGTTGTTAATACTACTGAAGCAGCAACTCCAATTGGAGAAAACTCTTCTATTTTTATTGAAAATCTCAAAAAAGAACATCCTGATTGGGTAATAAATCCTGTAACCCAAGAAGAAGTCTCTGAAATTCGTAAAGAGATGGCTACAACAAATTCAATAACAGGATCTGCGCCACCGGTTACAGCATTATATATTGATCAAGTAGGATGGGATCTTGAAACTACAACGCCACAAATCCAATATATTAATAATGAATTAACCTCTGCACCTGTTAGAGGAATCACTGGAGTTGGAGTTGTAGAAATAGGATATGGGCATTATTTCTAATGGTTAGGTGCAGAACAAATAACTTATAACGATCCAACTTATCTTATAGAAACATCAACTATTGATTTTGAAGGTGATACGATTGTAGATGGTTTTTACCATGTTGTATATTTTGATTCTAATGTGAAAATCCCTAGTGGTTCTTCTGTTGAATATCGTTGTCAATCTACTTCAATGAATTATCCTTGGAATACTATGACCGCTTTTATTAACATTCCACATCAATAAAATAGAAAAGGAGTGAGAATAATGTTGAGTGGATTAAACCAAGAACAGATGGCAAATTTTAATTCTAATCGTCAACTTTGGATGCTTCGATCTCTTTATGGATATAAGGGACATGTATTAGAGGAAAAGATAATTTGATTATTTTAGATGGCAAAGGTTTTAGAGATATGATGGAAAATGCAACGGAACCCATTAATCTAGATAATGTGATACACATGTCAGCAGAAGAAGAACGTCGACTTCGCAGTAACGGAAACAGTGAACTTCTTATTCAAGCATTAAAAAGAGCTGGTGAATTAGGAATACTAGATCCAAATGGGCATCAAAAATCACCCGTTGTACAACGAATTAATCGAAACATAAATCAAAGTTTAGGATATAAAGCTTACGGATTATAATCAAGAAAAACTGGAAAAGGCGTTCATTTCGTCATGCATGAACGCCTTCTTTTTTATTGTTTTTTCAATAATCAGGGGTTGTATCTTACCTATCGAGGAGGTGATTCCATGTTCGTGTCGGCCGACTGCGTTGTCCCTTGTGTTCCAATCCGGTTCAGCCTGACGAAAAAGTATTTCTCGACATCATCAACACCGTCATCCATCAGAAATGCTACTATCAATCCTCTCGTCCTCGTTGGAAGGGGGCTTTCTCTGTTATTTTGTTCACTTCTTGTTCTCTATTGTTGATAAAGATAATCTTTTTTTTGAAGAAATGACCGTTTTGAGATGGATCATATTGGTGATTATAGCGCTCTGGCTTATCTTAATTCCAATCAAATACAAGCTGAATTTCAAGGAAGATAAATGATAGAATGTTCAAAAATCGAAAAGAAGTCGAGGGCTTCATAAAAAGTGAAGTCCTCGGAGTTGCTGAAACTTTGGAAATATTGGGTGTGACTTATCAACGTTTAAGCCAACTTATAGAATCAGGAAGAATCGTTCCGAAGAAGATAAGTTATTTTTCGGAGTGATATTGGACAACTTGAAAAGGAATTGAAAGAACTTCGGAAAAAATACCGCCCCTATAATTAAGTAGTTTGTTGAATCTGCCTTCCCTGCTTGGTGTGGGGGTTATTTTTTAATCAAGTGTTCTATATAAGGTAATGTGTAGGTAAAAAGAGATGAGAGGGGGTTAGTAATGAGGAAGGTCATTTCAAAAGTAAATATCGATCCCAAAGAAATTGAAAGCAGAATTTCGGAAGCGTTCAAACAAATGAGAGGTAAAACAACTTTAAAAGTCATCACATAACGCTTGCAGCAATCAGACACCTTAGAGAAAGAGGATTTAGACTTTGTTTTTCTGGCATGGCCGCTGATTCTTTAAGCTATGGAGAACGGCCCAAAGTAGTTTCCTGAATTTATATCCTTCTTCATGCGAATTAGTCAAATTTTAATGGTAAAATATCACTACTAAACTGTAAGATAAGGAGGATTTCATTGTTTAGGGATATAAAGATAAAAGTGGTATCAGGTATACTAACTTCAATTAATTCAGGCTTTTTATATTATGTAATTGAGTCCAAAGGTGTAACGGTATCAAAGGAATTAAATATTTTAGAAGGACTATTAAAAGTTCTTGTCAGTTCCCTGCTCTATTCTATAGTGTACATACTTCCGTTAGTTGTTTTATTCGGTATACCGCTCTCTTTATTTATAGACTATGCATTACAAAGAACAAATCAAGCTTGCTATATCATTTGTCCTCCATGCCATCGTCTATTTTATTATCGTAATCATATATTGGGGAATCAGGTTTGGGGTAGATAAAATAATGGATATGAGGGATTCAGAAATCGTCTATAATTTATTTTTGTTTGTGTATACTCCGTGTGTTTTTTGGATTATAACTACGTAATAAAAAATTTTCGAGTCCAATGACGCTGTGAGGAAGAAGGGAGAAAAGCATAGGCAAAAAGTGTATAGGGTATATAGTTGGACCAGAGGGTGTGAGGGAAGAAAGGGGCATAGCCCCAATCCGCCTGATAATTGCCCGATTTTAGTTAATAAATGTCGATTCATTTTGAAGTGTTATTTTTTAAAATCGTTGATATAATGCGATTATCACTCTAATTTGAATTTGCTTTACTGCTATAACTTATATTCCGCACAGAAGTCCGTCCGTGGGAACGCGATCAATACATGATCCTTTATTAATCCCTCCAATCCCTCGATCCTCTACGCGTTGAGGGGTTTTTATATTGTGGATAAAAGCAATCAATTTAATCATTGATAAAGAGTGCCCACAAAAATTGATGATACATATAAATGCTTTTTCGTTGTTTTTTGTCGTGTAAATGCTACCTAATCAGTGAGTAGGTTGTCTGAATTGCGTCACCCGTTTGGGGGGCGTTTTTTCTTTTACTAAATGAACCAAATAGCAGAATCAGAATACAATAATTGTATCAATAGGAGTTGGATTGGATAACAAATGAATAATCAGTGGAAGGAAATAGTCGGATATTCTCTTTCGGCAATCGGGACTATACAAGCAGCCATCGGCAATACTCCTCAATTTCATTTGAACAAAAATCTAGGTTATCAATTGCGGCTAGTAGGTAATGTGTTACAGGCTTTAGGAAGTGCATTATCTGCTGACGGACAAGGTATGGATTCGTTTGAAAAAATAGGGGATGAAATCCAAGCCACAGGGAACTCAACCGTTATTACAGGAATGCTGGTGGGTGACGCTTGGGGTGAAAAAATCGAACAAAAGCTTATGATTACTGGGCTGTGGATGCAAGCATTAGGGAGTTTCGTAGGTCTTTCTGATGAGTTTTTTGATCGTACAGAAGACGGGAGATTAGAGAATATCTCTGGAAGTCTGTTGCAAGGCATCGGGAATTCCTTGCAGGCCATAAGTGGCATTCAGTCATTGAATGAAAATAACTCAGAGTCAGACCTAGTTGGAGTTGCAGGAAGTTGGATACAAGCCACAGGTTCTGTTCTATCCCTTATTGGACAAATCCAGGAGGAATCTGAGGAAATACATCTTAACATTAATGAATAAGATTTTTTCGTTGTAATTTTAGATGTTAGGCATCCAAATAATTGGATGCTTTTTATTGTATTCATTGGAGTGATGACTATGAAGTTTGATGATTGTTTACGAAATCAAATGAACTTATCATTCGATTTCTCAAGCGATACAGCTGTAAAACATCGTCATTGCGACATTCAATATACTTTAAGAATGAAGCTATCGACTGGCTAATCAATAGCTTTGTGTACGTCATTGTGAAAATGATTGGCAACGGCTGACGGTGCTTTTCACCATTTCCAAAGATACTCCATGAGATTCAGCTTTGGAGAAGAAGGTGCTTTTCTTAATGCACAGCAAAACATCATAGGAAGAAAATCACACAGATAGTACGATCATAAAAAATAATGAATATTCGGATAAAACACTAAAAAATGAGCGCGGAATATGAGATAATAAAAAAAAGGAGGTTGATTTATATGAAAAAGATACCTCTTAGAGTTTTGTTTATAACAATCGTTTTGTTTTTTGTTAGTGGTGGACTTAGTGGTGCGGTAGTCTATCATATGAGCGATGCAGCGGAAGCAGCGAAAAAAGAGTACCAGCAAGAAATCAATCAATACTTGTCAGAAAAAGACATGAAAATAAAAAATGATCTATCCAATGTAACACAGTCTGAAATCCAGCGATTGCAAGATGAAACTAAAAAATACTTAAATGAAAAGCTCAATCAAGATTATCAACAGTCTTTAAATCAAAAAACAGAAGAAATTAAAAAAGTTACCGATCAGAAGATAGAAGAGATAAAAAACTACATTGATCAATTACTTAAAAATCAATGATGGTAAAATAAGAAATGAAACAAAACAATAGAATAATAATAGGACATTCTACCGAAAAAAAGCGATGATGATTCATAGACTTGATTTTGGTCTGTAGTTTTCATCCTGTCGGCAAAGCACGATATAAATAAAACTTAACGATTGAACCAATAGTATCTGTACCACGGTTGGAAGGCAAGTCCACAGGCTTGCCTTCTCGTCATGTATCCGCGCGATGAAGGTCTGAACAAACTCTATTTTATGGTTCTGTGTTCTTGGGTTCAGGCCTTTGTCGCTCCATCTCAGTCATGTTTTTCGGTTTTCTGGATACAGCTATAAGAGAAATAATAAATCCGATTCCTAAGATAGCAGATAGTGTCCATGCGAAAAATTCAATAGATAACATGGCCTGATGCCCTCCTTTTTTGATGTTATGTAAATGATATGCAGAGATATGGATTCGCATGATTATGGTGATGAGGAATCAAAAAAACAAGAAAAAGAAATGCTTTCCTTGAATTTAGATTATTAGCCATATACCCTAAGGGAATAGTCTCATTTAAAGAGAAAGACTAGGAAAGAAGTTCGATGAGGTTTAAAGGAATTACGATTCATCCTGTATATAAGTGCTGAATGGTTTCGGCATTGGGTCCATTTGCGAATGATCGAAATCCAACGAAAAGATGGAATAGACGCCCCATTCAAAAGCAGAATTTGTTTTTCGCCGGTTCGAGACAAGTTCGTGACTTGCCTCGGTCATAGCAGCTGTAGTCTCTACAGTTACAACGTTAGTCACTATCATTTTATCTGTCAAGAACGATACGGATTATGATGTAGAGAAATGATTTGCTGTTCGTTCCTGTCTTTATGCAGCATCCGTCTTAAAATGGGCAAAAATGTACCGCTCAAATGAATTGCACAAAATGATGCCGCTTCCATCCATATAGACAAATAAGAGAACCTAGCGGATTTTAACAATGATCGAATAATCATCGCTACTTAAAACAAGGGTAGATAAGGTGAATTTCACTTTATCTACCCTTGTTTGTTATTGAATCATGCGATATACGCCGATCACTTTCCCGAGAATCGTAACATCGTTGACGATAATAGGCTCCATATGAGGGTTTTCTGGCTGTAGGCGAATGTGGCCTTGTTCTTTAAAAAAGCGCTTGACGGTTGCTTCGTTTTCTTCCGTCATAGCAACGACAATATCTCCGTTATTAGCTGACTGCTGCTGACGAACAATGACAAAATCTCCGTCTAAAATGCCTGCCTCAATCATACTATCGCCCATTATTTCAAGCATAAAAACATGGTCCTCTGCAGAAACGAAGCGTTCTGGGAGCGGAAAATAGTCCTCCACATTTTCGATAGCGGTTATTGGTTGCCCTGCCGTTACCTTTCCGATGACCGGAACATTGATCACATTGCTCGGCCGCATGAATGAGGCAAAATCCGGATCTAATATTTCAATCGCGCGAGGTTTAGTTGGATCACGGCGGATGTATCCTTTGCTTTCAAGCCGAGCTAAATGTCCATGCACCGTTGAGCTAGAGGCAAGTCCAACCGCTTCGCCAATCTCACGAACGGAAGGAGGATACCCTTTAGTTTTTACTTCTTTTTTGATGAAATCGAGAATTTGCTGTTGGCGTTTCGACAGTTTGGTCATGTTTCACACCTCTTACCCATCGTTTTTTTTATTATAACACGAGGAGAACAAAAAAACAAACATAAGTTCGAAAAAATGGTTGACGCAAACGAATGTTCTTAATATAATGGGTAAAAAAGCGAACAAACATTCTAAGAGGTGGGAGAAGATGAAAGTTACTCATTATCTCGTGTTTTCATGCTTGGTGTTTATGCTACTATCGGGTTTCGTGTATGCGAGCCATCCGATTCAAAAGGAGAAATATTTAAAAATTACGGTAGAATCCGGAGATACGCTTTGGGGAATAGCCAATGAATACAGATCTTCACATCAGCTTTCAACGAAAGAATTTATTGAATGGGTAATGAATGTAAACCATTTGCCAAATGAAAAAATTGCTGCGGGTGAAAAGCTAGTGATTCCCGTGTTAAAATCAAAGGCAGAAAAGAAGCTAGTCGTCAGTAAATAATAATGGAGATGATGGAATGAAAGCGATTATTTATTGTCGGGTGAGCACAAACAAAGAGGAACAAGAAACATCACTGCAACGGCAGAAGGAGGAGCTTGAGCAGCTCGCCGAAACATATCGTTTTCAAGTCGTTAAGGTCATTGAAGAGCGGGCAAGCGGTTATGAGATTGAGCGAGACGGGATACTGGAGCTTTTAGAAGCGCTGAAAGAGGATAAAATCGAAGCCGTTCTCATCCAAGATGAAACGAGGCTTGGACGAGGAAATGCAAGAATTGCCTTATTGCATTGTATTCAAAAAGAAGGAGCCAAGCTGTATACGGTATGCCATCATGGAGAACTACAGCTATCAGAAGCTGATTCCATGGTACTAAGTATCCTCAGCATCGTAGAGGAGTATCAGCGCAAAATACATAACTTAAAAATCAAGCGCGGGATGCAAAAAGCCGTTGAACGTGGATATCGGCCAGAACGAAATTTGAAAAATATAGGTGAACATGCCGGAAGAGATCGCCTTGAGCTACCAATTGAAGAAATTATCCGTCTGCGCAGGAACGGACTGACCTTTGCTGAAATTGCGGCGACTTTGCGCGGATTTGGATATGATGTGTCGAAAGCGACTGTCCATCGCCGCTATCAGGAATATGAGCGGAAAAGTCAGTCAACATAGTTGTCAAGGATCCATTTCTCTAGTAAGATGGGGGCATAATATTTTTCGAAATAGGTGGAATGAAACGATGATCTCAAAACAAAAAATCGCTCGCATTAATGAATTAGCGAAAAAGGCAAAGACAAGCGGGTTGACAGAAGCGGAGAAAAAAGAGCAAGAGCAGCTTCGCAAGGAGTATCTTCAAGCATTTCGCCAAGCGGTAACGGATACTCTGCATTCTGTAAAAATTATTGATCCAAATGGAAAAGATGTGACGCCCAAAAAATTGAAGGAAAGTCAAAAAAATCGGTTGCATTAAGAGAAGCAAGCATTCTCATCAGTCAAAGATTCTTGATTTTTTGAAGAAACGTTGTACATTTTTTCTTACTTTCTATATGATAGAAATGGATAAAACGCTACGAAACGAAAGGATGAGCAAAAAATGGCACAAACGATTGATCAATTGGCCATCACGACAATCCGAACGTTGTCGATTGATGCAATTGAAAAAGCGAATTCCGGGCATCCAGGCATGCCGATGGGCGCTGCGCCGATGGCCTATACGCTTTGGACCAAATTCATGAATCATAATCCAAGCAATCCAAAATGGTTTAACCGCGACCGTTTTGTGCTATCTGCGGGTCATGGCTCTATGCTTTTATATAGCTTGCTTCATTTAAGTGGCTATGACGTATCAATGGAAGATATCAAACAGTTTCGCCAATGGGGGAGCAAAACACCCGGACATCCGGAGTACGGTCATACACCTGGAGTAGAAGCAACAACAGGTCCGCTTGGTCAAGGGATTGCGATGGCTGTCGGTATGGCAATGGCAGAACGTCATTTAGCGACTACATACAATCGAGATCATTTTGAGATTATTAACCATTACACATATGCCATTTGCGGCGATGGAGACTTGATGGAAGGGGTTGCCTCTGAAGCAGCTTCATTAGCTGGTCATTTGAAACTTGGCCGTCTCATCGTTCTTTATGATTCGAATGACATTTCGCTCGATGGAGAGCTGCAGCTTTCCTTCTCGGAAAATGTCGCACAGCGCTTTGAGGCATATGGATGGCAATATTTGCGCGTTGAGGATGGAAACGATATCGAGGAAGTTGCGAAAGCACTTGAAACAGCAAGAGCAGATGTCAATCGCCCAACGCTCATTGAAGTGAAAACAACAATTGGCTATGGATCGCCAAATAAGGCAGGAACTTCTGATGTTCACGGCGCTCCGCTTGGCGCAGATGAGCTAAAACTAACAAAAGAGGCTTATAAATGGACGTTTGCCGAAGATTTTTATGTACCGGAAGAAGTATATGGCCATTTCCGTCAAGTTGTTCAAGAAGTGGGAGCACAAAAAGAAGCGGAGTGGAATGAATTGCTTGCCGCTTACCAAAAAGCTTATCCAGATTTAGCGAACCAATTGAAGCTGGCGATCGATGAGCAGCTCCCTGAAGGATGGGAAGAGCAGCTGCCTGTTTACCCAGAAGGCAAGAACATAGCCACACGCGCATCCTCAGGAGAGGTGTTAAATGCGATTGCGAAAGCTGTTCCACAGTTTATTGGCGGTTCCGCGGATCTTGCGGGATCGAATAAAACGCTGATTAAAGGAACAGGCAACTTTATGCCGGAAAGCTATGAAGGGCGAAACATTTGGTTCGGGGTTCGTGAATTTGCCATGGGAGCGGCATTGAATGGAATGGCGCTTCATGGGGGAGTAAAAGTATTTGGCGGTACATTCTTTGTGTTTTCTGATTATTTGCGTCCAGCTATCCGTCTTGCTGCATTAATGGGCTTACCAGTCACCTATGTGTTTACGCACGACAGTATTGCGGTCGGTGAAGACGGACCGACTCATGAGCCGATTGAGCAGCTTCCTTCATTGCGGGCAATGCCGAATTTATCGTTAATTCGCCCAGCAGATGCGAACGAAACCGCGGCCGCATGGCGCTTAGCACTGGAATCAACGGATCGCCCAACAGCGCTTGTGTTGACAAGACAAAACCTCCCGACGCTTGCAACCACGGCAGAGCGCGCATATGAAGGTGTGAAAAAAGGTGCATATGTCGTATCAGAAGCAACGAATGGAGAACCGCAGGCCTTGTTGCTTGCTTCCGGTTCAGAAGTGAGTTTAGCTGTTGAAGCGCAAAAAGCGTTGGCTTCTGAGGGCATTTATGTTTCGGTTATTAGCATGCCATCTTGGGATCGTTTTGAACAGCAGCCGGAAGAATATAAAGAGCAAGTTTTGCCGTCTGCTTTGAAAAAGCGTCTAGCGATTGAAATGGCGGCTTCATTCGGGTGGGAGCGCTATACGGGAGATGAAGGAGACATTTTAGCAATCGATCGCTTCGGCGCTTCTGCTCCAGGCGAACAGATTATGAAAGAGTATGGGTTCACAGTGGAGCATGTAATCGAGCGTGTAAAGAAGCTTTTGCATCCATAATGAAATAAGGTGAAAAAGCTGCCTTTTATTAGCGAAAGGTAGCTTTTTCTTTTGTTTCGACAAAAATAGTGAAGAATTTTTGCGCCAATAGACACGTTTCTCTCTTCTGTTTTTCTATAATAGGTAAAAAGAAGAAAAGAATGGAGGACGAAATGTGACGCGCTATTGGATTTATTTGTTTCGAGACGATGTAGTGAAAGATTACTATCATCGTCCAGAAAAAATCGTCGAGCTGCTTCGGGAATATCAAAAGGCCCCTTTTAAAAGTGTTTGCCATAAACAAGTTGAATTTATTACAGAACGCATTTCGTTTTCACGTGTAGAGTTAGGAATAAAAGAGCATTTTTCTGGACAAGTTGAGAGAAACTTGGAACGAAATATGCTAATGTTTAAACATGATCAAACGAATGAAGAGGCACTTGTCATTGTCCAAAAGCGCCGCTTACTCCTCATTAGCGATTGCTATGATTTAACCAATCGTATTTTCCAGTCATTAGCTATGATATCATCCGCTTTTCTAGCGATTGACAGCGAGTTTAGCCACTATCAATGGCTCAAAGCAGAATTAGAAAACAGAAAATTTGCCTAAAAGATGGAAATAAAAATAATGATTTGGGATAGCGTGTCTATGTGAAAAAAGGGCGTTGGATCTTGGGAGAAAAAATCACATGGACTGGCAATAGAAAGGCAAGTCTTTGGACTTGCTTTTCGTTCGTATTCGCGTGATCGACCGTCGTCCACTTGTGGACCAATGTTGATGCACCAGCAGTGATTCATTTAGCCTTCGATCCATTTACCAATGATAGAGATTCAGTGAAAAGATGGAACATATATAGTCAAAAGCAGATTCCCATTTTTTCGACGGTAGGAGATAAGTTGGCGACTTATATCGATCACGCTCCAGCGTGAAAAAATTGGAAGATTCACTCAGTTCAATCAAGATCGTCTTCTTGATCTGCTCTTCTGTAGCAAACTGTATTTATTGTTCTTTCTGATCGACGGAATTGTGCGTAAATAAAAGATTTTTAAGGGAAAATATTGTATAATAGCTCATTGTTTAGTACACTGTTAGATAGACAACATGAAGGAGGAAAAAGCAGTATGTGGACAACGATTCTCGTTGGCATTCTAGCGCTTATCGCTGGAACAGCGCTAGGATTTTTCATTGCCCGTAAAACGATGATGAACTATTTAAAGAAAAACCCGCCAATTAATGAGCAAATGATTCGAATGATGATGATGCAGATGGGAATGACACCGTCGCAAAAGAAAATCAACCAAATGATGAAAGCGATGAACAACCAGCTTAAATAAACATGGGACAGGCACTCCGCGGAGTGTCTTTTTATTTGCGCTAAACGGTGTAAAAGCTAACAAAGCAGGAGTTAGATCGAATGAGCTTTTAAGAGGGGGGACGCCTGAACGTCGTTAGTAGCGCAGCGAACGAAAGCTTGTCTATACAAGTGGTCCGTTACTCTGCAACAAACGGAATGTTTCATAGTGAGAAAACGCCTCATCGTTTTTTTTACTGAGAAGAGAGGCGTTTCTGTTTCTTGTATACGTATTCATTATATTGGTTCAAAAGCAAGTCCAATTCTTGGCTGATTTGAATGGTAATCGCTGCGTTTAATCCACTTTTGGCAACCATTTCAATCAGTTCGTTTCTTTTCTTTTCAATGAGCCGAAGCATCTCTTGTTTTGACACGGGAGAACAAGTCCTTTCTGTTGTACAAAGTTATATAGGTATTGTATACTATTCTGGCAATTAATTCAAAAGAAAAAAGTCGGTTTTTTTTAAATTCATACATCACCATTAAGATTTATTTTTTGGTAAAATTAAAGAAAAAATAGAACTTGTGGGGTTGAAATTGATGACAGACGTAAATCTTTTTTTAGCATTTGGAGCAGGATTTTTATCGTTCATTTCTCCATGCTGTCTGCCGTTATATCCGGCATTTTTATCTTATATTACCGGCATTTCGGTCGCGGAACTGCAAGCGGAGAATGCGATGTTGCAAAAGAGGAGCTTGTTGCATACGCTGTTTTTTTTGCTTGGTTTTTCTCTTATTTTTGTTTCCATTGGATTTGGCACTTCACTAATTGGCGAACTGTTTAAACAATATCAAGATTTTATTCGGCAAGTCGGCGCCATTTTAATTATTTTCTTTGGATTTGTGATCATCGGTGTATTTAAGCCAGGCTTTTTGATGAGAGATCATCGCATTTCCTTTCGCAATCGTCCGTCAGGGTATGCGGGATCGATATTGATTGGCATGGCTTTCGCAGCAGGGTGGTCGCCGTGCACAGGCCCGATTTTAATGTCAGTGATTGCTTTAGCAGCGACAAATCCAGGATCAGGAATGGTTTATATGACAGCTTATTCTCTAGGCTTTGCCGTTCCGTTTTTTCTTTTATCGTTTTTTATTGGGAAAATGCAATGGATTCGCCGCTATCATATGAAAATTATGAAAGCAGGCGGATATGTGATGATTATAATGGGGATTTTGCTGTTTTTTGACTGGATGACGAAAATCATTATCTACACGACCAGTATTTTTGGAGGTTTTACGGGATTTTAGCGCTATCGAAAAGGAGTCTCCCATTTCTAAACAAAGCGTAGGTGATGGGATGTTTTCTGTCAAAAGGAATCATAGATTGTCACTATATTTAAGTTGAAATTCTTCCGCAAATTCGTTACATTGTTGCATAGGATTATTGTCGACCCATGATCGCGCATATTATTTTTCTGGCTAATAGGGGGATTATTATGGCAAAAGTGTTGATTGTCGATGATGCGAAATTTATGAGAATGACATTGTCAAATATTTTAAAAAAAGCGAATTGTGAAGTAGTAGGAGAAGGAGAAAACGGAAAAGAAGCGATCGAGCTGTATCAAGCATTAAAGCCAGACATCGTAACGTTAGATATTACAATGCCTGTAATGAATGGCATTGAAGCGATCAAAACGATCAAACAAATAGACCCGAAAGCGAAAGTTATTATGTGTTCGGCGATGGGACAGCAAAAAATGGTGGTTGAAGCAATCGAGGCAGGAGCGATCGATTTTATTGTGAAGCCGTTTGATGAAAGCCGTGTGATGGAAGCGATTGCCCGTGCTTTAATGTAAAATAGGTGGATTTTGGAAATTTAAAGTGTGTAAATAGACACCTAAATAATGGAACGTAGGCTGTGTGTTGATTTAAAGCATATTGCTGCGTGTTCAGTAGTGATGACGGTGACACTAATTTTAGAGCGGCTTCTGGGCATGCTCTATTTGCGTGTTTTTGTTGCTGCTGAATCTTCTTGCTTATAGAAGTCTATAATGAAATAAAGGAAAGCAGTAAAATCTTATAGCAAAGGATGATTTGCTTGGCAATTTTAAGCACAATTATCGCGATTATAATGGCGCTACTCATTTTGTTTGTTCGTATGAAGGCATCGAAAAAACCGACAAATGCCAAAAAAATTATTCTGCCGCCGCTTTTTATGAGCACCGGCTCGCTCATGTTTTTAGATCCACTGTTTCGCGTGACAAAAGGGGAACTGATGGAAGCCATTGTTTTAGGTGCCTGTTTCTCGGTTTTTTTAATTAAAACATCCAAGTTCGAAATTCGCGATCACCATATTTACTTAAAGCGGTCCAAGTCATTTGTTTGGATTTTAGTTGGTCTTATTATCATTCGTCTTGGTTTAAAGGTCTATTTAGGCAGAACGATTGATTATCATCAGCTGAGCGGCATGTTTTATTTATTGGCATTTGCGATGATCGTTCCGTGGCGAGCGGCGATGTATGTTTCTTATAAACGTCTAGAGAAGCAATTAAACAATAATCCGACTCTTTGGTCGACACAATAAAAAAGATGGGGACTCCCCATCTTTTTTGTTATATCGGATTTACTCAAGTAAATGAGCATATGGCGCCAAATCGATTTGCTTTTCGTTTAAAGCTTTGACTAAAAATTTATGATCACGTTTTGGTGTAGCGATAATGTAACCGCGGATAACAAGATCTTTTGTAATGCGTGAAGCTTGCTCTTGAAGTGCTAATTCGCCGATTTTACCTGCGATTTTCTGGCGAGCGACATCGCGAAATAACTCGGGAACGGGCTTCACTAAGTCCTCAAGCAGCGCTTTTTCTTCCTCTCCCCACAAATGCCGGGTCTGCTCAATGTAGTATTCCTGCCAATCGAGCTCTGATTTTCCGTCTGCTTTTGGCAGGCGCTTTAAAAATTTACGGAACATAAAAAAGCCGCCAATCGACATCATCGTAAGCAAAAAGACCACCCAGAATAAAATAAACCAAAGAAACCAGCCTGTTAGCATGTTTTCACCTCAATACAGCCTTCATGATCTATCAAACATTATCTCTAAAAGAAGAATATTTGGCAAGAACGCTGTTATAAGCGCTGTTACGAAACTGTAATACAACTGTAAAAAAATAAGCTCGTCCTTTATATATCAACAGATGGAGAACATTTCATGAGCTGGAATGGAAACGTCGCCCAGTGTCAGCACACTTGAAACATGCTAATCTAGTAAATGCGAACGGGAAAACCAAAAAGCGACTATGAGGAGGCCATCATGATCAAAAGGATTTTAGCAATACTCGCAGTAGTTGGCTGTATGGTTGTAGCGTTTACGCCACATAAAAGTAGTGCAGCAACCACATATACATACTATAAAGTGCAAAAAGGAGATTCGTTTTATAAAATCGCTCAAAAATACAAAACGAGTGTTTCAACGTTAAAAACGCTAAATAAAAAAACAACAGACCGCATTTTGGTCGGAGAAACATTGAAAGTGCCTGTCATAGCAACAGCGAAAAAAACGACAACCGCTTCGTCAGCAGCGAAATGGAAAATTACCGCAGAGGAAAGAACGCTTTTAGCGCAACTTGTTCAAGCGGAAACAGGATCTAGTGAACCGTTCGCAGGAAAAGTAGAGGTTGCGCTTGTGATTCTGAACCGGGTCAAAGATCCGGCGTTTCCTAACACGATAAAGGGCGTGATTTATCAAAAAACGAAAACAGGCTATGCGTTTGTTCCTGTCAAAACAGGAAAGCTGACAAAAATCCGTCCAACAAAGCAAGACTACGATGCGGTTGATCGCGCGGTAGCATTATTCCCAAGCGATCGGCGCCATTCGTTGTATTTTTATAATCCGGCTATTACAAAAGACCGCTGGATGCTTTCAAGACCTGTTACCATCCGGATCGGTCATCACGCATTTGCAAGATAAGCCAAAAATATTGATAGAAGAAGGCCTCTTTCCGCTGGTTGAGTTTGTTAACAGGCTGAAAAGAGGCTTTTGTTCATGATGCAATCATGCTTTCAGCTTTATCGATCTAAAGTAATAAATGAACCTATATAAATCCCATTTCAACTTTCGACATATGAACTTGTGCGATACGTTAGGGGCTTTTTTAAATCTATCCGCAATGCGTTCCAAAAAGATAGATTCCCAGAAGTAGAACTGACTAACAATCATATTTTCTTTTATATGTTCACACACATTTTAACAAAGTGAATGGCGATTATTATTTGTAAACCAAATAAATAAAAAAATCTAAAAGCTATTAAAAACGATAGCTTTTAGATTTTTGGGAGGGGGAGCCTTGGGCAGTTGCCCCTTTCTTCTGTCTATTTTGTTGCATTACATATCATGTCCAGCGTTATGCTTTTGCCGCGTATGATTGCGGTTTTTGACTTTTTTGGAGCCGTCCAGCGGTTTGGGTTGTCCCGACTGTTCGTTATTGCGGCCGTTTTTTGCTGTGTCTTTGCTCATAAAAATAACCTCCTTTTATTGATTAGGATAGCAGGGTTTTTTTTATTTATTCATCGTATAAATTTTTGAATATTTGACACGATATAAATGTGCAATGCAGTGGAAGGAGGAAGAACATGCCGTATCATAAAGATAAGCAACAAGCGTTTCAAGCCGCTGAACAAGGGACGATGGAAGCGAAGGAATGGTATGACCATTTAGTTCGCGATCAGGCCGATTACGGAAGCCAGTTAAAGCATTTAAAGCAGGAAGTCAATGAAGCTTTTGAACAAATCAATAACGCAATGGAAGTCGCTTCAGAAACGCAGCGACTGCGTCTTGAACAATTTCGTACGGATTTGCAAACGATTGTAGACGAGGTAAACGAGATTCAATAAAAGGGAATGTGCACCGCAGCATTCCCTTTTATTCTGCTGCTCACTTCGCAGCAGCGAAGAAGGGTTATTGATTCTTTTTTCTCTTTTTATTGTTTTGGCGTTCTGCTTCCGTTAATGGTTCATTGGCAAATTCCTCTTCGTAGCCAGCTCCCATTCCTTGCGCCTTTGCTGCGTTCATGCCCGGAATGACATGATGGGCCTTCCGCTTTCCCATTCTCCTTTCACCTCCCTACTATAGTTTGCGAAGGAGAGGGAAATTTATTCTCTGAAAAGGAGAAACGAGGGAATAATTATTTACAATTCATAGTGCTTATAATAAGATAAAAGCGTACCAATTTTACGGGTTTTGGGAGAATTCGTACTATTTTTTCGACATTTATGTGAAAAAATAGTATAGTATTGATTGAGGGGGTAATACATATGGCAAAACAAGATGTATTTCAAGCCCGCACTTCATTTGAGGTAAACGGTAAAAAATATAACTACTATCGTTTACAAGCGCTTGAAGAAGCGGGAATCGGTAACATCTCCCGTTTACCTTATTCCGTCAAAGTTTTATTAGAATCAGTGCTTCGGCAAGTAGACGGGCGTGTCATTACAAAAGAGCATGTGGAAAATTTAGCAAAATGGGGAACGGACGAGTTAAAGGAGATCGATGTCCCGTTTAAGCCGTCTCGTGTTATTTTGCAAGACTTTACTGGTGTTCCTGCTGTTGTTGATTTGGCATCTATGCGCAAAGCGATGGCGGATATCGGCGGAGATCCATATGAAATCAATCCTGAAATTCCAGTGGATCTTGTGATCGACCACTCTGTTCAAGTGGACAGAGCAGGCAGTGATGATGCTCTTCAATACAATATGAATCTAGAATTTGAACGAAACGCTGAGCGCTATAAATTTTTAAAATGGGCTCAAAAGGCGTTTAATAACTATCGTGCGGTGCCACCAGCAACAGGAATCGTTCACCAAGTGAACCTAGAATATTTGGCGAACGTCGTTCATGCAGTAGAAGGAGAAAACGGCGAATATGAAGCATTTCCTGATACGCTTGTTGGAACTGACTCCCATACAACGATGATTAACGGTATCGGTGTCCTTGGATGGGGCGTCGGCGGAATTGAAGCGGAAGCGGGAATGCTTGGACAGCCTTCTTATTTCCCTGTTCCTGAGGTTATCGGCGTTCGTTTGACGGGAAAATTACCAAATGGGACAACAGCTACGGATCTTGCTTTAAAAGTAACACAAGTGCTTCGTAAAAAAGGCGTAGTCGGCAAATTTGTGGAATTTTTCGGCCCTGGTGTGGCTACTCTGCCTCTCGCTGACCGTGCGACCATCGCGAATATGGCGCCAGAATATGGAGCGACATGCGGCTTTTTCCCTGTAGATGCTGAAGCGCTTGATTATTTGCGGTTAACAGGACGAGATGAGCATCATATTCAAGTGGTGGAAGCGTATTGTAAAGCAAACGGTCTCTTCTATACACCAGATGCAGAAGAACCGACATTCACAGATGTGGTTGAACTCAACCTATCTGAAATTGAAGCCAATCTTTCCGGACCAAAGCGTCCACAAGATTTGATTCCGCTTTCTAAAATGCAAAGCTCGTTCCGTGAAGCAATAAAAGCTCCGCAAGGAAACCAAGGCTTTGGATTAACAGAGGCAGATCTTGAGAAAGAAATAACGGTCGCATTAAATGGCGAAGAAGTTAAAATGAAAACAGGTGCGATCGCCATCGCTGCGATAACAAGCTGTACGAATACGTCAAACCCGTATGTGTTAGTAGGTGCCGGATTAGTAGCGAAAAAAGCAGTTGAAAAAGGAATGAATGTTCCAAAATATGTCAAAACATCGTTAGCTCCTGGTTCTAAGGTTGTTACTGGATACTTAAAAGATTCTGGTTTGCTTCCATACCTTGAGCAAATTGGCTTTAATATTGTTGGATACGGTTGTACAACGTGTATCGGTAACTCCGGTCCGCTAGCTCCAGAGCTTGAGAAAGCAATTGCGGAAAATGATTTGTTAGTGACAAGCGTTCTTTCCGGAAACCGTAACTTTGAAGGCCGGATTCATCCGCTTGTTAAAGGGAATTACCTAGCATCTCCTCCGCTTGTAGTAGCTTATGCGCTAGCAGGTACGGTTGATATCGATCTTCTTAACGATCCAATTGGCAAGGATAAAGACGGAAACGATGTGTACTTTAGCGATATTTGGCCAACAACGGAAGAAATAAAAGAAGTAGTGAAGCAAACCGTAACACCAGAATTGTTCCGCAAGGAGTATGAGCGTGTGTTCGATGATAATCAACGCTGGAATGAAATCGAGACAACGGATGAACCGCTCTATCAATGGGACGAGGATTCCACATATATTCAAAATCCTCCGTTCTTTGAAGGGTTGTCTCCAGACGTTCGCCAAGTACAACCGCTCGCAGGCTTGCGCGTAGTAGGCAAGTTTGGCGATTCTGTCACAACTGACCATATTTCTCCGGCCGGATCGATCGGCAAAAACACT
Source organism: Anoxybacteroides rupiense (assembly GCF_014196195.1). Taxonomy (GTDB): domain Bacteria; phylum Bacillota; class Bacilli; order Bacillales; family Anoxybacillaceae; genus Anoxybacteroides; species Anoxybacteroides rupiense. The sequence goes on along the minus strand of NZ_JACIDF010000001.1, from coordinate 289,780 downwards.
CCAGCAGGCCAGTATCTGATTTCTAAAGGCGTCGAGCCGAAAGATTTCAACTCTTACGGTTCACGGCGCGGTAACCATGAGGTGATGATGCGCGGTACGTTTGCGAATATTCGCATCCGCAACCAGATTGCTCCTGGTACAGAAGGGGGCTACACAACATATTGGCCAACTGGTGAAGTCATGTCGATTTACGATGCCTGCATGAAATATAAACAAGACGGCACGGGTCTTGTTGTTATTGCTGGTAAAGATTACGGAATGGGAAGCTCTCGTGACTGGGCGGCGAAAGGTACATTCTTGTTAGGAATTAAAACGGTGATTGCTGAAAGCTTTGAGCGCATTCACCGCTCCAACCTCGTCCTCATGGGAGTATTGCCGCTTCAATTTAAAGAGGGAGAAAATGCTGAAACATTGGGACTTACCGGAAAAGAAACATTTGAAATTCACATTGATGAAAATGTGAAACCGCGTGATTATGTAAAAGTAACCGCGACAGATGAAGCTGGAAACAAGAAGGAATTCGAAGTGCTTGTGCGCTTTGACAGCGAAGTGGAAATCGACTACTATCGCCATGGCGGAATCTTGCAAATGGTCTTGCGTGAAAAATTGCATAAATAATAAGAGAATGGCTGTAGACAAAGTCCAATGGACTTTGTCTACAGCCATTTTACGCATCCCTTCCACCTCAAGCTTTTAATTGCGCTATTTCGTATTGCTTCGTTTTGCTGCGCTTTCAAGTTCACTCTTTGGATCTGGAGAAAATGTTGCATCTTGCCCGTATCCTTGGGGATTTACGCCAGGGGCCTTTGTCCCGCGGTTTGTTCCTCCGTTTTTCGCCATTTTCCGTTCACCTCCGCGGATAGTGTTGCCTAGTTATGAAAAAAATATGTTTAGGACACATGAAAGGGGAAAAAAAGATGAATCAAGCATTAAAGACAGCTTTGTCAGCAATCGCTTTTGCACAATTCCTAAAAATCCCGTTAAAAAAAAGAGAGACTGGACAGTGGGATTGGAAGTATTTTTTTGAGACAGGGGGAATGCCCAGCTCTCATTCTGCCGGTGTTACTTCGCTTGCTACATTTATTGGATTAAAAAAAGGAATGCGAACCATTGATTTTGCTTTGGCTGCGTTGTTCGGTCTTATTGTCATGTATGATGCTCAGGGCGTGCGGCGGCAGGCGGGGGAGCTAGCGATTCGGTTGAATGATTTGGCCGAGGAAGTCATGCGACTTGAACAAAGCCCAAAGCAAAAATGGTATGAGCAGAAAAAAGAATGGATCCGCGAGCGTCTTGGGCATCAGCCAATCGAAGTGATGGCTGGCGCTTTGCTTGGAATAGCCACAGGCTGTTTTTCATATCAACGAACAAATAAAAAATAAGCTAGCCATAATGAGCAAAATGAGTTAAGATGAAAGCGAATCTACCATAGGGAGATCCGCGTATGAGAAAGCAAACAATCGAACAATATTTTCTTTTTTTAGAGAGCAAGGGCTTCCGTTTCCATGAAGATGTTTTTCGTTTTGTTCAGTTCGGAAAGCAATATGTGCAAGCAAGTGATGAACTAACCATTATGGCTCTGGAGTGGACGCTAAAAATTCAAAAGCAGTTTGACGGCAGCTTTTTTCTTTCGCTGCTTGAAGAGTTTTGCCAACAGAGGCTGGAAACGCGCCAGCAGGTACAGTTATTCATGAAAGAAAAAGGATTGATTGACTAAAAAAATCCTCGAAGGTTAGGTTCGAGGATTTCCTTGTGTAAGCGTTCGTTTGGAGAACCATGAAAAAATCGGAATTTCTGACACGATCATACCGCACAAAATGCCAATGCATCCGATGATAGAAGAAACGGAAAGCCGTTCTCCTGCCCCAATATAGGCGGTTACAGCGGCGAATACGGGCTCCATTGCAAAGATAAGCGCTACACGGGCAGCTGTTGTGTATTTTTGAAAGTTTGTCTGAATAAGGAAAGCAGCAGCTGTGGCGAACAGCGATGTAATCAGCAGAGCTGTCCATACTTGCCGCTTCGCTAAAATAGCGCCATTCCACATATTGGGGGCATCTTCAAACAAAAAGGCGCCAATGGAGCACATGACAGCGACAGTAAAAATTTGCATAATCGTCAGCAAAAGCGTTGGATAATGTGCGGAGTATTTTCCCGTGATAATAATATGCATGGCGAATGAAACAGCGCAAAAGAAAACGAACACATCGCCCTGATTAATCGATAATTCGGCTCGTTCCATCGTTAAAAAATATAAGCCGAATGCAGCGATAATCGAGCCAAATACGGCATTAGCGGTTGGCTTTTGTTTTAAAAAAAAGAAAGAGAATAGCGGCACTAATACAACGCTAAGACCGGTAATAAAACCGGCCTTTGAAGATGTTGTATATAAGAGCCCTATTGTCTGCAACGCATAACCGCTAAACAGCCACAGCCCCATCCAAAATCCGGCATATAAAAGCGAGCGATTAAAATGTTGTAACGAAGATCGTTGAAATAGAAGCAGCCAAATGAGCAAACAAATTCCTGCGATCCAAAAGCGTACAGCGTTAAAAGAAAGCGGTTCAAGAAAGGAGATCGCATTTTGAACAACAACAAATGTCGCTCCCCATATAAACGTAACAGCCAGTAGGCTAGCATCGGCGATCCATTGCTTTTTCAATGTTTCTCCCCCTTAACTAGGATTTATTTTTATGAATTGCTTGTCGAGCCAGTTCATCAGCGACATGATTGTCCTTGCTCGGAATCCATTTTAAAAAAAATAAATCCAATTTTTTCGTTAATAAGAGGGCTTGCTGTAAAAGGGGGGCGTATTGCCGATTTTTTATATATTCCTTCTCGACTGCATCATCAATGAGCTGAGAGTCTGTGCGAAAGGAAACGACGCGATAACCTTTTTCCACACAAATTTCAAGTGCTTTAATGAAAGAATAGAGCTCTGCCTCGTGATTTGACATGATACCGAGAGGAATCGAATATTGTTCTACTGTTCCATTTCCTTTAATGAAAATTCCGGCACCTGAAGGCCCAGGATTGCCGGCGCTTGCTCCATCAATATATACTTCAATCAAGTGTTCATCCCTCCGTCGTGTGAAATAGCCTCGCTAAATACAGGTCGGTGCGCAGCATCATCCATGAGAAGTCGCATATGCCGCAAGCTGGTTTTTAGCTTACCGAAGCCGAAAAATAGCCATCTAGCTAAATAGAGGCAGCCTTTTCTTCTGTATTCACGAAAATATCGATTTCTTAACCTGAACTTATATCGGTTACGAGTGAAGCGCATATGAAGAACTATTGCTACTTTATCATCATTTTTAGGAAATTTCTATATTTTTTTGTTAACCATAAGCAGTTATTTCGTACGTTTGTTTGATATATAATAAAAGAAGAACAATGGCGGAAGGATGACAAAAATGGATGTAATCATTCAATGGACATATATAACTCCTAAAAAACAAGAAATTATATTAACTTCGGAGCTTCTTGAAGCGGAGAAGGCGTTATGGATGGCGGAGGATTTTGAGAAAACGGGACGTGTGAAGGACTTAGTGTTTATTGATCGGCAAAATACGTCATGGACGAAAAAAGAGCTCGTTAAGCTATTGCAAGAAGTGGAAAGCGAACCTCATGATATTATTGCTTATTTTGATGGGGGCTTTGATAACGAAACATCAGAAGCGGGAATCGGGGCGGTGATCTATTACCATCAAAATCATCAGCCATATCGATTTCGCATGAATCGCCGTCTTTATGAATTAAAATCAAATAACGAGGCGGAATACGCTGCTTTTTGGTCGGTTGTACAAACTCTTGAAGAAATGGGAGTCCATCATTTGCCGGTTGTCTTCCGCGGCGATTCTCATGTTGTGCTGAATCAGCTGTCTGGTGCATGGCCTTGCTTTGAAAAGGACTATAGTGCGTGGCTTGACCGAATTGAAGCCAAACTGAAGGAGCTCGGTATTCATCCGATTTATGAACCAATTTCTCGAAAGCAAAATAAGGAAGCAGATCAGCTGGCGCGTCAGGCGCTTGAAGGAAAAATAATTGAAAGCACAATTGAACTTACAAAGAAAGGAACTAATGCAGATGAATAGGGAGAAAAAATTAGCGAAACGAAAAGAGATACTGGCGAAACTAAACGATCTTCATTCTACATATTGTGATGGCTGTTTTATAAAAAACACACTGCGTAAGGAAGAAGGAAAAAGATCAGCGCAGTCTTTTTGTATTACCTGTTGTACGGTGGGAGAGCAAATTAAGCAATATGGGGAGATGCTGCTCATGGTTTCCTCAAGCTCTTATCAGGAGAGATAGGCGTTACCCTTTTAGAGATTATCTTAGTTCGATGCTTGTATTTAAAGGGTGCATTCGCTGGAAAGAAAGCAATGAAAAAGGAAATGGCCGAGATAACAAGATATCATGCACTGCAGCTTGATGATGACAGAGCGAACATTTGTTTGAATCATGGGCAGCGCAGGATCGGACATTCTTTTTCAGCTTGATCTGTTCATATGAACGAATCACCTGTTGTCTGCGTTGGTAGCAGCAAAAAAGGGCTAACCTACCGCTGTTAGGTCAGCCCTTGGCTTTCGCTTTCGTCTTACTTCTATGTCAACGAGCGCTTGATTATAATTTTACAACGTTAGCTGCTTGAGGTCCGCGGTTTCCTTGTACGATTTCAAAGGAAACTTCTTGGCCTTCTTCTAATGTTTTGTAGCCGTCACCTTGGATTGCTGTGAAGTGAACGAATACATCAGCTCCACCTTCCACTTCAATGAACCCATAACCCTTTTCATTGTTGAACCATTTTACTTTACCGTTTTGCATAATACTTAATTCCTCCTAATACCTTTAGCACCTATGGCTAATTAAAAAATTTTATCAAATAACGGAATATACTCCACAGCGGTCTAAGGTGAACGTGCGTGCTGCTTGGGTTGAAATATATTCTGTTAAATGATGTTTTTACTATACACTAATGCAACGTCATCGTCAAGGAAAAGAGAGTGAAATTCAGAAAAAATTTGCAAATTTTTTGGTAATATTCTAATCCAAAAGGGGAATGCCGTGTGACTGGCGAATTACTTGATTAAGACATAAAAAGAAGCGCGTATGAATATATAGCACTTATCATATATTGAGAATACAAGTGCAAAGGGGGATATTGCGTATGTATCGTGGAAAAATCGCTGGAAAAGAAGTGATTATCCATTTAGGAAGACGAGTGAAGACACAGAATGTTGATGTGCGTAAGCTTTATCATACCGTTCTTTCATATGGCGAAACAGCTTTTCAAAAAGGACAGCAGACGTTTTGTATTTACAATGATCATGTAGGGATGATCGTCGCTGAACTGGAGCAGCATGATGTTCCTGTTATTCGGGTGGATTATGTTATTGAAAACCAAAATGTTTACGAGTAATTCCAAAGTGTATACAATCTTTCTAATCGGACGCGCCAAAGGATGGCGAACATCATATGTGGGAGCAATGGAAGAAAAAGCTGTGAACGAAGGTGAATATTGGCTGTCGTTTAGCATGTTTATTTAACATCATCCACCGAGAGGTCTCTCAGCTCATAACGGGGTGGGGATGCGGGGTTTTGTCTCGCTCCATGTTGCCTTTGCGCTAGATCAATCATGTAATGGAAAGATGAAACGGGCGATATCCATCAAACACACGATCGGAAGGCAAGTACAACCACTTGCCTTTTCGTTATGAATCGGCTTGATAAAGGCTAGAACAGTCCCCATCAATGGTTCTGTGAAGCGGCGTGGCTCGACCATCCGCTCGTTTCTTAGACCGATGGACGGGATGAAACGAGCGGGATTTGTTTGGAGTTTTGTCATGCATTTACCTCATAGAGGGACGCCGTGGTTTGTCTTTGATCGTCGATTTTCTGAAGATGATTCTCACTATCTGCCAATTGCATGTTGGCGGATAAATTTTATATTGACAAAATGGTTTTTGTGGAATAAATTAGAAAATAGAAAGTGATGGAAGCGCTGTCATTTTCTCGATAAGCGCTCAGACCTTTGCTTAAATGGCATGGGTCTTTTATCTTTTTTTTGCTATATAGACAAGAAAATGAAACAAGATCGGAGTGACAAACGTATGTTATATCGTTCACATTAATAAAGAAAGAGTATAAAAGATAATGTAAGAGGTGACAAGAGGATGCTATTGCGGAAAATGATGTCCAAACTAGGTGTTGGTTCAGCATATGTGGATCTGCTTTTAAATAAAAATATACTTCATCCCGGAGATGTGATTGAAGGGCAGCTGTATATTCGCGGCGGCACAGTGGAGCAGAAAATTAAGAAGCTTGATGTCGATTTTGTTTGCAAAATGCTGCGAGATGGAAAGGAAGAAGATACGGTCATTGCGACCATTCCAATTGCTGGGGAGTTTATCATTAAAGAGGAACAAAAAAAATTTTTGCCTTTTTCCTATCAAATCCCTGAAGATATTCTTCCTTCGCAGCTGGGGGTTTCATATCGCTTTATCACACGTTTGCACATCGAAGACGCGATTGATACATTAGATTTTGATTACATTCAAATTGTGAAAAAATAAAAGTGTTGACAACGCTTACATGATTTGCTGCCTTATATCAATTCGGAAACCCACACATACATCTCGAATGGATCGAGGAATGTGTGGGTTTTTGTTTTTTGGTTTATCAATTATGCAAAGAAGCATAGAGTAAGAGATAGGGCAAATGGATTGCCATCCTTCATCCCTTTGTAATCACGATCTAGCCAGCATTGTGCGCAAACGTCTTTTTGACTCCAGCACACACTCCATTGTCAAAAATGATGAGCAAAACGACTCTGGCTGACTTGGTCATAAAATGGGTGACTCTTTGTCTTTTCCAAGATCCACACATCAGTCCCAAGAATCGGTTTGGTGTTTAGGGAGATAGCCGTCGAAAACAACGACAGATAGACAGGAAAACGTTTAATATATACAGGAATGGCGATCATCCGTTGATCGGTTGCTAATAAAGATGGCGAATTCCTTGAAATAATAGCTTAGTCGCTTCTTTTGGATGCAGCGGTCTGCTGAACAAGTACCCTTGCGCTTCTTGGCAACCTTTTTCTTCTAAGTAACGAAATTGATCGAGATGCTCGACCCCTTCAGCGATCACGTTCATTCCAAGGTGGTGTGCCAGCGAAATAATGGTCGTTGTAATCACGCTTCCGTAGTAAGAGCGGGGACAATCGGCGATAAAAGATTGGTCGATTTTAACCGTATCCACATCCAGCCGCTTTAAGTATGCCAGCGATGAGTAGCCTGTCCCAAAATCATCAATGGAAAGCCGCACGCCAATCTCTTTCATCCGCATTAAGTTATTTAAGATGATCGGTTCATTATAAATCATAAGGCTTTCGGTAATCTCAAGCTCTAAATATTCTGGCGATATCTGCTTTTGTGAGAGAATGGCTTCCACTCTTTTGGCAAAATGCTGGTCTTGCAGTTCTTTCACAGAAATATTGACGGCAATTCGAACGGGCGGCAATCCAATCTTTTTCCATTTTTCATGCTGTTCACACGCCTGGCGAATGACCCATTCGCCAATGGAGACAATAAAGCCGGTTTCTTCTGCTAAAGGGATAAATTCACTTGGAGGAACCGTACCGTGAACGGGATGATACCAACGGACAAGTGTTTCCATTGCGCGAATTTTTGTCGTTTTTACATCAATAATGGGCTGATACACAATAAATAACTCGCGATTTCGAATGGATTTATGCAAATCTCCTAGCAAAATGAGGTCCGGCAATTTTTTCTTTAAGTGATCATCTTGGAAAACATAGTAATCGTTTTTGCCCTTTTGTTTTACTTCATACATCGCAATATCGGCATATTGAATTAATGCATCTACGTTTTCACTATGTTGCGGATAAAGGGAAATGCCGATGCTAAGCGTCAAAAATAATTCTAAATCGTCAATTTGGACAGGATCTTGAAACATTCGCAAAATACGCTGTGCTATGTCGATTGCCTGCTCTTGATGATCGAGGTTGGGCAAAATAACGGTAAATTCATCGCCGCCCATTCTTGCTACTGTGCCGCTATTAGCCACACATTTTTTAATTAAATCCGCTGTTTTTTGCAATACTTGATCGCCAAAGCTATGGCCAAGAGAGTCGTTGACATATTTAAAGCGATCGATATCCATATATAAAACGGCCGCCATTTTTCCGTTTTCCCTGGCTTTCTTAACGGCAGCGAGAACGAGTTCAGGGAACAATCGCCGATTGGGCAAACCAGTTAACGGATCGTAATAAGCCATTTGCTGGATGCGTTCTTCCCGTTCCTCACGCTCTGTCACATCTTTTGCAATCACAGAAACGCCGATAATTTTTTTATTGATAAAAATCGGAATCGAGGTGGCGTTTAAATATAAAATCGTTCCTGTTTTATGCTGAATACGAAAATCGACATGGCGGGAGTAGCCTTCTGCTGTGTTGGCAAATGCTTCAATGGTTTTCGGCCAATCCTCTCCTATGACTAAATCATGCAATGTCATGCTGAGCAATTCATGGCGAGAGTATCCGGTAATTTGCGCAGCCGCGCCATTAGCCGCAAAAAATGTTCCGTCTAAATGGAGTGAAAATACAGCATCTTGATTGTATTCAAATAATGATTGATAATGCTGTCGGCTTTCTTGAAGCTCCTCCCGCATTCGAGCTTGTTCAATAGCTAGGCCAGCTAAGGATGAAAACGTATAGATGAGATCCATATCTTCAGTATCGGGCTCACAAGGCTCGCGATGGTACATAGCGAAAGTTCCAAGAACTTTTTTTGTTGATGAAAAAATGGGAATGGACCAGCAAGCTCGCAATCCATGCGATCGAGCTAACGCTTGATAACGTTGCCAGAGCGGGCTTGTTTGAACATCAGAAACGATCACAAGATCGCGCTGGTATGCTGCTGTGCCGCAAGAACCGGCGTTCATTTTTACCTCCATTCCATTGATCGTTTCAACATAGTCAGCAGGCAGGCTTGGCGCAGCCGCATGATAAAGCTTTTTCGTTTCATCATTCATTAATAGGATAGAACAAAGAATGTTGGGACGGATTTCTTCGACGGTACGGGAGATTTCAGTTAATATATCGGACAAAGGAAGCTCTTTCGCAATCCATTCCAGCACCTTCTTTTGTCCGGTAAGCAGCTGCCTTGCTTTTTTTTCTGACGGGATGTGATGGCACGAAATAAGAAAAAGCGTTTTTCCGTCTTCGCTGGTCATCTGAGACATATTTTGTTGAATCAATATGATTTCGCCATTCTTTTTTAATGCTCTAAATTCAAGGGAATGAATGTTATTTGGCTGATGAAGGAACAGCCATTTAGAACGGTGCCTTACCCTTTTCCGGTCTTCCGGATGAACGAGCGCAAACGGCGATGTTCCAATCAACTCCGTGCGCATATACCCTAAGTAGCGCGCAGCAAATTCGTTGACATCTACGATATCCCCGTTTTCATCTAAAATGAATTGCATGGCAGGCATAAAAAAATAGAATCGCATATAGGACGAATCGTATGAGTGGATCTCCATAAACAAAGCAACCCCAATCTGTGTAAGTGTATGTGTATTTGTGCACTTCGTTTTCATAGACTGCCAAGCAATGAATCGAAATGGTGTCATTGCGTAAATAACGAAAAGATGAAAGCAAGCGATTCTTAGCTGAGCAGCCGTTGATTTAGAGAATGATAAAAACGAGAGTTTCCCCAGTCCCCGTTAGTTTATGTACACCTGAGAGGTCGATTTTTCAGCGAGCCTAGAGATGACGTGACATAAGACAAAATGATAGAAATGCAACTGAAAGATGGAATAGTCACTGGAAAATCGACGATCTGAGGGCAAGTTGGTGTGGACTTGCCTTCGGTACGCGAATGAGATAAAGGTCGCAGCTGAACAATACCGCCTTAAGACCTATTAACAGGCTGTGAATCGATTCGTTCCCCGATTGTATAATGGCCGGAAAACAATATACCCTTTATATTAAGTCCTTCATATAAGCTGCTTTTAGACTCATTCTTTTGTCTGCAAAACGTTCAGCGATTCGGAAAATGGATAACTAAAATGAATAAGCCTCCATCCCTTCAATCCCCAAGCAGAACAAATGATGGCTTGAGGATATGTCCATGCATATGAGTATGCGGAAGTGAAAGGAAGGACTCTGCTATACTGCACGTGTCAATGCTTCAACAGCGAACAGAGAAGCGAGGACCAGACCGTTTTCATCGAGAAGAATGGAGAGCCTTTTGCTTTTGAGCGATAGCAATTGAGCCAATTCCATGTCGTAAATGCCGAAAAAACAATTTGCTAGATTGGAAAAAAGGCTAGACATCATGCCGTTTAGCCTATTTCAAATCGCATCTAATTACATATTACCATGTTTTTTTTCGGTTTTGTCGAAAAATAAAGAAGGAAAACGCTTAAAATCAAAAAATTCAGTTATATGAATAAAAATTTAAGATGAAACGAGTTAGCTCCGAAAAAGAAAGGAACACAAACCTCATATAACAACTAACAATATCAAATCAAACTATGTTCTAAATAATCAATTTATAACTTCCATCCATGTCAACAAAAGTGAATCAAATCCTATTTTTTTGCTTGTAACCGCTTTCGAAACGGATTATAGTAAAATTGGGTGAATAGTATGACAAATAAAAAATGGACGATTAGCTTAGCCGTTTTGTTTTTTCTATTTCTCTATGTTTTGATTCAATTTGTGGTTTCGACGCAAAAAATCGAAAAAACGGTTGAGCAATTGCGGCAAACGGTTCATTCTTCACCGGCCCTTCCTCATTTCGTTTTGATTTCCCAAGAACTTGATAATTTATATTGGCGAGAGATTGAACGCGGGGCAAAAGAAGCAGCCAAACATTATCATGTCAATGTGGAATATATTGGTCCATTGAGGACCAACATGGATGAACAAATGAAACTGTTAGAAAAAGCGATTGCGTCCCGCGTTGACGGCATTATTGTCCAAAGCTTAAACGATGTGCGGTTTACCCCGTTAATTAACAAAGCGATGGCACAAGGAATCCCAGTTATTACAATTGATACAGATGCCCCTCTCAGTCGCCGCCTTTCTTATGTCGGCACAAACAATCTTGAAGCGGGAAAGTTGCTTGGTCAAGCAGTGATTTCTAGAGTGAATGGTAAAAAGAAAATTGGGGTCATTATTGGAAGTGATATGTCAGCTAATCAGAACCTTCGTCTGGAAGGCTTTCGCTCAGTCATTGCCCAAAATCCATTATTGTCGATTGCAGCGATCGCTTCCTCCAATATTTCTCGAATCCAAGCCTCGATTCAAACAGAAAAAATGCTGCGAGCGCACCCTGATATCTCGGTAATGGTTGGAACGAGTGCCTTAGATGCTATTGGAATTCTAATGGCGACGAAAAATTTAAACCGCAAAGATGTTCAGATTTTTGGATTTGATAATGTCACAGAAACGCTGCAAGCGATCCGCCAAGGACAAATTGTGGCCACGATTATCCAGCAGCCATATGATATGGGATATTCTGCTGTTGAGTTAATGGTCAAGCATTTATCAGGCCAGCACATTGAAAAAGAGCATTTTACAGCGATAAAAATCGTGGACAAAACAAATGTTCAGCAGGAGGGAACGGAATGAAAATACGCATGAAACTGTTTATTTTTATCCCTCTGCTTGTACTGCTTTTAAATGTGATCGCCTTCTTTATTTTTCAAAGCGGCAAAAAAGTGCAGGAAAGCTATGATGTTATGATGCAGCGCATTTTTTTATATAAACAGGTTTCGTCTGAAATGCAAGAAAATTTGCGTTTTTTAAGTGGTTATATGATTCATCAGGACGAAAAAAACTATCGCCTGCTTGTGAAGCATCGGCAGCGGCTCGAAGATTTGCATCAGCAGCTTAGCCATCGCAAACTGCAGGGAAATGATGCTTTAACTCTAGAAAACTATAAACACATGATAGGAGTGTTTATCGAGTTAGAGGCATCCATTGTGCAGATGATGGTAAACAAACAGCTGTCAGATTATGCAGAACCCTATAATGAAATTGAAAAGGTGTCAACGTTTATTCGCGAGGATAGCCAGGCGCTTGTTGATTTAGAATTAAGCGCCTATCAGCCTGTTTATAAGCAGATGTTAATCAATATTGGCAAAATGAATGAGCTTGGCAGAATATTATTTGTTTTAACAACGCTTTTAAGCATCGTTTTTGCCATCTGGTTATCGCGAACAATCGTGATTCCAATTTATCGGCTCGTCTTTGCCGCCAAGCAAATTTCGGCTGGAAAGCTGGATGCGCATATTCCGCAAATGGATGGGAACGACGAAATCGGACTTCTAGGGCAAACCTTCCAGCAAATGATGGAAAATTTGCGTACGTTAATCTCGAAAAATATGGAAATATTAGAAAAAGAAAAGCTGGTCCGAGAATTAGAACTGAAGGCTCTGCAAAGCCAAATTAATCCGCATTTCTTATTCAATACATTGAATGTGATTTCCAAGCTCGCTTATATCGAAGGGGCAGAGCAAACGAGCGAACTAACCATCTCCACTTCGAATTTATTGCGTTACAATCTGCGCAAGCTTGATGAGCCTGTTACATTGCGAGACGAGGTGGCTCATGCTAAAGAATATTTTGCGATTCAAAAAGCGAGATTTCGCGACCGAATTATGTTTCAGCTCGACATTGCTGAAGAATGTCTTGGACAAGTCATCCCTTGCTTGACGCTGCAGCCGCTTTTGGAAAATGCCTTTGTTCATGGCATTGAAGGAATGGAGGCTGGTGCAGTGATTCGCTTATCTGTTCGTCAGAAGCGAGATCGCATCCATGTTGTCATAAGTGACAATGGAACCGGGATGGAAGAAGAAGTTCGCCAAGCGATTTTGCAATCGTCATCTTATTCATTTTCTAAAAAGGGACATTCGACGGGGCTTGGAATGGCTAACGTTTTGCGCAGACTTCGATTATTTTATGGCACAGAAGACATTGTCGATATTTGTAGCGCGCCCAATAAAGGCACATCCATTATTTTGATGTTGCCAAAACGAGAAGGGGGAGAGAAGGATGTACAAGCTGCTAATCGCTGATGATGAGCCACTTGAAAGGGAGGGACTGCAATTAATGATTGAACGGCTGCTGCCCCATCAATTTGTTATTTTTCATGCTGAGCATGGGCGCAGTGCCATTCAACAAGTGGAACAGCACAAGCCTGATATTGTATTTATGGATATTAAAATGCCGGGAATTCATGGACTGGAGGCCATTGCCGAAATTCGCAAAACACACGCGATGATGAAAATCGTGATCGTCACCGCCTATGATTATTTTGCATACGCAAAAGAAGCAATTTCGCTGGGGGTTAGCGAATATTTACTGAAGCCGGTCAAAAAAGAGCAAATTGTTTCGGTGCTCAAAAAATTGACAGCGGAAATTGACGCTGAAAGAAAAGCGCGCGAAGCGGAGCTTGATACAAAAGAAAAGCTGGCAAAGCTATATGCTCTCAGCGAGTCCACCTTTACTCTTTTTTTGATGGGGCATATTGCCGATTTTGATGAAAAACAAATGATTCCAATGGAAATAGAGTCTGGTTTTGCTTTAGCTGTTCAATTAGAATCGATGCCTGAACGCCCTGAAGCGCTGGAAGCCATGAAACACCATGTTCAAGGGGTGGGGCATTGCTTATGCAGCCCGCTTATAGACCGTCAATTTTCTATTTTTTTCAAATCTGATGATCATTGGGAGGGAAAAACCGTTTCGTTTGCGCAAAAACTCATGAAACAGCTTGAAAAAATACTGCAAATAAGAATCAAAATAGGAATTGGCACCATTCAAAAAGGGATCATAGGTTTGAAGCAATCGTATCAAGAAGCCGCCGCCGCTCTTTATTATTTGCCGGTGTTTGGACGGGTTCAGCATATTGCTGATGTACCGTTGACTGCAAGCTCAGAGGAATGGAAGCCGCTGGCAGTAGACAAACAGCAATCGGTAATCGAACAGGTAGAAGAATTTTTGCAGGAAAATTACGATCGGGACCTTTCGCTTGAAGAGGTGGCACAATCAGTCCATTTGACTCCGCATTATTTCAGCAAGCTGTTTAAAAAACAAACCGGCCAAACCTTTAGCGACTATGTGACAGGATTGCGGATTGAAAAAGCGAAGCAGCTTTTGCGTGACGCAAGCTTGAATATAAAAGAAATATGTTATGATGTCGGCTATAAAGATCCAAACTATTTTAGCCGCGTCTTTAAAAAAATAACGAATATGACTCCAAAGCAATATCGGGAGCACATTGACAGACGATCATCATAGATTGTCTGTATTTTTTTGTCCCATGACAAAAAAATGCTATCCATTTCGCAAATCACGGAAGTAAAGTATGGTATTTGTGCGATGATCGGACAAAGAAATGAAGAATGCTAGAAGAAAACGCTTTCTTTGATCATGCTATGATTAATTTGAAAATTAGGGAAACTTTTAAAGGGGGAATACAGAGTGAAATGGTGGAAACAGGCGGCAAAAGGGGCAGCGGTGTTTGTGCTGGCATCCGCGCTCACGGCATGCGGCGTCGTTTCATCGGGAAATGAAACCGCTGACAATGCAAAGAAAAAAGATGATAAGATTGTGATCGGCTTTTCGCTCGATACACTGAAAGAAGAACGGTGGCAGCACGATAAAGAAATGTTTGAAGCAAAAGCGAAAGAGCTTGGTGCAGAGGTAAAAACGCTTGCGGCCAACAGCGACGATGCAGCCCAGCTAAGCCAAGCTGAACAGCTGATTTCCGAAGGCGTCGATGTTCTTGTGGTAGTGCCGCATAACGCAGAAGCATCCGCTGCGATTGTAGAAAAAGCGCATAAAGAAGGAATTAAAGTGATTTCGTATGACCGGTTAATTAAAAATTCGGATGTCGACTACTATATCTCTTTTGATAATGTGCGTGTTGGCGAAATGCAAGCAAAAGCGATTGTGGAAAAAGCGCCAAAAGGAAATTATGTATACATCGGCGGTGCAGATACAGACAACAATGCTCATTTATTCCGCGAAGGGGCGATGAATGTATTAAAACCACTGGCGGAAAAAGGAGATATCAAGATTGTCTACGATCAGTTCTCTAAAGATTGGAAGCCTGAAGAAGCTCTCAAAAATATGGAAAATGCGTTGACAGCAAACAACAATAATATTCAAGCCGTTATTGCGGCGAACGATGGAACAGCCGGTGGTGCGATTCAAGCTCTCGCTGCTCAAGGGCTGGCAGGAAAAGTACCAGTTTCCGGTCAGGATGCAGAACTGGCAGCGCTTCAGCGTATCGTAGAAGGAACACAAACCATGACGGTATACAAACCAATTAAAGAAATTGCGACAAAAGCGGCGGAAATGGCAGTAGCGGTTGCAAAAGGGGAAAAAATTGACACGAACCAAACCGTTTCTAATGGTAAAATTGATGTTCCATCTGTGCTGTTAGATCCAATTGCAGTCACAAAAGATAATATTGTGGAGACGGTCATTAAAGATGGATATCAAAAGCTTGAAGATGTATTTAAAAATGTTCCAAAGGATCAATGGCCGAAGCAATAAAGCCGCAGAGGAGGGGAATTGGCTTATAGGGCCAGCCCCTTCTTTTTAAAGGAGATTGATAGCACGGGAGTGAGGCATATGTATGCGTTAGAAATGATGGACATTACCAAAGAATTTCCCGGCGTAAAAGCGCTTGATCGTGTCAGCTTTAAAGTGAAAAAAGGAGAGATTCATGCTCTTTGTGGTGAAAATGGTGCGGGTAAATCCACCTTAATGAAAGTATTGAGCGGGCTTTATCCAGTTGGAACATATTCCGGAACCATCCGCATTGATGGCCAGGAAGTTATGTTTCGCCATATTGTTGATGCTGAGAACGCAGGAATTGCTATTATCCATCAAGAGCTTGCCCTTGTCAAAGAAATGACCGTCGGTGAAAATCTGTTTCTTGGACGTGAACCTAAAAAATTTGGCATAGTCCAATGGGATGAACTGTATTATGAAGCGGAAAAATGGCTGAAAAAGGTAGGTTTAGACATTGCGCCGCAAACCAAAATGCAGTCATTAGGGATTGGCCAGCAACAGTTGGTCGAAATTGCCAAAGCGCTGGCCAAGCAAGCGAAAATTTTGATTTTAGATGAGCCGACAGCGGCGCTTACAGAAAGCGAAGTCGAAATTTTGTTAGGCATTTTGGAACAGTTGCGGAGTCAAGGGGTCGCTTGCATTTATATTTCTCATAAAATGCCGGAAGTGTTTCGCTTAGCCGATTCGATTACCGTTTTGCGCGATGGCAAATCCATCGCCACATTATCTAGAACAAAAACGAATGAGGATCAAATCGTTTCATTAATGGTTGGCCGTGAATTGACGGAGCGTTATCCATATATGAAACGGAATCCCCAAGAAGTGGTATTAGAAGTTAAACATTATTCAGTTTGGCATAAAGACAAGCCAATGAAAGTCAATCACGATATTGATTTATCCGTAAGGAAAGGGGAAATTGTCGGTATTGCAGGGCTGATGGGAGCCGGTCGTACAGAACTGGCAATGAGTTTATTTGGCGCTTATGAAGGAAAAGTAGAAGGAGAAGTATGGATTGAAGGAAAGAAAGTGCGCATCCGTACTGTGCAGGATGCGATTCGTGAAGGGATCGCGCTTGTTACCGAGGATCGAAAACGTCTCGGACTTGTGCTCGGGATGGATGTCAAAGCTAATACAACTCTTGCAAGCTTAAAAAATATGAGTAAATTCGGCGTCATTAATCAAAATGAAGAATTAAAGTGGAGCCAAAATTATGTCCAGGAGCTTAGAACAAAAACCGCTTCATTGGAAACACCAGTCGGAACGCTGTCAGGAGGAAACCAGCAAAAGGTCGTTTTGGCGAAATGGCTGATGGCTAAACCGAAGATCTTGATTTTGGATGAACCGACGCGGGGGATTGATGTTGGAGCTAAATATGAAATTTATCATTTAATGAACAAGCTTGCTGAGGAAGGTGTAGCCATTATCATGATTTCATCAGAGCTCCCGGAAATCCTGGGAATGAGCGATCGTATTCTCGTTATGCGCGAAGGCCGGATCGTTAAGCAGTTTACTCACGAGGAAGCAACGCAAGAAAATATTATGATGGCAGCGACAGGAGGGAAATAGTATGGAAGCAAAAACGGTCATCCATAACGAACATACAGTGGAAAAGAAACGGGATCCGATATGGGGGAAAATAGACATTCGCGCCTATACGATGATTGGCGCGTTAGTGGTGATTTGGATTTTTTTTGGCTTTTTAAATGATACGTTTTTAAGTGCGCGAAATCTTTCTAACTTATTTACGCAAATGTCTGTTACTGCCATTTTAGCGATTGGTATGGTATTTGTCATTGTGGCGGGACATATTGATCTTTCCGTTGGTTCCATTGTCGGTTTAACAGGAGGACTTGCCGCTATTTTGAGCAACTGGATGGGCATGCCCACAAGTGTCGTCATTTTAGGTACACTCGTAGCCGGTGCGTTGATTGGAATGCTGCAAGGATGGCTCGTTGCCTACCGAGCGATTCCAGCCTTTATTGTAACACTGGGTGGAATGATGGTGTTTCGTGGTGTGCTCATGGGAATTACGAAATCGACGACTGTTCCTATTTCAGACGCTAATTTTATTGCGTTAGGGAGCGCTTATTTCACCAATGGCTTTGGAGTCGTTTTAGCAGTGGTGGCGATTGCAGCTCTTGTGATTTCAACGATACAAAAACGGCGGTCGCGGCAGCGTTACGGTTTTTCTGTAGCTCCCCTCTCTCTTGAAATGGCAAAAGTAATGGCGATCAGTGCCCTTATTGTAGCATTTGTATTCACAATGAACAGCTATAAAGGTATTCCGTTTCCGATTATCTTTGTTATTGGCTTGGCGCTTATTTTTTCGTTTATTGCGAATAAAACAACGTTTGGCCGCCATGTGTACGCGATTGGCGGCAATGCGGAGGCGGCGCGTTTATCCGGAATTCATATTCAACGTCATACGATGATTCTATTTGTTTTTACGGGTTTACTGTCAGCCATTGCTGCTATCGTACTCACTGCTCGTCTTTCATCAGCCACCATTTCAGCAGGGCAAATGTATGAGCTTGACGCCATTGCTGCGTGTGTCATCGGTGGAACCTCGCTTGTTGGTGGATCAGGTACGATCATTGGAGCAATTATTGGGGCGATGGTCATGACCTCGCTTGATAATGGCATGTCGTTATTAGGAATGGAAACATTTTGGCAGTATATAGTGAAAGGAAGCATTCTTGTTCTCGCGGTATGGATTGATATTGCTAGCCGAAAAAAACAGGCTCGTTCATAAAATGAGCCAGATCATCAATCTTCAACACTTGGGAAAAACAAACCTTTTGGTAGAATGGAATGATAAATATCACGTTTTTAGCTTCCCCTCGGCGATCAAATCGGTTCTCGTGCCCAATAGCCGAGGGGATTATAGTATGTTTATAAAGATGGAACGAACGATGTCTGTAAAAACTCACGGTCGAAACGCAATTGAGCCCCTTCATGGTTCGTAAAGTGGTTTTGCTCGGCTATACAACAATGGAAAAGGATTTTTATTCCATATATGTGTAAATTTATAAATCTCTCTTGTTAGAATAGTTCTGTTAGGGTACAATGTTGATGCATGGAAATATCGTTAAAATAAAACCTATATGAAGCGGTACGAATCTGTGCAGTGCTTTCTTGGATTTGGATGGGGGCAAGGCTGTAGCGATCTTTGTTGTAAGAAAAAACGAAAATGAAATGTAAATAAAGCCATGCAGCTTTTCCTTCTTCTCATTAGTTGTGCAGGTAACGATTGATTGGCTTTGGCAATGGGGCGAGGGAATTTTTAACCGGTGGCGCTTGCCATCATGATCGAAAATTCGATCCCCCAATATTGGTCTTCATGTGAGCAATGATCCGCTTCTAACCGTGAGTTTTGACAGATACCATTCATTACGAGGGTCATCAGTGAATCTATTTTTTCTAGCGCTACGAGAATTTTTATTAGGAGAAAACAGGTGTGTTGATAATCCAATAAAAACTAATGGATATTGCTTGATGCCTAGCGATATCATTCCGTATTTTTAGTAAAAAATGGATCATCAACACTTGTGATGAGAAACGGAGAGACATAAGATGAATAAAAAGCAATTATTTGGCTTTACTGCATTATCCCTATTATTTATTGTCGGAATAATCTATCTTTTATCTCGCTTACATCAAAATGAGCAGGAAGATATTGATCTAGCTAAGCTCTCACAAGAATTAGATAGGAAAGGCTATCATATTGGAGTGATTTCGTATAGCCCCAAAAATAAAGAAATAATCGTACAATTATCAAACAAAGAGCCTAATCTGTCCCATACAAAAGAAGCTATAAAAAATTACATCCAAAATGAGTTGGAAGATCACAATGTATCCATTCAAGTGAAAATAATCGATGTTGAACAAGCAGAAAGGGAAAGAAAATGGATGTCCGTCGTATCGAAAATTGATAAGAAATTAAAAAGAGAAAGTAACAAATATATAGGCATTGCCATTGGCTTTAATCCCCAATCCATTACATACATTCTAAAATCCTCTTATTCTGAGTCCGATTTTGCTGAGAAAGAAATAAAAGATTGGATGGAGTTAACGAATAACGTTATTGTTTCTCAAAATCTACCTTCTCTTCTTAAAAACGATGAAACGTATGAAATTGAAGTAATATCCAAAAACAAAGAGGTTTTGCAAAATAAACGATACAACCATAACGTAGAATCATATGATGATTAACGGTTTTTAATTTAACAAAACAGGGAAACCCTTTGAGGGTTCCCTGTGATTTTTATTTAACCTACCTACCGAGAAGTCTCTCACACTTAACATTCTTATAAGTATGAGATTCCTCTTTTCCTTCTTTGGCAAATTTCTTAAATATAACGGTTTGAAAACAGAGCGAAGGGAACGATAGACTCCCTTAAGCACGTCCTGATCATTTTCCTCTATACATATGGAAAGATGGCAGAGAGAGCATGGGACAATCGACGCTTACAGACAAATTCATTTGTTAGTATGGGAGTTGTTCGGTCGCTCGACTGGTGAAATGGCATCTATGAATTTGGAAATAAAAAATGTGATAAAGCTATGCGGTCAGTGAGAAAAAAGCCCTAGATTCCGTTCAAATAATCTTTTTCATTTTGTTGCTTTTTTGATAAAATAAAAATTAATCATAATTTTCTAAATAATATTTTTTCAAGCAAGGAGTGACGGACGAAGATGCAACTATTTCAGCCAGGAGCGCAATTGTTAAACCAATTAAAATTTGGAAAAAAATTTATGCTCTTATTTATTGTTTTTATTTTTTCGCTTGCAACGATTGGAATATTTTACATTCGTGAACTAGAAACGAAATCGAATTTTATAGAAAAAGAAAAAATGGGCTTGTTGTATGTCAAAGACTTTTTAACCGGGCTAAGAGCGCTCCAAGACCACCGCGAGCATACCACCCTTTACCTATCTGGGGATCAATCAAGCGAACAAAGCATTCAAGCCGATGAAAACAAGCTGGATCAAGTTTTTAAGAGAATACAGGCTATGCAAAAAACATATGAGGATGTATTCAAAGTAGACAAGCAATGGAAGGAAATTTATGAATCCTGGGAACAAATGAAAAAAGGGTGGACATCCTATACAATGGACGAAACGGTTTCACGCCATAACATTATGATTAATAATTTTATAGATATGATGATGAATGTGACAGACCGTTCTAATTTAGCGTTGGATGATGATATTGATAATAACTATCTTGCCGATGTCATCGTTGAAAAAATTCCTACTTTAACGGAGCTCATTAGCTCGGCGCAGGCACTTGGGGTGAAAATGTCGCTCAGCACGCAAATATATGAGATCGATCAATCGAAAATGACTTATTTTTTAAATGCCATTGATAATTCGTTAAATGCGCTGAACCGATCTGCTTCGCTGATGTTTGCTAATCATAAAGCGTTGCAGAATCAGTTTGACCAACATAAAGACATGGCTATGACCGAAGTCATCAGCATGTCAGGAATGATGGATAAGGATTTTTTAATGGTTGGACAAGTGTCTATTCAACCGAAGGAAATATATGAAAAGACAAGCAAGGCGAACGAGCGGCTATATGAGTTATCCACATTCAGCGTCAAACTCTTGGAAGATCGAATTCATGAACGCTCTCAATCGGTAAATATGAATAAATGGCTGACTATTTCCGTCATGTTAGCTGCATCGATTATTATGATTTATCTGTTTATCGCTTTTTATTTTTCTGTTCGTTATCATATTTCAGCAACAGAGATGGCGATTAAACAGGCGGCTACTGGAGATTTGACAGGACGAATGAATATTCGAACAAATGATGAGTTTTCTCATATCGCCCATTCGTTTAATGAATTAGTCGATTCATTTCGTTCGATCATTTCTGTCAACCAGCAAATGACGGAAGAGGTATCTGCTGCATCAGAAGAATTGACAGCCATTACCGAGGAGACGGCACAAGCGGCAGGACAAGTGGCGACAACGATTGAAAATGTTGCTGTGGGTGCTGAACAGCAATTGAAATATGCGGAACAAAATACGCACTCGATTCATGAGCTTTTACGCGATACGCACTTTATCGCGGATCGGGCAAAGCAAGTAGCAACTTCTTCATTTGAAATGACAAACGAGGCAAAGAGCGGAAGTGAATCCGTTCGGCAAATGATGCAGCAAATGTCCAGCGTCAACGAACTAGTCTCGCAATCTTCGCGGTTCATTCAAACACTTTATGAGCGTTCAAATAATATTGGACAGATGACACAAATGATCACAGCTATTGCTGAGCAAACGAATTTGCTGGCCCTCAATGCAGCGATTGAAGCGGCGCGTGCTGGAGAGCAGGGAAGAGGCTTTGCTGTCGTGGCCGAGGAAGTTCGCAAGCTCGCTGAACAGTCCTCGCAATCGGCTAAGCAAATTCATGAACTGCTGAGTGAGATTCAGGATGATACGTCCCAATCGATGAAAGCTATGGAACATGTGCTGCGAGAAGCGGAAAAAGGAGTAGAAGTAGCCAATCGCACAGGAACCATTTTTGAAAAGATTTTATCCTCAACCGATGCTGTGACTGAACAAATTAACGGGGTGTCTGCCAAGCTTTCCATGATGGAGTCATCACTGCAGCAGCTCTCAGAAACGATTCAAGAGACGGAGCATATTTCTAAAGAATCCGGACAGCAAACACAAATGGTGGCAGCCGCGGCCGAACAGCTTCTCGCTTCCATGCAGGAAATCTCCTCATCGGTCCAGTCGCTGAATAGCAAAGCACAAGACTTATTTGAAACCATTGAGCGGTTTCATTTATAACCTGTTCCCCCTTTCGATCACGAAAGGGGGATTTTTGCTTTATTTACATCATTAAAAATGAAACGAATTCCACGTTCAGAAGAATCTTAGTGACTGATCTTTTTTGGGGATGCAGCTGCGTGAACAAGGTTGGAGCAACGCCACTTTCAGCTCTATTTCTGATTTTGTTTTGTGAAGAGGTGTGGTTTAGTCATCCGGCTTATGAACGGAAAGAACGACGAAAAACATTTACAGATGCTTGGAGAGCCGCTTGTATCTATATCGAAGTTCGCTTTTATGGAGGACGTCATCTTTTAACATGTTGAGAAATAAACAGGGATTTAGGTGCAATGAAATAGATTATATTTAGATATATTGAGAAATTAAGGAATATTTACTAAAAAATATTTGATTTTTTATATTAATGTAATAATATATCAATAAAAATATTCAGAAAAAAAAGACTTTTTAATCTCTGATATGGAGGTGATGATTTGTCTAACCAGCCAGTTTTACAAATCGAAAACTTACGAGTTTCCTTTCGGGTTCATGATGCCTATTATGCTGCAGTTGATGGGGTATCGCTCAATGTTCACAAAAATGAGGTGCTTGCTGTTGTGGGCGAGTCAGGCTGCGGCAAAAGTGCCTTGGCTCTATCCATTATGGGGTTGCATCCGCCTGCAAAAACGAAATTAGAAGGAAAGATTCTGTTTCATGGAACCGATTTGTTATCATTATCTGTCCATGAACTAAATAAAATTCGCGGAAAGGATATAGGGATGATTTTTCAAGATCCGCTTACCGCTCTCAATCCGCTCATGACGGTAGGAAGACAAATTGAAGAAGGAATGGATTTTCATCTGTCTCTTTCTTCGCTAGAAAAAAGAGGCCGTACGATAGAGTTGTTAGAACGTGTTGGCATTCCTAATCCAAATCAAGTATATCATCGGTACCCGCATGAGCTGTCGGGGGGAATGAGACAGAGAATTGTCATTGCGATGGCGATTGCTTGTCACCCTTCATTAATCATTGCGGATGAGCCGACAACAGCATTAGATGTCACGATTCAGTCACAGATTATGGATCTATTAAGAGAACTCCAGCAGCAGATGAATACAGGCATTGTTTTAATTACGCATGATTTAGGAGTGGTAGCGGAAATGGCGGATCGTGTAGCGGTGATGTATGCAGGTGAAATTGTTGAAATGGCGGATGTTTATACGCTATTTGATCGCCCTTTGCACCCGTATACACGTTCATTGCTCCAGTCCATCCCATCTGCCCAACATCCAAAAGAAAGGCTTCATGTCATCCAAGGCATCGTTCCGCCGCTTCAAAAATTGCCAAGAACGGGATGCCGATTTCGCTCAAGAATTGGATGGATCGATGAATCAGAACATGAAGAGCAGCCGATTTTGCGAGAAGTGGAACCGGGGCATTTTGTACGTTGCATTTGCTATAAAAACTTTCACTTTCCACATGACCATATAGGGGACATGAAATATGGAATTTCTTAAAGTCAATCATTTAAAAGTATATTATCCGATTCGTAGTGGTTTTTTTCGCAGAGTAGTCGGCCATGTAAAAGCGGTCGATGATATAAGCTTTCAATTGAACCGAGGAGAGACATACGGATTGGTCGGCGAATCGGGATGTGGCAAAACGACAACAGGGCGAACGTTAATTGGCTTAATCAAAGCAACAGCGGGGGAGATTTTACTAGAGGGCAAGGATCTTGCAAAACTGAATCGCCGTGAACGGTCATATCATCGCAAAGACATTCAAATGATTTTTCAGGATCCATATTCATCGCTTAACCCTAAAAAACGAGTTCTTGATATTATTGCCGAACCGATACGCAATTTTGAAAAGCTATCTCCTCAAGAAGAAAAACGAAAAGTCCAGTATCTAATCGAGAGAGTAGGCCTTCATCCGGATTCTATCTATAAATATCCGCATGAGTTTTCTGGAGGACAGCGGCAACGCATTGGCATTGCGCGCGCTTTAACGCTTCATCCCAAACTGATTATTGCAGATGAACCTGTGTCAGCTTTAGATGTATCTGTACAAGCTCAAGTGTTAAATTTTATGAAAGACATTCAAACAGAATTTCAGCTAACATATTTGTTTATTAGTCATGATTTAGGGATTATCCGTCACATGTGTGACCGTATCGGGATTATGTATAGAGGACAATTTGTTGAAGAAGGCGCAAGCCAGGAGATATTCAACAATCCGCAGCATATTTACACCAAACGGCTGATTTCGGCGATTCCTAATGTCGATCCTCGAAAAAAACAAGAACAAATAAAGCTTCGCCAGCACGTTGAAAAAGAATATAAGCTTTCTTGGCAGCGTTATTTTAATGCGGAAGGGAAGGCTTATCCGTTAAAGCGCATCTCAGACACACATTCTGTTGCTATTTTGTGAGAGAGGAAGTCGAAACATGCTGAAGTTTATATTGCGACGAATCATGATGATGATTCCTCAATTATTGATTTTGAGTATTCTCGTTTTTGCATTAGCTAAAGCAATGCCGGGTGACGCGCTTACTGGACAGTTGGCCCAATCTCCAAAGATGGACGCCAATACGTTAATGGAAATGCGGGAAAAGCTCGGATTAAATGATCCTGTTCATATTCAATACGTAAGATGGGTGAAAAATCTTTTGCATGGAGATCTTGGTCTTTCGTATATTCATCAACAGCCCGTAACAGATCTTCTATCCGGCAGATTGGCCAATACTCTTTTATTATCCGCGTGCGTTCTATTGCTTACCTATCTTATTGCCATACCATTAGGATTGGTTTCCGGGCGTTGGCAAGATTCTTGGGCGGACAAACTCATTGTTGGTTATAGCTATGTTAGTTTTGCTACACCATTATTTATTTTTGCCTTAGTTATGCTGTTTGTATTTGGATTTAAGCTAGGGTGGTTTCCAACGGGAGGAAGTGTCGATATTCAAGTAGAGAAGGGGACATTGGACTATTATATCAATAAATTTTATCATCTCCTTCTGCCGGCTTTGTCTGGTGCTCTTATTGGCACGGTTGGTATTATTCAATATTTGCGAAGTGAGATTATCGATACGAAGGTTAAAGATTTTGTGAAAACAGCGCGAGCCAAGGGGATACCGGAATCGAAAATTTACTCTCATCATATTTTACGCAATTCATTTTTACCGATTGCCGCTTTTTTAGGGTATGAAATTACGGGGCTTATTGGCGGTTCCATATTTTTAGAATCTATTTATAGCTATCCGGGGCTAGGACAGCTGTTCCTTCAATCCATTATGCAGCGCGATTATAGCGTAGTCACAGCACTTGTCATGATTTCAGGTTTGGCGACATTAATAGGAACTTTGTTATCCGACATCATTTTAAGTGCTGTAGATCCGCGCATTAGAATTGAATAGTACAAATGGAGGAACGATTATGAGGGCAAATTTGAATGATTCTCAGCAAATAGCGAAGGATGTTAGTCAAAGTCCGTCAAGCCTCTTCATATTATGGCGTGAAATGATAAAAGATAAGCTAGCGCTTATTTCTCTCGTTGTTCTTTCGTGCATTCTTCTTATCGTCTATGGATCTGCGCTTTTTTTAGATCAAGACAAAATTGTGAAAGTGGATTTACTGTCTATCTACGCGCCGCCTTCTGCGGAACATTGGTTAGGCACCGATTATGGAGGACGAGATATTTTGGGTCAATTGATTATTGGCGCCCGAAATTCCTTTACAATTGGTTTGCTCATTACACTTTTGACCGGCTTCATTGGCCTTGCCATAGGGTTAATTGCTGGATACTATGGCGGGATCATTGACAATGTGATTATGCGTATCATTGATTTTATTTTGGTTTTGCCTTTTTTAATGCTTGTCATCGTTTTTGTAGCGATTGTACCAAAGTATAATGTCTTTACATTTATTTTAATCATGAGCGCTTTTTTGTGGACTGGGAAAGCGCGGTTGATTAGAGCTAAAACATTGGCTGAAAGGGAGCTGGATTATGTCAGTGCTTCAAAAACACTCGGCACTCCGGATTGGAAAATTATGATACGCGAAATCTTGCCCAATTTAAGTTCGATCATCATTGTGAATTTAACGCTAAATCTCGCTGGGAATATTGGCATCGAATCCGGATTGAGCTACTTAGGATTTGGGCTGCCCGAAAGCACACCGAGCCTTGGCACACTAGTAAGCTATGCGACAAATCCGGATGTTTTACAAAATAAATGGTGGGTATGGCTTCCGGCATCATTGCTAATCTTAGTGATCATGCTGTGCATAAATTTTATTGGTCAAGCATTAAAAAGAGCAGCTGACGCGAGACAGCGGCTAGGATAAAGGGGGAAATGGACATTGAAAAAAAGGTATGGGAAGCTTTTAAGCTTGTTAGTCGGTTTTTCGATTTTGCTAGCGGCTTGCACAAACAGCACAACAAGCAGCGATGGAAAGAATAGCAAAAACACGCAGACAACGCAAAAAGAAACGATCGGAAACTTCCCCATGGCGGTCAAAAACGATGGCAAGATTGTTGACGGGGTGTTGACGTATGGGCTTGTTTACGATACGCCTTTTGAAGGAACGCTGAATTATGCATTTTATCAAGGCCAGCCAGATGTGGAAATTTTACATTTTTTTGATGAGTCACTGTTCCATGTAAACGGGGATTATGAAATTACGAATGACGGTGCCGCAACGTATGAGCTTTCTGATGATAAAAAAACGATCACGATTAAAATTAAAGACAATGTCAACTGGCATGATGGAGAACCTGTTAAAGCAGAAGATTTAGAGTATGCCTATTTAGTCATTGGCCATAAGGATTATACAGGTGTCCGCTACGGAGACGCACTCATTCAGGACATTGTTGGCATGGATGAATATCATGCGGGAAAAGCAGCGAATATTTCTGGAATTAAAGTGATCGATAACAAAACATTATCCATCACATATAAGCATGCAAACCCGTCCATCTTAACAGGCATTTGGGCATATCCATTGCCCAAGCATTATTTAAAAGATATTCCAATCAAACAAATGGCGCAATCCGATAAAATCCGCAAAAACCCGATCGGTTTCGGGCCATTCAAAGTGAAAAAGATCGTTCCGGGTGAGTCGGTTGAACTTGTACGCAATGATGATTATTACGGCGGAAAGCCGAACTTAAAAGGCGTTATCGTTAAAGTTGTCAATCCAAAAGTTGTGTTGCAGGCATTAAAAAAAGGAGAAATCGATGTTGCACAATTTCCAACTGATCAATATGTCAGCGCAAAAGGAACAAAAAATATTCAATTCGTTGGCAACATTGAGTTAGCCTATAATTATATTGGATTTAAGCTGGGGCATTGGGATGCAGAAAAACAAGAAAATGTCATGGATAATCCGAAATTCCAAAATAAAAAGCTGCGCCAAGCAATGGCGTACGCCATTGACAATCAGGCGGTTGCCGACAAACTATATCATGGGCTCCGCTTCCCGGCCACTACACTCATTCCGCCATCATTTCCAGGCTATCATGACGAAAATGCAAAAGGATATTCATATAATCCTGAGAAAGCGAAAAAACTGTTAGATGAAGCGGGCTATAAAGATAAAGATGGGGATGGTCTTCGCGAAGATCCAGATGGAAAGAAATTTACAATCAATTTCCTTTCAATGAGTGGAGGAGATATTGCGGAACCGCTTGCTAAGTTTTATATCCAATGCTGGAAGGAAGTCGGTTTGAATGTGCAGCTTGTGGATGGCCGTTTAGCAGAGTTTAATTCATTTTACGATATGGTTGAAAAAGACGATCCAAAAGTGGATATCTTTGCAGCGGCATGGGGAACAGGGACCGATGTCGACCCGTACGGGCTATACGGCCGCAATGTTATGTTCAACTATTCTCGGTGGGTGAACGAAAAAAATGATGAATTGCTTGAAAAAGGCCATTCTGAACAAGCCTTCGATAAACAATACCGGAAAGGTATTTATAACCAATGGCAAGAATTAATGAATGAAGAAGTGCCGGTGATTCCAACCTTATATCGTTCACAAATATTTGCTGTGAATAATCGCGTGAAAAACTTTACGGCTGATATCGATCCATTCAACTGGAAATGGAAAGAAGTAGGAGTAACAGCGGAAAAACCAGAAACTGAATAAAATAGAACCGCTGAAGGAAAAGGGGGGCCCATAATTTTGTGGGAACGCCCTTTTTCTGTTTGAGTTTTCGACTTCTGTATGGGTATAAAATGCTGTGGATACGAAGGGGATTTCTATTAAGATTAATATTTTCACCATCATGTCATACATATGAAAATAAGAAAATAGCTCAAGCCGATTTTTATGGCATGTCCCTCTTTCTGTTTTCTTAGGCAAGAGGAGAAGAGCGTTCTCTGCTGACTGACTCGCTTTCTTTAACCCACATTCATTTTATGGATTGTGTTGCATATTGAAAAGCGACGATGGATATGGCTGCATGTAATTGCATAACGGTTACATGACAAACCATCATCAAAAAAAGCAATCGGCCGGGGGATCTAACAAGGTGAAAACATCACGTACGTAAGGTCATCATTTGAGCAGCAGTAACCTCCCGTCTCTATTTAAAAGCGCTTTCATAATAGGCGGCGCTGTTAGGAAATAAAGGCGATCTTATCCGTTTATTTGCAGTGGATCACGCGCACTAGGTATGTGACTTTTGAAATGTATGGTAGATAAAATACAAGAATAATTTTGGGAAGGTCAGCAGTTTGCAGCTTGCTTTATGGCCCGTTTATGCGGCCAGGTCTGAACAACCGCCGCTTCTAGCAATCGATCAATGAAACGCTTAACCCTAACCATCGAGTTTCAGTTTCGAATGTGAAAAGGCGAAGTCCCGTTGCGTCTTTAGCAGACGAAAGGAGGTGAAAAGGATGAAAAAAAATTTTGGTGGTCTGCGGCAATAGGCTTGGCAGCAGCTTTATGATCGAGTTAAATGCGAAAAACTCTTTACAGGATCTGGGAATTGAGGCCGATGTGTCCCATACAGATTTAGCTGCAAGCAAAACCGAAAAAGCGGATCTGTACGTCGGTGCGAAGGATTTAATGGATGTCCTTGACGACGGAACAAGGGCAGTCGCTAAACTAGCCAATATTTTCGACATGCAAGAGTTGAAATCCGTCTTACAGCAGTATGTATAAACAACAAGGGGGAGAGGCGGATGTTAGATTTATTAATGAAGGATATTTTGGGATCACCAGCCATTTTAGTGGGGTTGTTCGCGTTTTTGGGGCTTGTGCTGCAAAAAAAGCGTGTTTCTGACATTATTTCAGGAACGTTAAAAACCATTATGGGATTTATTCTTCTCAACGGCGGTGCCGCGATTCTGATCCAATCACTTGATGCGTTTGGCAAATTATTTGAAAAAGCTTTTGCGATTCAAGGGGTCATTCCGAATAATGAAGCGATTGTCGCAATTGCCCAGCAAACATTTGGCAAAGAAACGGCGCTCATTATGCTGTTTGGGATGATTGTCAACCTGCTTCTTGCTCGGTTTACCCGTTTTAAATACATTTTTTTAACTGGACATCATACGTTATTTATGGCTTGCTTAATTTCAGCAGTGCTGGCAACAAGCGGTGTTGCTGGAACTCTTCTTGTCGTGATCGGTTCGATTATTCTCGGCGCCTTGATGGTATTCATGCCGGCCCTGCTTCAGCCATATATGCGTCAAGTGACCGGGACAGATCAAGTTGCTTTAGGGCATTTTGGATCTGTCGGATATTTTGCGTCTGCATGGATCGGCAAGCGCTTTGGCAATAAAGCGCGCTCTACTGAGGATTTGCGCGTACCAAGATCGTTGAGCTTTTTGCGTGATACGTCCGTAGCGATGTCGCTGACGATGACGATCTTATTTCTGATTGTTGTACCATTGGCGGGCAAAGAGTTCGTTGAAACACAGTTAAGCGGCGGCGTCAATTTTCTTGTTTTCTCGTTAATGCAAGGAATTACATTTGCTGCTGGCGTATATGTGGTGCTTGCTGGAGTGCGGATGTTAATTGCCGAGATTGTTCCCGCTTTTAAAGGGATTGCCGATAAAGTCGTAAACAATGCCAAGCCTGCTCTCGATTGTCCGACTGTATTTCCTTATGCACCAAATGCCGTCATTATTGGCTTTTTATCAAGCTTTGTTGCTGGAATGATTTCCATGCTTATTTTGCCGGCTGTCGGTTTAAAGGTAATCGTGCCTGGACTGATTCCCCACTTTTTCACAGGAGCAGCAGCAGGTGTCTTTGGAAATGCTACAGGAGGCAGACGCGGAGCTATTTTGGGGGCTTTTGTCAACGGACTTCTCATTTCGTTCTTGCCGGCGCTTCTTTTGCCAGTTCTTGGGTCGCTAGGGTTTGAAAACACGACATTTGGTGATTCAGACTTTGGTATTGTTGGTATTTTATTGAGCTATTTGATTAAATGGTTTTCGTAAAAAATATCAATCGGTTAAAGGGCTGGCTTACGTTGTGTATCAACGTAAGCCAGCCCTTTTATTAGCCGTTTGCTCTGCAAGACTTACAACTTTGTGAACTTTGATAAAAAATGTGTGTAGCAGATTTCATTCAACGTGAGCAGAAGGGGCCCATTTTTGGAAACAAAGAAGATGACTTCCCATAGGAGCAGCTGACAAACGAAAAATGTACGTCTAAAGATGAATGGAGATTGCTCTGTCTATAGCCGCTCGGCTATACTTAATGGAAAGGGGGAGAGAAGATGGAAGAAAAGGTTGTAAACGCGATTCAAGATGAATATCCGGATGATTTTGCTTGGTGTTATGGCTGCGGTCGTCTTAATGAAAAAGGCCATCATTTTCGGACGGGATGGCAAGGGGAACAAACAGTGACTATTTATACACCGCGTCCAGAGCATACAGCAATTCCGGGATTTGTATATGGCGGGCTGCTCGCGTCCTTAATTGATTGCCACGGAACCGGTTCAGCAGCATTGGCCCTGCATCGTAAAAATGGCTATGAGCCCGGAGATGGCACAGCCCCGCCGCGGTTTGTAACCGCTTCTTTAAATGTGCAATTTCTGAAGCCCACTCCACAGGGGGTAC
The DNA here is from genome assembly GCF_014196195.1 of Anoxybacteroides rupiense. GTDB lineage: Bacteria > Bacillota > Bacilli > Bacillales > Anoxybacillaceae > Anoxybacteroides > Anoxybacteroides rupiense. The sequence goes on along the minus strand of NZ_JACIDF010000001.1, from coordinate 258,314 downwards.
CGCTCAAAGCGATCGGCACGGTGGAGGAAATACATCCGAAAAAATGGAGAGTGCAGACAGAAGTTTATGCAAATGATGTTCTTTGCGCGCAAGGAGAAGTGATTGCGGTCGTCATGCCAAAGACATTTTTGCCGTCTTCGTGATGCCAACGAATGCCAAAACGCCTGCTGTTTCACTAGAACAGGCGTTTTTTACTGCTAACACAAATGTCGCAAGCATGCAAGTGTATATTGTAAATCAATGAAAGTGTACATACTATCAAAAGGGGTTTTAATGAAGGGAGAATCGTCTGTATGGATGGATCCAAACAAGAGTCACAATGGAATGAAAAAGAGTTTGCTTCTCTTCATGAATTAGCTGATTTTGTCTCCGCCCATGTTCAATGTCCAGTGACCATTGAATCACGTGATTTGGAACTGATGGCTTATAGCGGAAACCACAACGAACCGGATGCGGTGCGCATGAATACCATTTTAAGCAAACGGGCCGCGGCCCATGTTGTCCATTATTTGCATGAAAGTGGTTGGCTTCAGCGCATTGAAGAGGCGAGTGGAGTCGTTAAAATCCCAACATTGACAGAAATTGGACTTGGCCCTCGCACGGTCGCCTGCATCAAAAGCGGGAAAAAAATTTATGGATATTTATGGGTTCAGGAAGCCAGTGACGCATTTGCGGAGGAACATCAGTCTTTTTTGGTGGAGGCGGCGAAGAAAGCGGCGGAATGGTTTGAACAACAAATGAGTGTGACTCGTAAGCGGCAGAAGGAAATGGAACGGATATTGATGAGCTTCATTCGAGAAGGAGCCCCAAGTGACCAAGCTGTAAAGATTGAAGCAGAACTGAGAGGAATCAAACTGCCAAAGGAGTTTGTTGTCGTTCTGTTTCGGGTTTTGCGGTCCGATAGGAAGGAAATCATTCGCCATTATATTATTTTTAGCATGAATGCGTTAAGTGGCTCCACCTTTTTGATCGAAAATCATGAGCAGTTGATTTGCATCATTGGAAATCCCTCTGTTTCCTCTCATACAGCTTTGGACCAAGCTCGGCTGCTGCTTGAAAAATTAGAGAAGGAGTTTCACTGTGATTTACAGCGGGATGTCCTTGTGGGAATCGGCAAAGAGTATCGCAGATTAAAGGATCTGAGACAAAGCTATACAGAAGCAACTGAGGTGATACATATTAAAACGCGACTTCATGAACCGCTTGGCCATTTTTATGAGGAGTTAGGGATTTATCGGCTGCTTCCGGCCATATATGCGCAGCATAAGCGGCAGCGCTATCAAAACGAACAATTGCAGAAATTGAAAAGATATGATATGGAAAATCAAACGACGCTTATCCAAACATTGAAGCAGTATCTTAAAAATGATGGAAAAATTAAAGAAACAGCAGAGGACTTATACATACATCCTAACACATTGCATTATCGAATCAAGCGCATTCAAGCGATTACTGGCATTGATTTTGCTGATTTTGAACAACGAATGATGTTATACATTGATCTCCTCCTTCTCCAATATAAGGATGATATTGTGTTCGACACACAAATATAAGGCTTGATCATTATACCGGAGAAACAAAGAATCTTCTGAATGTATCCATTATAATGAATCATATAAGCTGATCAAGAAGGGGACGATGAGAATGGCTGTACCGTATAAGCATGAGCCGTTTACCGATTTTTCTGTTGAGCAAAATCGGCAAGTATTTCAAGCAGCATTAACCGATGTTCAATCGAAGCTTGGACAAGAATATCCGCTTGTGATTGGGACGCAACGCGTAACTACAGAAGAAAAAATAATTTCGCGCAATCCGGCGAACAAGGCAGAGATTGTCGGCATGGTTTCAAAGGCGACGAAGCAATGGGCGGATAAAGCGATGGAAGCAGCGCTCCAAGCGTTTGAAACATGGCGAAATGAACCTGTTGAAGCACGTGCGCACATTTTATTTCGAGCAGCGGCTATTTTACGCAGAAGAAAGCATGAGTTTTCCGCGCTTTTAGTAAAAGAAGTCGGAAAGCCTTGGAAAGAGGCGGATGCTGATACGGCAGAAGCGATTGATTTTCTGGAGTATTACGCGCGCCAAATGATGAATTTACAGCGCGGCATCCCTGTGGAGAGTCGTCCTGGTGAGCACAATACGTTTCATTATATTCCGCTAGGGGTCGGGCTTATTATCTCTCCATTTAATTTCCCGTTGGCGATTATGGCTGGCACGACTGTAGCGGCTATCGTAACAGGAAATACGGTTATTTTGCGCCCGTCGGACCGTGCGCCTGTCGTGGCTGCGAAATTTGTCGAAATGATGGAGGAAGCAGGGCTGCCAGCTGGGGTACTAAACTATTTGCCAGGCGGCGAAGCGGAGGTTGGCGAATATTTAGTCGAGCATCCAAAGATGCGTTTTATTTCGTTTACTGGTTCACGAGCTGTTGGTTGCCGCATTTACGAACGAGCAGCGATCGTTCAGCCTGGACAGAAATGGCTTAAGCGAGTGATTGCCGAGATGGGTGGAAAAGATGCGATCATTGTGGATCGAGAAGCCGATCTTGAATTAGCGGCACAGTCTATTGTTGCATCGGCTTTTGGCTTTTCCGGACAAAAATGTTCAGCCTGTTCACGGGCGATTATCGTTGAAGATGTGTACGAACAAGTGTTAAACCGCGTGGTCGAGCTGACAAAACAGCTAAAGGTGGGGAATCCAGAAGAGCAGAGCATATTTATGGGACCGGTTATCGATCAAGCGTCATTTGACAAAATTATGGGATATATCGAGATTGGCAAGCAAGAAGGCAGACTGATGGCTGGAGGAGAAGGAGACGATTCAACAGGATTTTTTATCCAGCCAACGATTTTTGCTGATGTCCACCCAAGCGCACGGATTATGCAGGAAGAAATTTTTGGTCCAGTTGTCGCTTTTACGAAGGCAAAGGACTTTGACCATGCGCTTGAAATAGCAAATCATACGGAATATGGATTAACAGGAGCTGTCATCTCGAAAAATCGTGCCCATCTTGAAAAAGCTCGTGAGGAGTTCCATGTTGGCAATCTTTACTTTAATCGCGGCTGTACAGGTGCGATTGTCGGTTATCAGCCGTTTGGCGGCTTTAATATGTCAGGAACCGATTCAAAAGCAGGGGGCCCTGATTATTTAATTCTTCATATGCAAGCAAAAACCGTAAGTGAGGCGTTTTAGGAGGAAAGACGATGTTAGCACAAATCTCAAAAAATATTTTTCTATATGCTTCGCAAAGCAAAGCATTAAATAAAGCAGCTAAAAAATGGGGGCTCCGGTTTGGAGCTTCCCAAGTTGTCGCTGGTGAGACGATTGAAAGCGCTATTGCTAAAGTGAAAGAGCTGAATGAAAAAGGGCTTGTTTGTACGCTTGACCATTTAGGCGAGTTTGTTTCGAGCCGAGAAGAGGCGATTGAGGCGACAGAATATAATGTGAGAACGCTAGAGGCCATTCATAAAGCGGGGGTCAACAGCAATCTCTCTGTTAAACTGACACAACTGGGGCTTGATATTGATTGGCATTTTTGCCTTGACAATATGAAAAGAATTATGGAAACCGCTAAGCGGTGCAATAACTTTGTGCGCATTGACATGGAAGATTCCGCTCATTGTCAGGCGACATTAGATATTTTGCATGAATTGCGCAAAACGTATGACAATGTAGGAACAGTCATTCAGGCCTATTTATATCGCGCGGAGCAAGATGTCAAAGATTTAAAAGGAGTCTCTCTTCGCTTAGTAAAAGGTGCTTACAAAGAACCACCTGAGGTGGCTTATCAGGATAAACAGGAAGTAGATGCCAATTACATGAACATTATTCAACAGCATTTATTAAGCGGAAGCTACACGGCCATTGCTTCACATGACCATAACATTATTGCGAAAGTGAAGCAATTTGCTAAAGAGAACAATATTCCGCGCGACCAATTTGAATTTCAAATGTTGTACGGATTCCGCACCGACATGCAGCAACAGCTTGTGGCTGAAGGATATAAAATGCGTGTATATATTCCGTTTGGCAACGACTGGTTCGGCTACTTTATGCGCCGCCTAGCGGAACGACCACAAAATGTCGCGTTTGCGTTAAAAGGGTTTTTTGGCAAATAAATCGTGAATAGTTGCTTTTCGGAACAGAAAGAACGCAAAAAAAAACGGCTGCTGCGCCATGACTAGGCATGGTGCAGCAGCCGTTTTTTGTGTATGTATTTAGTTAACATGGGCTTCATGAGACTCAGCTAGAGCATCCTTGCTTTTTCTCACACTGGCTGTTGCATGTGTTCGATCGCTGTTCACACCATTTCGCCTGTCATTTCTCAGGGAATGACAAAAAAGCGATCCCTTCACCAAACAAGCTAAGTGCAGCGGCGGCACTTAAGCATGGTATGCTTCTTCAAGAAGTAGTGCCAGCTATCATTTCGTATACATAAGCATTTTTGTATATGTATATCATCACGATAATGACGAGAGGAACATCATAGAAGGTTTCTAAAGCTTCATGCCTAGATGTTAATTTGGAAAGGAAATGCTAAATAATTGAAACATTTGTTAAAAGGAGTATAATGGTAGCTGATGCCTCTCTGTCATTGGTCAGGGAGACTTCTTAGGGAAATGCTTAAATTAATAGAAAGGGAGAGAAAAGATGTATACAAGTGCTCAGCAGGCTGCTCCTGTTCGGATGACAGTCTATCCTATTTTGATTGCCATCAGCATGGGCCATTTGCTTAATGATGCCATGCAGGCCGTTGTCCCTGCGCTGTTTCCGATTTTGGAATCATCGATGAATTTATCGTATATGCAAATTGGTTGGATTGCGTTTACCTTGAATATGACCTCTTCGGTTCTTCAGCCTGTTGTTGGCTTATTTACGGACCGGCGTCCTTCCTCATACTTTCTGCCGCTTGGAATGGCTGCGAGCCTGTTGGGAATGGTCGGTTTGGCGCTGTCGCCTAGCTTTCTCTTTGTTTTATTATCGGTATTATTAGTAGGGCTTGGTTCTGCCGTGTTCCATCCGGAGGGAGCAAGGGTGGTCTATTTTGCAGCAGGAGAGAGACGAGGGTTTGCCCAATCGATTTATCAGGTAGGAGGAAATACAGGAAATGCTCTTTCTCCATTGTTTACGGCTCTTATTTTTGTACCGTTTGGCCAAAAAGGGGCCGGATGGTTTACAATGGTGGCACTGCTGGGCATTATGATATTATCTCGCGTATCACGGTGGTATTCTCATAAACTAGAACAGCGAGAGAAAGACCGTGCCCAAAAAACAGTGGTAAAATTGGAAGGGCAAGAGCGGCGACGCGTTCTCTTTGCTTTAATTCTATTAATCTTTTTAGTGTTTACTCGCTCTTGGTATTCGGCCGGTATTTCCAACTATTATCAGTTTTATTTGACTCAATATTACCATATTTCGATACGAGAAGCGCAGCTGTACTTATTTATTTTTATGATCGCTGGAGCGATTGGCACATTTGTTGGCGGCCCGCTTGCCGATCGATTTGGAAAGAAGAATTTAATGCTGTTTTCTACAGTCGGTACCGCTCCGTTCGCCTTGCTGCTTCCGCATCTTCCGCTCGGATGGGCGCTGCCTGCGCTCTTTTTAGCTGGCTTTATTTTATCACTTAGCTTCTCAACTTTTGTCGTGTATGCACAAGAGCTGCTTCCGGGAAATGTCGGAATGGCCTCTGGATTAATTGTTGGTCTTGCGTTTGGAATGGGAGCGTTAGGCGCGGTCGTACTTGGTAAAATTGCCGATACATACACGCTTAAATCGTTGATGTGGATGTGCAGCTTTTTACCACTGCTCGGAGTGTTGACTTATTGGCTGCCGAAAGATAAAGGCCGGTCGGCAGCTTTGGGGCATTAAGAGCAGGAAAGTTGTGAAAAAGCTGAAGGGTGAGGAAGAATCCTAGACAATAAAGGCGGTTCGTAAGCTTCTGCTTGCGAGCCGCCTTTTGCTGTTTGTTGCTCGTTTCATGCCATCTTTCGCTCTTTCCATTTTAGCGGCGCAAATCCAGTATGGCTGATTTTCGCTATATTATTCACAAATCTAGATCGAATGCCCATGGTATCTAAACGTCATGGCAAGACGGAACGAATCGTGTCTACAACAAAAAGACTGGGCATGGGTGTGACAAAGGACGTTGAAAAAGGCCAAGCTCCATATGGATGCAAATGCTTACATATCAAGCGGCATCGATTATCCCCCCGCTTGATTTTGTAACGTTTGTCTATAACGATAACAAAATGAGGGTAGCTAGTCAAAATATTTCCATTAGCCTTGCCGCGACCGTCCATTTTCCACAGCTCGTTCGTTCTATTTTCAAGCTGCATTTATATATTTTTATAAAGGGAGGGGTTTGTGTGTATCAACCAAAAGATTCATCGCAATCGCCACGCTTTTGTGGCGTTCGCACATTTATGCGGCTAGAGCATGTTCGCACAACGGATAACGTTGATTTTGCGGTGCTTGGTGTTCCGTTTGATACGGCTGCTTCTAATCGAACGGGACAGCGATACGGTCCGCAACACATTCGAAATTTCTCAGTACTGCTTCGTCCGTATAATCCAGATATGGAGATTGATATTTTTCAATACTGCTCTGGAATCGATTATGGTGATATAGATGTTGTTCCTGGAAATGCGCTGCGGACATATGGTCGGATTGTCAAGGAATTGCGTCCTCTTTTGCAAAAAAATATTATTCCCATTATGATGGGCGGAGATCATTCCATCACATTAGGACATTTGCGGGCATTTTATGAACGTTTTGGGCCGATCGCGCTTGTTCATTTTGATTCGCATGGAGATACATGGGACCATTACTATGGAGAGAAGTATATGCATGGTACGCCGTTTCGCCGGGCTGTAGAAGAGGGATTGCTCGATGTGGATCACTCCATTCAAGTCGGTATGCGCGGACCGCTCTATAGCGCAGATGATATCGAGGATGCACGCCGCCTCGGCTTTGAAGTGATTCCGATGAAGGAAGTTCGAAAAACAGGCTTTTCTGAAGTGATAGATCGCATTCATCAACGAGTGGGAGATCGGCCTGTTTTTGTTTCTTATGACATTGATTTTGTTGATCCGGCATTTGCTCCTGGAACCGGTACACCGGAAGTAGGAGGGCCTACAAGTTATGAAGCGCTCGAATATGTGAGAGGACTTGATGGTTTAAACATCGTTGGTTTTGATCTAGTTGAAGTATTGCCTTCATACGATCAGGGCGAAATTACGGCTGTGCTGGCCTCCGCCATTATTTATGAAATGATCACACTCATCGCTTTAAAGAAAAGGCGATCGCATCAAGAGAGACGATCTGGCGTTGCTAGACAATGAAAGGGATGCGGAACAGAAGGATAAAAGGCCCTTTAGCTGGGGCGCCTGATTTTGAGTGGTCGGCAAGAATGAACTTGAAACCTAGGAAAAGCGTGTATTCAGCCAGCATCTAAAGCCCAGTTGATGCAATCATGAACGAGCGGTTGAAGGGATGGCGGATCATCGGCCCTTTCGCTTGAAAGCAACAGGATGGATCAGCATCCTGCAAATGTGGTTGAGAACATTCCTTCCGCGCTGTGTACTGGTATCATCATAGCGGGTTATGAATAAACAAATTTCATTCGCACAAGGGGAGAAAAAAGATGAGAGAAAGCAATTGGATTCATCTATTTCAACAAATGCCGGATTTGCTTGCGCCAACGATGGCAAAAGATCATCCGAATTTGCCAGTTGTAAAGGAGGAAGGCTGCTATTATTACGGGGTGGATGGAAAAAAATATCTTGATTTTACTTCCGGGATCGCCGTAACAAACATTGGCCACCGTCACCCGAAAGTAGTACAGGCGATTAAAGATGCGGCAGACCGTCTGCTGCATGGACCGAGCGGGGTCATCATGTATGAGTCTATTCTTCGTTTGGCCAAAGAGCTCACACCGATTATGCCTGAAGGATTAAACTGTTTCTTTTTTGCTAATAGCGGAACGGAAGCGATTGAAGGAGCGATGAAGCTGGCCAAGCATGTTACGAGACGTCCGTATGTGATATCGTTTACAGGCTGTTTCCACGGGCGTTCCTTAGGATCGCTTAGCGTCAGCACCTCCAAAAGCAAATATCGCCAATATTTGCAGCCAAACGGATTGACGTATCAGCTGCCATACGCGAATCCGAAAACGTGTCCAGACGGTGAAGATCCGGATGTTTATTTGGCTCGTCAACTAGAGAAAGAAGCTGCAGCTTTATTTGCTCATCAAGTGACCCCGGAAGAAGTAGCGTGCATGATTTTAGAACCGGTATTGGGAGAGGGAGGATATATTGTTCCCCCAAAAGGATGGCTTCATAAAGTAAGAGAAATTTGTGACCGACATGGAATTTTGCTTATTTTTGACGAAGTGCAAACAGGATTTGGACGCACGGGGGAATGGTTTGCCGCACAAACATTTGACGTTGTTCCAGATATTATGGCTATTGCGAAAGGAATCGCTTCAGGTCTTCCGCTAAGTGCAACGGTGGCTTCTAAAGAGCTGATGCAGCAATGGCCGCTAGGAAGTCACGGAACAACATTTGGCGGCAATCCGATTGCCTGCGAGGCAGCGCTGGCGACATTAGAAGTATTCAAGGAAGAAAACGTGCTGGAAAATTGCCGGATTGTTGGACAATATGCTCGTGAACGGTTGGATGAGCTCAAAGAAAAACACGCTGTGATTGGCGAGGTGCGCTCGATCGGATTGATGATTGGCATTGAAATCGTTGATCCAATGACAGGGGAACCAAATGGAGAGGGGGTGATGAATATTTTAAATCGCTGTCTGCAAAAAGGGGTTCTTTTCTATTTATGCGGAAATCAAGGAGAAGTTATTCGCATGATTCCACCGCTGACTGTGACGAAGGAGCAGATTGATGATGGCTTGCGCTTGCTGGCCGAGGCGTTAACGGAGTATGAAAACGAAATGGGCTTCCGCTCATTTGAAGCTAAAATGACAGGCAGATAGCGGCGGGTTTCTTGATGAAAACAAGAATGGGGGAATCGGGATGAGCGTCCTTGATACAGGTGTTATTTTGGCTTATTTTCTTCTTTTAATCGTCGTGGGGATTTTAGGAGCGAAAAAAGCGAAAACGGCGGAAGATTACGCGCTTGCAGGCAGAAATCTTGGTTTGTTTATTTACCTTGGTTGTTTATCCGCCGTCATTCTTGGCGGCGCTTCAACGATTGGCACGGCCAAATTGGGGTATCAATTTGGGCTTTCAGGCATGTGGTTTGTCTTTATGATTGGTCTGGGCATCACACTATTAGGCTTGTTTTTTATTAGGCAGATTTACGGAGCGAACGTTACGACGATAAGTGAATTGCTAGGAAGGCGCTACAATCAAGAAGCTCGTTTAATCAGCGCGATTGTGGCGGCGATTTATACCTTAATGGTTTCTGTTACGCAGGTGATCGGAATGGGTAGCATTATACACGCGGTGCTCGGTTGGCCTATGACGACCTCCATGCTTGTGGGAGGTGGCATCGTCCTATTTTATACGATCCTCGGCGGAATGTGGAGTGTAACGATGACAGATATTATTCAGTTTCTTGTGATGACCATCGGCATCTTTTTCATTATGCTGCCGATGAGCTTATCTCGCGTCGGCGGATGGGAGGCGCTCTCTCAACAGCTTTCGGCTTCTCATTTTGATTTTACCTCCATCGGATGGTCCAGCATTTTTCAATACTTTCTATTATATACATTAGGAATGATCGTTTCTCAAGATATTTGGCAGCGAGTATTTACAGCACGAACCACGAAAATCGCTCGAGGCGGAGCGGTGTATGCCGGGGTGTACAGCATTGCGTATGCGTTAGCTTTAAGTATCATTGGCATGTGTGCAGTGATTGTCTTTCCAACCATTAGTGATCCGCAAAATGTATTTGCCAGCATGTCGCTCGCTATTCTTCCACATGGGTTATTAGGTCTCATTTTAGCAAGCGTGTGTTCTGCGCTCATGTCTACCGCCTCAGGAACGCTGCTCGCTTCCTCGACACTGATCTCACACGATATTTTGAAGCAATATTGGCTAAAAAATATGAGCGACCAGCATGTTGTACGATTATCGCGGATCATTACCCTTGTGGTCGGTGTGATCGCCATAATCTTTGCCATTTGGATTCAAGATGTGCTCGTTGCTCTTGACGTGGCTTATGCGATTTTATCAGGTGCCATTTTCGTCCCTGTTATTCTTGGTTTCTTTTGGAAAAAGGCAACAGCGAAAGCAGGGCTGTATTCGATGGTTATTAGCTCACTTGTCGTATTTGCTGGTTTAGCGTTAGAAGGCCTCAGCTCGACGAAACCGATTATGTATGGCATCGTAGCCAGCATCGTATCGATGATTCTATTTTCCTATTGGCGTCCGGCTTCTCATCTTCAGCCCGATCATCAAGTGGTCATCGAAGAATGGGAAGACGAGCAAAAAGTGCTATGAGAAGGCAAACCGTATAAAACAAGCCGGCTTTTATGGAAGCTATGTGCCCGGCTCTCTGTTTGAAAAAAGATGCTGAGATTTAGCATCTTTTTATTTTATTGTCCATATTGATCATCGGCAAAAGAAAGTGGAAGTGTTAAGGAAATCGACGATCGTCGATTCTCTGTATTTTATCAAGCGATCATATAAAATAAACGTTTGATCGTTTATAATGATATAAATGAGAAATGAAGACATTGTCTATAAAAAGAAAATAGAGAACAGGACATCTTGCTGTCTTTGCGAGAGAAGATATCGCTGTGCTTTTTGAATTTTAGGGATGGAAAAGGAAGGAATACATATGTTTGTAGCGATCGTTCTATTTGTTCTGGCGGGATTAGCGGAAATTGGCGGAGGATATTTAGTTTGGCTGTGGCTTCGTGAAGACAAGCCAATGATATATGGAATGCTGGGAGGCCTACTTCTTGTTCTTTATGGGATTATTCCAACTTTACAGCAATTTCCGAATTTCGGTAGAGTTTATGCGGCTTATGGGGGCATTTTTGTTGTACTTGCTGTTCTCTGGGGATGGGGAATGGATCGAAAAGTGCCTGATTCCTATGACCGGATGGGCATGCTTCTTTGTTTAGCTGGCGTAGCTGTCATGTTATGGGCACCAAGACAGTGACCATTTTTTGCTGACATCACTCGGTTTTTGTTTGCCGAACTTACTTTGTGAAAGGCATAGCTTCAAAGATCAGCTGCTTTATGTGTTATTATCAATTTAGTTATTTTTTACAAATGATAGAAATAGAACAAGAATCAAAGCCATTTGGTAATGTGCTATTAACATAGACGGGGAATATCTCGATAGAGCCAGTGGTTTTGCCCATATCATTCAAGATGAGGCTGGATAAAATGGATTGGAGTTTATCTGTTTGTATGTGTATTTTTACAAATAGGGAGGAGAAAAAAATGGCGTTGCGTCCTAACCGATTGCGTCCTGGAGATACCATTGGCATTATTCCCCCTTCATCGGGGGTTGCGGCTTTATGTCCAAGACGGTTGCAAAGAGGGATCGCCGAATTAGAGAGACTAGGATTTAACGTTGCCGTTGGCAAGCATGCTCAAAAACAAAATGAATATATGGCAGGTACAGTGGAAGAGCGTCTAGAAGATTTACATGATATGTTTGCCAATCCGCGTATTCATGCCATTATGACTACTATTGGCGGCACTTGCTCTCATCAGCTGCTTGGGGAGCTGGATTATACTCTTATAAAGCACAATCCAATCTTAACGGAAGAGGTCCTAAACAACACCGATGTTTTAAGGAGGAATATTTGTGATGAAAAAATTGAAAGTCGGAGTAATTGGGTGTGGAAGTATTGCTAAACACCGCTATTTGACAGAATTTTCAAAAAAATGAACACGTAAACATTGTCGCTGTATGTGATAGTAATAAAGAACGCGCAGTCGAAATAGCTAAAAAATATCATGTAACACCTTATACAAATTATGAGGACCTTTTGTCAAATGAAGAAATTGATGCCATTAGTGTCTGTACGCCCAACTATTTACACGCCCCTATCTCTATTGCTGCCCTAAAAGCAGGGAAACACGTCCTATGTGAAAAGCCAATGGCGACAACAAAAGAAGAAGCTGAGGAAATGATTGAAGCTTCCAAACAAACTGGAAAGAAATTAATGATTGCCCATAATCAACGCTTTGTAAGCTCCCATGTGAAAGTCAAAGAGTTAATTGAAAAAGGAAAAATCGGAAAAATCTACAGTTTCCGCACAGCTTTCGGGCACCCTGGACCTGAAGGATGGAGCGCTGATGGAAGAGACAGTTGGTTCTTTAAAAAGGATCAGGCGGCAATGGGAGCAATGGGCGATTTAGGTGTCCATAAAGCGGACTTAATTCGCTTTTTACTTGGTGAAGAAATCATCGAAGTAGCCGCATTTGTCGAAACAATAGCAAAGGAACAAACAGATGTCGATGACAACGCCGTTTGCCTCTTAAAAACAGAGAGCGGCATTATCGGAACCTTAGCTGCTAGCTGGTCATACAACGGAAAAGAAGACAACTCAACCATCATTTATGGTGAAAAAGGAATTTTACGTTTAGAAGACGACCCAGACTATTCTTTAGTAGTCCAATACAAAAATGGAGAAGTGGTCAATTACAAGCTTAGTGCCATTCAATCCAATGAATAAGGTGGGCAAACAACATCTCACGTCATTGACCAATTTGTTGAAAGCATTCTAAACGACCAAGAACCGCCGATATCGGGAGAGGAAGGAATGAAATCTTTGCTAGTCATTCTTGCTGCGTTCGAAGCAGCCCAAGCAAAAAAAGTCGTACCACTAACATTGGAAAGAGTCAAACAATAAAAGATGTGGGGATCAAATCTCAGGGCGGGAAAAATCCATGTGTTGGGCTTATTTCAGGAGGGAAATCGCAGAGCAGCAGGATCAAGGCATGAAGCTGCGGAAAAAAGAACCTCACCTTCGAATAAAAGTGATAAAGCATTCAACGTGGCGGATAGGCATTATTCGAAAATCGTGAAAAAGGGTGCTGAAAACACGAAAACTAGTACTAAACCGCGATCAAAGCCGCAAAGCTGAAAGGAAAGTCCAGATCCGTAGTCAATGAGCTTCATTATCAAAAAATGTCAATTCGAAGCCGAATAGCAGCGCTTCAACCTCATACAAACTAGCCCGTAAAAGATATGAACCTAGAAATAAAGCGCCAACATATAAAACATGAGTGCCGTCCTTTTTATTTGAGAACAGGTTTGTTTGCTTAGTTGTCGAGCTTAACCGAACAAATTCATGAAACGAGACCAACGGCGAAGAGGTGTCACCATGAAAAAATTAAGAGTCGGCATGATTGGAGCAGGGGGAATCGCTACATTTTGCCATATTCCAGCATTTCAGCAATTAAATGAAGCAGCCGTCACGGCTGTTTGCGATGTAAACATCGATAAAGCAAAACAAGTACAAAACCAATTTCATATTCCACAAGTTTACGAGAATTATAAAGATATGCTGCCACATGTCGATGCCGTTGTCATTTGTACCCCGAATAAATTTCATAAGGAAATGACTATTGCGGCACTGGAAGCCGGCGTTCATGTTCTTTGTGAAAAGCCAATGGCGATGAATGCGAGTGAATGTGCGGAAATGATAAAAGCGAAAGAAAAGTCCGGGAAAATATTATGGATCGCCTACCACTATCGCTTTATGAAAGAAGCACAAGCAGCAAAAAAAGTGATCGATGAAGGTGAAATTGGTCATCCGCTCGTTGTCCGTGTCAAAGCATTACGGCGAAGAAAGGTTCCGGGATGGGCGTTTTTACCAATAAGGACTTGCAGGGTGGAGGGTGCCTCATCGATTACGGATGTCATCTATTAGACCTTGCTCTTTGGTTGATGGGAAATCCAAAAGTGAAAGAAGTCACAGGTGCCACCTATAACGTACTTAGTAAAATACTAAATCAAGTAAATGAATGGGGCAGCTTTAATCATGAAACATTCAATGTTGAAGATCATGCGACAGCCTACCTTCGTTTTCAAAATGGAACAAGCCTCCTTTTTGAAACATCATGGTCTGCTAACATTTCGAAAGATGAAGATACTCTTTCCATTTCTGGCGAAAAAGGCGGCTTAGACGTTTTTCCTTTTACCTTAAACTATGCGAAACATGGAATGCTGTTTAATAGTGTGGCTGCCTATATTCCCGAGGAAAAAGAGGAAGGGTTTTTACAGGCAAAAGCATTTGTGGAGGAGTGTCTTGGATTAAAAGAACCTTTAGTGAAACCAGAAGAAGCGATACAAGTTTCACATATAATCGATGTGATTTATGAAAGCAGTGAAAAAAGTAAAAGCATATTACAAATGGAGATGGGAGGAAGTTTGTCATGAAACTAGGCGTATTTACAGTGCTTTTTTCTAATAAATCGTTTACAGACATGCTCGATTACGTGAAAGAAGCAGGATTACACGCAGTCGAAATTGGAACAGGAAACTATCCAGGTTCTGCTCACTGCAACCTTGATGAATTATTAGAAAGCAAAGAAAAGCGCGAGCGCTACCTTAAGGAAGTAGCATCTCGTGGGCTCATGATCAGTGCATTTAGCTGTCATGGAAATCCCCTTTCTCCCGACCAAAAATTTGCGAAGCAATCCCATGAAACGTTTGTTAAAACCATTCAGCTTGCGGAGATGATGGAGGTTCCTGTTGTGAACTGTTTCTCTGGCGTTAGTGGTGACCATGAAAAGGCGAAATATCCAAACTGGCCGGTTGCCCCTTGGCCCAATGAATACAATGATATTTTAAAGTGGCAATGGGAAGAAAAGCTTATCCCATATTGGAAAGAGTGGGGGAAATTTGCTCAAGATCATAACGTTAAAATTGGTCTAGAATTGCACGGTGGCTTTTTAGTTCATTCACCATATACGATGTTAAAGCTTCGTGAGGAAACATGTGAAGCTGTAGGCGCAAACCTTGACCCAAGTCACCTTTGGTGGCAAGGGATTGACCCGGTAGCTGCGATTAAAATTTTAGGAAAAGAAAAGGCTATTCACTATTTTCATGCAAAAGACACCTATATTGATCCAGACAATGTCAATATGTATGGTTTAACGGACATGCAGCCATACGGTAATGTTCAAACAAGGTCCTGGACATTCCGGTCTGTTGGATGCGGTCATAGCCTTCAAGAATGGTCAGATATGATGAGTGCCCTTCGCACATACGGATATGATTACGTCGTCAGCATCGAACACGAAGATCCACTCATGTCGATTGAAGAGGGATTTAAACGCGCTGTCAGCAACTTAAAACAAGTCTTAATCGAAGACCAACCGACCAATATGTGGTGGGGGTAATGGGGGAGGGTGGACCTCTTTTATGAAGGCTTTTGCAAAATAATGGATGGCGCATACTTTAATGAGCAGCAAATATTTTCTAATTCATGAACCTCTCCTACCTCTACTCCGTTAAGAGGCGGGAGAGGTTCATTGTTGGACGTTTACTAGAAGGAAATTCGTGGAAAGAGGTATTATGTGATTTTATATCGTATATTATCGAAATAGCAAGTGGCAAAGCAGTCAATCATGAGAAGCATCATTTTCGCGAAATGGCCATTTGGAAAACAGGGGTTACACTATAAAACGATAAGAATGGAGGCATGATACTGATGACGTCTCGTTTGCTCCCATTATTGAAAGAGGAAAAAATCATCGCGATCATTAGAGGAGTTTCACAAGATTCCATACAACCAATTGCCGAGGCTTTACAGTCAGGGGGAATGAAATTTTTGGAAATCACAATGAATACCGATGGAGCTTTAGCCGCTATTGCGAAGCTAAGAGAAACATATGAAAACCGCCTTTATATTGGTGCGGGGACGGTGTTAAATCTAGAGATGGCTAAAGAAGCCATACAGGCGGGAGCGCAATATATTATTTCTCCTCATCTAAATGAACAAGTGATTGCTTATTGTGTCGAACAAGGGATCGACGTATGGCCTGGTACGATGACACCTTCCGAGATGTACAGGGCCTATCAGCTAGGGGCGAGCGCTGTGAAAGTGTTTCCGGTCGGAACTTTAGGAGCGAACTATATTAAAGAGGTAAAAGCTCCTCTTCCTTTTATTGAAATGATTGCAACAGGAGGAGTCAATACAAAAAATATGATGACAATATTAAATAATGGGGCCATTGCCGTTGGATTAGGAGGAAATTTAGTCGACAAACAGCTTGTGCAACAAAAAAACTACGATGAACTCACAAAGCGGGCGCGTATGTTTGTTGAGCTTGCTAAAGGGGTTGGCAGCGATGCAGCAAAATAATGATGTTGATGTGGTGACAGTCGGGGAAAGCATGATTCTCTTTCAACCAATGACAGACGGCTCCTTAAGGTACTCTCCTTTATTTACCAAATCGATAGCAGGCGCTGAATCCAATGTGGCCATCGGGCTTACGCGGCTCGGCAAAAAAGTAAGATGGATCAGCCGGCTTGGCTGCGATCCATTCGGCGATTTGATTGTGAGCACGCTTGCCGGGGAGGGAGTCGATGTCTCCTGCGTTATTCGTGATAAGAAGGCGCCGACCGCCATTTATTTTAAAGAATTTAAAGGTTACGGCGACCCAATGATATATTAATATAGAAAATATTCAGCAGCAAGTAAATTTTCCGAAGCAGATATCCAACCTGAGTGGTTGGCCAACGCCCGTCATCTGCATGTAACCGGAATTACGCCCGCACTAGGCGAACGGACGGAAGATTTTATTAAAAAAGTGATGGAGCAAGCGAAAGCAAGAGGATTAACTGTCTCATTTGACCCGAACTTACGCCGAAAGCTATGGAGCGAGGAGCAGGCGCGTTTTATTGTCATTAATGCCGTTGTGCGATATTTTTTTACCTGGATTAGAAGAAGCAAAATTTTTAATTGGTGAGCAGCCGGTCGCAGAGTATGGAAAGCAGTTTTTGCAAATGGGCCCCAAGCTGGTTGTTATGAAGCTTGGACAAGAGGGATCTATTGGCTTTTATCAAAATGAAGCGGTCCAATCCCCCGCTTTTCGTATGGATAAGGTTGTTGATCCGGTAGGGGCCGGAGATGCGTTTGCCGCGGGCTTGCTGTCTGTGCTGTTAGATGAAGATCAGCCGCTCGATGAGGATGTTTTAAACATTTGTTTACCTAAAGCATTAAAGCGAGCGAATTTATTAGGCGCCCTAGCTACACAATTTAAAGGAGACTGGGAAGGTCTTCCTTCCATTCGTGAAGTGGAACAATATATAGAGGGACAGGAAATGATCACAAGATAAAAAGAAACGGCGGAAGATGCGTAAAAAATCTTCCGCTTAGAATGTTGACAAATGCCTTTATCTTGCGTTACGGGCCTCGTTCGTCTGCTCACCCTCTGCTCTATTCCGAACCGGAGAAAAAGCACGCCGTAACTTAAAAACTAGCTTTTTTGACTATTCCGTTATCTGATCTTAAGCATGATCCTCTGATAGATGACGGGGCGCAAGCTCTTTATAAACAAGCTCTCGGTATACTTGAAATCCTTGCTTTGCGTAGAAATTTTTTGCGACTTCATTTTTGCTCCAATAATCGAGCTCTACTAAATAGATGCCTTTGTCTTGTGCCAGCTGGTAAATGTACTCCATCAGTTGCGTGCCATAGCCTTTGTTTCGGACGGATTCGCTAATGCTAATTTGGTGGACGTATATAGATTGATAGGACTGAAAAAATATATTTTCCGGATGTGTTCGTATCTCCAGCCAAGCATATCCACATGCTTGTTCGTTTTCTTCCAATAATAGAAAAATGAAATGCGGCTGGTGGATCACACTTTGAAAAAACCGCTTCATGGCTTCCGCATCATATTTTTTGAAATGCCGGGGATATAACGCAACATGCAGATCGTGAACGTGTTTATTCAATGCGGCAATAGTTTTGTAGTCTGTCGTTTGCGTAATTTTCATCCTCTCGCTCCCTTCTTGCGAACGGTAAGTATATTATTATTCTATCCAAAAAAAACGGGAAGGGCACAACATTTTCGCTTATTCCCAGGTATCTAAGCCAAACCGTCATACGGATAATTGCGGTTTGGCTTATGATTGGCGTGTGAAATAAGCATCCAGTAGCCGAAATGAATTGGGGAGCTTTTTCAACTGAATATCAGCTATGGCGAGGGTTCTTTTTTGTTAGGTGTATTCTCTCATTTTACCGCGCCGGCGATATGGTAGTCGAGTGGATTCAGCTCGGTCGGCTTTCCGACAATGAGCTTGGCAAGCTCAGCGCCCAAGTAAGGCCCTGCTGTTAGCCCGGATGCCCCTAAGCCGTTGGCCACATAAATGCCGGTAAAGCCGGGAAGCGCTCCAAAGACAGGAAGAAACCCAGGGGTATAAGGGCGAAAACCAACTTTTGTTTCGCTATGTGTGCAATCTGATAATCCGGGTGCGATTGCTAACGCTTTATGTAATATTTCATACACTCCTCCTGCGGTTGCTCGGCAGTCGAAACCGACACCGTCTTCATGGGTCGCTCCGACAACGACCCGCCCCATTGGAAAAGTAAGCAAGTATTGATTGTTAGGCGGCATCACGACAGGCCAGTGATCGGTATCTTGTTCTGGCTTTTCGAGATGAATGATTTGCGCCCGTTGCGGCGTGACTAAAAATTCGATGCCGAGCGGCAGCAGCAATTCTTTTGCCCATGCGCCGGCTGCGATGACGACCGCGTCAGCCTGATAATAAGTGCCAGCGACTTCCACACCGTTCACATGCGAATGTTGCTGAACAATCTTGGCGTCTCCTTTTATATAGATGGCCCCCAGCTTTTGGGCGGCTCTCACTAACGCATCGCGCAATGCTTTGCCATTGACGCGCGCTGCTCCGCTGACGTAAACAGCCTCGTAGCCTTCAGCCAGCGCTGGAACTAGCTGTTTTGCTTGTGCAAAGGATAGCTTTGTCACTTCTCCGATTTCCGGCGCTTCTTGGCGGCGCTGCAGTGTACGATCCATCATCTTTTCAAGTTTTTCTTTATCTGTATGCAAACAAAGGGCCCCTACTCGTTCATAGCCTGTTTCTGTTTCTCCATGCGATTGAAGTTCTTGAATTAACGAAGGATAAAATTTGGCTCCGCCTCTGGCTAAGCGGTACCAAACTTGGTTGCGGCGCTGGGATACCCATGGACAGACAATGCCGGCGGCTGCGGCGGTGGCTTGGCCTTTGTCGCCGCGATCGATGATGGTGACGGCTGCTCCCTCTCTTGCTAAATGGTAGGCGGTTGATGCTCCTAAAATGCCGGCTCCTACAACGATGTATGATTTCATGAAAAACACCTTTTCTGTTTATTTTTTCGCACTATTAGAATAGCATAAATCAGACGATTTTCGTAACACTCCCTTTATATGCTGGGCAGTTTCGTCCTAAGAAGCTCTCCGCGATGAACCTCCTCCACCTCCACTTCGCTTAGAGGTGGGAGATTTCTCGGTGAATGATATTAAAAAACTAGGTTTGGCTGGGCTCTCTATTCAATTGAGATTAAGAGGGCTTTCTTGCTAGTGATCTCCAAATGAACAGGTGATAACCGATTTCGACAGTCGATTACTGGCCCTCGATTATAAAAAATGGAAATCTGCTGTGAGTTGAATCTTCTGATGAGAAAGCTGGCATCAACAGGAGATGAAAGTCGACCAAAAAACGAGCAAACCAGAAAATGCATCTATCGTTATAAGGTTTTTATTTTTGCTGGACAAAGGATTTTATAGGAAAAAAAGCGAAATAAGGGAAAAGGATATCGAGAAGAGGGAGGAAGCTATTATGGAATCTGTCCGTTTATTGACGGAAGCTGATTATGAAGAGGTTTTTCGTCTATCAGAATATGCCTTTCAATATAAGCTTACAGAGCAGCAAAAGATGGTTCGCAAACAATGGATGGATAAACAAGAGATTTTGGGAGATTTTGAGAATGGCCAACTTGCTGCAAAAGTGCATTTGCTGCCATTTACGGTTTTTATTCACGAACAAGAATGGGAAATGGGAGGGGTAGCCGGCGTAGCGACATGGCCTGAGCATCGCCGGAAGCGAAAGGTGGCCAAGCTGTTAACAAAATCGTTGGAACGAATGAGGGAGAGCGGGAAAAGTATATCATTCCTCCATCCGTTTCAAGTGAATTTTTACAGAAGATTTGGCTGGGAGCTTTTTGCTTCTTATAAGAAATTAATCATTGAGAATAAGCAGCTCGTCCCATTACCAGAAGCAGCAGGACGAATGGAGAGGGCCTCCCTTCAGAATGTGGATCTGTTAAACAGCGTGTATGAAGGCTATATTCGTTCATATAACGGCGGATTAAAGCGCGATCATTTTTGGTGGGAGCATTTTGTGTTCGCCAAAGCGGAGCATGCGGTATTGTACATAGATAAGGAGCATCAAGCAGCAGGGTATTTGTTGTATGACATGCAAAACCGGCAAATGCATGTGAAAGAAATGGTGGCTCTTCATGAAGAAGCAAAAAGAGGACTATGGAACTTTATTTGCCAGCATGATTCCATGGCAGACCAGGTGACGATTGTGACCACTGTTGACGATCCGCTTCCTTATTTGTTGAAAGAGCCGAGAATCGTCCAAGAAATTCATCCGTACTTTATGGCGCGAATCGTTGATCTAGAACGCTTTTTGCAAGCGTATCCTTTTGTGAAACAAGAGAATCCGCTGTTTTGGCATGTGCATGATGAAGTGGCGCCGTGGAATTCAGCTATTTACCAACTGGATGAGAAGGGAGTGAAGGTATTTCGCAAGACAACAAAAGAAGAATCCGCTTGTCTGCATCCACCCAAACGGGGGCTTTTGCTCGATATGAATACGGCGGCTGCCCTGCTGCTGGGGTATGTGCGACCTTGGTCATTATATCAGATGGGCAAGCTGAAGGGAACAGAAGCCGAAGTCAAACAGCTGGAGGCGATGATTTCGCCAAAACCGACGTTTTTTGCTGATTTCTTTTAAGGGAGGATTGCTGCATCGCCATCATGTCAACTCTTCCCCGTGTCCGCCTGTTCTTCATTAAAGCGGGAGCCTCCTCGCCTGAAAATAATGAAGGTGAGCAGAAAAGCATTGATAAAGAGAATAGAGAATTTCGTTGATTGGGAGCGACATCTTTAAGGATGTCTTTTTTATTTGGAAAATTATCCCCAATTCCATCGATTGGTATATTCAGCTTTAGGGATCGTGCTGATAGAAAGAATAGCAACTGTTAATAATACTAGGTCATAAATCCATTGACAGGACAAATAGGGGAATGTTAAGATAAATCAAACGTATCAACAGTTATGTGATTTTTTTTATAAAATTGTAATTTTTGTTAGGTTGGCCCCTTTTGCTACATTCGATTACAGGCAAAAGGTTAAAGTTGAAAGGAGTTATGATATGAAAAAGTTTCATTCATTCGGTTGGTATGCGGCGCAAATCTCCCCGTATTTGCCGAAAAAAGCATTTCAACCTACCCCATCCCGTCTTTTCCTTGGATTGGTGTATCTATTGACAGTACTTAGTGGTATCCTCGTTATTTCTTTGTTCGATCTTCATGTGATATGGAATACCTTGATTTCTGTTGTATTAGGTTTTAGTTTTGCGGCGCTTGGGTTTTTAGGACATGAAATTTTGCATGGTACGGTTGTGCGGACACCATGGCTACGGGATTTTCTTGGAGCTGTTGCCTTTTGGCCGTTATGCACCGGCCCGAAGCTATGGAGAAAATGGCATAATGCCACACACCATGTCCATACACAAAATGAAGAAAAAGATCCTGATGCATGGCCGAGCATGAGCAAATTGGCACAAAGCCGTCTGTTGCGCTGGATCTATAAAATTCCATTTACGATACGGGCGTTTTTCGCCTTTAGTTCGTTAACGATTATGTTTACGTTTCATTCGATCAGAATGCTTGGTTATTTTCGCAAACAGTTTCAGCCCAAAAATCGCGCTATCGTCTTTTTGCAGTTTATGTTGCCTTGGATATCATGGATTGGTTTGCTGTTTATTGTTGGATTCGCGAATTGGTTTTTTAGCTTTTTATTACCGCTGTTGATCGCTAATTTTATTGTGATGAGCTACATTTCAACCAATCATCGCCTCAATCCTTTAGTTCCTGTCAACGACCCGCTTGCTAACAGTCTTTCCGTTACCGTTCCAAAATGGGTGGATTTCCTCCATTTTAATTTTTCCTATCATACAGAGCATCATCTGTTTCCAAGCATGAGTTCCAAATACTATCCGTTAGTAAAAGAACATATTAAAAGGATGTGGCCAGATCGATATCATGAAATGCCAATGCTCAAAGCATTATGGGCACTCTGGAAGACACCGAGACTTTACTATCAGCAAAACGAATTGGTCGAACCGCGCCAAGGGAACGTTTACGGATCTTTAGGAAATGGGCTGAATCCATCCAGTATTGAATATCGTAAAATAGAACCCGGAACTCAAGAAGGAAGAATAAGCAGTGAAACAGACAGATGAGCAATCCAGAAGAAAGCAGTAACATTTCTTGTTCGAGAGAAAAGACGCTTGATGTTTCGGGAATAGGAGGAATGATACCGATTTCTCTGCTTTCCATACGGTGAAGAGGTTTTGCGGACAGGGATTGCCAATTGCTGAAGAAGCGGCCTCTCATAATCCTTCATTCAATAAAAAGCCCTTTGATGGAGGGGACCATCTGAGTCAAAGGGAGTTAAAAGCGTCGTATCATTTTCTAATGGCAAAGACCATTCATCCTAAGTCTCGCTATTTTTTGTCGACAACAAATGATCAAATCATGTAGGAATCTGTCTTTTTTTATCGAATGATTATAAAGGGAGAGGAGAGGATAGGAATGGTCAATCTGCAATGTCCTAATTGTGGTACAAGTGGGATCGAAAATATTGTGTCAGGTAACAGTGTCAGAAAAAGCAAAGATGGGGATACAAGGTTTCATATCGTATACTGCGTGCTATGCGGGTATATTTATGGAGTGTTTGGAAAAATCGAGACGACAATGTGATAGTCATTTGATTAAAGGCATCCTTCGGGGTGCCTTTTGACTGAAATATGATGATAACAAATTCGATTCATATGTAGCCACGCAGATTCAAAAATACGGAATCGATTGCAAGCCATCATCTTATGGGCTACCGTTGATGATGAAGCTATTTATTCAATAAGGCAACACGATTATTGACACCGTGCGGCCGCCTCTTTGGTTCATTAGGAGAAAGTCATATTGACGATCCGCCATGCATTTGTTAGATTGTACTCAATTGATATGGAAGGCTTATCGAAAATAATGATGCCCGGATAAAAGAGACAGGGGATGAAAAAAGGGTGTTAAACGATGAACATCGTCGTAATTGAAGAGAATCAAGCAGCCGTCATGAAAATGAAAGAAATGTTAAAGAAGATCAAGGGAATATCGATACAGGTGTTTGATCAAATGGATAAGGCCCACGCGTATATGTTGCAAGAAAAGCAGGTTGATGCTGTGTTAGCCAACGTTCAGGCGCTATTAGCGGCGCAAACAGAGCGAAAGCCGTCCATTTTTTTTCAAAAAGATATTCTAGTTGTGGCGATGATTGAATGTGATGACGAGATTGAATACGTTTTGGAGGCCGAAGCGTTTGATTATATTCGTAAACCATTTACAACGACGGAGCTAATCTCCCGCATTCGCTTGGCGTATCGTCAAAAACAAAGGACGGATGAGTCAAAAAGAATGAGGATCGTCCATATCGAGAAAGACAGGCAGCTGTTGGAACTGAAAAGAAAAATGGAAAAGGATTTGCAGCTTGCCCGTTGTATCCAAGAAGGAATGCTCCCATCTTCGATCTACAATGAAGAAATTTGTGTATACGGAAAATATATTCCTTCTTCTCAGCTGTCAGGAGATTTATATTATTGGAATCAAGTGAGTCCTCACGAATATGCGTTTATTGTTATTGATGTGATGGGGCATGGCGTTGCCGCTGCGCTTGTGGCGATGTCGATTCGTTCATTGCTGCCAGGGCTTATGATGCGTGTAACTGATCCGCTGCGCGTGGTTTACGAATTAAACAGGCATACCTTGCGTCTTTTTGAGAATCGGTCCTATTTGACCGCCTTTTATGGTGTTGTCAATACGAAACGAAAAACGCTCGAGTATGTGAATGCCGGACATCCGCCTGCGCTGCTTTTAGAAGGAAGAGAGATGAAGAGATTGAAAGAAGGAGGAATACCGATCGGGATCGTGCCCCAATTTTCTTATAAAAAAGAGAAGCTTCAGTTCAGCGGGCCGGTTTATTTGGCGATTTATACAGATGGAATGATCGAAGCGACCGGAGGGGAATGGGAGAGCTATGTGGAGCGCATTTTGCCAAACTGTCGATCGTTTCAAGAATTTGTGCAGCAACTTGAAGGTAAAATGAATCATCAGCGCTTTGGCGATGATGATATGACATTTGTGGGCATGCATATTTTTTAGGCTACTTCCGCATTCGCTTCGAAATGGAAGATTCCTGCAAGCATAGAAGCATCTTTCGGTTTTTTAGCAGGCTCTCCCCGCCGTTCCAACGGTGAAATGACAACGAATCTTGTAAGTTTGTTCTGGGCTTGTTTTTCGCTGCTTCGAGCCGTGCAGAGACAAGGGCACGTTGAAGATTGTACATGACAAACGACCTATCTTTTCGTTTTTCTAAGAACCACTTACAAGTATAAAAAAGCCCATATGTCCTAGTAATTCCATTCTACTTTGGCTAGTGCCAACCGACATTCCTCTCCCCCTTGTTTATCGGGCAACGCCCTTCATATTCCTGAAGGTGGGAGTCGTTCTGGCGGGATAGGATAAAAACAGCCGCTCTTAATCGAGGAAACGTTTATTTGGCCAGCGGTTTTTGTGAAAAGTATATAACCGGTTTACAGAACAAGCCAGTGTTTCGGATCACAGCATGTTGATCCGCCAGCTGGCTTTTTGTTTTTCTGGCGCCATCGGCTAGCTTTTGGCTGCCGATGGCCAAGGCAGTGATTCATAAATAAGAATGGAGCATAAAGCGATGTTGACGCGATGTAGCATCATTGTCTAATATGTTGTGATCTCTTACTATACAAAAGCCGCTTATCGTCCGCTTTTTCTCGAGTGTCAAGGAAAGGCAGCTTAAGCTGATGATTCGTCATAAAAACTTTTAGGCGCTATTTTTTATTTGACATCGACAAACTGATCAATTTGACAAATGGACAATACGTTTTTAATCGGAGCAGACGCTCCTATAATTTCAATGTGTATACGGTCTTTTAGAGGATATAGCCAGCTAATAAATAGGCGCACTCCAGAGCTATCAATGAATCGGACGGCAGAAAGGTCGATTTGCAACCGCGAAATGTTGCTGTATGTATGATGACGCAGTATTTCTTCCATGATGCGCGTTGTTTCAAAGTTAATATCTTGCTGAAATACGGCAATCATCACATCGTTGTTGGTTGTTATTTGAATCATCGAAATTCCTCCTCAATTTTTGCGCGCTGAATGATGACACGCGCTTTTTTGCCAGCATCGTCAAAGGTTACGTGTGTTGCAAGCTGTTGAATGAGAAATAATCCGCATCCTTCATGTGGCGCAAGCAGGGAAGGAGGAGCTTTTGTGATTTGACTGCGCCAGTCAAAACCATTTCCGTGATCGATGAGCTCAATCGTGATGTCCTCTGTCGATAAATGAATAAGAACATCCGCTTTTTTTATTGTAGAATGGCGAATGACGTTGGAAATGAGCTCCCACAAGACAAGCTGCAGCGCGTATTGTTCCATCTCTGTCAGTACAATGTATTGATTTAATCGTTCGAGCATTGCCGCAATATTTTTGCTATAGTTATTTTCGGTAATTTTTCCTGTGATCTTGATCATCGCTCATGATGTGAGTAAGAAGTTGTTGGATATACGGATGACGATAGTCGGCTTGATGCTCGAGACGATACAATTGGCTCCATAAGGAATTATAGGTGGAGCGAAACTCGATCGGAACGCTTTCGCCAAACGAGCGCTGCAAATGCATCAGACGAAATTTAACATAATTTCGTGCGTCTACGTCGTTTGGCAATTGTCCAATGTCAATGCGGATCAGTTGTTCGTTAGCTTCGTGGAGAAGCGTTTCTGACATTTCAAATAAATGTTTAAATGTGCGCTGTTCATATTTAAATTGAGGTTGGTTCATCGTATTTCCTCCCTAAAGTTGTAAGGAGCTACTTTTTGAATTTATCTGTTAGTTCATGATTCAGATAGTTCAGCTGTTCTGCCATTTCGGCAATTTGATAAGCAGCCTTCGAGATTTCATTAAATGTGTGCTGGAAGTCTTTCATAAACTCTGTGAATGCACTAATTTTATCACTGTTCGACCTAACATCGGAAATGGATTGATCAAAAATATGAATCACGCTCTCGTTTACTGCGCGAAAAGCTCCTGTTTCATCGACAATGCGTTGAAACGAGGATTCAAATTGCTGAATCGTTTGTTGCACGATATCAATATGATTTTGAATGTAATCGAGTGATTGAGCCGTTTGATAAGCGAGCTTTCGCACTTCATTTGCTACAACGGCAAATCCTTTTCCATGTTCACCAGCACGGGCGGCCTCGATATTGGCGTTGAGAGAGAGAATGTTCGTCTGATTAGAAATGTTGCGAATCGTGTTCACAATTTCGCCAATTTGAGAAGAACTGTTAGTCAGCTCCGCTGTTAATGCTTTCGTTCCATGAATTAACTCGGCGATCGTATCAAGCTTTGTTAATGTGTCCATAACATCGTGCTTTCCGTTTTCGACCCGCTCTGCGATTTCGGCTGATTGCTGCTGAATCGTATAGATTTCGTTTAGGATGTCCTGTACATTTTTTTCGTTTTCTGTGATGGAGGCGCTCGTTTCCTCAGCGCTAGAAGCAAGAATAGCAGCTGATTCCGTGAGACGGTGCTGCAGCTCTTCGATTTCGTTTAGCTTCATCATGGATGACGTATAGGATTCAATATACGTCGCAATGGCAATTTGCATGTCGAACGAACAAAGCTTGGAAAAAGAAGAATAGGCCAGAACGGCTTCACTCGGCGGAAGCTCTTCCATCAATATTTTCAGCACCTCATTTTGGATAAGAGAATAAGCGCCTAAATACCACTCTGGAAACAAGCCGATACGATGATGAACATTGCCGATTACTTTTCTTCTAATAATATACTGTTCACCTATTTCACCAGATACCATGTCCATTAAATACGATTGCAGTGTTTTCTTGAGGCGCTCAATCGTCGAGTGGCTTTCAATAATATGGACCAAATCTGCTATTTGGCCAAGGTGCTCATAAAAAGCATCAACAATGGCTTGAACATGTTTGGCAAAAATCGGGCGCAGGGAGGCGAGACGCTGAAAATCCTCCGCTGTCAATCCAATAAGAACGACTTGTTGATGATAATTGGATGCGGAAAGCTGTCGATAATAGGCAACGGCCGAATCGGGCAAGTGAAGCGAAGATGTTTGCATGGGAGCCGTGTTCGCATCCTTTTTCTCTTTTTTGCGAAACAGTTGGATTGCTCCGTCTTCGTTTTGGAGTAGCTTATGGAATGAGACTTTCATCATATACATCCCTCCTAATATGAATATCCCCCTTCTGCACATTATAAAGGATAATCGGTGTTTTAGGAATATTTTCTTATATCAGAATAGGCGGCAAAAAAAGTGGGATAGTATCATTGAAGGAGGGAATGGATATGAAGATAGAAGAAAATCACTACGGAAGCGACTATACCTTTATTCCGGCTATATCGGTTGCTCATGGAACAGGAACAGAAATATTGCCAGATTTATATTGCTATACCGTTCAGATTGTGAATATTTGCTTGATCGGTCTTCCTAATGCCGCTGATTTTATACTTGTAGATGCGGGAATGCCTCGTTCAGCTGATGAGATTATCGCTGCAGCCGAAAAGCGTTTTGGTTCGAATAGCCGCCCTAAGGCGATCATTTTGACTCATGGACATTTTGATCACGTCGGAGCTGTGATTGAACTGATCCGATATTGGCGCATCCCGGTTTATGCTCATCCAGCTGAACTGCCTTATTTAACAGGGAAAAAAAGCTATCCTGCGCCTGATTCGTCAGTAGAGGGAGGGATGATCGCAAAGGTATCCGCCCTTTTTCCGAATGAACCTATCGATTTAGGAAGCAGTGTTCAACCACTTCCAAGTGGAGGAATGGTTCCTCATATGCCTGAATTTCGCTGGATTCATACCCCTGGTCATACCCCTGGACATATATCATTGTTTCGTGAAAAAGACCGCGCGCTCATTGCTGGAGATGCATTTGTTACTGTTCGTCAGGATCAACTGTTTAAAGTGCTGACGCAGAAGCTAGAGTTTAGTGGACCGCCGCGTTATTTTACAAATGATTGGGAGAAGGCAAAAGAGTCTGTTCGTAAATTGGCAACTCTGCATCCAGAAGTAGCTGTTACAGGACACGGAAAACCAGTAACTGGAGAGCAGCTCCGTGCAGGATTGATCCAGTTAGTCAGAGATTTCGATCATATAGCGGTCCCTGATTATGGTAAATATATTCAGTAAAGAAGCAGAGGATAGTCTGTGACAGATGATAAGGGAGAAGAGGATCGTATTATTTTTTCGATTCTTTCCGGGGCAAGGAGATTTGAGAAGTTCGTTTGAGTGGTTGGGATGATGGTTTTTAGCAGGCATGAAAATAGATCCATAAAAAACAGGCATCCATCAATGAAGATGAATGAATGGAATTTTAACATCATCTATCAAGAAGTCTTTCACCTTTTAATCGAGTTTAGGTGGGAGAGGTTCATTAAAGCAGTATTTTTCCATTCTTCCGTTGGCGACGAATGGATTTGTCTGGGGATTTATGAACAGAGAGGCATGGGAATGACAAGATAGAACAACTAAACTCATCAGGATTCAGCGTTTAACTGAATCCTGATGAGTTTATTGCAGTTGATTCGCTTGTGTGATTTGCTGGGTCACTTGCATGTCAACACGCAACTGTTCTTGAACATTTATTGGATGGTAATAGCCTTTATTAATCGTATATTGACTCACTTTTTCGTGAAATTGAATGGCATCATTTAAATGTTGTTTAAGGATGTTGCGCACCTCGGGAGTATCGGATTCTGTAATGGCTACTGCGTAGCTTTTAATTCCATTCTTTATGCTAATAAGAAGATCGATGGCGATTAATTGATCATTTAAAGGCTGAGAGCCACCAGTTGGTTGTTGCATCATCTACATCACCTCTTTTGGCGTTAGGATAGAAGAGATTGTAAATCAACGATTTGTTGTTGGGTTGTTTCAATATCTTGGCGAATTAATGATTGAAGCTCAGGATCTGTGGCCATCGTCTGCATCACCTTACTTTTTGCAAGACAGACGTTTTTCAACATAAGAAGCTCATGAAGCTCCAAAATTTCATGAACACCTGTTGCTCTCATCTCTTTCACCACCTTCCGAAACCTATTGTGTGCATGGTGAACATGTATATTAGCGTAATTTTTTCAAAAATAAAAGGCGCTTTCACCAAGAGAATGGGGAGCAGTTTACACGCAAAAAAATTCCCGTGTGCTCACGCTAATAATGGGCAAAGGGGGATTTGGAGATGGACGAAACGTGTTTTTACTGCCAAAGCGAATGCGCTGACCAAGTTCATTATGTATCCTTCTATACAGCGGATGAAGAACAAGAAAAAGCGTTGTGTGCCGAATGTTATCAAGAATGGCTGCAAGGCATTAAAGGTTGAAACAAGCCGCATCACGTTATGGCCGGGATGCGGCTTGTTGCGTGAGCGGCGGAACGTGGATGACTCGGTACAGGTCGCCTTGTTCGTCATAAGAACGATACACGATCGGCGCCTTTAAGGGGCGGCACACGGAAAGAAATAAAATGTGTTCTTCGTTTGTCCCCTTTTTTCTCGCTTCCATCGAGAACGAGACGTGCTTGAGATGAAGCGAATAAAAGCGGTACGTCAGACCGAGCCATGTTTGTTCCGTGACAGACGTGTCAGGATGACAGCGTATAAAATGCGCAATATCCGCAAACGACCGCTCTTCTTGTTCGAACCAATCTTCAATAGCGTTGGCCGCTTGCTTAATCCAATGTTTCCAATTCTCTAGCATCCCATTCACCTTATTCATTTATATTGTTATCGGTTAGTATGCTCGGAACTGCCGCATCTATACGAGGGAATTGTTGAAATTCTCATGCTTAAATTTATTTTTTTGGCAACAAAATTTCCATTGAAGGAGAATGTGTGGTGCCACGTTTGTTATTCATATTTCAATAATAATCAGGGAAGAAACACCTTCGATGAATAGGAAAATTCATTAATGTTGGTTCAGCCAAGCCGTTGGGCTTTTTGGCTTGCAAATTTCGCTGCTGGCTATTCCAATTACGGCCCCGTTTCTTTTTTGCAAGCTAATTCAATGGAGATGGGAATATTGCAAGCGTTAGGCACATTGCCATTTTTCTTGTTCAACTTATTTTTCGCGTTTGGATGGACAGAGCGAGACGACAGCCGTTCTCGAGGCGTTGGTCTTTTCCGTTTATATTTGCCGGCTCATTTTTATCGAGCGTCGGCCGCATTGTGTATTTCATTGCGCAAGTGAGTTTGCGGCAATCGATTACGCTGAACCATTTATTAGGGCGGGTCAATTCGAGCAACCGCTTTATTCCCCACGGGCTCATGCCGCTCGGCGTGCTAGGAGGGATGATCGGCTTGTTTATTTTTGTGCGGTTTTGCTTTGGCGGTTCCGATTTTACTTCTATAGCTGGTGACAGCGCTTCACCGCATTCCAGAAGGATATAAGCTGACGGCCAGAGCAGAATAAACAGTGAAAAGAAGGGGTGAAACTCGGGTGGATGGTGATCACGAATTGTGCTACTGCCATAAGCCGTTCACCCCGTATGCGATTTGCCAATCGATGAAGCGGGCGATATCAATGTTTCGATCCGCGAAGCGTACCATGGAATGTTTGGGGTATACCGCTGAGAGACCGAGAAATCTTGATATATCAACATTTGCAGAGGGAGGAATTTTTGACATCAAAGCTAATCGAGATAAATATGCATAAAAAAACAAAGAGTCGGTTCCTCAAAGAATCGACTCTTTGTTGATAATCTATATCTCTTTATTTTGCACCTAGGTTTTCTACATAATCTTTATTTGATTTCTCAATCTTATTAGAAGCTTCATTGACAGGAAGTAAGACATACTTATTATTTTCTTTTTGATAGGTCGCTGTTACTTCTTTTGAATCCACATAATATAGAAGCCAAATTAATGTTCCCTTATTATAAACTACAATACCTGTTTCTTCTCTGGTTATTTCAGGTTTATTCTCTCGTTTCAACCTCTCATTTTCTAATTTAATGACTTGGTTAATAACAGAATTGTATTTTTCCTTTAGAATGGCTTGTTTTGTTTCATAATCATCTTTACAGGCTGATAAAAAGCTTAACGAAAGTATCAATAAAACAATGAATTTAAATCTCATTTTATACACTCCTATAAATTTGGTATTTTTGGTATACTAAACCTCTAATTTATGATACAATTATACAATATAAACAAATTATAGGAAAGGAGTTATAAAATGAAAAAGAAACTTGTAGCCCCTTTACTCTCTATCGGCCTAGTTTTCTCGTTTTTTGCCGGTAGCACCGCCCATGCTTATGTTCTATTTTCTAAAGACGATTGTCCAAAAGTACCTTACCCAAAGGATATTTTTTACTGGGTGGATGGTGCGTTTCAAAATTATAGTGGCAAATGGACCGAAGTTATTGAATCGGTTAATAAATGGGATGCGCTACCAGAAATTGAATTTACCACAAGAGCGAGCTTACCAGGTGGAGCAGACATCAAGATTGAATATGGAGATTACTATAGTGGCGATGTTTACGGAAGATACTTTTTAGGCACAAAAGGACATATTATGATCTACAAAAAATGGTTTGAACTCAATGAAATTCAAGAAAGAGAAACAATTGTCCATGAAGTGGGACATGCCTTAGGACTGGCTCACACACAAAAGGCTAATGATAGTATTTCAGTAATGCGTGAATTTGGCTTTAACAACAAAGATTACCCTTTGTCAGACGATAAAGCGGGAATAGCGGCACGCTATTAAACTATTAAATTAAAAGGTAAAAGTGGGGATAAAACCAATGAAAAAAATGATTATAGCGTCGACTGCTGTCTTAACACTTTCTATCGCTAGTCACTATATTGCAGAAGACCCTCATTCATCATCTTCAAAGCCAATAGAAAAGAAAATCATATCTGATCATGCTAAGACGGATAGCTTCGAATCGCTAAATGGACTTGAACAGAAAAGTCCTATTATTGTTATTGGTAAAAAAGTTGGAAAACTTAGTACGCAAGTTAGGAAGTCCAAAGTAAATCCTGATCTTGTTTCAGGATGGACAGAATCGGAGTTTTTAATTAAAAAGGTCATAAAAAATGAAGAGAATAATGAGAAAATCAAGGTGAACAGCAAAATAACAATAGGTGAAATGTCATTTGAATATAATGGTGTTATTCATACAGTCAACGGATACGAAGAAATGAAAAATGGAAAAGACTATTTGCTTTTCCTTGTAGAGCAAGACGGGCTTTTCGCCACAAGAGGCGTAACATTTGGAAAAATTCCTCTCGACAACACGGATTTAGAGATCTATTCTGAAGGGGGGTTGGAGGATTCCCATCTTTCTGAAATTTCGTCCATCTTTAAAGAAGCCAGAAAGAAGTATAGTAAATAGAAGAAAAAGAGGCTGTCTGATAAGTCCCTAAAATGAAACAAGTGGAGAAAAACAAGCCGTTTTTCTCCACTTGCTTTTGTATTTTTTCGATTTTTCTCCGAAAGTAGCTTGCGGCTTTCTCTTCACATTCAAGGGTTGTTTTTGCCTTCGCTTTCATTTCTTCGAAGACGGTATTCCAGTGAATTTGACGATTACCCTTCGCCTTCGTGCATTTCGCTTTTAATGGACAATCTGTACAATCTTCACATTCGTATATTTTGAAGCTTTGTTCATAACCAGATGGATTCTTTTTGTTAAATGTTACTTTCCTTCCATTCGGGCAAATAAAACCATCATCTTGCTCACAATAGATCCAGTTTTTCGCGTTTTGGATCTCCTTTTTGTCTTTGCGTGTCTGTTCTTGTACATAGGATCCATAAGGAATGAGAAAATCCAATCGAGGCTAATCGCATATACATAGTTTTCTTCACTTCCATATCCTGCATCCGCGATGATGGTTTTGGGCATCGGTAAAGAAGTAGCCGCCAGTTTTTCCAAATGTGGGATCAAACAACGAGTGTCTGTAGGTCGTTGGTGAATCATATAAAACAAGATAAACTGATTCTCTGTCCCCATTTGCACGTTATACCCTGGCTTGAGCTAACCGTTTTTCATATGATCTTCTTTCATGCACATGAAGGTGGCGTCTTTGCCTGTTTTGGAATAACTGTTACGGTCGCCAAAGATTTCGTTCTGTTCCTTGTATGTAGCTAGTCGTGGTAAGAAATTTTCCCGAATCAGATTTAAAAGTTTCTTCCATTTCCTACATTCTTGGCGCTTTTTCCTACGAATCTTTGTCTCTGTTTCCTTTTCTATTTCCTCTGTTAGCGTTTCAACTTTTTCTTCTATCTCCTTAGTGACTGTCTCTAAATGATGCTCGGTTTCCTTTTCTCCTGTTCCAGCTTCTAATTGTGTCAATTCATGAATGTGCTCAAGTGTTTCTTAAATTTTTTCTTTTAATGTTGCTTCCAATTTCTCCGTTGATTTAATGCAACCTTGAAGATTTGCGATTGCTCCAAGAGATCAGCATTGAAACATTTTACGATACATTTAACACCATCCCCCCAAGAAGTCTCCCTCCTCTAAACAGAGTGGAGGTGGGGGAGGTTCATAGCTGAAAGTGTAAGTTGAAGCAAAGAGCTCATTGTGATACTCCCTTTCCTATCATCCATAATCCGCTATGCTCGTTGAACCATAACGTAAAAGAATCAAGAGAGAATAAGCAAGCCCAAGACCACCCAAAGCGGATTCCAGATGGTTACGTTTATAAGGAGGCGCTGCTGAACGCTATTCTACACCGAGAACCGTTCGATAAGGCGGACAGGCAATTGCTCATTTTGGTTGGTCGTTGTTTTGCCGATGAAACAGTCATGTATGAGTTGGAACGCTTTTTGCCCCATCGATAACAACGGCAAGTCCACTGTGGTGATGCCGAGCGCTTCAGCGATCGGATGATTGTCAAAACTGACAATCGCCAAGTTTTCTGGTACCTGCAAACCATTTTTTTGCCCCCATAACACGATTCCAGCTGCCACTTGATCGCTTGCGACAAGCAGCGCAGTCGGCTTGTCTTCCATCGAAAGAAGAGCCTTGACAACGCGCGCCCCGTCCGCGATTTCGAGACAACGATCAAAAATCCATTCTTCTCTTGGAACTGTATCGATATTTTGTAAGGCATCCCGATAAGCAGCGTCTCGCCGTTCACTATTTGTGCCTGACGTCCGGCCGATACAATAGCCAATTTTTCGATGCCCCTTTGCAATCAAATAGTTCATCCCCAACATAAATGCCTCATAATGATCGATGGACACGGACGACATTTCGCAGCCCGTGGTATCTTCGCATAAGATGATCGGACCGTCTTCTTGATACAGCTTAAGCATCTCCCAACTAATTGTGCGGGAACAAATAATCAGTCCATCGACTTGTTTCACTCGCAGCATCTCAAGTGCTTCCAGTTCCTTTTGCACGTCATAATTCGTCTGAAATAGAAGAAGATGATAACCGTGGCGGAGCGCCTCTTGTGAAATACCGTCCACAATTGAACTGAAGTATGGGTGGTTGACATACGGCAGAATCACGCCGATAATCGATGTTTTTCCTTTGGCTAAATGAACAGCATTGATATTTTTTGTATAGTTTAACTTCTCGACCGCTTTCCAGACCGCTTGCCGTTTTTCTTCCTTTACATAAGGATAATGATTTAATACACGCGATACCGTAGCGACAGAAACTCCTGCTAGTTTAGCGATTTCTCGAATGTTTGCCATTGTCTTCCCTTCCCTCAAAAAAACTATTGCATTGAAACGCATTTCATAAATTATTGTCATTTTAACCATAGCATAAAGGAGGAAATCATGTTGCTAGGATTTTTGTTTTATATCGTTTTATGTGCTGTAGAGCTAGCCGGCGCGCACTTAGCCTTACGAGAAGCACCCAAACAAGAAGAGGAAGATCCTTTTCATGCGTTTTTCCGCTAAACAAAGCGTTCCCTATCTTCTTTCAGGGAACGCTTTGTTTCTGATTTAGATGATAAAAAAGAAAACGGAAGCAGGAGGAGAAACAACATAGAACGTCTGCTTGATGAAAAATCCCTCTTTCATCGCTATGTTGCTGAGACGTAGGAGATCTCTTCGTCCATGTGTTAAAGCTCTAATTCCCAAGTCTCCCCGATCAGCTCATGGCCAAAGCTGTGATGCTTTTCTTCGGCTACAAGCGTAAATCCAAGTTTTTGATAAATATGTCTTGCAGCTATAAGAACGCTGTTGGTCCAAAGGACAAGCTTTTGGTACTCTTTTCGTTTAGCAAAGCGAATGCATTCTTGAACAAGATGTGTACCAAGCCCCAATCCGCGCGCCTGCGGATCAACTAAGAGCAAACGCAATTTGGCAATGGCGTCACTTTCGTGTACCACCATTACAGAACCGACAATGTCGCCGTTCATCTCGGCGATCCAGCACCGTTCTTTATCAGGATTATAATGGTTAATAAAATCGGCAACAATTTGAGCAACCAGCGCTTCAAACTGCTCATTCCATCCATACTCCTTCGCGTAGAGTGCCCCGTGCTTATGAACGATCCACCCCATATCGCCTGGCTCGTGTTGTCGTAAAAAGTACGGTCCAGAGAATTTAAACCTGCGATTTTTAGTAAGTATTCCTTCAATCGTTTGCATAGCGTGAATGAGCTGTTGCTGTTCAATATCTGATAATTCACTTAGGAATTCAGATACTTCATCATATGAACGTTGGTTGAGCAAGGAAAAAACCGCTTTTCCTTCTGAAGTAAGCTTTAAAATTCGTTGCCTTCCATCGGTTTCTGATCGCTCTTTATAAATAACTCCCTGTTCTTCTAATCGTGTTAAAATCCGGCTTAAATAGCCTGGATCTAATCCTAACTGCCTAGTCAAATCTGAGGCGGTGATTTGGCTATGATTAGCAATTTCAAATAATATTCTAGATTCTGTAAGGGAATAGGGGCTATGTAATAATCCTTCTTGTAATGCACCAATTTGTCTTGTGATAAACCGATTAAAATGACGGACAGCATTGATTCGTTCCTCAAAAATCATACGAGTGCCTCCTAATTTATTTGATTTTGTCAAATATTTTATTTGATTATATTGCTTTAGTCAATTATATATCTAAAAAACGGCCAGTCTATGTTCTGTTTGAGGCAAAAGCCTGATCTATCCAATCATTTAGTGAGATAGGTTCATCAAATAAAATAGATTAGACTTAAATGGTTTTTTATCGTATTCGACTTAGGAGACGTGTGATTGTTTCGGTTCATCGCCGGATGGTGTTCTATAAAAAATCGTTTTTTCGGTAATAGGGGGATCATTCGATTGATTGAAAAAAAGCAAAATCACGTATTCGCCTGACAAAGGTTTGTCTAATGCGCTCTGTCTGTATGAGTTTCTATACTCTGTATCTTCAGTTGGCGAAAAAGTAGTTGTAAAAGCGCTTTCAAATGATATATAATTTAACTAAACCGGTTTATAAAATAATTTGTTTGTTTGCTTGTTTACTAAATCGATTTAGTATCAGGAAAGTAGGGATATCCTTGCAAAAAATTACAATGGCCGACGTGGCGAAAGCAGCGAATGTTTCCAAAAGTACAGTTTCCCAGTATTTAAATAAGCGTTATGAATATATGAGTGAAGAGACGAAAAAACGTATTGCGCAAGCGATTGAAGAACTTGGCTATCAACCGAACTTTGTCGCACGGAGCCTAAAGCAAAAATCTACTTCTACGATCGGTGTCATTGTTTTTAATATTTTACATATGCTAACAACACAGGTGCTTCGGGCGATTGAAGACGTATGTCAAGAACGGGATTTTCATGTCATTGTATGCAACACCGATGATGATCCGGAGAAAGAAAAAAAGTATATTGAAATGCTAAGAGCCAAGCAGGTTGATGGATTAATTATTTTTCCGACAGGAAGAAACTATGAATGGTATGAAAAGATGGTCAATGAATCGTTTCCGCTTGTATTTGTCGATCGCACGGTTCCAGATCTGCCTGTGGATGCGGTTCTCTTGGATAACTATAAAGCAGCTAAACTTGCGGTGGATCATTTGGCTGATGTAGGATACGAACGGATTGGAATCGTAACCCCTCCGCTTGTATCGTATAACATTCCAAGAACGGAGAGGGTGGAAGGCTTTAAGCTAGCTGTAAAGGCGAGAGGACTACAGGTAATGGATGAGTACATCGTGAATCTGGAGATCCCTTGCATCAAGGAAGGGCTGACGAAGCTTTTTCGGTCTGGCTGTCCGCCACAAGCGTTGTTTGCGATTAATGATTTAACATTGATGGAGGTACTTCATTTTGTTCAAGAAAATCAGCTCCGCATTCCGTATGACATCGCTCTTATTAGCATTGACGATGTACCGTTTGCTTCCATTTATACCCCAACTTTAACGACAATTGCCCAACCAGCGTTTGAAATGGGAAGGAAAGCAGCGGAACGGTTGTTTCAAAAGATAGAGCGCAGCCATGAAGAAAAAGAGCCGCAAATTTTACGATTGGAGCCCGTGCTAAAAAAACGCCAGTCTGTGTCATGGCATTCAAACCTATGACAACCTGAGGACAAATGGAAGCAATCGAGTATGTGTGGGGCTGATCAGGCATTTTGATCTTAATATGGTTATTAACTTGTGATCCCACGAAGCAGTGGAAAAAATCTGTCATTCTATCATTGCTATGTGGATGTAACTTCACAGGCGAACATTTGCGTGATGGAGCTTCAACCGTTTTTGACGGTTGTTTTCCTTATACGGATGCATACAGATATTTTTAAACCAATCCATCTTATAGAGAACAGACAAGAAAAAGGAGCGGGTGACCGTGAACAACAGCAGAAATGTCGTCATCGGAGTCGATATTGGCACAACAAGTACAAAAGCGGTGGTGTTTGGCAAATTTAGCCAAGTCGTTTCATCCGCTTCATTTGATTATCCTATTATACAGCCGCATCCTGGCTGGGCAGAGCAGGATCCTGACCTCATTTTTTCTGCCGTTGTCCGAAGTGTAAACGCTGCCATAAAAAAAGCGGGTATTCGGCCTGCTCAAGTTAAAGCTTTAGGATTTAGCGCGGCGATGCATTCGCTGATTGCCCTAGATGAACAAGGGATTCCTTTGACGCGCTGTTTAATCTGGGCAGATAATCGAAGCGCTGCGCAGTCGGAGAGGCTGTTGGATGAAATGAAAGGATTAGAGATTTATCAACGGACAGGAACTCCTGTCCATCCGATGTCTCCTTTGCCTAAATTGCTTTGGATGAAAGAAGAGCAGCCGCCATTATTTCGGCAGGCCCATAAATTTGTATCGATTAAGGAATATGTTATTTATCGGCTATATGAACAATACGTTGTAGATTATTCGACCGCCTCCGCAACCGGGCTTTTCCATCTTGACACATTGGACTGGGACGACGGTGTTCTACATTTGCTCGGAGTGACGAAACAGCATTTATCCCGCCCTGTTCCAGTAACTTATATTTTGCAAGGAATGAAAAAAGAATGGGCAGAACAAATGGGAGTAGACCAAGGAATCCCTGCCGTGATCGGGGCGAGTGACGGGGTACTTGCCAACGTTGGAGTAGGGGCCGTTTCTCCTGGAGAAGCGGCGATTACGATCGGGACAAGCGGTGCTGTACGTACGATTTCCTCTGTGCCAAAAACAGATTTAAGAGGGCGGACATTTTGTTATGCGCTGACCGATCATCATTGGATCGTCGGCGGGCCAACTAATAATGGAGGAATTTTGTTAAGATGGCTGCGCGATGAGTTTGGCGGTCAGGAACGAGAGGTGGCTAAAAAGCTGGGAATGGATCCATATGATCTTTTGACACAGTATGCCGAAACCGTCCCGGCAGGCTCAGAAGGGTTAGTATTTCTTCCGTTTCTCTCGGGAGAACGGGCGCCATATTGGAATGCGAAGGCGCGAGGAACCTTCTTTGGAATTAGTCTTCATCATAAGCGCGAGCATTTTATTCGTGCGGTGATGGAGGGCGTGTGTCTGAGCATCCTTTCTGTCGTTCTAGCCATCCGCGATGTGACCGGTTCGCTGTCGGAGATACGCGTATCAGGCGGGTTTGCAAAATCGGCATTTTGGCGGCAAATGCTCTCCGATATGCTGGGGAAAGAGCTGCTTGTTCCGGAAACGCACGAAGCGTCAGCGCTGGGAGCGGCGGTTATGGCGCTTTATGCGCTTGGCGACCTTTCGTCATTGGAAGAGGTTAAGCAGTGGGTTCATATTCAAGCGACCCATGTTCCGAACGAGAAAAATACAGCGGTTTATTTGGAACTATTTGATTTATATGAGCGGTTGTACCAGCGATTGAAAGATGAATTTGGCGCTCTTAGCGCATTTCAAGCAAAATATTCACGAAAATAGGATAGATGTTGACAACGATCGGATGATCAAACCTAAGCCGAATAGGTGCATTCTTTATGATTCATCGAAACTAAACCGATTTAGTTGAACAGGAGGATAAGGGGATGGGAATGGTTATTGTGATTGCGGCGATTGTCATTTTGCTTCTTTTAATTACTGTTGCAAAGCTTCATCCGTTTGTTGCGTTAATATTGACCGCAGTTGGTGTTGGTCTAGCGATGGGGATGCCCCTCATTGCTCCTTCCGATGAAGTGCCTGGTATTATTGATTCGATTAAAGCAGGGCTTGGCAACACTCTTGGATTTTTGGCGATTGTGTTAGCGCTTGGAACGATGCTCGGAAAAATGATGGCAGAGTCAGGAGGGGCAGAACGAATTGCCAAGACGCTCATTCAGCGCTTTGGACAAAAAAGAGTGCATTGGGCTATGATGGTTGTCGCTTTTTTAGTGGGGATTCCGGTATTTTTCCAAGTGGGATTTGTGCTATTAGTTCCGCTTGTATTTACGATTGCCATGGAAACGGGCATCTCGCTTATTACCGTTGGTGTTCCGCTTGTTGCGGGATTATCGGTTGTACATGGGCTCGTTCCGCCGCACCCGGCTGCGATGGCTGCGGTTGGCATCTTTCAAGCAGATGTTGGCTTAACCATTTTGTATTCATTCATTGTTGGATTACCAACAGCCATTATTGCAGGGCCGTTGTTTGGAAAATGGATCGGTGCGCGCCTGCATAAGAAAGTGCCGGATGAAATGGCTGAGCAGTTGGTGCTGCATCATGAAGCGAAGGAACTTCCAAGCTTCGCAAACACACTGTTTACGATTTTGCTGCCAGTTCTTTTAATGTTGATGGCCTCGATCGCCAATGTTGCCTTCGACCAGGAGACAGAAGCCGCGAAGGTGATCCGCTTTATTGGCGACCCGATCGTTGCTTTATTGATTGCAACCGTTTACTCTTTCTTTAGCCTTGGATATGCACGCGGATGGAAGCGTGATAAAGTGTTAAAGCTAGCGAACGACTGCCTTGGTCCCGTGGCCAATATTTTGCTTGTCATTGGCGCTGGCGGAGCATTTAACAAGGTGTTGCTTGATTCGGGAATCGGCACACAAATTGCGGAAGCGGCTCAGCATTCGCATATTTCGCCGCTATTGCTAGGCTGGGGGATTGCGGCGCTTATTCGCATTGCCACAGGATCGGCTACAGTTTCCATGATGACTGCTGCCGGCATTGTGGCGCCGATTGCTTCCAGTATTCCAGGAACTAATATGGAGCTTCTTGTGCTGGCGACAGGCGCTGGCTCCCTCATTTTGTCACATGTCAATGACTCGGGATTCTGGATGATTAAGGAATATTTTGGCATGACCGTCAAAGAGACGCTGATGACGTGGACCGCTCTTGAGACCATCATTTCGGTGGTAGCATTAGGATTGCTCGCATTATTAAATCTGATTGTTTAACTTACCTATAAACAAGCCGGACTCTAAAGGGAATGGCATAATGAAGAGGCCAGTCAATGACTGGCCTCTTGCTGTTCAAGTGGTTCATTTTTTAAAGATTGGCGGCCGAGCGGTTGTTTGGTTTGTTGGGCTGTTTCGTCTTTGCTTTGACTATAAAAGAGAATAAAATAAGCAGACAAAGCGTTACAAGGCAAACCGCTGAACCGATCCAATTGTTTTGATTAAACAGAAAAGAAATGAAAATGGAAGATAAAGACAATGCGGCAAAACTAGTTAAGTACGGGAATCCCTTGACATGAAATGCCGGGATTTGTTGATAACGAAACCGCAGCTTTAACTGGGCCAAGCAAATACCGATCCACAATAAAAGAACAGTAAATCCAGGAATGCTCATTAAATAACTGATAATTTGTCCGGGAGCGATATAAGCCAAAAATAAACCGATGATAATACAGATGGCTGCAATCGTGAGCCCAATAATGGGTACCCCTTGCTTATTTACTTTTAATAAAGCTTTTGGCGCTTCGCCGTTTTGTGCCATTGAATATAACATTCTCGAAGTTGCATATACTCCCGAGTTCGCCGCTGATAGAACAGCTGTCACTAAAACAAAGTTCATAATATGGGCCGCTCCTGGCAACCCGGTCATATCTAATACTTGGACAAATGGACTGTTTTCGCCTGTCACTTTATCCCACGGCATTAAACCGCAAATAATAAGCATAGGGAGCATATAAAACAAAATCACTCGCCACATCGTTCCTTTCACTACTTTTGGCAGCACTTGTTCCGCATTTTTTGTTTCTGTCACGGCGACGCCGATTAACTCCGCACCGCCATATGAGAACATCACCACTAAGAGGGCACTTAGCACCCCTGTTATTCCGTGAGGGAAAAAGCCGCCGTGATCCGTGTAATGAGAGAGCGCATCGATTGTTTGTCCTGGGATGATGTTTGTTAACAGCAAACAGCCCAAAACAATAAAGGCGGTTAACGCCAAAATTTTAATGGCGGCAAACCAAAACTCAATTTCTCCATAATATTTCACTTGAACAAAGTTAATGGCGAAAATGAAGCTGGCGCAAAGCAAGCTTAAAAGCCATAGCGGAATGGCTGGAAACCAATATTGCAGAAAGCTACCTGCTGCTAAAATTTCAACGATGATAACAATCGTCCAGTTGATCCAGTAGAGCCAGCCCGCAATAAAAGAGACATGAAAGCCAAACGCCTTATCTATCAGGTGCTGAACATTTGAGTTTGGATGGGCGATGGCCATTTCCGCTAATGCCGACATGACGATAAATAAAAGCAAGCCCCCTAATAAATAAGCAAAAACAACCCCAGGTCCCGCGATTGATAGCGTGTCTGAACTGCCTTTAAAGATGCCGGTGCCAATCATTCCAGCTAAAGCAATAAATTGGACATGCCTAGGCAGCAGTCCCCGCTTTAAGTCTTGCTGACGATTTTCCATGCTGTTCCTTCCTTTCTTCTCTTTTGCTGAAAAAATAAGCGATAGTTTCAAGAAATTTTTCTATAACTTTAATACTTAAACGCTTTTATGCTTTTATGCGTTTAAGTAAAAAATATGTTACTAGAATATAATAGTTTGATTTGCTTTGTCAATAGAAGGATAGAGATACCAATGGTGCTAGTTGAGCGTCACATGCAACCATATAAATCGGCATTAAAAAATGGACATAAATGAAAAGCGACAATGAACCAAAAGCATCACAGAAAATCGTGTGTGGATCCTGAGAATGAACGGACATCTATATAAAAATAAAATACGATAAAAGCAAGCATTTAAAAAACGGGAAGGTGATTGGTTTTATATATAGTAGCGGTGGCATGGATATGGAGTGCGACGGTTGTTTTCGTCATGTGCAGGTGCAACGAAAAGGCAAGTGGCTGACTGGCCTTGCAATCGCGTTTTTTACAGATGGGATTCGTTCAATCTTTATATAGTTAGCTTCTATATTATATTTATGCTTAGATCTTACATGTTGAAAAAATGTCATGATTACGGGGGGATGGAAAGAATCTTTTATCTTTGTGGAGAAATAGAACTTTTCAGGTCAGGAGCTTGGAGGTTGTATCGATTTTTTTAGAGTCCGTTCGCTCCCTTTCCAAGTGTATGGCGGGCACCGTCATGAAAATAGTGAGAAACATGGTATAGATGAAACATTTGATATGAAGTTTGCGCCTTTTCAACGGTCGGAGGCTTTCTTCCGACCGTTGAAAAAATGGGGATTCTGCTTTGGAATGGGTCTTCTTATAGGTGTGGTTAGGTTCGTTTACAGGCCTGATGGATGGGATGGATAGATCGAATCATCCATTGGTTTGCTTTGATTGTGTTCATCACGTTTTTTTAGGCTAGGAGAGCTTCCTAAAAAGTTCATGATGACAACCGCTCCAGACAACAAAAGAACTGCTCCGACAAAAAGTTCCATTCTCAACACCTCCTTATGTTTATTATAGCATTTTTTGTAATTTTCTATCATTATTTATATCGCTCTAAAACGGAGAAAAATTGCTTCACAAACTCATAAAATACTTTCACAGATGGCGCCGGCTCGTGATAATCAGAAAGAATAATGCCGACATTTCGTTTGACGTCAGGCATGGAAATCGGAATTTTCACGGTAAAGCGCGGCATTGTATCATAAAATGTATTCTCAGGAAGCAGGGTGACGCCAATGCCGGCAGACACAAGCCCTTTAATGGCATCTAAATCTTCTCCCTCAGATGAGATGATTGGCGAAAATCCAGCCTGCTTACAAGCATCAAGCACAATTTTATGCAAAATGTAACCGGCTGGAAAAGTAACAAACGGCTCGTGGCGCAGTTCATTCAGCAGCAGGCTTTCTTTTTTGGCAAACCGGTGATTTTGCGGCAGCAGCACGGCAAAAGATTCAATAAATAGAATCTCTTTTTTGATTCCTTTTTCCTCGGTCGGGACAGGTCCGAGGAAGGCAAGATCGATCTCTCTTTTTTTCACGGCTTCAATTAAAAATCGATAAGATCCTTGACGCAAATGAAATTTTACGTTTGGATGCCGCTCTTTGAAGGCGGAGATCACCATTGGCATGGTGTGACTTGCCAAGCTAGAAGGGAAGCCAATTTTAATTGTTCCTTGCTCTGGATCTAAATATTCATCGATTTGCTGCTTGGCATGGTCGACTGCTCGCAGCACCGTTTCGGCATGCGGAAGAAAGTAACGGCCAACCGGAGTAAGCCTCACATTTCTCCCGTCCCGTTCAAACAGTTGGACGCCGAGCTCAGCCTCTAAATTAGCGATTTGGCGGCTGATGGCGGATTGGGCGACATGAAGCACTTCAGCGGTTTCTGATACGTGTTCGCGCTTGGCGACTTCAACAAAGTATTTTAGCTGCCTTAGCTCCATTTTTGTTCTCTCCTTCTCATTTATCTCAAAATGAGATTGATTTAATCTGAATTATATATTGTTTATATCATTTTTGGAAACTAAAATTACAATAACAGACTTTATCGGTAAAAGGAATGGGGGAGAAGACAAATGAAACATTACGGATTACCGCAAGCACAAGGTCTCTACCGTCCTGAATTTGAACATGACGCATGTGGCATCGGCTTATATGCCCATCTTAAAGGAAAGCCATCCCATGATATTGTAAAAAAAGGACTTCATATGCTGCGCCAGCTTGAGCATCGCGGCGGGCAAGGAAGCGATCCAGAAACAGGAGACGGCGCCGGCATTATGGTACAAATTCCGC
Source organism: Anoxybacteroides rupiense (assembly GCF_014196195.1). GTDB lineage: Bacteria > Bacillota > Bacilli > Bacillales > Anoxybacillaceae > Anoxybacteroides > Anoxybacteroides rupiense. The sequence continues at coordinate 213,401 of NZ_JACIDF010000001.1, read as the reverse complement.
ACGATTATTTTCGACAGGTTTGTGGGAAAATGCACCTTCCTGAAAAAGGGAGATATGGTGTTGGGATGGTATTTTTGCCGGAAAACGAGCAGGAGCGGATCGATTATGAACATAAAATTAATGAGATCATTCAAAATGAAGGACAAACATTATTAGGATGGCGGACGGTACCTGTGGATATCAGAAAACTCGGAAAACAGGCTGAGCAGACAAAGCCGTACATCCGCCAAGTATTTATTGAAGCGAGCCGTGATCTTGTCGATCAGCTTGCTTTTGAAAGAAAGCTGTATATCATACGCAAGCAAGCGGAAAAGCTGATTTCTGACAGCGAATTTTATTTTGCTAGCTTATCGAGCCGCACCATTGTTTATAAAGGCTTGTTAACTCCGGATCAGCTTGATGAGTTCTATGTTGATCTTCAAGACGAACGGTTTCAATCGGCCTTTGCCCTTGTGCATTCTCGCTTCAGCACCAATACGTTCCCAAGCTGGGAAAGAGCCCATCCAAACCGTTATTTGATTCATAATGGTGAGATTAACACGTTGCGCGGGAATATCAATTGGATGGCAGCGCGAGAAAAACAATTTGTCTCCGAGCTTTTTGGCGATGATTTAGCGAAAATCACTCCGATTTTAGATATGAATGGCAGCGACTCATCCATTTTAGATAACGCATTTGAATTTTTTGTTCTAGCGGGCAAAAAGCCGGCACATGCGGCGATGATGCTGATTCCAGAGCCGTGGTTTTGGGATCATGAGATGGATGACGAGAAAAAAGCATTTTATGAATATTATAGCTGTTTAATGGAGCCGTGGGATGGACCTACCGCCATTGTGTTTACAGACGGGAAACAGATCGGGGCGATTTTAGATCGCAATGGGTTGAGACCAGCCCGTTATTATGTCACAAAAGATGATTACATCGTTCTTTCGTCAGAAGTAGGAGTGATTGAATTAGAACCGGAAAACATTTTGTATAAAGATCGTCTGAGCCCAGGAAAAATGCTGTTAATCGATTTGGAAGAGGGAAGAATTATTTCCGATGAGGAGGTCAAAGCAGAAATTGCCAAAGAGCAGCCGTATCGGCAATGGCTTCAAGAACAGTTGATATCGTTGGAAGACTTGCCAATTCCAGAGCAAATGGAGCAGGTGGAGGAGCTGGTTGTCAAGCAGAAGGCGTTTGGCTATACACACGAAGATGTGGAAAAGACGATTTTCACAATGATCAAAGATGGGAAGGATCCTGTCGGAGCTATGGGGAATGACACGCCGCTTGCGGTGTTATCAGATCAGCCGCAAAGCTTGTTTAACTACTTTAAGCAGTTGTTTGCGCAAGTGACGAATCCGCCGATCGATTCGCTTCGTGAATACATCGTCACCTCCACGATGACACTCCTCGGAAAAGAAGGAAATATTCTTCATCCGGATGCATCAGCGGCCCGCCGCATCCGCTTAGACTCTCCGATTCTTTTGAATGAAGAGCTTGCTGCGCTTAAAGCGAATCCGTACCCAGAGTTTCGCTGTGCTGTGCTGCCGTCATTATTCACAGATCATTTAAAACAGGCACTCGATCAGCTTTGTGAAGCGGCGGATGCTGCCATAAGAGAAGGAAAAACGCTTCTTATTCTCTCTGATCGCGGCATGGATGAGCAGCATATCGCTATTCCGCCGCTTTTGGCGGTGAGTGCACTTCATCAGCATTTAATTCGCAAAGGAACGCGCACGAATGCAAGCATTATCATCGAATGCGGGGAAGCGCGAGAGGTTCATCATTTTGCGGCCTTGATCGGATATGGGGCTGATGCAGTGAATCCTTATTTGGCTTTAGAAACGATTCGCGACGCGATCCAAAAAGAAGTGCTTGCTTATTCTTACAAGGATGCGGTGAGCAAATATAAAAAAGCAGCGACAGATGGTGTGGTCAAGGTTATGTCGAAAATGGGGATTTCGACTGTGCAAAGTTATCGGGGAGCACAAATTTTTGAAGCGGTCGGCATCGGCGAAGAAGTGATAAATCAGTATTTTACTGGAACCGCCTCACAAATCGGTGGAATCGGGCTAAATGAGATTGCATTAGAAACGAAATTGCGCCATGAGCGAGCATTCCAGTCAACGGAACGGGAAGCGACACTGGATTCGGGCAGCGAGTTCCAGTGGCGAAGAAACGGTGAGCATCATGCGTTTAATCCAAAGACGATTCATACGCTTCAATGGGCTTGCCGAAAAAACGACTATCAGCTCTTTAAGGAATATAGCAAAATGGCAAATGAAGAACGCATGACATTTTTGCGAAATTTGTTCGAATTTGATAAAACGAGAAAACCGGTTCCAATCGAAGAAGTAGAGCCGGTAGAGTCGATCGTGCGCCGCTTTAAAACAGGAGCGATGTCCTATGGCTCATTGAGCCAGGAAGCTCATGAAGCGCTGGCGATCGCGATGAACCGCATTGGCGGGAAAAGCAATAGCGGCGAAGGCGGAGAGGACCCAAGCCGATACGTTCTTGATGAAAATGGCGATCTTCGTAAAAGCGCCATTAAACAAATCGCTTCAGGCCGTTTTGGGGTGAAAAGCCATTATTTGGTTCATGCGGATGAGCTGCAAATCAAAATGGCACAAGGAGCAAAGCCTGGCGAAGGAGGACAACTGCCAGGAAACAAAGTGTATCCTTGGATCGGCAAGGTTCGCGGTTCTACGCCGGGAGTTGAGCTAATCTCTCCACCTCCACATCATGATATTTATTCAATCGAAGACTTAGCTCAGCTTATTTATGACTTAAAAAACGCGAATCGAAAAGCGCGTATTAGCGTCAAACTTGTTTCGAAGGCTGGAGTGGGAACGATTGCGGCAGGTGTGGCTAAAGGGGCGGCCGATGTCATTGTTATTAGCGGCTATGATGGCGGTACAGGAGCGTCGCCGAAAACAAGTATTAAGCATGCAGGCCTTCCGTGGGAGCTGGGGCTTGCTGAAACGCATCAAACGCTCATGTTAAATGGTCTGCGCGACCGCGTTGTTTTGGAAACAGACGGCAAGCTGATGACAGGTCGCGATGTGGTGATGGCTGCTCTTTTCGGTGCTGAAGAATTTGGATTTGCTACAGCGCCGCTGGTGGTTCTCGGCTGTATCATGATGAGAGTCTGTCATTTAGATACATGTCCGGTTGGGGTGGCTACGCAAAATCCGGAGCTGCGCGAAAAATTTATGGGAAAACCAGAGCATGTTGTGAATTTTATGTATTTCATCGCTCAAGAAGTAAGAGAAATGATGGCAGAGCTCGGTTTTCGGACCATCGATGAAATGGTTGGACGCGTCGATGTATTAAAAGTGAGCGATCGTATGAAGCAGCATTGGAAAGCCAAGCATCTTGATCTATCTCGATTGCTCTATCAAGTGGATGGACCGCGTACTTTTGCGCGACCGCAATACCATAAAATCGAAGAGTCGCTTGATTGTCATGAGCTGTTGCCGGTTGCTGCTTCAGCGCTAGAGAATGGGGAGCCAGCAGAGAAGCATCTTTCTATCCGAAATATCCATCGCACAGTTGGAGCGATTGTCGGCAGCGAAATATCGAAGCGCTATGGCGAAGAAGGGCTTCCTGAAGATACTATACGCTTCCATTTTTATGGATCTGCTGGTCAAAGCTTTGCGGCATTTGTGCCAACAGGAATGACAATGACCTTGACCGGTGACGCCAATGACTATATTGGAAAAGGGCTTTCTGGAGGAAAAGTGATTGTTCTTCCGCCAGAGGAAGCCGCTTTCTCTTCGGGTGATAACGTTATAGTCGGGAATGTCGCGTTTTATGGGGCCACTAGCGGCGAAGCCTATATTCGCGGACGGGCAGGAGAGCGATTCTGCGTAAGAAATAGCGGCGTGAATGCGGTTGTCGAAGGAATCGGCGATCATGGCTGTGAATATATGACAGGAGGGCGTGTTGTCATACTGGGGGCCGTCGGTAAAAATTTTGCGGCGGGAATGTCTGGCGGTATCGCCTATGTATTGGCCGATTACGCGGAACAATTTATGCGTACAGCGAACAAGGAAATGGTATTGTTTGAGAAGCTGGAAAATGAAGAAGAAATCAAGCGGGTACGAGAAATGATGACGAAGCATTATCAATATACCGGCAGTCCAAGAGCCGCTCATGTATTGGCTCATTGGGAGGAATTTGTCGCGAAATTTATCAAAGTCATCCCGAAAAACTACAAATTAATGATAGAAACAATCGAAGAAATGGAACGTTCAGGTCTCTCGAAGGAAAAAGCGCTTTTGACGGCATTCGAAGTGGTGGCAAAGCAAAAAAAGTCGATTGACATTCAGCATGCAAATTTAGAGGCGATCGCAAAATAGGCGATAGCCTCTGCACAGCGGAAAAGGAGGGGGAATGACAATGGGCAAAGCAACAGGCTTTATGGAGTATGCGCGCGAAGAAGAAGTGAAGCGTCAGCCACTTTCCCGCTTAGATGATTGGAAGGAATATACATTTCCGTTTTCTGATGAAACGTTGGCAAGACAAGGTGCCCGCTGTATGGATTGCGGGACCCCTTTCTGCCATATGGGCATGGAATGGAACGGATTAACCTCTGGATGTCCGATTCATAACTTGATTCCGGAATGGAATGATCTTGTTTACCGCGGCCGATGGAAGGAGGCATTAGACCGCCTTTTAAAAACAAATAATTTCCCAGAGTTTACAGGAAGGGTATGTCCTGCGCCGTGTGAAGGGTCCTGTACGGTGGCGATTTCAGATCCAGCTGTGGCAATTAAAGGCATTGAACGCGCTATTATTGATAAAGGGTTTGCCGAAGGATGGATTCAGCCAAGGATTCCGAAAAAACGGACAGGGAAAAAGGTGGCGATTGTCGGATCGGGGCCGGCGGGTCTAGCCTGCGCCGATCAGTTAAACCAAGCCGGGCATTCCGTTACGGTTTATGAGCGAGCAGATCGCATCGGTGGTTTATTGATGTATGGCATTCCAAACATGAAGCTTGAAAAAGAAGTCGTGGAACGAAGAGTCCGCCTTTTAGAAGAAGAGGGAATTTCATTTATCACGAATACGGAGATAGGAAGAGACATCACAGCTGATGAACTGCGTTCACAATACGATGCGGTCGTTTTATGTACAGGCGCTCAAAAGCAACGCGATCTGGTCATTGAAGGCCGAGAGCTTGAAGGCATCCATTTTGCTATGGACTATCTAACATTAACGACCAAAAGCCTGCTTGATTCCAACTTTACCGATGACGGTTTGATTGATGCGCGCGATAAGCATGTGATTGTCATTGGCGGCGGAGATACGGGGGCGGACTGTGTGGCTACGGCGCTAAGACAGAAATGTAAAAGCGTCGTTCAGTTTGGCAAGCATCCGGCCTTACCGCAACAGCGCGCTGAAAATAATCCTTGGCCGCAGTTTCCTCTTGTGTTTACATTAGACTACGCCTATGAAGAAGCAAAAGTGAAATTTGGTGCAGATCCTCGGCAGTACTGCATTCAAACGAAAAAAATTGTTGGGGATGAACAGGGCAAAGTCAAAGAGCTGCATACGATTCAAATGGAAAAAATCACAGATGAAAGCGGAAGAGCGGTATTTAAAGAAATTCCTGGGACTGAACAAGTGTGGCCGTGTGATTTAGTGTTTATTGCTATTGGCTTTGAAGGCACTGAACAGCCTCTTTTACAGCAATTTGGCGTCGAAACCGTCAATCAAAAAGTGAAGGCTCCTTATGGTCAATATACAACCAATGTAGAGGGAGTGTTTGCTGCAGGTGATGCGAGACGCGGTCAAAGCTTAGTCGTATGGGCCATTCATGAAGGTCGGGAAGCAGCAAGAGAAGTGGACCGTTTCTTAATGGGAGTGACCTATTTACCGTAATTGTATAGATGATGTTAAAAAAGCGGAAGAGATCTTCAAGGTCCCTTCCGTTTTTTATAGTCGAGTGCCTAAATCACAAGTCTATAAATCCAATCTAAAAACGATAATGTTCGAACGAACAAGCAGATGGCGGTGTTCGTTTCTAGTTCATCCGCCCCATCTTCCCTTGAACTTATCTATCGAGAAATCTCCCGTTTTGAAACGAAGGGGAGGCGGGAGAGGTTCATAAAGAGTTTGGTTATAGAAGAAAACTACGATTGCATATGCTTTAACGTTTCTTTAATGCCGACTGCATAAGGAGTTTGCGGAATCGGACCGACGGTTTTTTCATATTTGCCGCCGTCTAATATGACCGGCTTTTCGTTTAAATACATCATTTCTGCATATTCTCTCATAAAGGGATTAAACATCCCGACAAGTTGAATCATCCATTTGTAGATGGGTTTGATGCGGATGTTAGCGTTTAAATAGCCTCCGGCAATTTCAGCGATTTCTTTTCCGGAAATCGTTCCGGCTCCTGGTATATTCCATGATTGATAAAAACAATCATGACGCAGCGATAATTCTACTAATGCTTCTGCTCCATCTTTAATGTAAATAAATTCTCTTTGAATGGAAGGATCGCCAACATAAAAAGCCATTTTCCTTTTTAGCATTTGCTGAAATGTAAAATGAAGAAGGGTGTTTCCTGCGTTGGGGCCGTAAAAATCAGGAAAATGGGCGATTAGGTATGGAATGCTAGATTGTTCAATTTGCTCCAACAGCTTTAACCGCAGTTTGCCTTTTTTTGTATGCGGTTTTTTAGGAGACGCTTCGGTTGTTTTTTGAGATTGCAAACCATATGAATAAATATTATCTACGTAAACAAACGGTTTATTGTAGATTCGGCACGCTTCTAAAATGTTTGAAAGAATAATCGCTAGATTAGGATCCCAATGTTGATAGGGAAGATTGATAGCATGAAAGACCATGTCTCCTTTTGCTACGGCGGCTTCGACATCCTCGAGATTCATAGCATCGCCGGGCAGGATGCTTGTGAGGTTTCCCCAGTTTTGCTGTTTATCTAATAATGTTGGTTTTGAACGGGCTACCGCTATCACATATATTTTACGTTTGATAAGGGCTTCGACTAATGCGCTTCCCATTCCCCCAGTAGCGCCAAACACAACGGCCGTTTTCATTGTTTCACTCCCTTGACTGATTAGAGAAGAATCATTGTTCTAATAATTGTTTATGATAGGAAAAAAATTAAAATGCTGTTAATTTATTATAACGTATTGAGGATTGCTTGTAAATGATTGGAACGAATGTATGGTTATGCGGAAAAGAAGGTCGCACCCCAATAAATGGACAAGGTTTATATGTGTCATTATGGTATAATAAAATCAAGAACACAAGTGTTGATGCTCCATTATTTTACTGAAAATATGAAATGATCTAGCTAGATACAAGATTTCTGCCTCTTCCCTCAAACAATGTCAATTGGTTTTTATTGGATCATCAACACACCTGAGTCAAGAAAGGTATGTAGCCATGATAAATGAAGAAAGAGAGGCGAGACAATGAACCTTCGTCTTGTAAAGGCCGGGTATTTTATGGGAATCGGGCTGATGATGGCTTCTGTTATTTATTTTTTTGCTGCTAATTGGCAAGGATTTGATCGATTGGAAAAGATAGTAGTAAGTATAGGGGTTATGTGTTTATTGTATGGCATCAGTATTTTGTTGGCTTATGTCATGAATCGCCACGATTTTTTGAGCCAATGGCTGTTTGTGGCAGGAGCCATTGGATTTGGGGTTTCTGTTGCGCTGATAGGACAAATTTATAATTCACATGCGGATAGCTTTTGGCTTTTCTTCATTTGGTTTATACCAAGTGCTGTATTTGCGCTCATCACTCGTTATGAGCCCTTTCGCGTCTTAAGTGCTGTGCTGCTGCAACTAACCTTTTGGTTTTATTATTTTCCGTCCTCTTATCAGACTGAAAGAGATCAGTGGGTATCCTTTTTATTTCTGCTTGTGTTTGCAGCTGTGAATGGAGCTGTTTTTTTTCTCCACCGTTCTTCTTTTGTTTCCTATCTTTTGTATGTGGCCATGCAAGGATGGTTGTTCTTGATTGTCGGATCCGGTTTGACTGAAGGCAGCTTTACGTGGTGGCCTTATGTGTATTCATTGCTTTTGCTCGTGTTTCTTTATTATTTTTTCGCGATTGTTAAGCATCGCTCCTATGTCCTTATCACAAGTTTATTTGCAGGAGGATTTTTGATTGTCCAATATTTCCGATTTGTGGCCCGGCATTTTCAAGAAGGTGTTTTGCTTGCAGGTCTGCTGTTGGCGGCGGGGATTGTTTATGGAAGTCTGTTTTTGCTGAAAAGGTTAAGAAATTGGGCAATGGAAGAAAACGCTGGAACCACTTTTTTAGCTGTGTTTCAGGCTATTGTCACAGCCGTTGCTTCCATTATTGCCATTTCAAGTATTATGGGCCTTTTTTCGCTTTGGACCCATCATTTCTCGTCAAATCTATTATTTGCTTTATCCGTCGGAGCGTTTGTTTTGCCAGGGATGCTTATGCAAAGCTGGAATGATGTAGTTCGCTGCACGCTGCTTGCGATCGGTTATGGAGTTGGTGTGATTGCATCCATGGATATTTCCATTTGGATTGTCACAACCTATTTTCTGGTCCTGCTTGTTGGATACTTTAAATCAGAAAAAACGGGGATTAAGCTCCTTACTCATGTAGCATTATCTGCTTTCGGAATGCTCATTGTCGAAGAATGGAGCGACAAGCTGCGCCTTGCTCTTTTATTCGTTGTCCTGTTGAATGCGTTTTTATATATGGCATCCCACCAGCGGAAGCATACTCAGCGTTTGTCTCTCTTTATAGGCATGGGGTCTCTTTTATTATTAACAAGTATGGATTTTTTTGCTCTTGATCTTTGGGTGGTATTGGCGAATCTTTTATTGATATTCATCACAGCAGGATGGATCGCTTTTCAATCGAAGCAACAGGAGCCCATTGGATTAGGGATTGCTTGGTTTTATTTGTGGCTATTTCTTGTTTTAAAATATTACGAATTTGCATGGAGCCTTCTCGACAAAGCCATAAGTCTGTTGATTTTTGGAATTCTCGTGCTGGCAGGTACAATATTTTTAGAAAAAAAGAAACATCTTCTGCCAAACGAACAAGTAAGTTGGGTTCGCAGCAAATGGATTCCTTTGCTTATGATCATCGCGCTGCAAATCGTTTTTATCGGCTATACCGTATTTGATAAAGAAAGGCTTTTGCGAAATGGAGAAGTGGTAAAGCTGGAGCTCATGCCGATGGATCCGCGCTCTTTACTCCAGGGTGATTATGTTCGCCTGCGCTATGAAATTTCGCAGATTCAAGGAATGAGCGGGAACGGAAAGGTTCAACTCATTTTGCAAAAAGATGAGGCAGGAGTTTACCGCTTTGCACGCGTATATGTTATGAACGGGAAAAAGGATTTGTCGTATATCCGGAAAAAGGGCGAAGTCATCATCAATGGGAAGTGGCAAGGAGATACGATCATTTATGGAATTGAATCCTTTTTTGTTCCAGAAAAAACAGGAATAGAACTGCAGCAGCGAGCTCGTTACGCCTATGTCCGAGTAAGTCAAGCGGGCGATGCTTTGCTAGAGAGTGTTAGTGACCGTTAAAAGCGTTCGGGAAACCCCGAATGTTTTTTTCTTACCACTTATTTGACGATGTAATGAGGAGAAAGGAGGAAAGAGTTTATCGTACCCTCTATGCGGATTTAACGACATCGGAAGGATGGAACACATCATTTTGGAGAGCTGCAATCGGGAGGAAAACATGCTGGTTTTCGTTATGCCAAAGCGTGACAGAGTGCCGGACAGCAGACCAATAAGGGCGTCTGTGAGCCGTATTGTTTGGTTCGCCCGACCGCGGAAAAACGTTCTCAACTTCATATCCAAACAAATGTTAAACGATCGAATTCAGATTGCCGACAAATGCTTTCAATCATAGGCACTAGTCTAGCTCGTCTGCGCATGCACTTTTTTATTTGATTTGTGCTCCTTGTCTGGCAAGCATTTTTAACACATTCACCGAGAAGTCTCCCACCTCTAAGCGAAGTGTAGGTGGGAGAGGTTGATGTCAGCTTGCTGTGAAATAATGCTTAAAACCGTTATAGCCATACAACATTTGATATCGTTTGTACAAACGTGAATGAAAGGGAGAAAGAAGTATGAAATGGTTGTATATTTTATTATCTTTAGTAGGTGGAATGCTAGCAGGGCTTCAAGCGCCGATCAACGGAAGCCTTGGAAAGAAAATAGGGAGTCTGGAAGGAGCCTTTACTTCCTTTTTTGTCGGTACCTTATTTTTAACGTTTGTCGCTTTATTTTTTGGCAAAGGACAGTTGGTGCAGTTGCTTCAAGTTCCTAAATGGAATTTATTAGGAGGTTTATTAGGGGCCGTTTTTGTGACGATTACGATTATTTCCGTTCCAAAAGTAGGGGCAGCAGCTGCTATTTTGGCTGCTATCGTTGGACAACTTGTTATTAGTATGGTCATTGATCATTTTGGTTTATTTGGCGTACCTAAAATTCCGATGAATATGAATCGGCTTTTTGGGCTATTGTTTATGCTAGCCGCTCTCTTTTTTATTTATCGCGGCAATGCAGCATCGTAAAAGGAATCAAATGGACATGTTGAATAATGAACAAACTTCTTTATTTAACAAAATGTATAATGAAAAGCTTAACGCTACCAAGTAAAATATGTTTAAATATTTTAATTTTTCTGTTAATAACAAAAAGATTCTGGGTTTAACCCAATCATAAGGAATGAAATATAGGTATGTCTCATAGATTATAAGGCAGAGCTCATCCACCGCTTTTCTCATGCTAAAAAGTACAGATGGACATGTACGATTGACGCCATGGTTAGAAAAGCGTTTCTTTTTTCGCTAGGCTAATTTGGAAACTTGAGCATGAAGACAGCCATAGCCTCGTTTGCCGTAGCAAAGGAGTGAACACAAATCCAGTTGTTTTACTGAAAGAAGGGCGAAGTTGCTCAATAGATTTCTATATCTAGGAATCTTGTATGTAGCCTTAGCAAAGGCAAATAATAAACAGTGGAGATCTAGCAGCGCTCCTAGATAGGCAGACATTGTTTTTTGAAGGGATTAGGGTTTTAGCTCTATTCCCTTTTTTAAAATAAAAAATGATAAGGAGGCTGTGTGCCATGAATCAATCCTCATTCGATTTATCGAAAAACTTTCAAGAAGCCGCGTCTGGATTGACCCAGCGGGAGGCGATTGAGGAAGCGAATCGCTGCTTATATTGCTACGATGCTCCCTGTATTCAGGCTTGCCCGACAGGAATTGATATTCCTGCCTTCATCAAAAAGATTGCATCAGGGAATCTGAAAGGGGCAGCAAAGACTATTATGCTGTCAAATCCTGTAGGCGCAAGCTGCGCGAGAGTATGTCCGACAGAGGAGCTATGCGAAGGAGCCTGTGTTCTGAACCATTCGACAAAGCCGATTATGATCGGAAACTTGCAGCGGTATGCGACAGATTGGGCCATACAAAATGACGAACCGCTATTTCAAGCAGGAAGAACAAACGGTAGGGCGGTAGCGGTCGTTGGTGGCGGACCAGCAGGATTGTCAGCAGCTAGGGAGCTGGCGCTTATGGGGTACAGTGTGACGATCTTTGAAGCAGAAAAGGAAGCCGGTGGGTTAAATACGTATGGGATTGTTTCATTCCGTCTTCCGCAGCGCGTGCCATTGTGGGAAGTTCACCAAGTCAAGCGTTTAGGTGTGGACATTCGGACGAATACAAAGGTAGGAAAAGATATAACCGCAAACGAAATTTTAGAAAGCTATGATGCGGTTGTTTTGGCTGCGGGGATGGGGACAGTTCCGATGCTGGGGATTGAAGGAGAGGATTTAGAAGGGGTGTATGACGCGATTGAACTCATTAAAGAAACGAAAACCAAGCCGTTAACGGATCGGTTGGTAGGGAAAAAGGTTATTGTCATTGGTGCCGGAAATACAGCGATTGACGGGGCGACATGTTCGGTACGGCTAGGGGCGGAAAACGTAAAGATTTTATATCGCCGTACAAAGGAAGAGATGACAGCTTATGATTTTGAATACGAATTTGCCAAACAGGAAGGAGTCGAGTTTCGTTGGCTGACGGCTCCTAAACGAATCATCGGCGATGAGAAAGGAAGAGTCACTCATATCGAATGCATCCGCATGCAATTAGGGGAGCCGGATCAAGATGGGCGGCGGCGTCCGGTTCCGATTGAAGGATCGGAATTTATCATGCAGGTAGATGCCGTGATTAAGGCGATTGGCCAGATGCGGCACCTGGAGCTACTCACGGAGTTTGGATTAGAGCACGATGCTGGAGTTGTTCGGATTCGTCAGGGAAGCTACCAAACCTCCCATCCAAAAATATTTGCTTGCGGCGATATCGTTTTCGGCAAAGGACAAGGTGAAGCGATGGTAGTCACAGCTGCGCAGCAAGGAAAAGAGGCTGCTTATGCGATTCATCAATATTTAGAAAAGCACATAAGCGAGACGGCTTAAATGAAGGGGGAATACAACAATGGCCGACTTAAGCATGAATTTAGCGGGGATCAAGTCTCCTAACCCGTTCTGGTTGGCGTCTGCGCCGCCGACGAACTCGGGATACCAGGTGCAACGAGCATTTGAAGCCGGATGGGGCGGAGCCGTTTGGAAAACACTTGGAGAACCGATTTTAAATGTATCGTCGCGGTTTGCAGCCATCAGCTTCAACGGTCAACGGATCGCGGGGTTTAATAACATTGAATTGATTACGGATCGTCCGCTTGAGGTGAACTTAAAGGAAATTTATGAAACAAAAAAACGATTTCCTAACCATGCCATTATCGCTTCTCTTATGGTCGAGCCAAAAAGGGAAAAATGGCATGAAATTGTGAAAAGAGTACAGGATGTGGGAGTGGATGGATTTGAATTAAACTTCGGCTGTCCGCACGGAATGGCGGAACGCGGAATGGGATCAGCATCGGGGCAGGTACCAGAGTTAGTAGAAAAGCAGACATATTGGGTCAAAGAGGTCGCGGAAAAACCGGTTATTGTCAAATTAACCCCTAATATTACGGATATTACAGCAACAGCGGAGGCCGCTGTTCAAGGAGGAGCTGATGCCATCAGCATGATCAATACAATCAACAGCTTAATGGGGGTCGATTTGGATACGTGGCATATCATTCCGCATGTCGCAGGGAAAGGGGCGCATGGCGGTTATTGCGGTCCAGCAGTGAAGCCGATCGCCCTAAATATGGTAGCTGAATGTGCTCGCCACCCGCGAATTAATGTGCCAATTTCCGGAATGGGCGGGGTATCGAGCTGGAAGGAAGCCGTAGAATTTATGCTGATGGGAGCAACGGGAGTGCAAGTGTGCACGGCGGTGATGCATCATGGCTTCCGCATTATCGAGGACATGGTGGAAGGGCTCCAGCATTATCTTGACAGCAAAGGGATTGCTTCGGTAATGGATCTTGTCGGCAAAGCCGTTCACCGATATTCGGATTGGGGCAATCTTGATTTGAACTATAAAGTAGCTGCCCGTATTAACACCGATGTGTGCATTAATTGTAATAAATGCTATATCGCTTGTGAAGATGCATCCCACCAATGCATCGATCGCCTTGCTGACGCCACTGGCCGTGAGTATTTAAAAGTGCGGGAGGAAGATTGTGTAGGATGCAATTTATGTTCGCTTGTCTGTCCTGTTGACGGCGCGATTGATATGGTCGAACTTCCAAGGGAGTGCCCGCCGATGACATGGAACGAACGCCAAGCGGCGATCAGTGCATTAACAGTTTCCAATGCGGAAGCCAAGTAAAGAACACAAGGAGGAAATATTTTTATGAAAAAGCTGATAAAAAATGGAACGATTGTAACGGCAGCGGATGTTTATCATGCAGATGTGCTAATTGAAGATGGAAAAATTGCGGCGATTGGCGAACATGTAAGTCCGCATGATGCTGAAATCATTGATGCAAAAGGTTGCTATGTTTTTCCGGGAGGAATTGATCCGCATACTCATTTAGATATGCCGTTTGGCGGGACAGTGACAAAGGATGATTTTCAATCGGGAACGATTGCCGCGGCATTTGGCGGAACAACGACGGTGATTGACTTTTGTTTAACGAATAAAGGGGAGCCGCTGGCGAAGGCCATTGAAACCTGGCACAACAAAGCGAAAGGCAAAGCCGTCATTGATTATGGCTTCCATTTGATGATTAGCGAAATCAATGATGATGTATTAAGCGAATTGCCAAAGGTGATCGAAGAAGAGGGGATTACATCTTTTAAAGTATTTATGGCCTACAAAAACGTGTTCCAAGCAGACGACGGCACTTTGTACAGAACGCTTTCTGCCGCCAAACAGCTTGGCGCTCTCGTCATGGTCCATGCCGAAAATGGAGATGTGATTGATTATTTAACAAAGCAAGCGCTCGCTGAAGGCCACACAGAGCCCATTTATCATGCGCTTACTCGGCCCCCGGAATTGGAAGGAGAAGCGACAGGCCGCGCTTGTCAGCTGACGCAGCTGGCCGACTCGCAGCTTTATGTTGTCCATGTGTCTTGTGCACAAGCAGTCGAAAAAATCGCCGAAGCGCGCAATAAAGGATTAAATGTGTGGGGGGAAACATGTCCACAATATTTGGTGCTAGACCAGTCATATTTAGAAAAACCGAACTTTGAGGGGGCTAAATATGTATGGTCACCGCCGCTTCGAGAAAAATGGCATCAAGAAGTGTTATGGAATGCCTTAAAAAATGGACAACTGCAAACCTTGGGATCCGATCAATGCTCATTTGATTTTAAAGGACAGAAGGAACTGGGAAGAGACGACTTTACGAAAATACCAAACGGAGGTCCCATCATTGAAGATCGACTCAGCATTTTATTTAGTGAAGGTGTAAAGAAAGGACGAATCACCCTCAACCAGTTTGTCGACATTACATCGACGAGAATCGCGAAGCTGTTTGGATTATTTCCGAAAAAAGGAACGATCGCTGTTGGCTCTGACGCCGACTTGGTCATTTTTGATCCGAATGTGGAACGGGTGATTTCCGCTGAAACTCATCATATGGCCGTTGACTATAACCCGTTTGAAGGAATGAAAGTGGCAGGAGAGCCAATATCAGTGCTTTCAAGAGGTGAGTTTGTTGTACGGGACAAAGTCTTTGTCGGGAAACCAGGCTATGGCCAATATTTAAAACGGGAGAAGTATGGAAAATACACCGTTCTAAACGAAAACAAGAAATTAACTATTTAATAGAATAGACCACAAGAGAGAGGACTTACGGTCCTGCTGTTTGGCTAGATGGTAGATATAAAGGAGGAGATACGGTGTCTTATCAAGAGTTTCTGGTGGAGCGCGAGCGAATGGATGCATTGCTTCGTCGAGGGTATGTGATCAAGCGTGTTCATGAAAATTTAAGCGGCGCGTTTATAGAATTTGCGCTGCCAACTCCGGCTGCTTCTGAGCTAAAACAGCCTTTGCAAACATTGCACATTCAAACGGCCGACGCCAGAAAATATGTTTCTTCTTTGCTGATTCAGCAAATGAAGCGATCGTCCTAATGAGCTTTTGACAGCCAAGGAGAGAAGCAGTCTTTCCAAATCTTTATGACAATCAGCGAAAAGGCGAAAGGTAGACAAAGTCATTTTGACTTTGTCTACCTTTATTTTTGCATCTAGTTATTTAGTTTTTCTTACTAGAGGGGATATCATGTTTTCTTGCGCTGTTTCTTCTTACTCGAATCGTCCGATGGAAAGGCGAATGGTATAAAATAAAATGGATTTTAAAGGAGAAGGCAAAGGTATCGAGATCCAATACTCTATGTTCGTACTGTGGATACCAAAGCAAAGATGTTAAGAATCTCAATCTTCGTGAATGGATAGGCCCATCTTACAGAACACATCACGCTAGAGATTTAAACGCAAGCAAAAACATTCCATAAAGAAGGATTTCGATTGTTGTCTTGTTTGGACAATGAAACCGTAGGAACTATGAGGATTGCCTACTCATTCTCCTTTCATAAGAAGTGGAAGCGCAGGAATCAAAGCAAAAGTGGGAGTGGTTCAAAGGCAGCCATTACACGATGTACATATCTGAGATTTGCATGAATAAAAAGGAGGAATCGATTTGTTTGCGGTGAATAATTATTTAGTGTGATGGGACAATCTCCGTTGATAGAGGAGGGGAAGGAGTGCACGAGCATTTTCAATTTACTGTTTTGGACGTATTAAACAGAAAGCACTTTGAGCATACTCAAGTCATTGCAGGACATCAAGGATTGCACCGGACGGTCAAATGGGTACATGTGGTGGAAGTGACGAAGATTCATAAACTATTAAATGGAAAAGAACTTATTTTATCTACGGGTGTAGGATGGAAAGAAAATGGAGAGTTATTCCTTTCCTTTGTGGAGCAATTGATTGAAAGCGACGCCTCCGGGTTATGCATCGAAATCGGAACCTACACGTCAT
Organism: Anoxybacteroides rupiense; assembly: GCF_014196195.1. Classification (GTDB taxonomy): domain Bacteria; phylum Bacillota; class Bacilli; order Bacillales; family Anoxybacillaceae; genus Anoxybacteroides; species Anoxybacteroides rupiense. Next base: position 196,985 of record NZ_JACIDF010000001.1, on the reverse strand, counting down.
CCATCCCGCCAGAAGTGATTCAGCTAGCGAACGAGCACCACTTTCCAATCATCCTTTTTTTGAAAGAAGTTCCATTCGTTGAAATTACTCAAGATATCCACGCCTATTTGATTAATCAACACTATCAAATGATCTCCAACTTAGAAGCTTATTCCCAGCAGTTAAATCAAAAACTTTTATCTATTGAGCATTACAATGAAATTTTAAAATATTTGCATCGGTATTTAGGTCATCAAATTCTCTTTCGCATGCATGGCAAGGAAGTTGAATTTGTTCCGGAGTGCTGTGAAGCAAAAAAACAGCTATGGCTCAAACAAGTGGCTCAGCCAACGAAAAAATCGGCCTCCCAGTCGATCCAGCTTTTTAGCCATGAATATGCGGAGCTGTCGATGATTTCTACAGACCGGGATATTAGCGAGTTTGACTTGCTGATTTTAGATCGAACGGCGACGGCGCTCGCCCAGTATTTGCTGCGCGATTTATATGTTGAAGAGAAGAAAAGAGCAAGGGAGCAAGAATGGCTAAAAGGGTGGCTGGAGGGCGAACATAGCGTGCAAACGATTTTGGATTATTTAGCTGACCATGATGTTGAGCTAAAGCCAAAAGGCGGCTGTGTCTGTATTTGTAAATTTAAATCATTAAAGCAGCATTCCGCTTTTGATATGACTTATTTCAAGTTGCTCTTTCGCACGATGCTGGAACAGCAGGGGTTCCAATCCTTCCCGATTGAGATGCGCGGCAGCATCGTGTTTATTTTAGTGGATAAACGAAGCGTGAAAACATGGAAGCAGCGGATGCAAACGGGAATTCAGCGCTTGATGGACTCCGAATTTGCCAATATGAAAAACATGCCGTGCTTTTTTTTTAGTGTCGGAAAATTCACGGAAAGTCTTGCACTTATTCATAAAAGCTATCAAACCGCTCTTGAAACAAGCAAAATCCAGCAGCAGCTTTCTCAAAAAACAAAAAGCTGTTTTTATGAAGATTTACATTTAGCTAGAATTATTTCTCTTATCCACAAGGACGGTGATCTGCATGAAATGATGATGGAATATCTGGAGCCGGTGATTCAATATGACAAAAAGTATAATGGCAAGCTGATGGAAACATTAAAAGTTTATTTGGCCTGCAATGGTTCGAAAAAAGAAACGGCCAAACGTTTATATGTCGTCAGACAAACGCTTTATCATCGCATTCAAAAGCTAGAATCGCTACTAGGAGCTGATTTTATGAATCCTGAGAAGCGGCTTGCTATCGAGTTTATGATTCAGGCCTATGAATATTTGGCAGCCGGCAATGAATGAAAAACTCTCCTGAAACAGCAGGAGAGTTTTTCATTTTGCGTCATAAAGTCTAAGTAGTTGTCATATTGTGGAATGGGAACGAACGCACTTTTTACATTATGTCTAATGAATGCGTCAACGAACTAAGCGATAATGGAAATGAATGACGAGTGTTGATGATCCGCTCTTTTATTTAAGGAAGCAGGAAGTCCAGCCGCTAAGCGACCGCAACGAATCTTTTGGTTCATCAACGCGGCGATCAATGAATATTTCGCACCATCAATCAATAGGAGGGAACGCCATGGCTTTGGTTAGAAACGAAACCACTGTTTTAAAAAATTTCATTAATGGAAAGTGGGTAGATTCGAGCGGAGCGGAAACGCTGGAAGTACCGAATCCGGCGACAGGGGAAGTGCTGGCTAGAGTTCCGATTTCTACAAAAGAAGATGTGGAGCGTGCCGTACAAGCGGCGAAAAAGGCGTTTGCTTCATGGAAGAACACTCCTGTTCCAAAACGGGCGCGCATCATGTTTAAGTTCCACCATTTGTTGACGGAGCATCATGAAGAATTGGCAAGGCTGATCGTGCAAGAGAACGGAAAAGCATATAAAGAAGCGTATGGCGAGGTTCAACGCGGAATTGAATGCGTCGAGTTTGCCGCGGGGGCTCCGACTTTAATGATGGGCGAGACGCTTGCAGAAATTGCGGAAGACATTGATTCGGAAATGCTTCGCTATCCGTTAGGAGTTGTCGGGGGAATTACACCGTTCAATTTTCCGATGATGGTACCGCTTTGGATGTTTCCATTGGCGATTGCCTGCGGAAATACATTTGTGCTAAAGCCTTCCGAGCGCACGCCCATTTTAGCGAATAAATTAGCCGAGTTATTTACGCAAGCCGGTGCGCCAGAAGGGGTTTTAAATATTGTGCACGGCGCCCACGATGTGGTCAACGCGCTGATTGCCCATGAAGATATTCGGGCTATTTCCTTTGTCGGTTCCCAGCCTGTAGCCAAATATGTGTATGAGCAATCGGCTGCAAGAGGCAAACGCGTACAGGCTCTTTCCGGGGCGAAAAACCACCATATTGTGATGCCCGATGCCAATGTTGAGCTTGCTGCGCAGCATATCATCAACTCCGCTTTCGGAAGTGCAGGCCAGCGCTGCATGGCGTGCAGTGCCGTCGTGGTGGTAGGAGAGAATGAACGGTTTGTCCAAACGTTAAAAAAGCAAGCGGATGAACTGGTGATCGGCAATGGAATGGATGAGGACGTGTTGCTGACCCCGGTCATTCGCCAATCACATCGGGAGAAAGTGCTTGGTTACATCGAAAAAGGAGTGGAAGAAGGCGCTGTGCTGATTCGCGACGGACGAAAAGAAATGGCGGAGCTTTCGGAAGGGAATTTCCTCGGGCCAACGATTTTTGATCATGTAACGCCAACAATGACAATTGCCAAAGAAGAAATTTTTGCCCCTGTCCTTAGCTTGCTGCGCGCGGCTGATTTAGATAAAGCGCTTGAATATATCCGCCAATCCCGCTATGGAAATGGAGCGACCATTTATACAAAGGATGCAAAAGCCGTCCGTCAATTTCGCGAAGAAGCAGATGCCGGAATGTTAGGAATTAATGTCGGTGTGCCAGCGACGATGGCCTTTTTCCCATTTTCAGGATGGAAGGATTCATTTTATGGCGATCTTCATGTCAACGGAAAAGATGGCGTGAATTTCTATACACGAAAAAAAATGATTACCTCCCGATTTGATTTTTAATTTTCACAGAAGGAAGGGAACAGAATGGTTCAAACAGATCAAAGCCAACATTTATTGGAAAAAGATGGTCGATATATATGGCATGCCATGAAGCCGTACAATCCTAAGTCAACATTGATTGTCGAGGAAGCAAAGGGATGCTGGGTAACCGATCATACCGGAAAAAAATATTTAGATGCCATGGCCGGGCTTTGGTGCGTTAATGTCGGTTACGGTCGCGAGGAGTTAGCAGAAGCCGCTTATGAGCAGCTAAAGAAGCTTGCTTATTTTCCGATGACGCAAAGCCATGCACCGGCAGTTGAACTGGGAGAGAAATTGAACGAGCTGCTAGGAGACGAATATGTCATTTTCTTCTCTAACAGCGGCTCCGAGGCCAATGAAACCGCCTTTAAAATGGCACGGCAATATCATCAGCAAAAAGGCGAGCATAGCCGCTATAAAATTATTTCCCGTTATCGGGCGTATCATGGAAACTCGATGGGAGCACTCGCGGCTACTGGACAGGCGCAGCGCAAATATAAATACGAACCTTTGGCACCGGGCTTTATTCATGTCGCTCCTCCCGATTGCTACCGTGATAACGAGACAGCGGAAAATCCGCGCAATTTAAAATCCGTTCAAGCGATTGATCAAGTGATGACATGGGAATTAAGTGAAACCATCGCCGCCGTCATCATGGAACCGATGATCACAGGCGGGGGAGTGCTCATTCCGCCGGATGGCTATATGAAAGCGGTGAAGGAAGTGTGTGAAAAGCACGGAGCTTTGCTGATTGTCGATGAAGTGATATGCGGGTTCGGCCGAACAGGCAAACCGTTTGGCTTTATGCATGATGGAGTGAAACCGGATATCATCACCATGGCGAAAGGAATTACAAGCGCTTACTTGCCGCTATCGGCCACTGCGGTCCGCAAAGAAATTTATGAGGCATTCAAAGGGGAAGAGGAATATGATTATTTCCGTCATATAAATACGTTTGGCGGAAATCCGGCCGCATGCGCCCTTGCCTTAAAAAATTTAGAAATTATGGAAAAGGAGCGTTTATTTGACCGATCCCGCGAAGTTGGCGAGCAGCTGTTGAATGAGTTGAAGCATAAACTGCAAAACCATCCTTATGTCGGCGACGTCCGTGGCAGGGGCTTGCTGATTGGGATTGAGCTGGTGAAAGATAAAGGTACAAAAGAACCGCTGGATGTGTCGCTTGTCAATCAAGCCATCAATATTTGCAAAAACAACGGCTTGTTGATTGGCAAAAACGGTGTGACGGTAGCTGGCTTTAATAATGTGTTAACATTGTCGCCTCCTTTGACGATTGAAAGCGAAGATGTTGCCTTTTTAGTGCAAACATTAACAGAGGCGCTTGAAGAAATAAAGTAGTCTATCTATATGATTCATTGTGTATCCACACAGGTCTCATTCATATGAATGGGCCCTATGTTTTTTGTTGATCACCGATATGGTTACCGTGAGCCGGGTAGTGGATGAATGTGGATCATGATGATACTCGATTAATTAACCATGTGATATTGCAAAAAGACAGATGATTTAGACTGGTATAGAAAACTATGGATTGAAAGACATTGCTATAAGGTGACGATACCGTTGTTGGTTTGGATAGGTTCATGCTATGAATATTATGGAGTGTTATCATGAAGGAAAAATAGTGATCGCGATGACTAATCGCTTTGATATATTGAAATGGCAAAACGATTGCTTAGCAGTTCGAACGAGAAAAGTGGAGTTAGGCATCGATCGCCAAAAGGAAAAGGATGAACGTGTCCTCTTTATAGAATAGAGGCCACGCTCTGTTGTTTATATCCTTTGTTCCAACTCCCGATCCGTCTCTGCCAGTACATCGCCGATTTTTCGATTTTGGATGACAAGATCGGCCCATTCGTCCAGTTCGGTCGGCTCTAGGTTGACGATGACGAGTTGGGCGCCGTTTCGTTTGGCGATGAGCGGCAACTGATTAGCGGGCGATACTTGCAAGGAAGAACCGAGCACGATGAACAGTTTGGCTTGCTCGGCGGCGCGCCATGCTTGTTCTACCGCTTCCGCCGGCAGCGCTTCGCCAAACAGAACGACGGAGGGGCGCAAAAAGCCGCCGCATGTGCAGGAAAAGGTATCATCAAGATAAGCCTCGCTTTCATCAGACTGATTACAGCGCGCACAACGGACCGTCCGAAGTGAACCGTGAAGTTCGATGACCTTTCGGCTGCCGGCCTGCTGATGAAATCCGTCGACATTTTGGGTGATGACAGTTTGAATAAGCCCACGTGCTTCCCAGTCAGCGAGAATACGATGACCAGCATGGGGTTGACATTGCCGGAGCGTGCGAATGCGGTATTGATAAAAGGAGATAAAGTCCTCTCGGTGATATTGAAGCGCATGCGTACTTGCTAAGCGCTGTGGATCCTTTTGTTGCCATAATCCTGTCTGTACGGAGCGGAAATCGGGCAATCCGCTTTCTGTTGACATTCCTGCCCCGGTCAATATGACTGTATGCTTTGAATCAAGCATTAGCTTTGCTAAAAGCATCTATTTCACCTTCTTGTGAAAACGTATTATTCGTATATGCCGTTTGTGTACATTTCTGTTAAATGATAAACGGCATCTTCCAATGAAAAAGGAACCTCTTGTTCGGTTAATTCCCACATATACATTTCGTTAGCGTAAAACCAACCTCGTGCGACCAAACTTGGCTGCAAATGTGATTTTGCTAGTCCGTTTGCCTGCGAATAGGCAACATCCTGTGCGATGCGGGTGATAAATTGTTCGCGGATTGCTTTCCATTTTTTCGCGACTAAATCGGAAATGCCGATCGCTTCTTTCATTAGCTGAAGCAGCCGCTGCTCCTGGATGGCCAATTGTAAAAAAAGGCGGACTTGATGCTCAATGAGATGGCGGGCTTCTTCTTTTGTTCGGGGAGCAAACGGGATTTCCGCTACTTCGTAAAATTTTCTCATCGTTTTTTCCATCATTTCAACAAAAATGTCATCCTTGTTTTTAAAATACACATACGCTGTTCCATAGCCCACATTTGCTTTTTGGATAATTTGCGAAATGGTGGCTTTCTGAAATCCGTTTTCTAAAAATACGTCGTAGGATGCAGCGATAATTTTTTGTCTTGTTTCCATTGCTTGAAGCTGTCTTGAAGAAAGCTTTTTCATCGCTTATCTTCCTTTCTGTATGTTGGTGATAATCTGTCATTGACATTGTGTCAACTTACCTATATATTTTAACTAAAAATATAGAAAATTCAAACACAACAAACAAGGCGGTGGGAAAATGTATTCACGAGAGGAAGCACGCCAGCTTGATCGACTAGATAAGTTGGCATCGTATCGAAAGGAATTTTATCTTCAGGAAGGCACGATCTATTTGGATGGCAATTCACTTGGCTTGCTTTCACAACGCGCGGAACGGTCATTGCTGGAAATTCTAGATTCATGGAAATCATACGGCATTGACGGGTGGACAAACGGACACCATCCATGGTTTTATTTATCAGAAGCATTGGGAGAGCGCATGGCTTATCTTGTTGGCTGCAAACCGGAGGAAGTGGTGGTTACAGGTTCCACGACGGTTAACCTTCATCAGCTTGTGGCTACATTTTATCAACCGACAGCTGCAAGAACGAAAATTTTAGCCGATGAACTGACGTTTCCATCGGATATTTATGCATTAAAGAGCCAACTTAAGCTAAAAGGATACGACCCGAAGGAGCATCTCGTGCTCGTCAAAAGCAGGGATGGAAAAACCATCGAGGAGGCCGATTTGATTGAAGCGATGACAGAGGAGATTGCTCTCATTGTACTGCCAAGTGTTCTTTATCGCAGCGGCCAGCTTTTTGACATGAAAACGCTCACAGAAGAAGCGCATAAACGTGGAATTATGATCGGATTTGATTTATGTCATTCCGTCGGCGCCATTCCGCATCAGCTCCATGACTGGGGAGTCGACTTTGCTTTTTGGTGCAATTACAAATATTTGAACGGCGGCCCAGGATGTGTGGCGGCTCTGTATGTTCACGAAAGGCATTTTGGGAGAGAGCCTGGATTAAGCGGCTGGTTTAGCTCAAAGAAAAACAAGCAGTTTGATATGGAGCCGGATCTGACTCCTGAAGAGCATGCTGGCGCTTTTCAAATCGGCACACCGCATATTTTAAGCACTGCTCCTCTGATTGGCTCTCTTTCTCTATTTTGCGAGGTCGGGATGGAGAATATTCGCCAAAAATCATTGCGTCTCACCGAGTATATGATGGCGCTGATCGAGCGTGAATTGGCAAACTACGAATTTATGATAGGGAATCCAAGAGAAGATAAGCGCAGAGGAGGACATGTTTATTTAGAGCATCCAGAAGCGGCGAGAATTTGCCAAGCGTTGAAGGCAGAAGGGGTCATTCCTGATTTTCGTAAGCCGAATGGGATTCGTTTGGCTCCGGTCGCATTATACAACACGTATGAAGATGTTTGGCAAGCAGTTCATATTTTAAAGGAGATTATGGAGAAAGAAAAGCATAAAAAATTTCCGAACGAACGGGGAGTGGTGGCATGACAAAAAAAACCTCCTCTTCATGGATCGATATTTCACAGCCGCTTTCTCATTCGATTGCTCATTGGCCGGGGGACACACCATTTGCGTATGAGGTATCTTTTACAAAAGAACAAACGGGTTCAGTCAATATCGGAAAAATGACAACAAGCGTCCATATTGGCACACATGTCGATGCACCGTTTCATTTTGACGATCATGGTCAAAAAATAATCGATTTGGCGATCGATGTTTTTATTGGACCGGCGCGTGTGATTGATGTATCACCATTCTCCATTATTAATAGTGCTGTGCTGCAATCCTTCGATCTTTCCGGCGTTCAGCGTCTATTATTAAAAACGAATGTTCCGAACCAGCCAGAGCGGTTTCCTGAGTCGATTCCGCTGCTTGATCCAGATTTAGGCCCGTTTTTCAAAGAGAAAGGGATTGTGTTGCTTGGAGTGGATGTTCCGTCAGTCGATCCGCTTGACAGCAAAGATCTTAAGACGCACCATTCATTTGCCAAAAACGGTGTGCATATTTTAGAAAATGTAATGCTTGACCATGTCGAATGCGGCGACTATGAGCTTATCGCATTGCCGCTTCCGTTAAAGGATGCTGACGGAAGCCCGGTGCGCGCAGTTATTAAGCCGATGGCAACATAGATAAGAAGGGGGTTCTATCATGCACAGTTCATCAGAAAGAAATCAAAAGCTAGCGGCGGAAAAAGGCATTCATACGGATTTTTTAAATAAAATGACCTATGGTGATTATTTGCAGTTGAATGCGCTTCTATCAAGCCAAAAGCGTCTGTCCGATCACCATGATGAAATGTTATTTATTATCATTCACCAAGTGAGTGAATTATGGATGAAACTGATTCTTCACGAACTAAAAGCAGCGATTCAAGCCATTGAACGGAATGAAATGGATCCAGCCTTTAAAATGCTGGCGAGAGTGTCGAAAATTCAGTCGCAAATCATTCATGCCTGGGACGTACTGGCGACATTGACTCCATCCGAATATATGGAGTTTCGCGATCAATTAGGACAGGCGTCCGGCTTTCAGTCTTACCAATATCGCATGATTGAGTTCGCTCTTGGTTACAAAACGGACTATATTTTAAAAATTTACGAGAAGGATCCAGTTTTGTATGAGGAGCTAAAAGAAGCGCTATATGCTCCAAGCATCTACGATGTCGCCTTAAAGGCGCTGGCCCGCGCTGGATTTGCGATTAATCCATCCCTTTTGGACCGGGATTATTCAGAGCCGTATCAAGAAGATTCGACGGTGGAAGCCGCTTGGTTAGATGTATATAAAAAGGTGGACCAATATTGGGAATTATATCAGCTGGCTGAAAAGCTCGTTGATATTGAAGATTGGCTTCAGCAATGGCGGTTCCGGCATATGAAAACAGTGGAACGCATTATCGGGCACAAAATAGGGACAGGAGGTTCATCGGGTGTCACGTATTTAAAGAAAGTGCTTGATCATCGCTTCTTCCCTGAATTATGGAATATTCGCACAAAATTATAAGCAGGGGGAGCGATTAGAAAAGGAGTGGGGAATGTGGATTTGACGTTGATCCTATCTTTTTTAGGATTCGCCGTTTTATTGACGCTTATGCCGGGACCGGATATTTTATTTGTGATCGCTCAAAGCCTTTCACAAAATAAGAAAGCGGGAATAGCCACAGCGTTTGGTCTATGCTCGGGACTCATTGTCCATATAACAGCCGCTACGCTTGGCGTTTCGGCATTGATTTATCAATCGGCTCTAGCATTCGCTGTTGTAAAATATGCCGGTGCTGCTTATTTGCTCTATTTGGCGTGGCAGGCGTGGCGCGAAAAGCAAGAAGGCTTTCATTTAGATAACCAGCAATCTTTAGAATACAAAGCTCTATACAAAAAGGGCATTTTGATGAATTTATTAAACCCGAAGGTCTCGCTATTCTTTTTAGCGCTGTTGCCACAGTTCGTCAATAAATCGATAGGGCATGCAGCGCTGCAAATGTTCATCTTGGGGCTGATCTTTCTGATCCAAGCTCTTGTTATTTTTGTCGCTGTCAGTGTGGGGGCTGAAAAACTGCGGCATGTGTTGCTTGCCCATTCATCGATCGCCAAGCGAATCAATCGGGTCAAGGCGGTATTATTGGGGGCTATTGGAATACAAATCGCATTTAGCAAACATAATTAATATTATGTTAACTATTAAAATGGCATTTGCTTTAGAGTTTTAGAGGAAGGGGGGATCACTGCTTTTTCCTGTGTCACTGAACTCGCTCGATCGTTTATGAACGTCTTGGTTTCATTTCATTTGTGCCTGCATTCAGTTGCGTTTCTTATCCGCCAAGCGTTTTTGAAACTTCGGATGATAGCTAAAGTCAAAATGGGTTTTGGCTATCTGCTTAGGAGCATAGACGCCTATGCTCCTTTTACTTCGATATAAAAAGCGGATAAAAATTTCTTTACGTTAATCCGGCATTTCGTTGTTTTTTTACCGGCTTCCAGCTCCTTCATGCGAAGGCGAATTTGCTTGAAATCAAATAAACGCGGCGCAAAATGCTCGAAGGTAGGGTTTGTATAGTCGGTTAATCCGAGTGAGGATAAATGGGTAAAAGCTTGAAAAATCATTCGGCGAACCCGTTGCTCCATCGCTTTAATTTCTTTTTGAAGGGATGGCTCCTCTTCTGAGCCGTGCAGCCGCTTGATAATTTGCCGATATAGCTCTTTTAACGGTGGCAAATCATGCATAGTCGCTCCTTTATGTTCCGCTTCAGCAAACCATTGCATAATGTGCAGCAAATCGGCTGCGCCCGATTCGCCAGCAATTCCTAATGTTAAAAGGAGTTGTTCAATTTTTTGCTCCAAGCTCACTTTTTCATAATGAGCCGTATGCTGCGGCGGAGAAGGATACATGTCATGTTTTTTGCTCTGATCCAAAGTGTGCAATAAACGGCGGATCGAATTCAGGGAAGAAACAGCCGCCATATAGTCGGCTACGCGTCTGAGAACCGAAATGACCTCATATCGATTAATCGGCTTGTGGATGTACGTATCAATTCCGCAAAGATAAGCCTGTCCGATCATTTCTTTATGTTCTACTTGTGAAATCATAATAAAAGGACCGGTAAATCCTTGCGCTTTTAATTTTTTGATGGTTTGTATCCCATCTAAGCCCGGCATCAAAAGATCAATCAAAATAACATCGACGGCATAGAGCTGATCGATTGATACATGCAAGCCATCCTCCGCTTGACCTACCACTTCGCCAAGTCCGCTTTCTACAATTATTTTTTCTAGCATTTTTCGGACAACAGCATCATCTTCAATAAGAAAAAAACGAAGGGACATCACACGGCTTCCTCCTTTCGCAGCAGCTGACTGCCTGGAATTCTGACTTGAAATTGTGTTCGGTTGTGCTCGTCAAATGTCAGTTGTATGTGCCCCTTAAAGCTATGAACAATTTCTTGCGCGTGGGTCAATCCAATCCCGTTGGAAGGGTTGCCATTTTCATCATATTTTGTCGTAAATCCCGGCTGAAAAATCCAATCCCGATCCTCATCGGGAATTCCAGGACCTGAGTCAGTTACGCGAAACACCAGTTCATTGTGCTCAAATTGCACATGAAGAGAGACCCATCCGGAATCTGGCACCGCCTCGACGGCATTGGCGACTAAATTGTTTAGGACAGAAAGAAGGGCGTATACATGATAGGTCGGTAAATCGATGTCACATGCTTCATGAAAATGAATCGATTTGCCGAGAAGTTCTGCGTATTTTTGGTTAGTGCGAATGACCATGCGGCAAAGCTCCTTGATCGGCAAATTCAATTCTGCTTGTTCTTGGCTAATCAGATCAGACAATCCGGCCAAAATTCGCTGCGAGTCCTTTTTAACTTCGTGAATATGTTCAGCGATATACAGGGCGGTGCCTGGCTCGGCCTGTTTAGACTCCATCAACTGTGTATACAGCTCATAACTTTTGTGCGTAATCTCCTCTAAATGGCTCATCGATTTTCGCAGATAGAATGCTTCTTCATAAAGGCTTGTATTAATCATGACAAGGCGTTCCAGCTCTTGTCTTCGCGCTTCCCCTAAAGCCCGCATATGCTGAATGGTTAAAATGTTATATAGTCCTATTACGCAGAAGCTTCGCAAAATTGCAAACAAAAGCAGCATAAAAACGGTTTCGTGTGCGATGGTGAAAGATTCACCAAGCAGCTGACGAATGAACAGTTCTACGATATTAGCTGTAAAATCAATCGCTGCCCCAAGCACTCCGACGTGGATAGGGTGGTCCAGATGCTGGCGGAATTTTGTCATATATACAAGCCAAGCAAAGAAAATGTAATAAATGCCTGCAGGCAAATGAATCAATAAACTATCAGCCAATGGCTGCTGTTTGGTTAACCAATCAATCATTACGCGAAAGGCGGTGACAAACACCCCAACACAAAAGCCAGTCAGACATAGAGGAATCGTACGAAGCCAAACAAGTCCAAAGAAAAAAGCGACACTTCCTAAAGAAAATCGGAAAGAACTGGAAAATGGATTTACTTTCATCTCTCCAAGAAAAGCTGTAGCAGAGATGAGAAGCAATAAGGTTAAAATTCGTTCACGCATCGTGTTCCCCTCTGTCTATCAGGAAATCTTCTCCCATTCTATCATATTATTATACAATAAAAGGGTATTAAGAAAATGTATGGATTTCTTATCATTATATTTTATATAAAACTAAATGGATTTTCCAATCTGTTTCATAGGATGAAGAATCGTCTTTTTTATGCTCAGCATTTCGAGTGACAGAAAACGTTTCCGATGGGAGAAGAGTGGAGAAGTCGGCCGTATAAATTTAAAGATTGAACGAACGATGTCTGTGAATCTATGGTTGAAGGGCATGCCTATAGCATGCCCGGTAGGCAAGCAAACCCGCTTGTTTACTTCAGCAAAAAAGCAAGGAATCCAGTACGGTTCATTGAGTTTTACTGGATGATCAGCACTCCTGATTCTTCATCCTTTCTTTTATTTATCGGTGCTTATATTCAAGCTTTCGCGAAAGCAGTGATAATGAATAATTCACGACAAAATACATGATGGCGACGAGCAAGAAGATCGGAATGACATAATTGACATTTCTTCCGTTAATGATTTGAGCATGATTCATTAATTCAGGAAGGGCAATCACAACAGCTAGCGATGTATCCTTCAATAAAGAAATAAATTGTCCGACAATGGGCGGCACCATGCGTCTTAACGCTTGGGGAAGGACAATATGCCATAGCGTTTGCAAATACGTCAGCCCTGATGATCTCGCTGCCTCAATTTGCCCTTTTTCAATGGAATTTAATCCGCTTCTCACAATTTCTGATAGCATAGCTGATTCGAAGATAACAAGCGCCAAAATCGCGGCATAAAGCTTATCGAGCTTAAAGCCGATCTCAGGAAGAGCGAAATAAGTAAAGAAAATAATCAATAATAACGGCAAGTTGCGGATGACCTCAACTAGGATTGCGAGAATGTGGGAAACGACAGGAATCTGCCCATAACGCAATATCCCAACGATAATGCCGATCGCAAAGCTAAGCGCAATAGAAATAAAAGCTACTTCAAGCGTGACGGCAAATCCTTCAAGTAAAAATTTAAAATGAACTGGAGAATAGGCGCCGATAAAGTCCATTTCTCACCCCACCTTTTTCTATCATCTTATCGACTTCTTGCTAAGCGGCGTTCGAGCGCGCCAACGCCTAAGCTAAGCGGAATGGTTAACACTAGATAAAACATGGCAACAAAAATATAGACGTCAAAAGTGACAAACGTTTCGGAGGAAATTAAATCACCAAAATACATCAGATCTAACCCTGCAATAACGCCTAGAACAGAAGAGTTTTTAACGAGATTGATAAATTGGTTGCCCATAGGCGGTATGACAATTTTAATAGCTTGAGGCAAAATCACATGCCACATGGCTTGCAAATAAGTTAATCCCGATGATCGTGCGGCTTCCATCTGTCCTTTTGGCACAGAAAGAATCCCGGCACGGATGACTTCGGCGATAAAGGCAGCTGTGTAAACGGTTAATCCCAATGTTCCGGCGGTGAAGGAGTCCAAACGAATGCCAAGAGCCGGCAACCCGACGAAAAATACAAATACAATTAAAATGAGCGGGATATTGCGAATAAATTCAACATATGCCGCTCCAATCCAATTCAATGGACGCACCGGCGCAATGCGAAAGATGGCCATCACCGTTCCAATAAGTAAACTGCCGATTAGGGCAAGAACACTGGATTTTATCGTATGAAGAAACCCTTGCATATACAGATCCCAATGTTCGATTAAAATTGAATAATCAGGCATGATTGCACCTCCTCGTTATGCTTGATACAAGGTTGTTTTTGATATGCGAATAGATGGCAAGCTAGGCTTTTGTCGCACAATTCGCGTGGCAGAAGGAGAGTTTGTGGCTTACCTCTGGTTGTTGTCTTCATTCGCTCCGTTTCCCAATGGTCTTTCTATAGAATAGCAGATGAGCGGAATATGCCCGCTCATCCGTTCAAATGGCTATTATTGCTTTGGCTTTTCTCCAATCCATTTTTCATAGATTTTATCGTATTCGCCATTCTCCTTAATTTCGCGCAAATATTCGTTAATGAGATCGACAAACTCTTTGTCTCCTTTGCGCACAGCAATTCCGTAAGGCTCTTCAGAAAATGTCTCATCCACAACCCGGAAATTCGGATCCTGTTTCGCCATGCCAAAAAGCAATGCATTATCGGTTGTGAGGGCATCGCCTTGTCCAGCTTTTAATGCTGTAAAGGCTTCCGCATAATTTTCAAACTCTAAGACGGTTGCTTCTGGAGCCTTGGCGCGAATATTTTGCGCAGAAGTGGACCCTTTTGCGGTTAAAACGGTAACTCCTTTTTTGATATCTTTTATTCCATTAATCTTACTGTTCTTTTTGACAAGCAAGGATTGTCCAGCCATAAAATAAACATCAGAAAAATCGACTTCCTTTTTCCGGTCTTCTGTAATCGTCATCGTAGCGATGATGGCATCAATTTCTCCATTATTTAACATCGGAATTCGCGTTTTCGATGTTACTTCTTTTAATTCAATTTTATTTTCATCACCGAGAATTTTTTTGGCGAGACCCTTGGCGATGTCAATATCAAAACCTTCTACTTCACCAGTTTCTGGATTTTTTAACCCAAAAAGATTCAAATCATATTTTACTCCGACGACGAGCTTTCCTCTTTCTTTAATCTTGTCTAGGGTGCTTTGAGCTGATTCTGTTTGCTTCGATCCGTCTCCTTTGCTGTCTGTGGATGCTGTTTCACTGCTGTTGCAGCCGGCTAAAGCGAATAAACAGAGTATGGCTGCCAATACAAGTCCGATTCCTTTTTTCCACATTCTTTTGGCTTTCATAAAAATTCCCCCTATTTGTTATCTAATGACTAAGAATACGGCTCAGAAACAAGCGGGCTCGCTCCTCGCGCGGGTGGGCAAAGAATTCTCCCGGCGAGGCCTCTTCGAGAATTTGTCCTTTGTCCATAAAGACAATTCGGTCTGCCACTTCACGAGCAAACCCCATCTCGTGCGTAACAACGACCATGGTCATTCCTTCTGTAGCCAATGTTTTCATTACATCTAGCACTTCGCCAATGGTTTCGGGATCCAGCGCTGATGTCGGTTCGTCAAACAGCATAATTTTCGGCTTCATGGCGAGGCCCCTGGCAATGGCGACCCGCTGCTGCTGACCGCCGGATAATTCAGCGGGATAAGCGTTTGCTTTATCTGGAATCCCCACTTTTTCGAGATAATACATAGCTGTTTCTTTTGCTTCTTTTTCTGAAACGCCTAAAACTTTAATAGGTGCGAGCGTAATATTTTGCAATACAGTTTTATGCGGGTATAAGTTAAAATGTTGGAAGACCATGCCGATATTGCGGCGAAGCTTATTAATGTCGACATTCTTGTCATTCACCTTCACACCGTCGACGATTAATTCGCCGCTTGTGATCGTTTCAAGACGATTAATGCAGCGGACTAAGGTGCTTTTTCCTGAGCCAGATGGACCGATAATGACGACAACTTCTCCTTGTTCAATGGAAAGATTGATATCTTTTAGAACGTGGAAGCTGCCGTAATGTTTGTTCACTTGACGAAAATGAATCAATGATTTCCCCCCTTTAAAACGATTTTGAAAAATTTATTTTTTTCTGAATAAACTATAAAGAACAATCTACTGAAATCTACAAAAAACAACGAGAAAAAATAATTTTGTTGTTTCGCGATGAAAATTTTTTGGTATTATTAGAGTAGATGAAAATGATAATTTTTATCATTGTGGAGGTTTGGAAGGCAGAAATGAAGAAGATCTGTTTTTGTAAGAAAAATAAGTTTGAATCAAAACAGCTTTATGTGTTTTTAAAAGATACCTATAAAAACATTAAAATTAAGCGCAAAGACTGTTTAGGAAAATGCAAGACATGCAAACGCTGTCCGTTTGCATTAATTGATAAAGAAATGGTAAGATGCAGCACGGTGGATGAATTGTACGGCGAAGTTCAGCAGCGCCTGATTCAAGATTGGCGGAAAATTCGTGCAAAATCCGCGCAATGATCGATTGGCTATTTCATTTAAAAGCTGACGGCAGTGGCGCGATAAAAAGGGTAGAGAGAAGGATGGAAAAAGCGTCATATTTATATGGCGTTGTATCGAGGATGAATCGCTGATGGAAACCAGGACCAATGTATTGGTTCTTTTTTTATGATTGGACTTGGTGGGCGATGCAATCGATCCATCGATTATCCTTAGGCGATAATCGATAGGAGAAAGGTATAAAAACTCATGGTCAGAACACAAGTCTGTACATGTGCCTTTCGACCGGAGAAAATGGGGCATGCCCTTGCTTCAAATATCGATGAATTACAAGTTTTATCTATCAGCACCTTGCGTGTCGTGGCTAACGAGTTCCGTGGGGAGGAAAAGCCTTTTTATTGGATTTTGCGAACCCATTAACGAAAAGGATTCCTGTGAACGGTTTATTTAATAAAATCATGTGAATTCAGTTAGAAAAACGTCAGCAAACCTCGGGGTAGAAGGAGTTTAGACCATGCAAAGACGGGGGATTTGTTTTTAGTATATTCCCGTCATCAAGCGGTTATTTTGGCATGTATCACAACGGTTAAGAAGCAAATGGTTAATCAAATAACGTATAGAAAAATCTCCCGCCTCTTTCATAAAAGGCAGGAGAGATTTTGCGCGGAATAAGAGGGATTGCTAAGACGGTTGGTTATTTGTCGGCGTCGTGCTCGTTTGGTTTTGCGTAAGCTCCTGTGAAAGCTCCACCGTTGCTAAACTCGGCTGTTTCATTCCTCGATTTCGGTTCATTAAGCTGTTCATTTTATTCATGGCTTGTTGAAGTGGCTGTTTGAGGGAAAATGCAGAGATTCGAGCTTTTCTCCTATTCAAAACAGCCGTTAACGCCATTCCTAAACCGAAGCTCAGAATGCTCCAAGTCGCTGTGCGGTTATTGTTTCGCCGCCCCATTAGACGTAATGCTTGCTTCCACATCATGCGATTACGTCCGAAATTAAATAGACGTAACAGGTTCATTTTGTTTACACTCCTCTTTCGTCAATATATACAAACGGTTCAATGAATCGGTTTAAACAGTTATTAATGTGTACGAATCAAGAGAAATCATGTATGGAAAAGAATAGTGGATCATCAGTGAGACAGAAAGGCTCATCGAGTGATGGAAAATGGATACTAAAAAAATAAAGAATATTCAAAAAAATATTCAGTTGTTTTTTGAATCAATGTTATAATTTTGTTATAAAATATAACATCGAAGGGGAGATTGTATGTTTTTATTAAAGCGGCGTTTGAAAGAAAACGATTTGTTACATCATTCCGGTGAAGCGGATGATCGACATGTTATGGGGCAGATCCAAGTAGCAGCTGATCAGTTAAAAGGAATTATTGAACAAATGAAGCTGGCTGCCCATTCTCTCGATGAAACATCTTCGTCAAGCAAGGAAAGCACAGTTGGATTAACGGCGCACCTTGAAAAAACAGTGAATGATGTGTTAAGTGTGGCGGAAAAAATAAAAAAAATCGAAGCGGCGGCTGTGCAAATTTCCGCTGTTTCTCAAGAAATTCATTTCAGCAGCCAATTGTTTTATGAAGAGCTGGCCCGTTCATGGGAGTCGCTCAAAAAATTACAGGAAGAAATGGCGGAACTTCGGAGCAGTCATCAAATGCTGCTGCGGCAAATGGATAGCCTCGTCAATCGATCGCAGGAAATCAATCAAATTCTTTCAACGATCGGTGCTATTTCACAAAGAACGAGCATTTTGGCATTAAACGCCAACATTGAGTCGGCGCGAGCAGGGGAGCACGGCAAAGGGTTTTCGGTAGTAGCCAATGAAGTCGGAAATTTAGCTGGACAAACATCAAAAGCGGTTGAACAAACGCGGGAAATTTTATCATTGATCCAAAAAGAAATTGCTTTATCGACAGACATGGCTCAAAAGAAATGACGGATGTGCTTTACATTCTTGATACATTTAAGGGGAAGATAAGCGGAATTACAGGCATGGTATCGGATTCGACACAAGCGGTAGAGGCACAAACGGAAAGCATTCAAGAAATCGCGTTATTGCTTGATGAAATCTCCAATATGTCGGTAGCAAATAAAGAATATGCTCAGACAGTAGCAAAGGATATGGATCATCAGCACCAAAATGTCCAGCAAATCATGCGAATCAATGAAGCTTTAGAGCAAACCTCCAATGAATTACAAGGCATGATGAAAAAAGATCATGCGATAACGATTGCTTCTCTTGATGAACAAATGATCGAAGAAGCGAAAAAACGGCTGTTTACGTTTTTGCAGACGTGCCCATTATATAAACTGGACGAGCGGCAGCACCAAAAATATTTGAACGAATTTTTGCGCTCTCATTCTAATATTGAAGCGGTCTGGTCGAATCGTTTAGACGGGACCTTCGTTTATTCCAGTCCTCCCGCAGGGCTTGTCAACGCGAAGGCACGTCCTTGGTTTATCGAGGCAAGCAAAGGAAACACGTTTATTTCAGACGTTTATATTTCAGCGTTAACGAAGAAGCCGTGCCTGACGATTTCTGCGCCTATTTTGCATCAGCAGCAAATTGTCGGTGTAGTAGGTGTGGATTTATCAGTGTCGGTCATATAGGAAAAAGCCCCGTTATTCGAAGCGAGGGTTCGGGTAATCGGGGCTTTGGCTGCCGGATGGCGGAGCGCACCATATCTTTCGGTAGCCTCGATTTGGCTTCCCTACAGATCATAGGCCACTTTCTCCACCTGTTCAGCAGATGCAGCGACATCGGCGATGGCTTGGCTCATTTCTGACACAACATGAACGTATTGCTTCATTTCGTGATCAATACGTTGATTTTGTTCACGAATTTGCTTTAAGGACAAGCCGAACTCATTGAAAAATTGATTGATTTTCTCCATATCATCTGTACCTTCCGCAATTAATGAAGCCATTGCATCCAATGATTGCGAGATCGTATGAACCTTTGAGTTGAGCTCGTTTAAAATGTCCGCTACACTCGAAACCGACTGTTTTGTTTGCGAGGCGAGGTTGCGAACTTCGTTGGCAACGACCGCAAACCCTTTTCCGTGCTCTCCAGCCCGGGCAGCCTCGATCGAAGCGTTAAGCGAGAGCATATTGGTTTGATCGGCGATGGCCGTGACAAGGCTGTTGATATTTTCGATCTTCGCAGCTGATTGTTGGAGGCTATGTACTTCCGTCTGAATTTTTTTCATCATCTGTTGAAAATTATGAATCGTTGATTGCTGGCGCTGTAGTTTTTCTTGGCCTTTGACCGATTGTTGTTCACTCGTATCCGCAATTTGAACGGCTTCTTTAGCAAATTGCAAAATATCCTTGGCTTGAGTTGTTAATCCATCAGCCGAGGAGCTGACTTCGCTTGATACAGTGGAAAGCTCTTGAACCATCGCTTTAAGCTGTTCTTTCATTTCATTTTTTATTTGCTCCATTTGCATGCGGTTTCTTTCGTTTGCTTTTTCATATTCCTCTAACACAATTTGCTGTTCAAGGCTTAGTACTTTGGTCATCGATTTAGTGGCCTCCATTAGCGCATGCGGCTCAGAAATATGAGGAGAAATGACGTCTAATAGAGCCAACAGCAATTGCTGAAAGGCGCACATATACCATTTTGGGAGAAGTTGGATGCGCAAATGGGCGATCGCAATGCGCGTGCGTTTCGCGATGAACTCATCATCAATTCTTCCGCTGAACATTTCAATGACATGGACCTTTAACGTTTGTTTTAATTGTTCAACAGAGCTGTGCTGTTGAATAATAGCGAGCAGTGAAGGCTCTGTTTGAAGCACATCATAGAAGCGGGTGACAATGGTATCGATTTTTTCTTCAATAAACGGCTTTAACGTTTGAAGTATGGCCAGATCCCGTTCGGTTAGCTCAATCATTTCGATTTGCTTGTTAATGGAAGGATTCTGAAGACGGACCAGCCTAGTTGGAACGTTTGGATCGATATGGCTTGTGCTGGCGGGCTGCGCCTTTTTTCTCATAAAAATTGAAAAACTCATGTGTGCTCGCTCCCTTTGCAACTATAATAAATGTAAAAATAGTATAAATATGCTATAAAACATGATCCAAAAGGAATAAGCAAACGGGGCTTCCTGACGGTGAATTCAATGATTGGTGAATGGATGTTTGAGAAGTAAACGTTTACTTATTTCGATTGTAATTGTACAACACCTATTGAAAATAGTGAATAAAAAGATGAAAGAGAAAATGTGAGGTTAAAAATTGCCTATATCCTTAGAAGTGGAGAATCATCAACAGCAGGACTTTTCCGTCAAAAAGACGAATAAAGATAATGGTGGTTGTGTTAGCATGTTATGGCTATTGAGGAGAACGGAAAGGGTGTTAGAGGCAACCTGTCGTTTGTGCAATCAAAAGGAAAGGGTGGGAGTACGATGAAAACGACTTTTGAAAAAAAGAAGCTATATATTGATGGGGAGTGGGTGGAAGCAAGAGCGTATACGACATTGCGGTCTCCTTATTCTGGCGAGGCGCTTGCCGAAATTCCAGCTGCGACGGAGGAAGAGGTTCGTTTAGCGATTGCGGCTGCATATGAAGCGCGGGGAAAGATGAAGCAAATGCCAGCCTACCAACGAGCGGCTATTTTAGAAAAGGTGGCGTCACTTTTGCAGGAGCGTTCAGAGGTGGCAGCGCGAATCATCGCAACAGAAGCTGCGAAGCCGCTGACAACAGCAAAAGCGGAAGTGGCTCGCACCATTCAAACCTATAAATTTGCTGCGGAGGAAGCGAAGCGTATTCATGGTGAAACCATTCCGTTAGATGCGGCGCCGGGTGGGGAAAACCGAATCGCATTTACGACGAGAGAGCCGATTGGAGTCATCGGGGCGATCACTCCTTTTAACTTCCCAATGAATCTTGTTGCGCACAAGCTCGGACCGGCCTTTGCCTCCGGAAATACGGTCGTATTAAAGCCGGCAAGCCAAACTCCGCTTTCGTCCTATTTGATTGCTGAGCTGTTTGAAGCTGCGGGACTGCCAAAAGGAGCGCTCAATGTAGTAACGGGAAGCGGCCGAACTGTAGGCGATCAGATCGTCACGGATCCGCGCGTCAGTATGGTGACATTTACGGGAAGCCCAGAGGTAGGGATTGGCATTCGCAATAAAGCCGGGCTTAAGCGTGTGACGCTGGAGCTTGGATCGAATTCGGCCGTCATTGTCGATGAACAAACAGACATCGACCGGATGATCCCGCGCTGTGTCTTTGGGGCTTTCTCTTTCCAAGGACAAGTGTGTATTTCCCTTCAGCGCATCTATGTTCATGAAAAACGATATGACGAATTTGTAGAAAAATTTATTGCAGCTGCTCAGCAGTTAAAAATCGGCGATCCGCTTGATGCTAGTACAGATGTCTCAGCATTGATTACACCTCAAGATGTCGAGCGGTCATTGCAGTGGATTGAAGAAGCGAAACAAAGCGGTGCGACAGTAGCAATCGGCGGCGAGCGGCAAGGAAATATTTTGCTGCCGACGGTCATTTTAAATGCAGCGCCTACGTTGAAAGTATCGTGCTATGAAGTGTTTGCGCCGATTGTTTTGATTAATAAAGTTTCATCTATTGATGAAGCGATTGAATTGGTCAATGATTCACGTTACGGTTTGCAAGCCGGCATCTATACAGATAATGTCCATGTCGCGTGGAAAGCAGCAGAAAAGCTGCATGTCGGCGGAGTGCTTGTCAATGATATTCCGACGTTCCGGGTGGATCATATGCCATATGGAGGCGTCAAGGAAAGCGGATTTGGCCGTGAAGGCATCCGCTATGCAATCGAAGAAATGACAGAGTTAAAACTTGTGATTTTCAATCGCAATCAGTAAGGAGCAACCGTGCCGTTTCTTTTAGACGGCACAGTTTTTTTGCTTAAAAAGCGGTAGGACAGCTTGCTTGATAGCAGGTTTGAATGAATGCTTGTATTGGCTCCCATATTATAAACATGGGAAAAAAGCAGCGAAGCTCGATCGATTTTGGCGGCTCTGAACATGATCAGCCGTGTCTGCGGCGAAAAGGGGACAATGGATCCATCCGGGAAGCTCCCTGCATGATTGGGCACGAAATGTCGGGCGGCGTTCCTTCATTCCTGTTATTCTATGGGCAAGGAGGTCATCAAGATGGATTTGCTTAAGAATATGAACGAAGCGATGAAGTACATTGAAGCCAATTTGACGGCAGAAATTGATTTTAAAGAAGCAGCAAAGCTGGCACTTTGCTCAGAATACCATTTCAAAAGGATGTTTTCTTTTCTTTCGGGGATTCCGTTATCCGAATATATCCGGCGCCGACGTCTGACGCTTGCCGCTTTGGAGCTCAAGGAGAGCAAGGCAAAGATTATTGATATAGCCCTGAAATATGGATACAGCTCCCCGGATTCATTTGCCCGAGCATTTCAAGGGCTGCATGGGATCACACCATCGGAAGCTAGGAATGGCGGCTGTTCATTGAAAGCTTATCCGTCCATGACCTTCCAGTTATCTGTAAGAGGAGGAAATGAAATGAACTATCGCATTGAAGAAAAAGGACCGTTTCGCATCGTTGGCATCATGAGACGAGTTCCGCTGATTTTTCATGGAGTCAATCCGGAGATTGCCTCCATGTGGAAAAGCTTAGATGATGACACAATCAATGAGTTGAAGCGGCTTTCAAATGTGGAACCTTTAGGGCTGCTTAGCGCCTCTGTGAACTTTTCTGAGGGAAGAATGGAAGAGAAGGGAGAATTGGACCATTATATTGGCGTGGCGACAACGAAAGAATGCCCAGATCATCTAACGAAGCTTGAGGTTTCTGCCTCGACATGGGCTGTATTTGAAGTAGTGGGACCTTTTCCCCAAGCATTGCAAGAAGGATGGGGACGTATTTATTCTGAATGGTTTCCTTCAACCCATTATGAAGCGGCTGAGGGTCCGGAAATTTTGTGGAATGAGAATAAAAATATCCACTCGCCCACTTTCAAGAGCGAAATATGGATTCCCATCTCAAAAAAATCCATATAATTGAAGTGGGGGAATAAGCGATATAAACTTTCATGAGGAAAAATTTATCACCGTTGAATGTGTCAGCTTTCTTTATTGATGAGCGAAAGTATTTCCAGAGCTTTGAGGTTAACGTTGGGAGTTTAATCAGGCGTCTGCCGAAACAACGGCCTCATCAATACGGTGGAAAAGCAGCGCATTCGAACCTTTACCACTCGCATGATGAAGGAAAACCCGCAAACTTCTCTTCATTTCGTCGCCTGGGCCTATCGGTAAGTTGTATGTAAAAAATGAGCTGTCCTAAACAGCTCATTTTTTTGATTCGGAATATGTTTGCTTGAGAGATGGCCACTCCAAATCAAAAGGATTCTTCACGTTTCTTCCTAAAGCTACATCGTAAACGATTTGAAATTCAATAGTTAACTATTCTCTATTCATGGTACAATAAAATTGTACGAACAAAAAATATGTGGATTTTATGTTTTATAAGGAGACGGAAAGGGACGAATTTTCTATTTTGTTTATTGATGCGTACAAATTAAAGCGAATGCGAAACCATATTTTTGCTTTGGGTTTATTTAGCGCCTGATCGCTACATTTATAAAAGCCTGTGACCATATAAATATACCGAAAGTTTCCTATCTATACATATATTTTTGGAATTTCAACTATAAAGCGTTTCAACGGCTCTTTTGCCTTATTGAAACGCCTTACTTATCTGGATTTTTCAATCTGAACGATATGAGGAGGAATTCCGGAGATCAGATTAAAAGCTCACGATGAAAGGAGGGGGAGCTTGCTCACGGCGAGGGACAAGTGTTCATGCATCAATCTAGATCTGTATAGTTGCATTTGATGCTCAACTAGCACCACGGGTAATGAGAAGATTAGACTTCTAGCCGATTCGAATCGGCAGAATCTTTTTTTCGACTGTTGGATTTTCAAAGCGGATTTTTAGACCCTGATTCAATTTTAGAAAAAGGGTGGGAACGAATCAAGTTGTATCATGTTTTAACATCTTATAGTGACAATAGACAGGGGGATTGCCATGAAAAAATTGTTATTGGTTTATGTTTTTTTAATCGGTGTCTTTCTTATTTATGTATATAACTATCATTTGCAAGCTTCCCGTATTCGTGCTGTTAATCAAGAAGAGCAAACTTTACAAGGGAAAATCGAGGAGACATATGTAATGGTCACTTTTTTATCTGGAATTGACTATTGGAAAAATTGTTTAAAGGGATTTGAGGATGCGGCTCAAGCACTCAATGTTTCAGTAGAGTATCGGGGGGCGACACAATATGACGTAAATGAACAGGTGACGGTGCTTGAGCAAGTAATTGCTAAAAAACCAGCTGGCATTGCGATTTCTGCAATAGATCCAAATAAACTGACTGGAACGATTAATAAAGCTGTGGAACAGGGAATTCCAGTTGTATTATTCGATTCCGATGCTCTTTCTAGTAAAGCGTTTTCATTCCTAGGAACGAATAATTATAATGCCGGAGTGACAGCGGCGCATAAAATGGCAGAGCTGTTAGGAAAAAAAGGGAAAGTAGCGGTTATTACGCTTCCCAATCAGTTAAATCACCAACAAAGGACAAAAGGGTTTATTGAAACGATTGATAAAGAATATCCGGAAATGGAAGTCGTAATAGTAAAGGATGGGAAAGGAGATGCCCTTGCCTCGAAGCAAGCCGCTCTAGAGCTGTTAAAACAATATCCAGAGCTATCAGGTATTTTTGTTACCGAGGCCAATGGAGGAGTCGGAGTGGGTGAAGCCGTTGCATCGTTTGCAACAGCGAAGAAAGTAAAAATTATTAGCTTTGATACCGATAAACGAACATTGGATATGGTGAAACAAGGAATGATAGAAGCCACATTGGCTCAAGGAACATGGAATATGGGATATTGGTCATTGCAATTTTTATTTCACCTTCACCATCGCTTAACTCCTTCTTTGCCATCTGGCTATCCTTTATTGCCTGCGTATATGGACACTGGAATTACAGTTGTAACGAAAGAAAACGTGGATAGCTTTTATGCGAAATAAGGGAAAGAATGCGGATGCTAGAAATGAGGGATCAGGATTGAAGCAAATGAAATATTTTCAGATTAATAATGTACCTATTCGCTATAAGCTGATTTTCCTTTTTTTATTCATTATCATTTTTCCCTCCATCGGACTTGGGAGCGTAACAGGTTGGACAGTTGATCGGATTATTGATCGGCAAATTAATCAAAATACACTTCAAGTGATTAACCAAGTAAATCGAACGCTCGAGTTTTACTTGAATAATATGCAAAATATTACCTATTTAACAGCATTTAATCCAGAAATAAAAAAGTTTTTAGAAGGAAACGAGAGGATGCAAGGAATTGGTGAAACGAGCGATGAATATCGAATTCGTCAATTTCTGCGCGGATTAACAACATTGTATCCTGAAGTTGCGGGTATTCTTGTTGCTAATCATAAAGGAGAGTATATCAGCAACGAAATGTATACCCGTTCAGCTAAGCCGCTCACAGAGGAAGGATGGTATCAGGAGGCTGTACAAAATAAAGGCATTTTTAAAATTATTGGCCACCCGGAGAAACGTAATGTAACAACACACACGAATTATAAACGAGAGGAAGTGGTGTCAGTTGTTAGAGCCGTTTTAAATCCAGAAACTCAGCAGGTAGAAGGAGTGATTTTAATCGACCTAAAGCTGCGTGTTATTGCGGAAGCCGTGAAAAGTGTTCGTTTAGGAAAATCAGGATACTTAATGGTTATCGATCATCGCGGCGAAAATATTTATTCACCTGCCCATCCGCTTATCGCGAATATCCCGGCTCAATGGCTTGGCAATCGGGATTCCGGAACATTTAGCAAGAAGGTAGATGGACAATATTTGCAATTTATTTATCAGCGTTCACCGTTTACAAGCTGGACAACGATTGGGGTCTTCTCCAATCAAGAATCAGCGTTAGAAATCATGGAAATCCGTTTTTATGTCACTTGTTTTGTATTTTTGGTCTGTCTTATTGGTATCGGCGCTTCTTACTATTTGGCTCATTCGCTATCACGACCGATCAGACAATTGATCTCATTTATGAAAAAAGTAGAGGGAGGCGATTTAACGAGCCGCTATCACAGTGTTCGTGCAGATGAAATCGGTATGTTAGGAAGAAGTTTTAATCGAATGCTCGATCAAATCCAAAAATTCATTTCTCTTGTAGAGTGGAAGGAACGACAAAGATGGGAAGCGGAGCTTCGGAGCTTGCAGGCGCATATTAAACCTCATTTTCTTTACAATACGTTAGATACGATTCATTGGCTGGCTAGAAAAAGAGGAGCGGAGGATGTAGCCCAAGTAGTGGAAGCGTTGTCAAAGCTATTTCGCATCGGATTAAGCAAAGGAAGGGATATCATTTCATTTGCGGAAGAAATGGAACATATTCAAAGCTATTTAAGCATTCAAAAAACGAGATATCGAGACAAGTTGAACTATACATTTGACATCGCTTCTAACGTTCAAGATTTATATATTTTAAAGCTTGTCTTGCAGCCGATAGTAGAAAATGCGATTTATCACGGTATCAAGCAGCGGAGAGGACCTGGCCATATTTTGATTCAAGCTGAGGAACAGGATGGAAAGCTGATCATTCGCATTCATGATGATGGTGTCGGAATGTCAAAAGAATTATTGTCATCTTTGCGTGAAGACTTAACGGTTGATTTTACGGCTCGTGACAAAGAAAAGGAGATAGGAAAGGTGCAGGGATATGGAATGTTGAATGTGCAAGCGCGAATGCAATTAACCTTTGGGAGTACTTACGGTTTATGGATCGACAGTGAAGAAGGAAAAGGAACGACCGTGACGATGATCCATCCAATTGTTAGACAAGCGATGTAGGAGGAAAGAGAGATGTGGAAGGTGTTAATTGCTGATGATGAACCGATTATTCGCGAAGGAATACGAGAGGCAATCAATTGGAGAGAATTTGACATGGAGATAATCGCGGAAGCTGAGGATGGAGAAGAAGCGTTAGAACTGGCTGTATATCATGAGATTCACGTTCTTTTTGTTGATTTGAATATGCCAATGATGGATGGCATTACATTAATGAGGCAGATTCGTGAAAAACTGCCTGCATGCAGAATGGTGGTTATTACCGGATACGATGAATTTACTTATGCACAAGAAGCGATTCGTTTGCAGGTTGACGATTATATATTGAAGCCGACTCATCCTCAGCATTTGCGAGAGGTCGTAATGAAAATAAAACAAGCGCTGGAACAAGGGTTCAAGCAAAACGAATACATCAGGATGCTGTCGGAGCAGGTTCAAAAAAACTTTTCGCTCATCCGGCAACAATTTTGTTTAAAATGGATCCATGGCGAGCTGACAGAGAAAGAAATTATGGCGCAACTTTCCTTTTTCCAGCTTCCTTCATCTGCCCCGAATCAATTAGCAATGATTTATTGGCAAGATTTTTTTAATCATCAGCCATTGCTCAATGACCGGGATAAGCAGCTGCTCTTTTTTGCAATCGAAAACATTGCGTCTGAATTGCTGTCTACTGATTGTCATGTAATGTTTCGAGATACTGCTGGATTTATCGTCGCTTGTATTTGGGGGCAAATTGATGAAGGGATGATCCGAACCATTGAAAAAACACTGAAACAATATTTGAATGTACAGACTAACGTTTACATACAAAGCATCGAGGGAGGGATGAGAAAGGTAGCTGAGGCCTATCAGCATTGTAAAGAACTAATTTATAAAGAAACGAATATTTCTCCGATTGTGCGCCGCGCCAAACAATATATTCAAGAGCATTTTTCGAATCCAAAGCTAACATTGGAATCTGTTGCTCAATTTTTAAACGTGTCTCCTGTTTATTTAAGCCGCATGATGAAACAAGAGCTTGGAGTATCATTTGTTAATTTAGTAACAGAAGCCCGAATGAAAAAGGCTATTCAGTTATTGACTTCTACCGAACTCCCTATTTATGAAATTTCCGAACAAGTAGGATATGAAACACAGCATTATTTTAGCACAGCTTTCAAGAAAACAGTTGGAATCCCTCCAAATCAATATCGTAAGGGGGCCTTCCTTTTTAAAGAAATTCATGAAAATTTACTATAAAGGGATCCGCGTAAGTTTCCATTGGTTAAGTGAGAGCTATTAATAGCTCTTCTTTTTTTGAAAGCGCTTTAAGTAAGTCAAATTTTTATAAAAATAGTTATTTTATTGAAAAGACTGAAAATTATCTTGGTGCTATATTTTAGGTAATTATTCAATCACTTTATAAAAGGGGGAGAAAAAAGCTATGAAAAAATGGTTGTCATTCATGATTTTATTTATGTTTGCCTTTGCGTTGACTGCATGTAGTGGAAATGGAGCAGGCGATGGCAAAGCGGGATTTGTAGGCATCTCAATGCCGACGAAATCATCGGAAAGATGGATTAGTGACGGAAAAAATATGGAAAAGGAATTTCGAAAGCTTGGTTATAAAACCGATTTGCAATACGCCGAAGATGTCGTTGAAAATCAAGTATCGCAAATTGAAAACATGATTACAAAAGGAGTCAATGTTTTAGTTATTGCTCCGATTGACGGCGAGGCATTGACGGATGTTCTTGAAAAGGCGCATAAACAAGGAATTAAAGTCATCTCTTACGATCGTCTGATTAAAAACAGCAAATATGTCGATTACTATGCGACATTTGACAACTTTAAAGTTGGAGTATTGCAAGGGACATACATCGAACAAAAACTAGGATTGAAGGAAGGGAAAGGTCCATTTAACATTGAACTGTTTGCGGGCTCGCCTGACGATAATAATGCCTATTTCTTTTTTGATGGGGCGATGTCTGTATTAAAGCCTTATATTGATTCCGGAAAATTGGTGGTTCGCAGCGGTCAAACAAAATTTGATCAAGCAGCCACGTTACGATGGGATGGAGCAACTGCGCAAGCAAGAATGGACAATTTGCTAAGTGCCCATTATACGAATGAAAAAGTGGATGCTGTTTTGTCACCTTATGATGGCATTAGCATCGGTATCATTTCATCGCTGAAAGGAGTTGGCTATGGCACAACCAGCAAGCCGATGCCTGTTATAACTGGACAAGATGCCGAATTAGCGTCGGTGAAATCGATCATCGCTGGTGAGCAAACGCAAACAGTATTTAAAGATACACGTGAACTAGCGAAAAAAGCTGTTGAAATGGCGGATGCTGTATTAAAAGGAAAAAAACCAGAGGTTAACGATACAAAAACATATAACAATGGGGTAAAGATAGTACCATCCTATTTGCTTGAGCCTGTTTCGGTGGATCAATCTAACTACGAAAAAGTATTGGTGGACAGCGGCTATTACAAAAAAGAAGACTTAGAGAAATAGATCGAAGAGAAAGGCGGATACAAGGGCATTGATCCCCCTTATATCCGTACTCTCTCGCAAGGAGGAAGACATATGTCCGAGTTTATTTTAGAAATGAGGGGGATTATAAAGGAATTCCCTGGGGTGAAAGCGCTTGATAATGTGAATTTAAAAGTACGGGAAGGTGAAATTCACGCGCTTTGCGGGGAGAATGGGGCAGGAAAATCAACGTTGATGAAAGTGTTAAGCGGCGTCTACTCGTACGGAACGTATGATGGAGAGATTTTATTTAAGGGAGAGGTATGCAAGTTTAAAGATATTAAGCAGAGTGAGCAGCTAGGAATTGTGATTATTCATCAGGAATTGGCCTTAATTCCGTACTTATCAATTGCAGAGAATATTTTTTTAGGAAATGAGCAGGCAAAAAGAGGGATCATCAACTGGAATGAAACGGTTGCTAAAACGAAAGAATTGCTCAGTAAAGTCGGATTAGATGAATCGCCTCATACGTTAGTGGGGACTCTCGGAGTGGGGAAGCAGCAGCTTGTGGAAATTGCTAAGGCGTTAGCAAAGAAAGTGAAATTGCTCATTTTAGACGAACCAACTGCTGCCTTAAATGAGGCTGATAGCGAGAACTTGTTAAATCTCTTATTAGAATTGAAAAAGCAAGGAGTATCCGCGATTATTATTTCTCATAAGCTAAACGAAGTCGCACGTGTTGCTGACTCCATTACGATTTTGCGGGATGGAAAAACGATCGAAACGCTAGATATGAAGAAAGATCATGTGACAGAAGATCGGATTATTAAAGGAATGGTTGGAAGGGACTTAACAGCCCGTTATCCCAAACGGGAATCAAAAATTGGCGAAGTCATATTTGAAGTGAAAAATTGGAACGTTTATCATCCTTTTCAGCATGAACGAAAAGTAATTGATGATGTTCATTTATATATCCGTAAAGGAGAAATTGTCGGCATTGCTGGTTTGATGGGATCAGGGAGAACCGAACTCGCAATGAGTCTTTTTGGGCGATCTTATGGAAAAAAAATTAGCGGACAAATTTTTAAAAATGGCGTGGAAATTGATGTTCGGAATGTTAGCAAGGCCATTGAGCAGGGCATTGCTTATGTAACAGAGGATCGGAAAGGAAACGGTCTGATTTTAATGGAGGATATTCGTAAAAATATGACCTTGTCTCGTCTAAATAAAATCGCGAAGTGGTTTATTGTCAATGAGAATCTGGAAATCATCGAATCTGAAAAGTTCCGAAACAGATTGAAAATTAAAACACCGAGTGTTTTTCAAAAAGCGGAAAAGCTAAGCGGCGGAAATCAACAAAAGATTGTATTAGGAAAATGGATGTTTGCGGAACCGGACATTTTGATTTTAGATGAGCCGACACGCGGGATTGATATTGGAGCGAAATATGAGATTTATACGATCATGAACCAGCTGGCTCAAGAAGGAAAGGGGATCTTAATGATCTCATCGGAGCTGCCAGAGCTTCTTGGCATGTGTGATCGAATCTATGCGATGAGTGAAGGAAGAATAACCGGGGAAGTAGATCGATATAAGGCGACACAGGAAGGCTTGATGAAACTCATGACCAAAACAAGGGTGAGGGGGTAGACAGCATGCAAGTACCAACACAAAAAATGTCTTCACATCATTCAGCCGCAAATGAAAGCAAAACAAGGCTGTTTGCACAAACAATCAAAAATCATATTCGCAGCTACAGCATGGTCGTAGCACTTGTACTTATTATCGGTTTATTTCAAATTTTAACAGACGGTATTTTATTGCGTCCTTTAAACGTAACCAACTTAATTCTCCAAAATAGCTATATTCTCATCTTAGCCATCGGCATGATGCTTGTCATTATTACCGGACACATTGATTTATCCGTTGGCTCGGTAGCAGCTTTTGTAGGGGCTTTAGCTGGCATTTTAATGGTTGAACATCATGTTTCCATGACGGCGACGGTGCTGGTTTGTTTGCTGCTGGGAGCATTGATTGGAGCGTGGCAAGGCTTTTGGATCGCCTATGTGAGAATTCCTGCTTTTATTGTTACGCTTGCGGGCATGCTATTATTTAGGGGATTGACGATGGTTATTTTAGAAGGACAGTCCATTGCCCCGTTTCCAAAATCGTTTCAGAATATAAGCTCTGGCTTTATTCCAGACGTATTTCATGGAGACAGCCTTCATATTTTCACAATGGTGCTGGCCGCTCTATTGTCCCTGCTATTTTTATGGCTTGAAATAAGAAAAAGAAACGAGCAGAAGAAATACGGATTTGAAGTAGGACATCAAGCTGTGTTTATCGCAAAGTTAATTGGGGTGCTGGCGGTTATTAATCTTTTTGCTTACGTGCTAGCCACCTATGAGGGAATTCCTAATATTTTGCTAATTTTAGCCGTTTTGATTACTGTCTATTCCTTCGTTGCGAACAAGACCATTGCTGGCCGTCATATATATGCCATCGGCGGCAATGAGAAGGCGGCACAGCTGTCAGGTGTAAAGACGAAAAGAGTCACTTTTTGGGTATTTGTCAATATGGGAGTTTTAGCCGCATTATCCGGATTAATTTTTGCTGCCCGTTTAAACGCAGCCACTCCGAAAGCTGGGAATTTATTTGAACTAGATGCCATTGCTGCTTGTTTTATTGGCGGAGCATCGGCATACGGGGGAATCGGAAGTGTAAGCGGAGCGATTATCGGTGGTTTGGTAATGGGCGTCATGAACAATGGGATGTCGCTGCTTGGCTTAGGAATTGATTGGCAGCAAGCGATTAAAGGACTTGTGCTGCTCGCGGCTGTCGCTTTCGATATTTATAATAAAAACAAATCAGCTTAGGGACAAGTGTGTGAAAGAGAGGGGGAGCCCCCTCTTTTATTATGAAAAAAATGCCATGTTATATATACGTACAAATAAAAACTGTTATAATGAATGATAGATGGTGCCGATGCTTCGACCGTTGCAAAATGAAACGGAATGCTGAAACTAAGCAAGACAATCTGGATAGTGAATGAGCCCATTTGCAAATCGATATTTGGTCATAAGGCGGTGAACATATGAAGGATAAAAATATACCAAAGTATTTGCAGTTAAAAAATGAAATTTTATCTTGGATAAAGTCAGGGAAATTAAAACCGGATGAAAAAATACCGACAGAATATGAAATTGTAACCCAATTTCAGTTAAGCCGCCATACCGTTCGCCAGGCGTTGGGGGAACTTGAGCATGAAGGATGGCTATATAAAATCCAAGGAAGCGGAACGTTTGTTTCTAAGCCCAAATCAATAGGAAAACAAGAAACCACCAAAACGGTAGCGATCTTAACGACGTATATTTCTGATTATATTTTCCCCCACATTGTTCGAGGAGCGGAGGAAGCCCTTTATGAAAAAGGCTATCGGCTGCTTTTAGCCAGCACAGGCAATAATAAGGATAAGGAACGGGAACATTTAGAGGCGATGATTCAGCAGCCGCTAAGTGGCCTCATCATCGAACCGACAAAAAGCGCCCAAGGGAACCCTAATTTAAACTATTATTTAGTGCTTAACAATCTGCACATTCCTTACGTGATGATTAACGAGCGATATTTGGAAATGAATTGTCCGTACATAAAAATGGATGATGCGCGTGGTGGTTATTTGCTTACCGATCACTTAATCCAGCTTGGGCATCGACGGATTGCGGGGTTTTTCAAAACGGATGATTTGCAAGGTGTCAATCGACTCAAAGGCTTTATTCAAGCACATCAAGAGCATGGCATGCCGCTGACGACAGGCCATCTTATCTCTTATATGACAGAGGAAAGAGACACGAAGCCATTAGAAGCAGCACGCCTTTTTTTGCAGCAGCCTAAAGAAGCAAGGCCAACTGCGTTTGTGTGCTACAATGATGAACTGGCGGTCAAACTATTAGATGTCATTCGGCAGCAAGGGCTCAGTGTCCCTAACGACATTTCCATCGTTGGTTTTGATGATTCGACATTTGCTACAGCGACAGAAGTGAAGTTGACCACCATTCGCCATCCAAAAGTGGACATGGGGGTGAGGGCAGCTGAAATGCTCGTGAAAATGATTGAAAAGCAACATGAAGAAGTAGAGGATATTGTATACCAGCCTGAACTGATTATTCGTGATTCGACGAAAAGAGTTTAAAATATTTGAATAAAATTTTCAAAAAACTATAGAAAAATTGTACGTACAAAATTATAATGGAGGTGACATCATTTTTATTAGGGAGTGGGGGAGATGATTGACGAGTTAAAACAGCTTGTTTGGGAAGCGAATTTACAGCTTCCCAAACAGAAATTGGTCACGTTTACATGGGGAAATGTCAGCGGCATTGACCGTGAGCAAGGTCTTGTGGTCATTAAGCCAAGCGGTATCGCTTATGAAAAAATGACAAAAGAGGATATGGTTGTTGTTGATTTAGAAGGAAAGGTTGTCGAAGGGAACTTAAAGCCTTCATCTGATACTCCTACGCATTTAGTCTTATACAAAGCGTTTCCTCAGGTTGGCGGCATTGTCCATACGCACTCTCCTTGGGCGACGATCTGGGCACAGGCTGGAAAAGGGATTCCGGCGTTAGGAACGACACATGCCGACTATTTTTACGGAGAAATTCCTTGCACGAGAAAAATGACGCAAGCGGAAATTAAAGGAGCGTATGAACTAGAGACGGGAAACCTCATTGTGGAGACGTTCCATTCTCTTGATCCGATGCAAGTACCTGGAGTGCTCGTTCATGGCCATGGTCCCTTTACTTGGGGGAAAGATCCTAATCAGGCCGTTTATCATGCCGTCGTTCTTGAAGAAGTAGCAAAAATGGCAGCGAGAACATATCAGCTGAATCCAAATGTCCAGACAATAGATCAATCTTTATTAGATCAGCATTATCTTCGGAAGCATGGAGTAAACGCTTACTATGGGCAATGACGGAGGGGATATCATGATGAAATATGTGATTGGCATTGATTATGGAACGGAGTCTGGGCGAGCGGTTCTTGTCGATTTAGAGGGAAACGAAATCGCCGATCATGTTACTTTATATGCTCATGGAGTGATCGATGAAGCACTGCCAGAATCGAATATAAAGCTGGAGCCAGACTGGGCGCTCCAGCATCCCGGAGACTATATCGAAGTATTAGCTACGGCGGTTCCTGCCGTTTTGCAAAAGTCGGGTGTTCGTCCTGAGGATGTGATTGGTGTTGGCATTGATTTTACATCATGTACAATGTTACCGGTTGATGCTTTCGGCGAGCCGCTTTGTTTCCAACCGAACTTTAAGCATCGGCCGCACAGTTGGGTCAAATTATGGAAGCATCATGCGGCTCAAGGTGAAGCGAACAAGTTAAATGAGATCGCTGCCAAAAGAGGAGAAGCATTTTTGCCGAGATACGGTGGGAAAATTTCATCCGAATGGATGATTGCGAAAATCTGGCAGATTTTAAATGAGGCGCCGGACATCTACGAGCAAACCGACCTCTTTTTAGAGGCGACTGACTGGGTTGTTTTCAAGATGACGGGACAAATCGTGCGGAACAGTTGCACGGCAGGCTACAAATCGATTTGGCATAAACAAGACGGCTATCCAAGCAAGGAGTTTTTCCAAGCGCTTGATCCGCGGCTGGAACACTTAACAGAAACGAAGTTGCGCGGCGAAATCATTCCTCTCGGAACTAAAGCGGGCGGACTGAGCAATGAAATGGCGGCAATGATGGGATTGCTTCCAGGAACAGCGGTCGCCGTAGGAAATGTCGATGCCCATGCCGCTGTACCTGGAGTTGGTGTGGTAGAACCCGGAAAGCTTGTCATGGCGATGGGAACCTCTATTTGCCATATGCTGCTCGGAACAGAAGAGAAACATGTGGAAGGAATGTGCGGTGTCGTTGAAGACGGAATCATCCCTGGCTATCTCGGTTATGAAGCAGGACAATCAGCGGTCGGTGATATTTTTGCTTGGTATGTCGAACAAGGCGTTCCGGCATATGTCAAAGAAGCGGCGGAAAAAGAAGGGGGCAACGTCCACGAATGGCTCGAAAAGCGGGCTGCTGCCTATCGGCCGGGAGAAACCGGGCTGCTTGCCTTGGACTGGTGGAACGGCAACCGTTCGGTGCTGGTCGATGCCGATTTAACGGGGCTCATCGTTGGCTATACATTGCTGACAAAACCTGAAGAAATTTATCGAGCTTTGCTTGAAGCGACGGCATTTGGCACACGGAGAATCATTGATGCTTTTGTTGAAAGCGGTGTCAAAGTGGAGGAGCTTTATGCGTGCGGTGGACTGCCGCAAAAAAATAAATTGCTTATGCAAATTTATGCCGATGTAACGAATCGTCCTATTAAAGTGGCAGCTTCTAAGCATACCCCGGCTGTTGGAGCAGCGATGTTTGCAGCCGTCGCTGCCGGCAAAGAAAACAGCGGATATGAATCGATTGTAGAGGCGGCGCAAAAAATGGGAAGGGTCCGCGATGAAGTATTTCAGCCGATACGGGAAAATGTGGCTATTTATGAGCAGCTTTATCAAGAGTATGTAAAGCTTCATGACTATTTTGGGCGCGGCGGAAATCATGTGATGAAGCGATTAAAAGCATTGAAAGAAAACGCAAGATTAGAAGAATCCAATGTTTAATCAATGAGGGGAGAGATTGGATGCTACAGTTACGTCCATATGAATTTTGGTTTGTCATAGGAAGCCAACATTTATACGGGGAAGAGGCATTATCCCAAGTGGAGGTTCATGCCAACAGAATAACGGAAGGGCTCAATCAGGATAGCGCTCTTCCATTTAAAATAGTGTTGAAACCAATTGCTACAACGGCAGATGGCATTCGTAGGCTTTGTATAGAAGCGAATGCCGATGACGCTTGTGCGGGGATGATCACATGGATGCATACATTTTCTCCAGCGAAAATGTGGATTGGCGGTCTGTCGCAGCTAAGAAAACCGCTATTGCATCTCCACACTCAATTTAACCGTGACATTCCATGGGATCGCATTGATATGGACTTTATGAACTTAAATCAATCAGCCCACGGTGATCGGGAATACGGATTTATCGGCGCGAGAATGGGGATCGCCCGGAAAGTGATCGTTGGTCATTGGGAGGAGAAGGATGTTCTTAAGCAAATGGCAGGATGGATGTGGACGGCTGTCGCTTTTGCGGAAAGCCGAAATCTAAAAGTGGCCCGTTTTGGCGACAACATGCGCGAAGTAGCAGTTACTGAAGGGGACAAAGTTGGAGCGCAAATCCAATTCGGTTGGTCGGTCAACGGCTATGGCGTTGGGGATTTAGTCCAATACATCCGCGATATTTCCGAACAAAAAGTGAACGAGCTGCTTGATGAATACGAGGAGCTGTATAACATTGTACCAGCCGGCCGCCAAGAAGGGCCTGTTCGCGAGTCGATCCGTGAACAGGCGCGGATTGAACTTGGACTAAAAGCCTTTTTACAAGATGGGAACTTTACTGCCTTTACGACGACGTTCGAGGATTTGCATGGCATGAAGCAGCTTCCAGGGCTCGCAGTTCAGCGGCTTATGGCGGAAGGATACGGCTTCGGCGGCGAGGGAGACTGGAAAACGGCTGCGCTTGTTCGGCTTATGAAAGTGATGGCCAATGGCAAAGGAACGTCATTTATGGAAGATTACACGTACCACTTTGAGCCGGGCAACGAAATGATTCTCGGCGCCCATATGCTTGAAGTGTGCCCGACGATTGCCGCAACAAAACCGAGAATTGAAGTTCATCCTCTGTCGATCGGAGGAAAAGAGGATCCGGCCCGTCTTGTTTTTGATGGTGATGCGGGATCAGCGGTGAATGCTTGCCTAATTGATCTTGGACATCGTTTCCGATTGATTGTGAACGAGGTGGATGCGGTTAAAATAGAAAAGGAAATACCTAATCTCCCAGTTGCAAGAGTTTTATGGAAACCACGCCCGTCACTTCGCGATTCCGCAGAAGCATGGATTTTAGCCGGAGGCGCTCACCATACATGCTTCTCGTTTGCCGTCACAACGGAGCAATTGCAAGATTTTGCGGAAATGGGCGGCATTGAATGTGTAGTTATCGATGAGCGCACTTCACCGCAAACGATCAAAAATGAGCTCATGTGGAATGAAGTAGTATGGCGGTATCGCTAAGATGTTGAAGTGAACGCAATCAAAAGACATGGGGGAGGAAATTGCTTCTCATGTCTTTTTTATTCATCAGTCCAGGGCTCATTGATTGGGGAATTGATGATTAGAAGAGAATAGGTGGAGATTAATAAAGATTGATATTTTGAACGGAATTAGAAAAATAAGACAGATAAAGCAAGGGGAAGGGTCGTTTATTTGCAGATCTTTTAGTTTTGTTTGTTGAAAGAACCTGTCGATAAATATATTAGTTTGTTTCCTGTACAAACTAACTAAACCTTGCTATGATGGAAGTATTACGATTCGTTTTTAGAAATTTCAAACAATACGATATTGTGTTGGCTAAGCGACTGCCAACCATAGGTCTTGGTTAGTAAAAGGAGTGAAGAAAGATGAGTTCTAAAGTCCGTTGGGGGATTTTAAGCACCGCTGCGATTGCAAGAGAAACGTTGATTCCTGCGATTCAGCGTTCGCAAAATGCTGAAGTGGTAGCGATTGCAAGCGAGAGCGGAAAAGCGCATGAAGCGGCGCGTCAGCTGGGAATTGCAAAGGCTTATGATCGCTATGAAGCTTTGCTTCACGATCCTGATATTGATGCTGTGTATATTCCACTTCCTAATAGTTTGCATGCCGAATGGACCATTCAAGCAGCAGAACATAAAAAACACGTGCTGTGCGAAAAACCGGCCGCTTTATGTGA
Organism: Anoxybacteroides rupiense; assembly: GCF_014196195.1. GTDB lineage: Bacteria > Bacillota > Bacilli > Bacillales > Anoxybacillaceae > Anoxybacteroides > Anoxybacteroides rupiense. The sequence continues at coordinate 158,567 of NZ_JACIDF010000001.1, read as the reverse complement.
AAAAGATGTCAGCAATATGGTGGCGGCTTGTAAAAAGAATCAAGTCATTTTGATGGAAGCATTTATGTATCAGTTTCATCCGCAGCATCAAAGAGTGAAAGATATTCTTGCTTCAGGTAAAATAGGAGAGATAAAGACCATTCGAGTGGGCTTCTCGTTTGATCTTCAGGAACGCAAAAATAATATCCGGATGAATGCACAATTAGGCGGCGGAAGCCTGTTCGATATTGGCTGCTACTGCGTTCATTCCACTCGTTATCTATTAAATGCGGAGCCGATTGAATTAGCCGTTCATTCCAGCTATGACAACCAGCATTCGGTTGATGTAGCGACAAGCGGATGGATGAAAATGGACAATGGTGTTCATGCTTTATTTGACTGTAGTTTTGAAGCGGTTTGGCGCAATGAATATGAAATCATTGGAACAAAGGGAAAACTGACCGTACCGCGGGCATATCGGCCCGATTTGCACGATGGCAAGGGATTGATCGTGGTGCAAACCGCTTCTGGTGAAGTGCGCGAGGAAATAGTGACGGGCGATCAATATGTGCTTGAGGTTGAACACATTTCTGAATGCATTTTGACAGGAAAGCAGCCAAGCTACTCCCATCAGGCGATGCTTCAGCAGGCAAGAGTGCTGGAGGCATGCCGGATATCGGCAGAAACGGGAAGAAAAGTACCGCTAGCATGATGAGTGTCAAGCGTTTTTTTACTAATAGAGGAGGGCCGCGGCGATGAAAATCATTGAGAAAAAATGGGCAGAGCTGTCAGAGCGCCCTATTGTCGCTTTTACGATAATCAATGACAACGGCGTAGAGGTGACATGCCTTAATTATGGATGTATTATTACGAAACTAATCGCTCCCGATCGTCATGGAAACTATGAAAATATCGTACTTGGCTTTGATGACTTTACTCCTTATATAAAAAATGAACCGTATTTCGGCGCTGTTATCGGGCGAGTAGCAGGCAGAATCCATCAAGCATCTTTTGAGTTGAATGGAACAACCTATGCGCTTCATAAAAATGAGAATGGGAACCATTTACATGGAGGGATCAATGGATTTCATCGCGTGATTTGGGATACGAAAGTCATTGAAGCTAATCATGAGGCCGGAGTGCAATTTTCTTATACGAGTCCTGATGGTGAAGAAGGATATCCGGGCCAAGTGCATGTCCAAGTCACTTATACGCTGAATCACGCCAACGAATGGAGCATTGCGTATCAGGCTATCGCCGATCAGGATACCCCGTTGAGTTTGACCAATCATACGTATTTTAACTTAAGCGGCAACGGCAAACGTGATATTTTGGATCACATGTTGATGATTCAAAGCTCGCGCGTGCTGGAGTTGAATGAGGAGCTGATTCCCACGGGCCGCGTCTTGGATGTCACTGGCACGCCGTTTGACTTGCGGCAAGGAAAGAGCATACGAGAGGCCGTCGCATCCGGGCATCCGCAAATCGAGTTGGTTGGTGGGGGGTATGACCATCCGTTTTGGCTGGATCGGCATCATGACAACGAGATTGTGCTTTATGACAGAGAGAGCGGCCGGGTATTGACGGTTGAGACGGATGAAGTTGGGGTGGTCGTGTACACGTCGAACCAGTTTCCAGAAGAATTGGATGTAGGCGGCGTGCCGTCAAGGAAATATCTTGGCATTTGCCTAGAAACACAAGGACTGCCGGACGCTGTTCATCATCCGCACTTTCCTAGCCCGATCTTGCGTGCAGGTGACACCTATTCTTCTGTAACGAAGTATCAGATTGGCGTAGCTGATTAAAAAATAGATGCTTACATATGGAGGGAGAAAGTCATGAAGTATCGCCGTTTAGGAAATACCGAGCTTGAGGTAAGTGAAATTAGCTTTGGGACATGGGCGATTGGCGGATCATGGGGACAGACGGATGAAGAAGAGGCACTAAAAGGGTTGCAGCGGGCGATTGAAGCTGGTGTAAACTTCTTCGATACGGCCGATGTATATGGAGATGGACGCAGTGAAGAACTTCTAGCGAAAGCGACAAAAGGAAAAGCAGACGACATCTACATCGCGACAAAATTTTGCCGGGCGGGCGATATTCATGATTTCCGCACATATTCTGCGGAACAGGTGCGCAAGTATTGTGAAGGGAGCTTAAAGCGCCTGCAGCGTGAGCGGATTGATCTCTATCAAATCCATTGCCCGCCGCTGGAAGTGCTGAAAGATGGTCGTGTGTTTGAAGTGCTTGATCAATTGCAGCAAGAAGGGAAGATCCGTTATTACGGCGTCAGTGTTGAGACGGTGGAGGAAGGGCTTGTTTGTTTGGCCAATCCGAACGTCAAAGCGCTGCAAGTCATTTTTAATATTTTCCGGCAAAAACCTTTAGAAAAGCTGCTTCCACAGGCGAAAGAGAAGGGAGTAGGCATATTGGCGCGGCTGCCGCTGGCCAGCGGATTGCTGACAGGAAAATTTACAAAAACGACAACGTTTGCAGAAGGTGACCATCGCCACTTTAATCGAAATGGCGAGCATTTCAATGTCGGAGAAACATTTGCCGGCCTTGAGTTCCATAAAGGGGTAGAGCTCAGCGAACAGCTAGAGTGGATTGCCAATGGCCGAGGAAATATGACAAGAGCAGCCCTTCGCTGGATTTTAGATCATGACTCAATTACATGCATCATTCCAGGATTTAAGACGATTAAACAGGTGGAGGACAATTTGCAAGCTGCCATGGTTCCTTCCTTTAGCCCGGAGGAAAAGGAAAAATTAGCCGAGTTTTATCAAAACGAAGTGCATCCGTTTATTCGAGGGGCGTATTAACTAAAAGAAAGGGGATCCCATAAAACATGCTGGGATCCCCTTGTTTGTTATCAGCTCGTCACTTGCTTCTCAACGGTCGATGAGAGCTGGTTATAGAAACACTTGTATTTTTTCTCCTTTTTTCAAAAAATCTTCAATGACAAACAAAGCCATTCCTAGTGCCGTTGAATCAATGGATAGCTTAGAAAAATGAAGGCTTAAATGGGTTGGCTGAAACGGCAAAGTGCGAGAAGAGAGCGCTTGCTGAATCGCCGGCTTAATCCACTGTTTTGCCATCGAAAGGCGGTTGCCGATGATGATTTGCTGTGGATTAAAGGTGTTGAGAAGGTTATTGATTCCAATCGCTAAATAGCGGCCAATTTCAGCAAATAACTGAATGGCTTTTTGATCATTTTGCTTGGCCAAGCTTAATAAAGTCTCCAAAGAAACTTCTTTTGTTTCAGAAACAACATTCTGCTGTTTGGCTTTTTCCAAAATGGCTTGTTCTGAGGCGTACAGCTCCCAGCATCCTTTATTTCCGCAGCGGCAAACGGGTCCGTCGATGTCAATCGTCATATGGCCGCTTTCGCCTGCGAAGCCGTTCGTTCCTCGATAAAGCTCACCGTTAAGCACCAAACCGACACCGATGCCAATGCCAGCGCTCACATAAAGAATGTGGTCGAATTCTTGTCCGGCGCCGAGGCGTTTTTCTCCATATGCTCCCGCATTGGCTTCATTATCAATGACGACAGGAACATGAAAGACAGCCTCCATTTCCTGTTTTAAAGGGATATCCTTCCACGATAAATTCGGAGCAAACAGCACCGTCCCTGTTTTATCAACAATTCCTGGTACGCCCATTCCGATACCGACCAATCCGTAGCGGCTCTTTGGCATATGTTCAAGCAGAGAGAGAACGGTTTCTTTGATAAGAACCAATACCGCTTGATACCCTTTATTTTGAAAAGACACTCGCTTTTGGGCTATGACGTTTCCTTGGAGGTCTGTTAACACTCCCAAAATGTAGTGAACCCCTAAATCGATGCCGATCGAGAAGCCGGCTTTTTCATTAAACAGCAGCAGAACAGGCCGCCGTCCGCCGCTTGATTCTCCTTGGCCTATTTCATATACGAGCTCTTCCTCGATTAATTCTTTGACTAAGGAAGAAACCGTCCCTTTATTCAGTCCGGAACGCTGTGCTATATCAGCTCGCGACAAAGGACCCTGTGTTCTTATCATCTCAAGCACTAGCGACTTATTAATTTTTTTAATTAGATGTGGATTTCCCGTTACTTTTGTCAAATGAATCACCCTATGTACCAATGTATCATAATTTATACGGCAATTCTAGATGGTTGGCAAACTTTGTTTGTCACATAAACAAACAAAAGGTATAATAAAATTAAATTTTGCAACATTTAGACTTGTTCGGCAATAACGATTTTTTTGCTCAAAATGCTGGATGAAAGAATAGGTGAGCTTGTAAAAACGAAGCTGTCGACGGGGGGAGTGAATCCATGGGCTGCATCGATATAGAACGGAGTGAATCTTTCTGTTAGCGGCATCATCCCGTGTTACGATTTCCTACGCCAATATGCAGGTATGACGGTAGGAGACAAGTCTGTGATTTGTCTCCTACCGTCGCAAACATCTATAATTTGCTCTGATCCTGCGAGCGATCTTTCATCTATGTAATATGTGCGTCATAAATGGTAGGTGTCTTGCTGAATATGAAGATAAGAGAAAAATTGAATCGCTTTAATACTCTTCGCAACCAAATTCTAATCGTTTTTATATTCGTCATGACATTTGTCTTGCTCTTCGTAGGAATGATGACATTTCATTTCGTATCGGTGTTATTAAAACAAAATGCCGAGGAGCAAATTCGCCAAACAGCCATTCAGGCAAACGGCAGATTGGAAGCGCTTTATGGACAACTGGATGCATTGACCAATCAAGTGGCGACAGACGCGTATGTACAAAAATTGCTTTTAAAAGAGGCTGGAGGCCATTTGCTTGGGTTTAGCGAACGGCAATATTTAATGCAAATCGTCAATTCGTACCAAACGTATTCCCAAGGTATTCATTCCTTTGAACTTTATACGAATCATTACAAACGAGTGTTCCCGCTGAATGAAATGGATTTGGTCAATCGCATAGGAGCTTTATCGATTCAAAGAGCGAATGATGCGAAGGGGAGGATTGTTTGGATTGGACGAGATCCAGCCTCTTCAGATTTTTTAGCGATTCGGCAAATTCGCTTAATGGACCGCTGGTTTTCTCCAGGAGGGTATTTATTAGTACGTGTGAATCGCGACTATTTTCAACTAACGGACGTTTATAGCAATGAAACAGAGGAAAAAGGCTATATGCTGCTTGTCGATCATGATTTCCAATCTATTTTTTCTAATTTTCAAGGAGATCCTGCTCCTATTTTGCATACCCCACAGCGGATGATCAAGCAAGATGAAAAGGAGTATATTGTGGTCAAACAGCGATCCCCCCTGACCGGTTGGTTGCTTGTTATGATGACACCAGTAGAGGTGCTGACAAGTGGCCTCTCGATCTTAAAAAATGCGATCCTACTTTCAGGAGCTATCGGCTTTCTCATTTTTCTCATCTTCTCCTTTATTCTCTCGACCATAGTCACCAAGCCGATCTTAAGGCTAACCAAAATCATGAAGCGAGGAAAAAACGGGACATTAAAGCCGAGTCCGCCTATTTTTTCTACTATTGAGATTAATGAATTAAACAATACGTACAATTCATTAGTAGACAACATCAATCATTTGATTCAAGTTGTTTATGAAAAAGAATTGGTACGTAACCGCACTGAACTAAAGGCGCTGCAAGCGCAAATTAACCCTCATTTCCTTTTTAACACGCTCGATGCTCTATATTGGTCACTTGTCGATAAAGAAGAAGAGGAATTATCGCAATTTGTGCTAAATATGTCCGAGTTGTTTCGCTATACGATTAGCCATTCAAAGAACGATGAATGGGTAACGCTTCGCGAGGAAATTGAACATATTCGCCGCTATCTTGAGATCATGAAATTAAGGTGGGGAGACCGCCTTTTATGGAATATGGTTGTTCCTTTTCAATATTTAGAGATTCCTATTCCTAAGCTACTGATTCAACCTCTAGTAGAAAATGCTGTTTTGCATGGCATCGGCAATAAGGCGGAGCCGGGTTCTGTTTGGGTCACCATCGAGGAAGACAGCGATTCCTCTGATTTAATCATTAAAGTTACGGACAATGGACATGGAATGGAGGAACAAACCGTTCAAGAGATCCGTAAGCGTCTCTATGATAAAGAGTTTTCCCTTTTGAAAGGGAGCGGCATGGCGATCATCAATGTCAATCGGCGCTTGCAGCTTTATTATGGAGAAGATAGAAGGCTGTTCATTCATAGTGAATTAGGAAAAGGAACGCACGTTTCTATGAAAATCCCTAAGCGTGGTGAACAAAGATGATGGATGTAAAGACGATTTTAGTCGTCGATGATGAACCGAGAGCGCGAATCGGACTGAAAAAAACGCTGGATGCTTGGGCGATGGGAACATGCGAGATTCTTTGTGCGGCCAGCGGGGATGAAGCAATCGAGCTTCTGAGACAGCGCCCCGTTCATTTAATCTTAACAGATATCCGCATGCCGCAAATGTCTGGGCTTCAGCTGATCGAGGCCTTTGCGGAGCACAAGCATAAGCCAGTTGTGATTATTATTTCCGCTTACTCTGAATTTGCCTATGCCCAAAAAGCAATCAAATTAGGAGTGGTCAATTATCTTCTCAAACCGGTCAGCAAACATAAACTCATTGAGGCGGTGGAACAGGCGCTGGCGATATTGGAAGAGCGAAAAAAATCAGAAATGCTGGCACAGATGATCGATCATCAAGTCATTCAAATTCAAGAACATATCCGCTCTTCTTCCGTAAGGGAAGCCATACAGTTCATTCATAAAAATTTGCATCAGCCATTGAGCCTGCGCGATGTGTCTAGGCATGTACATTTGAATGCAAGCTATTTTAGTGTCCTTTTTAAAGAAGAAACAGATATGACCTTTAGTGAATATGTGACAAGATGCAGGATACAGAAAGCCAAGAGCTTGCTGGTGGCAACCGATTTATCTGTTGAAGAAATTGCCGAATCTGTCGGTTATCAAACAGCGAAATATTTTATTAAAGTATTTAAAGAATTTGAAGGAATGACTCCCTATCGCTTCAGAAAGCAACATCTAAAAAAAGTAGAATTTTAGGCAATGAGTGTGGCCTTATTTCCCCATCAGCCAATGATATAATCTTAGCAAACCAAAAAGATTCAAAGGGGGAAATGGCTTTGTTGAAAAAGAAAGCGCATTCATGGCTGATCGGCATGATGTTCGTATTGGCGCTAGCCGTCACAGGCTGCTCTAGCTCCAGCTCAAGCAATGAAAATGGAGCTTCACCCGAAGACGGGAAAAAAGTGACGCTTACATTTATGCATCTTTGGCCTGCCGGAAGCTCAAAGCAGCACTATATGATTGTTAATGACATTATTAAAGAGTTTGAAAAAGAAAATCCGAATGTAACAGTCAAAACGGAAATTCTCGAAAACGAACAATATAAAAACAAGCTAAAAGTATTAGCAGCTTCCAATGAGCTTCCTGATGTTGGGATGACTTGGGCAGCAGGATTTTTAGAGCCATACGTGAAAGGGAATTTATTTGCACCTTTAGATGATGTTTTAGACGGTGGTCTTAAAGATCAGTTTGTTTCCGGGACAACAGAAGCATATGCGGTTGACAACAAAACGTATGCCCTTCCATTGGAGCTTAACATCACTCCTGTGTACTATAATAAAGAAATTTTTGCGAAATATCATTTAGAAGTCCCTAAAACATATGAAGAATTCAAGCATGTGGTGCAAACGCTTGTGAAAAATGGCGTAGCCCCAATCGCGTTAGGCAATAAGGATCGCTGGACGGGATCGATGTGGTATATGTATTTAGCCGATCGAATCGGCGGCGCTGACACGTTAAAAAACGCGATAAACGGAAGCGGCACATTTGAAGACCCAGGATTAATCAAAGCGGCGGAAGAAGTCCAAAACCTCGTCAAAATGAAAGCGTTTATCAAAGGGTTTAACGGTTTATCGAACGATGAAGCAAAAGCGGAGTTTACCAATGAAAAAGCAGCCATGTATTTAATGGGAACATGGGATTTGCCGCAGTTTACAACAAATGAAGATGTTCCAAAGGAGTTTCGCGACAAAGTCGGATTCTTTAAATTCCCTGTTGTTGAAGGCGGAAAAGGAAATGTGGATAGCTGGGTCGGAGGACCGGGAGTCGGATTGTTTGTAGCGCAAAATTCGAAAGCGAAGGAGGAAGCGAAAAAGTTTGTAAGATTTTTCGTTGAAAAATGGGGCGAGCAGTCAGTCACAAAAGCGGGTGTCATTCCAGCAACAAAAGTGAACACGGCTAATGTCGATCTGCCGCAAATGTATATCGATGTGCTCAATGAATTAAATAAAGCTAGCAATATTACATTATTTGCCGATGTGCAAATGAACCCGGAAGCAGCGCAAACACATTTAAATTTAATCCAATCGTTATTTGGTGAAGAAGTGACACCGAAAGACTTCGCTAAACAGCATCAAGAAGTGCTGTCTAAGACGCAATGATGAGAGAAAAGAAGGACGACAAAAAGGACATATGCCATATATGTCCTTTTTGTCCAATGAGAAAGGAGGAGACAGCATGAATAAAATGATGTCCGATAAAAAAGTCATTGCGCTCTATATTTTGCCGTCTTTGCTGCTGCTTTTGACATTGGTGTACATTCCGATCGTGATGACGGGCTATTACAGTTTCATGAAATGGGACGGCATCGGACGCATGGAGTTTATCGCGCTCGATAATTATAAAGAGCTGCTAAAAGATAAGATGTTTTGGAAAAGCGTATACCACTCCTTTTTGCTGGCGGTGTTTTCCGTGATCAGCCTCGCCGGTTATTTGGCGGTTTCTCTCGTACTGTCAGGAAAAATCAAGGGAGCCCATTTATTAAGAAAAATTTATTTAATTCCGATGCTGTTGTCTTCAGTTGCCATTGCTCAGCTATGGTTACGGATTTATCACCCATCGAACGGGATGTTAAATCATTTTCTCCTGTTTCTAGGAATAGATGATCCGCCAAACTGGCTGGCTGATCCTTCGATTGCCCTATATTCCATTTTTGTTCCGATTATATGGCAATATGCCGGATTTTATATTTTGATTTATTATGCTGCTTTAAAAAGCATTCCCGCATCGATTATGGAGGCGGCAATAATCGACGGTGCTAATCCGTGGCAGCTCGCCTATAAAATCAAGCTTCCGTTAATTGCGGGAGTCGTTAAAGTCACGATTGTGCTAGCTGTTGTCGGTTCGTTAAAATACTTTGATTTAATCTATGTGATGACGGGCGGGGGGCCAAACGGCGCGAGTGAAGTCATCGCTTCTTATATGTACCAAAAGGCATTCCGCAGTTTTAATTTCGGATATGGAAGCACCGTCGCTTTTTCATTGCTGCTGATTTGCGTTTTAGTGACATGGTTGATTAGAAAACTTACCCGTTCAAATGAAGAAATCCAGTATTAGCACAAAAGGGGGAAGCACTAGTGTCAGGAAAAACGGAAGCTTCGTTATCATCCTTTCGAGCCCTAGGGAAAAGAATAGGGATGGCCATTTTTTATGCCATCTTAATCATTTTAGCTATTTTTCAAATCCTTCCTCTTGTTTGGCTGTTATTCTTTTCGCTTAAAAATAATCAAGAGGTTTTTAATACGCCGTTATTGGCGCTTCCGTCTCCACCTCGCTGGGAAAATTATGTGAAAGTATGGGTGGAGGGAGACATTGGCCGTTATTTTTTCAACAGTGTTTGGATTACTGCCGTATCAGTCATTTTTACGGTCTTGTTGGCGAGTTTTGCTACATTCGCGCTGACGCGCATGAATTGGAGACTGAAACACGTGGTGCTAGGGATGTTTATCGTTGGGTTGATGATACCCGTGCATTCCACACTAATTCCATTATTCGGCTTTTTTACTAAACTTCAATTAATTGACCATCCAATGTCGATCATTTTAACAAATATCGGGTTTAATTTGCCGATTACGATCATGATTTTACTTGGATTTTACCATTCCTTGCCGCGCGAATTGGAGGAATCGGCTATTATTGACGGATGCTCTGTCCATCGGATGTTTTTCCAAGTGATTTTGCCGATGACATCCCCTGTCATTGTCACGACTACCATTATTAATATGATTTACAACTGGAATGAATTTGTGTTTGTTAATACATTTATTAGCTCTGAGCAATATAAAACCTTGACTGTAGGAATTCAAAACTTTATTGGGCAATATACGACCGATTGGGGAGCCATTGGTGCCACGCTGATGATTAGTGTTTTGCCGATTTTAATCGCTTTCTTTTTTCTCAGTGACAAAATTGTCGAAGGGATTACGGCCGGTGCCATTAAGGGATAAAGAGAGTTTGATGGCATAAGAGAACGAATAGCTTGAAAACGATCGATCAATCAAACGAAGCTTTTTAGCCTTTTCCGCTTAAAAGGGAGTGTGTGGTTTTTCGGCGATCGAGAAGTGATTGGCCAACGAAGCGCTTCACACATTCGTTGATGGAGCTATGGATCACTGTTTTCTGAATCTTGGTTGTTCGACAAAACCAGTTTTATAGATTTGCTCTCGATTGTCGATGATTCACATTCGAGCTTTAAGGTCATTTAGGGGAGAAAGGAGATAATGCTCAATGCCTAAAAATATATTTTTTAACGCCCATCATTCGCCCGTTGGAGCGTTTGCCAGCTTTACGTTGGGATTTCCAGGAAAGAACGGGGGCTTGGATCTTGAACTCGGCCGACCGCCGCGGCAAAACGTATGGATTGGGATAGAATCGTTAAGTAAACCGGGCTTGTATCATGTCCTTCCCTTTTTAGAAATGTCAGGAGAAGATGAAAGCAAACGATATGATATTGAAAATCCGGATCCGAATCCGCAAAAGCCGAACATTCTCCTTCCGTTTGCCAAAGAGGCCATCGAACGGGAATTTCGTGTTGCGACCGATACATGGAAAGCGGAAGATTTAACGTTTACGATTTATTCTCCGGTGAAAGCGGTGCCGGATCCAAAAACGGCGACCGCTGAAGAGCTGAAGCTGGCGTTAGTCCCAGCCGTTATCGTCGAGATGACGATTGACAATACAAACGGAACAAAAGCGCGACGGGCATTTTTCGGATTTGAAGGCACCGATCCGTATACGTCGATGAGACGAATCGATGAAACGTGCCAAGAGCTGTGCGGGATTGGCCAAGGCCGGATTGTTGGGATTGTATCAAAAGATGAAGGCGTCCGCTCTGCTTTGCATTTTAGTATGGAGGATATTTTGACGACTCCGCTCGAAGAAAACTGGACGTTCGGACTTGGGAAAATCGGCGCATTAATTGCGGATGTGCCAGCTGGGGAGAAGAAAACATATCAATTTGCCGTTTGTTTCTACCGTGGCGGTTATGCAACGGTGGGAATGGATGCTTCTTATTTCTATACCCGTTTTTTCAACAATATCGAAGAAGTGGGCCTTTATGCGTTAGAGCAGGTGGAGGTGTTGAAAGAACAGTCGTTCCGTTCGAACGAGCTCATTGAAAAAGCATGGCTCTCCGACGATCAAAAATTTATGATGGCTCATGCCATTCGAAGTTATTACGGCAACACCCAGCTGCTTGAGCATGAAGGGAAGCCGATTTGGGTTGTCAATGAAGGCGAATATCGCATGATGAATACCTTTGATTTAACCGTTGATCAGCTGTTTTTTGAGTTGAAAATGAATCCGTGGACAGTTAAAAATGTGCTTGATTTATATGTTGAACGGTATAGCTATGAGGATCGTGTCCGCTTTCCGGGAGAGGAAACAGAATATCCGGGAGGCATCAGCTTCACTCATGATATGGGAGTGGCCAATACGTTTTCCCGTCCCCAGTATTCTTCTTATGAGCTATATGGAATCAGCGGCTGCTTTTCGCATATGACGCACGAACAACTCGTCAACTGGGTGCTTTGCGCCGCGGTATACATCGAGCAAACAAAAGATTGGGCATGGCGCCAACAGCGGCTCCCCATCTTAGAACAATGCTTGGAAAGCATGATTCGCCGCGATCATCCCCAGCCGCAAAAGCGGAATGGAATAATGGGACTTGATAGCAGCCGTACGATGGGGGGAGCGGAAATCACGACATATGATAGTTTAGACGTTTCTCTTGGCCAAGCACGCAACAACTTATATTTGGCGGGCAAATGTTGGGCGGCCTATGTAGCGCTTGAGAAATTGTTCCGTGATGTCGGCAAGGAAGAAGGAGCCGCACTGGCTGGGGAGCAGGCGGAAAAATGCGCGGCGACGATCGTCAGCTATGTGACCGATGACGGGTATATTCCGGCCGTAATGGGAGAAGGAAATGATTCGAAAATCATTCCGGCCATCGAGGGGCTTGTATTCCCTTATTTCACGAATTGCCATGAGGCTTTAAAAGACGACGGCCGCTTTGGGGGATATATTCAAGCGCTGCGCAAACATTTGCGTTATGTGTTACGAGAAGGAATTTGCCTCTTCCCGGATGGCGGATGGAAAATTTCATCAACAAGTAACAATTCATGGCTCAGCAAAATCTATTTGTGCCAATTTATTGCCCGGCATCTTTTAGGATGGAAATGGGATGAATTAGGAAAGAAAGCCGATGCGGCGCATGTAGCATGGCTCACACATCCCGAGCTATCGATTTGGAGCTGGAGCGACCAAATAATTGCCGGTGAAATTAGCGGCAGCAAATATTACCCGCGCGGCGTGACGAGTATTTTATGGCTTGAGGAGGGGGAGCGAACATGAACTGCTTGCTCCCCCCTCCACAAGGTGTTTGCGAATGATTTTCGCATCGGCGCCGCAGTTAACCCCAGTGACTATTCAAATGCAAAAACAGCTGTTGGTTGCCCATGTAAACAGCATGACAGCGGAAAATCATATGAAGTGTGAACGCCTTCAGCCAAAGGAAGGTTTGAACAAGCCGATCAAATTGTTGATTTTGCGTATTCCTATCAGATGATGGATCGGGGGCATACACTTATATGGCACGATCAAACTCCAGATTGGGTGCGTCAGGACAGCCAAGGCCGTTTTGTTAGTCGGGATGTGCTGCTTGAGCGGATGAAATCCCATATTTTAACCGTTGTCCAGCGTTGCAAAGGAAAAGTATATGGCTGGGATGTCGTCAATGAAGCAGTCACCGACGAAGGGGATGAGTTGTTGCGCTCATCCAAATGGCGACAAATCATCGAGGCCGATTTTATGGAACAAACGTTTCTTTATGTACATAAGGCCGATCCAGATGCCCGGCTTTTTTACAATGACTACAATGAATGTTTTCTGGAAAAACGAGAGAAAATTTTTGCGCTTGTCAAGTCATTGCGCGCCAGAGGAATTCCAGTTCATGGCATCGGTATGCAGGCTCATTGGAGCTTGGCTCGCCCATCGCTGGATGAGATTCGCGCGGCCATTGCGATATGCGTCCCTCGGTGTTGTCTTTCACATTATTGAACTCGATATTTCCATGTTTGAGTTTCATGATCATCGGAACGATTTGACAAGACCGACCAAGGAAACGATAGCGCAACAGGCAGAACGATACGGACAAATTTTCTCCCTATTTAAAGAATGTCGTGAGGTGGTTCAAAGTGTAACGTTTTGGGGAATAGCCGACGACGATACATGGCTTGATAACTTCCCGATAAAAGGAAGAAAAAATGGGCCGTTTTTGTTCGATGAACGACACGAGCCGAAGCCGGCTTTTTGGTGGGTCGTAAATGTCGGAATTTCGGACTTTTGTTTGATGTGCTCAGTCATTTAACCAAAAATAGGAAAAGTTCTTACGAAAAATAATCAAAAAATTTTGACATGTAGGTATTGAATATAGATTGACTTTCTTTTATAATCGGAATTAAACTAGTATACTAGTATTACTAATAATCATTCAGTGCGAAATTATGCGTTTGGCTGTTATATCTTTTGGAAGTAATTAAGGAAGATTGTTGCCAAACTAACATACTAGAATGTTAATTTTTTAATGATTACATTCTGCAGGGAGAGAATATCGCTTGTTAAAGTTTATTTTGAAATCGCTTACTTTTAGTCGTGAAGGGGGGGATTGAATTAGAGGGGTACCGTTTTTCTTTATAGTAGTTTCCGGTTAAGGGGGATCTAGAAAAGTAGGATTGGAGGGAGAAAAATGCTAAAAAAGTTTTTGGCCACTTTAGCAGCAACAGCATTGGCTGTTGGAATGCTTGCGGGGTGCACGGACAATGAATCAGCTTCATCAGGCGGCTCCAGTGAATCGAAAGATGGAAAAGTCACCATTACAACTGTGCGTACCCTAAAAGATGACACAAAATTTCGAAATGGGGAAGATTTGAATAACAATCCGATCACACGATGGTCAGAGAAGGAATTGGGGATTAAATGGAAAACTCTATGGACGGCTCCGAACGATGAGCAATATCATAATAAGATTCGCCTCGCTCTATCGTCCGGCCAGAAGTTGCCCGACGTATTCAAAGTGTCGGACGGACAATTAATCAACGATTTGATTCGTTCTGGAAAAGTAATGCCTATTGATGAGGCCATTGAAAAATACGCATCTCCGAGGTTGAAGGAAATTTTTAATCAGTTCCCAGAAGCGTTTTACCCGGCTACGGTTGATGGAAAACGTTACGGCATTCCGCGTTTTTCTGGCGGTAACGGCTCAGATTCATTGCTTTGGATCCGCAAAGATTGGCTCGACAAATTAGAATTGCAGCCGCCAAAAACGATTGAAGATCTTGAAAAAATTATGGACGCCTTTGTGAATAAAGACCCTGACGGAAATGGCAAAAAGGATACCATTGGTTTGACGTTGGCCAGTAAAAATGGTTTGGCGACATGGCTTGCTGACGGAAGTTTTATTTTTGGTGCGTACGGCAATTATGAACCTGGTTCATGGTCAAAAGATGAAGATGGCTCTTTAGTCTATGGTTCTGTCCAGCCGTCGATCAAAAAGGGATTAGAGAAATTACATGAATGGTATGAAAAAGGATACTTAGATCAAGAAGTTGGGATTTTAGACGAACAGACAGCGATTAAAAGTTTTGTAGCTGGAAAATCCGGTATCATCTCTGCGCCTCCATGGGCATCTGGATGGCCGATTACAGACGCGTTAAAAAACAACCCAGGGGCGGTGGTTGAGCCATATCCGCTGCCGAGTGGGCCAGACGGAAAAATTGGACGCCGCGGTGAAGGGCTCGTTACAGGGATGTTCTTATTTAGCAAAGATTTTAAACATATGGATAAGTTTTTTGAGTACTTAGATGAAGCCTTCGCTTATGTATATAACGATTCGAAGTATTTTAAATATGGATTGGCTGAAGGCTATGACTATGTCATGAAAGACGGCAAGACTGTTTATGATGACAAAGAAATTCCAGGTGGAAGATTGGATCCAGGAACCTATTTTATTACTGAAGCCATTCCGACCGTCCCATATATGCTTTACGATTTAGTCGAAGAAATGTATACAACCAAACGCCAGCCGAAAAACGCTTATGAGTATACACGGATTGTCTCCCTAGGCGATTCCTTTATGAAAGCGGCTACCATCGTCAATGAGCAAAACCAATACCGTATTGAAAATGAGTTTACTGGACCGCCAACAAAAACGATGCAAAAACGTTCGGAATTCTTGACGAAAATGGAGCGGGAAACGTTCGCCAACATCATTTATGGTCGAGCGCCGCTCAGTGCATTTGACGAGTTTGTGAAAAAGTGGGAAGAGTCTGGCGGTAAAGAAATGACAAAAGAAGTAAATGAGTGGTATCAATCGGTGAAAGGGGAAAAGTAAAGCGGAATGGATGTGACGGTGCGGACATGGTTGGAAT
The DNA here is from genome assembly GCF_014196195.1 of Anoxybacteroides rupiense. Taxonomy (GTDB): domain Bacteria; phylum Bacillota; class Bacilli; order Bacillales; family Anoxybacillaceae; genus Anoxybacteroides; species Anoxybacteroides rupiense. Next base: position 142,803 of record NZ_JACIDF010000001.1, on the reverse strand, counting down.
GTTTGAAATCACAATCAATGTCTGCACCTATTTTTTAGTATGAACCGATTCTGCAAAAATGTTTTTGATCAGATGAAAGGAGGAGGAAACCATGCAACCGGCAGTGGATTTAAAAGGACAAACAGCGGCAGTTGAAGTAAGGAAACAACGAAAATGGAGGGGGACATGGCAGCTGCATGCGATGCTGCTTCCCGCCATTGTCATTGTGTTTATTTTTCAATACATTCCAATGGTCGGACTCGTTATGGCGTTTCAGGATTATGAGCCGTGGCTTGGCTTTTTGCACTCGCCATGGGTCGGTCTTGAACATTTTAAAACGATGTTTGAATATGAAGATGCGCGTCAAGTTATATGGAATACATTTGTTATTTCCACATTGAAAATCATTTTTAATCTCGGAGTGCCGCTTGCGTTTGCTTTGCTCCTTAACGAAATATACGTGGTGAAGTTTAAACGGACTGTCCAGACGATCGTGTATTTGCCGCACTTTTTATCCTGGGTAATTTTAGGCGGGATTTTGATTGACATGCTTTCTCCTGAAGGAGGAATGGTCAATCGCATGTTATCTTTATTTGGAATGGATTCTATTTTTTTTCTCGGTGACAACGATTGGTTTCGTACGGTCGTTGTTGTGACGGATGTATGGAAAGAATGCGGATTTAACACGATCGTGTTTTTAGCCGCCCTTACTTCAATCAATCCATCGTTGTATGAAGCCGCGATCGTTGATGGTGCGAATCGCTGGCAGCAAACCATTTACATTACGCTGCCTTCCATGCTGCCGATTATCATCGTTGTCGGAACATTATCGTTAGGAAATATTTTAAATGCCGGGTTTGACCAAATTTTAAACTTGTACAATCCGCTTGTTTATAAAACGGGCGATATTATTGATACGTACGTTTATCGCGTTGGTCTTTTAAATGGAGACTTCAGTTATGCGACCGCCGTTGGGTTATTTAAATCTATTATCAGCTTTATGTTAGTGGTAACGGGATATCGACTCGCTTATAAATATGCCAATTATAAAATCTTTTAAGGGAGGGGAGGATATGCATCATCATTATCAAAAAAGTTTGTCCTATAAAATATTTGCCATTTTTAACTATGTTCTTTTAACCGTCATTGCGTTGCTTTGTATTTTGCCGTTGATTCATATTTTAGCCGTTTCTTTTAGCGGAAGCGCGGCGGCGACCGCCAATCTTGTCGGGCTGTGGCCGGTCGATTTTACAATTGATGCGTACGAAAAAACGATTGGAAATGAAAACTTTTTGCGCTCGCTCTGGAATTCGTTTTTGCGGGTTATATTAGGAACTGTCATTTCTATGGCAGTCATGTTGTGTGCGGCTTATCCATTATCCAAAAGTGACAAAGCATTTCATGGTCGGAAAATTTATATGTGGTTTTTCGTTTTTACTATGCTGTTTCACGGCGGCCTTGTGCCAACTTATATGGTCGTGACGAAACTTGGATTGATGGATACCATTTGGGCGTTGATTTTGCCATCGGCGGTCAGTTCATTCAACTTAATTTTGCTTGTTAACTTTTTCCGGACATCGGTGCCGAAATCGCTTGAAGAAGCCGCTTTGATGGATGGGGCTAATCATTTTACGATTTTTTGGAAAATTTATTTGCCGATCTCTATTCCAGCTATTGCGACGATTTCGCTTTTTACAATGGTGTTTCATTGGAATTCATGGTTTGATGGGATGATTTACATGTCTGATGTTAAACATTATCCGTTATCCACTTTCTTGCAAACAATCATTGTTCAACAAGACTTTACGAAAATGAGTGTCGATGCCGAAACAATGAAAAATTTGTCTGAACGGACGGTGAAAGCAGCGCAAATTTTTATTGCGGCGTTGCCGATGCTGGTCGTCTATCCATTTGTGCAAAGGTTTTTCGTTAAGGGGATTGTATTAGGGGCAGAAAAAGAATGAGAGGAGATAGGCGGACATGACGAAAGAATATGAATCTTGCTGGCTGCGATATGAGAAAAATGATAAATATCAAGACAGTCCATTATTGGTTAAAACGATTGTAGCCAAAGGGGAGTCCTCGGTTTTCCGCGCGGCAGTGGAAGAGCTAAAGGTCGGAATGGCATCGATGTTTGGCATCGAGCCGCAAGTAACGGCGGAAGCTGGACAAACGAGTTTTATTTGGCTCGGAACGCTTGATGATGATGAGATAAAGGAGCAATGGCCGGATCGTGACGCTACGGCAGTTTATGATCCGGACGGCTATGTTATTTATTCTTATGTTCACGATGGGCAACCGTACATCTACATTGCCGGGAAGACAGAGAAAGGAACGCTATACGGTGTGTTTCACTTCCTTCGCTTGCTTGAGATGAAGGAAGATGTTTACCATTTGTCAATCGTAGAACAGCCGAGAAATCAATTGCGCATGATCAATCACTGGGATAATATGGATGGAAGTATTGAGCGCGGGTATGCGGGACGATCGATTTTCTTTGCTGACGGCCAGTTTGTCAAACAAAAGCAACGGATTAAAGATTATGCGCGGCTGCTTGCTTCCATAGGCATTAATGCGCTTTCGATCAATAATGTAAACGTTCATCAAACAGAAACGAATTTGATCACGGAAGAGTTTTTACCTGAAGTGGCGGAAGTGGCGGATATCTTCCGGATATACGGCATTCAAACGTTCTTAAGCATTAACTATGCGAGTCCGATTGAAATCGGTGGGCTTTCGACCGCCGATCCGCTTCATCCAAGTGTAAAGCAATGGTGGAAGGAAACTGTTGAACAAATTTATCGCTATATCCCTGATTTTGGCGGTTTTGTCGTCAAGGCGGACTCCGAGTTCCGACCCGGTCCGTTCACCTATGGACGCAATCATGTGGATGGAGCAAATATGTTGGCCGAAGCGCTGGAACCGTTCGGAGGTGTCGTGATTTGGAGATGTTTTGTCTATAACTGTCAGCAGGACTGGCGAGACAGAACAACAGATCGAGCAAAAGCCGCTTATGAGCATTTTAAGCCATTGGATGGGCAGTTTCATTCGAACGTTATTTTACAAATTAAAAACGGCCCGATGGATTTTCAAGTGCGGGAACCCGTTTCCCCTTTATTCGGCGCCATGCCGAAAACGAACCAAATGCTAGAAGTTCAAATCACCCAAGAGTATACAGGACAGCAAAAGCATTTATGTTTTCTTGTTCCTCAATGGAAAGAGGTGCTTGAATTTGATACATATGCCAAAGGGAAAGGATCAGAAGTGAAAAAAGTGATCGATGGCTCTTTATTCGGTTATCGGTATAGTGGCATGGTCGGTGTATCCAATATTGGCGATGACCCCAACTGGACTGGGCATACGCTCGCACAAGCCAATTTATATGGATTTGGGCGTCTTGCTTGGAATCCGGATTTGTCTGCGGAGGAAATAGCGAAAGAATGGATTGTGCAAACATTTGGGAATGATCCGCAACTCGTTGAGCAAATTAGCGGAATGCTTTTGGAATCATGGCGCATTTACGAAAACTATACCGCTCCGCTTGGCGTCGGCTGGATGGTGAACCCAGGCCACCACTATGGACCGAACGTGGATGGATATGAATATTCCCATTGGGGAACGTACCACTATGCTGACTGCAAAGGAATCGGAGTCGATCGGACGGTCGCAACCGGAACCGGCTATACCGCACAGTATTTTCCGGAAAATGCGACGATGTATGAATTATTGGATACTTGTCCTGATGAGCTGTTACTGTTTTTTCACCATGTTCCGTATACCTATCGTTTAAAATCGGGTGAAACAGTGATGCAGCATATTTACAACACTCATTTTGCTGGAGTAGAGCAGACCCAACAGCTCAAAAAACGGTGGGAGCAACTGAAAGGGAAAATGGACGAAAAACGGTATATGGATGTATTGGAACGGCTTGCGATTCAGATTGAACATGCAAAGGAATGGCGTGATGTCATCAATACGTATTTTTATCGCAAATCAGGCATCGATGACCAATATGGACGGAAAATTTATCGATAATGAATAGGGGAGGCGTAGAGGATGAAAGTCGTTAAAGTGCCCGATGGTCGGCGAATGAACTTCAGGAAGAATTGGAAATTTTGTGTTGGCACCGGCCGGCTCGGCCTTGCTTTACAAAAGGAATATTTAGATCATCTGAAGCTCGTCCAAGAGAAAATTGGATTTCAATATATTCGCGGCCATGGCTTGCTTTCCGATGATGTCGGGATTTATCGAGAAGTAGAAATAGACGGAGAAATGAGGCCGTTCTACAACTTTACGTACATCGACCGGATTCTTGATTCATATTTGGATTTGAACATTCGCCCGTTTATTGAACTCGGGTTCATGCCGAGCGCGCTCGCTTCAGGAGAGCAAACCGTTTTTTATTGGAAAGGAAACGTTACCCCGCCGAAAGATTATGGCAAATGGCGCGATTTAATTGTGGCAGTCGTTTCCCATTTTGTTGAACGCTACGGGATGGAGGAAGTGCGAACATGGCCGTTTGAAGTATGGAATGAGCCGAATTTAGTGAATTTTTGGAAGGATGCAGACAAACAAGAATATTTTAAGCTATATGAAGTGACGGCACAAGCGGTAAAAAGTGTGCATCCTCAATTGCAAGTCGGAGGTCCCGCTATTTGCGGGGGAAGCGACGAATGGATTGTCGATTTCTTGAATTTTTGTGCCGAAAAACATATACCTGTTGATTTTGTAAGTCGGCATGCCTATACGTCGAAGGCGCCGCATAAGAAAACGTTTGAATATTACTACCAGGAGCTTGAGCCGCCCGAAGATATGCTTGAGCAGTTCAAAACGGTGCGCGAATTGATTAACCAATCCCCGTTCCCAAATTTACCGTTTCATATTACGGAATATAACACGTCGTATAGCCCGGTCAACCCGATTCATGATACGGCTCTCAATGCTGCCTATATCGCCCGTATTTTGAGTGAAGGCGGCGATTATGTCGATTCGTTTTCGTATTGGACGTTTAGCGATGTGTTTGAGGAAATGGACGTACCAAAAGCGGTGTTTCACGGCGGATTCGGTTTGGTGGCACTCCATGCGATTCCGAAACCGACGTTTCATGTATTTACGTTTTTTAATACATTGGGCGAGGAACTGCTGTATCGTGACTCAGAGATGATGGTGACTAGGCGGAAAGATGGATCGGTCGCGGTAGTGCTCTGGAATTTAGTTATGGAAAAAGGCGAGGGATGGACCAAAGAAATACGGCTGGATATTCCCATTCCATTTACTGATGGATTTATGAAACGGCAAACCGTTAATGAAGAGTACGGAAACCCGTGGAGAGTATGGAAGCAGATGGACCGGCCCCGCTTTCCGAGCCGGAAAGCAATTGAGACGTTGCGTCAAGTGGCACGGCCGAAAGTAACGACTGAACGGCTGAGGGCGGAAAACGGTGCGGCTCGTTTGTCTCTTCTGTTGACGAAAAATGAAGTGACGCTCATCGAAATCGAACCAATTAAAGATGCCACGTATACGTATTCCGGTCTCGATGACAATCAAATGACATCGTATTCGTAAGTTTATGGGTTTAAAAATCGTAGCGTATGATCTTTAAATGCACGTAAAGATTATGAGGTTTTGGGGAAAAACAGTTAACAAAAGGAGGGATGGTATGGACATTGTCGCCATTGGAGAATCGATTGCATCCTTTACACCGGCAAGCGGAGGATGAACGAGGCAAGCTGTTACATGTACGAGACGACTCAGCGGGGATTAGAATCAATAGACGAACTTGTCTTGATCGTGAGGGGAGAGTGAAAAAAGAACAGATCATTCGGAGGGTAAAGGTGGATAGGTGGAACAGATTGGAGTAAAATGAAGGAAAACCATTTGTTTGGTTTCTACCATACTAGTATAGAAGAAAGGGAGAACTCAATGACGATGTTTACTTCCCAGCAAAGCCAGCAAATCAAAAGTTCCATTAGAGGCTCAGCGCGAGATCAGTTGTATGACATGCTGAAAGAAAAAATTTTGCGTCTGAAGCTTGAACCAGGAACGAAAATTTCAGAAAAAGAAATTGCTGAGCAGCTTCATATTAGCCGCACCCCGGTACGCGAAGCGTTTTTAAAACTGGCGCAGGAAGAGCTACTCGATATCATTCCACAGAGTGGGACGATCGTTTCGCGTATTAATCTGGAACATGTTGAAGAAGGGCGTTTCATTCGTGAGGTGGTTGAAAAAGAAGTCGCGGCGTTAGCTTGCACGAGATTTCGCCAAGATCATTTGTTTCAACTTGAGAAGAACATTATGATGCAGGAACTGTGCGTGGAAAAAGGGAATTTTTTGGAACTTTTTGAGCTTGATGAGATGTTTCATCAACTTATTTTTGATGGTTGCCGCATGTCGCGCTCATGGAAGATGGTGCAAAGCTTAAACAGTCATTTCAATCGTTTACGCGTACTGCGATTGTCTTCCGACTTAGACTGGGATATTATCATTTCTCATCACAAGCAAATTTATCAATTGATTGCGGATAAAGAAGCAGAGAAAGTCCGGAAAGTAATGGAGGAACATTTGCGGCTTGTGGATATTGAAAAGGATCAGTTGAAAAAACAATATCCGCACTACTTTGTTTAACTGGCAAAGAAAAGAGAGGGGAGAAACCGTGCAGCCGTTCATTCATGATCATTTTTTGCTGCAAAACAAACATGCACAAGCGCTGTATCATGAATATGCGAAAACGTTGCCCATCATCGATTATCACTGCCATTTAAGCGCAAGGGAGATTGCCGAAGACCGACGGTTTCACGATATGACCGAGCTTTGGCTTGAAGGGGACCATTACAAATGGCGAGCGATGCGGATGTTAGGAGTTGAGGAACCGTATATTACTGGAAAAGCTTCGGCTGAGGAAAAATTTCGCGCTTGGGCCCGAACGGTCCCTTATTGTATCGGGAATCCGCTCTATCATTGGACACACTTGGAATTGAAACGGTATTTTCAGGTCGATGCCCTTTTGAACGAACAGACATGGTGGGAAATATGGAATCATTGCAATACGTTGCTGCAACAAGAGGGATTTTCAGCCCGTGGCTTTATTCTGAAGTCCAATGTTGAATGGATCGGCACAACCGATGATCCGCTTGATGATTTATCATACCATAAACAAATCGCCGAAGATCTATCGTTTCCTGTTAAAGTAGTGCCTTCGTTTCGGCCAGACGCTCTTTTGGAACTGAATCGGTCCTCTTTTCTAGATTATGTTGATGAATTAAGAAAAACGGCAGGCGTTTCGATCACGCATTATGAGCAGCTGTTGCAAGCTATCGAAAACCGCGTTCGCTATTTCCACGAGGCTGGATGCCGGATGGCTGATCACGGATTGGAGTATCTGCCGTATGCTTGGTGCGATTGGAATGAAGCAAGTGCCATTTTCCAAAAACGAAAAGAAGGATTTGCCGTCAGCGGGGAGGAAGAAGAAAAATATAAAACATTCACTTTATGTTTTCTGGCTCGCCTCTACCAATCACTCGGCTGGGTGATGCAGCTTCACATCGGCTCGATTAGAAATACAAACGAGAAAATGTTTCGACAACTCGGGCCCAACACCGGCTATGACTCGATTAACGATTTTCTCTTTGCGAAGCCGTTGAACGCCTTTTTAAATGCATTAGACAAAGAAGGGCAATTGCCGAGAACGATTGTGTATACGTTAAACCCAATTTATAACTATGTCGTTGCTTCAACGATCGGCAACTTTCAGCAAGAAGTGATAAAAGGAAAAGTGCAATTTGGGGCGGCTTGGTGGTTTAACGATCATCAAGATGGCATTGTGACGCATTTAAAGGATCTCGCCAATGTGGGGGTGTTAAGCACATTTGTTGGCATGTTGACCGATTCTAGAAGCTTTTTATCTTATGTGCGCCACGAATATTTTCGAAGAATTGTCTGCAACTTGATCGGTTCATGGGTCGAAAGAGGGGAGATTCCCCAAGATTACGCATTATTAGGGAAAATCATTCAAGATATATGCTATTTCAATGCTAAGCAATACTTTCCTTTACCATGAAAGGAGGACAGATGAGAATGAAGATGGTCTTTCGCTGGTTTGGAAAAGACCATGATACGGTTTCGTTGGATGATATTAGACAAATCCCAGGGGTTGAAGGAATCGTTGGGGCGCTCTACCACATTCCGGTGGGAGAGGTTTGGCCTCTTGATGATATATTGGAATTAAAGCGGCACGTCCATGAAAAAGGATTTCATCTTGAAGTCATTGAGAGTGTCAACGTCCATGAAGATATTAAGCTAGGCTTGCCGACACGAGAGCGGTACATTGAAAATTACAAACAAACGATTCGTCATTTAGCCAAGGCAAACGTAAAAGTGATTTGTTACAACTTCATGCCGATTTTCGACTGGACGCGTTCTGATCTGGCTAAAAGGAGGCCAGATGGCTCTACCGTCCTTGCCTATGAAAAAGAAAAAATTGAACAAATTGACCCGGAAGAAATGGTACGGAGCGTTGAAAACGAAGCAAACGGCTTTTTGCTGCCCGGCTGGGAACCGGAACGGTTGAAGACGATCAAACGTCTTTTTGAGTTGTACAAAGGGGTGACAGAAGACGATTTGTTTGACCATTTGCACTATTTTTTAGAACAAATTATTCCAGTCGCTGAGGAATGCGGCATTCAAATGGCGTTGCACCCTGATGACCCGCCTTGGTCGGTATTCGGGCTGCCGCGGATTGTAACGAATCAAGAAAATTTAGAGAAAATCGTCAACATGGTTGAAAGTCCAGCCAATGGACTGACGTTATGTTCCGGTTCGCTGGGGGCCAACCCAAACAATGACATTCCGCAAATCTTCCGGCATTTTCTGGCCATGGGGAGGGTTCCATTTGCCCATGTCCGCAATGTTCAAGTTTACGAGAATGGTAATTTTGAAGAAACATCTCATCGCAGCTGCGACGGTTCACTGAATATCTGTGAAATTGTCAAGGCGCTGCACGAGGCGAATTTCCAAGGGTATATCCGGCCGGATCACGGACGGATGATTTGGAATGAAAAAGCGCGGCCCGGCTATGGAATGTATGATCGGGCACTTGGCATTATGTATCTTTGGGGCGTTTGGGACAGTCTGGAGAATGAAAAGAGAAAACAGGAAGGAGAAAGCGTATGCTCCCCATCCATCCAAATTTAAAAGGAAAAGTGGCAGTTGTAACAGGAGGCGGCGGAGTGCTGTGCAGCTGCATGGCAAAAGAGCTGGCCCGTCAAGGAATGAAAGTCGCAATTTTAAATCGGACGATGGAAAAGGCGGAAAAGGTGCAGCAGGACATTGCCGAGCAAGGTGGAGAGGCGCTGGCTGTTTCATGCAATGTATTGGATATTGATAGTGTCAAACAGGCGGCGGAAACGATATTGTCTGTCTATGGACCGTGCGATGTTCTCATTAATGGAGCGGGCGGCAATCATCCACAAGGCATCACAACAAAAGAGATGTTGGAACGGCAAGACATCGAGAACCAGAACATCCTAACATTTTTTGATTTAACGGCCGATGGATTTAAGTATGTGTTCGATTTAAATATTCTTGGCACGGTGATTCCGACGCAAATATTTCTGAAGCAAATGGTCGGAAAAGGAGGCACAATTATTAATATCTCTTCTATGAGCGCACCGCGGCCGATGACGAAGGTGCCGGCATACAGCGCGGCGAAAGCCGGAATTGAAAATTTTACGAAATGGCTGGCAGTGCATGTTGCTGAAGCTGGAATTCGCGTCAATGCCATTGCCCCCGGATTCTTTTTGACGAAGCAAAACGAGCGTCTTTTGAAACATCCGGACGGGTCCTATACCGAACGCACGGAGAAAATTTTATCCCATACCCCGATGCGACGGCTAGGAAACCCGGAAGATTTGTTGGGAACGCTGCTTTGGTTGGTCGATGAACGCACGAGCGGTTTTGTCACTGGAATTACCGTCCCGGTCGATGGCGGCTTTTTGGCCTATTCAGGAGTATGAATCTGCTTTTGCCTATCCTGCACTAGGAGCGAAATTTGATTGGTAAATAGGATAATAGAAAGGGAGAGTCAGGAAGCTCCTCCTTTCTCTTTTTGGAGTGTGGTATACTAGTTTCAACAGAAAGCAAGAACAAAGGTGGAGGAGTCGTCATGCGTTCCGGTCTTTTAGATGGGAAGCTGTACCGTATTTGCGAGTGGATTACAAGACTTGCGTATATCAATATTTTGTGGCTGCTTTTTACGGCACTCGGAGCCATCGTGTTCGGTATCGCCCCGGCGACGGTGGCATTGTTTACGATTGTGCGGAAGTGGCTTTTATTTCATGATGATTCTGTTCCTGTGTTTAAAACGTTTATTCAAACATACAAAAAGGAGTTTTTGCGGGCGAATCGAATGGGGCTTTTACTTATGGTTGTAGCGTATATGATCTATATCGACATGTTATATATCGCCCAGGTTTCAGCAGCGTGGCAGTTGCCTTTTTCCGTCGCTTTGTTGATTGTTTCTATCTTTTACGTCGTGACATTGTTATATGTGTTCCCGATTTATGTGCATTATGAGCTGCGCTTTTGGCAGTATATTAAGTACTCCTTTCTGATTGGAATGACTAATCCGTTTATGACTCTTGTCATGCTGATCAGCCTAGGGCTATTGCTCATCGTTTTTATGTCGATCCCAGGGCTTATTCCGTTTTTCAGCATTAGTCTATTTTCACTTATTGTGATGGGCAGCGCTTTGTGGACATTCCGCAAAATGGAGGAAAAACAAGCGGCGTGGCAACAGGAAAAATAAATAGATCAGCAAAGAAGGCTGTCGCAAAAGATTGCTTTGCAGCCTTTAAGCTGTTGAGTATGGTCGATAACGGTTCAAGGGGCGGGTTTAGATCATGATACTTGGGACCTAGATTCAGCACGATGTTAGTTTAGATGATAAACGAACTAAGATTTTCTTCAATCTATACTTGTGTTAGTAGTTGTCGGTGAGATGCTTATGTTTGAGGGTTAGGAAAAAATTTACAGAAATTGTAGGTTTGAATCAATAAATGATTGTAAATAGACTGCTAGGAAAGGAATAGAGCCATGACGCTAACTGTCCAGAATGTGTTGGATAAACTGATGGAACCGATAGGGGAAATTCCAAATGCGGTGGATACCCTTGTGCATGGCGATCCAAACATGAAAATCAAGGGGATCGCGACGAGTTTTATGCCTACTTGTCATGTCATTCAACAGGTGGTTAAAATGGGGGCAAATCTTCTCATTACTCATGAAGGGCTATTTTATAGCCACACACACAATACAGAAATATTGAAAAATGACCCTGTATATGATGAAAAACGTCTCCTGATCCATGAATCTCGTGTTGCGATCTATCGATTTCATGATTACTGGCACCGATATCAGCCGGATGGTATTATGGTTGGGTTAGTCCGCGCTTTGGAATGGGAAGCGTATGTTTCTGAGCATCAACCAGCCGCCACCATTTTGATCATTCCGAAAATGACTGTAAAAGAAATTGCCGAGTACGTGAAAAGAAGGCTAGGTATTCCATTTGTACGTGTCTCTGGGGATTTATCAGCCCCATGCACCCGCATCGGGCTATTGGCCGGGTATCGAGGTGGAGGGGCTTTATCTATCCCGCTGTTTGAAAAAGAGGGTCTTGACTTAATTATTTATGGAGAAGGTCCAGAATGGGAAACTCCAGAATACGTTCGGGATGCTGTGCACCTAGGGAGACAAAAGGCTTTGATTGTACTTGGGCACGCAGAAAGTGAAGAGCCAGGCATGAAGTATCTGGCTGAATGGTTGAAAGTAATATTTCCAAATATACCCATTTGCTTTATTTCTGAAAAACCGATATTTCAGGTGGTTTAGTTGAAGCTTAAGTCGAGCAAGTTTGTTTAATTTTCAAAGGGGAGAAGCAAATGAAGATCAGAAAGGGAGAAAAGTTGTTATTTATTGGCGATTCTATAACAGATTGTGACCGCTCCAAGCCAAAGGGAGAAGGATGATTCGGAGCGTTAGGCACAGGATATGTATCTTATATCAATGGCCTCCTGCAAGCGGTTTATCCGGAACTTGGCATCCGGGTTGTCAACAAAGGGATAAGCGGCCATACGGTGCGCGATTTAAAGGAAAGGTGGCAGGAGGATGTCATTGCTCAAAAACCGGACTGGATATCGATTATGATTGGAATTAACGATGTTTGGCGGCAATACGATTTGCCATTCATAAAAGAAAAACATGTGTACTTAGATGAATACGAGGAAACGCTCCGTAGCCTTGTGATCGAGACAAGGCCTTTCGTAAAAGGAATGATCCTTATGACGCCATTTTATATAGAAGGAAATGAACAGGATGCGATGCGCCGGACAATGGATCAATACGGCCTGGTTGTCAAAAAAAAATAGCGAAAGAAGCGAACGGTGTATTCGTCGATACCCAGTCAGCCTTTAATGATGTATTAACGGCCCTTTATCCTGCCGCTTTAGCTTAGAATCGCGTTCATCCATTCGCCGCAGGCCATATGATTTTGGCAAGAGAGTTCTTAAAAGCCGTTGGTTTTGCTTGGGACAAATCGAATAATTGATGAAATGAGGGCTGGAGGAAAACCAGCCTGATGAAAAAGTAAATCAAAATTAAAGAAAGGATGAGGGCAAATATGGAAATGCTTAAGGTTACTAAAAACAAGATTACCGATCAAAACGGAAATCCTGTACAGTTAAGAGGCACTTGTATCGGTGGTTGGATGAACATGGAAGATTTTATTAACGGCTATACCGGTTCGGAGCATGCATTGCGCCATACGGTTGCTGAAGTCATTGGGAAAGGGAAGGCAGAGTTCTTGTTTGAGAGAATGCAACATTATTTCTTTGGAGAAGACGACATTCGATTTATTAAAAGCTGGGGGGCCAATGTAATACGTCTGCCTTTGAATTATCGGCATTTTGAGGATGACGAGCAGCCGTTTACTTACAAGGAAAGCGGTTTTGAACGATTGGACAAAATCATCCATTTGTGTGAGAAGCATGAGTTATATGTTATTTTAGATCTCCACGCTGTTCAAGGGTACCAAAATACCCACTGGCATTCGGACAATGATATTAGACACAGCTTGTTTTGGCATGACCGGACATATCAAGATCGATTTGTCGCATTGTGGGAAGAGTTCGCACGGCGTTATCGGGGAAGAGCCGTTATCGCCGGTTATAATTTGATGAATGAACCTTGCGTAAATACACCGCACGGAGATTATCCACATACGTTTTTCAACAACTACAAGCCGGATTGGGACAGGATCAATCGCATTTACCGGCGAGCGGTCGAGGCTGTGCGCCATATCGATCCGGATCATATCATTTTTCTTGAAGGTGATCGTTATTCTGTTTTGTTTGATGGCTTAGAAGCGCCGTTTGCAGACAATCTTGTTTACAGCAGTCATAACTATACGGCGGCAGGATTTGGACCAGGATCATATCCAGGGGTGGCGGATGCTAAAAATGCCCGTGTTGCGGGGGGAAAATATTGGGATAAAGACGTACAAAGACAGGAATTTAAAAACCATCAAGGCACCCAGTTTGCCGAAAGATATCATGTTCCGCTCTGGATAGGGGAATTTGGTTCCGTGTATAACGGACCGGCTAATGAAATTCCAGATCGTTTGCGGGCCATGGACGACCAAATTAGTATTTTCGAAGAGTTTGGAGCACATTGGACGACATGGACCTATAAAGATGTCGGGGTAATGGGACTTGTCACGCTGGATCCTGAATCGGAGTATATGCAGCGGATCGCTTCGATTATTAAGCTAAAGCATACATTAAATACGGATGATTGGATGATTTGGCTTCCAGGCTTTAAGGCAAGAAAGATGGTGGAACAATTGGCGGATCATTTGGAAGAAGTCATTGGGGATCCTGATATTATTCATAGTCATAATATTGCTTGCCTTTCCCAAACCATTTTAACCGTCTATGCAGGAGCATTAATTCAGCCGACGTATGCAAAACTGTTTAAAGGATTATCGGAGGAAAAAATAGATGATATTATGCAGTCGTTCGCATTTAAAAATTGCCAAATTAACCACGGCCTATTGAAGATATTAACGAAGTACACGAATCCATCCGTTTCCCATTTATAAACCTCCCAATTAAAAGAGTATGGTTGTGTTGCTGACAAAATCATGGGTAGAATTGAGGAAATTCATGTTGGAAAATCCGCAAAGCACGATGACGTTGCATAATGGTGTGCAAATGCCTTAGTTAAAAGTTTTAGGGTAAAAATTATAAAGACCGTAAAAATAACTTTTGAGGCATGGATACCGCTGTGATTGACGCAAATGAACAGCGGGGAGGAAAAGCTACTGCAGAATTAGGCGTCCCCGCGATGAGCCATTTAGTAAAACAAAAATACTCAACATCAAAACATCATTTGAAGCGGCCTTCATCCCGATCCGTCTTTTGCTGTGCGGAAGTCGACTCATACTTTTTAATTAAGAAAGAGTGATAGAATACTTTGTTTATCCGATAGACAAACAAACATGAAAGCGCTATAATGGAACTGAAGCAATATGATTCTTGCGTGTTGATATCAATTAACCGCTAAGGGGGATTTGAATATGGCTTATTTTCCGAATATTGGCTCGATTGCGTATGAAGGTCCACAGTCACGCAATCCATTAGCGTTTAAGTTTTACAATCCGGAAGAAAAGGTCGGCGACAAGACGATGGCGGAGCATTTGCGGTTTTCGGTTGCATATTGGCATACATTTACCGGAAATGGGTCGGATCCGTTTGGCGCTGGCAATATGATTCGCCCGTGGGACCATTACAGCGGCATGGATTTGGCGAAAGCACGCGTCGAGGCGGCGTTTGAACTATTTGAAAAGTTGAACGTTCCGTTTTTCTGCTTCCATGATGTCGATATCGCTCCAGAAGGAGATACGCTTGCTGAAACGTACAAAAACCTTGATGAAATTGTCGACATGATCGAAGAGTACATGAAAACGAGCAAAACGAAGCTGCTTTGGAATACGGCGAATTTGTTCAGCCATCCGCGCTTTGTCCACGGAGCGGCGACGTCGTGCAACGCTGATGTGTTCGCTTATGCAGCAGCGAAGGTGAAAAAAGGGCTCGAGATTGCCAAACGGCTCGGAGCGGAAAACTACGTCTTCTGGGGAGGACGGGAAGGCTATGAGACGCTGCTGAACACCGATATGAAGCTGGAACTTGACAACTTGGCCCGTTTCTTGCGTATGGCGGTGGACTATGCGAAAGAAATTGGTTTCGATGGACAATTTTTGATTGAGCCGAAGCCAAAAGAGCCGACGAAGCACCAATACGACTTCGATGTGGCAACTGCTCTTGCATTTTTGCAAACATATGGACTGAAAGACTACTTTAAATTCAACATTGAAGCCAATCATGCAACGTTGGCTGGCCATACGTTTGAGCACGAATTGCAAGTCGCCCGCATTCACGGCATGCTTGGTTCGGTCGATGCGAATCAAGGAGATGCGCTATTAGGCTGGGATACGGACGAGTTTCCGACGGATTTGTATTCTACTACTCTAGCCATGTACGAAATTTTGAAAAACAATGGTCTTGGCAAAGGCGGTTTGAACTTTGACGCTAAGGTGAGAAGAGGATCATTTGAACCGGAAGATTTGTTCTATGCCCATATCGCCGGCATGGACAGCTTTGCGATCGGCTTGAAAGTGGCCCATCGTTTGCTTGAAGACCGCGTATTTGAACAATTGATCGAAGAGCGGTACAAGAGCTATACGGAAGGCATTGGTCGCGAGATTGTCGAAGAAACTGCTGATTTTAAAAAATTAGAAAAATATGCGCTGCAACTTGGTGAGATTCGCAATACATCCGGCCGTCTCGAGCGTCTTAAGACGTTGCTCAACCAATATTTGCTTGAAGTCAGCGTGTTGAGCGTATCCCGTTAATGAAAGAGAGAGGTCCATATGGAATACGTTATCGGAATTGATTTAGGGACAAGTGCGGTAAAAGTGTTGCTTGTTGACCGAAACGGGCAGGTGAGAGGGGAGTGGACGGAGCCTTACCCTCTCTATCAGCCGCAATCTGGATATAGTGAGCAAAACCCGGAGGATTGGGTTGAAAAAACGATGGTTGCGTTAAGACAAGTAGTACAAACAGCCAATATCGATCCGCGCTCCGTATGCGGATTAAGCTTTTCCGGACAGATGCACGGATTGGTGCTCTTAAATGAGAAAGGAGAGGCGCTGCGAAAGGCCGTTCTTTGGAATGATACAAGAACGGCAAATGAATGCCGTGAAATTGAAGAACGGGTCGGAGTGGATCGATTGCTATCTATTACGCAAAATCGCGCGTTAGAAGGATTTACCTTACCGAAAATATTGTGGGTGAAAAAGCATGAGCCTCTGTTATACCAACAAGCCTACACATTTTTGTTGCCAAAGGATTATGTTCGTTTTCGGCTGACCGGGCAGATGGCAATGGAGTATTCCGATGCTGCTGGCACGTTATTACTGGATATACGAAAGAAAGCATGGAGCCGAGAAATTTGCGAGCTTCTGGACATTGATGAGCGATTGTGTCCACCTCTTGTGGAATCGACTAGCTATGTAGGCACACTGCTTTCCGATATTGCCGAACAGATCGGGCTTTCCGCGAATGTCAAGGTGTTTGCCGGTGGAGCGGATAATGCGTGTGGAGCGATCGGAGCTGGCATTTTATCAGAAGGAACAACGATGTGCAGCATCGGCACATCGGGTGTTGTTTTAGCATATGAGCAAACGGCGACCAAAGATTTTGCTGGAAAGGTGCACTATTTTAACCATGCGAAGCCAAACTCGTATTATATTATGGGCGTTACCTTGGCTGCCGGATATAGTTTTGATTGGTTAAAACGAACATTTATGCCGGAAATCTCGTTTTCAGAAGTGATTCACCAAGCAGCAGAATCGCCAATCGGAGCCAATGGACTGTTATTTACGCCATATTTAGTTGGGGAACGAACCCCCCATGCCGATGCTCATATTCGCGCCTCTTTTATCGGAATTGATGCATCGCATACAAAGTGGGATTTTGCGCGTGCCGTGATGGAAGGCATTATTTTTTCTTTAAATGAGTCGGTGGAGATCATAAAGCGGAGCGGCAAAAAAATGAAGTCGATCGTTTCCATCGGCGGGGGAGCCAAAAGTCATGAGTGGCTACAAATTCAAGCCGATATTTTTCATACACCGATTGAAAAACTGAAAAATGAACAAGGGCCAGGTTTAGGGGCAGCGATGATTGCGGCATGCGGCTGCGGCTGGTTTGAGTCTTTGGAAGAGTGTGCAGCTACGTTTAAGCAAGTCGAACAGCTGGTTGAGCCTCAAGAGGACGCAGCTCAGCGCTATCAAGAGCTATTCCATGTGTATCGGCAAATTTATGCACAGACAAAAGAAATCAATGAACAGTTAAAGAAGTTTCGAAAATAAGCAAGAGGGTGTCCCAAAAGCAGCTTGGAACCCCCTCTTTCAGACTGTTGACAAAATAGGTGTAAGACTTTTGTCTTACACCTATTTTGTTTCATTTTTCGTAGTTGTTTTTCTTGGTGAAACGACAAACATAAATGCATACTCGAATGCAAAAGAAGGGAGGGGCCCTTTCTCCATAGGCAGTTATCAAATTCATGGCCGCATAAACAAGCATCGCCTGCATCTGGTTTCTTTCCCATCCTCCGTAGAAAGAAAAAACTTTTTATTTGCTGCTTTCTTTTGTCGGCGAGAAAATTTTTCGAATTAAAGCTCACGAAAAATTCCTTTGGAGGTATATGGGGGCTGGGGGCTTCTATGCCCCACGTCTTGATTTTATTTAGAAGCTTTAGGAGTTAATCCTGTTACTATAACAGAGACAGCATCCTTAAGAAATTCTTCGTTTGAAATAGGAATATTTGAAAATCCTAGCAACGTTTCTGAAACAAAGTGACCATAATTGAACCGCATAAATAAGGCTACAAATGAATCGATGTTGCCTTTAATCAATTTGCCCCGATTTTGCATTTCCTTAAAGTAATCTAATAAAAACTGCTGAATTTCTTCAACGTTTTTGTGAAGAGTCAGGTGAAGATCAGGCATGGTGTTTCGCTCGAGAACAGATATCATGTAAATTTGTTTGTTTTTCATCATATAATTTTGATAAATCGTCGAGTATAGTAATAAATCATGTTCTAATTCGTATGTTAGCTCTTTTTCCAATTGTTCTTTTATGAAAGAAGCATATTGAAATTTAGCGATAATGGCGTCTAAAATATTTTGTTTGTTCCCAAATTGGCGGTATACTGTCATTTCACTGACAGAAGCATGTCTTGCTATTTCTTTAATCGTTACAGCTTTATATCCCTTTGAAGCCATTAATGAAATAGCTGAATCTAAAATTTTTTCGTTTGTTTCCATATCATCACCCGTTTCGCAATCGTTATAAACCCAAAAAATATAAAAGAAAGTTGGTATAATGCTATTTTAAATGTTGTCTTTTTTTTAGATATAACTGTTGTATCCTTCTAATTCTATTAATAAAAAAACCGACAAGAAAAGCTGACATAATCGTTCCTTCTCTAATCCCTTGTATTTCCCCAAATGTCCAAAACGAAATAAGCGCAGCAATGATTACTTGTAATGAGTCAAACGCTATTTTCAATCTCCCAAAGTTCCGTTCGTACTTCATGGAAATAACTTTTATGATCCCATCTGCAGGGTTAAGAATCGTATTTGCTGCTAATTGAAGGATCACTCCTAATGCGATCATGACACACCCTACAACTAATAAAATTAGCTTTTCAATATATAAGGAAGGGTGATAATAAGAAAAAATCAACATACCCAAATCGATAAAGTAACCCAATATAAAACCAATCAACAACTGAAGATATTGAAATTTAGGAAAATCTTCCCTTAAAATAATTACTTGGATTAATACAAATAAAACAGTTAGGAAGATCGTAAATTGTCCTATCGTTAAAGGAAAAATAAGACTTAATACATACGGTATACTAGCAATTGGTGTCGTACCGAGTTCAGCTTGCGTAACCATTGCAATCCCTATGCCCATTACTAGCAATCCAATAATTAAAATTATATATTGTTTCATCTCTTTTTGCACATTCCTCATTCCTCTCCCAAATATGTTAGTTATCACTAACTAACATTATGGTACTATTGATGAAACCATTAGGTCAAATATTAGAACTGTGCTTGGGAAATGTTTGAACACCAAATTAATCGAATCTGACTAAAGTTGGAAACTCGATAACCCTTGTGACGACGAAGTTATTATTCGTTATTGTGAAAATTGTCGCGAAGAAATGGATGAAGGTGAAGAAGCTTATAACATTAGCAATGACAAATGGGGTTATGAAGATCGTTTTCGTGAGTTTGCAATAAACGCTCTGAACGCTATTTTAAAACATACAACTTTTCCCTCAAGATAGGAATGGTGAGCTAATGGAGCCTTTCTATTATGAATTAAAGATTTTGAAAAACTTTTTTAACCATGGGAAATTATCGCTTAATCAATATATAAAACTTCTGGAGAAGTTGGTCGAATGGGAGCAATATTACGTTTAATTATACGGGAAATTTCACTAATTCTAGTTGGAGTAAACAGTATGTTGTCAGTTATGGAAAAAATAAAAGGAACTTACTCAAGGAGTATTAACGTGGAAGAGTTAGATTGAGTATAGTTCCATCAACACAATTTTCCCTTTATCGTGTGCAATGAAAAAAGAGTATAATGGTTCGCAAACCATTTGATACCAAAAGCTTCGCGTTTCAGACGACTTTGTCTCGACGTGAAGATGTATATGGCGCATTTGCGTTCCTTTCTATCATCGAAAATGAAGGTAGGGCATTGCCTCCATAAAGCAGGTGGTCGTTTACATATTTATATGCGTACCCTTATACAAAACAGGTATTGCCGCTGCTATAAGGATCATGCCCATAAAAGCGGGTGCGGCATGCCCAAGTGATACATAGATTTGCCCTCCAATAATTGGCCCAATTATTCTTGCTAAAGCCTGAATAGATTGGCTGCCACCTTGGATCCTTCCTTGTTGACTAGAATCGACAGACTTCGAGAGCATCCCATTGAAGGAAGGACCGAAGATCGAATCGCCAAAACCAAATATAAACATTCCAGCGATGCATAGAGGATAGAATGAGAATAAAGCAGATAACGCAATAAGAATGTAGCCTATCATCTCTGAAGCCATTCCAAGAATGGCTATCTGTTTATCGCCGCGTTTTTTCAAGAGCTTTGGCATGATGAAACCTTGTGAAAGGATGTCTTGGATGCCAATAATGGAAAACATAAGTCCGATTAGCGCAGGTTTCCAACTAAAAGTATCCATTGTAAATTGTGAAAACACCGCTTGCAAAGATCCGTTCGGTATCCAAAGCAAGAACGCGGAGACAAGCAGCCTATTTAAGTTTTTTATGGAAAGTATGTTTGTAAGCTGCGTAAATGGGTTCAGTCTTACTATGGTAATCTCTTTCAGTCTTTTATTCTTGTCAAGGCTTTCAGGCATAAAAAGGAATCCATAAACAACATTCAATAAAGTGATGATCGTTCCAAAATACATGGGTGCAGAATACCCCAACTTGGCAAGCAATCCACCCAGAGTCGGGCCAATGACAGTGCCTGCGCCTACAACTGCACTCATCCATCCAAAATATTTAGTTCTCTGTTCCGGAGGAATGATGTCTGCGAAATATGCGAAGATCGTGCCTATGCTCCCGCCTGTGATTCCCTCTATGATGCGCCCGACAAATAGCACCCATAGAGCTCCTCCTATACCAAAAACGAAGTACCCTATGGCCGAACCCAAAAGGCATACTAAGAGCAATGGGCGACGACCGTATTTGTCGCTCAAAGCCCCAAGTGCGGGGGCCGCAAAAAACACGCAGATCGCATAAACAGAGGTCAACAGCGTAACAACGATAGCCTGTTCTCCCGGATTATTTATATAAGGCTGCACTAAAAATGGGACGACAGGCGCTATGATGCTGAAGCCTACACCGCAAAGAAACACGGACATAAGACCGAATAGTAAAGCCTTTGTATCTATGGTTTGTTCTCTGTTCTGTCCATTGTGTGCTCTAAATTTCAACATTTAGATTCTCTCCTTAAAAGTTGTCATTTTGTTTCCTTGTCAACAATATATCATTTTTTGTTTCTTTGTCAACAAAATAATCGCGATAAAAAGACAGCCTTTCCTCAGGTAGAGTTGGGCTGTCTTTGGTTCATTTTTATTCATCAAATTTGTTCTGATTTATTTTGATCCCCTGTTTTTTTATTTCCGCCTCCAAATGCCTGCTATACTTCTCTGCGAAATGGATCATCATATCAAGTTGTTCCTCTGTTACTTGCTCAAATACGGCTTTATCTCGCTCTCGAAATTCTTTGTGCAGTTCCTCATGGATTTTATAAATGATTTTCCCTTGCTCAGTGAGTCTAAAATAGATTTCTTTCTTGTTATCCGGCTTCTGGTAGCTTTCGATAAGGCCTTTTTTTATGAGCTTCTTGGTCATTTTGCTTATGGCACCTCTAGTCATATAAGAGAACTCCGCAAGTTTTGTTACATTGGAATCTACATGTTTTCCAATGTATTCGATGCAATGTACTTCAGAAGGCTTATAACCCTTAAGACTTTCTTCCATCTTAGTCTTATTAAGCAAAATCAACTTATTTAATAAATTCTTGAAGCTCATTAAGACCTGTTCTTCTTTGTCCACTGCCTGTCCTCCTACTCGTTGGTGCATTAACTTTATTATATGAGATTTTTATTTTCGTTTCAAAACTCTATTTGTTTATAGGATGGGGTGTCGGCTTTACGCCGCTGCTCTTTTTTGAGGATAACGGACCATAATGATGGCTTTACTAGATGCGAGGGGGTGGATTTTGGCTTATAAAAAAGGAATTTTGCTTGCTATGAGGAAATACAAATAAAAGGGCTGTGGATTGTTCAAGCTTTTTTCCGCATGCCGTCTGTCATGCCGGCAGTTTTACAGAAAATGAAAATAAGACGGTCTTGCTATGAATGATCGCACCCATATGAGTCAAACAAGGGGGAGAAAAATGGAAACAGTCGTGCTTTCTTTTTCAGGAAACTTGGCGTTATTAGAGCTCAATCGTCCCGAATCATTAAATGCGATCAATGTTCAAATGCTAAATGAACTGTTAGAAGCGTTGCATCAAGTCGAGCAAAGTGAAGCCTCCATTCTTGTCATTCGCGGCAGAGGAAGAGGGTTTTCTGCCGGTGGCGATATTAAAACGATGCTTAATGTAGATGATCCAGAAGCGTTTCATAAGGTGATGAGTACGATTCAAAAGATTATTGTGACTTTGTATACGTTGCCAAAGGTCGTCATTGCTTCGATTCATGGACCTGCAGCAGGGTTGGGATTAAGCTTGGCTTTAGCGGGCGATTATGTGATGGCTGCGAAGGAAGCGCGTTTAGCCATGAATTTTATTGGGATTGGGCTGATTCCGGATGGAGGAGGTCATTTCTTTTTAGCGAAACGGATCGGTGAAATCAAGGCTAAGCAATTGATTTGGGAAGGAAAACAAATGAGCGCACATGAAGCCTATGAGCTTGGCATCGTTGATTGGCTGGCGGAAGATGGGGAGCAAATCGAGCAAAAAATCAGCGAATGGCAGGTTAAGCCGCTGCAAGCGATGATTGCCAGTAAAATGTTGTATGCCCGTTTAGGCAAAAATGAGTTATTAAAGGTATTGCAGCTTGAAGCAGAATGGCAGCAGCATATGCGGCAAACAAAAGATCATCGTGAAGGGATTCGCGCCTTTCTTGAAAAACGGAAGCCAAATTTTATCGGAAAGTAGCTTATATATACGGTTCTTTCAACAGAAGCAAAGTATTTCGGTGGACTGTAAAGAAAATTTATCCCAAAATGGTTGTTGGATTTCAGATAGTTATCCTGTATTCATCTATGACATCATGCAGCTTTTTATGGGTGCGCAACAGTCGGAAAGGGGGAGATGCCGATGAACGGAATGCTGCGCTCGCTTCAGCTTCCTATTATTCAGGCCCCAATGGCAGGCGGGGCCTCAACTCCACAGCTGGCCGCTGCAGTGTCCAATGGCGGAGGGCTCGGTTTTTTAGCTGGCGGCTATAAAACGGCGGAAGAAATGAGAAGTGAAATAAAAAAGATTCGGGGCTTGACCACTGCTCCATTTGGCGTCAACGTATTTGTACCTGGGGAAAATAAAGCAGACGAGCAGGAATTAGTCAGCTACAAAGCAGAATTAGCGGAAGAAGCGAAACGTTTTGGCATCACGCTTGAAGCAGAAAAATGGGACGATGATGAGTGGGAGGAGAAGCTTGCGGTTTTAAGGGAAGAAAAAGTCCCGGTCGTCAGTTTTACATTTGGTTGTCCTTCACGCGAGGTGATGGAGTCATTACAAGCTCATGGCTCCTTTATAATTGTAACCGTGACATCAAAGGATGAAGCGATCCAGGCAGTACAAGAGGGAGCGGATGCTCTTTGTGTGCAAGGAATGGAAGCGGGAGGGCATCGTTCCGTATTTCGCAACAGCAAAGAAGCGGACGACCAAACGAGCTTATTGGTTTTATTGCAGCAAGTTCGCGATGTTGTCAAGGTGCCGTTGATTGCAGCAGGGGGAATCATGACAGGACGGGATATTGCTTCCGTGTTGGCGGCAGGAGCATGTGCCGCACAGTTGGGAACCGCTTTTTTGCGTTGCCCAGAGAGCGGGGCACATCCGGTGCACAAGGCAGCGCTTGCTGATCCGCAGTTTCAAACGACAGCGGTTACCCGTGCGTTTACAGGGCGGCCGGCACGAGGTCTTGTGAATCGATTTTTCCTTCAACATGATGCAACCGCTCCAGCTGCTTATCCGCAGGTGCATCATTTGACTAAACAGCTGCGCAAAGCTGCTGCCCAGCATGGCGACCCGCATGCGATGGCATTATGGGCTGGACAGGGATATCGGCTAGCTAAGGCGCTGCCGGCAGCCGAACTGCTTTCAATATTAAGGGAGCAGCTGAAGGAAGCATGGGCGGAAAGGATGGTTTTGGATCTGTAAAATGGATTGCCTACGAAAGCATAGATGATTTTTAATCAATCATGAAAGCGGGGGAGAAGCTGATTTTCTAGCCCCGTTTTTTTATCGCTTTTTTGGCTATTCGAGCACTGTCTGATGCGAAAGTAGAATGAATATATTTTTTTGATTTTTCTGTAAATACCAACACCAAAAGTTTTAGCGAAATGTGTAAAACATGATATGATAAAAAATAGAGGTGAGAGCGATGTGGCAGCTTTGTCTTTCCATGGTTGAAAGGCTTGGAATTATTGTGATGGTCGCTTTTTTATTGACGCGTCTTCCATATTTTCGCCGCTTAATTTATCATCAAGAAGTAGACGGGATGCAGCGGTTTATTATTATGGTCATTTTCGGAATTTTCGGCATTGTTGGTACTTATACAGGCTTGACCGTTCGGGTTGAAACATTTGAAATTATGAAATGGCCATGGTCGTTAAAAGAGAATGAAGCGCTTGCTAATTCGCGTGTTATTGGAGTTGTTATTGCCGGTCTTCTCGGCGGCTGGAAAGTAGGGCTTGGAGCCGGGCTGATTGCCGGAATTCACCGGTTGTTTCTTGGTGGATTTACCGCTGTAGCTTGCGGAATTTCTACGATGGCTGCCGGTGCTATTGCTGGGATTGTGCATCATCGTAAAAAAAGAGCGAACGCTCTTTCGCCGCGTGTGGCACTTATGGTGGGAATGGCCGCCGAGTCTTTGCAAATGCTTGTTATTTTGTTGGTGGCCAAGCCCTTTGCGAGTGCGTGGCTTTTGGTAGAAGAAATCGGAATTCCAATGATTATTGCGAACGGGCTTGGCAGCGCCATTTTTATTTTAGTGATTCGCAATGTTTTTCAAGAGGAAGAAAAAGCGGGGGCTTTACAGGCTGAAAAAGCGATGCGTCTGGCCGAAGCAACCGTTCATCATTTGCGAAACGGCTTGACTCCGCAATCCGCTAGGGCGATATGCGAGCTTTTTATTCGGGAGGTGCCGTCCGTAGCGGTGGCCGTTACGGATCGAACTCATATTCTTGCCCATGTGGGGGCAGGCAGTGACCACCACTTGGCTGACGAGCCGATCCAAACAGAAATGACGCGCCGAGTGATTGAAACAGGAGAAATGATGATTGTGCGCGATCGTGTGATTTGCGGTCACCGGCATTGTCCGCTGCATAAAGCCATTATTGCTCCGCTGAAGCGAAAAGATGAAACCATTGGGACACTTAAGTTTTATTTTCATTCGGAAGCGGAGCTATCATCGATTGCAGTAGAATTTGTAAAAGGGCTATCTTCGCTTTTAAGCCTGCAGCTTGAAATTGCCGAAGCAGAAAAATATTATCAGCTTATGAAAGAAGCGAAAATTAAAGCGCTGCACGCACAGGTGCACCCGCATTTTTTATTTAATGCGTTGAATACGATTGTCTCATGTATTCGAATCGATCCGAATCGCGCCAGACAGCTTCTTGTGTCTTTAGCGTATTATTTTCGCAAAAATTTAGCGGATGCAACGGAGATGCTGTCAACACTGGAAGAGGAGATCAGGCATGTCCAGGCGTATTTGACGATTGAAGAAGCGAGATTTCAAGATAAATTGCGCGTCCGCTATGAAATCGAGGCCGGGTATGAGCAAATGACCCTGCCGACGATGACATTGCAGCCGCTTGTCGAAAATGCGGTGCGGCATGGTTTGAAGCATATGAAAAAAGGAAGCGAAATTGTTATTTCTGTCAAAGCAGAGGGAAGTATGGTGAAAATCTCCGTTTCTGATAATGGAAAAGGAATGACAGAGGAGCAATTATCGCAATTGTTGAAGGCACCGATTGCTTCCCAATCCGGTGCAGGAATCGGATTGTATAATGTCTATGAGCGTTTAAAATCGCTGCTTGGGGAGGAGGCGGAGCTTTCGCTTGCCTCTGAAAAAGGAAAGGGAACAACGGTTCAATTGCTTGTTCCATATACAGAAAGAAAGGTGGGATATGCGGTTGCGTATTCAGGTTATGGTCGTAGATGATGAGCCTTTGAGCCGCGAAGAGCTAAAGCATCTGCTCTGTGTATATGAACAGATCGAACTTGTCGGTGAAGCGGATTGCGGAGAAAGCGCATTAGAGAAAATTGTTACATTAGAGCCCGATGTGGTTTTTCTTGATATTGAAATGGCGGAAATGTCCGGATTAAGTCTAGCTAAAATGCTGCAGCGCATGAAGCAGCCGCCGAGCATTGTGTTCGCTACCGCCTATCCTAATTATGCGGTAGAGGCGTTCCGATGTGAAGCGGTCGATTATTTGTTGAAGCCATTTGATGAAGGGCAGATTCGCGAAACAATATGGCGTTTGATTCGCAAATTTGAAAAAGAGAGGCCGGCTGCTTCTGAGGAGGCGGTTCGCAAGCTGGCCGTCGAGGAAGACGACGGGATTGTTTATGTTTCGCCACACGATATTTTGTATTGCTGTCGAGAAATTAAAGATACGCTTATTGTTACGAAGCAAAAAACGTATTATACGAAGGTGTCGCTAAAGGATTTGGAGCAAAAGCTAAAAGGAAATCTGTTTTTCCGGCCGCATAAAAGCTACTTGGTGAATGTGGAAAAAATTGCGCAGCTCACCCCCTGGTTTAATGGAGCATATCAGCTGTCACTCGAGGGAACGGCCGATAAAATTCCGGTGAGCCGGAATTATGTCAAAGCATTACGACAACGGTTGGAATTATAGAGGAAGCTGGTTTAGTTCACTTTATTTGAAATGGAAAATCAAGGGATGGAAACGAGACATAAAAGGCTATTGAAAAAATGCCGATGAAGAAGAGGAGCTAATTTTATGCTCCTTTTTTGTACATAGGGCCCCCTGGACGAAAAGGAGTGAGAGGCAGGGGGCGATGAAAGATCATCTGTTTTGTACGAATCGCAACAATTCGTACGCTCGATCGCCGACAAGAAGAATAAGCTGTTCAAACAGTTCGTCGCGTTTTATATCTAAATCTACGACTTTTTTAGCTAATTCAAGAGCTTGCCGATTCAACATCATCCCCTCCGTTTCTTTTCCGCCGGCTTTTATTTTTCTCATATTCATGACGCAGATCGCTTACGGTCCATTGGGAAAGGAGATCGGGATTGACAAACTGTCCCTTCCTCATCAGTTCATAAATATAAAACTGCTTTTGTTTCGACAGGGCTTTCCGCATGAATGCTCCCATATGATCAACTCCCTTTTTCTTTTCATCTTATATGATTCAGCTAATGATTTCATATCTTTTTGTTAGTTTTTCTTACATAAAATCGGAATGATTGTTAATTTTTTTAACAATATGGTAACAGTTTTCCCTTAAAACTTTTATAATAATGTTAGAAAAACTATCATAGGAGGGGCGCCATGTCACATAAAGAAGATTCTTATAAATTCAAAAAGGTTATTTCGATCGGAATTGTTAGTGAGTTAACAGGGCTCTCGCAACGGCAGATTCGCTACTATGAGGAACGAAAGCTCATTTTTCCAGATCGATCAAAGGGAGCGCGCAAATATTCATTTGATGATGTAGAACGATTAATGGATATTGCCGATAAGCGAGAAGAGGGCGTTACGACCCGAGAAATTCGCAAAGAGTTGACAAAGGAAGTTAGAGAAAAAATGTTAAAAGGACAAATGAATGCTCACTTTCGTCTGCGCGGATAAACCAATAGCCAAAATGGAGAAGAGAATACATTTTAGCCGTACGAATCATACTAACATATAAAGTAAAAGATTTATTGACAAAGGAGCGGTTCATGATGGAGCCTTCTTGGAAATCTCTTCTCCCATTTTTAATTGTGATTCCACTATCAATATGGACGCGGCAAGTCATTCCCGGTTTGTTTGCTGCGCTGATGCTAGGCAGCTACTTAATAGAGCCAACGCTGCTTGGCGGTTTAAAAACGATGCTGTCTTATGTCGTTCATAATCTTATGCAAACGAATAACATCCGAATTATTATTTTCCTTTATGTATTTGCTGGCTTAATTAGTATGATCAAATATACAGGAGGAATCAAAGGCTTTGTTCACCTCGTGAGCAAAAAGGTGAAAACAGCGAGAAGCGCTCTCCTGCTTACGTGGGTTTCGACGATGGTGACCTTTAGCGATCCTGATTTTCGGATTGTGACCGTGGCTCCTATTATGAAAGCGCTGAAAAGACGTCTTCATTTATCGTCCCAGCAAATCGGTTTTACAATTGAAGTGACCTCCAATCCTGTCGTAGCGTTGATTCCGCTGGCGACTGCGTTTGTCGGATACATGGTGTCGGTGATTGATAAAGCGCTGAAAACCGCCGGGATTCATGAAAAAGCCTACACCATTTATGTCCAAAGCATTCCTTTTAACTTTTTTTCATTCACCATTATTGTGGTTGGTCTGTATTATAGCTTTTTCAAATACTCGAAAAAAACGGAGCCGATGGCCGACATAAAAAAATGGAATCAGGCGGTCATGGTTGAAGCGGCAAGCGAGGCGGAAGCCAATCCGAACGAGGCTCAAGGGGAGGAAGGATTAGAAACCTGTCCAAAGGCATTTGAAAAAGAAACGCCGATCAGGCCTTGGAATTTAATGATTCCTCTTTCATTTGTGCTTGTATTAACGTTATTTCTTAGCTGGTGGGACGGACGGAAAGGAGCAAACAGCTTTTTTGATGCTTTTCTGCGCAGCGATGCCCTTGGAGTCATGCTGGAATCGTTAATCATAACGGTCATCATCGCTGTGGCCTACTTTTTATTTCAAAAATTTAAGCTAGCGGATTTGCTCACTCATTTTGTCAAAGGCGGAAATGAGTTAATGTCTGTCATTATTATGCTTTCATTAATTTGGGCGGTGTCCGCGATTTCTGAGGACTTGGGATTCTCGCAGTATATTACGGATCATGTAAAAGGCTGGATTCCTCACTATTTTGTAGCTCCTGTATTGTTTTTATTAGGTGCGCTGATTTCTTATTTTATCGGCTCCTCTTGGGGAACGTGGGGATTATTAATGCCGCTTGGCGTTACGCTTGCTCATGAATCGGGCACGAACATTTTATTAGTGATTGGCGCTGTATTTGCTAGCGGTACATTTGGCGCTTTTGCTTCCCCGCTTAGCGATAACACGGTAACGCTTTGTACCATTTTAGATCTGCCGGTGATTGAATATGCGCGCACGAAGCTGCTTCCTTCTTTTATTGCAGCGGGCCTAGCCGTCATTTTATTCAGCGTCATGTCGTTTATTATGCGGTAGTCTGGTAGCATGGCTGAAAAGCGGCTAAGTGAAAAAGTCTATATAAGGGTCACTTGATTCATATGGATCTCGTGCGGTTTTTCAACGGCCGGAGGAAGGTTTTTGAACTTGCCTCCGGCCGCTATTTTTTCAGAGCTTCCAGTTACTGAACCTTGCTTACTAGGCATGCCTCGACAGTTTTTCAAATGGTGAATATCTGCCAATCGGTTTTTTTGATATAATACAGATAATCACCATTTTATTTGTCCAGTTGCATCATCGGCTTCATCCTGAGAGCTAGCTGCTACGTTAGTTGTAGACAGAAGAAACAATCAATCATCATCCCCTTCCTTGTTGTCTTCTCATTGTCTAGTGAATTCAAATGACCCGTGGCGTTCTAGTGTAAAATGGAAAGCCAAACAAGATGCGCACGGTCAAGAAAGCAAGCATTGACGTACCATATAGAGAAAGAATGACGATCCATATGCAGCCGTTTATCAATCAGGGGACAGAGAAGCTTGTTGTTTGCCTAAAAATCGGCGGATAAACCTCCTAAAAGGCGGGTGGAGGAAGATGGAAAATGAAATGAACCTGTTGAAAAGTGTTCAGGAGCTTGAACAGTGGAATTGCGAGGACTGCGATACGCAGTTGATGGTATTGAAGGAAAACCAGCAGCAAATCCAAGCGGATGCAAGGATCTATTACGATGAAACAAAAGATGGTCAAGCGATTAAGAGATATTACCGGAAGATTGAGCATCAAGCGGATAAGCTGTCCCTGTTTGTACAGTATCACGAACTGATTACAAAAACGCATAAGCGGAGATTGCCGTATTTTTTCAGTAAGGATGAGTATTTGTATACATGGGTCGATCTTCATCCGGATGGCTCCGTTCAAAGCATTTATTCAGGAGAGAAAAAGGCCCCGGAAGCGATGATTGTCCGAGATTATGAAATCGTTAAAAAGAGATATGAGGAATTCCGGCTGCTGTTAAAAAAAATAAGAAAAAGTGAATTGAATGTCGAACAAAAGATAAAAGGGATTGAACAGCAATTTAAATTTAACACGGAGCATGTTGTGCCGCAATCATGGTTTGGAGCGCGAGAGCCGATGAAAGGAGATTTGCATCATCTGTTTGTGTGCCAGCCGGAATGCAATACGGTCCGCTCTAACTTTCCATATGCTGACTTTCCCTTCTATGAACCAGAATCACCTGATGAACTGATTCAAAATCATTGCGGCGTCGCTGAAAATGGCTTTTTTGAACCGGAATACGGAAAAGGGACAGTGGCAAGGGCGATGTTATATTTTTTACTGCGCTATCCGACGCAAATTGCCAAGGGAGTCCGCCGTAAAATTGATGTTCCGTTGCTTATTCGCTGGCACAAACAGTTTCCCGCTACGCTTTATGAAAGACATCGAAATCAAGCCATTTTTCTGATTCAAGGCAATCGCAATCCGTTTATTGATGTTCCGGAGTTAGCAGAGCATATGGTATTTCCGATCAAGCTCATAAAAAATAAAGCGATATAAATCGTGGTTATTTTTTCCGGGAGGGGCATTTAGGGGGACAAAAACGATAGAAGCAAGTAAGACAATCCTACCTCTAAGTGAAGGAGAGGACAACGGGGAAAATGCGCTGGAACGCCTTCTCCTTTTGAAAGGTGGCCGAAGATCATCGCTTGGCAGGCAGTGAAAGGCGGTGCCGCTCGGCCATTTGTTATGCGAAATGATCGATAGAGAACGGAATGAATCTTTCTTTTCGTGGTGTAATCGAGTGCAACGGTATGAATGGAATGTGTCCACATTTCTCTCGCCAATGATCAGATAGGGTATTCGGACGACCGTTTTCGTCATCAAGATGCATGACGCAAAGGAAAGGTGTGAGGTCGATAAGCCGGCTGCTTCGCTTTAAGCTGTATAATAGAGTTTGAAACGAGAAGAAGGGCGATTGAAAGATATCTTGATATAAATAGTTCTAAACTCCTATTTACATTTTTATACAAGAATAGATTTAATGGATATAAAGGGTAATAATTTTCTAAATATTTTTTCTGGTTTTTGCATGAGAAAAGCAAGTGCTTGGACTGGCCTCCAACCATTGACTTCCCAGTTCTTCGCAAGGTGGATGTATATAGATTCAGAGAATGAGATGGCATAGGGCATGCGCGCGAATTTTGACGATTGATGGAAGGTGCGAGAGGTAAAGGAGAGTAAAAGATGGTTTATGACGGTATTCTTTTATCATTATTAATCGGTTTATTGCGCGGGGGAAATTTTAAAGGGATTGCCCATATAAACTTGCGCGGCGGCTGGCTTTTTCCTATTTTACTAGGGATTGAAATTTGTATTTTTATGTTGCAAAATAAAATAGATATAATTGGTCAAGCTAGCAATGTCTTGTTTCTTTTGATTTATGTAGTTGGCCTGATTTTTCTCTGGATGAATCGACACCAGCCGGGTTTTTTGGTGATTTTTGCAGGAGTGTTTTTGAATTTCATTGTTATGGCAGTCAACGGCGGAAGGATGCCTGTTTCCATTGAAGCTGCACAAACGCTTGGGCGGGAGTATGTCGAAATTTTGAAGGCTGGCATATATGGAAAGCATGAAGCGATTCACGCTTCCACTGTTTTGCCGTTTTTAGGAGACATTATTCCGCTTTCCCCGCCATATCCGCGCCGGCAAGTAATCAGCATCGGCGATGTGGTCATGAATGTAGGAGCGTTTCTCTTTGTTCAGCATCTTATGGTGAATGGACAGAATAATCCTTCTTCACATCAAACCGCCCATGAAGGGAGGTGAACAGGATGAACGTAACCGTTAAAAAAGTGCTTGTGAACCTATTAATCATCGGTTCTGTTATCGTGGCGTTGACATCGGGATATAAACTTGGTGGTTAATTTAACAAAGAAGGAGAGTAGTTATGATACTACTCCTTCTTAAAATTCTTATAATGAGAGTGATTTAATATGTTTGTAAAGGTAGATTTGAAAAGCCATGAAAAGATCTATACATTATTTATCTCAATTTTAGGAATATCTCTGATTGTTATAAAAGATCACTTTCATACTCAATCCCTAGAGGATTGGGTTTTAATTTATATGCTAGCTGGCTCGATTACTTTGTTAAATTTTTTTCTAATCAATCTTCCGCCAAAAGATAATTCATTTTCAATGGATTCGTCGGTATATCTTGCCACCTTATTTTTGTACGGAACGGATTTAGCTTTAAAAGTTCTGCTGCTTTGTAGTATAGTAGAGCTTTTTTACAGACGTAAAATGTCCTTATGGAGACATCTCTTTAATTTTTCCATGTACTGTTTAATGATTCTGGGAGCGTATTATTCTTTTCTTTTATTTAATGGAAAAATTGGTGCAATCAATACGTATAATTTATGGCCATACATGATTAGTTTAGTAGTATATTTTAGTATAAATGTGACATTAATGTTTCTGTTCTTCTTTTTTTCTGGTCAAATATTTAAAGGTACTTTTGATATGGGAGTATTGTTAGAGTCTACTGTCAGCTACTTTGTTACACTTCTCCTTTCTTTAGTTTTAACTATTTTATTAAATGAGCAGAGATTCTTTGGTTTATTTTTATTTACTGTTTTAGTCACATTGCTTTCATTTGTATTTCGAAAGTTTTTGCAGCTATATCAATCCGTCGCTGAACGAGCGAATCGGGATGATTTAACGGGTTTGTACAATCATGGTTTTTTTAAAGAAACGTTAAAAGAACATTTTGCAGATGTGAAAAAGTTGCCGCAATCTTTTTGCCTCGCGTTGCTGGATTTGGATGATTTTAAAAAATATAACGATTGCAATGGCCATTTGCGCGGGGACGAGCTGTTGAAGTTTTTCGGTGATTTATTGCAAGCCGAAACAAAGGAGAAAAATTATATTGTGGCGCGTTATGGCGGCGAAGAATTTGCCATTTTAATGCCGAACACAACGAAAGAAGCGGCCTTTTTATTTCTCGATCGGCTGCGTAAAAAAGTGAATGATACGTATTTTATTGGTGTTGAATATGTTCCTTATCGCTGTCTTTCTTTTTCCTGTGGAATTGCTGAATATGAAAAAGGAATGTATGACAGCGGTGAGTTAATTCATAAAGCAGATCAAGCCATGTATTATGCAAAAGCGCAAGGAAAGAATAATGTACAAATATATGACGAGGAAAATATTTGTTGGAGTCAAATTGAATTTAAAGAAGATTTGGAGGACATGGAGCAGCTGTTGAGAATTTTTTTGTCAAAGGATGTCTATACGTACCGTCACAGCAAGCGGGTCTTTACGTATGCGCTTGAATTCAGTGAACGGCTTGATCTAACCGATCATGAAAAACAAACGCTTATTTTAGGAGCGCTTATTCACGATATCGGAAAGATCGAAGTGCCGCGCGACATTTTAAATAAAAAAGGAAAGCTGGAGCCTCATGAATGGGAAATTATCCAAAAGCACGTGATATGGGGAAAAGAAATTTTAGCTTCGAATCGCCGGTTTGAAGATGTGCTGCCGCTTGTTGAGCTTCACCATGAACGATATGATGGAAAAGGCTATCCATATGGATTAAAAGGAGAGGAAATTCCGAAGCTGGCTCGCATCTTATGCATCATCGATTCCTTTGATGCGATGACAACAGAGCGCCCGTATCAGCCCACCAAGACATTTGAAGAAGCTGTGGCCGAACTACGCGCCTGTGCAGGAACACAGTTTGACCCTTATTATGCCCAGCAGTTTATTCAGTTTATCGAAACGCAATATATGCCGCGTTTGGAGCGGACGAATCGCTAGCCATGTATATGAATATTAGAGTTCGTGTTGTTTTTTGACGGCCGAAGATGAGTATGTGGACTTATCTTCGGCCGTTATTTTTTAGAGACCTTTTGTTCGACCTTCAAGCTGTATTTATCGGGAATGATTATTTTTGATTGATTTATAGATAAATTTTGATTTTTTATGAATGAATTTGATTGTTTTTGATTGATTTTTCGTTCGCCATACGATATGATGAAAGCAACGATATGATTCAGAAGGGGAGGTGAGACCGTGCTGACAGCGGAAAGACATCGCCTGATTCTAGAACTATTAGCAGAAAAAAAGGTTGTGAAATTGCAGGAACTGGTTGAAGCAACGGCGTCTTCCGAATCAACCATTCGCCGCGATTTAAACCAACTGGAGAAGGAGAAAAAATTGCGGCGCGTTCATGGAGGAGCTGCTGTTTTGCATCAAAAAAGAGAGGAATTGAGCATACTTGAGAAATCAGAAAAGTATATACAAGAAAAACGAATGATCGCTCAATATGCTGCGGGTTTTGTTGAAGCTGGCGATTGCATTTACTTAGATGCAGGCACAACGACTCTTGAATTGATACCGCATTTAAATGACAAAGATCTTATTGTTGTGACCAACGGCATCACTCATTTAGAAGCATTGCTGGAGAAAAATATTCCCACTTATTTGCTAG
Source organism: Anoxybacteroides rupiense (assembly GCF_014196195.1). Classification (GTDB taxonomy): domain Bacteria; phylum Bacillota; class Bacilli; order Bacillales; family Anoxybacillaceae; genus Anoxybacteroides; species Anoxybacteroides rupiense. The sequence continues at coordinate 108,048 of NZ_JACIDF010000001.1, read as the reverse complement.
GGGGATTGATTAAAAAGAAAACAAAGGCGCTAATTGGACGCGGGGCGCTTCATTCATTAGAAAATTATAGCTTTGACAAATGCTTTATTGGTGTGAATGGCATCCATCTTGAATACGGATACACAACACCAGATCCGGAAGAAGCGATGGTGAAAAGCATGGCGATTAAGCTTTCTCGGCAAGCCTATGTTTTAGCAGACCACTCGAAAATAAATGAAAGCACATTTGCGAAAATTGCCGATTTGCCAGCGGCCACGATTATTACAGATGAGTTAGATGAAGAACTGCTGGAACAATACGAAGCAAAGACCGAGGTTAAGGTTGTGACAAAATGATTTATACATGTACACTAAATCCTTCTGTTGACTATATTGTCGAAGTAGATCATTTTCAAATTGGTGAACTGAATCGAGCGTTGAGTGCAACGACCTTTCCAGGTGGAAAAGGAATTAATGTATCGCGCGTACTGAGACGTCTTGGTGTGCCAAATACGGCTTTAGGCTTTATTGGTGGATTTACAGGAGCCTTTATTGAGCATGAATTACAGAGCGAAAATATTCAGTTTGATTTTGTCAAAGTGCCGGAAGATACGCGAATTAATATTAAATTAAAATCGGGAAAAGAAACCGAAATTAATGGAAAAGGCCCGACGATTTCCTTTGATTCGCAAAAGGAAATGCTCAAAAAAATTCAATGTTTGCGGCCTGATGACTTTCTCGTGCTGGCTGGCAGCATTCCTTCCTCGCTTTCTGTGCGTTTTTATGAACAAATCATGGACGTGGCGAAAAAAGCGCAGGTAAAAGTGATCGTGGATACAAGCGGCCCCGCCCTAAAGAGGCTCATGAACGACCAGCCGTTTTTAATGAAGCCGAATCATCGCGAGCTAGGAGAATTATTTGATACGGTTTTTCATTCGAAAAGAGAGGCCGCCATATATGGACGCCGCCTAGTTGAATGGGGTGTGAAGCATGTCATTGTCTCACTTGCAGGAGAGGGAGCGTTCTTTTTTGATAAGGAAACCGCGCTGTTTGCTGAAGCGCCGAAGGGAGCGGTAAGAAATTCGGTTGGCGCTGGTGATTCGATGGTCGCAGGCTTTCTAGCTGCCTATACGAGCGGAAAAAGTGTAGAAGAATCATTTGCTTATAGTGTCGCATCCGGAAGCGCTACCGCTTTTTCGCAAGACTTATGCACAAAAGAAAATGTCGAGCGGTTGCTTGGCCAAGTAAAAATCATGCGCATTTAAAAGGAGGGTGTGATCGTGAAAATTACGGATTTATTAACAGAGGAAACGATTGTTCTTGAGGCGAAAGCGAGAACAAAGGAGGAAATTATTGACGAGCTTGCTCAAACATTAGAGCAAGCAGGTGTATTGCATGATTTGAAAGCGTTTAAAGAGGCGGTTTTGCTCCGTGAAGCGCAGAGTACGACGGGAATCGGTGATGGAATTGCCATTCCTCATGCGAAAACATCCGCGGTGGCCAGACCGGCGGTGGCCTTTGGCCGATCTAATCCTGGAATCGATTATGACGCATTGGACGGAAAGCCAAGCCATTTATTTTTTATGATTGCTGCTCCGGATGGGGCGGATCACACTCATTTGGAAGCGCTCGCCCGTCTATCATCCATGCTGATGGATGCCGCATTTCGTTCACGTGTTGAAAGCGCTTCAACTAAGGAAGCGCTGCTTTCTGTCATCAAAGAAAAAGAAGCGGCAGAAGAGATAGAGCCTGAAACGGCGCCAGCTTCAGCAAAAAAAATAGTAGCGGTTACAGCTTGTCCAACCGGAATTGCCCATACGTATATGGCGGCTGATGCGCTCAAAGCGAAAGCGAAAGAAATGAATATCGACATCAAAGTTGAAACGAACGGTTCAAGCGGTGTCAAAAATGAATTAACAGCGAAAGAGATTGAAGAAGCATCTGCTGTTATCGTTGCGGCAGATAAGCAAGTAGAAATGGAGCGCTTCAGAGGGAAGCCTGTGCTGCAAGTGCCTGTTGCTCAAGCGATCCGCCAACCGGAAAGGCTGATTGAGCAGGCCTTAAAGCAAGAAGCACCCGTCTATCAAGGAAGTGGGGCCAAGCTGGAATCAACTCATGTGAAAGGACGTACAGGCTTTTACAAGCATTTGATGAACGGCGTATCAAACATGCTTCCGTTCGTGGTCGGCGGGGGGATTTTGATTGCGATCTCCTTCCTGTTTGGAATCAAAGCCTTTGATCCAAACGATCCATCGTTTCATCCATTAGCCAAGGCATTGATGGATATTGGAAGCGGCAACGCCTTTGCGCTTATGATTCCTGTGCTTGCGGGGTTCATTGCCATGAGCATTGCTGATCGCCCAGGATTTGCGCCAGGAATGGTTGGTGGATTTATCGCAGCTAATGGCGGGGCTGGATTTTTAGGAGGATTAATCGCAGGCTTTTTAGCCGGATATTTAGTGGTTGGACTTAAGAAAGCCTTTCATAAGCTCCCTGCTGCGTTTGAAGGCATTAAGCCTGTATTGATTTATCCGCTATTTGGTATTCTTATAACTGGGTTTATTATGCTGTATGTAATTGTCGATCCAGTAAAAGCATTAAATGATGGAATGAAGCATTGGCTTTCCAGTCTGGGAACAGGGAATCTTGTACTATTGGGACTCATTCTTGGCGGAATGATGGCGATTGATATGGGTGGACCGATTAATAAAGCGGCCTTTACATTCGGACTTGCCATGATTGATGCCGGAAATTACGCTCCACATGCGGCGATTATGGCAGGAGGGATGGTTCCTCCGCTCGGTCTGGCCTTGGCCACGACATTGTTTAAGCGTAAATTTACAAAAGCGGAACGGGAAGCTGGAAAAACATGTTATATTATGGGCGCCACGTTTATTACGGAAGGAGCCATTCCATTTGCAGCCGCCGATCCGGTGCGTGTCATCCCTTCGATTATTGTCGGGTCGGCGATTGCCGGAGCGTTAACGATGCTGTTTAAAATCGGCCTTCCAGCGCCGCATGGCGGAATTTTTGTCATTCCGATCGTCAAAGGAAGTCCATGGTTATATATACTTGCTATTTTAATAGGATCCATCGTCACAGCCTTGATGATTGGTCTGTGGAAAAAAGAAGTGAAAGAATAAAAGATGGATAGGAAAACGAGGCGTGGAAACGCTTCGTTTTTTTATGAGAAAATTTTATGAAATTCTCATGAAAAGGATGGATCAGTCGTGCTAAAATAAAAAAGTTGCTGTTAGGGTATATTTGTCAATAACGACGGAATCGGTCGGGAAACGGTGTTGTGTGAACTTTTGCTATACATTCGTGCGACAGGTAAGTCTCTGGCGATTGGCTTCCGTCAGCGATCATTTGTTTCATCCGGCATAAAAAGACGCTATTGGCCAATGCGGATAAACGGAAACATATTCAACAAATAAGGTGTTTTATTAATAAATTTTTTGCCATAGACCTCTATATGATGATCCGATTGCCAGGGGCAACTGATGCTGCTTCCTGCAAGTGGCTTTGTTTGTAAGCGGCTGATTGTTCGGCGCTCAGTGGCGCTTTGACGTGACAGAAGTCCGTTACCGATTGATCTTCCGTTGTCGAAAAAATGGAGGAGATGGGTTTCTGGTGAAAACTCCATCTGTATTTCCATATAGAAAGTTTGAAACGTTCAGTTGTATTATGATAGTATAACGATCATCGATGCTTCGCATACAGCAACGGCACGTCTGGAACGATGGAATCAGTCGGCTGATTGCAACATGATCCGTTGATGGAATGGCCAATATATAGTTGGAATTGGTCATGTTCACAGTTGCATGGATACGAAGGTTGAACCGATTTTTCCGCTCATTTTCGTTACAGAAGTGCGTGGTGAAAAACAAGTCGCGAGACCCTTTTGACCGAGGGGTGTTACAGATACCATCAGATATAATGGTGAGATCCTGTTATGAACTTTATTAAAGAAAAGGAGAGGCCGCATGAAGTCCTTTCTACAGCTTAATACTATTTTTGTTAGTATTTTAATAGAGTCTATTCCTTTTATATTAATTGGTGTATTTATTTCGGGCATTATTCAAATGTTTGTGACAGAAGAAATGGTCAAAAAATGGGTTCCGAAAAATAAAGTGCTGGCTGTCCTGTATTCAGCTCTCATTGGCGTGTTGTTTCCAGCATGCGAATGCGGCATTGTACCGATTACCCGCCGTTTAGTTACGAAAGGGGTGCCGCTACATGCTGCCATTCCGTTTATGTTGACAGGGCCTGTCGTTAATCCAATCGTCCTGTTTTCTACGTATATTGCCTTTGGCAGCAATTTTAAAATGGTGATTTATCGTGCGGTTTTTGCGTATATTGTGGCTGTCATGGTTGGACTCATATTATCGATACAATATAAAAAAGATGAGCAGCTGCGAAACCAAGAAGTGATCCATGCTTCCCCGTCCCGGACATTGAAGGAAAAATGGATGGGGACACTAGAGCATACGGTGGAAGAATTTTTTACGTCAGGGAAATATTTAATTATCGGTGCTTTTATCGCTTCTGCTATGCAAACGTACGTCAAAACATCAACACTTCTGGCCATTGGACACGGGAAAATGACGGCATCTCTTGTGATGATGGCGCTGGCGTTTGTGCTTTCATTATGCTCTGAAGCGGATGCATTTATTGCTTCGTCGTTTCAAAATACATTTTCTTTTGGAGCATTGGCTGCCTTTTTAGTATATGGACCGATGTTGGATATTAAGAATACGCTTATGCTGCTTCAATCGTTTAAAACACGATTTGTGCTTGTGCTGATTGCTTATATTACACTCTTTGTTTTTATCGGCTCATTATTGATTTAACATAACCTGTCGAGAAGTCTCCCACCTCTAAACAAAGGGTAAGTGGAGGGGGATTCATTAAGGAGAACGACTTTTCTGATCCGGAAATTTTACTATCCATATGGCTTGGAAGCAGGGCGATAGTTGAATCGATGAGATGAAACAGCTTGGTGGCCATATCTTGCTGGCAGTTCAGCATAAAAAAGCGGTGAATAAGGAGGGCGGTTCGATGCTGCGCACATATATTTTACTTGGCTTTGCTTTTGTTTTTTTTCATTTGCATGCCACTGGTGATATAAGCAAATACATTAATATGCGCTACTCTTACTTGTCGTTTAGTGCCATTTTTTTGTTTGTTTTTCTAACGGTTATTCAATTTATCATCGCAAATCGAAAGGAGAAACATACACATCATCACCATTGTCATGATGATTGCTGCCATCATCATGAAGAGGGGCAGCCGAAGTGGAAAAAAGCGCTTAATTATGCTATTTTCATTTTTCCGATCGTCTCAGCATTAGCATTTCCCATCGCTACGTTGGATTCAGACATTGTCAAAGCCAAAGGGTTTCATATTCCAGGATTTGATACGCAAAGCGAAGACCCTACCGTGCAGCGGCAGTTTTTGCGTCCTGATACAAGCATTTATTATGATCGAAGCGGCTATGAGGATTTAATGAGAAAGGATTTGGCTCAGTTCTCTAAAAAATCCAGTCTGATTCTCAATGACCAAAACTATTTAAAAGCGATTGAGACCATTTATCAATTTCCAGGTGAGTTTAGCGATAAAGAGATTGAATTGGATGGCTTTGTTTACCATGATGAAACAACGAATAAGGACCAAGTATTTATTTTGCGATTTGGCATCATCCATTGTGTAGCTGATTCAGGGGTCTATGGACTGCTGGCTGAGTTTGCAAAACCGCCTGCTCTCAAAAATGATGAATGGATTCATATAAAAGGGGAACTATCCACTATGTATTACCAGCCGTATAATGCTGTTATTCCATATGTGAAGGTAGCATCTTGGCATACGATGAAACAACCGGAAGAGCCCTATGTGTTTCGCGGCTATGACCGTTAGCAAATGGAATAGGAGATGGATGATCGTCAGACAGCCCTTGCCGTTTATTAAGCAGCAAGGGCTGTCTGCCTATGCTGGCTAGCCGCAGCAATTCAATACTTCTCCAAGCTTTAAGCAGCGCAGCCGTTCTAGATCGAGCTGGCGCCTTTGCCATTCAGATACGAGACGGTCAAGCGCTTCCTGCGGTGTGTCATCAGCGAGGCGGAACGCTCCATAATGCATGGGAATAAATATATTGGCTTGACAGTCCATAAAGGCTTGAACGGCTTCCTCAGGAGTCACGTGCTGCGGCCCCATAAACCATTCTGGTTCATAAGCGCCGATGGGCAGGAGCGCATAGTCGATAGAAAAACGTTCACCAATTTCGCGAAAGCCGCGAAAATAGCCGCTGTCACCGGCAAAATAAAAGGTTGGCTGTCCATCTGTATGGATGATCCAGCCTCCCCAGTGGGAGGTATTCATATCTAGCAATGTTCTTCTTGTCCAGTGCTGTGCGGGCACAAAGGTAAAGAATGTTCCTCGATACTCCACGGTATCCCACCAAGAGCATTCTGTCACATGTTGATATCCTTTTCGGCGGAATAGACGTCCAAGGCCAACTGGAACGAAAAAATGAGGATTTCCTTTTAGTTTGCGAATGCTGGAAAAATGTAAATGGTCGTAATGGCCGTGTGAAATAAGAACAACATCGACAGTTGGCATGTCGTTGATCGCAATTCCCGGAGCAGTAAGCCGTTTAGCTGTCCCCATTCTTTTAGCCCATACAGGGTCTGTCACAACCGTTATTCCATTTATTTGGATAACAAAGGTAGAATGGCCGATCCATGAAAGCAATGTATTCGCTTGATTCTCATGAAGCTGTTGATATTCAGGCGGATCAACGTGTGGAACTTGATAGGAAAGATCCTTTTGTTTGGTTTTTCGTTCTTTTTGCCATCGACGAAAGTCAGAAAATGTTTTTTTAGTCGAAATAAGGTCTAAATTTTCATATCGCTTCATGATGCTTTCCTTCCTTTTTAAACCGTTTGAGAGCTATCATATCACATTCTCTCTTCCTGCTGCTTTGACAGGTTCACTTTTCACGATGTATCTAAATGATTTGTACGAACGGCAAATAAAAAGTGAATAAGATGGTCCGCGCAAAAGGCGGACCTCCATTCATTTTATATGGAACAAGTAGTCAAAATTAACGGTCCGTTTTTCGTAATGGCAATTGTATGCTCGTATTGGGCAGAATAAGATCCGTCTACCGTTCTGGCTGTCCAGCCGTTCTTGTCCATGCGGCTCTGCCATTTTCCGGTGTTTACCATCGGTTCAATCGTAATCACCATGCCCTCTTTTAGGCGCATCCCTTTTCCTTTTTGCCCGAAGTGGGGAATGAACGGTTCTTCGTGAATGGTCGGACCGATGCCATGACCCGTAAAGTCGCGGACAACTGAAAAACCTTGTGCTTCCACATATGTTTGGATAGCATAACCGATATCCCCGATCCGGTTTCCGACTACAGCCTGTTCAATTCCTTTATATAAAGATTGTTCCGTAACAAATAACAAGGATTTCAGCTCCTCGCTGATTTCGCCAACGGCATATGTCCATGCCGAATCAGCAAGCGCTCCATGTAAATTTACAACGAAATCAATGGTGACGATATCCCCGTTTTTCAGCGGCTCATGGCGTGGAAAACCATGACATATTTCATCATTGATCGAAGCGCATGTGGCATATTGATAGCCTTTATACCCCTTTTGTTCTGGAGTAGCTCCATGTTGAGCTAAAAAATTCTCAACAAAATGGTCAATTTCTGCTGTTGTTATTCCTGGCTGAATGAGTTTGGCAATTTCTTGATGGCAAGCAGCCAGTAATTTTCCGGCTTCCTGCATAAGCTGAATTTCTCGTTCTGTTTTTAAATGAATCATTGTCAATAAGCTTCTCCTTTATTCTCATCTTTCTTTCTTATTTTAACATATTTGCCGAGAAATCTCTCATCTTGACAGCGCGTAGGCTGGAGCGGTTCATATTATGTATATGAAGGAAAAGGTTAAATGACTAGAGCATTTTCTTGGTCGCTGGCCGTCTGCTTTTGTCTTGATTGCGCTAATGGGAAATAGATGCATACGGTTGTCCCTTTGTTAACTTCGCTTGTAATATGAATGGTTCCGTCCATCGATTCAACGATGCGATAAACGACCATCATGCCAAGTCCTGTTCCTTTTGTGCCTTTCGTCGTAAAATAAGGTTCACCAAGCCGGTCGATTTGTTCTTTTGTCATGCCGATTCCTGTATCACTCACGCGGATTAAAATTTGCTCATGCTCAATAGATACATAAATATCAAGTGTTCCGCCATTTTGCATTGCTTCAATGGAGTTTTTCATAATATTCAATAAACATTGCTGGAATTTTTCTCGTTCTCCTTTTACATGGAAGGGGATTAACGATGCTTGAATATCCACACTGTTCATGTTGGCAAGCGGACGCAGCAAATCAATGACTCGTTCAATTTCTGTTTTGACATTGAGCTTTTCTACATATTCTGGGGCCGGTTTAGCAAATGTCAAATAATCCGTAATAATCGACTCCGCCCGATCTAATTCTTCGATGGCAATTTGGATGTACTGCTTTCGTTTTTCCGGTGGCAAATGGCTCTGCTCAAGCAACTGCATAAAACCTCGGGCGGCAGTGAGCGGATTGCGCACCTCATGAGAAATGGAAGCGGCTAAGTGGCTAACGACTTCCATTTTTTCTGCTCGAATAATTTGTTTGCGCAATGAGTTGTTTTTATAAAGCATTTCTTTTAAATAACAGGCTGTTGCCATGCTAATGGGTTGAATAATCAAATACGAAGACCAAAACGGCAGCGATGAGAACGCCATTTGATCCAATAGGACGGTCAACATCCCGGAAAAGGTGGATAAAACAAAGGTGAGCAAGATACGCTGCTTAACAGACAATGATAAAAAATATTTTGACAGCAGCATGCTAACGAACATCACAAAAAAGGATGGCATGACGGTAATCATCCATTGTTCTTTTCCTAAAAGTATGTGATATCCAATTGCAAGCAAACAAAGAATGAAGCCAACAAGCGGTCCTTTATATAAACTTCCGAGCCAAAGAGGAATTTGGTGCAGATTGTAATCGCGCTCTGTGTCGGTGCTGATTGGAAAAGTCATGCAAAGAAAGGTCGTTAAAGCAAACGAAACGGTTAGCACATGATTTTTAAGCAGTTTTGGCACCTTTCGTTCCTCTAGCCATAACGGAACGGCGAAAATGGGAGCTAAAATGAAAAATAAATTCAACAAAAAATCCTTCAAAATATTAAGCATAAAAGCACCTTCTTTCGCATTTCGACAGCATGTACTAGTCTATTTCATTGTAAACAAAAAAACTGTCAAATGTTAAGGGGGAATCATTAGAGTTATTTTGACATAAATCCTGCTTTTTCAACACATTGATGCATAAATGACAAGGTTCGTTTAACTGCTCAAAAATTTGTTGATTTTTTTTGGTTTATTGTTCAATATTTTCTTCTATATAATTTTATTGGAATGGAAAGAAAAAGGGGGAGTTTTATGACAGGGGATCAGTATAACCAACTTATCCAATGGATTCAGCAAAAACAGCCTGTCAAAATCAAGATGCGTCATGGAGAAGCAACATTTTTGCCGGTAAAGCTATATCAAGATGCGCAAAAATTATTTGTATACAACAGAGAAATGCGGTTGATGAATATTGCTTTTGACGATATTATCTCCATCAAGCCAACACGTATTTACGGTTCGTTTGATCGGCGCAAGCTGATACATATGTATATGCTGTAAAAAAAGGGCGGTCTGTGACCGCTCTTTGTCGCTTTTAGAGGTTTTATATGGATAGGTGGCCAACGCTTTTCCTTTTGTTATATACTATGTGTATGAAAAATGAAACAAATCTGAAACCTGTGTTTCCTTTGGCTAGCAAGCGAGCCGTTGTTTGGTCTATGGTCGTTTAAATTAGGATCCGCGGTGCTAGGTGAGCATAACGTACGGTTACTACTTTAACATCTATTTTCATGTGAGCAGGTGATGTCCCCCGCCTCTGAACGTTGGTTTTTACATGGATATACAAGTCAATCAAGCTCTAAACGTTTTAGAGACTGTTGACCAATGTTTTGTATTCTTCATTAGGGACCTCGCATGGCTGCGCTCTTAAGCCATTTGCGGCGGAAAAAATCGACATAAGATAGTTTACAAGAATGATAGGGCAAGGTTCATGGGGATTTTGTCTAGCAAATAAACATCATTGCAAGGAAGGGGAAGCAAAATTGAAGGGAAAACGAGTCGTTTTATGTGCATCAAGAAAGCTGGAAGAAATGGCAACATTGATTGAAAAGCAAGGAGGCATTCCGCTTGTGCGACCTGCTCAAGGAACGGTATTTGCTAAAAAAGAAGAGCTTGTTCACGAAATCGAAGAGGTGATTGCAAGCCGCCCAAGTTGGATGATCTTTACAACGGGGATTGGAGTAGATGCATTATTAGAAGCAGCTGAGCGAGGAGGAATGAAAGAAAAGTGGCTGGAGACGATTCGGCAAGCGAATGTTGCTATTCGCGGCTATAAAACGGCAGCCGCCCTGAAACGAATCGGAATCGCTCCTATTGCGGAAAGCGATGACGGAACGACGAAAGGATTAATTCGCTCGCTACAATCATTTTCATTTGCTCAAAAACGTGTGGTTGTCCAACTATACGGAGATACTGCTCCGTCATTAAAGCAATTTCTCCAGGAATCGGACGCCATTTATACGGAATTGTTGCCTTATCAGCATATTGCACCAGATGAAGCGGTTCTTGGGCAGCTATATGAAGAAGTGACGAACCAGCAGGTTGATGCTGTTTGTTTTACGACAGCGATGCAAGTGCGTTTTTTCTTTTCTTTTGTTAAGGAAAAGAAAGACCTTGAGCAGCTGCGTCGGGCTTTTGCTAGGGATGTGGTCGCTTGTGCCGTTGGGAAAGTAACGGCTGAGGCGCTTTCTGAGGAAGGGGTCGATCGCATCGTTGCTCCAGAGCTGGAGCGCATGGGAGCGATGATCATTACTCTTGCCAAACACTTTAGTGCTAATCAAGAATTGAAAAAATAGCAAGAAAGTTTTGTATGCTTTTTCACAAAGCGATGTAAAAAGAGAAAAAACCTAAACATTATATAAATCTTAATAAAGGCTTTTTTTCTGTAAATAACTCGTCGGTTTTGATTTGCAGCTCAATTTCTTTAGCAAGCAGTTCGGCATCATGAAATGAGTAAAGCGGCAGTGAGGCGAGATGAGGATATTCGTAGTAAAATATGTTTTCATTGTTTGACGGGTATACTTTGACGGTCCAATAATACAGCTCGCTAGCGTGGTCCGTTGGCGAGCCTTCTAAGGCGATGACCCAATGGGTTGCGGAAAACAACGTTTTTTTGTTTTCAGAAAGATTTTGTATAAAAGCGTTGCGGTCATTTTCCCCCATTGGAATAGCCGAGGTAGGATAAAGTTCTTTGTAGTTTGGAAACATAGCACCCCTCCCTTATATACATAATATATGTGCCCAAAACACAAAATGCCTTCTTTTTTAAAAAGCGAGGAAATGAAATAGAGTGGATGAGAAAAAATGAACAGGCAATCAGCAAGCCGGTTTAAACACGTGTGAGAAGTAATCATGGTGAGAGGGATTTACCTAGAATAATGGCTAAAGTTTTTCACCAATTTTCTTACTGTCTATTGCGATTAGGCGCTTTTCGTATTAGAATGTGAGGAGACGAACAAATATTCTTTTTTGTGGTATCATTAATGAAAACGTGTTTGTAGGTGATGGTTGATTGCGGTATCATACTCATGTGGTGACATCGTTGTGCATTGGAGCGGCAATCGCTTCACAAACCTCTTTGCCGTTTACGATTAGCTATACGGCCGGGATTATAGCGGGGAGCTTGCTGCCGGATATTGATGAACCGAAATCATATGTCGGCCGCCGGTCATTAGGAGCTGCGCAAAAAGTGAAGCAGGCGTTCGGCCATCGCGGAATGACTCACTCGCTTTTTGTTTGGGCTGTACTCGCTCTTATTATTATGCTTGAATCGCCGTCGGTTTTTGCAAGGGGGCTCGTATTAGGTTATTTGCTTCACATTTTAGAGGATTTTTTATCGGTTCAGGGAGTGCCGCTGTTCTGGCCTTTGCAGGATAAACGATACAAAATTCCGTTATACCGGACAGGGAGCCGCTTGGAAACGGTCCTCTTTTATGGTTCCTTTTCGTTGCTGATCTACATAGCCAGCCAGTATCAGCTGTTTCATGAATGGCTGCGATCGCTGCGGTCGTTTTTTCAGCAAATATGGTGAGGGGGCGAACATCTCGCTTTTTTTTCTTAAACAAATCTGTTATGTTTATGTTAGGTAGGACGCTGAAAGAAATGAGGTAGGGGAAATGGAAACACCCTTTGATCTGCTGCCCTATTTATCGTTAGTGAGCGCTTTGTTTGTAGCGATGAAATGCTACATGACTCAATATCGGAAAAATAGGCTGTTTCTCCATCAGCTTGAGTTTTATGATGTGGAGGTACACAGCCGGCAGCAGGATAATCAATGGATACGGCTGCCGCTGTATCGCTTGTTTATATGGAGGCAGCGAAAGATTCCAGTCAGGGAACGATCGCCTGTTTCCGATGAGGATGGAAGGAGTCTCCTTGCTTTTCGCTAAAAAGAGAATAAGCAAGGAGGCTAAATGATGAAGAAAAAATGGCTGTTGATGTTATTCGTGATTGTCGGAGTGTTAAGTGGCTGCAATCGCAATGCTCCGATTAATGAGCATAGCCAAGGAATTTGGGATCATTATTTTGTTTATCCGATGTCCAAGCTGCTTTTGGTATTGGGAGATTTGTTTGGTGGAAACTATGGCCCGGCGATCATTGCTGTTACGTTGATGGTGCGGTTTTGTTTGCTTCCGCTCATGCTGAAGCAGTTCCGAACATCGTTAGCGATGCAAAAGCTTCGGCCGGAGATCCAAAAATTGCAGGAAAAGTATAAAAGCAAAGATATGCAAACACAACAAAAGCTTCAGCAGGAAATGATGCAGCTATATCAAAAGCACGGAGTGAATCCGATGAATGGCTGCCTGCCAGCATTAATTCAAATGCCGATTTTTATGGCACTGTATTATGCGATTCGACGGACGCAGGAAATTACACTTCATTCATTTTTATGGGTACAGCTCGGGCATCGCGACCCATATTTGATTTTGCCGATTTTAGCTGCTCTCACGACATTCATCTCCATGAAATTGTCACCAACGATGTCGGAGCAGCAAATGTCACAAATGGCCATCATGTCCTATATTATGCCGATCATGATTTTTATAGGGGCGAACTCTGTTCCGTCCGCTTTATCATTATATTGGGTAGTCGGCGGTTGTTTTTCGATTATTCAATCGTTGATTTTTCGCATGCAGCTGAAATCAGCAAGAATGTCAAACGAGCAGGCATCGTAATGAACAGACCGCTTCCATTCGTATGGAAGCGGTCTGTTTTTGCTATATCTTGCCTTGTTTTCGCAAAATGTGTTCCATTTCATTGACGAGCGAATCGAAGTAAGCGAAAAGACTATTTAACGGTTGCGGAGAAGTCATATCCACTCCGGCTTTTTTTAATAAAGAAATTGGATCATCCGATGTTCCGGAGCTTAAAAATGTTAAGTAGCGCTTTGTCGCTTCTCCTGTTTGGTCTTTCTTCATTTGTTTGACGAGCTCAAACGATGCGGCAATCGATGTTGCATATTTATATACGTAAAAGGCGTCATAGAAATGAGGAATGCGCAACCATCCAAGACCGGCTTCAGGATCTGCCGCATAAGCAGGGCCGTGGTATTTTTTCAACAAACGAAGCCAAAGCGCATTCAAATCTTCAGCGGTTAGGCTGCCGCCCTGCCGCACCTGATCATGAATCGTTTTTTCAAATTCAGAATACATCACTTGTGTATATAAGGTACCGCGAATTTGATCAATTTGTTGATTGAGTAAATATAACTTTTCTTCATCGTTTTTTGCCTGTTTGATGAAATAATCCATCATCAGCCACTCGTTAGCTGTCGAAGCCACTTCTGCCGTAAAGATGGATTGCCCTGAATAGCGGTAAGGTTGTGTTTGGTTTGTATAGACAGAGTTCATAGCGTGGCCGATCTCATGAGCGATCGTCAATGTTTGGTCTAGTGAATGGTCATAATTTAACAAAATAAACGGATGGGTATCATAGGCTCCCGTGTTATATCCGCCTGTATATTTTTTAGGGCGGGGATAGACATCAAGCCAACGATGGTCAAAGGCATATTTCACTTGCTTTATATATTCTTTGCCGAGCGGTTTTAAGCCTTCGAGTATAAGCGCCTGTGCTTTGTCAATCGGAAACCTCATTTGGTTGGCCACTGTTTGTGAGACGAGCGGAACGTACATATCATAGCTATGGATTTGGTCTGTTTTCAATATGTTTTTTCGCAGCTCCACATAGCGGTGCAGCGACGATAAATGCTGGTTGACTCCTGAGATCAGATTCGTGAACACTTGTTCCGGTACATCATCGGCCGATAGAGCCGCATCAAGGCCTGATTTGTACCGGCGTGCTTTGGCATATAGCTCATCCGCCTTAACGGAAGCATATAATGTTGCTGCTGCGGTATTTTTGAAGGACTCATAGCTTTTAAAAAATGTTTGGAACGCCTGCTGGCGATAGGCCCGGTCAGGGTGCTCAAGCGCTTTTAAATAATTGCCTTCTGTAAGCTGCACCGTTTGGCCATCCGCCGTTTTCATAACGGGAGGAGTATAATCGCCTCGTGAAGCGTTATTGTAAATATTTTCGGCATCGCTTGTGATTGGAGAGAGCTTAGCGAGCAGTTGTTCTTCCTTTTTTGACAACGTATGCTTTTTTTGCTCCAGCAGCTCTTGAAAATAGCGGCGGTATCCTTTTAGTTGTTTGCTTGTTTGAAAATCATTCAGCTTGCTTTTAGGAAGCGATAAAATTTCTGGTTCGATAAATGAAGTAGCGGCTTGATAACGAGAAAAAAGCACCTCTAGCTTCGCCTTTAAGCTGGCTGCCGTTTTGTCTTCAATATTTAAATCTTGCTTCATATGTGCATAAAGAGAGAGTTTTTCAAGCGTGCGCGCTGTTTTTTCCTGCAGAGCGAACAGTTTGGCCACATTGCTTTCGTTATGAAGCTTTCCTTGATAGGATGATAATAACGGGATGTTTTTGGCTGCTTTTTCGTAATCTTTGTTGAAATCGTCTTCAGATGGATAAATATCGGCGAGATTCCAAGTATAACGTTGAGCGTTGCTTGCTGCTTGTGTATGATGGAGCGGAATGATAATCATCCACAGCGTGAGCATGATGAGAAGCATTCGCTTCATTTTTGCCACTCCCTTTCCTGTAGGTTCCATATAGTAGTATGTGCAAAAATAGCGAACTTACTCGATAGAGATGGATGGAACTTGGCATGTTTACCTTTGCATGCAGGAGTTTGGCCTGTTTTTCAACGGTCATGTTCGTGATGGGACTTTTTCGACTGGAGATTTTTGGGATATCCTTCGGTTCATCTTTAAAGTTGATTAATATAGAAAAATGTCGTTTATCGGTTAAAGGAGAAAGAAGCTATGAAAGTGATTATCGCGGAAAAACCAGATCAAGGAATCGCGTTGGCCTCGATTTTTCAGACCAAAAAACGCCAGGGCTATCTTGAAATTTTACCAAACGAGTTGTTTCCAAAGGGGGCTTATATGACATGGGCAGTCGGCCATTTGCTCCAACTGGCTCCGCCTGAACGGTATCGGCCGGAGTGGAAGCAATGGAAGCTGGAAATGCTGCCGATCATTCCCGAGCAATTTCGCTATGAAGTGGAAAAATCCAAGGCGAAGCAGTTTCAAATAGTGAAGGAGCTCTTGCGAAAACCGGAGGTTATAGAAATTATTCACGCAGGAGATGCCGGGAGGGAAGGAGAGCTGATCATCCGCAATATCATTCACATGAGCGGTGTGAAAAAGCCGATGAAACGTCTTTGGATTTCTTCGTTAACTCCAAAAGCGATTGATGAAGGATTTCGCCGGCTGCTTGATGAAAAAGAAACATGGCCGCTATTTGAAGAGGCATATGCGCGCGCTTGTGCCGATTGGCTTGTCGGCATGAACGCGTCTCGCATTTACAGCATTTTACTTAAACAAAAAGGAATGAATGATGTTTTTTCAGCTGGAAGGGTGCAAACCCCAACTCTCGCTTTAATTGTCAAGCGTGAAAAAGAAATCGAAAGCTTTAAACCAGAGCCGTTTTGGGAGGTTGTTGCTTCATTTGTTATGAACGGCAAACATTATGAGGGCAAATGGATGCAACAGGAGGATTCTCGTTTAAAGGACCAAGAGCTGGCCAATAAAATTGCCGCATTTTGCCAAGATAAACAAGCGGAAGTCAAAGAAATCAAGACGGAACGGAAAAAGTTTCAGCCGCCGCTTTTATTTAACTTATCGTCGCTGCAAGCAACGGCTAACAAACTTTATCAATTCTCTCCGCAAAAAACGCTTGATATTTTACAAAAGCTATATCAAAGAGGAATCGTTTCGTATCCCCGTTCTGATTCACAATATGTAACAAGAGGGGAAGCGGAAGCGTTTCCGGAAATTTTGCAAAAATTAAACCAATTTGCAGCGTATCAATCCTTCTTTCCGCTTCCAAACACAAGTATTTTACATAATAAACGTTATGTAAATGAAAAAAAGGTGACAGACCATTATGCGATCATTCCAACTGAGCAGGTGGTGAATCCTGAAACGTTATCGAAAGAGGAGCGAAATATTTATGATCTAGTTGTCCGGAGATTGCTTGCTGCCCATTATCCTGAAGCCATTTTTGATTATACGACAGTGACGACGCTTGTTGATGGGCGGGCGGTTTTCATATCAAAAGGAAAGCAGCAAATTCAGGAAGGATGGCGGAAAGTTTTCTTTCAGCATGACGAAGAGAATGTAGCCGCTCTTCCGCCGCTTGCGGAAGGAGAACGGGGGAAAGTGGAAAAAGTCGATGTGAAAGAAGGCAAAACGCAGCCGCCAAAGCGGTATACAGAAGGTCAATTGATTACGTTGATGAAAACAGCGGGGAAATTTTTAGAAAACGAAGAATTGGAAAAAGTGCTTGCTAAAACGGAAGGTCTCGGTACGGAAGCGACACGGGCTGGCATTATTACGATGTTGAAAAACCGAAAGTATATCGAAGTGAAAAAAAATCAAGTATATGCTACTGACAAAGCAAAAATTTTAATTGAAGCGATTGGGGATAAGATTTTAGCCTCGCCGGAAATGACCGCAAAATGGGAGCAGCGTTTAAGCGAGATTGGCGAAGGAAAAGCCTCTGCTTCCCTATTTATGGAACAAGTAAAAAAGCTGTCGATAAAAATCATAGAAGATGCAACAGCGATGGCGAAGGATTGGAATTTCTCAGGATTCGATACCGCTTCTATTCAGCGTACAACATCGAAAGCAACGCTTGGCAAACCGATCGGCCAATGCAAGTATTGCGGTGGAACAGTCATTGATAAAGGAGAGTTTTATGGCTGCGCGCATTATGCGAAAACAAAATGCTCATTTACGATCTCAAAGGTGATTCTCGGTAAAAAGATTTCACAAACGAATGTAAAAAAGCTTCTGCAGCACGGAAAGACAGATTTAATCAAAGGATTTAAAAAAGGGGATAAAACATTTAATGCCCATTTAGTGTGGAATGAGCAGGAAAAAAGAATTACTTTTTTATTTTAACATTATCCACCAAGAAGTCTCCCGTCTCTTTAACGGATTGTAGGTGGGGGAGGCTCATTGCAAAATATTAAAAAATGCTTGCTCTTTTTCTACCCGGCATAGCTGAGCACGTGCCGGGTAGAAAGCAAACTTAAGCAGCAACCATTAGCAATGGCGAAAGATTTCCATAAACTGATCTGGCTCATGCAGCACTTCAAATCCGAACGGCTGGTAAAGACCATGCGCATCCTTTGTCACTAATAAAAAGCGGCGGATATTGAGAAGATCCGGGTGCTGCAGGACACATTCTACCAGCCACTTGCCAAGCTCTCTGCCGCGATAGGCTTCATCAATAAAAACATCGCATAAATAGGCGAATGTCGCTCCGTCAGTAACCACGCGTGCAAATCCAATCTGTGTCTGGCCGTGAAAAAGAGAAAAGCACAGCGAATGTTCAATCGATTTGATAATCGTTGTTCGTTCCCTTTGATTGGCCCAATAGGACTGAGCCAGAAACTCGCATACGCGGTCCATTTGAATGAGGGCACGATTAGTGGAAATCATCATATCATTTCGTTTATATTCAACGACTTGAAACAAAGCGTTTCCTCCTCCCTATTTCGACGAATTATAAGCGATTTTAAGAAAAAAGACAATGCTGGGTACTGGGCAAAGGAAAAAAACAACGGCTTTGGGCAGCCGATCATATATCGCTTTTTGTTTCCTCCCTCTTATTGGTGTAAGAGCGTCATGCCTTTGCGTGACAAGGACGAACCGAGCCGCCGACTCCTTCAATCAGATGATTTATTCGATGTTTATAGCCCGTTTGGCGGAACTTTTCTATTGCTAAAGGGCATGATGGATTCAAAGCAACGTCATTTTATGGTGGAACAGAAGGCACAGATGTTTGACAGGAGCGAAATTCAAAGGTACATTGAAGCTAACAAACACGAAATGCAAAAGATGTAAAAAACACATAATGAAGGAGGAAGGATAAGAATGGATATGATTAGAAAAATGTTGGCGTTTGGGCTTGGTTTGGCGTCTGTCAGCAAAGAGCAAGCAGAGAAATTGGTGGATGAGCTAGTGAAAAGAGGAGAATTATCTTTAGAAGAGTCAAAAGATGTAATTGATCAATGGATTCGGCAAAAGGAAGAAGGGAAAGCGGAGTTTCAACGCGCTGTGCGCGAGCAGTTTAAACAAATGCTTGATAAACTTGATTTAGCTACAAAAGAGGATATTCGCCAATTAGAAGAACGAATTCAACGCTTGGAGCAGAAAAACGAGTAAATAAAAAGATTTTGGAGCTGCAAAAGGAGACAAACCAATGGCCGGAAAAAGGATGCGTCATGTAAGTCGTTATCGGGAGATCGCTGTCGCTTTGATTCGCCATGGCTTTGGGATCGTAGCGGAGGAAATCGGGTTTTCCCAGTTTCTTTCTCTTCCACAAAGATTATTTTTCGATGCGCAGGAAAAGAATGAAAAAACAATTGGAGAACGAATCAGGCTCGTTTTACAGGAGTTGGGTCCAACTTTCGTGAAGCTGGGGCAGATTGCGAGCACGCGTCCGGATTTAATTCCTGGCCCTATTATTCGGGAATTGGAAAAGCTGCAAGATCAAGTTTCTTCTTTTTCATTTGCCGAAGTCGCACGAACGGTTCATGAGGAATTAGGAAGTGATGTGGATCGATTGTTTCAACAGTTCGAGGCGGTTCCGATTGCGGCTGCTTCGATTGGACAAGTTCATCGAGCCATCTTGCATTCAGGAGAACAAGTCGCTGTTAAAATTCAGCGCCCGAATATCGCCCATATGATTGAAACGGATTTAGAAATTCTGCAAGATTTAGCGATTCTCGCTGAGCGCCGCCTTTCATGGGCCGCGCAATATCAAATCGGCGATATGGTTGAAGAATTCTCGCAATCTCTTCGGGCCGAGCTTGATTATACGATTGAAGCGAGGAATGCTGATAAAATTTTTCAGCAATTTAAACAAGATCCTAGCATTTATGTTCCAAAAGTATTTTGGGAGTATTCAAGCAAAAAAGTGCTAACGATGGAATATGTGGAAGGCATCAAACTTAATGAGTTGGAGCGGCTGAAGGAAAGCGGATATGACTTGAAACATTTGGCCGAACGTCTAACCAAGGCAATTTTGCAGCAAATTTTAAGAGAAGGGTTTTTCCATGGAGATCCTCATCCCGGCAATCTATTCGTATTGCCGGGGGAGGTGATCGCTTTTATTGATTTTGGGATGATCGGGCGTCTGACGCCAGATATGAAATATCACTTTTCTTCGTTAGTGATTGCATTAATGCGTCATAATACAGATGGGATCATTAAATCGCTGTATCAAATGGGGCTTGTTCCTGAGCATGTCGATGTATCGCGATTGCATGAGGATATCGAACAATTAAGAGAGAAATACTACAATGTTCCGCTCAGCCAAATCAGTCTTGGCGAGGCTCTTCATGATTTGTTTCATGTTGCCTTTCAACACTCTATTCGCATTCCGAAGGATTTAACCCTTCTGGGAAAGACGTTGCTAACAGTGGAAGGCGTAGCAGAGCAGTTAGATCCGGAGCTGAACATTCTCAATATTGCTGAACCATTCGGCCGCCAGCTATTAAAGGAGCGCTTGCATCCTAAACATCTAACCGAAGAAGTGTGGAAGCGCGTGTTCAATTATGGAGAAATGTTGCTGGACTTCCCTAAGAACATGAAGGAGTTAACGGCATTTATTAAACAAGGAAAGCTGCATTTGAAAATGGATATTCCTGAATGGCCGCTTTTTTTAAAAAAATTAGATCAAATTAGTAATCGCTTATCGTTCAGTATTGTGCTGCTGTCTTTCAGCATTATTATGGCAGGGATTATTATTGGCTCTTCTTTAGGTAGGCAATCGACTTTACTTTGGAAAATTCCAGCAATTGAGATTGGGTTTGGTATCGCCTCTTTGATGTTTTTATGGCTGTTATATTTAATTTATAAATCCGGACGGTTTTAGCTGTTGACCTAATCGCTGGTGGTGGATTACTTGTTTTATTTCTCGTGCTGTATAAAATGGAGAACCACGGTTAGAGGATAGGCTGCTGACTTGTCTCGGCCACGCCAAAGCATGCTGTCGAAACCTGCTTATATAGGGACTGTCTGCATATATGGAGGCTCGACTAGAATGTATTACGATAATAATTTTATGTAAACAATCAGGTGTGCTGATGATCCAATAAAAGCCCGTTGGCATGGCTTGATTCGTCGCTTTTCTGCCGTAGTCGGCAAGCAAATGACTTGCCGACTGGGCATGCATATGGCAGAAAAGCTTGTGTCTAGCTCAATCATTCCATATTTTTAGTAAAATGATCATCCACACTTGCGGGAAACCATATTAGTTCTTCTTATTTCACCGTTCCTCTGTTTTTTTTGACGGATTTTGCAGGATTTTTTTTCAAAATGTCAAAAGGATTTAATAGACAAAGAAAAATGGGGGAAGGGAAATTAAATGAAGACAGCAGATTTATGTGATCAATTTTTGTCGGAGCTGCAAGTGTGCCAATTACCGTTGCATTCTTATGGCGGAAAAACAGAGTTTTCCGGACCGATTGCCACTGTTGAGGTATTCGAGGACAATGTGCTCGTTCGCGAAGCGCTAGAAACCATTCCGGCAGGCACGGTGTTAGTTGTTGATGGAAAAGGTTCGCGAAATTGTGCATTGCTCGGAGATCGTCTGGCACAAATCGCTTGTGAACGAGGACTTGCAGGCGTGATTGTCCATGGTTGCATTCGCGATTCAGCTGAAATTGCGCAAATGCCGCTTGGCGTAATCGCTCTTGGGACATGCCCTGTCAAAAGCAAAAAAGAAGGGAAAGGGGCGCGTGATCGCGTTCTTGAATTCGGGGGCGTACATTGGGAGCCGGGCGCGCATGTGTATGTTGATAGCGATGGAGTTGTTGTCGCTAAAACAAAACTGTTCGAAAAATAAAAATGGTTGACTTTTTTCGAAAATTCATCATATCATTGTGGAGGAACAACTGAATCATTGAATCGTTTGCTAAAGCAAGTAAGGTGCCTTTCTCTATTGGGACAGGCTTAAAAGGGAAGTACGGTGAAAAGCCGTCACGGTACCCGCCACTGTGATGAGGAGCTTCATTGCATCATGTCACTGAAGGAAACTTCGGGAAGGCGCAATGAAGCGATGATTCTAAGTCAGGAGACCTGCCTTATTTGCTCGGCCGGATACCTACGGGATTATAGGTAGACGTGCGGGGGAATGGTATACATATGCATTTGTGATTGGCCGTATGCATTTTTCTGCACCTCTATCGATAGAGGTGCTTTTTTATTTCATCAAAAAGGAGAGGATCGGTGTGACAACGTGGAATTTAACTGGAGTAAAGCATCACGTATTGATCTGTAAGACAGCACTGTACACACAACGAGAACGCGCTGCAATGGCCGCTGTAATGATGCATGCGTAGTAATCGTGTATCCGCAAGGAGTTTGGTACAAGGGGGTGACGCCGGATAAAGGAAGAGAGCTTGTCCAAACACATTTAAAAGATGGTGATCTTTTAAAGCTGGAAATGTTGACAGACCGTTCTGTGACATGGTTCAAAAATTGAAAGAAGCAGGTTTTATTGTCATGCCCACTGGCAACGTATTAACCGTTAAAGCATGCGATTTTTTATACAGATTCGCTTGTGAATGATGCCTTACTTAAGCAAGCTAAACCGGAAGCGGAAATCTTCCACACAGCAGGCATGTACTTAGAACAGATCGTTCAGCTGATGGTGGAGCGCGTCAAAAGCGGCAAAAAAGTGGTGCGCCTCCATACCGGCGATCCGTCGATCTATGGAGCAACGCTTGAACAAATGGTTCAATTAAAAAAAGAAGCGATTGGCGTTGAAATCGTTCCTGGTGTCAGCTCTGTATTTGCAGCAGCGGCGGCTGCTCATGCTGAACTTACCGTTCCCGATTTAACCCAGACCGTGATTTTAACGCGCGCAGAAGGACGCACCCCTGTTCCTGAGAAGGAAAAGCTGGAGGAATTAGCGAAACATCATTGTACGCTAGCGTTATTTTTAAGCGCCACGTTGACGAAAAAGGTAACGAAAGCGCTGCTTGAGGCGGGATGGAGCGAGGAAACGCCAATCGTTGTAGTGTACAAAGCGACATGGCCAGATCAAAAAATTGTCCGTTCAACGGTCGGAACATTAGATGAAGATATGCGTGCCAACGGCATTCGCAAGCACGCGCTGATCTTGGCAGGATGGGCGCTTGATTCGGCAATAGCTGAGCGTTCGTACCGCTCAAAGCTCTATGATCGAACGTTTACGCATGGATATAGGCAGGGGGAGAAATAGCATGTACGCTGTTGTTGCGATTACGAAGCATGGGGTGACTATCGCGCGCCAAATCGGCGAGCAGCTGCCAGGCGCCCGTGTATATTACGCGAGCAAATTTGCCAGAGGCGATGAAGAGGAGAAAGGCATTCATTTATTTGAAGGAAATGTGCGTCTCTTGCTTCCCTCACTGTTTGTTACATACCGTGGGTTGATTCTCATTATTTCGCTTGGCGCGGTTGTGCGGATGATTGCTCCGTTATTAAAGGATAAAAAAACAGATCCGGCCGTTGTTGTCATTGATGATAAAGGGGAGCATGTCATAAGCGTATTATCTGGCCATCTTGGCGGGGCGAACGAATTAACTCGTGAGGTAGCTCAACTTTTGCATGCCCATCCCGTTATCACAACCGCTTCCGATGTTCAAAAAACGATCGCTGTAGATTTATTCGGCCGCTCATTCGGCTGGGTATGGGAGTCGGAAGACAAGCTGACCCCTGTGAGCGCTGCGGTGGTGAATGAGCAGCATGTCGCCATTATCCAAGAATCAGGCGAACGGAATTGGTGGCGATATGATACGCCTTTACCGTCTAATATTCGCGTCTATGCTTCGATTGCAGATGCACTTGCTGCTAAGCCGGATGCGGCCCTTGTTGTTACGCATCGGCTGCTTTCCAAAAATGAAGAAGCGATTTTACAGAATGGCGTGCTATATCGTCCAAAGGTTCTTGTTCTTGGCGTTGGCTGCAATCGTGGCACATCTGCCGAGGAGATTGAAGCGGTCATTATGGAAACGCTCAAGGAGCTGCAATTTTCCTGGAAGAGCGTGAAAGCGATTTGTACAATTGATTTGAAAAAGGACGAACAAGGGCTCCTTAAGGTTGTACAAAAATACGGTTGGGAGTTTATTTGTTATTCTCCCGCACAGCTTAATCAAGTGGAGATCGAACAACCTTCGGAAACGGTCTTTCGTTATACGGGAGCGTATGGTGTCAGCGAGCCGGCAGCAAAATTGTACAGCGGCGCTGATACGCTTGCGCTTGTGAAGAAAAAATCAGGCAATGTAACGATTTCCGTTGCTTTGCTTCAGGAGGAGAAAAGGCAATGCGCAGAATGGTGATCGCCGGAACGGGAAGCGGTGTCGGCAAAACAACCATTACTATTGGCGTGATGGCGGCGCTAAAAAAGAAAGGATATACGGTTCAGGGATTTAAGTGCGGTCCTGATTATATTGATCCGACCTATCATGCCGCTGTTACCGGCCGTCCATCCCGCAATTTAGACAGCTGGATGGGCGGAGAGGACATTGTGAAAGCGGTCTGCCAAAAAGGGGGGGAAGGAGCAGACATTGCCGTGATTGAAGGTGTCATGGGCTTCTTTGATGGCAAGCAAGCGACTTCGATAGAAGGGTCGACGGCCGAAATCAGCTTATTGACAAAAAGCCCGGTGTTGTTAGTGGTGGATTGTTCAGGGATGGCACGCAGTGCAGCTGCTGTTGTCCGCGGCTTTCAGCTGTTGGATGAGCGCGTGCATATTGCTGGAGTCATTGCGAATCGCGTGGGCAGCGAAGGGCATTTTCGATTAGTCAAGGCCGCGATTGAACAAGAATGCGGCATTCCGGTCATTGGATATTTGCAAAAACAAGACGATTTACATATTCCTGAACGGCATTTGGGACTCGTGCCATCCATTGAACGCGGCGAGCTTGACCATTTTTTTGCAAAGCTTGGCGAGCGAATCGCCCAAACGATTGATCTTGATCGGCTGTTGCAATTAGCTCAAGCTCCCGAATTAGAAGTGAAGCCTTCTTTTTTATCCAGTGATGCTGTCTCTTCTGTTCGGATCGCGGTTGCGAAGGATGCTGCCTTTCATTTCTATTATCCAGAAAACCTTGAGATGCTGGAAGCATATGGCGCGAAGCTTATGTTTTTTTCACCACTGGCTGGAGAAACGGTTCCAGATGATGCAGACGGTTTGTATATCGGCGGGGGATTTCCGGAAGAATTTGCCGAACAGCTATCCAAGCAAGAGCATGTGAAGCAATCAATAAAGCAGGCCATTGAACGCGGAATTCCTACCCTTGCAGAGTGCGGAGGATTTATGTTTTTGACAGAAGGAATTGAAACGACAGACCGCACGTTTTACGAGATGGTCGGTGTCATTCCGGGGAGAGTGCGCATGCAGGAGAAGTTAGCCGCTCTTGGTTATCGTGAAGTAACAGGAGATCATTTTCTGCTTCCGAAAGGGACGGCGGCCAGAGGTCATGAATTTCATTATTCTACTTTTACGCGTTTGGCAGAAAGCGATTTTGCCTATGAAGCAAAAGGATTGCGCGGAGTGAAAAAGGATGGCTATATGCGCGGAAATCTTGTCGCTGGCTATATTCATCTGTATTTTCCATCATGTCCTGATATGGTAAAGCGTTGGCTTCAACAATGCGAAAGGATGAAGCATCATGCCTAAAGCGCTGCCGATTATGTTTCAAGGAACGCATTCCGATGCAGGCAAAAGCATCATTACCACTGCTTTTTGCCGGATTTTTGCCCAGGAGGGATGGAAAACAGCTCCATTTAAATCGCAAAATATGTCGCTCAATTCATATGTCACGTTTGACGGGAAAGAAATTGGCCGCGCACAAGGAGTACAGGCAGAAGCAGCGGGAATTGTGGCAACTACAGATATGAATCCCATCTTAATTAAGCCGAGCCGGGAAAATGAGTCGCAGATCGTGGTCCACGGAAAACCGTATGGAAACATGAAAGCAAGTGCATATCGAAACGAATTTTTTGCGATGGGGCTGCAAGTTGTCGAGCGCTCATTGCGGAAGCTGATGGCTGAATATGATCGAATCGTCATCGAAGGAGCCGGAAGTCCGGCTGAAATTAATTTAAACGATCGTGAGCTTGTCAATATGCGTATTGCTCGCATGGCGAACGCTCCTGTCATTTTGATTGGCGATATTGAGCGGGGCGGCGTGTTTGCAAGTTTAGTAGGAACGTTGCAACTTTTAGAAGAAGCCGACCGCAAACGAGTGATCGGCGTGATCATTAATAAATTTCGCGGTGATGTGGCGCTTTTGCAGCCCGGATTGGATTGGTTTGAAGCCTATACAAATGTGCCGGTGCTCGGCGTCGTTCCGTACATGCCGGATTTACCTATTGATGCAGAAGATTCTGTTAAGCTGGCGGAGTTTTCTAGATACAAAAATGCTCAAAAAGAGATTGATATTGTCGTTGTTCAATATCCCCGCATCTCGAATTTTACCGATATCGATCCATTTTTCAGCGAGCCGGATTGTCATGTTCGTTTTGCTACAAAAGCAAGAGAAATTGGTCAGCCGGATCTATTGATTTTGCCGGGAAGCAAAAATACGATGGAAGATTTGCTGTATATAAAAGAAAGTGGAATCGCAGACGAAATCAATCGTCTTTATGAACAAGGAAATACCGCCATCATCGGAATTTGCGGCGGCTATCAAATGCTTGGCCGGCATATTCGCGATCCATTCGGCGTGGAGACAACCGTGAAGCAGCTGAAAGGACTATGCTTTCTTCCGATCGATACGACCTTGGAGAAAGAAAAAACAACCGTGCTTTCAGAGGGTGTGTTGACGCTTGGCAATGAGCGCTTCCAAGTACGCGGATATGAAATTCATATGGGACATTCAACGCCTTGTGACGGCTATCTTTCGCTGATTGCTATGGGAGCCCATACAGACGGATGCAAGACAGAGGATGAACGGGTATGGGGGACCTATTTTCATGATATTTTTCATAACGATTCCTTTCGCGCCCATTTATTAAATCACATCCGGCACAGCAAAGGGCTTCCGCCTTTATATGACCGTCCTTCGTATCGAGCGATGCGCGAGCAGGCCTTTGATCGGTTAGCGGATTGTGTCAAGCGCCATGTCCGAATCGAGACAATTGAACAAAAAATGAAGGAGTTTCAAAGGAGGTAACCCCATTGTTTGATATTCCAGCATTAGATGAACAAGCGGGACAAAAGGTAGAAGCCCATGTCAACCAACTTACCAAACCGCCTGGCAGCCTTGGACGTTTAGAGCAGCTTGTCATTGAGCTTGCCAAAATGACAGGGTCTCATGTTCCGCAGGTGACCCCGCCTGGTGTGCTTCTGTTTGCTGCCGACCACGGAGTGGCCAAAACAGGTGTTTCTGCGTTTCCGCAAGAAGTAACGGCGCAAATGGTGATGAATTTCGTGCGCGGCGGGGCGGCGATCAATGCATTTAGCCAACAAATTGGCGCATTATTTGCTGTCGTGGATGTGGGGGTAGCATCCGATATTCCGGGAGAAGGGGTTATTCGTCAAAAGGTTAAATATGGAACGAATCATTTTTGCGAAGAAGAAGCGATGACGCAGGAAGAGGCAAAGCAAGCATTATTGGTCGGTTATCAGCAAGCTAATGAGATGATTGAACAAGGGATTCGCTGTTTGATCGTCGGGGAAATGGGAATTGCCAATACAACTGTTGCCAGTGCGATTTTAGCGGCATTAAGCGGCCAAAAAGTCGAACAGCTCGTTGGAAAAGGAACGGGTATTTCCGATGATAGGATCGCCCATAAAACGAAAGTCATCGAACAGGCATTGCGGCTTCATCGTCCGGATCCTTCTCAGCCGCTTGAGCTGCTAGCTAAGATTGGCGGCCTCGAAATAGCGGCAATGGCTGGCGCGATGCTGCGCGCGGCGGAAAAGCGTATTCCGATTTTACTTGATGGTTTTATTTGTACAACTGCTGCTCTTCTAGCTAAATTGTTTCATCCCTATGCAGCCGACTATATGATTGCGGGGCATCGCTCGCAAGAACCGGGCCATCGTGTGGCATTAACGTTGTTAGGAAAAGAGCCGCTCCTTGATTTAAGCATGCGGCTTGGCGAAGGGAGCGGGGCGGCAGTGGCCTTTCCGTTGCTGCAATTTGCTGTGAATATGTTGAATATGACGACATTTGCAGAAGCGAGTGTATCGCAAGGTGGTGAGCAAACATGAGCAAAGGAAAAGTATATTTAGTAGGAGCGGGACCAGGCGATCCGAAGCTGATGACCGTTTATGGATTGGAATGTATTCAAAAAGCCGATGTCATTATTTATGATCGTCTCGTTAATCAAGATTTGCTCCAATATGCGAAAAACGAGGCGCAATTGATATATGCCGGAAAAGAGCCGGGAAAGCATGACAACATTCAAGAGCAAATTCACCAATGGCTTGTGGAGAAAGCGCTGCAAGGCAAAATGGTGGTCCGCCTAAAAGGAGGCGATCCATTTGTATTTGGACGAGGCGGGGAAGAAGCGGAGGTGCTAGTAAAGCACGGCATCCCGTTTGAAGTAATTCCCGGAATTACCGCAGGCATTGCCGCTGCTGCTTATGCAGGCATTCCGGTCACGTATCGTCATCTGGCGACTTCATTTACCATTGTGACTGGACATGTCCGCAGCAAGCATGGAGCCGATTCCTTAAATTGGAGAGCGTTAGCGGATGGGAGCGACACGATCGCGTTTTACATGGGGATCGGAAATTTGCCTTATATTTGCCAGCAGCTGATCCAACATGGAAAGGATCCTGAAACGAAAGTCGCTATTATTGAATGGGGCACGACGATGCGGCAGCGCACGGTTGTTGGCACGCTACAAAATATTGCTGAAAAAGCGGAAGGAGCGGGCATTTCTCATCCAGCGATCATTCTTGTCGGAGAAGTGGTAAAGTTGCGGGAAACCATTCAATGGTTTCCTGAATTAGAAGGTGAGATCGTTGACACAAAATAAAGGAAGACTGATTGTGTATACGGGTGATGGAAAAGGAAAAACGACGGCCGCTCTTGGACTGGCGCTGCGAGCGGCGGGAAGAGGGAAAAAAGTAGCCATCATCCAATTTATTAAATCGCCTGAGCGGACATATGGAGAGCATATAATGCTGAAAAAATTAGGGATTGAGATATATGCGATGGGAGCTGGATTTACATGGACGAAAACACCGCAAGAGCATCGTCGAGCATTAGCTGAAGCATGGCGGTTTGCCAAGGAAAAAATCATGTCGGGAAGCTATGATCTGATGATTTTAGATGAACTCAATAATGCGCTGGCGATTCAGCGTTTTCCTATTGATGATATTCTTTCCTTGGACGAGGTAGTCGAGCTGATGAAAATGCGCCCCTCCCATCTTCATCTGGTGGTTACGGGGCGCTCAGCCGCAAAGGAATTAATAGCTCTAGCCGATATTGTAACGAACATGCAAGCGGTGAAGCATGATTATCATGAAGGGATTTCCGCTGTTAAGGGAATCGAGTTTTAACCTAATCCGCCGCGCGTCTCTCACCCTAAGAGTGGAAGTGGGAGAGGGAGGGGAGCGAAAAAATAAAGTTTGCTATCATGCTAGTCTAAAGCATGTGGTCCTTCTCAATCATTGAAGATCAATGTATAATCGGTTTACAGCCACTTTTTCACTTAGAGGAGATGGAAGCAGCGAACATGTTTAAATGGCACGAAGAAGCGAAAAAGCAGTGGGACGAACGGGCCGAATTTTGGAATAAAAGCAGTGAGGACATGTGGGAACGCGGAAGCAGGAAAACGATTTTGCCGTTTCTTGCCTCCTATATCCCCATTGGGAGCGAAATGATTGATTTAGGATGCGGAGACGGATATGGAAGCTGGAAGCTGGCGCAGTCAGGCTACCGAGTGGTAGGCATCGACTTATCGTATGAAATGGTGGAAAAAGCGAGAATAAGAGGAGAAAATGAGCAGCTTCGGTTTATTCAAGGGGATTTGACTCATTTGCCCTTTGATGATGAAGCGTTTTCCGGAGCGATGGCGATTAATTCACTTGAATGGACGGAAGAACCGTTAAAAGCGTTAAATGAAATGAAACGGGTCATTAAGCGCGGCCACTATTTATGTGTCGGGCTGCTTGGTCCGACAGCAGGCCCTCGAGCCAACAGCTATCAGCGTCTATACGGCAAGTCGGTCATTTGCAATACGATGATGCCATGGGAGTTTGAAAAACTGGCGCAAGAGAATGGCTGGGAACTTGTGGACGGGAAAGGCGTGTATAAAAAAGAAGTGGATGAAGAGGCTGTTTCCGGTCTGCCGACAGAGTTAAAACAGGCGCTGACATTTATGTGGCTATTTATGTTGCGCAAACGCTAAAGCGGCGTGAGCCGTTCTTCTGGCACCACGAGTATCTACTATTTATTATAAAAAGCCTAAAAGGGTTTGCCTATTAACAAAGGCAAGCCCTTTTAGGCTGCGTCATTGGCCTTATTCATCCGCTCATGAACGTTTCTTGTTCGATTTGCGTCTTTACTCGGCTATGCTCCTTGTTTGCTAAGCCTCTTGAAATTAAAATGGTTGTAGACAACGTCAACATCAACTTTGTCTACAACCTGCTTTTTATTTAACTGGCCATATATTTATCTTCCCACTTATTTCGCCATTTGTTGCGCCGTTCCATCCGCGATCCTTTATATAGGTGCTTATACTTTTTCCAATGACTTTTCCATTGTTTTCTTCGTTCGGCTCTCATCCCTATGTCATCCCTTTCTTTTTTCTGTGCTGAATCGCTTTCTTCTTTATTTCTCTTTTTTTTGTGTCGAACCCTTTAGCTGTTTTTGTCGAGATATAAGAAGTTTTGCTGTGTAGAAGGAATCAGTATAGTACTGTCGACAAGCAACCATTTAAACATTATAACAAATTTTTAGTTTAAAGTCTTACATGCAGCCAGCAGACGTCATCGCTGGCCTAATTTCATGCCTAAAAAGGCGAGAAGAATCCCGAATAGATAACTTGCGCCTAAGTATAGAAGGAACATTTTCCGTTTCCGATTCGCATGCAGCTGAATCGCTTCCAATTTAAATGTAGAGAAGGTCGTGAAAGCTCCCATAAACCCAGTGCCTAATAGCAGCTGCCAGCCTTGATTCAGCTCTTTGCCTAAGATGTATCCCAATAGAAAAGCTCCCGCTAAATTGATTACAAAGGTGCCCGTTGGAAAAGGGGTGCTTCCACTCCGTTTCAACCAATTGTTTATACTGAATCGGGCAATGGCGCCAAAAAATCCACCGATCGCTACTAATAAAGCCGAATGATTGAGCATTACTTTTTTTCTCCTTCGAAACGATGCTTTTGTGTTGATTTAACAAAAAGGAAATTACCTGTCTGAGCTCCCAGCCAAGACATTGCAAGCCCTCCTGCTAAACTGCTGAAAATATAGCTAAGGGCGATGGCCCATTCGGATTGTTGAAGGAGTCTTACCGATTCTACACTAAATGTGGAGAATGTTGTAAACGAACCGATAAATCCGGTATTAATGGCTGTTATAAGCTCGGAAGGGAGTCTATGCAAACGCGCTAAATACATGGTGATCCAACTGATTGCAAAGCAGCCGATCAGATTGATGGACAATGTGGCAAACGGAAATGGGTGATGCCACCATATATCCACGAACAGCCCCAAATAATAGCGAGACAACGCTCCGATCATGCCAGCGATGCCAACAACAATATAAATCATTTTTTCCACCCCTTCAATAGTTTGGACAAAAAAAGACTCCACCAGTATTTGCATACCGGTAGGAGTCATCAGCTCAAAGGCAATTACGGCGAACTCCATCGCCTCTTCAATTACCTTGGATTATATCAAGGAAGCTCGGCTTCTGTCAATGATCGAAAGGCCTACATAAGGATCTGGCGTTCATTTTGTACGATAAGCTGGATTATGCAGGGGGAATAGACGGAGAGATAAAAAATGGTAAGCAGAATATGCCCCCACCTCCATTCCGTAAGAGGTGGGGAAACTTCCCGGTGGATGATGGTACATTAAAATGAATGATAGGAAAATAAGTGAAAAATATTAATTTGATAAGCCTTTCAATTTAGCCGAATCTAAAGAAAAAGAATCGACTTACTCCCAAATATATGACGTTCTTTGTGAAATTCTATGTAAATATGATATCTAAAAAATAAGCGGGATTGCTCCCGCTTTTTCTGTGACCACATTGACCACGCATTTGACCACGTAATTAGGTGAAAATGAGTTAAATACAATAAAAACAATAAGGGAAGATAGGTGGAAAAAACCTATTAAATCAAGTTTTTTCTTCAATTAGATAAACACGAAGAAAAAAGAATAACATCACTCCCAAATATAAGGCGTTTCTTGATAGACGTAGTAATTGAGCCAGTTGACAAATAACAAATTGGCATGAGCACGCCATGTATTCAACGGCGGTTTGGTCGGATCGTCATTTGGAAAATAAGATTCCGGAATTTGAATAGGCAGGCCTTTAGCGAGATCCCGCTCGTACTCTTCTTGGAGTGTAGTGGCATCGTATTCTGGATGCCCTGTTAGAAAAATGTGTTTGCCATCGTTTGAGGCGACGAGACATACTCCTGCTTTATCGGAGGACGCTAGAATCGTCAACTCTGGAACGGCTTCGATATCTTTGTGCGAAATATCAGTATGGCGCGAATGCGGAACGCGAAATACATCGTCAAACCCGCGTAATAGTTTGATATTTTTTGCTTTGATCGAGTGTTCAAAGACGCCAAAGCATTTTTGCGGCAGCTGATATTTTGGAACGCCATAATGGAAATAAAGCCCCGCTTGCGCTCCCCAGCAAATATGCAAGGTCGAGGTCACATTGGTTGTTGTCCATTCCATAATGTCTCGAAGCTCGCGCCAATAGTCCACCTTTTCAAATGGCAAATGCTCGATAGGAGCTCCGGTAATAATCATTCCATCAAATTTGCGATGTCGAATCGAAGGAAAGGTCGTATAAAATTGTTCGAGATGATGCTTGCTTGTCGTTTTTGCTTCATGTGTTTCCGGATGCAAAAAGGTAATATTCACTTGCAGCGGCGAGTTGCCGAGCAGGCGCAATAGCTGTGTTTCTGTTTTTTCTTTTTGTGGCATTAAATTTAAAATCGCTATATTCAACGGGCGGATATCTTGGGAATAAGCCCGTTCTTCATCCATCACGAAAATGTTTTCTTGCTCTAATATTTCTTTAGCAGGTAGATTTTTGGGAATATTAATAGGCAATCGTCTCATCCTCCATTCCTTATTTTTCTAAATAATTTAATTATAAGAACATTACGAATTTTGTTCAATCAATTTTTTCACATTTCTCTAAATGATAAAATAAATATTAATAGAACAAGCTGTTGAATAGATGGAGGAAAAGCGATGACAACGAAAACGAAATGGAAGACAGATCTTGAAATTGCCAAAGAAATCAAATTAAAGCGCATTCAGGAGATTGCGCAGGAACTTGGTCTTTTAGAGGAGGAGTTTGAGCCATATGGTCACTATAAGGCGAAAATCTCGCTTGATGTGATGAAACGGTTAGCCAGCAAGCCAGATGGGAAAGTGATTTTAGTGACAGCGATTAACCCGACTCCTGCCGGAGAAGGGAAATCAACCGTTACAGTAGGGTTGGGGCAGGCGTTGAACAAGCTTGGCAAAAAAGCCATTGTGGCAATGCGCGAACCATCGCTTGGGCCGACGATGGGCGTAAAGGGCGGCGCAACTGGAGGAGGTTATTCACAGGTGCTGCCGATGGATGAAATTAATCTTCATTTTACAGGAGATTTGCATGCGATTACGACCGCGACAAACGCCTTGGCAGCGTTTATCGACAATCATATTCATCAAGGAAATGAACTGCGCATTGACGTGCGCCGCATTGTTTGGAAGCGAGCGGTCGATTTAAATGACCGCGCCCTCCGCCGCGTGATCGTCGGTCTCGGCGGTCCAACTCAAGGCGTGCCGCGTGAGGATGGCTTTGATATTACCGTTGCTTCAGAAATTATGGCTGTCTTTTGTTTAGCCAAAGATTTAACTGATTTAAAAGAGCGTTTGTCGCGAATGGTGGTGGCGTATAATGTTGATAAGCAACCGGTGACCGTCGGTGATTTGGGTGTTGAGGGAGCGTTAACGCTGCTTTTAAAGGATGCATTTAAACCGAATTTAGTTCAAACGGCTGAGCATACACCAGCACTGGTGCACGGTGGTCCGTTCGCTAACATTGCCCATGGCTGCAATAGCATCATTGCGACGAAAATGGCACAGAAGCTCGGTGAGTATGTGGTAACAGAGGCAGGATTCGGTGCGGATTTAGGCGCGGAAAAGTTTTTGCATATTAAAGCTCGTTTCGCAGGAATCGAACCGGCCGCTGTTGTTATTGTTGCGACCGTTCGTGCGTTGAAAATGCATGGAGGCGCTTCCAAGCAAGAACTGTCAGTCGAAAATGTGGATGCGTTGCGAAGAGGGTTAAGCAATTTACAAAAGCATATCGAAACCATTCAAGCCTTCGGTTTGCCGTTTGTCGTTGCTCTTAATCGCTTTATCACTGATGCGGATCAAGAAATCGAAACGCTGCTGTCATTTTGCCGCGACCATCACTATCCAGTTGCTTTAACAGAAGTATGGGAAAAAGGCGGCGAAGGAGGAATGGAGCTAGCGGAAAAAGTGCTGGATATGATCGAACATGGCACAAACCAATTTGCTCCTTTATATGATCTCCATGATCCTCTGCCTGACAAAATTCGCAAAATTGCCCATGCTGTTTACGGAGCCCAAGCGGTCGAGTTTTCTACAAAGGCGCAAAAGCAAATGGCTCAATTTGCGGAATACGGATGGGATCGCTTACCTGTGTGCATGGCGAAAACGCAGTATTCGCTGTCTGACGATCCACAAAAATTAGGGCGTCCGACAGGCTTTGCCATTACGGTGAGGGAGTTAAAGCCATCGATAGGCGCCGGTTTCATTGTCGCTTTGACGGGAGACGTTATGACGATGCCGGGACTGCCGAAAGAGCCGGCCGCATTACAGATGGATATTGATGAGCGCGGACAAGCGATTGGGCTGTTTTAACTAAGTGGCTGATCCGGCGAAGCTGGCCGTCTGTCGAACAGAAGTATTTTTTTGTTGATGACGAGAATGCTGTTGTTCTCATCCCCTTCGCTTTCGAGTGAAAGAGGCCCATGTTCAACTTTGCTGCTGAAAAATAAAGATGGAGTTCATAAAGAGGGAGACACACGAATGTTTGATCCAACCGTGTTTGATAATTTGAAAACAGTGATCGAAGGAGCTGTTTATGATTTAGATTTAGAAGGCGTCATCGCAGTGATAGAGCGCCATGATTTCATCGATTTAGCGCACCTTTCACGAATGTACGAGATTGCTTTTCAGCTACGGGGACAGCTAGGAGTGGATGTATCGTGCAAGGTGGAGCTGACAATGGATTTGGAGCAAATGGCTGGAGAACTGCTGCAAACATTAGCGGCTCCAGGGTGCAAATTAACGATTATGTTTACGATGCCGCTAATGCAGGAGGAAACAGTCTGCCCTTTAGTGGAAGAAGTGCTCCAAAAGATTTGGGGAAGCAATCGGAGCATTTCGCAAACTTTGCGACGCGATTATAAAAGCGGGCAAGGCAGCCATGAAATAAAAGTGCAATTTGGCCGGCTTATTGATGAAACCCATATCGATGATTTGCAGGAAATGCTGCCATATATGCTAAAATCTCTTCACGAACTGAAATTATTGGCCAAATGATAAAGTGCCAGAGTGGAAAAGTTCCTCTCCGTTCTTTTATTATAAAAGAGAGAGGGGTGATGCTAATTGAGCATTTACGATTTCACAGTGAAAACGATTCATGGCGAGGAGAAAACGTTAGCGGAGTACAAGGGAAATATCTTATTGATTGTCAATACGGCGAGCAAATGCGGATTTACTCCGCAATATAAGGAACTACAAGAATTGTACGACCAATATCGCGATAAGGGATTGGTGGTTCTCGGGTTTCCATGTAATCAATTTGGAAGCCAAGAGCCAGGAACGGAGGAAGAAATTGCTCAATTTTGCGAGCTGAATTACGGGGTGACGTTCCCGATGTTTGCAAAGGTTGATGTGAACGGAGAACATGCTCATCCACTGTTTGATTATTTAACAGAGAAAGCGCCAGGGGTATTTGGAACAAAAGCGATTAAGTGGAATTTCACCAAATTTCTTGTTGATCGCGATGGAACGGTTATTGAACGATTTGCGCCCAAGACAAGACCTGCGGAATTAAAACAGGAAATTGAGAAATTATTATAAAAAGGAATAAGCTGCCTTTCCTTAGGGGAAGGGCGGTTTTTTGTCGGTGATGGGATGAAAAACAAAGAACAAATGATTCGTGAAACCGAAAAGTACGTAAAAACTGTATTGGGGCATGACTCAAGCGGTCACGATTGGTGGCATATGGAACGGGTTCGCCGCCTTGGCTGTTGGCTGGCAAAAAGAGAAGGAGCTGACGTGTTTATCGTGGAAATGGCCGCGCTGCTTCATGATCTTGCGGATGAAAAGATAGCGGGAAGTGAAGAGGCGGGAATGAAAAAGGTTAGACAATGGCTGGAACACTGCTCACTCTCGAAAAAAGAAGAAAACAGTGTCATCGAGGCGATTTCAACCGTTTCCTATAAAGGAGGAAATGGAGAAGCGCCGCGAACATTGGAAGCGATGGTTGTCCAAGATGCCGACCGGCTCGATGCGATTGGGGCGATTGGAATTGCAAGAACGTTTATGTATGCCGGCCATCGCGGGCAGCCTATGTATGATCCGGCACTGCCGGTTCGAAATGTGATGACGAAAGAAGAATATCGGCATGGCCCTAGCAGCACGATTCATCATTTTTATGAAAAACTATTGAAATTGAAAAGCTTATTGCATACCAAAAGCGCCAAAAACCTTGCGATCCGCCGCCATGAATTTATGGAGCAATTTTTACAGCAATTTTATAAAGAGTGGGATTTTCATGATAAAGGAGGGAGCGATTTTGCGGATTCGATCGATTGAACCAACCCCAAGTCCAAATACGATGAAAGTATTGCTGGATGAGGAGCTTCCATTTGGGAAGAGCTATAATTATAAAGCGGATAATATTCATACGGCTCCGCCGCTTTTGCAGCAAATTATGCAAATTGAAGGAGTAAAAGGGATTTATCATGTGGCTGATTTCTTAGCCATTGAACGAAACGCTAAGTATCATTGGAAAGAAATTTTGCAAAAGGTGCGGGAAGTGTTCGGAGAAGACGCGGAAGATGCCCAAGCTGGGTCGCGTATGCATAATGAGCATTTCGGTGAAGTAAAGGTATACGTCCAAATGCTGTACGGTCTGCCTATGCAGGTCAAGCTGACAGACGGAGAGCAGGAGCGGCGGTTTGGCTTGCCAGAACGGTTTATGGACGCTGTAAAAGAAGCGCAAAAATATGCCGAGAATG
Organism: Anoxybacteroides rupiense; assembly: GCF_014196195.1. Taxonomy (GTDB): domain Bacteria; phylum Bacillota; class Bacilli; order Bacillales; family Anoxybacillaceae; genus Anoxybacteroides; species Anoxybacteroides rupiense. Next base: position 70,784 of record NZ_JACIDF010000001.1, on the reverse strand, counting down.
TAGTTCTTGAAAGAAAATGGTCGGAAAAAGGAGTTCGTTACGGTACGTTTGACGAAATTGGAGCTGAAGTGATCGAAGAGCTCTCCGCTGCTTATCCGCCTGAGCGTCTGGAGCGAATGGTGGAAATGTTTCGCAGCGGAGACCAAGCGAAGACACAACGGCGTACCAGCCTAAAAGTAACAGAAGAAATGCTCGATCATCCAGATTGGACCAAGCGCTATGCCGCTTTAGAGCAAATGGCGGAGCCGAGCGAAGCGGACTTGCCTGTTTTGGCAAAAGCGCTGAAGGATGAAAAAGTATCGATTCGCCGTTTAGCTGTTGCTTATTTAGGGATGATTGGCGGTAAAAAGGTGCTGCCATATTTATATGAGGCGTTAAAGGATAAAGCGGTGTCTGTTCGCCGTACGGCTGGCGACTGTTTGTCCGATATCGGCGATCCTGAGGCGATTCCGGTGATGATTGAAGCGCTAAAGGATGAAAGCAAGCTTGTCCGCTGGCGCGCCGCGATGTTTCTATACGAAACCGGCGATGAATCCGCTTTGCCAGCATTAAAAGCGGCAGAAGACGATCCGGAATTTGAAGTGAGCATGCAAATAAAAATGGCCATCGAGCGCATTGAAGGTGGCGAAGAAGCAAAAGGGTCAGTGTGGAAACAGATGACAGAAACGAGAAAACAAGAAAAGTAAAATTTTGTATTTTTGTTAATAAGTGACAATCAATCCCAAGAATGAATCAAAGCGTGATGGATGGCCCGTCACGCTTTGATTGTATAGTTTTATAAAAAAGTTACGTTTCAACGTCTGTCGTTGCGGTTGGAGCGAATTGCACAATTTCGAGCACAATCGGCGTTCCAGCCGGAATAGTATCTGTGCCCGCCGGCACGTCAATCGCAAGTGATCCCACCCCAGTACCACCAGGTGTATAGGTAGAGATTCCATCCATTTGTAAAACTCCATTCACATAAACCGTGTAATAGCTGTTGTCGGTCGCTAAAGCTGGTAGCGTTGTCACCGCGTTTCCGCTGTCATCCAAAAAGTCTGCCGCATCAATCGTAAGCGTAGCTCCTGCTGCTGTATCAGCTGCAGCGACGTAGAAAAATTTGGTGCTGGTCGGCACGGTCGTGATGGCCGTAGCAGCGCCAACAAAGAGCTTCATAAGTTGAAGAGCCATGAACATATCCCCCCTTTCCTCTTGATTTTTAATTAAGAAAGCAATAAACCAACATAGTAAGCAAGGCATAAAAAAAGAAAGCAACTGCGCGGGTCATGTTTATTGCTTAACTGTTCATGATTTATCATATGAGTGAGGACGGTAAAATGATTTAGCCAATTATCATGTATTTGAATAAAAAAGAAAAATAGATTCAGCCCATTGGCTGTGACAACATCACTTCCGCAAATGAGCAGATAAGGAGCCTATGATGATATGATGACGGTCGGATGACTGAACAACAATCGCTTCCAGACAGATAAATTTTGTCGGGAAGTGGCTGGCTGTTTTGTTCTTGGTCACGCTTTGGCATGATCGAGGCAAGCAACCGACTTGCCTCCGTCTGTAAAAAAGAGAGCGATATATTCCGTCTTCTCATTGGATCTATTAACATATCCACTGAGATGGAGTAGAGGTTCATCTTAGTTTGTATAATCTTCTTTCCTTGTTCACTTTATGTTTTTTTTCTGCATAAAAATATAAAAAGCAGGCGAATGCCTGAATCAATCCAACCAGTTTATGCGCCGTTTTTCCTTCTGTTTCTGACAGAAAGATCGATTGATCCGCTGGCATTTTTTGATTGAAGGGCCGTCTAATGATATCGATCAGAACAGACTCCCATCCATATTGGCCGGGAAATCGGTTATCCTATTCGTTCCATTGATAGGTCAAGCGTTTCAAACGCTTGCATAAAAGGCAAATAGCGCTTGATAAAGAGAAAGATTGGTTATCTATTTTTCAGTTTGGGTGGTATCTATGAGAAAAAAACAGAACGATCAGAGGCATGTGATTGCTGTTCCAAGGGTATATGACTGGGTGAATCGAACTACAACGATTCATCTCAGCGTAGATTTGCTCATCCCGCTGCAAATTTTGCAAGTCGAAACGTATCAATATAATTCGATATCCGATGGCTGCAAAACGGTTTATACAAATGATGATGAACTAAAGGAATACGGAAATCGAGGAATACTGGACCCGAAGAACGTATCCTTTATCAATTTGTTTATAAACGGGGTGCTGCAGCCGCAAAACGTGTATGAAGTACAGGAAGGAAAGTTGATTTTAAATTCTGCCGATGTTCCACTTAAAGGTACGCCGATCATTTTGCAATTTGTCACCATTAAACAAGGAGGAAGGCATCATCAAGATTGATGGAATAAAGGCTGTTTATATAAATCTAACTTCAAAAAGAGGAAACCCAGAACGGGGTCTGTAAAAACTCACGGTTGGAAGAGACCTTTACTACTCATGAACTCCATATCCATACACATGTTAACATGTCAATTTGATGAGCCGATCCCGTTTACACGCCGTTTCAAGATGTGAAAATCAAGTATCATAGTGAACTTGCTGGTGGCTAGAGACGTATTTGCTTCTATCGATACAGCAGTATTTTTCGTTGATTTTTTCGTAAGGAAATAGTATCCTTTTGACATTGAAGACATGTTTAGGAGGGATTCAAATGTCAATGGCATATGAAGAATATATGCGCCAGCTCGTTCAACCGATGCGTGATGAGCTTGTCCGTGCGGGATTTCAAGAGCTGACAACGGCTGAGGAAGTGGAGAACTTTATGGAACATGTTCAAGGAACAACCTTTGTCGTTGTCAATTCGGTTTGCGGGTGTGCGGCTGGCTTGGCGCGTCCTGCCGCAACACAAGCGATTTTACGCAGTGAGAAAAAACCGGATCATTTAGTGACGGTGTTTGCCGGTCAGGATCGTGAAGCGACAGCAAAAATGCGCGAGTATTTCGTGGGAATCGAGCCTTCTTCGCCATCGATGGCGCTGCTTAAGGGAAAAGAGGTTGTCCATTTCATCCCGCGCCATGAAATTGAAGGAAATTCAATGGAAGCGGTCATGGAAAATATTATGAGTGCATTAGAAGCGCACTGCGAATAAGGATGTCTTCAAGACATCCTTTTTTGGTGGAGGTTTGTATGATTGTTACGACTGCAGGAAGAACGAATCCAAGCATGATCGCCAAGGCAAAACAAATCGCGGATGAGCTCGATATTCTGTACGTGCCGCGTCAGAAAATGTCGGTAGAAGCCTTACAAATGCAATACGGCGATGAAGTGATGGTAGTCGGAAAAAAACGTTTAGAAATATATCCGTCTGATGGAACGTCCTCTTTCTTTTTTCATCCGAATTCGGCGATGTTTCGAGTGAAAAGGGTATTGCGCGGAGAGACGGAGCCGTTTTTGGAAGCCACTAAACTGCAACCAGGAATGTCGTTTTTAGATTGTACAGTAGGAATCGGTTCAGACAGCATCGTAGCCAGTACGGTAACAGGGGAAAACGGCATTGTTGTTGGAACAGAAGGGAACCGTTATATCGCTTATTTAGTTCAGCAAGGATTGCGCCAATGGGATTCAGGTATCGTTCAAATGAATGAGGCGATGAGGCGCATTCAAGTGTTCCACGCTGATTACCTTTCTTTTTTACGTTCCCTTCCGGATCATTCCTTTGATGTCGTTTATTTCGATCCGATGTTTGAACAATCCATTGTCGAATCGGACGGCATTCAAGGCATAAAGTCCTTTGCCCTTTATACAGAGCTGGCTGAAGAGGCCATCTTCCATGCGAAACGGGTTGCGCGGCAGCGCGTGGTGCTTAAAGACTATTGGCAGAGCACAAGGTTTCATCGTTTCGGCTTTTCGGTCTATGCGCGTAAAACGGCTAAGTTCCATTTTGCGGTGATTGAATTGGCAGAAGGAATAGAGAAAAATAAAGATGGGGACGTTCATGGACGGAGGTGACAACATGTCAAAACGAAAAAAAGATTCGTCCAAGACGGGTTTAAGCTCTCCGCATATCCAAGGGCAAGGAACGACGACTACGGAAACGGGAGCGCACGAACTTGATTCTGCTCGCAAAAAAAACAATAGCGCGATAGATAGGAAGGTTGAGCGATCGAACAACACCGCTGATAGGAACGTATTTGTCATTAACGGCGGGCTGTTCGGTCTTTTGTTTATGCTAAATCGTGGCAACAGCAAGTTGCCGACTGTCGAAATATATCCAAATAGTCATGAAAACAAAAACTCGCAGGGGAGTCTGCGAGTTTTTACGAGTCAGCAAAACAGCTATAAATGTAATAAGCAATCGTCAGCAAGCTTAGTCCGAAAAAAATCGCATTCATTTTTATCCTATCCTTTCTATTCTAGAGTGATCAAATTGTGCTACACTGGTATTGTGAAATCCTTTGTCTCGGAGTATTCCTTATATTCATAATATATATCAAAAAAATAAGAAAAAGAAAGGGGTTTTTTGGAGAATGGAAATGAAAATATCAGAGCGCATGAAAGCGTTCGGCGCTTCTGTATTTAGCGAGTTGGTTGCTTATAAAAAAGCGAAGATGGCTCAAGGATTTGATATGATTGATTTAAGTATCGGAAGTCCCGATTTGCCGCCGCCGTCCTTTGTAAGAGAAACCATCGCTTTTTATGCCAGCCAGCCTGATACATACGGTTATTCTTTAACAGGAACGAGTGAATTTTACGATGCGGTGGCTTCCTATTACCAAATGGAGCATAAGGTGCAGCTGAACCCAAATGAAGAAGTCGTTTGCTTAATGGGATCTCAGGATGGTCTTGTTCATTTGCCGATGGTGTTTGCCGATCCCGGCGATTTTATTTTAGTTCCTGATCCAGGCTATACGGCGTATGCAACAGGAATTGCGATGGCCCAAGCAGAGCCTTATTTCATGCCGCTTCGCAAAGAAAATGGCTTTCTTCCAGATCTTCGCGAGATCCCGGAGGAAGTGGCAAAACGTGCGGCGATGATGATCGTCAATTTTCCGGGGAACCCTGTTCCTGCGTTAGCCACTGAGTCTTTTTTTCAAGCGGTAATTGAATTTGCCAAACGATATAACGTGATCGTTGTTTCGGATTTCGCCTATAGCGAGCTGTATTATGAAGGACATAAGCCGATTAGTTTTCTATCTATTCCTGGAGCGAAGGATGTAGGCATTGAGATCAACTCGCTGTCGAAAAGTTATAATATGGCTGGATGCCGAATTGGATATGCCTGTGGAAATGCAGAAATTCTCAAGGTGTTTTCACAGTTTAAATCCAACCTAGACTATGGCGTGTTTTTGCCTGTTCAAAAAGCGGCTGTCGCAGCTCTGACAAAAGGAGCTTCTTTTTGTGAAGAAAGCCGAAACATTTATCAATCTCGCCGCGATTTGTTGATTGAGAGCCTTTCTTCTATTGGTTGGGACATTGAGCGGCCAAAAGCAAGCATGTTTGTTTGGGCAGAAATTCCCGATGGATGGACATCGCTAGAGTTTGTTTATGCTTTGATGGATCGAGCCCATGTTGTGGTAACGCCGGGACATGCATTCGGCCCGAATGGGGAAGGTTTTGTCCGCATCGCTCTTGTTCAAGATGAGGAGAGATTAGCCGAAGCTGTTAGCCGCATTAAGCAAAGCGGCATCTTCCATCTTCCCTCTTTTTCCTAAAATTTTGCATTTCTCTAGCTGTTTTCGTGTGCTATAGTAGAAAAAAAGAGTCTGTTGGCTTGATAGTTTCATAGCATGCAGGAAAAGGCAGGGAAATAGCTGGATGAAACGTTTGATTGGTCTCGTGGCAATGGTTGTAGCTGTTATTCCGCTGCTGTCGTTTTCGCCATATCCGAATACGCACGGTGTTTTATTAAGAGCAAGCTCTCTTGCTGGGATGGACGTTCCCTCTTATTCGCTATTGCGAAACATGGTCATTTTGCCTGATGGGCCATTCAACCAGGTAGAGGCCAAAAAAATGGTGAGCACACTGGCTCGCATTGACGGGGATTTATTACAAAAAATGGCCGATAAACAGATATATATTAAACTGTTTAATGGAAAGCTGACGGATGAGCCGTCCGCCCGATCATTGCGCGGAAAGGTGCCCCGCGGCTATATGGCGCTTTTAACATGGGATGATGTGCCAGGGATGGGCGGTTCACGTCTTGTGCTCGTTAAAATCGGGCATAGTGACAAAGGAAAAGGGCATGGTTCCATCAATTTAGAATTGCACGAGCTTGCCCATTCTGTAGATTATATTGTATTGAACGACATTCATGAAACCCCGGATTTTTTGGCGATTTGGCGCGAAGAAGCAGAGCGCCTGTTTCCCGGTCAGTACTATTTTCTTGATTATCCGGAAGAATATTTTGCGGAAGCGTTTGCTTATTACTATCATAACAATGAAACGCGCGCTCATTTGCAGAGATTGGCACCAAAAACGTATGAATTTATGCAGCAATTGACGAAAAGAACTCGAAAATGAGTTCTTTTTCATTTATGATAGAACATGAGGTGAGCACGATGCAGCAATATTTACAATTACTTGAAGATATTTTGGAAAATGGGATTGAAAAAACAGACCGAACAGGAGTGGGGACCCGATCGGTATTCGGTCGGCAGCTGCGATTTGATTTGCAACAGGGCTTCCCGCTATTAACAACGAAAAAGCTACATATTCGGTCCATTATTTATGAGCTGCTCTGGTTTTTAAGCGGCAACACCAATGTTCGCTATTTACAGGAAAATGGCGTAACGATTTGGGATGAATGGGCTGACGAAAACGGGGAATTGGGGCCTGTCTATGGAGCGCAATGGCGTTCTTGGAAAGGAGCGGACGGTAAAACGGTTGACCAGATTAGCCAAGTCATTGAACAAATTAAAACAAATCCTGATTCGCGCCGTTTGCTTGTTAGCGCATGGAATGTCGCGGAAATTGACAAAATGAAATTGCCGCCTTGCCACTATGCGTTTCAATTTTATGTGGCGGATGGAAAATTGTCTTGCATGTGGCAGCAGCGTTCTGTCGATACGTTTCTTGGCTTGCCGTTTAATATTGCCAGCTATGCCCTGCTGACGCATATGATCGCCCAACAATGCGAATTGGAAGTTGGTGAGCTCATTTTTACAGGCGGGGATGTTCATTTGTATTTGAACCATCTGGAACAAGCAAGGCTTCAATTAACAAGAGAGCCGCGACCGTTGCCAAAGCTGGTGATTAAGCGGAAGCCGGACTCTATTTTTGATTATCAGTTTGAGGATTTTGAAATTGTTGACTATCATCCGCATCCGCATATTAAAGCATCGGTTGCGATCTAAAGGAGAGAGAAGATGATTTCGCTTATTGTCGCAATGGATCACCATCGCGTGATTGGGAAGGATAATCAATTGCCTTGGCATTTGCCAGCCGATCTTGCCTATTTTAAGCGCGTTACGATGGGCCATCCCATCATTATGGGCAGAAAAACGTTTGAGTCGATTGGCCGGCCGCTGCCAGGAAGAGAAAATATTATTATAACCCGCAATCATTCTTTTCGTCCCGAAGGCTGCACGATTATTCATTCTGTAGCGGATATTCAAAAAATCGCAGCAGAGCGCGAGAATGAAGAGATTTTTATTATCGGAGGAGCTGAGTTATTCCGAGCGACGCTGCCGTTGGCTGATCGCCTTTATATCACAAAGATTGCTGGGCAATTTGCTGGGGATACCTTCTTCCCTTCGTTTGATGAGGGAGAATGGTGCCTGGTGTCAAGCCAGCAAGGCCAAAAGGACGAAAAAAACCGGTATGACTTTGCGTTTCTCGTCTATGAACGCAAGCGGCCGCACTCCGAACACGGCCGGTCTTTGACATGAAAAAATGCGCGTTCCGATTCTCCGTAAACCGTGTTTTTCAGTTTTCGTTTCTCTTTTGTCCGGCACCACAAGAAAGGGTGAAAACACATAATTGGATGGATATAGGACTTACCGCGTCCGTTTCAGTCTGCGCAAAAACGTGCTTCGCTTATTGCGAAGCACGTTTTTCTTTTGACCGATTTTGAATAGAGAGGGTGTAGAAAAGGAACGATAACAATAACTAAACGAGAATGGAGGGAGAAGTTATGAAGCATATCATTTCATTCGTGATCAAATTTGTTTTATGGAGTACGGTGTTGCTTTCGTTTTTAACCATTTTTAATACGCCGATTTCGCTTATTTTTTTTATTTCATTGGCGGCAACAGTGATTTCATATGTGCTTGGCGATTTATTGATTTTACCGCGAATGGGAAATTTCGTGGCAACGCTTGCTGATCTTGTTTTGTCATTCGGGCTGATTTGGTTTTTTTGTTATTGGTTAATCGAACGAACGGCCAATATGGCTTATGTTGCTTTTTTCGCAACGTTGGCGATTGGAGCTGCAGAAGCATTTTTTCATCTGTTTCTTGAAAACCATCTTTTCACTGACCGCACCATGCGGCAAACAAGAAATTGGTTCGATGAAGGAAGATGGGCGACCGAATTCGCAGAGGAGTATGAAGAACCGAAACAAAACGACGATTCTCAGTAAATGCCCTGTTTTTATAAATTTTTTGAAAATTCCCTTTCCTTTTTTAAAATTTGTGATATAATTTTCAAATTAAAAAAGTGATGGAAAGGACAAGGGAATATGGAACAGCAATTGAAACGAAAACGAGGAGCCGTGTATGTGGAAGATGTTTTAATCGCGCATCATACGCTAAAAGATGTTGTATACCACACCCCGCTACAAAGAAATGCATTGCTATCGGAGCGCTATGGCTGTCAAGTTTATTTAAAGCGTGAGGATTTGCAGGTTGTGCGCTCGTTTAAAATTCGCGGCGCTTATAACTGCATGAAGCATCTGACAGACGAAGAACGAAAACGGGGAATTGTTTGTGCTAGCGCAGGTAATCACGCTCAAGGAGTGGCCTATTCATGTCGCGCGTTAGGTGTGCATGGAAAAATTTATATGCCTGCGACAACACCACGCCAAAAGGTTTCACAAGTTCAATTATTCGGAAAAGATATGGTAGAGATTGTTTTAGTTGGCGACACATTTGACGATTCCTTTAACGAGGCTGTTCAATGCGCCGGGCGAGAAGAGAGAACGTTTATTCACCCGTTTGATGACGAGTATGTGATGGCTGGACAAGGAACGATCGGAGTGGAGATTCTTAATGACTGTGAGGAACCGATTGATTTTGTGTTTGCCAGCATTGGTGGCGGCGGATTGATGGCAGGTCTCGGTACATATATCAAAAGCATCTCGCCTGCCACAAAACTGATTGGCGTCGAACCAGCCGGAGCTCCATCCATGAAAGCGGCACTTGAGAAAGGGGAAGTTGTGACTTTAGAGGAAATTGATAAATTTGTGGATGGAGCAGCAGTCAAAACAGTAGGAGAAAAAACGTTTGCGTTATGCAGAGAAATGATTGACGACATCGTCGTTGTGCCAGAAGGGAAAGTGTGTACGACCATTTTAGAACTTTATAACGAAAATGCCATCGTGGTTGAACCAGCTGGAGCCTTGCCAATCGCCGCTTTGGATTTGTATCAAGAGCAGATTCGCGGAAAAACCGTTGTTTGTGTCATTAGCGGAGGAAACAATGATATTGATCGGATGCAGGAGATCAAAGAACGTTCCATGATTTATGAAGGCTTGCAGCATTATTTTATCGTTAATTTCCCACAGCGTGCCGGAGCATTGCGCGAATTTTTAGATGAAGTGCTAGGACCGACGGACGATATTACGCGGTTTGAATACACAAAGAAAAATAATAAAGAGAACGGACCTGCATTAGTGGGGATCGAACTGAAGCGGCGGGAGGATTATGCTCCTCTCATTGAGAGAATGAAAAAGAAGGGATTTCCTTATCAGGAAGTCAATAAAGATCCGAACTTATTTCATTTACTTATTTAATATATCTATTGAGAAGTCTCCCACCGCTTAACAGAGTGTAGGGGAGAGAGGGGTGTTTGGAAGCGGTCGGTATTCGGTCGGCCGACAATCGAAATCAGATGATCGCCTGCTCATTTGAGGCTAAATGTGGATACAGGTCGATATCGTTATGTGGAGCACAATGAGTCATTCGTTATTTTTCGCTAAAAAAATTATAAATCTTTCGCGCAATCTGACATACTTTTACACCGATTTCGTGTATAATAATAATAAATCGGTCAAAAAAGAGGATTGATATTTTGCTATTCAAAAGCCTGGAGTTCAAGAATGCTTATGGACAGAAGGTAAAAATTATTGAGATTCCAGTATTGGAGGAAGATAACACCTATCGCTTTATTGTTCAATCACGTTTAGAGACGCTGATAGCAAAGGTCTATTGGTCTCGGGAAGCCCGTTGTGTTTATTCGTTTAGGGATCATTTAAAAAGAGTGTTGAAATGGCCTGTCTATGAACAAATTTTCAAGACAGATATTTTAAAAAATAATGCATAAGCATCATATGAAAAAGTTGCTTTGCCAAAGCAAAGCAACTTTTTTTGCATTTATTATAGGCATTTCACTCGTTTCATTGTATAATGTTCAATGAGCCTTAACTCCAGGAAGTGAAATAATGAGCAAAATCAAAATTGTAACGGATTCGACAGTAGATGTTCCTACTGAAACATTAAATAGGTATGGAATTGAAGTGATTCCGCTCACTTTTACAATGGACAACAAAGTCTATACAGATCGTTTGGATATCACATCAGAAGAATTTATGAAAAAAATGGCCCAAGCAAACGAGCTGCCGAAAAGTTCTCAACCTTCAATAGGAAGCTTTCTGGAGCTATATAACCGTTTGGGAGAAGATGGATGTGAAATCCTTTCGATTCATATGGCTGGCGCGCTAAGTGGGACGGTGCAATCGGCAAGACAGGCAGCGGCCATGTCACAGGCAAATGTGACAGTTGTTGATTCGCAATTTATCTCGCTTGCCCTAGGATTCCAGGTCATAGAAGCAGCAAAGCAAGCGGCAGAAGGGAAGAGCTGTGCTGATATTATTCAGCATCTTGAAAAAGTCCGTTGCGGCACGCGTCTCTATATAGCTGTTGACACGTTGGACCATTTAGTGAAGGGGGGCCGAATTGGACGCGGCAAAGCGTTGCTCGGCTCATTGCTGAACATCAAGCCGATTGCGGCGCTGATGGATGGCATCTATACGCCTGTGATGAAAGCGCGGAGCTATTCACAGATCGTCAGCTATTTCACACAACGGCTGGTCGAGGATGCGACCGGCAAAACGATTCGTGCGATCGGCATTGCCCATGCTGATGCGTTGACGTTGGCGAATCGCTTAAGGCAATCTATTGTTGAGGCAACTGGCTATGAGCAGATTGACATAGTATATACGACGCCGATTGTTTCGATTCATACAGGTGCAGGTGCGATTGGTTTTATGTACTACGTTGAATAAATCATGAAACATTTGGTAAAATGAAAGAGGAAATGAAAACAGGTGGATTTAGCGATGAGAAAAACAAGTGCCATTGTGCTTATAAGCATACTTTTGTTATTCACAGCTGCATGCAGTAAAAAGATCCCTGATGCCCAAAACTGGCCGGTTGCGTCTTTTACCTTTACGGATCAGAATAATCAACCGTTTGGCTTAAAAGACTTAAAAGGGAAAGTATGGGTAGCTGATTTTATGTTTACTCGCTGTGCGGATGTATGTCCGCCAATGACGGCCAATATGGCGAAGCTGCAGCGAATGGCCAAAGAAGAGGGATTAGAGGTTGAATTTGTTTCTTTTAGTGTGGATCCGGAAAACGATCATCCGGAGCAATTAAAAGCATATATTGAGAAATTTGATGCTGACACTCGTCATTGGCATTTGCTGACGGGATACACTCAGCAAGAAATTGAAGCTTTTGCTCAAAAGAATTTTAAAACGATTGTACAAAAGCCAGCAAACCAAAGCCAGGTCATCCACGGAACCAGTTTCTATTTAGTCGATCAAAAAGGAAAAGTGGTTCAATATTATAATGGAATGAATAACGTTCCATACAAGAAAATTCTAGAGCATATTAAAATTTTGCAATCATCATAAAGAGGCAAAAATGTGGTGGCATTTTTGCCTCTTCGTGTTTTCCTTTTTCTAGGAAGGTGAAAGAAATGAAAAAATGGGGACTTCTGTTTTTGTCACTGCTTCTAAGTGGGGGATGCTCAGCCACGGAAGCGATGAAAATGGAAAATATTCCATTGCGGCAAATCGGTCTTCCGAGTCGTTTAATAATCGACCAGGATTTTATCCCCCGGGATTGGAATGTGGTGGCTTTTGGCGACTCATTAACGGAAGGAGTAGGAGATCGAGACCATCAGGGCGGCTATGTTTTTGATCTCAAAGAAAAATTATTGCATAATAAGGGAGTTCGCTCTGTTACGGTCACGAATTTAGGAAAAAGAGGCTTACGTCTTTCACAATTGCAGGATGTCATTCAGTCTCACGAACAAGAGATAAGGGAAGCCGATATGGTGTTGATCACGATCGGTGGTAACGATATTATGAAAGTTGTCCGTTCTCATTTGTTTGATTTAACCTATGATTTATTTGAGAAAAATCAGAAAAGCTTTGCTGCCAAATTAGACCGGCTCATGCAATCGCTGCGCGCGCTGAATCCACATGCTACGATTGTTCTTGTTGGGGTGTATAATCCATTCTCAAGCCCGCTTCAAGACGTTCCTGAAATCGATGAGGTGATCGATATGTGGAACCGCGGAAGCCAAGCGGTTTTAAGCAAATATGATCGAGCGATTTTTGTCGATGTGAAGGATTTATTCGATAACCGTGATGATTTGCTTTACGATGATCAATTTCATCCGAATGAATTAGGATATGAAAAAATTGCTGAACGTGTCTATGAACATTTGTTAGGGAGTATGGAACAATGAAATGGAAAATCGCTTTTTTTGGATTATTAGCAATCAATATGGTCATTGTGGTAAGTTTACTGTGTCTTATTCTTCAGCCGTCTTCAACAAAGCTTCCGACCCTAAAAGCTGTAAAGGGAGCAACATTTCTCGTTCATTCATCAAAAGAAGATGTCAATATTTTGCTGAATGACTATCTGAAAGAAAAAACAAAAAATAGTTCGCTTTCGTATCGGGTTTGGATTGATGATCGTGTATATGTAGCGAGTCAAGTCCCGCTTTTTAGCAGAAATGTGGACTTAACGGTTTCGTTTGTGCCCAAAATCGTGAAAGGCGGCAATTTAGAATTAAGGGATCCGGATTTATCGTTAGGAGAATGGCAGCTTCCGGTGAACTATACATTGTCATACTTGCAAAAGCATGCGAAACTGCCTGACGAAGTCATGATTGAGCCCGATGCTCACCGAATTTATATTGATTTAGCCAATATCCAGTTGAAAAATGGATATCGCATTACAGCAAAAGAATTTGATCTAGAGCATGACAAAATTGTGTTTGCATTAACCGTTCCAGTAAAATAACAAAAGGAGACAAGCGGTTAACAAATGTTTTTATACTGCATGGCTTGTCCGCGTCGATGAACATCTTGGTTTCATTCTCGTTTTGATTTGGCGGCATTTTGGTTTCATGGACGTTTTCAAAACCGTTTGGGACGGGAAAATGCAAGTGGTCATTTCATTTGCTTGCTCATCAAAAAATCGTCCTTTCTGAAAATGCTGTTGAGCAAAGAAAGGACGATTTTTTTTGCGCATTTTTACAGAATCCACCGAGAAAATTCCCATCTTTTAACGGAGTGGAGGCGAGAGAGGTTCAGATGAATCAAAAGGGGCTTGCGAAAGCTAACTAGCTACAGCCCCTAAATTCTTAGCCCCTTTGGATAAAAATTTTTCAACGTTCCTTTTACTTCCTTTCCCCAGCCGAGCGGGTAGCCGTCAATCGTGACCATAGTCCAGCCGCGGTCTTCGCCTGTTTCAAGCGTTTCGCCGCGCAAATATTTCATAATCGGCTCTTGGTCGCTGCTGTTTAAATCGAGCGAATGAGCGACCACTTCTTTTTTTAAGGCTAAGGCGAGCGCATGATTCGGCTCAAAGCGCTGTTTCTTTAACTCTCCTAAATGCAAGCCCGCTCGCACCACTTTTAATCCCTCAAAATTCGGGCAATCCTTTGGCAGCGCAAATAGCTGTTGTTGAAATGCATAAATAGTGCGGGTGATTTCGGTTTTTAGCACCTCTTTTGCAAATGCTTGATAGTCACGCTGCGCCGATTTGGAAAGGTTGGAAGCAGCGGTTTTGCCATTCCATTGGTTGGATCTTCCTGTTTTTTGCAGCTTAGCAACAAAATGTCCTTCTCCTTTTAAATAATGTGGCCAAAGCCGTGCTGTTTTCGCCATTTCTTTCATATGAGTATTTGTCCATTCCGGTCTTCCTGACTGAATGCCCGCTGTTTTATCAATCGGCAATAAAATCAGATCCTCATATTCTGCAAGAAGCGCTTCGATCGTTTGCTCGTTTTCTTCTGGAGAAAACGTGCATGTCGAATAAACAAGAATGCCTCCTTCTTTTAACATGCGATAGGCACAGGACAAAATGTGGCGCTGCTTGCTGGCGCATTGCGCTACATGCGCTTCGCTCCAATAACGGATGGCCTCCTCATCCTTCCGAAACATTCCTTCACCTGAACAAGGCGCATCAACTAAAATTTTATCAAAATATCCTGTGAAGCGCTCTGCCAGCTTTTCTGGCGTTTCGTTTGTGACAAGCGCATTGGTGATGCCCAATCGCTCAATATTCTCTGATAGTGCTTTGACGCGTTTTGGATGAATCTCATTCGCAAGCAAAAAGCCGGTATTGTTCATCATAGCTGCCAGTTGTGTCGTCTTCCCTCCGGGAGCAGCACAAAGATCAAGCACTCTTTCTCCTGGTTCAGGACGCAATGCTTCAGCGACAAACATGGCGCTTGGTTCTTGAATATAATAAAGGCCGGCCGCATGATACGGGTGTTTTCCCGGCTGTTCCGCAGCATCATAGTAAAAGCCGGTCGAACAAAATGGAACAGGTGATAAGGAAAACGGCATCCGCTCTAAAAAGGTGCTCCGCTCTATTTTAAGGGGGTTCAAACGAAGCCCGTTCGTTTTGTTTTCTTCATATGTATGAAAGAAGGGAAGCGCTTCTTCCTGTAAGAGTCGATTCATTTTTTCGCGAAATGGCTCCGGTAATTTCAACAAATAAAACTCCTTTCATTGGTCTTGTGCGTCTATTGTTTGAAAAAGAACGAATGCGATCATCCCGATCATCCGATCGTCGCAGGATCCGCAAAAGAGGCTGCCCGAGTGAATGGGACAGCCCTGTGAGCATTTATAGCCATTTGATTTTTGGTTCCGTTTTATTTATAATTCGCTTAATGTTGGCGCGATGGCGATAAAAAACAAAGAGAGCGAGCAAAGTAACGCCGATCCTCAGCGGAATGTCATTAGTAAAGAAAATCGTATAAATAATCGCGTAAACTCCCGCCAGCATCGAGGAGAGAGAGACATATTTTGAAAGATATAGTACAAGAAAAAAGACCATTAACAGTGTGAAAAATAAAAATGGCGAATAAAACAGCAAGACTCCCCCCGAAGTAGCAACGGCTTTTCCGCCGCGGAATCCGGCGAAAATCGGGTATGTATGTCCAAGCACTGCCAGCGCTCCGGCAATGAGCGGATGAATGTCTACATGAAACAGCACCGGTAAGCTAGCGGCGAGCGTTCCTTTTAAAATATCGCTGATCGTTACAATCAATCCTGCTTTGACACCGAGTACCCGAAACGTATTTGTGCCGCCCAAGTTTCCGCTCCCATGCTCGCGAATATCAATGCCAAACCCGACTTTTCCGACAATGAGCGCGGAGGGAATGGAACCAAGAAGGTAAGCGGCGATTAAAATCAATAGCTTTGTCACCAATCTTCATACACCCTTTACTTGTTCAAATTCATGCATGATTTTATTTTACCATGCATTAAAAAAAACGCCAGATAAGAATTTGGGATTTGTATGAAGCGGGAATGGGCTAAAGGGGTTTTTTTAAAAACCGGTCATGGATTTTTGAAAGAGCCAACCAAGCTAATATGGAGCCGATGAGACAAAACAGCATATCCCATTGTGTATCCCATATGTCACCTTGGGTGCCCAGAAAATCTTGCACTTGCTTTACCTGTTTGGCCAATTGCCCGATTATCCATTCAATGATTTCATACAATGCGGCAATCGCCAGCATCATGCTCATCACAATCAAAAATAGCCATCCGCCTCGTGTCAGCGAGGTTTTCCGTAGTAAAATTTCTCTGAGCACGATGGCAAATAACCCCTTTAAAAAATGACCGAAACGATCATAATGATTGCGTTCTAAATCGAACGTGTCTTTCACCCAATTAAACAAGGGAACGTTGGAATAAACATAATGCCCCCCGATAAACATGCTGATGGCTAAAAGTGAAATAATAGCATATGAAAGGGTGGTCAAGCGAAAGCGGCGATAGAGGAGGATCACAATAAGCAACCCTGCAACAGCAGGACTGACTTCCAGCAGCCATGTTAAATAGCTTGCAGGCTTGACCGCTGACCATATCAATGCGGCAGTCACCAAGAATAGCAAAACGAGATGTTCTTTTAGATGTTGGGATGTAGCCATATCATGCCCTCCTTGCCATCGTATCGTTGCGGCCTGCTCAGTCTAATTTGAAAATGGAACAAAGCGATTCAAAAAAGGAGCGTATTGGATTTTTTCGATCATATGAACGCGGCCAAACAACACGGTGATTCTACAGACCAATGAATGATAGGAGTCAGGCGGCACAACCGCCCTAAATCTAAACGTTAAAAGATTGCGTTAATAGTATGAGAAAAAAGAAAGCCGCTTATGCAGCAAGAAGCGGCTTGTTTGTTTATCGTTTTTGCTGTCTATAAAACAGGCGTGAAATGATGATGCCAATGCTGCCAAGTCCGATGAACAGGTATAGAGCGCATCAATAAAGAAACAATCGGCAGATCGATAAATACCAATTTCAGCAATGTTAAAAAAATCAATCCGATTCCTAATAAACGCATCGCTTTTTTGTCGCGAATCGTTCCAAAAACGACACTTCCAGCGGCGAAAGCAGCCCAGCTGAATGACAACAATATTGATTCTTTAAGTAATATAGCTGCGCAGTCTGAGCGAAAAGAGTGATGTGTTGTCACAAGCTAGGGCATATGGAACGAATAGAAAAAACAAAAGGACATGCCCGGCGGCCAATGCCCTTTTGTTTTCTTTTTATGTAAGATGTTAGGCTTTTTGTTCAAACAGTTTCGCAATTTCGATAATGACTTGCGTTGCTTTGACCATATTATCGACAGAAATATACTCATAACGGCCATGGAAGTTTTCTCCGCCTGTAAAAATGTTTGGCGTAGGCAAGCCCATGTAAGAGAGCTGAGAACCGTCAGTGCCGCCGCGGATCGGCGAAACTTTTGGCTCAATGCCGAGGTTTTCCATCGCTTCATATGCAATGTCGACAATTTCTTTCACTGGTTCAATTTTTTCTCTCATATTGTAATACTGATCGTTTATTTCCCATTCGACACGCTCTTTACCATATTTTTCTTGAAACTGTGCAGCTAGTTCCGTTATTTTTGTTTTTCGTGCTTCGAATGCGTTTCGGTCGAAATCGCGGATAATATAGGAAAGAGTGGTTTTTTCGACATCTCCCTGAAAGGATAACAGATGATAAAATCCTTCATAGCCTTCAGTGTGCTCCGGCGCTTCATGAGCTGGCAGCTGGCTATGGAATTCCATGGCCAGTTTGATGGAGTTGACCATTTTGCCTTTAGCCGTACCAGGATGCACGTTTTTTCCTTTAAAGATAATTTTCGCTTGTGCGGCATTAAAGCTTTCATATTCTAGTTCGCCAAGCGGTCCTCCGTCCACTGTATAAGCGTATTTCGCCCGAAAAGCGTCCACATCGAATTTATGCGGACCTCTGCCGATTTCCTCATCCGGTGTAAAAGCGACGCGAATTTCGCCGTGTTTCACTTCTGGATGCTGAATAAGATACGCCATCGCTGTCATAATTTCAGCAATGCCCGCTTTATTGTCGGCTCCTAGCAAGGTCGTTCCATCGGTTGTGATCAAGGTATGTCCTTTGTAGCCAGCGAGCTCAGGAAAATCGGCGGGCGAAAGAACAATAGAAAGCTGGTGATTTAAGATGATATCGCCTCCGTCATAGCTTTCAATCAGTTGCGGATAAACATTTTCCCCCGTAAACTCGGTCGCCGTATCTAAATGTGCCAAAAATCCGATCGTCGGCACTTCTTTCTCTGTATTGGCCGGCAGTGTGGCCATCACATAGCCATTTTGATCAACCGTCACCTCTGTCATGCCGATCGCTTTTAACTCTTCTGCCAGCATATTGGCTAGCTCGAGCTGACCTGGAGTTGAAGGGCACGTGTCGCTGTTTGGATCAGATTGGGTATTCACCTTCACATATCTAGTCAAGCGCTCAATGATTTCTTGTTTCATATCGTCCATCTCCTTATGATTTGCTATCTTTTTCCGATGTTATTTTATCATAAAACGCTTATTTCAAGAAAAAATGGAATCCTGATTTAGACCATTGATCATCGGATACAAGCTTTCTGATGCGAATGAGTGACAAGAGCTCTGAACAGGGGGTGTTTCTGCAGCCGAGTAGATGAATTTACGAATGAATGATGTTATCTCGGCGGTTGATCGTGGAAAATGTATAAAAGCCTGAACGTTAAGAAGCGAAGCTTTATGCATAGACAATATTCAGCAAAACATGTATAGTATAAATGGAATAAATAAAATTTAGATTGATTCATCTTCGGGGCAGGGCGAAATTCCCGACCGGCGGTGATGAAGCGAATAAGCTTCTAAGCCCGCGAGCCGCAAGGCAGGATCCGGTGCAATTCCGGAGCCGACAGTTATAGTCTGGATGGGAGAAGATGAAGGTTTGCCGGCGTTCGGCGGTTGCGCTTGAACGTCTCTTTGCGCATGCCTGCTATTCTCCCTTAAGCGTTTAGGCTTAAGGGGTTTTTATGGTCAGTCGGCAGCCTTCTTCTTGTGAGGATGAGTCACGAGAAGGAGAGGAGAATCACCATGAAAAACATGAACGTATCCGCTTTTGCGGCGATTGGATTGTTTAGCGCCATCGCTTATCTATTGATGCTGCTCAATTTCCCGCTTCCGTCATTTCCTCCTTTTTTGCTTGTTGATTTTAGCGATGTTCCAGCATTAGTCGCTGCTCTAATGTATGGACCGATTGCTGGGATGCTCGTCGAATTATTTAAAAATGTGCTCAACTATTTCCTTGTCGGCAGCGCGACTGGCGTTCCAGTCGGTCATTTTGCGAATTTTATGGCTGGAATAACGTTTATTTTACCGACCTATTATATTTATCGTAAAGCAGCATCAAAACAGGGAATGGTCATCGGTTTGGTGGCTGGCACCATCGTGATGGCAACGGCGATGAGCGTATTGAACTATTATATCTTTCTGCCGGCCTATACCATTTTTCTCGGTTCGCCGGCAATGAGCGCCCCGGAAGCGAAAGCGCTCATTGTTTCCGCGATTTTTCCATTTAATGCCTTAAAAGGCGTGTTTATAACCGTTGTCTTTATGCTTCTTTTTCTCCGGCTTCGTCCATGGCTGCATAAACGAGCGGCAAGCCGCATCTGAGCCGCAAAAAGGCTGCGTTTACGAACGTAGCCTTTTTGTTAAAGCTTCGACAGCGTTGAATCGGAAAACCGCTCCTCTTGAAATGGGTTCGCTGTCATTGAATAACCTCTCACTTCCCAATAGCCAGGCTCATCTGTTTTCATAAAACGGATGCCGGTCGCCCATTTCGCCCCTTTCCATAAATAAAAAGAAGCAGGGGGAATGAACCTCAGCGGATAGCCGTGCTTTGGCGAGATCTCTTGCCAATCGTGATGAGGGTCCTTCCATCGGTACACAAAAAGCGCGTCATCTCCCATGAGAGCATGAAGAGGCAAATTGGCTGAATAGCCGAAGGGATCGCCGTTTAAATATCCATAAACTTTGACATAAGCGACGTCTGGATTCAGCTCGACGAAACGCAAAAATTCGCGAAAAGCAATGCCCTCAAATGTCGTGTCAAACTTGGACCATGTTGTGACGCAATGCATATCAATGGTTGAGATCGTTTTTGGCAATTCCATAACTTGCTGATAAGAAAGAGAAACCTCTTCTTTCACCTCGCCGAATAATGTGAATTTCCATGTAGCCTCATGAAACTCGTATACATCGCCTTCGTGAAGAATCGGCCATTTCTCCGTTGCAAATTGCCCTGGAGGCAGTTGTTTTGTCAATGTTCTGCACCCTTTCTTCCAACATGATATGATTTACCATCATACGGAGATTTGTGAGAAAATGCAATACAAACCGGAAGGAAATTGGCAAATGATGTAGAATATTCTGGAAAGCAGAAGGCGATGAAAAAGGAGGGTTCCTATGAATGGAGATTTGACGCCGCATATCTAGTGCTCGCTCCTTTCGTTTGCTTCTACGCTTATGGTTTCGGGAATATTAGTGCTTCTCATTGTTAGTATATGGATGCAAAACCGGACATTGAAAGGCATGAAAAGAAAGTTAGAGAGCTTCAAGTAAGGACAAGGAGTAAGAGAATAATGGAACATGTTCAGATTGTGCGTGATATCGCAAATGCGAATTGGACAAAGATGAGAGAAATCTATGAATCTGTTGGCTGGGTTAAGCATACAGGGCCAATCATTCAACGAGTTTTTCAAGCGAGTCATATAGTAGCGCTTGCTTTTTGCTCCGGCCGTCTGGTTGGATTTGGCCGCGCTCTGTCAGACGGCGTATTCAATGCGGCGATTTATGATGTCGTCGTTCACCGCGATTATCAAGGTAAAGGTATTGGAAAAGCGATCATGAAAGATCTGCTCGAACAGCTTGACGCCATTTCATGCATTCATCTTATTTCGACGATAGGAAACGAACCGTTTTATATTCAATCAGGATTTCGTAAAGCAAAGACGGCGTTCGCTCGTTATCGCAGCGCGAATTTGGCACAGATCTATTTAGAAGGAGGGGATGGGAGTGAACATTCGGCAGGCAAAGGTGGATGATGCCGAACGATTAACAGCGTTGATTTTGCAAGTAGAGCGCGAATCAGCCTATTTGTTGTTTGAAGCGGGGGAACGGCCGCTTACGGTTAAAGAGCAGCGCCGCCAGCTTGAGGCGATCGAGCATGAAGAAAATGCCGCGATTTTTTTGGCGGAGACAGAAGAAGGGGAGCTCATCGGTTATTTAGTGGCAAGAGGCGGACGTGCTAAGCGCAATCGTCATACTGTATATATCGTTGTCGGTTTGCATGCTTCCTATCGGGGAAAAGGAATTGGCACGATGCTATTTACAGAATTGGAGCGCTGGACGAGGACAAAAGGGATCCATCGTTTGGAGCTGACAGTTGTGACAGACAATGTCCCCGCGATTTCTCTCTATAAAAAAATGGGATTTGTTCAGGAGGGAATCAAACGCCATTCGCTGAAAATCGACGGGCAATATGTCGATGAATATTATATGGAGAAGCTTCTGTAGGTGAACACTCCCTTTTCACGTAACCAAAACGCAAGCAGGGATTCAGAAAACGGAGAGGGCTTATCTTGATTTTGATGATGTCATTTTAACGCTCCGTTACTACCGCATACATAAACAAGACAGAGCAGCTAGCGATCAATAAGTACTTGGTGAGTTAAGGGGCATTGGGGAGGCTAATTTTCTTTTTTTACTGTAGCACTAATCGAGATTCTATTACGTTTTTTATTCTTGGAAAATTTGAGTAGCATCGGACATAGCGTGTTAGGCGAAACGTTGGATCTTATGTGAATCGTAATGATTTCTTATGGAGATTCGAATGGAACGTTTGCGATTGTGACATAGGAGCTTGTTTATGAGGTGGTATGAATCGAAATATCTTGTTTATTTTCCCGTATATATGCTTAAATGGTAATGGATGCAATAGCGACCTATTTCCATTTACAAGGGGGGAACAAGGCAGTGAGCTGGATGATTCAGTATATTCTCGCCTTTTTTGTGTTTGTTTTTTCCACTCTTGCTTCTTGGTACGAAGGAAGCGAAATAAGGTCTAACCCATGGGAGTGGAAGTATTCTGCTTTTTTTTCACAGATGCTCCATGGTTCCATCACCAATAGCAGCGATATTTCACAGCTCGATCATTTTATTTATGCTGCTAAATTCAAGCCTGCTTTTCCTTTGCTTATGGCATTGAGCATTATTTATATAGTGATGCTAACAGGGTATTGGCTATGCCGGAGAAGCAACAAAAGATTTCGCTTGTTTTATGCCGGCAGTCTGCTATTTTGGATACTGGGGGCGATGGTAGCCGATTCCCCGACGATCGGTGGGCATTATTTTACAATGCTTTTTATGACTGCGGGTGCCGGAAGTGCAGCAATGGCTCTTTTGTCTGTGCTTCGGGCAAAGTGTTGGCGAGGTGAGGAGCTAAAATAATGGATACCGTGATGAAAAACGAACGTGATATCATCCAAAGGATTCAGAAGGACGAGTGGATGATGGAAACATTGCAAGCCGTACAGTCGCTGAATTTGCCCGATTGGTGGGTGTGTGCCGGATTTGTCCGTGCGAAAATTTGGGATGTGCTGCATGGATTTCAAGAAAGAACGCCGCTTCCAGATATCGATGTCATTTATTTTGACCGCAAGCATACGGAGAAAGCGGCAGAAAAGAAGCTGGAACAGAAGCTGTACCATCTCCTCCCCGATCGTCCATGGTCGGTGAAAAATCAGGCGCGAATGCATGCAATAAATGGCGGATCTCCTTATTTATCTTCCGTCGATGCCATGTCCAAATTTCCGGAAACTGCCACTGCTCTAGGGGTAAGGCTTGATGAAAAAGGCGTTGTTGTCTTGGCGGCACCTTGGGGAGTCGAAGATGTTTGTCAGCTTCTTGTCAAGCCAACTCCATATTTTTGTGAAACGAAAAAACGGGCTCAAATGTATGAAGAACGAGTGCGGAGGAAGAAGTGGACAAGCATTTGGCACAAGCTAACAATCGTGACGCTAAAAAATGCTTAAAAACGCGAGACAATGATTTTTCTATTGCAGCATAGGGAAGGAGACAAAATCATGGAAATTCGTTATCGGTTAACGGAAGAAGATTATGTGCAGTTTAATTTGTTTCATATCAAGCATTCGAAAGCAGCCCGGAGAACGTTGGCGATTCAGCGAGTTATCCCTCCCGTTCTTTTTCTTTTGGTTGCCTGGGTATTTGCTGAAATCGGACATGCTTCCTTTTTAGGATTGCTGATTACATTTTCGATTGTGGCGGTTTTATGGGTGATTTTTTATCCGAGTTACTTTGATCGAGCCATTATTCGCAGCGCAAAGAGAATGATGAAAGATGGAAATAATGAAGGGTTATTAGGAGAGCATCATCTTGTGATGACAGAAGAAGGAATCGTTGACTCGACTTCTTATGGAGAAACAAAAGTAAGCTGGGGAGGCATAAAGGCTTTCAAGGAAGACCGGCACAGCTTTTATCTCTATAATAGTGCTGTCAGCGCTTATATTATTCCAAAGCGAGAGCTGAAAAACATAGAGGAGATTCGATCATATCTTCACACAAAGCTTAAGCATATTGAATCAGAAAATAAGTGATCAATGATCGGTGGGCATATCCCAGCGGCAAGCGAATGGCTTGCCGACTATTCAACGATTTTATATCAGTGACTCCATCATTTCCATAACCTTACTAAAAAGTCCCAAAGAACGAACGGCACCTCAAACGTAGAAATCATGACTCATCATTCGAAGTGCCGTTCGAAACAGGGCCGTTTTCATTTTAAAATGTCGGCAAGTTATCGAGATTGTTGCTTGGATCTCCATCGGCATTGCTACGCAGATGCCAGTCGCCGTCCTTCCCTCTAAATGTATTTACACCCTCGATCTCGCCGTTTTGTGCCATCACTTGTGCCTGTTTGTAATCGACAATCCGTCCAGAAGATAGCTTGAGCTCAACAATATCGCCATCGCCATTTTTTCGGACTGCTACCACTTTTTCACTCATCACTTTCACCCCCTCTATCATTTTAGTATGGGGGATTTGTCAGCCATTTTATGCACATACAGCCTCAATAGCAAACGCTCTTCATTGAAGACGAACCCATATTTCGGAATAAAAATCAGGGCTGGTTGGATCGTCATCCGGATATACTTCTAATTGCGGCGTGCCTGCAAGCTTGTAATGCTGGGATGGCAACCATTCTGAAAAAATTTGCTCCCATGCTTTTTGTATCGCTTCCGGCATCGATCCGCGCACCTCAAATATGCCCCATTTAGAAGCGGGTATTTCTAACGCCAACAGCCCGTTAGGCACCTCGCCATTATACTCTGCGGCTATCCAATAATCGATCGTTTGTCCTGACTGGTCATCGCTGTGTGCGGTACATACACCGATCAAGCCTTTTAATGAGCCGTTGTTCAGTGATGATAATAACTTAACGGTGCCGTTTTGATGAACTTCCTCCCACATCTTAGCAATCCCTGTATGATTCTCTCCATTGACTAGCGAAAATGTCCGCTTGATTCCCACTACTTGAAAACGATCTTTTTCAATGATTTGGTGATTCATTGATTTTCCTCCCATCTCAAGATAAAGAAACGATTCTAGGCTTGCTTGTGTATGGCCACTATCTATTTGATTATAGCACATATGTTCGTGTGTAGCTACCTATCTTTCTGTTTAGAAAAAACGTTTTTTGGAAGCAAAAAATGATGGCAGATTTGAATGGGAAAAAGGGGGCTCGACTGTTTAACAAGAACGGAGGACCGTTTTTTTGACAACTGGGGGATTATTTAAATGTTATATTACATATAAATGGAATTTATTGTTCATTCAAAAGTAGAGCGGAGGTGGGAGGCAAGGCGGTGACTTGCTTTTGTTACGCCAAAGCGTACTAGAGTACTGACTCCTGATCGTCGAAACACGACCTAAACTTTCTATCAATTAATGCAAATGTCAAGTGACATTTAGAACATAACAGCTATGTTTTTTGAAATAAAATGGAGAAACTTTCAAACTATTTTCTAATAAATGACGAATATATGAATGAAAGGCTAGCCTTTGAAAGAAGTAGGAGTAGAAGTCAATGGAGAAAATAAAGGAATGGATTACCAAGGTCAAAAAAGGAGATCGCGATGCCGCTAACCAACTTGTCAGTTTTTATTATAAGGATCTATATGCTTATATTTACAGGCAGACATTAAACAAGGATTTAGCAATGGATCTAACCCAGGAAGCGTTTATCAGCATGCTTCGTTCGATCCATTCGTATGACGAGAGAAAGGCGTCATTTCGAACGTGGTTATATCGGATTGCCACTTATCAAACGATCGACTACTATCGTTCAAAATATTACAAACAGCAACCAATTGTGACGGAGATCGATCACGAGTTAGGACAAGAAGAAGATTTTACATTGAAGCTGGAATACAAGGAGGAGGTTGAGCGGATTTTAGCGGTGTTGAATACGTTTGAAGCGTCTGCCCAGCAAATTTTCCGTCTTAAATTGTTTGGTGAATATACTTTTGCTGAAATTGCTTCTGCCACTGGCTTAACGGAATCAACAGTGAAAACGAAATTTTATAGTACCGTAAGAAAAATAGGCAGTAACATAGCGATTGTCGATTGGAAGCAGGATTTTCTTTCTATCTGTTGAATGTTCGAAAAGGCGAAGAGAACGTTGGGAGGACTTGTATGATGAACCTATTCACATTTGCTAAAAAAGCCGGCACCGCCATGACAAAATACAACTCCAAGTTACCGAGCTATACGAGAATAACGAAACTAACCGAATCTGCCGTCATCGGCTGCATGTACATTGAAGCGAACGGAGTGGTCGGCTATCATGAAGCGCCAGTGCCGCAGCTGTTTCTTCTTGTACAGGGGGAAGGCTGAGTGACGGGGGCGGATCGCAAAAAAGTGTTTGTCAAAAGTGGAGAGGCGGTGTTTTGGGAACAAGGCGAATGGCACGAATCGGGAAGCGATCAAGGAATAGCCGCGATGATTGTTCAGTCTGAACATTTGACACCGAAATATCTCATACAATTGCAAGTATCCGAGTGAGTAATTTGATTTATAAGAATCAAGTGAACCGAAAACGGCGCGGTCAAATCACCGCGCCATTTATCTTGGCGTTTCTTGAAAGGTAATGCCTATTACTCGCTCTGTTGCGGTGTTAAATTGGATATTGACAAAAACACCAAATTCTTTCTGGTTGGTTCTCAGCCATAGCTTAAATTTTTCCGTCGTCACATTCGCTTGTTGGTCGCGGCCAATATGGAGGTAGTCGACGATTTGGGCGTTTGGATATTTTTCCTTTGTTTTTTGAAGAGCGAGTCTTCCCCATTTGGCATATGGTGGCATTTCGGTTTGGGCGATCGCGTGATGGACGATTTCAATCGGTTGGATGCCCATCCCCGCAACTGACCAGACACTGAGAGCGAATAAAGTGATCCATCTGTTTTTCATATATAATAAAACCTTTCTTTTTTTATGTTTAGCGTGCACGATGCTTGTCAGATTATTCATCCTCTCTAAAACGGAGAAAGAAAATGACGGTTCATGATGCAGCTGTTTGATGTGTATCGCTCTCCGTTTTTAATAGTGCGGGCAAAGAAAGAAGATGCTTGTCTGCTTATAAAATTCTGTTGTCCGATTCGCGTTTTCACTCGTCTGTAAAGGGAACTTTTTCATTTATTACAAAAAATTCAATATCGATTGAAACCTTTTTGCGTTTTGAACGTTAATATTATGGAAGATAAGCGGCGAGGTTGAGAACTAAAAAATATGGAATGTGTTGCAGCATGTGATCTATGTTTCAAACCGGAGATCAGCTGATGGAAAACATGAGCATACGGTTCCTGTCCCTTAAAGCTGGAGCGAATGCCGTCTATTTATGAAATTCGAAGGAGTGCATGAGGAATGAACTTTTTTAAAAAATTGAGCTATAGCGTAGGGGATGTCAGACGTTATCCGGACATGGTGGCGCAAGGCGCAGGAAAAGCTTTTTTATATTTGCTTTTATTTGCGCTTTTGTTTGGCACGCTGAATAGCATCATTGTCGGCTATCAATTTAATCAAAGCATCGGTCATTTTACCGGAACATTAGAAAGCAAAATCCCGGAATTCACCTTTCAAAACGGAGAGTTGAATGTAGAAGGAACGATGCCGATTGTGTTGGATGATTCTAAAAATGGCGCTGTCATTATCGATACAACGGGCCAAACAACAGAAGATCGTTTAAATCCGTACTCGTCGGGAGTGCTGATTTTAAAGGACCGGATGATTAGCAAGCAAGCTGGAGGGCAAACACAAGTTTTCTTATTTCGCGATTTTCAAGGCGTAACGTTTGATAAACAAGATCTGGTCGGCTTTTTGCCATATTTAAAATGGCTTGCTCCCATTGTGGCGGTGATTGCTTGGATCGGCTTTTTCATTGGCAAAATATTCAGCGCTTTATTTTTAGCAATTATCAATCTGATGATTTCTAAGCTACAAAAAGCGAACTTGTCTTTTGGCCGGCTATACAGCTTGAGCATTTATTCATTATCCTTGCCGATCATCCTTGATCTGATCTTTAAGCTGTTCCATTTCCGTTTACCGGGATTGATTTATTATATCGTCGCGTTAGTATATAGCTGGCTGGCGATTAACCAAACCAAAAAACAAGCGGGAGAGGCTCTTTAGAAGATCGGATCATCTTTTGTGTAGGATGAGAGCCGTCCGCTAAGCCGCGCTTCGTCTTTGTTAAAGAAGCGCTGTTGCTGGAAAAATCAGCTGCGGCAAGAAATGAGTACGAATCATAAAGCATGATCACATATGCCTAAGGCAGGGACAATAAAAAGTCAAAGGTAACTGGCTTTTTGTTGCCCCCATTTTTTTATTTTAAAAAGAGCATAAAAATTTGTCTTCTAGTAAAGTAAAGTTACGACAAGACTTGACAGAAAGGACGATTGTTTATGAGCAATCAAATGATTACTCCGGAAAAGGATCACACACAGCCTCTAGATGGAAAAGAAGAAAAACTCCTGCAAAACTTAGTATGTTTTTTTGATGAGGCTGAGCGAAGGCATGGGGATGGCCCAACTGCCAAATCGTCTCAAAAATAGACAGGCGGCATTTATTACGCGGAAACTGACAGCTGAAAATGTTACACTTTTTCCTCTTTGCGGTGAGCTGTGGCCTGCTTAAGCCACATGTTTTTTGGGTGCCATATTGGCTGAATGAGTCGGCTTAAACTATAGCCAAGTATTCCGCCT
This sequence comes from Anoxybacteroides rupiense, assembly GCF_014196195.1. GTDB lineage: Bacteria > Bacillota > Bacilli > Bacillales > Anoxybacillaceae > Anoxybacteroides > Anoxybacteroides rupiense. The sequence goes on along the minus strand of NZ_JACIDF010000001.1, from coordinate 42,489 downwards.
AACGTATTTAAAATTAAATCATCGATGTCAAAGCTTCCTAATTCAAATAATAGCTGCATCACTTCGTATGTAAAGCTTAAACACAAGGTTGCAAGCATGGTAGCAGAAAAGCTGCGAAAGCGTGTCGACAGCAATGGAAGCATCCATCCGAAAGGAATAAAACCGATAATGTTTCCAGCTAAGTTTTCAATTTTAATGTTTAAATTGACATCGGCAAAGAATAAATAAAAAATAATGGTTTTCAGGGGAGTAAAGTTGCTTGAATGCCATTGGTTTTGAATGGCGCTGAAGTCGAAATGGTAGATCATTTCTTTCCAAGAGACATATTTAAATAAGACCATTTTCGTGAGAATAAATAAATAGAGACAAAATAGCCATACGAACATTTGATAAAAAAACTTTTTCATTCACTTGCGACTCCTAAAGTTCATCGTTTTATTTTGTTAGCGTTTGAACCGTGCTGATCACTTCCACCCATATGTTTATGTTTCAGCTGCTTCTGTGCTTGGAGCGCAACGGCATTGTACGCTTTATTACCATGTTAAATGATCATCGTTTTTATTTCAATCATTTCCCGAAATAGTTGGTGGTCAATCGCGGCAGCTGCTATAGAATGAGGAAGATGGAGATGAGGAAAACGTTTGTAGGCCTACCTCCCCGGCTGTCGTCGGAGATGAATACAGACAGATCATTTCGCTTTCATCTCGCGTCACTGGCCTCGCACGTCCGCTCACGGTCTTCTTTTAGCTTCGCCCGTTTTTATCTTGTCTAACCGTTTTCAAGCCCGTTCGATCGGGAAAATCAGCTGCTTAAAAAGGGGAGACAAAGCTCATTTTGCCCCTTGCCTACGATGAGCGATTCATGAAAAGTTTGTAGAGATCGGAAAAAATCCATTACTTTCTTTTCCAAAAGGTATTTGCAAAGAAAATCCCCTTGCAGATGGGGCGCAAGGAGATCGGCTGCTCACTTAGACATTTTTCATTCTTTTGATAAAAATGATGATATAAATCATTAGAGTAATAATGGTGAGCGCAGGACCTATATTCATTAAGGTTAAAAAGTTGCCGTAAAACCATCCTTCTTGAGCGAATAAGGAAACCGGCAAAGCATGGGCCGAGCTGTTGGCATGATAGACGGGTTCCCATAAAAGAAAAGTAAAAAATCCTGCTAAAAATCCGTGAATAATGCGAGAAATGAAAAAAGGCTTAAAGCTGATATCGCTTTGTGCTAAAAGGCTGGCGACTTGAGCTTGTACACTAAGACCGCTGAAAGCAAGAATAAAGCTTATAATAATGGCTTTATGCATTAAAGAGACTCCCTGGACTTGGCTTGTCATTTGCCCGCCTAACGTGATCTCAAATAAGCCGGATATAAGAGGGGTGCTCAATGCTTCTGGCAAATGGAACAAACGAAGCGCATATGCTACTAGTTCTCCTAAAAACTGGGTAATATGTAGACTCGATAGCAGCCTATTGATGACAGAAAACAAAATGATAAAACCGCCGATCATTAATAAAGTATGAACAGAAGAGATGACGGCATCCCCGAGCAGCTTGCCAATCGGTCTTTTTTCTTTCATACGTGTGGTATGCAAGGCGGAAAAGGCTCTGCGCAATAGTGCTTCGTCTCTGGCCTCCTTTGGATCTTGTGGCTGCTCCTTTCCGTAAAACCTCATCATAAGGCCAATACATATGTTTCCTAAATAATGCGATAAAATCAAGACGGCGCCAAGCTGTGCATTATGAAAAAACGAGATGGATACGGCACCGATGATAAAAAGTGGACTGGATGAATTTGTAAAACAGACCAACCTTTCTGCCTCCACTTTACTGAGTTGTTTTTCTTGCCGCAATAGTACAGTGAGTCTTGCGCCTGTCGGAAAGCCAGAAACCATTCCCATCGCCCATACAAATCCCCCGACGCCGGGAACCTTAAATAGGGGCTTCATGAGAGGTTCAAGTATAACACCGATAAATTTTACAACCCCAAAATTAATCAGCAATTCACAGATAATAAAAAAAGGCAGCAGCGAAGGAAAGACGGTCCCCCACCAGATTTTCAGTCCCTGCTTTGAAGCATTGACGGATTCCTGCGGGAAGGAGACGAGGGAGACGGCAATAAAAGTAGCTGCTAAGGCTAATACGATCGTTTTGAATCGGGAACGGGACACTTCTCAATCCTCCTCAAATGGATAAGCTAATGTTGCTGTTATAAAGTTTATTTGCGATGAGAGTAGATTAGAACTGATGGCACCGTGTTTGTCCGCTGCCATCAAACCTTGGTTAGAAAAGGGGCGTGGAAGTGACCGCCGCCGGCAAAAGGATAGAAATACTCTTTGACGTTCGATCAACTTTCACTATCGATGAAACGTAATCTTTGAAGATGTGATGTTTCGGCGGGGCAGACGCGTAAATGATGAACCGTTTGACAATCCCATCAATGGACCTGAAAGCGTTTTGACAAAAGCAAGTTCACATAGATGGGCCTTTGCCCGTCGGTTTTCAGAAATGATCGTTCCATCTAGAAACGGTATGGTATGATCGATAAGAAAACGTTTGAGGCAATCAAAAAAATAGGAAAAAGAGCAGAAGGAAAGGGAAGAGGAAAAATAGAATAAAAAACAAGAACATATATTCCTGTATTGATGAATCTATGCTATAATAAAGATGCACAGCTATATGCAGGGTGGGAGCGGCCTACTCCCTTAGAGAAGGGAGGTGCCGCTGATGATATCTGTGACCGATACACTGACGCTAATGATTGCTTTTGCATCATTAATGGTAGCTGTTATCGCTGTAGCGAGAGACAAAAAATAACCCACCCTGCTCGCCTTAAGTGAGGGTGGGTTACAACCGCCTGTTTTCGGCCGCTGCACGTCTTGCAGTCAGCTGTGTATTGAATGGACATTGGTTGCCGCCAATGTCCTATTTTTATTTTATGCTTTATACGTTTATTATACGCATAAAAGTGTCGGAATGACAAGGAATTTCTCTTTGTGCGAAGCCGCAGGTGAGACGGTTGGTGTTAAATCGTAAATATTACGATTTGAACTTTATTCATTTATCAGGAACCAACAAATGCAGGGAGGGGATCGAAAAATGTTTCCCAATTCTGGCTCATTTCCTGAGCGGTAAGTAAACATTGGTCTAACGAATCTTCTATTTCTTCTTGATTCATCTCGATGCCGATAAAGACGAGCTCGGTCATGCGGTCGCCATATGTTTGATCCCATTTTTCAAGAAGTTCAGGGTTCTCCATTAAAATTTGTTGGCGCTCAGCTTCAGGATAAGCAGCGACCCATTCGCCCGCTCCTTGGATCACGATCGATGTGCCCGCTTGTGATAGAAGGCCGCATACATCATTTCTTGACGCAAGCCAAAAAAAGCCCTTGGCGCGAATCACTTCAATTGGCCAATTCTCAAGCCATTTCATAAATCGTTCCGGATGAAAAGGTTGTCTTCTCCGATATACAAAAGAGGAGATGCCATATTCTTCGGTTTCTGGAGTATGCTCTTCATTCAACTCTTTGAGCCAGCCGGCCGCTTGGCTGGCACTTTCGAAATCGAATAAATGCGTGTTTAAAATTTCGTCTAACGCTACTTGGCCAAATGTCGTAGGGATGATTTTCGCTTCCGGATTCAGTTTTTTTAGCATATTTTCAAGCTCTTTTGCCTCTTCGGGATGAATTAAATCGATTTTATTAAGCAAAATGACATTAGCAAATTCGATTTGGTCGATTAACAAATCAGCTACTTCGCGTGTATCTGAATCATCGACAGCTTGCTTGCGATCGAGCAAGCTCTCTCCAGAAGAAAAATCATTCCAAAATCGGTTAGCGTCGACAACGGTGACCATCGTATCTAAACGACATTTTTTAGTGAGATCAATTCCTAAATTTTCATCTATGTAGGTAAAAGTTTGCGCTACCGGAATCGGCTCGCTGATTCCTGAAGATTCAATGACGATGTAATCAATTCCCCCTGCGTCTACTAATCTTTCTACTTCCTTCATTAAATCATCGCGCAATGTACAACAAATACAGCCGTTTTGAATTTGAACAAGCTTTTCTTCTGTTCGGGAGAATCCCCCTTGTTTAATCAATTCCGCGTCGATATTCACTTCACTCATATCATTCACAATAACGGCAATTTTTTTGTTTTCACGATTATGCAAAATATGATTGAGTAAGGTGGTTTTTCCAGAGCCTAAATAACCGCTTAATACAGTAACTGGCACTTTTTTCATGATAAGTAACTCCTCCCTTTAGTAAATCGTAATTATTACGTTTTAACAACGTCAATCATACAAGAAAATAAGAAAAATAGCAACTACGAGAATGAAAGGGAGGTATAGATATCGTTCATTCTATCTTTGAGCTGCCATGATCGGATAGATTTTTCAAGATCAGTTCATCGCTTTCATCGTTTTTTATTATAGAGAGATACGATGAGAAAATTACACTTATAGCTAACCGATTCAAATTTTCCAACGGTCGCCCGACTAGCGAAATCAGATCATCTGCGCACTTGGCGACAAATGTTGACGGAGCAATTGATATTTCATAGTCATATTTTTGTGGACAATCTATGTATATATGTTAATAGGAAAAATTACGATTTGTTAAGAAGAAATGAGAGCATGAATGGAGGAAATGAATGTGAAAAAGGAGATGTCTCATACAATCAATGATGGACTAGCGTTTGTTCTTTTATTGTTATTTTTATATTTATTCTTTTTTTATGGAATGGGGAATATGAATTTTACATTGCCGAAAGAGTGGGCGATTGTCCATACTATGTTTTTAAGCATTGTTTTAGAAGCGATTCCGTTTATTTTAGTAGGCGTCTTTGTATCCGCTTTGATTCAAACCTTTATTTCAGAGGATACGCTGCGGCGTTGGCTTCCGAAAAACCCGTATGTGGCCATTGTATCTGCCGCCTTTTTCGGAATCATTTTTCCCGTTTGTGAGTGTGCGATTATTCCAATTGTAAGAAGGCTGATTAAAAAAGGAATGCCGCCAGCAGTTGGCATGACATTTTTGATGAGTGCGCCCATCATCAATCCGATTGTTTTCCTCTCGACCTACTATGCGTTTCAGCAAAAAAGCGAAATCGCTTTTGCTCGCGTGGGCCTTGCTTTTTGCGTTTCTGTGTTGGTAGGCTTGCTTTTATACCGCTTTTTTCAACATAAGACTCCGCTCAAACCAACAGCCTCTTCCTCGCACGAACATATTCATTCTACAAATAAATGGAAAGAAACGTTGCATCATGCCAGCGAAGAATTTTTTGACACGGGAAAATATTTAATCATTGGCGCGTTTTTAGCCAGTTTATTGCAAACGTTTCTTAATCGGAACGAATTGCTGCAAATTGGAGCCAATGAACTCATCTCTCCTGTTGTGATGATGGGTTTTGCTTATTTGCTCTCGCTTTGCTCGGAGGCCGACGCTTTTGTGGCTGCTTCGTTTAGTCACACCTTTTCTACAGGCGCGATTTTAGCGTTTCTTATTTATGGAGCCATGCTTGATTTGAAAAATACCTTGCTGCTGCTTGCTTATTTTCGAACACGGTTTGTCATTGCGTTTATTCTCGTGTTGACATGTGTTGTTTATTTGGTTGTTTGGCTCTATCAAACAATCTTTATCCATGGATGAGGAGGTGAAGGAAGTTGAATAATCAGCTTTTTTTGCGGGGAGTTCTGCTCGTGGGCTTTGCGTTAGTCATGTTTAAATTAATCGTAACAGGGCAAATCCAGCAATTTATTGCACCAAAGATGTTTCCTTTCCTTTATTTTGCGATGGGCGTATTGTTTATTCTTGGCATTTTTCAAATTTGGCGAAGTGATCATCACGATCATGCGGTTGGTTGTGAATGCGGCCATCATAAGGATAAGCATCCTCTAAAGACGTGGATGATTTATCTTTTATTCATTGTGCCCATCATCACAGGTTTAATGTTTTCAAGTCAAGTATTGGACAGCTCGGTCGCTGCCAAGCGCGGTGTGCAAATGGGTGGGGGGCAGAAGCAAAGCGATCCATCAGCGAATGCTCAAACGCAATCCTTAACCGAATCAGCACAGACCGAACAGCAGCCAGCCGAAAAAAGCATTGACAAACAGCAGCTCGCTAAGAAGTTAAAATCTGCGAAAAAGATAGAGTTTACGAATGAAAACTATTTAGCCACTCTGGAAATCATTCATAATCATGTTCAAGAGTTTATTGGGAAAGAGATTCAACTTACCGGATTTGTCTATCGCGAACCTGATTTTCCAAAAGGGGAAGCAGTCATTGCGCGATTTGCTGTTACTTGCTGTGTTGCCGATGCTTCCGTTTATGGAATGCTATCAAACGGAGAACAGCTAAAAGAGCTCAAGCCGGATGAATGGGTAGAAGTAAAAGGAGTCATCGGCCAAACAACGTATGAAGGAAATATCCTTCCTTGTATCAACATCAAAACAGTGAAAAAAGTTCAACAGCCGGATGAGCCTTATGTTTATGACCGCACTCCTTACTGATATCCATTTTAAAGACACCGTGAGCGCGAATAACAGCAAAACAAAAGCGATGGCGTTCATCACCCGCTCCGTTAGACTCGAGGTAATCAGCGCGCCGCCCGCTAATATGCCAACAAAGGAGGCTGCTCCTCCGATGGCGATCAGTGCGAAAAAAAGTGTGCCCAACATGATCCCTTCTTAATCTGTTAATCTAAAAAATGGATCCAACGAACACCATGGGTACATTTTCTATACTACCATTTATTTCTGGATCGTTGCATAGATCATATGACACAATATATGGAAAGCGAAAGAGGAAATGTTCTATTTCCCCGGCAAGCGCAAATTGCGACAAAAAAGCAGGAGAATCGGGGCGGGGGCGGTGCTGCGAATTTTGTAAAGGGAAGATAGAGGAAAAAGTTTGATTCTCTCTGTTTTCTGGAATTTAGTAAAATAACAAGCAGATAAACAACGGTTATATGCTTATAGGGCTTTTTGGACAGTTTCTTATGATAATGAATGTAATACATCATGTAGTTAAGAATAGAAAATTGTTTCTATATTTTTCTATTTCTACAACTTGAGAAGCCAACACGGGTTTCTATGTGAGCGAGTAACGATTCATCTAGCAAGAGAACAATAAAACGAATCGGTTTTATCATCTGTTACTGAAGCAAAACTTATGTAGCAAGAAAGGGGAGGAACGGGGTGATTCTGGAAACACCACGATTGATATGGAGACCATTTACCGATAGCGATCTGTTCGCTTTACATAGCATTTTTTTTGATCAAGACATGATGAAGTTTTATTCGGCCCCTTTTACTGTGGCGCAAACCCAAGATTGGATTTAACGAAATTAAAAAAGGTATCATAAGCGCTGCTTTTATTTAATGTGAAAATTTGGATGTTCGCTCTCTATCAAAGAAAGGAGACATGTAAATGGAAGAAATTGTGGCGCCAATGACATTTGAACATTTACAGGAATGTATCGAACTGTATATAAGAGTGTTTCATCGTGAGCCTTGGAATGAGAATTGGACGTATGAGGCGGCTCGAGAGCGGCTCACCGATTTATTGCATACGCCTAAGTTTATCGGATTTGTATGTAAACAGCGTGAAGCGATCCTTGGTTTTATCGCTGGCCACAGCAAAGCGAGCGATCAGGGGATGGCGTTTTATCTGGCGGAGTTGTGCATCGATCAGAAAGCCCAAGGGAAAGGATATGGCTCTCAACTGCTGCGAGTTCTTGAGGAGGAACTACAGAAGCAACACGTCAGGAGCATCTATTTGTTAACATCCGCTTACGGAGCGGCGGCAGCGTTTTATCGAAAAAACGGCTACACCGTCCGCGCTGACCGGATCGTGATGAAAAAGAGCCTTTGACCGCTTTTGCGGCTGCCTGTTGCTTTTCGCCGAGCGTCAGGGTATTGTGAATTCAGCTGCTTGCAGATACAAACGGCTGGAGTGAATCCGTATGATAGAGGAGATAGCCAGATGATGTCTCAAAATGACAGCATAGCATAAATATAGTACATCCATGAGATCATTAGCTGGCGCGAAATGAAAACAAGCATCGATTTTTGTGATCCGACAACACGCTTCTGCGGCGAAAAGCAGAGCCGTAACAAAACGAATCTTTGATTTTATTTCAGCTAAGCGCGGCTTGCTATTTTTTTAAGATGCCTAAATATTCGATCCAAGGTCCGACATCTTCCTTGTATCTTTTGGCCATCACTCTGACAATTTGGGCGATGTGGGTCAAATCATGGACAGCCCAAGTAGACAGCAGTTCTCGCAGCTTTACAGGACCAAAAGCTGGATGAATCCCGGTCCATTCAAAATCGGTTTCTGGGCCGATGAGATGGTTTAGCTTGGCGAGATTTTGTTCACGCAACTCTTGAAATAAACGCAGCTTTTCTTCGATGGTCTCTCCTGAGTGTTCTTTTAAATGGCTGAATCGGTCGAAAACGGGAAAGGTTTTATCTCCGTGTTCTTGAAGAATGATTTCAAGCCTTGGAATCCAATTCGTTTTCTCAGCTTCTATCAGATGCTCGATAACTTCTGTCGCATTCCATGTGCCTTCTCCCTCGCGGCATTGCAACCATCCAGCGGATAATCCGGATAAAAAATTCTCCAATGTTTTCGGCGTGCGCTGCAGTAATTCAATGGCTTCTTGTAACTGAAAGTTCATAGAAATAGCTCCTTTCATCATTTATTAATAACTTACCATAATCAGCGGATGATGCAAATAGAATGACCGAAGACTTGACGAATAGCAGAACGGATACGCAACAAAATGTGATGAAAACAGAAAACGATGGAATGGATGATAGGCTTATATCGAGTTTTTGCGGCTGAATCCCTTGAGAATATTTTTTTCGTTCGCCGGCGACAATGGATGATAGAAATTCCGATGAAAAGAGGCCAAAAGAAAAATGTCCGAGCTAGCAGGATTCCTTTGACCAATGCCGAAATTAGTACACACAAGACACGAGACGAAAGGGGAACACATATGCCAATCGTGAATCCAAGCCGCGAAGAAATCGGCGATATGTTGCAAAAAGCAAAGCGCATTGCTGTTGTAGGTCTGTCCAATAATCCAGAACGCACGTCATATATGATCGCTCAAGCGATGAAGGAAGCAGGATATGAGATTATTCCTGTCAATCCAACCATTGATGAATGGGAAGGGATTCCGGCTGTTAAATCATTAAAGGACATTGACGGACATGTGGATATTGTGAACGTGTTTCGCCGTTCAGAGCATTTGCCGGAAATTGCCCGTGAATTTGCACAAATCGATGCCGATGTGTTTTGGGGGCAGCTGGGTGTAGCCAATGAGGAAGCCTATGAATTTCTCAAAGAAAAAGGATATACAGTTGTGATGGATCGCTGCATTAAAGTAGAACATGCTTTAACGAAAAAGAATTGAATGGAATCAAAACGGCCATCTTTAGTTGTGAAAGATGGTCATTTCCATTTTCGACAAAAATTTTGCGTGTTCGGCTGAAAACGGTAAAATAGGCATAGACGTTTTGCAAATTTATGCTACAATAAAACAGAAACAAACGTTCTTGTTTTTGAAAGGGGTATGTTCGTGACAAATCAGCAACGATATGAATATAACGATGATGCGATCCAAGTGCTTGAAGGGCTTGAAGCGGTGAGAAAACGTCCGGGAATGTATATCGGCAGCACCGACAGCCGCGGCCTGCATCATCTTGTATATGAAATTGTCGATAACTCCGTTGATGAAGCGTTGGCGGGGTACGGAAACTATATTCTCGTCAAAATACATAAAGATAATAGCATCACGGTGCTTGACGAAGGCCGGGGAATGCCGACGGGCATGCATAAGCTTGGCAAGCCGACTCCGGAAGTGATTTTAACCGTCTTGCATGCAGGCGGCAAATTCGGACAAGGCGGGTATAAAACAAGTGGCGGTTTGCATGGAGTCGGGGCCTCGGTCGTCAACGCTTTATCGGAGTGGCTTGTTGTCACGATTCATCGCGATGGATTTATCTATCGGCAGCGGTTTGAAAACGGTGGAACGCCCGTGACGACATTGGAGAAAATCGGAACGACATCGAAAACGGGGACGATGATCCAATTTAAGCCGGACTCCAGCATCTTTAGCACGACGTCGTTCAATTATGAAACGCTCAGCGAACGGCTAAGAGAATCGGCCTTTTTATTAAAAGGACTGAAAATTGAACTAATCGATGAGCGGACCGGCGCAAAAGAGAAATTTCATTATGAAAACGGAATTGAAGCGTTTGTTGCTTATCTCAACGAGGAAAAGGATGCTCTGCATCCAGTCGTGTATTTTGAAGGGCAGCAAAATGGCATCGAGGTGGAGTTTGCGTTTCAATTTAATGACGGCTATTCGGAGAACGTGCTTTCATTTGTTAATAACGTCCGCACAAAGGATGGCGGAACGCATGAAGCGGGCGCCAAAACAGCCATGACCCGCGTGTTTAATGAATACGCTCGCAAAACCGGCTTATTAAAAGAAAAAGATAAAAATCTAGAAGGTTCCGATATTCGCGAGGGACTCTCAGCGATTGTTTCTGTAAGAATCCCCGAGCATTTATTGCAGTTTGAAGGCCAGACAAAGGGAAAGCTTGGAACGAGTGAAGCTCGTTCAGCCGTCGATGCGATCGTCGCGGAGCATTTAACTTATTTTTTACAGGAAAATCCGGATATCAGTGCGATGCTCGTCAAAAAAGCGATAAAGGCTTACCAAGCGCGAGAAGCAGCGCGCAAGGCACGCGAGGAAGCGCGAAGTGGAAAAAAGAAAAAAGGAAAAGAAGCGGTATTAAGCGGCAAGCTGACGCCGGCCCAGTCGCGCAATCCGAACAAAAATGAGCTGTATTTAGTCGAAGGGGATTCGGCAGGCGGCTCCGCGAAGCAAGGACGAGATCGCCGCTTCCAAGCTGTGCTGCCTCTCAGGGGGAAGGTCATTAACACAGAAAAAGCGAAGCTGGCTGATATTTTTAAAAATGAAGAAATCAACACGATCATTCACGCGATCGGCGGCGGCGTGGGAGCCGATTTTTCCTTGGCCGATATCAACTACGATAAGGTGATTATTATGACCGATGCCGACACCGACGGCGCCCATATTCAAGTGCTGCTTCTTACATTTTTCTACCGCTATATGCGGCCGCTAATTGAAGCAGGCAAGGTGTATATCGCGCTTCCGCCGCTCTATAAAATTAGCAAAGGAGCGGGAAGAAAAGAAATCATAGAATATGCTTGGACGGATGAGCAATTAAAAGAAGCGGTGAAAAAATTCGGCAAAGGCTACACGATTCAACGCTATAAAGGTCTTGGCGAAATGAACGCTGACCAGCTATGGGAAACGACAATGAATCCAGAAACGCGTACGCTGATTCGCGTGCGAATTGATGATGCTGCCAGAGCGGAGCGGCGCGTCACAACGCTGATGGGAGATAAAGTCGAACCGCGGCGCAAATGGATTGAAGCGAATGTCCAATTTGGCTTAGAAGAAGATCTGAACATTTTAGATAACGAACATGTCGTAGCAGCAGAGGAGGGAGTCAGATGACCGAACGGTTATTGGATTTGCCATTGGAGGATGTGTTGGGCGACCGCTTTGGACGATACAGTAAATATATTATTCAGGAGCGCGCGCTGCCTGATGCTCGCGATGGACTTAAGCCGGTGCAGCGCCGCATCTTGTATGCCATGTATGTCGACGGCAATACAGCGGATAAGGGCTTCCGCAAAGCGGCGAAGACGGTCGGCAACGTGATTGGCAACTTCCATCCACATGGGGATTCGTCTGTTTATGAAGCAATGGTACGAATGAGCCAAGATTGGAAGCTGCGCAACATTTTGATTGAAATGCACGGAAATAACGGCAGCATCGACGGAGACCCTCCGGCAGCGATGCGTTATACGGAAGCGCGCCTCTCTGCGATTGCCGTAGAGTTGCTGCGAGATATTGAAAAACAAACGGTAGAGTTTGTCCCTAACTTTGACGACACAAGCGAGGAACCGGTCGTTCTGCCGGCGATGTTTCCGAATTTATTAGTGAACGGTTCGACCGGAATCTCGGCAGGATATGCTACTGAAATTCCTCCCCATCATTTAGGAGAAGTGATTGATGCTGTCATTATGCGAATTGATAAGCCAAATTGTACAGTGGATGAGATCATGACCGTTCTTCACGGTCCGGATTTTCCGACGGGAGGAATCATTCAAGGAAGAGAAGGAATCAAAAAAGCGTATGAAACCGGAAAAGGAAAAATTATGATCCGGGGAACAGCAACGATTGAAGCCGCAAAGGGCGGCAAGCAGCAAATTATCATTACAGAGCTGCCTTATGAAGTAAACAAGGCCAATTTGGTCAAAAAAATGGATGAGCTCCGTTTTGACCGAAAGCTTGATGGAATTGCCGATGTTCGTGACGAAACGGACCGCACGGGCCTTCGCATTGTCGTTGAATTAAAGAAAGAGGCAGATGCGGAAGGAATTTTAAACTATTTATATAAAAATACGGATTTACAGGTGCCGTATAATTTTAATATGGTTGCCATTCATAACCGTCGTCCGAAGCTGCTGAGATTGCTTGAGCTGCTGGATGCCTACATTGAGCATCAAAAGGAAGTGGTTACCAATCGTTCGCGATATGAGCTGAAAAAAGCCCATGATCGCCAGCACATCGTCGAAGGATTGATGAAAGCATTATCCATTTTGGATGAGATCATCGCGACAATCCGGGCTTCGAAGGATAAGCGGGAGGCAAAAGACCGGTTAATGGCTCAATACGCGTTCACGGAAGCTCAGGCAGAAGCAATTGTGTCCCTTCAGCTTTATCGTTTGACTAACACCGATATTACGGCCCTAAAGCAAGAGGCGGAAGAGCTGGAGAAAAAAATCAGCGAGCTAAGCGCGATTTTGGCCAGTGAAAAAAAACTGTTGTCCGTCATTAAAGCGGAATTAAGAAAATTAAAAAAGACATATGCTGATGAACGAAGAACCGCCATTCAAGAGGAAATTGAAGAAATTAAAATTAATTTGGAAGTTATGATTCCGGCGGAAGATGTCATCGTTACTGTCACAAAAGAAGGATATGTGAAACGAACGAGCCTTCGCTCATATACAGCCTCTAATGGACAGGATTTTGGCATGAAGGAATCCGATCGGCTGCTGGCGCAGTTTGAGATGAATACAACGGATGTGCTGCTTTTGTTTACACGACAGGGAAGTTATATATATTGTCCTGTTCATGAGCTGCCGGATATTCGTTGGAAGGAGCTTGGTCAGCATATTTCCCATATGGTCCCGCTTGATCGGGAGGACGAGCTGGTCGCAGCGGTTTCCGTTCAGGATTTTGATCAGCCGCATGATTTGATGTTTGTCACCAAGCAAGGGATGGTCAAACGAACGCCGATCCAACAATATAAAGTGCAGCGTTATGGCCGACCGTTAGTTGCGTTGAATTTAAAAGAGCATGATGAGGTTGTCCATGTTTACATGACGGACGGACATCAAGATCTTTTTCTTGTGACTCACCAAGGATATGGGCTATGGTTTAGCGAAGAGGAAGTGAATCCGGTCGGTGTCCGAGCGGCAGGGGTGAAGGGCATTCAATTAAAAGAAAACGACTTTGTTGTCGCAGCACAGCCTATTTTTTCACCGGAGCAAGCCAAAATTGTCATCGCTACGCAACGGGGAGCAGTGAAAAAGATGGGGCTTGGCGAATTTGAAAAATCTTCGCGCGCTAAGCGGGGATTGGTGATGATTCGTGAATTAAAAACGAACCCTCACCGAATTGCGGCGGCGGCCATAGTGGAAAGCGACCCAAGCCAAATGGTGGTGCGGACGGAAAAAGGAGAAATAGAAGTGATTGATCTGTCGCAGCTGAAGCTGGTTGATCGATATAATAGCGGGAAATTTGTCGTGGATCATGAAGAAGCAGGAGATGTTAAAGAAATGTGGCTCACCGATTTCCATCACGGAAGCTGACAGATAGCTAGAAATGGACATGGAATCGATAGACGAAGGATGAGCGGGAGGGGGAACGACGATGCGATTTAAGCGAAACGAAGCCTTTCGCTATCAATTCGGACAGCCGCTTTTGGGCACATTCCGCATCGCTTATATTGATGGAAAAGAGATGGACAGCGAAAAAGGAGCTGTTGAAATTTACGATATCAGTCCAAAGGGGATGAAGATCCGCACGGTATTTGACATTCCTCCGCGCCCGCGGGATGTCTGTATTCAAGTGACATTTATGCTTAACGATGTCGAATTCAATTTATTAGGAATCATCGTGTGGCAAAAGAGGGACTTTAGAGGTTACTTTTATGGATTGCAGCTGCACCTGTCACATGAACAGGAGGAAATCATGATTCGCGAACTTAAGCGATATGTGACACTTCGCCAGAGCGATTAGCAATCAATAGGCGTGTGCCCCCCATCCTCATGTTAGGAGGGGGGATTTTAATGTCAAGGATAAGGCAGACTGTCCAACTTTTTGGCGAAAATAAAAAATAGAAAGGCTCTTAGAAAGCCCGCGAGACATCGTGCCGCAACATGGGCCAATCGCTTTATTAGTGTTTATTAGTGTGTACACGGCTTTATCATCATCAACAGCAAGTCTTTTTGTGGCTTGCTTTTTTTGTTTTTTCGTTTTTCGTTCCGAATAAAAATAGGATTGACTACCTTGTATATACAGGTTAAAATGATGCCTAAAGAAAGTGCATGTATATACATGTTCATTTTTATATGAATGAAAGGGTGAACCATAATGATACCTTGGCAAGAGGAAGAGATTATTTTCGCACCATTGAATGGTCGGATTATACCGCTGGAAGAGGTACCGAATCCCACGTTTTCGCATAAATTTTTAGGAGACGGCATCGCGATTATGCCAAACGATGGACAAGTCGTTGCTCCAGTGGATGGCAGAGTGGCTAATATTTTTCGTTCCAAACATGCCATTGGAATTTTATCGAACAAAGGAGTAGAGATTTTGATTCATGTAGGGCTGGAGACGGTGCTGTTGAACGGAGAAGGCTTCACCGTCCATGTTAAAAGGGGAGAAATGGTGAAAAGAGGGGATTTGCTGCTGTCATTTCATTTAAAAACGATCAAAAAAAGAGCGGCTAGCCTTCTAACGCCAGTTATTATCACCAATCATGAGCAGGCAGAGATTACGAAAATTGCTTCACGGCCAACATGCGTCGCAGGACAAAGCGCGCTGCTGCGGGTAATGGTCACAAGAACATGCCTGTTTCGTGTGAAATAAATAAAGAGGGATTTTTGTTGCTTGTTCAGTCTGAATATTTGCACTTTTGTAAAAAATATATAGATGTAGGTTGAGTTTCTTGGATCCCCCTCACTAAATCGCTCTATTCTATCGATTTTGTTATTCGAACGATGTGAGAATGAGAGAGTACATAAACGTCTCTTTAAAGATGAAACGAATGATCTCTGGATATGGGCGGTTGGAAAAGGTTCAATGATTTGCTTTTTTATCATGTATGCATGATAAAGACTTGAATCATATTCTTTTTTCTGCTCCTGTAAGGGCTTTAAGAAGAAGCGATTGGTTATTCAACCGTCCGGCCGCCGAAAATGAATCCAAACTTGATGTCTATAAGCACCTTTATCTTAAAAAATACTCTATGCCTTGCGCAGATGAATCATATCGTGAAAAGAGAACGAACATGATGATATACAGGCGATTTTTTTATTGACGAACTTGTATATACAGATTAAAATAAAAACATCTTGTATATACAAGTTTTGAAAGCGGTTAAAAGGGGAGTTCATGATGTTAAAAAAATGGTTTCGCAAAAAAGAAGAAACGCTCGTAGCGCCTTTAACTGGAAAAATAGTCGAGATCGAACAAGTTCCTGACCCAACGTTTTCCCAAAAGCTTATGGGGGATGGAGTAGCAATTGATCCTGCAGAGGGGATTGTCGTTTCGCCGGTTAATGGGGAAGTGATTCAATTTTTCCATACAAAGCATGCGATTGGCATTCGTTCAGATGCAGGGCTGGAGCTATTAATCCACGTTGGCTTAGACACCGTCATGATGAATGGGGAAGGGTTTGTTGGACATGTGAAAGTCGGCGACAAAGTCAAGGCAGGCGACCGCTTATTGACGTTTGACCTGGAGTTGGTTAAGGAAAAGGCGGCAAGCACGATCACACCGATTGTCATTACCAATATGGATGCTATTCAATCACTTGAAAAGAAGCCGCTTGAAAACGTGCAGGCAGGAACGGATTGGTTACTATTTGTCGTAGCAAAGTAGCATTTATTTTGTAAACGGTTACGGAGGGATCATCATGAGCATCAGCAAACAATCAGTCGAAAAGATTGTAGAGTCTGTTGGAGGAAAAGAGAATATTGTGGCGGCAACACATTGTGTCACCCGCTTAAGATTTGCATTAAAGGATGAGAGCAAAGTAGATAAAGAGACTTTAGAAAGTATTGATCTCGTCAAAGGTTCCTTTTCCGCAAACGGCCAGTTTCAAGTCGTAATTGGACAAGGGCTCGTTGATAAAGTGTACAACGAAATGGTGGAGTTGACGGGTATTGGCCGCGCGACAAAGCAAGAGATTAAAGATGCAGCGGAAGCGAAGCTAAACCCGCTTCAGCGCGCGATTAAAACATTAGCGGATATCTTTATTCCGATTTTGCCGGCGATTGTAACAGCGGGTTTATTGATGGGGATTAATAACATTCTAACAGGCCAAGGGATTTTTTACGAAAATAAATCGTTTGTGGAAGTGCATAAAGAGTGGGCCGATTTTGCTAGCATCATTAACTTAATTGCCAACACGGCGTTCGTCTTTCTACCAGGTTTAATCGGCTGGTCAGCGGTAACGAAATTTGGCGGCAGTCCATTGCTCGGTATTGTGCTTGGCTTAATGCTCGTTCATCCAGATTTGTTAAACGCATGGGGATGGGGAGCAGCGAAAGAAGAAGGAAAAATTCCTGTATGGAATCTGTTTGGATTGGATGTTCAAAAGGTAGGATACCAAGGGCAAGTATTGCCTGTATTAGTGGCATCGTACGTGCTGGCGAAAACAGAACTGTTTTTGCGCAAACGAATTCCTGATGCGTTTCAATTGTTGCTAGTTGCTCCGCTTTCGTTGCTTTTTACCGGCTTTTTAGCGTTTATCGCGATCGGGCCGATTACATTTGCCATCGGCAACGGAATTACGAGTGTATTTGTTTCCGTGTTTCATAATGTTCCTGCGATTGGCGGGCTTCTATATGGAGCGTTATATGCCCCTCTTGTGGTCACGGGGATGCATCATACGTTCTTGCCGGTTGATTTGCAGCTGATCACCAACACGGGCGGAACATTTTTATGGCCGATTCTTGCTCTTTCGAATATCGCTCAAGGTTCAGCAGCGTTATCGATGATGTTTTTAGCAAAAGATGAGAAACTGAAAGGGTTATCATTCACATCTGCTGTTTCAGCTTATTTAGGAATCACGGAACCGGCCATGTTTGGAGTGAATTTACGCTTCCGTTATCCATTTATTTCAGCGATGATTGGGGCCGCGGTTGGCGGAATGTTCATCACGCTCAATAAAGTGATCGCAGCTTCCATCGGCGTGGGCGGTCTTCCTGGTTTCTTATCAATCGTTCCGCAAAAATGGGCGCCGTTTTTCATTGGAATGGCGATCGCGATTGTGCTGCCATTTGTTCTAACGTTTGTGTTGGGAAAAATTCGCAAAGACTATAATTAATAGAACTATGTTCTAAATAATCAATATAAATAACTAAAGATTCATACCATTGGTGAATGACCGCCAATGGTATCGTTTTTCCCGATAGTCGCAAAATTATAAACGAGGTGATATTCATTGAAGCAACCATGGTGGAAAAAATCCGTTGTTTATCAAATTTATCCGAAGAGCTTTAAAGATACGACGGGAAATGGAATAGGAGATTTGCAAGGGATTATCGAAAAATTAGACTATTTAAAGACATTAGGGATTGACGTCATTTGGCTGACGCCTATTTATGCTTCGCCACAGCGAGATAACGGCTATGATATTAGTGATTATTTTAGTGTCCATCAAGATTATGGAACAATGGCGGACTTCGAGCGTCTGCTTGCTGAAGCTCATCAACGCGGTATCAAAGTGATTATGGATATGGTCGTCAACCACACCTCAACCGATCATGAGTGGTTTCAGCAGGCGCGTTCGTCAAAAGAAAACCGCTACCGTCATTTTTATATTTGGAAGGACCCTAAACCAGACGGCAGCCCTCCAACAAACTGGACGTCCAAATTTGGCGGATCGGCTTGGGAGTATGATGAGAAAACGGGGCAATATTATCTGCACTTGTTTGACGTCACTCAGGCGGACTTGAATTGGGAAAATGAAGAACTGCGCAAAACGATTTATGAAATGATGCATTTTTGGTTTCAAAAGGGCGTCGACGGTTTTCGCTTGGATGTCATTAATTTGATTTCGAAAGATCAACGTTTTCTCGATGATGATGAATCCTTGCCGTTGGGGGACGGCCGCCGATTTTATACAGACGGTCCGCGCATTCATGAGTTTTTGCAGGAAATGAATCGGGAAGTGTTTGCAAAATATGATATTATGACGGTGGGGGAGATGTCATCGACCACCATTGATCATTGTATTCAATATACCAATCCAGCGCGAAACGAATTGAATATGACATTTAACTTTCACCATTTAAAGGTAGACTACCCAAATGGTGAGAAATGGGCGGCGGCTCCATTCGATTTTCTGGCTTTAAAACAAATTTTATCTACTTGGCAGGTGGAAATGAATAAAGGAGGAGGCTGGAATGCCCTCTTCTGGTGTAATCATGACCAGCCGAGAATCGTGTCGCGCTATGGTGATGATCAAGTCTATCATAAAGAATCAGCGAAGATGCTGGCGACCGTTATTCATATGATGCAAGGAACACCTTACATCTATCAAGGTGAAGAAATCGGCATGACCAACCCGAAGTTCGAGAGAATTGAAGAATACCGCGATGTGGAAACCTTAAATATGTATAAAATTTTACTGGAGCAAGGAAAAACAGAAGCAGAAGTACTTGAAATTTTAAAATGCAAATCGCGGGATAATTCACGGACACCGATGCAATGGGACGATAGTCCGCATGCGGGATTTACAACTGGAACTCCTTGGATTTCTGTCGCACCGAATTTTAAAGAAATTAATGTAAAAAATGCATTAGAGGATCCGACATCGATTTTCTATCATTACAAGCGTTTGATTGAATTGCGAAAAAACTATGAGATTATTACAACAGGAAACTATCAGTTATTGCTAGAGGATCATCCGCGAATTTTTGCTTATGCGCGCAATGGAGATGGCGAAAAGCTGCTGGTAGTAGCCAACTTTTTTGGCGGCCAAGCGACCTTTATTTTGCCAGACGAGTTAGATATAAGCGGATATACAAGCCGCATCTTGCTTTCCAACTATAATGACTCCTCTGAGCATGTACAAGAAATTATGTTGCGTCCATATGAGGCGATTGTGTATTATTTAACAAAATGATACAATACAATTCGGTGATGACCATGAAGGAAAATAAATTTTTAGCGATTTACAACGATCTTTTGCTTCAGATTCGCAAAGGCGCTTTTCAACCGAACGAAAAGCTGCCTTCTGAAAATGAACTGTCCCAGCAATATCGAACATCGCGCGAAACCATTCGCAAAGCGCTCAATCTTTTGTCAGAGCATGGCTATATTCAAAAAATAAAAGGAAAGGGTTCCATCGTATTAGATGTCGGGAAATATGACTTTCCTGTCTCTGGACTTGTCAGCTTTAAGGAATTGGCGCAAAAAATGAACAAGCCGGCAAGAACGATCGTACATGAACTGGAACTGATTGAGCCTGATGAATATATTAAACGGCAATTGGAAACCGAAAATAAGGAAAAAGTATGGAAAGTGATTCGTGCTCGGGAAATTGAAGGAGAGAAAATTATTTTAGACAAGGACTTTCTTTGCCAAAAATTTGTTCCAATATTGACTCGCGACATTTGTGAAAATTCAATTTATGAATATGTGGAAAACGAACTAAAGCTTCGCATTAGCTTTGCTAAAAAAGAAATGTTTGTTGACCGAGTGACAGCTGAGGATCAAAAATATTTGGATTTAAACGGCTATGAACATGTAGTCGTTGTGAAAAATTTTGTCTACTTAGAAGATGCGAGCTTATTTCAGTTTACTGAGTCAAGACATCGACTCGATAAATTTCGGTTTGTTGATTTTGCCCGGCGTACTCATCACCCGCACCTGCTTCCATAAGCACGTGCGTTTTTTTTCGGTAATACAATTTAATAAAACTATGTGCTAAATAATCAATAAATGGAGTAATAGTTTAAAGCATTTATGGCTATCCTTCTAACATAAGGATGGTGAATATCAAATTGGAAGGAACATGGGTTTCATTATTGCCGTTTCTCATTGTCATCCCGCTTGCTATTTGGCTTCGAGAAATTCTGCCGGGACTCGTTGCCGGTTTGTTGATCGGAGCATTTTTTCTAGAACAACATTTCCTTTTAGCGATTGAGCAAGCCGTTCAGGCAACGCTGCAGGCCGCAACGGAAATGAGTCATATCCAAGTGCTTGCTTTTCTTTATTTATTTGGCGCCTTAGTCGGAATGATGCAGATTACCGGCGGAATGAAAGGATTTGTGCAATGGATCAGCAAAAAAATCCATTCTCGGCGCCGCTTGCTATGGTTTATTTGGCTTACCATTCCCTTTACGTTTTTTACACCGATGTTTCGTATCATGCTGATCGGTCCTGTTATGAAATCGTTGCTCGACAAGTTTCATATCGATAAACGAAAAATGGCGTATATGATTGATGTCTCGACGGAGCCTATCATTGTGTTGCTTCCAGCGGCAACGGCTTTTGTCGGTTTTATGACATCGGTTGTAGATGGGGCGCTCAAGCAAAACCAAATGGAAGAAAATGCGTTTTCTCTCTTTCTTGCGAGCTTGCCTTATAATTTTTTTGCCATTATTGCGCTATTGATCGGAGTGGTGACTACTTTTAAAAATATCGGCATCGGCCAAGAAGAAAAGGAAAAAGGAGACGAACAGAATTATTTCCATCGTCTCGGTCTGAAAAAAGAGCTCGCTTTAGTAGTGGGAGAGCCGCTGCACTTATTTTTTCCGCTTCTCCTTGTCCTTTCCTTCACGCTTTTTTTCTTTTGGTATGATGGCACAAAGCGGGGAGCTGACAACCTGATCGCCGCCTTTACCGCAGCGGACGCAACATTTGTGATGGTGGTGTCACTATTTGTGACCATTATTGTGACCATGTTATTTTATTTATTCCGCCGCCAAAAGCTGGATGAATTAATTTATCATCTTTTTGAGGGGGGAAATGAGCTAATGGCTCCGATCGGTATGCTTATTCTTGTATGGGCCCTGTCTGCTACGGCAGAGCAGTTGGGCTTTTCGCACTATATTGCTTCCACTTTTGGCGGAATGCTGCCAAAAGAAATGGTTCCGGCGATGATATTCGCGCTTGGTTCGTTTATTTCTTATTTTATCGGCACATCTTGGGGAACATGGGGTCTGTTTATGCCGCTCGGTGTCACACTGGCCGCAGCGACGGGCGCTTCGCTTCCGATGACCGTAGGTGCTGTATTTGCTAGTGGCACATTCGGCGCTTTTGCTTCACCGCTGGGCGATACAACGATAACAACTTCTTCCATTATGGATTTGGATTTAATGGAATATGCCAAATATAAATTAAAAATTTCGCTTGTGTGTGGTGTTCTTTCATTACTCAGCTATTTGGCCGCCGCTTGGCTTTTGCCCTGATTAGCAGAATCAATCGCTCCATAAATAGATAGGAAAAGACGATTTTATTTTATAAAAATGCTTTCTATTTACTGATCTATTGTTCAAAAATGAAAACACAAGATCCATTCCCTTATGCTTCGGGGAATATAAAAGCTATCAGCTTATCCCTATATTCTTAAACTATGTTCTAAATAATCAAAAAATATTTTCAAACAATAATTGCCAAAGACAAAAATTTCCGTTATGATGAAGGAAAGCATATGGATAAGCTTTTATAGGGGAAAGGGGGAGAAAAATGGCTACGCATATTACTCATATCACCGTTCGTTTTGGAGAAACAGATGCGCTTGGCCATGTCAACAATACGAATTATTTTGTATATTTAGAGGAGGCGAGAATTCGCTTATTTGAGCAGCTCGGCTTTGGCTCTGCCGATCCTCATGAATGGAAGTTTATCGTCGCCTCTGCTAAATGCGATTTTATCAACCAAGCATATTTTGGCCAAACGCTCAAGGTGGAAACGAATGTATCCAAAATCGGAAATAAAAGTTTTACGCTTGTTCATCGCATTGTAGACGCGAACAATCAAACATTAATTGCGCTTGGAGAGGTAGTCGGTGTTTATTTTAATTTTGCGACGCAAAAAAGTGAGCCAATTCCAGAGGATTTGCGCAGCCGACTCGAGAAATATAGCGTGTCTGACATCGAAAA
Organism: Anoxybacteroides rupiense; assembly: GCF_014196195.1. Taxonomy (GTDB): domain Bacteria; phylum Bacillota; class Bacilli; order Bacillales; family Anoxybacillaceae; genus Anoxybacteroides; species Anoxybacteroides rupiense. The sequence continues at coordinate 19,964 of NZ_JACIDF010000001.1, read as the reverse complement.
CCACTTGAAATCATAACAAGCTGCCTAATTATTAGGCAGCTTGTTTTTATGAACCCCTTTTTCTGTTTATACATACTGTATCATAAACATAATGGAAGGGGGAGTATGCTTATGGAAATTAAGGCAGTGATCGGCAGTCAACGGTTTACTTCCCACGGAGAATTAGAAACTTACTTTCAGCCATTTCGTCAAGCGACGATCGGAGCGGATTTTTCCTTTGCCACTCCATTTGGTCAGCAGAGAATGATTTATGCCGATTGGACAGCAAGCGGCCGCTTATATGCGCCAATCGAACGTAAAATCATGGAGGAAATAGGCCCATATGTCGCCAATACCCACACAGAGTCGAATATTACAGGCACTAAAATGACCTTAGCATACCAGTACGCAAAAGATGTGATGAAAAGACATGTCAATGCGGGTCCCCATGATGTCCTTTTATTAGAAGGAGCAGGAACGACAAGCGCCGTGAACAAGCTTCAGCGCCTTCTCGGCTTGCGTATACCGGAGCAGTTTCGTCCCTATATCGAACTCCCCAAAAGTAAAGTACCTGTTATTTTTGTTACCCATATGGAGCATCACTCCAATTTGTTGTCGTGGATGGAGACAATTGGCGAAGTCATCACGATTCGCCCGACCGCCACAGGAGAGGTAGATGTCCATCATTTGCAAGCGCTATTACACCGATATAAGGACCGTTCTTTAAAAATTGGCGCTTTCACTGCATGCTCCAATGTGACCGGGCTGCAAACCCCTTATTACACCCTTGCCAAAATGATGCATGAGCATGGCGGGCTTTGCTTTGTTGATTTTGCCGCTTCAGCTCCATATGTCTCGATCAATATGCATCCCGATGATCCGCTGCAAAAATTAGACGCCATTTACTTTTCGCCCCATAAGTTTTTAGGCGGGCCCGGAAGCGCGGGGATATTAGTTTTTGATGGGCGCTTATATCAAAATCGCATTCCAGATCATCCGGGAGGAGGAACGGTGCTATGGACGAATCCATGGGGAGAATATCAATATGTGACAAATATTGAAGAGCGGGAGGATGGAGGCACCCCGCCGTTTTTGCAAGCGATTCGAGCGGCGCTAGCCATCAAATTGAAGGAAAAAATGGGGATAGAGGCAATCATAAAAAGAGAACAGGAGTTAATAAGACTGCTTTTGCCTTCATTAAAAACCATTCCTAGCGTGCATGTGCTGGAAGGAGAGCGGGAGGATCGGCTCGGGATCATTTCCTTTATTATCGAAGACTTGCATTATAATTTAGTTGTTAAACTTCTTAATGATTATTTCGGCATCCAAGCACGTGGAGGATGTTCATGTGCTGGGCCGTATGGCCATTATTTGCTTGGGATCGATCAAAAACAATCTGCAAGCATGGTCAAAAGCATGGAGGAGGGAAACTTGTTAGCCAAACCAGGATGGGTGCGCATCTCCTTGCATCCCATTATGACGAATCATGATATGTACCAAATCATTCGTGCGATTCGCTACATTGTACAGCATAAGGAAAGCTTGAAAACGGCATATGAATATGATGAAGCAAAAAATGAATTTTATCATCGTGAAGACGATCGTCATGTCCGCCATCTTTTTACTTTTTAGATGGATCGATTCTACAACTTGAAGCCGGAATGAATAGAACTCTAGGCATATGTTAATGGCATATGGTTTCCATTCCGATTGGAGAACAGGTACAATAAAACATAGAAACCTATATTTATTGAAGAAGGAGAAACCGAGATGAATCATCTATACCATTTATTTCTCCGCACCGAACGGGAACAAATGCTGTACGAACAGGCGCGGCAGCTATCCGAGCAGTTTCGGACGCGCGCAGCTTGGCATGATGAGCAGGCGGCGTTTCCCTTTGATAATTTTGCTGAGTTAAAAGAAGCTGGATTGCTTGCACTGACGGTACCGAAAAAATATGGCGGAGAAGGTAGTTCATTATACGAGTTTTTACTAGTACAAGAAATGCTGGCCCAAGGCGATGGGGCTACAGCATTGTCGCTTGGCTGGCACTTAGGCATTGTCATGAGTTTAGCTGAAGAAGATAGGTGGCCGCCATCGATCTTTGCTCGACTTTGTCAGGAAATTGTTGAAAAAAAGGTGTTGCTGAACAGTGCCCACTCAGAAGCGGCAACAGGAAGTCCGGCACGTGGCGGAAAACCGGAGACAACGGCTGAAAGACGAAAAGACGGCTGGCGGATTTCGGGACGGAAGACATTTACATCGCTGGCTCCTGCGCTCGATTATTTTATTGTCTCAGCCACCATCAAAGAGACGGGGGAAGTCGGTCATTTTCTCATTCCTAAGACGGCGTGTGGGCTTAAAATCGAAGAAACATGGAACACCCTTGGAATGCGGGGGACCAGAAGCGACGACTTAATTTTAGATCGTGTCGAGGTTGAAGAAGAAGCGCTTGTCGAGATTCTTCGTACACCGAAAACAAAAGCGAAAGCGCAAGGCTGGCTACTTCATATCCCGGCATGCTATTTAGGAATTGCGATAGCAGCTCGCAACGACGCCGTTGATTTTGCAAAAGCATACAAGCCTAATAGCCTTCCTCATCCGATTGCTGAAGTGCCGGAAGTGCAGCGGAAAATCGCTGAAATCGACCTTGAACTAATGACAGCGCGTCATTTTATGTATGCGGTCGCTGATAGGTGGGATCGCGATCCGGCCAAACGACCGGAGATGAAAGAGGAGCTGGCGGCTGTGAAATATGTGGCTACGAATGCGGCCGTTCGTATAGTCGATTGGTCGATGCGCATTGTCGGCGCTCAAAGCTTATTTGCAACGAATTCCTTACAGCGTTATTACCGCGATGTCCGTGCCGGCCTGCATAACCCGCCGGCTGATGATATCACCCTTTCCATGCTGGCAACACGTGCGCTGAAATAACGTGCGTAGGAAAAAGAAGAGAAATAGAAAAAACATGCTTGCTGCGGTACGGACACAGCAGAAAAACTAGCTTGCTACTAGTCAGAGAATAGTATAAAGACCGAGGTAACAAAACAAAAGCCGCCTTCCTACTATTTTAGGAAGGCGGCTTCTATTAAAATTAAAGTGCTTTTCGCATAAACTCAGGAAGCTGAAAGCATTGCTTTAGCACCGCTTCGTTTACATATTTTGTATCAGTTGGCACCGCGGCGATTTCCGGAAGTGAAAGCGGAATGTTAGAGCCGATCGTAAAGCTCCATAGTCCGCCTGGATAGGTTGGCACTGTCGCTGTATACACAGCAGCGTGCGGAAATAACTGACGAATATTGGTGTGTGTTTGTTTTAAGATGTCTAAGTGGAAAATAGGTGATTGGCTTTGACAAACCATCAGCCCATCGTCTTTAAGAGCTTGACGGATGCTAGCGTAGAAATCGCGGGAAAATAGCGCCTCAGCCGGTCCTACTGGATCAGATGAATCAACGATAATGACATCATATTCTTTCGTGCGCTCTTTGACAAACGCAACTCCGTCCGTATAAATAAAGCGGACGCGCGGATCAGAAAGGTTTCCGGAAACAGCCGGCAGATGCTCCTTGCAGGACTGCACGACGACTTCATCAATTTCTACCATATCAATTTGCTCAAGCTGCTGATATTTGGCCGCTTCTTTTGCAGCGCCGCAGTCGCCGCCGCCGATAATCAGCACTTTTTTAGCAGCTGGATGAAGCTGTAGCGGAATATGGGAAATCATTTCATTGTAAATATGTCCGTCAATCGATGTCGTTTGTACAACACCATCAAGCACAAGCATTCGCCCAAAATCGTATGAGTCCAAAATCATGACGTGCTGAAAAGCCGATTGCTGAGAAAAAATCACTTCTTTTATGCGATAGCTGATTTTTAAATTTTCGCGATCATCCTCCGTAAGCCACAGCTCTTCATTTTCGACTTTTAAATAAGGCGGTAGTGAATCGTGTAGATGTTTCTTCATTGCAACCTCCTTCAAGCATATTCCGTTTTTTTCACACCTTTCTAATAGTAATACATTTTGCCTCATGTGACAAATATCAAAACATGAAATAAAGAGCTACTGTCCATGATCAGAGGAGTGCATGCCGCCTCCTGTCGAATCCGTTGATTGGTTTTGTTTCTGCTGCTTTTCTTGATCGCCGCTGCAGCTTGTAAGCATCGTTGCTGCAAGCAGTGTGATTAGCCATAGAGTCCCTTTTTTGTTCATCGTTCTCCTCCTTTTTTTCGATCCTCTATTTTATGTATGAGGCACGTATTTTTCATAGTATGTCGTAAATGCAACAAAAATATCAAAAGCCGTCTGTGCATAAGGACAGAACGGCTTATATGAATCGAGAGGAAAAATGAATTCAATGGAAGCGAAACTGGTTTTCGGTGCGGAAACATGCGAGAAGAGATGAAAGGCTAAGCTTTATGATTTGCATTACGGAAGCCGATGAAATATTTGATGGAGCTGTTGCTTATTGGCAAGGAGATCGGCTAATGTATAAGAATCCAGTACATGCAAAAACGCTTCTAATGCTTCGTGAAGAACGTGCTTTAGTTGGCAAGCAGGAGTAATGACACAATGATTGCCATGAGCCGCAAAACACTCGACGAGTGATAAATTATCCTCCGTTTGGCGAACAACCGCACCTAGCCGAATCTCCTCCGGTTTTTTGGCAAGGCGAATGCCTCCATTGCGCCCGCGAATGGTTTCAATCCATCCATGCTTTCCTAATTCGTATACAATTTTGCTTAAATGATGTTCAGAGATCGCGTAGGCTTCGGAAATTTCTTTAATATTCGTTTTATCCCCGGGTTCAAGTGTTCCCAAAAACAGCAGAACGCGCAGGGCATATTCCGTATAGTTGGTTAATTGCATAAGATTTCACACACCTTTAAATACTTTTCGTATTGTCATTTTACCATACTTGCTTTCTTTTTTTGAACGAAAGAAGAATATGAACATTTTGTTAAAGGTGTATTTGAAATATTGCTTTTATCTAAAATCCTATGGTTCAATAAAGATGTATATAAAATACATGTTTTTGCGGAGGGGAAAGAACGATGAATCAAACAGCTTCCTTACTAGATGAAAAAACAATCCGTATCATTCAATCAACCGTTCCAGTGTTGGAGAAATACGGAGAGCAAATTACGAAACGATTTTATCAGTTGATGTTCTCCAATCATCCAGAGCTATTAAACATCTTTAACCATGCTCATCAACAGCAAGGGCGTCAGCAAAAAGCGCTCGCTGCTTCTGTTTATGCGGCAGCCAAGCATATCGATCGCTTAGAAGCCATCTTGCCAGTTGTCAAGCAAATTGGCCATAAACATCGCAGCTTAGGAGTAAAAAAAGAGCATTATCCGATTGTTGGGAAACATTTATTGCTGGCAATTAAAGATGTGTTAGGAGATGCTGCGACGGATGAGATCATCGAGGCGTGGAAAGAGGCTTATGGAGTGATCGCCAATGTTTTCGTTCAAGTGGAAGAGCAATTATATGATGAAGCGGCGATGAAAGCAGGGGGATGGAAGGATTTTCGAAGATTCGTCGTACAAAAGAAAGTCAAAGAAAGCTCATTGATTACCTCTTTCTATCTTGCACCGGAAGACGGCGGGGGCATTAGCGATTTTTTGCCGGGACAATATGTGAGCGTGAAAGTCCATATTCCTGGAGAAGAGTATACACATATTCGCCAATACAGTTTGTCTGACGCCCCAGGAACAGGATATTACCGCATTAGTGTCAAGAGGGAAGCAGGAACGGATGCTCAGCCGGCTGGCGTTGTGTCTCATTATTTGCATGATTCGGTGAAGGAAGGCGACGTGCTTGAGCTGAGCGCGCCAGCTGGCGATTTTACCCTTGATTTGACAAAAGAAACACCGGTTGTATTGATCAGCGGAGGTGTCGGCATGACCCCGCTATTGAGCATGGCGAATACATTAGTAGCGAAACAGCCACAGCGATGTGTAACGTTCATTCATGCTGCTGTCAATGGCCGTGTTCACGCGTTTGATGCTCACCTTGCACGCCTAGCGAAGGAACATCCATCGTTTTCATATGGAGTTTGCTATCAAACGCCTGAAAATCATGATCGCGAAAATCCTTACTTTGTGAAGGAAGGATTCGTTGATTTGACACTGATCCAATCCATGGTTCCAGATTCTCATGCTGACTTTTATGTATGCGGACCCGTCCCATTTATGAAAACCGTCTATCATGCACTGAAACAATGGGGCATAGCAGATGATAGGATTCACTACGAATTTTTCGGTCCAGCCGGCGATTTAACAAAATAGCGTGACGTTTAAGGCAGCTTCTTTGTTTAAGGAAGCTGCCTATTTTGGTATGATAAAAATAAAGGAGGATGGTCCACATGGAATATGAGCTTGCTACATTTGCTGGCGGCTGCTTTTGGTGCATGGTGTCTCCGTTTGAGGAGCAGCCGGGGATTATGAAGGTCGTATCTGGATACACAGGCGGTCATAAAGAAAATCCTACATATGAAGAAGTGTGTACGCATACGACAGGGCATTACGAAGCTGTCCAAATTACATTTGATCCTGCTATTTTCCCTTATCAAAAACTGCTGGATATTTATTGGCAGCAAATCGACCCAACGGATGCTGGCGGGCAATTTCACGATCGAGGGGAATCCTACCGTACGGCCATTTTTTATCATAATGAGCAACAGCGTCAATTAGCCGAGCAATCCAAACGGGAGCTGGAAGCGAGCGGCCGGTTTTCGAAACCGATTGTGACGCAAATTTTGCCTGCTTCTATATTTTATCCGGCGGAAGATTACCATCAAAACTATCATAAAAAAAATCCGCTTCGTTATAAGCTTTATCGGATCGGTTCCGGCCGAGATGCGTTTTTGAAAAAGCATTGGCGTGATGAAAAAAGAGAGGAAATGCTAAGAAAAAAACTGACGCCGCTTCAGTTCGAGGTGACACAGCGCAACGCGACAGAGCCTCCGTTTGATAATCCTTACTGGAATAACCAACGCGAAGGGATTTACGTCGATATCGTATCGGGAGAGCCGTTATTTAGCACGCTTGACCAATTTGATTCAGGTTGCGGGTGGCCAAGTTTTACGCAACCGCTTCGTCCGGAAAATATCCAAACGGAGCTAGATGTAAGCCACGGCATGATTCGGACCGAAGTGCGCAGCCGCGGAGCCGATTCGCATTTGGGGCATGTGTTTAATGACGGGCCGGCGCCAACTGGACTGCGCTATTGCATCAACTCAGCAGCGCTGCGGTTTATTCCAAAAGAGGATTTGGAAAAAGAGGGCTATGGCGAATATGTATCGTTATTTCAGTAAAAACAGTTGGCATGCCAACTGTTTTTTTGTATGATGAGAAGAAATGAAAAAAGAGGGGGATTTTTTTATGCATATTTTTCGAGAACGTCGTTTGCAGACATTTCTGCAAAACTATCAAAATCGTGCCCGTTTATTGATTGCTTGCCCAGATCAGCTGGGCATCGTAGCGGCGGTGACGAGCTTTTTATATGAGCAAGGAGCCAATATTGTCGAATCAAGCCAGTATTCGACCGATCCACAGGGAGGCACCTTTTTCTTGCGGATTGAATTTGACTGCCCGGATATGACGGCAAAGAAAGCAGAAATGGAAAAGGAATTTGCGAAAATTGCTGAGACATTTGAAATGAAGTGGCGTTTAAGTTTACATAACGATTTAAAAAAAATGGCCATTTTTGTTTCAAAAGAAGAGCATTGCTTGCTCGAGCTGTTATGGGAATGGGAGGCAGGAGAACTGCTGGCCGATATCGCTTTTGTGATAAGCAACCATGAACATATGCGCGAGAGCGTGGAAGCTCTCGGGATTCCTTACTATTACATACCCGTGACGAAGGAAGGAAAAAACGAAGCGGAAAGAAAGCAAATCGCGTTATTGAAGGAACATAAGGTAGATACGATTGTCCTTGCCCGTTATATGCAAATTTTATCACCAGCCTTTGTAGCGGAATTCCCGTTTCAAATTATTAACATCCATCATTCATTTTTACCGGCCTTTATTGGCGCCAGACCATATGAACAAGCTTACAGACGAGGGGTGAAACTGATCGGAGCCACTTCTCATTATGTTACGGATGACCTAGATGAAGGACCGATTATTGAACAAGATGTGGCGAGAGTGGATCATCGCTATCATCCAGACGATTTAAAACGGGTTGGACGCATTATTGAAAAAACGGTCCTTGCCAGAGCCTTGAAATGGCATTTAGAAGACAGAGTCATCATCCATGAAAATAAAACCATTGTATTTTCTTGATATTGACCCAAAACGGAATGTCTCCATGATCGAGGCGTTCCGTTTTATTTTATGTTAAAATAAACTATGTTCTAAATAAAAACATAAAAAAAAGCAGGATTTCTATAAATAAAATGGAATGAATATAAATACAACCTGAAAAGTAAAAGGAGGAGGGCGAATGCGGGAAAAGCGGACGTCAAGCGGGTTTTTGCTGAAGCAGCGAGCCTTTTTAAAGCTGTACTTAATTACATTAACTGAGCAGGAACGCCTTTATGGCCTCAAAATATTAGATGTTCTGCGCCAAGAATTTAAACCGTATGGATATAAGCCGAACCACTCCGAAGTATATAAAGCGCTTCATGATTTAATTGAGGACGGAATTTTGAAGCAAATGAAACAAAAAAAAGAAGGAATGAAGTATCAAGAGGTAGTGTATTACCGTTTTGCTGATGGAGGATATGAGAAAGCAAAGCTATACAAGCGGCAATTAAAAGCCGAATTAGACCGCTGTGAGGCATTGATTCGCAAAGCCATTCAAGATAATTTTAGTTGAGAGGAGGACTTGTTCTCCTCCATATCACTAATTGTTTACATAATATGTTTATGTAATACTTGCGGTTTCTTTGCATCTAGGCTTGGCATTTAGTAGAATGATATCGTATGTATTTATAAAGAAAGGGCGACGGACACCATGAACGTTCTATCATTGCCTCCCATGATTGAGCAAATGATTCGAGAGCGAAACGAGCAGTTTGCTCGTGAGAAAGATGCGTATCTCATTGGAAAAGGCGGCTATACAGCCGAAAATGAAACGATTGTGTACGATGCGATCATTGCTTTGGCACTCGGGAAAAACGTGTTGTTAAAAGGTCCCACAGGGGCTGGAAAAACAAAACTTGCCGAGACGCTGTCCCACTTATTCAGCCAGCCGATGCATAGTGTGAATTGTTCGGTGGACTTGGATGCAGAAGCGCTTCTTGGTTTTAAGACGATTAATGAACATGATGGAAAAACAGCGATCGAGTTTATTCCTGGTCCAGTGATCCAAGCGATGAAAAAGGGGCATTTATTGTATATTGATGAAATTAATATGGCTAAACCAGAAACGCTCCCTATTTTAAATGGCGTGCTTGATTACCGAAAAATGATTACGAACCCGTTTACTGGAGAGGTAGTAAAGGCAGAAAAAACATTTGGCGTCATTGCGGCGATCAATGAAGGATATGTGGGAACGGTTCCGCTTAATGAAGCGTTGAAAAACCGTTTTGTTGTCATCGATGTTCCATATGTTCAAGGCGATGCATTAAAAGATGTGTTACAGACACAGAGCCTTTTGAAAGACGAGGCTTTAATCCATCGTTTTGTTACTCTATCGTCTGACTTAATCGCTCAAGTAAGAAATGGGCAAATTTCCGAAGAAGCCGCTTCGATCCGCGCTTTAATCGATGCGTGTGATTTAGCGGTCTATTTGCCGCCGCTCAGAGCCATTGAACGGGCCATTATCGATAAACTTGAAGACGAGCGTGAAAAGGCGGCTGTAAGAAACATCGCAGAAACTCTCTTTGAGTGAGGGTGTGAAAATGAAACGGTTCATTCAATTTAACGATAAAAAAATCGATTCCTTTTTATTCATGCAGCTGTCCGATTTAGCTAAGACGCTGACAAAACAAAGTGAGTGGGAAGTTGAGTTCGGCTTTCAATCATATGTTGACTTCCCAGCTCAAAAGCTGTATGTGAGCTATTTTTGGGATAATCGGCCGGAAACAGAAAAGCTGCATGGCTTAAAAACGGATGTATGCCTTCGCGCCATCGGAACCCTTTATTATACCGATATCGACGCAGTGACAGCATTTATCCAAAAAGCCAATCGATTATCGATTCCCAGCTTTGCGAAGCAACTATTGATGCTGGCTGAAGACTTGCGGCTAGAGGAGCTTTGCAAAAAAGAGCGTCCCGGCACGAAAAAGTGGTTTGATACTCGCCGAGATGTGTATCGCCGCTACTTTCAAAGTCAAGCGCAAGCCAACCTGATAAAGAGCGTCTATACGGATGCTCTTTTTGCAGTGCTGTACTTGCTTTTGACATCTGCATCCCCGCTTGAGGATGTACCGTTCATCCATGAACGCATCGATCCAATGATCCCATGGATTCGGCAGACGATCGGCCATCTGTTTGATGCTTCTTCCACGAAAGACATCGCTCGTCTCGTTTTGTTGCTTACGGAAGCACTAGAGGATGTGTTGGAACATGATATGTTAAACACGTATTTTTATTTGCCACAGCATGCGTATAATCAAGAAGAAGCACATATGACATTGGCAGATCTTAAACGAAGCAGCCGTTTAAACAACTGCGATGTGCTTGATAAGCAAAAAAGCGGGGATGAAGACATTCACGATCAAGAGTTGCCGACGTGGCACCGCGAAACGAGCGATATGACAAAAAGCTTTTTGCAGTTTGAATTGGAACAAGGATCTCGGACCCATTTGTTAGGAAAAGGCGGCCGGCCGGGAGAAGATGGTGACCAGGCGTTAGGAATGGTTCAAGGCTCTGCGCAAAAAAGCAGCCGGAATGAGTACACAAGACCAATCAGCCTTGAGAGGAAGCAGGATGTCCGACAATCCGGCGGCGGTGAAGCTTATGGCAAAGAAAACCGGCATGCGGAAGCGATCTTTCTCACTCCGCATTCTCCTTCTGTCCAAGAACAGGAAGAATATGAGAAAAAGAAGCTTGAGATTATCGCTTATCAAAAAAAGTTGAAAAAAATGATAGAAAAAACATTAGAGCATAAGCAAGCATTGCCACGAACCGATCTGCACTTTGGCCGCTTGCATAAAAAGCTTCTCCGGCTTTGGACAGATGAGCAGCCGCGCCTTTTTTATAAAAAGCGAACCCCTTCTCCGGAACTGGACGCGGTCTTTACCCTTTTAGTCGACTGTTCCGCCTCCATGTACGATAAGATGGAGGAAACGAAGCGGGGAATTATTTTATTTCATGAATCACTAAAATCCGTGCGGGTGTTCCACGAAGTTGTCGGCTTTTGGGAAGATTCCAACGAAGCGATGGAAACGAAGCAACCGAATTATTTCCAAACGGTGATCTCCTTTTCCGAATCGTTAAAGAAACAGACAGGACCAGAAATTCTTCAGCTTGAGCCTCAAGAGGATAATCGCGACGGTTTTGCCATCCGGCTTATGACAGAGAAGCTGCTGCGGCGTACGGAGAAACAAAAATTTTTATTAGTGTTTTCAGATGGAGAGCCGGCGGCATATCACTATGAACAAAACGGCATTATCGACACTCATGAAGCAGTGCTTGAGGCACGAAAAAGAGGAATTGAAGTGCTGAATGTATTTTTAGCAAATGGAGAAATTACGGAAGAACAGCAGCGAACGATCCAGAATATTTACGGAAAACATTGCATCATCGTCTCGAATGTTGAACAGCTGCCAGACATTCTGTTCCCTCTATTGAAAAAATTACTGCATAAAAGCTTGGTATAAATAAAGAAGATAAGGGGGATGTTTCGCTGATGATGAAATTATTTACTGACAGCGATTTAGATGGGGTAGGTTGCGGTTTATTAGCTACTCTTGCCTTTGGAAGCGAGGTTGATGTTTCCTACTGTTCGTATCGAAATTTGAACGAACGGGTAAGGAGTTTTCTTGAGAATCGTCAGCATGATTCCGCATTTGTATGGATCACCGATTTAGCTGTCAATCATGAGATAGAAGAAATGCTGGACCACCGATTTAAAACCGGCAAGCATGTACAAATGATTGATCATCACATCACGGCTCTTCATTTTAATCGACATCCATGGGGATGGGTGGTACCTGTAGATGAATGCGGAAAGAAGACATGTGCTACTTCTTTGTTTTATGAATATCTCATCCGGGAACAAAGATTAGAAAGAAAAGAAATATTGGATGAATTCGTTGAACTTGTCCGTCAATATGACACGTGGGAATGGGATGAAAATAACAATGTACAGGCGAAGCATTTAAATGATTTATTATCTATGCTTGGCATTGATGAGTTTGTTAGGCAAATGCTCGAACGACTACAAAAGGAGTCATCGTTTGCGTTTACTGATTTAGAAGCGTTTGTGCTGCAAATCGAAGAAAAGAAAATCCAACGCTATATTCGCCTTAAACAAAAGCAAATCGTTCAAACATGGATTGAAGGTCGTTGTGTCGGGATTGTTTTTGCAGAACAGTATATATCAGAATTAGGAAATGCTTTATCTAAACGACTTCCTCATCTAGATATGATTGCGATGGTCAATCCGGGAACAAAGCATATCGGCTTTCGCACTACCCATGATGAGGTGAACGTCGCAGAATTTGCCCAAAGATTTGGCGGAGGCGGCCATCCAAAAGCTTCAGGCTGTTCAGCCGATGCGGATGCGTTTCTGCGCTTTGCCGCACCTGCTTTTCAGCTTCCTCCGGTTTATCTTGATGCTGAACAAAACCGTTTCAATCAGAAGGAGCATGTTGCGGGAATCTTCTTTAAAAATCATCAAGATCAGTGGCTTTTGGCTGCTTTTTGCGATGAGCAGAAAAAATGGAAGGTATGGGGAGCTGCTTTAGTGCCTGCGGTTTCTTTTTCTACGTTTGAAGAAGCGGAACGATGGATGAAACGAAGCTTTGCTGCAGGCATAGCGGATGATGCGTTGGTGATCGATTATTTATGCCAGCAATTATCGTGGTCAAAGGATGAAGTAATGGCCCGCTATACAGAAGCTGTGGAACAATATAAAAACCAACACAACTGAGAGTGAAAAGATCTCAGCAACTTTTTTAACGTGTGGCGCTTTCGCTACACGTTTTTTATTGCGATTGAATATGGTGGAAAACAGGGAAGTAGCACAACACGAAAAGCTTGGAGCGGAAGAGATCGTTTTTTTCTTAATATTAAATAATAAATAATGGAAAGGGAGGAAACCACATATGGTTGTAGATATACCTGTCCAAATTCGGACTGCACATGTAAAACAAAAGCGAATGGAGTTATATTATCCGATTGTATACGGATTGCCAAATAAAGAGGCAGAGCACAAAATCAATTATGAAATTACGTTGTTAATGAAAAAATTAATGGTTCAGCAAGGATTTTATCAAAATCCGCTAACGGAGATCACAGGAAGCTATGAGTTGAAAACGAACGAAAGAGGCGTGTTAAGCTTAACTATGAGCAACTATGCTTATTCAGGAGGAGCTCATGGAATGACCGTCGTAAAAGGTCTGACCTTTGATACGAAAACAGGCAAGAAATATTCCCTTCATGAGTTATTTTTACCTCAAACCGATTATGTTAAGGCATTATCAAGTATCGTAGCAAAACAAATTAAAGAGCGGGATATTTTTCTTTTAAATCCGCCTTTTAAGGAGATATCTTCAAATCAAGACTTTTATATCTCAGATAAGGCTCTTGTGCTTTTTTATCAATTGTATGAATTGACCGCCTATGCATATGGAATCCCTTACTTTCCGATTTCTGTGTATGAAATTCAACCGCTCATTAACGAGCAGTCTCCATTAGGAAAAATGCTTTAATGTAAAAATGGTTGATAAAAAGTTAACACAACTGTAACAGTTTATTAGTTTTAATGGACACAGATTTTCTCTATAATAGTAGATAGGAGGTGAGATTATTGAAACAGTATGTATTTGTTTTTTATACAGATCATCCGAAGGGATCGATGTGGGAAGAAACAATTCATGCAGCTGGCATGATGGAAGCGTTTTTAAAAGCAAAAAAACTTTTAGCAGCATACGAAAAAGAAAAACAGGCTTCCGTTCGTGTTCAATATAAAGGTGTGCGCTACCACAGTATCGATATTGCTTAATTCTCTTGGAAGGATTGAATCGCAATGCTTCAAACGCATCCATACATCAACAGCGTAAAAGACATTGACGTGCAGTGGATCCGTGTAGAAATCATCATGGAAAGCCGCTGCACGTTTCATTTTTCTTTTTTGTCTCAATTTAATGAGTTTTTTTGTCTCAATTTAATGAGTTTACTTCATATTTGAGATAATTCTCGTATAACTTCCTATAATTTATATTATGTAAACTAAAATCTGAAAATATAAAAATAGTTATTCGCTACTTAACTTCCCTTTCTTTATAATCAACAGCCTGTTTTGTTCTTTTTAGTTTCTGAATTTTACATATTTTACTATCTTGTATATAGACAAATAAGAACGCATTTGCTAATGTTTACATAAATAATCTCGATCTCGATGAGTTACTGATGAAGATGTTTCATGAGTTTTATCCCAATGAAAAAGAGAAGCAAAGATAAAAGACCTCCCCTTTAGTTAGCCTAAAGGGGATTTTGATATCTTACTGCTTATATGTTTGTGAGGATACAAGGAAGCTTCAGCTATTCTTCGGACAAAGGATTGTATATCTTTCTTAATTAATACTGCCAGTTTACATTTACTGTTCCTGTTGTACTCGTAGGTGTAGTATAAACGTGATTGGAACCGCTTTCCCAAATAACATTGCCACTTCCGTCTTTTTTAATAAACTTAAACTCAATTGTCTTTCCTTCTGGTACGCTGACATCAACATACCATGTAGGATAGGAGTAAATAACTTGGTTAAATAATGGACCAATTGCTTTGCTTGTATTCCAATTGCCAAGTTCATGCACATTACCGACAAGATAAACGTTTTCTCCCCAGTTTGTGTTGGCGTTGTTTACAACAAAACGAACAGATACTTGGTCATTCGTTAATACTTCAAAATTATCATAGGCAGCGCTCACTTGCCCTCCGGATGTTTGGACGGTAATGTTATATTTTCCTGCAGGTATATTCGGTACAGTTACAGTGATTTGATTGTTAGACCAAGACACTACGGATGCGACTGTGTTTCCGAATTTCACGGTACCAACATTTGTTCCGAATCCTTCACCGTCAATGGTTAATTTGTGACCGACCTGCCCCATCATCGGTCCAATATGACCAATAATTGGCACACTTTCTGCTGCACTATATGTCCATACACCAACTTCCCCTGGTCCTAAGTTAAATGCGTTAACTGCCCCATTTGAACCGACTTGAATTGTATTTCCGTCTAAAAGAGCGCCAAGCTGATCCGTATAGGTTCCTGATGGTAATGCTGTAAATAGGCCAGTAATCGAATAGCTTTTGCTTAAACTGCGATTAACAGCGACTAACACAACATCTTTTCCAAACTGTCTCTCATAAATGTATACATCACTATTAATCCATCTCTGTTCTGTATCGCCATAAGAGAGCGCCGGATTGCTTCGTCGAAGGGAAGATAGTTTCTGAATTACTTGATAAGCACGGGTATTTTTATTAAATGAAGTCATCATTTTACGGTTATTAGGATCACCGTTTCCAGTCATATATTGTTCCGTACCATAATAAATATTCGGCACACCACGGGATGTCAATAAAACGGCGAGTGCTATATCAACCTTGCGTGGATCTCCCTCGTCAGCCATAAACCGATCCATATCATGATTGTCTATGAATGTTACTTGATCGATAACCTCATCGTATGCCGATGCTGTATCTTGAATCATTTGGTTAAATCCATACCAATCATCGCTGTTATTGCGCAATACTTGGCGAAGCTTTTGTCCGAAACGAAAATCAAGTAAACTCATTCCACTTTCATTCGCGAAGAAGTGATTATTGGAATCAACTTCATTTTCTGACAAAAACCATTCCCCAAATGTAAAGACAGGACGATAGTCATAAACCTCATCCATGAACGATTTTTGCCAGCCGAATGGCATGTGCTTAACCGCATCCATGCGGATACCGTCAATCCCCATATCGAGCCACAATTTTATCGCATCTTTTAAATATTTATCAATAAATTGATTTTGATGATTAAAGTCTGCCAAATCAAACAAATTCCGATAAATACCATCCTCTAAGTTTGAAAACGTCGTTCCGCCATTGTGATGGAAATAACTATTGGTATCATTTGTGTAACCACCAATTAACGTACCGTTATCATAAAGACGACCATTTTCCATATAAGAAGGATTAGTTTCTGAAGCAGGAGAAGTATGATTCGGTGCAAAGTCAATGATTACTTTTATTCCTTTAGCATGTGCGGCATCGACTAAGCGTTGGAAATCACTTAGGGTACCGAAGAAGGGGTTCGTCTTTTTAAAGTCACGTGCCCAATAACCGTGGTATGATGTAGAGCCATCGGCATCGTTCATAACAGCAAATACATTTTCCACTGGTTGGGATATCCATATCGCTGTTACACCCATTTCTGTTAAATATCCATCGTTAATTTTGTTAATAATACCTTGCCAATCACCACCGCAATACTTGCGTAAATTCGTACATCCTGAGCTAAATAAGGATCCACTTGGATTATTAGATGTATTTCCATCCACAAAGCGGTCTACCACAATTTGATAAACAATATCCGATGTAAAGTTTACCTTATTAAGATTTCCAGCTGCTTCAACGGTAACTTTCTGTGTATCAGAAACCAAAAAAAATGCGCTGAATACAAGTGACATGCTCAAAACCACCGAAAGCCATCTTTTCATGCAATGATCCTCCTTATACTTAATAATAGCTTTTAAAATGGTAGAGTTGCTAAGGATGACCTCACCTCCTAATATATAAAAACCCCGTCATATCAATAAAGATACGACGGGGTTGTGTTTCCATCTCCAATCAATGAAAACAAGCATTGCCCTCAGATTGAAACACCAACAACGAAGTCATTTTTATAATATTCTGTCTGTTATTTCTTGTCAAGACGGTAAGTGGCAAGGAAGGTAAAAAGGAACAAGAATTATTATTTCGTCTTAAGAAGTTGTTTTCCAACTCCCTTTCCCCGGCTCACATCTCGAACATACGCACTCACCTCTCAGCGATCTGATACCTTACTTTTACACCAGCCTTTAATGCCTTCTTCATCTTCAGCGACTACACATAAATTTGCGGCAATAGTCGATTCCCATTTTTCTAATGACGGTACTGTCGTTTCAACGTTGCTTGTCCTGCCGCAATTCCTTGCTTGTAAATTTCCTTAACTTGCAGCAATCCTCTATATTAAAAATCCCTCCTTATTTTCATTTTCGTTAAATTTGTAAGCATTATGTCATTATTTTAATCTTAATTTTTGTTAAGATATCTTTTTCGACATGATATACACTTTGACCATTCATATAACTTCATTCATGTTCTAATTTGTTTATCAAACTTTTTGCTTCTTTAGCATCTCCCTTTAAATACAATTATAGTTCCCTTCTGCCTATTTGAAGGGAACCTCCGCATGGCTAAAAATATAAACGAAGCTAAAAAACATCAACTGCTAATGGTGAACGTCTTGAAAAGTAATCACGCGATGGTTAATTTGGTGACTTTTGCTTTTTTGAAATCACATCACATTCCTCTTCTTTTATTATTGTTCTGTGGCAAGTGCTTCTCTATCCTCCGCCATTGGTGGCTGTTCCACCCATTTGTTTTTAATCATCAAACTAAACGCATCCTTCATATACTGCGCAAGTTCCGCCATGAACCTTGCATAATGAAGGGATAAGTCCGCGCGCTGGCAAGATCCTATCGCTGTTCCATACAGAGACAAGGTAGTAGAACCAAAAAGGGTCTTATGATACATCATCAAGCGATCAGAAAAAGGGGCAACGGTAGAATTTGTAATTTCCGCTTCCTCTGATTTTGGAGTAGAGAGCTGTTCTTGAGATAAGATGGATTCCATGACTTCAACTTGTTTCGTGTAAATTTCTACCCCTCTCCATAAATGTTTGCTGACTTCTTTGGATTGAGCTACTTGAGCGAAAGCCATCGTAAAGGCTTTGCTTAGCTGAATTTTTTTCAAATCCCAATATACATGGCTAATCTCTATACAGCTGAGCGGCCTTTTTCCTCCTAGAAAGCTTCCCATAAAACGTTTACTTTCAATAAACTCCACCTCTTTACGAGGATAGATGTATGGGGGCCTTGATACAAATCCTTTTTGCAATAGTAGATCGATGGACTGATTAAAGAGTTCCATCGATTCATCTTCACATTGAATAAAGTAATCCCTTACATCTTTACGTATCGCTGTGGCGATGGCACCAGCATACAAAGCCATCCCGTTAACCGCCATCAAGTACGTGTAAGTTAAACAAATTTCGTCTGAAAACAGCCTAGGAGCACTCAGATTGACATCGGCCTCATTAAATCCGTGAGGAATCGGGAACTCATCTTGACTTAAATAGTCCTTTACTTTTGTTATGTGGCTCTCTGCTAATTTAAAGGCAAACTCTAGAATAGGACAAATAGATGCATCCTTCACAATATTCAACATGTATTTGTAAACACAAATGGCCATTGTGTCACTTTGATATTGCGACCAAAGGGCAGCAATTTCTGGGGCGGTTAGCCTTATATAATGGGGTGTTTGTTTGCTTACATTGTCAATCTCCTGGTTCATATGTTGTATCCCTCCACCATTCTTTGTTTCGTGTATGTATTATTATGCACAGAAACAGATTTCTCATATGTGGTATTATTCCCGTTGATTTATAAAATAACATAAATAAAAATCATGTCGTTTATGCATACTACTTTTAATTATGGATTAAGCACGATTTGGCCATTCCTAAATAAATAAGACAGGAAGCTTATTTGCTCCTGTCAAGTTTTTTTTAAAACATGGATTTTAGTTTATAAAAGAAAAATAACCAATTAGGGATCATATATGATGGGAAAGTTAGATAACAATTCTGCTTTTCGATTCCTCGTTTATTGTATGAATTTGACCCATTTCTTCTCCTCTTATCTATAACTAAATGTAACAATGATTTCGGACTGAAAAGCTTCAACGTTTACTTGAAGGTTATCAATTTTTTTAGTTCCTAAATTTTTCATGAAAGTCTCTCGGCTATTGTAATTCATCCAAAACTCCTGATGTGAGTGATAAAGAGGGTACACATACGCAAATACCTTTTCCCCTGTTCCTTGTCCAAACAAGGCTTCCAAACTGTTTTTTAATTTGTCTTTGATGTATGTTTCGGCGTATTCCCCTTTTATCCGATTGTGATAGTCATCCCAAAGACGATTGATGAACAAGGAGATGACAATTTTATCACTGTGATTAGAATAATGGGGCTTTTGATAGGCTTGGTCCCACATTAGAAAAGAAAAATTATAATTAGCTTTTGCTATAAAGGCAGGATTTCTCCCAAATTGAATCGCCACTCTCGACTCTGCCGCATTGCTAGAATTGTAGGATACTTTTGTGTAATAGCGGGTATCTATCAGTGCCTGTACCACACTGTAAATTTGCCGCTGGATGTACGGGTTGATTTTGCTGCCAGGCAATTTTGGATTCATGTTGTCAAAATAGAAAGCGCCATTTTTCACTTGGAAGGTTTCAAATGAGAGATGGTCTTTGTATTTTTCCGGATTAAAAGGACTGCCCGTTAAAGCGCGATAAATGCACGCTGCCATTTGGGCTCGCGTGACATAATGGTTGGGCTTGAAGGTTAAATCCATATATCCGTTAGTGACCTCGTTTGCGGCCAATTTATCGATATAGGAATATGCCCAGAACTTAGCGTTTACGTCTTTAAAATCTACCGGATAGTCGCCTTTTAACATTCTTCAGTCGAGAAGTCTCCCACTTCTAAATCTTGCGAAGCTTGATGAAAGTGGGAGATGAATCGACTTCGGACAAGGACAGGCT